>CBDDRB010000013.1:0-79143 GCA_965232965.1 uncultured bacterium
AGACATCAAGATCTGGGAAGTCACCACCGGCACCGAGCTCATGACCCTCCTCGGCAAGGACCAGTACGAACACAACTGGTCTGTCTGCGTCGCGTTTTCGCCGGATGGGATTCATCTAGCTAGTGGAATGGACATCGGCAAGATCAAGCTGTGGGAGGTCTTACCCAGCGGAGAGGAAAAAATCGTCCACAATGGCCATTGGAAGCAGCATAGCGATGACACCAGCGAGACGCGCGGATACTTTGTCGAAGACGACGGGGGATTTCAGAAGCCGATGGACTATTGGATTGGCGCAATGGCATTCACGCCCAATGCCAAACTGCTCATCACCGGAAGCCGTGACCAGACCATCAAGCTGTTCGACATGCCGCAGATGGCGGAACAACGGACACTGAAAGGCCATACAGGCTGGGTGCGCTCACTCGCCGTCACGCCAGACAGCAAAGTGCTCATCAGCGCCGGCGACGACAACACCATTCGGTTTTGGGACTTGTCGAACGGACGATGCTTCAAAACCATCAAGGCCCATACCGCAGGCGTTCGAGGCCTTGCCCTGTCATCGGACGGGATGAAACTGGCCAGTGCGTCGTGGGATCGGACGGTGAAGTTGTGGGCAGGCGAGACTGGCCAGCTGTAGAAACACATTAACAGGTCCATGCCGTGCTATGCACGGCATCATCCAGGATACCTCAAAGCCTGAGAGAGCATCTGGGATGCATGTGAGTGAGGTATTTTCTCTTGTTCCAAGAGGACTGCCTCAGTGTTCACTGTTTGATAGATCTGCCCCTCTTCTTTCGTTAAACCTCCAATATCTTGATATCTAGCCGGCATGGCTTTGACAGCATAGTTTCGAAACTGTTCTAACGTACTTTCATCCATCATTACGCTTTTGATCATGGGAAATGCGCGTCTAAGACTCGATAGAATATGAAATCCATGTACATCAATGTCTCCCCAATAGAAAATCTGGCAAGTCGATAGCCAATCGACCGACTTTAATAATTCCGCGGCTCCACCTCCACCCCAGATACCAAGACCATTGGGTATTGATGGTAGCGTAAGAAAGGTGGTTCTCATCTTGTTTTCCGTAATAACAACAGTCAAGTGACTCCAGTTCTGTGAGCGAAACTGCGACAGAGGTACGGCCAAGTCGTCCACCGACAAATGCAGGCGATCTCTTAAACTATTATCTAAAAGTCGGAATCGAATGAGCGGCTCATCGAAACGAAGGCCGAATCGCTCCTCAAACCGTTCTGCGTTCACTTTCGCCGATTCTGGGAGAATATGATCCAAGAGACCTCGAAGTATGGTTTCGTGCCTTTCCACAAACTTCGTGCCAACTTCGACCTGGATTTCTCGAGCGTAAACCTTTGGGAACGGGTGGGCTAGAAAGTACTGACACATTTTCAGAAGGCCTAACCATGAGTCAGCGAATTCAACAAGACGCAATGTGTTGGCTAGCAACCAGCTTTCGAGCATGGGACACATTTGACGAGTTAACTTCACATTGCATCGAAAAACATCTATCTCCTTCTCCTTATGGATAGCTCGGAGAAACTCCGCTTCATTTTCAAACCACACTCTTCTAGGTAGCTTTTGTTTTCCCCAACGGCGAGTATTTATCTCACTCCATTCAATTCGATATCCAATATCGTCTTGCGCTAGGGTTCGGATATCACGGCGAAGCTTTTCCCATTCATCCGTTGTGGATGGTTGACCAAATGGAATCTCAAGAGGGAAAAAACCTTTCTCCATGATTATTGCACGGAGAAACGCCGGGTACTTCCTTAGGCAGAGACGTCGAATCTCATCCGGATGAAGCATTGGTAGGAGTAACTGATATTTTATGGTTTAGCGAGGGGCTAGTATTGCCCAATTCATTGCGGGCGGCTTCATATTCGATCCGAGAAGCCCGTCGGAGTTTCGAATTACTCCCGTCGGTATTTGCTGCCAAATGAAAGCTGTCCACGTAATCTTCGACAATGCGGCCTTTAGCATCAAATGGGTTTACAACAATGAGTTGAAGGTCGAGGTTCTTGAACAACTCCAAAGCACGTTGTGAGTTTGCCTCATCGGTACGAGCAAAGACCTCGTCGATAACAACAAGGCGGAATGTATCGGTTCCTGTCCATTCACTGACTAGACCATATTGAGCCGTAATGGCTGAGGCTAGGATTGTGAAGGCGAGCTTAGTCTTCTGGCCACCCGACTTCCCCGACGAAGCAGAGAAGTAATTTACCTCGCGCCCGTCGGCATCAGTAATTTCGCGCACGCCGAACTCCAGCCACTGGCGGGCATCAGTTACCCGTCGCGTCCAGTGTTCATCTTTCTCGAATCTAGACATCAATTCTCGAATGCGAGCGAAGATGCGGAGCCGATCCTCGGCAGAGGGATGCAGCCCTCCTGCAAGACAGTCCTTGAGCTGAGCACGGAATTGGCGGATATCGTCTGCACGTGTAAATTGAGCAACGATCTGAACGTGACTGGTATCCGAGAATGGAATTTTTCGAAGGGCTCCATTCACAGAATCTACCCGGTTACGAATTCCCTTTTCATGCTCCAACAAATTGGTATGGAACATTGCCATATCGCCAATCAGATTAGTACCCAAAAACTCCTCGAAGCGCTGCTTATGCTGAGGCAACTCCTCATTCTTAATTTGTGCAAGCAGTGTTGCGAACTCTTGAGCAAAATCGGCGTTAGCCTGCAAATTAGCCGTATGCTCGGGATAATCACGAAGGAAGTTCGTCATGGCTGGAAGCATGGCCTCTCGGGCTTCATTCACCAAGCGCGTCTGGTAGTTGAGTTGCCCATTGAGACGATCGGTGACCTGCTTTTCAACAACTGAAATGCTCTCGATCTCAACGCGATCCTTAAGCTGCAATTCATCAAATTGTTGTGTCACAGTCTCGCGAGTGAACCCTGGGTGCTGCTGAAGCAACACCGTTAGTTTTTCTCTAACCTTCTTGTTCTCACCAATGGTCCTTTCACAATCCCAAGTTTTGCGTTTAATGTCTTCGATGTGATTTTTAATATCTACAAGCCGATTTTGAGTTTCATCGAGCTGTGCCTTGAGCGCCTTAAGTTTGTCAGAGCTCTCTTCGAGCTGACTTTTCTCATGATTGAGTCGTCCTAATTCGACTTGGACAGAACGGAAATCGATCTCCGTAAACGAACGGATGGACAGCACATCTTTCACAGCTACAAGTTGCTCCTCTAGCTTGCGAAGTTGCACTGCTATCTCACTGGCCTTCAGCCCCGCGGTTGTTGCTCTGGCTTCAGTTTGTTCGAAGGCTCGCATCAAAGCTTTAATCTTATCCTCGATTGACCAGCCAAGCACGTAACGGGTAACGTCGTTTACAGCAGAGCGATCGTCCTTTATATGGCGGGTTTGACCATCTCGGATAAGGCCCTCTTTCGTTAACCCATAGTCAACTTCACTTAAACGCTTTACATCCGTGCAACAGACGTGATTAAAACGGCGAGCAACTTCACCCTTCACCCATTTGATCAATGGATTCTGCTCACGAAAGTTTAAGCGCCCGAACACACGATGACCATCACCCACCACGTCAGAGCGAAGCGACGGATAAGACTCCGGAACACGGTGAAAAGTGAAACGGATACCGAGATGTCGCTTGTTAATGAACTGCGCAACGGGAAGAAAGTGTTTCTGCGGAACTACAAGTGACACACTGAATGGGTGCAGTAATCGCTCGATAGCGCCTGTCCACTCTCGGAACTCCGACTTCACTTCTATTAACTCTCCAGCGAAGGGCAAATCTTTTACGGTCACACCGGTCGCTGCGCTAACGGCTTCACGTATGTCGACGAACTCTCGAGGGATCAAAACCCGATGTTTGCGGAGCGTCTCCAACTCGCCCGCCACTTCGCCACGTTGTTTTAGCACTTCCTCTTGTTCCATTCGAAACTTCACACGTTGTTCGTCCGCTGCAATGCGGTCGCTCTGCAGCTTTCCTTCCTCCTGTACAACAGCCTCACGCACGCTTATGAACTGTTCCTCGGACTCGATAACCTGAAGGCGATTTAGTATCCCCAGGCGGCTGCTAAGCTCCTGCCATCGTTGCTGACGTGAACGGAGCCTTTCATTTGCCGATTCAATCTGCGTTCCAATTCGCAGAATACTTTGCTGCGTGGTATCAGCAGCTATCTCCTGTAGCTTGGCATCTCTTTCTGCCTCGTCACGAAGGCGGACTACGTCAAGATCATCGTAGCGGCCTTTAAGTTCCGTCCACTTGTTCGCTAACGCTTCAGCTTCCTTCTCCCTCAGTTGATGATGAAGATCCGCATAGTAGATCGGCGCCACTTCTAGGAGCCTCTCAAACTCCTGCCTACGGCCTTTAGCTTCCTCGATACGTCGATGGCACTCAACTATAGGAGCAAGTATCTCGAGCTGCTTTTCGGCACGTTCAATGGCCCTCCAACAGGCATCTAGTTCATTGAAGTGTGGACGCAATCGGCTGTGAATAAATTCCAGAACATCTGAAGGCTCTAACATATGTCTGCGGATGAACTGGTTAATATCGGTTACTTCTTTCACACCAATGGCTTGGTTAAACACCTCTAGCGCGTTTTCACCTGGTATGCCAAGCCGAGCGCGGAACACTTCGGAGTAAGCACTGAAACGGTCGAACGCTTCAAAATCTCGCTTTCGAAGAGTTTTCTTCAACTCCCGACTCTGGCCAAGATTGGACAAATGTTCAGGGATGCTCTTGTCTCCACGCGCTATAGCATAGACTTCGTCTATTTTTTCATTAATCTCCCAGAGAATCTGTACGAGTGTAACGAGTCCGTCAGTCTCCTCATTGCTGAAGACAGCTAAGAGTATCGAGTACTGGCCTGGAGTACGGAGGTGCTGCGGCATGGCAGTTGCTGACTCCTCCTGGCTGACGGTCGCCCAAGTGCCTCATACGTAACTACGTTTAGTTCGATCACGGCGCTTTTGTTCACCTGACGCGTCATTATAATTGAGGAGGCGAGGTGGCACGAGTAATGTACGAAGCGCATCTACAGCCGTGGACTTGCCGCTGCCATTCTCTCCAACAAGCAATGTCCATCGTCCAGCAGGCGACAGTACAGCAACTTTCTCATGGAACGTGCCCCAGTTGAGCAGCTCCAACCGTCGGAGGCGAAAGCCCGCGAGTGGTTTGTGTTCGACTATGAGCGCCGAGTCAATTTCCATATTCAGCATGGCGGACGAGACGTTCCTTGATACCTTCCAACTCATCTGGACCGATGCGTGCTTTCACGATGCGCATGACCTCGAACTCATCTCGGTCCTTGTCTCCAAACGGATGCAGAAATCCAAGCTCGACTAACTGCTGAATGGCACGATCGAGTCGGGCAACATCACGTACCTGGTTCGTCGAGTCTCGAAGAAAATCTCGCATAAGATCTTGCAGCTGAGAACGATTCTTCACCAATAGAGTTGAATCACCTGGTGCGGCATCAAAACGGATGAATTCCTCTCGCAAAGAAACGG
This sequence comes from uncultured bacterium, assembly GCA_965232965.1. Taxonomy (GTDB): domain Bacteria; phylum Nitrospirota; class Nitrospiria; order Nitrospirales; family Nitrospiraceae; genus Palsa-1315. The sequence continues at coordinate 5,504 of CBDDRB010000013.1, forward strand.
CTAGCAGCGTAGCCAAATAACTGATTGGTCGACGCTGCATCAGACGAGGAATCGTCATCTCGTCGTTTTCTACTTGAATCTGACGAATGAACGAATAGCCTTCGGCTTCGTCTACAATAAGTTCCTGTCCGATTTGTCGAAAGAACTGCCGAATCTCCTCCTGTTGCAATTGCAAGGTAACCCAAAGCTCGCCATCCTCTCGGTAAATAGGCGCTTGGAGCAGTTTCGCTTTAACAAATGAAGCCGGAGAGAAGAGCGAATCCATTAGGTTATCCCTTACAAAACAGCACTCGCGGCACACGCCATCTTTGCCTGCCAGGTGGAGGAAGATCGATGGTTTCGAAATCCTCTTCAATAAAATGTCGGGCCTCTTTGTCTGCAAGAACAAGATAGCCTAGGACTTCCATCATGCCGCACTTTGGGGGGAAAAAGGTTAATACTTGCTTGAGCGTAATGGTGTAGTCACGAGCCAGGCAAGACTCGATATTTCGCCTTAATTCTTCAAGTCGTATTTGCGGCAGGTTACGGAACTTCCGCAATTCCTCTATGCTCAACTCACTCTCGTCCATTTCTACATGTTTATCGAAAGCAACAGACCCCGGTGTTTGCCAGAGTGGTCGGCTCATAGTTGCAAATATGTCTGGGGCGTCCTCAGTTTCGAAGAAACCTTCCTCTGCAGGTGGATTGTCCCGTAAAACAAGAGCTGTTTGCCGGATCTCTTGTATCAGCTCGCCTACCCTTCGCCGTTCAGCTAGGTACGTCGTACCAAGTACACGACGAAGGTTAGCGGACATTCGCTGATGGGATTCAACAACCTTTTCCCCCTCGCGCAGCAAATGGTTGATAAAGCGATGCAGCAATAGGTTGCTACGGTTTTCCTCGTTTAGTGTTCTCAACGCAGTAATATCGGCAACATGTTCCTGGAATCGGAATTGCCGCTCAGGTGAGAGCAGAAGTTCCCAAAAGGCAAAGAAACTTTGCCCTTGTTCAGATGTGCGGAGTGCGTCATGGGAATCAAGCAAATGTCCAACAATGGCGCCCTTTGTGATACCGGGCTGTACATGACGTTCGGCAATCTCTTGAGCGATGCGCTTAAAATTATCCTCTACTTGTCGAAAGTCTCCCAATAATTCCCTCGCTGTGGCAAGCACATGAGAGTAGCGTTCATTGATCTGCACTGGAGTAAACGCAACGACTTGACCGGTAGCTCTTATTCGGTCGATCTCGGCTTTAATAATTATCGCCTCTTCTTCCAGCTTTCGGATTCGTGCATCAGGGTCACTCGATGCGTATTTGAGTATTTGCTCTAATTCAGAAAATATGCTTTCTAACCTAGACTCCGTACCGACAAAGTGGGCCTGACGCAGTTGAAGCAACCAAATTAACGTCTTTTCAGAACCGCTTGTCAGTTCATATAAAGGCTCATCTGATTTACTTCCATAGTAACGGCGTAAAAAGCCTTGACTGTCGCTGCACCAATCCGCCAGGTACTCATCTGCGGATTGAGGGTATGCGGAAGGGTCTACATCACGCCGCTCTTCCAACTCCACTTCCAAAGCTGCGCTTATTTGACCTTCTGGAATGGAAAGTCGATTCTCTTTTTTGAAGATACGGTGGAGAAAGCTGAGCACAAGAGGAGCGTTCTGGGCACGCAGCAACCTAACTGAGGGTGCTTCGAGGAGGAGACGGAGTTCATGGTATTCCATATTTATGCCCCTCAGTAAGACTGCATAATGCCTATTACTCCAGTAACATGAATAAAATCAATAACACTATCGGGTAGTAACATCCTTGCAAGATATCTCTAATCGAGGCATGCTGAATGGGAAGATAGGTGGGGTAGCGGAAGCTAAGAGCAAAGACAATTCCTGGTGGCGAATGACCACGACTTGTGCTGAGGATCATTCAATGACTATAGGAATTCAGCGTTGATGGTAGACTTGCTGTCCGGGCGGCGACGGTGGTTGCTGCCGCGCTTGGCATCAGCTTTGCGACCTAGAAAGCAGCCGTTCCCCTCTTTGCTCCCACGTGCTCGGGTCTTCTTTGCCCCAGGCCATGGCGTACCCGATACCTCTCTGTCTTACTCGTTTTCTCTCTAGGGATGGGTTTGCTGGTCGCCCGAGCCGCTTCCAGCCAGACTTTCTTCACCAGTTGCGCTGTTTCATGGCGTCGGTCGGAGTTTTTCCGAAAGCAGAACAGGCGTTCAGATCAGGAATATCCGCGATATAACCCTTGTCCGCGTCGCTATAAAAGATGTTGATGTGATAGTCCTTCATGGTTTCCTATTCGCGGTCAAGCCGTGGGCGACGTGGCTGACGCGCAATTGCGCGCGTCGAACGAGCATTTTTCCACTAATTGACCCTTCCCAACTTGTGTGCCTCTCCTCTTGGCAGGGGGCACCCATGTTGGTCTACGTGCGGCCGTCGAACGAGGCCCTTCTCAGGGCGCGCGTTCCGGGAGCACAGGACCAGCATGGGTGCTCCCTGCCTGTCCTTTTCACCGTGCGCGTTTCTTCGAGCAAGAGAGGGTACAGGGTGGCCTGGTTAATCCTCGATTGCGCGCGTCGAACGAGCACATTCCTATCGTGCGCGTTCCGCGAGCAGGAGGGCGACCAGGCTGCCCTGTCCTCCCTATTCCTCTTCGTCCCCCGACTCTTCTCTCGCGGATGGAATCCCGTAGCGCTTACACTTTTCCCACAATGCTTTACGCGACAATCCGAGTATCTTCGCACCGGTCGTGCGGCTGCCGTCCACCCGCCCCAGCACCGATACTATATATTCTTTCTCAAATTGTTCCCGCGCTGTCGCCAGCGAGGTCAGCGGACGTTCCTCTCGCTTCTGCCCCGTCAATCCTTCGCTACAAAACCCGCATGATTCTTGGGGTGTCCCGCCCGTATATGGACAAGACTGAAATCCGCATAAGTCGGACGGTTGAATCGCTTCACGATCCCGCCCCAGCGCTACCGCACGCTCGACCATGTTCTCCAATTCCCGCACATTTCCCGGAAATGAATACCGCAAGAACAGTTCACGCGCCGCAGGAGAAAATCCTTTCAATGCCTTATTCATCTTACCTGCGCAGGTCCTCAGCACATGATCGGCGATGACCATAATGTCTTCCTGCCTCTGGCGCAGCGGCGGAATTACGACATGCACGACATTGAGCCGATAATACAGATCCTCTCGAAATCGCCCCTGAGCGACTTCCTTCCGAAGGTCTTTCTGTGTGGCACAGACAAGACGTACATCGACGTGAATCGTGTCGTTTCCTCCAACCCGCTCAAATTGCCGCTCCTGGAGCACCCGCAATAATTTCACCTGGATGACCGGAGAGATCTCGCCGACTTCATCGAGGAACAGGGTCCCACGATGTGCCAACTCGAACCGCCCACGCCGCTGCCGAAGCGCCCCCGTAAACGCCCCCTTCTCGTGACCGAAGAGTTCTGCTTCTAATAAGGTTTCAGGAAGTGCGGCGCAGCTGACTTTGATCAAGGGATAGTGGCTGCGTAGACTGTTTTGATGGATCGCGTTGGCCACCAACTCCTTGCCGGTTCCGCTCTCACCCAAGATTAACGTCGTCGAATCTGTTGCCGCCACCAGCTTGATCTTCTCAAGCAGGGCTCGCATTTGACTGTTTGCGCCGAGAATGCCGCCGAAACTGAACTTGTCTTCCAGCACCGCTTTGAGATCTTGATTTTCACGCCTCAAGGTCACGACACGGCCCACTCGCTCGACGAGCAACAACAATTCGTCCATCTGAAACGGTTTCGTGATGTAATCGAACGCACCCAGCTTCATGGCGCCGACCGCCGTTTCCACCGATCCATGGGCCGTAATGACCACGACCTCCGTATGGGGCGACTGCTCCTTCGCCGCTGTGAGCACCATGAGTCCATCGGCGCCGGGCAACCGCAGATCGGTGATCACCAGATCAAATGCACGTTGACGGATGGCTTCGATGCCCTCGGTCCCGGATGGCGCCGCTTCAACATCGTGACCGACCGTTTCTAACGCATCGACCATCGACAGCCGCATCAGCGGTTCGTCATCGACGAGGAGAATCTTGAGTCCCTTCATGACACCCGCTCCATGAACGAGCGATCCCGGGAAACAGGAAGACAGAGGGTAAACGTCGTCCCCTTCCCGACCTCGCTGTCCACCAGAATCTTTCCTCCGTGGCGCTCGACGATGCCCAAACTGACCGACAGACCGAGGCCGGTTCCTTCGCCTTCACTCTTGGTCGAAAAGAAGGGATCGAAAATCCTCGGCAGGACGGTCGGAGGAATACCCGACCCCGTATCGCGAATGTCGATCACACAGATTCCTTCGACGACGGACGTTCGTATCGTCAGCACCCCTCCATCTTTCATCGCCTGGACTGCATTCAACACCAAGTTCATCAAGACCTGCTCGATCATATGCCGATCGATCATGATATTCGGCAGCCCCTGACCGAATCCAGTTTCCAACACGATGCGATTCGGGGCAAAGAGATGCGTCGTCAACGCCAACACTCGATCTACGACGTGATTCATATCTGTAAGGGCAAATGCGGGTTCATGTTGTTGGGAGAAATCGAGGAGCTGCCGGACTATCTTCTGCACACGCCGAACCCCATCTTCCATCGAAGCCCAGTACTCCTCTTGCCGGCTTGGCGACAGCGCCCCTTTCCGCAAGTTATAGAGACAGTTGAGGATACCCCCAAGTGGATTGTTGATTTCGTGTGCCACACCAGCGGCAAGCTTTCCGACCGAAGCCAGTTTCTCCGAGTTCCTGATCTGCTGCTCCAGTTTCTTGGTTTCCGTCATGTCGCGCGCGATGCCCAGCACACCCAGGATCATTCCCTCGGCCCCATGCAGCGGGGACACACTCACCATCACAGCCCTCGGCTCCCCCGTGCGAGTCACCACTTCGACCTCATAGACCTGCTTCGCCCCGATATCCAAGGTGCTCTTGAGACGCTTTCCACGATGGCGCTTGGAGAGGAGCGCGAGGTACGGGCGCCCCAGCAAATCGTCTTTCCGGTACCCCCAGGCTTCGATCTTACTATTGACATAGGTGAATCGCTGATCGGTATCGAGGGTGTAGATAACATCGTTGGCGTTTTCGAGAAGGTTTTCAAGATATTGCTTGGTCTCCTCAATTTCTCGCGTGCGCTCTCGTACCTTATCTTCCAATTCTTCTCGGTACGAATCCAGTTGCCGTTCGAGCCGTTTCCGGTCGGTAATATCCCGCAATTGCACCATCACTAAAAGTTGGTCGGCCACTCCGACACGGATCAAATCCATTTCGACCGGAGTGTCACGGCCTCCGGCATGACGCACCATGATCTCCTGCGTAGATATTTTCCTCTCATCGGAAATAACATCACTCAGCCATCCACGCAACACATCGTGATAGCCGGAGAGGACCACTTCATCGAGCAGACTGCGTCCGACCACGGCTGCTTCTGCATACCCCAGCGCTTGCTCTTCTCGTTTATTGACCGCAACGATCATGCCGTTCGGATCCACCATGAACACAGAGTCCGCTACCAGGTCGAACAATGCCTTGTATCGCGCCTGCGAGGCCACGAGCTGTTGCGTTCGCTCCGACACGGCCTGTTCGAGTTTCGTCGTATACTCTTGCAGATGGCGCTCAAGCTTGTGACGCTCGGTCACATCCCGCACAAACGCGCGCGAATGAACCAGTCCACCACGCTCCTGATCGATCAGCGCCGTCGCATGAATCTCCACGTCGATCGGCTGGCCGTCCTTGGCGAGAAACACTGTCTCGATTGAACTTCGCCCTTGCGCCACCAATCGCTCCAAATATTCCAATACGAGCGACTCCTGACCACGCGGCACGAGGTCCCAGAGTTGCATAGACAGCATCTCTTCGAGGTTGTATTTCAACTTCTCGAGCCCCATCTTGTTCACATGAACGAATCGGCCGTTCCGGTCCAATTGGTAGATCATCTCCGGAGAATGCTCGATCAAATCACGGTATTTTTCCTCCAATCGACGCACATCGACCACGCGTTGTTCAATCTGGGCGAACGAGCGTTGCAGATTTGTCGCCATCAGGTTGAACGCATCGGCAAGTCCTTCGATTTCATCTCCGGTCTTCAGCTCCAATCGACGATCCAATCGTCCGCTTCCGATCTCACGCACACCGTCATGCAACAACTGAATGGGATGGGCGATCCGACGCGCAACAATCATCCCTGTCCCCCACAGCACGGCGAGGACGAGCAATCCGAAGAGCAGTACTTTTGCCACGAGTTCGGCGAGAGACGCATAGGTCTCCTGGGGATCCTGGCGTACCACGGTGATCCACTGCTTTCCTCCAAGACTCCCCGGAGCCAAGGTCTCGCCGAATCGGACCGGGGCGAATCCAACCAAGGCGTTCTGGCCTCCATGCGAATCGTCCGAGGCAACAGTCCAGCCCGCTTTCAACCCACCGAGCGCACTGAGCAACTCGGGCTTCACCGTATGTTCTTCCGGAGACATGACCGGACAGATCACGGGAACACCATCGGAACTGAACAACATCGCGTGACCGGTCGCCCCTATGGTGACCTCGGCGATGGCATGGAAAATCGTGTCTCGACGCAACAGTATGGTGACCGTCCCGATCACCGTCGTCTTGGTGTCGTCCAGAATGGGCGCCGCCACGATGACCACGTGAGTCCCGAAAGCGGGATCGAAAGCGATCTCGCTGACGTAGCCTCTGGGGCTTCCCCCTTTCACTACCGCTTGCCACCATGATGTCTTCCCGTAAAAATACTCCACTTGTGGGATGGAACTGACCACCAGCGCCCCCTGATTGTCGGTCACCAATATCCCGATATAGTCCGACTTGCGGATATCGTGCCACCGGATCATGTAGTTGGTGACAATGCGATTGATAAAGAGGGGAAACTCGCTTTGCTGATCACGCTGACGCCACCGCTGCTGCCAATCCTTGATCATGCCCTGAATACTGCGCGCATCCTTTCCTTCATATGTGCGGTTGGCTTCACTGACGGCAGTGTGGAGCAAGGGAGTCGTGGCGAGTTGCTGAGCCTCGTTCATCCCACGGCTCACCTGCATCTCGATGCGGCGAGCCGCTTCTACGGCAGCCTCCTTGAAGTTGACGCCGGTCATTTCTCGAAGCGCACGCCGCTGTTCGATGTATGTAAGCCCAAGCAGAAGGGTCAGGGGCAGAAGTCCGACCAGCACGATCGCCGCGATGATCTTGCGCTGGAGACTGTGAGACGGACTCCAGAGTGTCATGGTGTGGCCCCATCTCGCTATTGGCGAGAGACTTGCGAGAAAAGCGAGACGGAACGGAAGCTTCATCTTCGCGAGTCGCGCTTGTCGCGCACGTCCCGCTTCTCTCGCCTGTGATTCCGCCTAACTCCGCTTTAACAGCCGTCCGCCCCCCCCCGGCCAGAGCACCAGCAATGGGCTCGCGACGAAGACAGACGAATAGGTCCCGAAAATCACGCCCCACAATAGAGCGAGCGAGAAGTCGTGCAAGACATCTCCGCCGGCTATCGTCAAAGGAATCAACACCAACACGACGGTCAAACTGGTGACGATGGTGCGGCTCAAGACTTGATTGACCGCTTGGTTGATGATAGTCGCTTCGCTCTCCTTCCGTCGCATCCGGAGATTTTCTCTGATTCGGTCGAACACCACGACCGTATCCGTCATCGAATAGCCCGCCAAAGTCAACAACGCCGTCACGACAAGTAATGTAATTTCCTTGTCCAGAATATAAAATGCACCCAACACCGCCAACACGTCATGAAAGGTCGCCAGGGCCGCAGCAACGCCGAAACGAAGCTCGAATCGCGCCGCCACGTATATCACGATCCCGGCAAAAGAAATGAGAACCGCAATGAGCGCATCTTCTTGAAGTTTCTTCCCGATCGTTGGTCCGATTTCCGAGGTAGAATCGATCACGAACTGGTTCGAGGGAAATTCTTTCTTAAAGATCGCCACCACTCGATCGGCGACTTTTTCCTCAATGGTCGTCGAGGCCTTCAGGCGGATCAGAAGTTTGTTCTCCTGACCGAATTCTTGCAATTCGGCATTCTCCAGTCCGTTCGCCTCCAAGACTTTTCTCGCTTCATCAATTCGAATCGCTTGGTCGAACTTTAACTGCACCGCAGTCCCGCCGGCGAAATCGATGCCAAGGTTGGCGGATCCTCTGCCAATCTGAACCAGCGCCACAATTCCCAGCACGACCATGATGCCCGAGAATAGAAAGGCCCAGTGGCGCTTCCCCATGAAATCGATATTGGTTTTTCCGAGGATCTCTAACATGCAGGCTCCTTCACACTTAGATGCTCAACTGTTCCACTTTGTGTCGTTGATTTATGAAGTCGAAGATGACCTTGGTGCCGATCAAAGCCGTGAACAGGTTGATGCCGATTCCGAGACACAAGGTCACGGCAAATCCTTTGATCGGCCCCGTGCCGAAAAGGAACAACGCCACCCCCGTGATGAGAGTGGTCACATGAGAGTCCACAATCGTCAGCAGCGCCTTGTCATATCCTCCGTCTACCGCCAACCGAACCGCTTTCCCCGATCGCAGCTCTTCGCGAATACGCTCGAAGATCAGCACGTTCGAATCGACACCCATCCCGATTGTGAGCACAATCCCCGCGATGCCCGGCAACGTCAACGTTGCATTCAAGGCGGAGAGGGCTCCGATCAAACAGAGGAGATTCAGCACCAGCGCGAAATCTGCAATTACCCCGGACATTCTGTAATACACGATCATGAATACGACCACGATGGCACCGGCAAACAGCGTCGCCTGCACGCCCTTCTCGATCGAATCCTTCCCCAGCGACGGTCCCACAGTAAGATCCTGAATGATCTTGAGCGGTGCCGGCAACGCCCCGGCTCGAAGCACGATGGCTAGGTCATTCGCCTCTTGCATCGAGAACGTCCCGGTGATTTGCGCACGCCCGCCGGTGATGCGGTCTTGAATCACCGGCGCCGAGTAGATCGTGTTATCGAGCACGATGGCCATGCGCTTCTTGATGTTGTCGCCCGTAATTCGTTCGAATTCCCGACCGCCCTTTCCGTCGAATTCGATCGACACGTAGGGATCGTTGAATTGACCGATCGAGACCCGCGCATCGCTCAACACATCGCCGGTCAGCATGACCCGCTTTTTCACGAGGTAGGGAATCCGATATTCACGGCCGGTGTCTTTGTCGACGGCCCGCTCGAAGAGGATCTGATCGCCTGCCGGCAACTTTGTCTCGGCCTGTTTCAGTACCTCCGCCTCTTTGTCTTTAGGAATGCGGCCTGGCAGATCAAGCCCCTGCTGGTTCTCCTCATCCAGCATCTTAAATTCGAGCAACGCCGTCTCCTTGATTAGATCCCTGGCACGCTTGGGTTCCTTGACTCCGGGCAACTGCACGACAATCTGCTTCAATCCCTGTCGCTGCACGATCGGTTCTGTCACGCCAAACTGATCGATGCGATTCCGGATCGTTTCCAGCGCCTGGTTGATCGCAGAGTCCTTGATCCGTTTAGCTTCAGCCTCCCGCAACTCCCACACCAGACGGTTGGCCGATCCGGCAGATTCCGTTTCACTGAAGATCGGATAGTCATCGATCACCTTCTGGATCTGCGCTTTGAGTTCGCCGTTTTGGAACTGGATCGTAACCTGGGTCGGCCCCGTCCGCATCACGGACTCGACGGGAATTTTCTTCTCGACCAGGACATCTTGAAGAGATGCGACCGATCGATCGACGGCAATCTCGACTGCGCGGTCTTCATCCACTTCCATGACGAGATGAATTCCACCTTGAAGATCCAACCCCAGTGTGATGCCTTTGTTCGGCATCACCTTCTTTAACCAATCAGGTAACTCTTGATAGACCGGTGGATATGAGGGAAGGAAGAAGATCACCGACATCACCACCACCGCCGCCAACAATGTTAACCGCCCACCCACTTTTTTCATGTCGTCTGGTACCCCTTTATCCTGTGCAACCTACGAATCCTTGTCCTTGTCCTCATCGTCACTGCCGCGTAACCGAGCGATCTGGTCCCGTTGCATCCGGATCTTCGTTGTGTCGGCAATCTGCAACGTCACCGTCTCCTTCCCGAGGTTCGTCACGGTACCCCAGATACCTGACGCCGTGACCACTTTGTCGCCCTTCTTTAGCGCCTCCAGCAACGTCTTCTGCTTTTTTGAGCGTTTTTGTTGCGGCAAAATAACTAAGAAATAGAAAATCACGAAGATCAACGCGAACGGAATGAGGGACAAGAGCGTACCGGTAGTCGAACCTGGAGCCCCTCCATTCAGCACTTGAGCCAATGCGACCGATTGCATGACCATACACACTCCTCCTCGACAGCGTTAGCAAGCTAGGGAAACGCCCGTTTCGCACACAGACATCATAAGAAAAACACAACATTCCATCAGAAGACTCCAAAATCCCTACCCAGCAAGGCCACAGCGAGAGGCGAAGGAGATATATGCCACACTTCATGTGGACCGTTCGCTCGTGTAATGGGTCTTGGCGAACGGAAAATCACCTCCAGTATTTCCAATCTCCGGGAATCGCTTTGTCAACGTTGAACCTCTGAGTAACACGAGAGCCCCGCTGGCGGACTTCTTCAGCCTCCCACTAGTCCGGTCAAGCATGTCGATGCAGATCGACGTCAGCCTCTGCTACATCTGTGACCTCACGTACAGCCTGCTCACGAATTCGGTAAAACTCGTCCCGGAACGACGATAGCGTCCCCTGTGCGATAGCTGACCGTATCTGACGCATCAATTCAGCAAAATACCAGAGGTTGTGGATCGTGTTCAGTCTCGACGACAGCATCTCTTTGATCTGAAAGAGGTGATGCAAATAGGCTCGAGAATAGCGGGCACAGACGGGACAGCCGCAGGACGGATCAATCGGCTGCTCATCCCGGACATATCGCGCTTGCTTGATCACTACTCGCCCGAAACTCGTAAACAGTGAACCGGTCCGTCCATGACGAGAGGGCACCACGCAATCGAACAAATCGATTCCCCGGACTGCGCCTTCGACTAAATCCTCCGGCATCCCTACACCCATCAAATACCGAGGCTTCGAAGCCGGCAACTCCGGTACGGTCACGTCCAACATGGCATACATCTCTGCCGTCGACTCTCCAACAGAAAGCCCACCAATCGCATAGCCTTCGAAGCCAAGCCGGACAAGGTCGCGGGCCGAGGTTATGCGAAGGTCCACATCCAAGCCGCCTTGCACGATCCCAAAGAGGGCCTGATCCGAGCGACGCCGACTGGCCTGGCAGCGCTGCGCCCACAAAGTGGTCCGCCGCACGGCATCAAGTACAACCTCTCTTTCAGCCGGCAAGGCCACACAATGATCGAACGCCATCATGATATCCGCTCCCAGCATTTCTTGAATCTCGATGGCGGTCTCAGGGGTGATAAAATGCGTGGACCCATCGAGATGCGACTGAAAGCTCACACCCTCATCCGTCACCGCGCATAGTTTGGCGAGGCTGAAGATTTGGAACCCGCCACTGTCCGTCAAGATAGATCCCGACCACCCGGTGAACCGATGCAATCCACCCATCTCAGCTATAACCTTATATCCTGGCCTCAGGTAGAGGTGGTAGGCGTTGTTCAACATCAGGCGAAAGCCGAGCTGCTCGAGGTCAATAGGATCGAGCCCTTTGACCGGCCCCAACGTGCCGACAGGCATGAAAGCCGGTGTGTCGATCACGCCATGGGCAGTACTGAGTTGCCCCAACCTCGCCCTTGTCCCGCGATTCTCCTGCTGAACTGAAAAATCCACAATCCCTCTTGCCGGCTACATCTGCTCCGGTGCGGAAACTCCCAGCACGCCGAGCCCATTTCTCAAGACCTGCTGGGTTGCCCGCATCAGTGCCAACCTTGCCGCAGTCTGCTCTGGAGACAGTCCCTCTTGCTGCGGCATCTCGTCCTGAACCGATCCTTCCGGCGCGATCGACGATAAATCCCGATCCGCAGCGGGAGGCAGAATCCGGTGCTTGTTGTAAAACGTATGCAGCAGCCCGGCTAACTGTTGAAGATAGTAGGTCATCCGGTGAGGCTCATAGGCCATAGCGCTGCCCTGCAGGATCGAGGGATAGGCAGAGAGTTTTCGGATTAGTCCCAATTCATCCGGATCCGTCAATACCGTCAAATCTGTCTCGCTGGGCAGGGGGCAGACAATGCTCCTGGCGGCGGCGACGCGCCGGAGGCTGGCAATCCTGGCATGGGCATACTGCACATAATACACGGGGTTATCGGATGACCGTTGCTTGGCCAGTTCCAAATCAAAGTCCAGATGCGAATTGGAATCGCGCATCAAAAAAAAGAACTTGGCTGCATCTGCTCCAACTTCATCGATCACTTCTCGCATCGTAATGAACTCGCCCGCCCGCTTCGACATTTCCACTTTCGTCCCGCCGCGCAACAAATTCACCATCTGGACCAGCACAACCTGGAGGCGATCTTTCGGATATCCATACGCTTGCACCACCGCTTGCATGCGAGGAATATAGCCATGGTGATCCGCGCCCCAAACGTCGATGAGAAGATCGTATCCACGCCGGAGCTTATCCTGATGATAGGCAATATCGGACGCGAGATAGGTGTACTCGCCGTCCTGTTTCTGCACAACGCGATCCTTCTCGTCCCCGAACGCCGAAGATCGGAACCACCAGGCGCCCTCTTGTTCAAAGAGAAATTGTTGCGACGTCAATTCATCCAAGGCTCGTCGGACTGCCCCTGAATTCACGAGAGAAGCCTCGCTGAACCAGGATTCGAATTCGATTCCAAAGGATTTCAGATCGTCGCGGATGAGGCCCAGCAATTCCTGATAAGCAAATGCTCGACAACGCTCTTCAACCTCTGTGGATGCACGCCCGGCCAGCTCAGGCCCCAGCTGCTGTTTCACCCGCTCCGCTACCGCAGTGATATAGGCGCCGTGGTACCCCTCTGCCGGAAATTCAGCCGCACGATTCGAGAGCTCTTCATATCGCGCGAAGACAGAGGTCCCCAACAATTTCATCTGCCGACCGGCATCGTTGACATAGTATTCGCTCACGACGTCGTATCCGACTGCCTTTAACATATTCGCGATGGCCTGCCCTACCGCCGCGCCACGCCCATGTCCCACGTGCAACGGGCCGGTGGGATTCGCACTGACATACTCAACTAGTACTCGACGTCGCTTTCCCAACTCTGCCTGCCCATAGGTTGGCCCTTCCGACTCGATTTCTCTGAGAACCTCTTGCCAGATAGCCGGCTTGACCGTGAGGTTGAGAAATCCCGGCCTGACGATCTCAACTCGATCAAAAAGTTGATCGCGCTGAGCAAGATTGTCGATGATAATTTGGGCAATATCTTGGGGGGCACGTTGTTCGGACACTGCAAGGGACATGGCCACCGTCGAAGCTAAGTCCCCCCATTCAGGTCGCTTGGGAGTATCCAAGCTCACCTGAGGCCAGGTTTCTGTCTTCAGCTGACCTTTTTTTTTGGCCCCATTGAGCGCACCAAGGAGCGCGCTGGCGACCTTTTCCTGCACAACCCCGCTGGACAAGAAAAAACTCCTAAGTCCTTATCAATGAAAGGGAAAACGAACTGGTCACTTTAGCATACGTGATGGTCAGTGACAAGACAGTTTGGATGGGATTCTCTGCGGGAACGTTTTGTCCTTGATGCGTGCAAGGCACAGTGCCACAAGATGACGCTGCGGTACCTTGAGACAAGGTTTCTCCTTGCACTGACTGACATCTTCCCATGATTGGCAGGAGCAGGGTGCGCCCTGCACGACGCTGACGTGAGGACCACGAGCGGCCCAACGAGACGGATCAGTCGGCCCAAATATCTCCACCGTACATACCCCCATTAACCCTGCCATGTGTGTGATTCCCGAATCATACCCGACAAACAGATGTGCCTGAGCCAGGACCCCGGCGACGGTTAAAAGGTTAAGCGATTTCAGGACGATCGGTGGATCCGCGCATAACCGGCGCAGTTGTTCGACCGGCTCTCGGTCTGCCGGCCCTTCCAGAACCATCGGCATCATCCCTACGTTCTGCAGTGCAATAATGAGAGTGACGAGTACCTCTGACTCCGCGCACTTATGGGTGCTCCCACTCCCTGGATGAACGACGGCGAAAGGCTGCCCGATTTCGAGACCTCCCCCTTCAAGGCAGGCTTGTCCCAGACAGTGAAGCGGTTCTGTCACTGTCAGCAGAGCATCTCCTCCCTCGTCAATCGGCACTTCATTGATCGTCTCTAGGAACCGGTCACATTGATGTATTGACCGGAGCGCGTTCGAGAATGGAGACCTCACAATCACTTCTTGAGCACCGGCATTCCTCAGTGTCTCGGTTATGCTCCCACCGAGATCCTGCATCCAGCCAATGGCAAGATCGCAGTCTTCCAGCCATGTCTGCACCTGACCCGTAACCGAGCCCGTGCCGGCGAACAAGTCTGTGCAAGCTCGTCCATGCACAGAGGTCCAGACATCAATGATGCGACATTCGAATAGGAGGGTCGCGATCTGGTCATCAGCACACAGCACCAAGCGATGATTGGGAAAACGAGTTCGTAGCCGAATCATGGCTGGGACAGCCAAGAGCACATCGCCAAGACCACCGGGATGTATCATCACGACCGTTCTTCCGGGAGACATTAGGCTTGTTCTGATGGAGGGACTCGAGCCAGCAGAGACTGTGCCGCCTCAAGGTCAGCCGGCGTGTTTATATTTTGAAAAGAGCGCCCGGATGGATCAATAGTGAACAGATCCGTCTCGGTAACATATTGCACGTGAAGGGATACGTGCGATACCAATTCCTGGATCTTGAGCTGTCGCGCCTGAATCATCTGTTCCAAGGGAGGCAGACATTGTTTGCCATAGAGCGCATGGATCGGATGAAGGCGGCCTGCGAGTTTCGCCATCACGATATCTGCAAGGGCCTTTCGCTTTGTGAACTGAGCAATGACCGCCTGATCCAAAAACGGCATATCGCACGCAACGACAAATGCCCAGGGCGTCGTTGCCTGCATAAGCCCGGTGTACAACCCGCCGAGACTACCGCACTCCGGAACCAAATCTCGCACAATTCTGGCATCGACACTGAGCGGAGTGCTGTCCTGCGCGATGACAACCAATACTTCCTGAAACATCGAGCGAAGCACACGTAGCCCTCGTTCGAGGAGCGTTTCTTCGCCCACAAGGAGAAACCGCTTATCCTCCCCCATTCGTCGGCTTTTTCCTCCGGCGAGAAGGACACCGGTCACCTCGTTCTCCATAGTCTGTTTCCTTCAATGAGGCAGCCAAAAAAAGAGGGGGTGGGTCACCCCACCCCCTCCTGCTGTGTCAGACTCTCGCTCAGTTCAGACAAACGTTAGAGGGTTTTTCCCTTCCGCTTGTTTGATCTTCTGGTCAACACCCACCCCTCAAGAAGTACGACACCGACTGCAATTGCGATCGGATAGATATAGGCTTCGCGAGGTGTCGGCGGTTCCAGGAAGGTATAGTAGAAGGCCGAGACAGCCATCTTGCGTCCCGCGTCGCCATTGTGGCCGTCCCATGCAAAGAACACAGTGGGAATGTATTGCCCCATCTCAAAAAACGTATCTTCGTCGTAATCCTGATCCTTCTTGTTGCCCATAGGACGCTGAATGATCACCGTCCATCGGCCGTTCTTCCACTCCGAAAAAAGTAGCTTGCTGGCTTCTTCGTAGTTGTCACGTTCTTCGAAGTCCTTGTCCCAGCCGGTCCCTTTGAAGGCACGCAACGATCCATCGGCTTCCCATTTCATAATGTCGACCGGATAGTCTTCGTTGCTGCCAAACAGATACCGAGGCTTAATCGGTGCAGGAAGTTCCTTCCACTTCACGGCAGTTTGTATGGCGACTGCGTCGTTGTACACCGTGTAGTTATTCTGATGAGAGGCAATGGAACCCTCCTCCCCGGTCTTCGGCTCTTGTTCCTTGACATCGATGTTGACTGAGGTTGGAGGCCAGGGCAACTTCCCTTCGGCTACGCTCTTCGTCCGATCGTCCCACTGGAACATGAACGCGATATGTGTCTCGTTATACACCGACTTCATCCACATATCGTCGATCCGGTTCACGAAGTTTCTGGGCTTGTGTGTGATCTGCCCTCCCAACGCGATAATCCGCCTGGCACGCTTGGTCCACATTTCGTTTTCTGGGTCCGCCGAAATCTCTCCTTCGATCACCCCTGAGGACAATACGAAGTTGACCTTTGGTTTATCCGTCAATGAATCGATCGAAAGTGGTGTCCCATCTGCCTCACGCTCACAGAGCGAGTTCACAAAGTTTGCAATATGCCAACGCTCTTCAACAGTGGTGTTGTCAGCGAATGAAGGCATCGGAGTCCCGTTGACTCCGGTCGAAAACGTCCGGAAAATGTTCTTGACGTTATAAGGGTCTTGGCGGCTTCCTCTGAAGTTCCAACACTTGTGCCAGTTGGCCGGCTGTATCGAAAATCCCCAATCGTCCTTCAGATTGAACGCATTGCCGTCACCACGGCCGTCAGCGCCATGGCACTCGACACATTTCTTTTCGACAACGAGTTCTGCCCCCTTCTTCAAACTCTCTTCGTTTGCAGGAATTGCCTTCAAGTCGTTCAACTGTAATACGGTCTGACTCTCGGACTTCGCGTCGGTAAATTTTCGATCTTTCACAAGCTGAGTGGTAACGAATGACAACACTTGGAGTCTCTGCTCTTCAGTCAGAATGCCCTCCCAAGGTGGCATAGCGGAGCCAGGCAGACCATGCGTGACAGTTTCGAAAAGATCGTTTTGACCTGCGACTGGCTTTTTGGCATCGAACAACGGCAACTCACCGCTGGCCGTGTGTCGAATCTTGAATGTTCCCTGGTTGAAATTGCGGGGGCGCGGCCAGAGTCGATCAGCACCTGGTCCATCACCTGCGCCATCGACCCCATGACACCACACACACTTAGTAAAATAGACCCGCTTTCCTGCCTCAATCATGTCAGCCGAAGGCTCAGGTGCTAAAGAACCCGCCTTGAACCCCGCAGGAAGAGCATCTGCGGCAAAGCTCACACCCCCGATGTTTCCGGAGACCAGAATAATTCCAAAGGCGGTGAAGAGTACCCCTACCTTCAGACCAAACGAGTTTTTCATCGCTTCCCTCATGTCATCAATCCAGGTTGGCTATACATTTCCTTAAACGGCTAGTCCCAGGTCCTGGGATAATAGCCTGTGTGCCAATACTCGAATAAAATCACTTTCCAAATTTCATCCACAGTCAGATGTTGTTCCCATGGCGGCATCACAGAGGCCCAGGGAAATCCTTCGTTCGGCAAACCAATTCCACCCTTGGACACACGCCAAAAAATGAACGTTTCTTGGAGCTGCGCAATTGTCCCCGGATCGGTAAAGTTCGCAGGAATCGGGTTGAACGCGAAGGCATGGAGTCCACGGCCATTGAGATTGTCGCCATGACAAAAGTGACAATTTTGATAGAAAATCTCTCCGCCCTCACGCACATATTTGAGGTACCCTTGCGCGTCCTTATCCCAGGGATTGGAAGTCGGCTTCATCAATCGCCCCATGCCCTGTTCCACAATGTTGGCGTTGCTAAATTCCTGATCGTACTTTCCCTCAGGATTGACACGATAGGGATTCTGCGAAGTTTGAAGGGTATAGGTTTTTCCGTGCACCTTGGTACTTGCAGGCGGGGCTGGATGAACCGTCCTCAACTCGATCGGCTCTTCGGATTTTGGAACCATGGCGTTGTAGGCGAACCCGCCGATTAAGAACGGCAGAACAATCAGGTATGCATAACGCAATATCCTGTTTCCCCCGGTCTTGGCGTCCAACACATTCATGATCGGCTGCTTAAACTTTTTCCAATCTTCTTCGTTTGCGGATACCCACATAAAGATGGCCACGAGAGAGACCGTCCCATACATGGCACGAACACTAAATGGAATCGGTGGATATATGCGAAATTTCAGATAGAGGAGTATGAATGCCCAAAAGAGAATCCCCTGCCAAAACCTTGGAAAGGTCATTCCCATGGCCGCCATCATATAGCTGATCCCGGTAAAACCCGCGACAAATAGCGTGAGTTCCAAGATGACTTGGACCGGCATATATCCTTCGATCAGGCGGACGGTATTTGACGGAACGATCCCCACGGTCATTCCGGCAAGCAGGAGTAATCCAACTACTCCTATAATTGCCCCGACTGACATTATTGCTTTCATCGGTAAACTCCCATTGCTCGACAAAAGAGATAAGAGATAGACGGTGACGGTTACGAAATCTTGGGTGGCGGCGAACCCGCTTTCACCTGCGATAAATAATCGACGATTTTCTTGATCGCGCCCGCGCTCAGCTTCTGACCGAACACTTTGGGCATGGTATTGTCCGGGAACGGTTTCACCACGTAGGCGCTGGGTGAAACGATCGACTCCATAATGTAGTCCGGAACGGTCTTTGCTGTTCCGTGGTAATCCTTGTCCTTCATGCGAAGCGGGGCGTTCGTGCCCTCTTCGAGCTTAGGACCAATGGTGCCGATCGCACCTGGGATACCTGGAATCGTATGGCAGGCCACACACTGGGCCTTCTGGAAAATCTGATCCACCGTCTCCGTTCCGTCTGCCATCAGTGCAGTAGCTGCTCCTCCCGCCGCCTCCTCCTGTTGTTTAGGCCGGTCAGCTTCAGGAACAAACTTCTCATACGACTTGATGATCTCCTCGTATGACGGAGCGTCGCGTCCCTCACGAATATAGAGCCAGGTATCGACGGCTGCCAATTCAGGAAGGCTCAAAGAGATCGGTGGCTTGTGAATAGCCGGCATCGGGCTTTCTTTATCGTTCGTACCCTTCACCCCATAACCTGCAACGACATAACAGCTCGGACAGGCATGGGATTCTGCGATATATTCTTGGGCATTTTCAGCAGTCCCCGAACCGGCGAATGCTTCTTTTTGAGCATATTCTCTACCTGCCGGCTTCCCCATACTATACTTTGGATCTTCTAACCGCTCCTTGCCCGCTCGCTCCGGAAGACCCTGCAAGTTGGGAGCGCGTTCACCAAGCATCCCTGCGTGGAACGCATGACAGAGAGGGCACTGGCCTTTGCCGACTGCGCCCTGCTCTTTGTTCTTTCCAATTCCGCCGAAAATGATCTTCTCACCTTCATCGGCAAGCTGCTGGGCAGACATAGTAGAAAAATCCAATTTCACGTCTGCAGGGGGAAATCCACCTTCGACCTGAGGCAACCAATTGCCATATCCTGATAGACCCGCAGCCACAAGAAACATGAAGCCACCGATCTTAAGCAAAGCGGCTTGGCTAGGGAAATAAATGCCCATCATGAAGCATGTTGCAGTGATGATAACCAAGGAGACCGGAAGCGTCCGGTTCGCTTCATAAAAGCTCCCTTTATAGTGCGCAATTGCCACCATCAGTAAGCAGGCGGCAATTGTGCCAATAAAGACCTTGAACATCGCGCGCTTCTTTGCAGCGCCATCCTTCGCCGATACCAACGAATACACAAAAAGGCCCGCAAGAATCGCGAACAGCGGCCACCCTATCGAGAGAGCTTCCTTTATCAGATCGCCCACGGATGTAACCTCCTGAGGTTCGGACAGGAAGGAGGCGCGTGTTCAATGCCTCCGCGCCCCCAACCAAAACTCTTAAAAATGATGATTAGTGACCCCCAGCCGGCTGCGGTGCGCCGCCCGGAACCCCTGCCTTTGCCTCAACAGGCACCTTCTTCATCCCGAGGCTCCCCAGCCAGAAAACGAATAAGATACTCACCCAGAAGAACAGTACGTTGAATGAGATCATGTTCGCTGCGAAACCCACCGTATGGGTATAGGCCCAAGGCGAGTTATCACGCATGATTTCGTTCACGTGCCAGAATAATCTGACCGAAGAACGGATATATCCCATCAAACCCATCATCCAGGTAAAGGCAGTTGCAAGCATAATCAACGCATACTGCGATCGAACAGAAATCTTCCCCCATTCAATCGCCCCCATCTGTTTGGCACCCTTCATCATGGCGGCGTTCAGCGGAAACATGAAGAAGAGGCAGGACAGCGTCGAGGCGACTTGAGGCACTGACAGACCCACCCGCACGTTTGCCGGGATGTAATATCCGTAGATGGCCAGCCAGATGACGTTCACATATGCGCAGGCAAAGAAGACACCCATGAAGATATTGCCGAATTTCGACCAGGATACCGTCGAGACCTTATTGCCCCGCATGTACCAGACAAAGCTTAGAATGGTGGTGATGATGATCACGTTAATTCCACCGTTCTTGGCCGACATCACTCCGTAGTTTCCCAGCACCGGGTGCTGTTGACCACCCATCGCCTTGAGCTCCGCTGGAGTCATGACGATCGTGTGGGGGGTAATGAACACCAGGAAGCCGACACACAGAAGGAATACGAGATACTTAATGTAACGCTGATATTTCTCCGCTCCGCGCATCCGGCCAAGCGCCTGCCAAAGATAATAGTTCGTACTCAGGAAAAGAATACCGATCATGGTGGCCTGAATAATAAAGAGCCAGGCGAGGAGGCCGCCCATGAGCGTAATTCCCATTTGCTGGCGATAGGCATACACCTCGCGCATCAGCCAGTAACCGGCGAACGGCAAGGGGATTAAGAACGCCACGCCGAGCGCCATGGCGATGTATCCCATCCAGTCATAGTGTGCACGATCCTCATCCGTCTTGGATGCCAAAAACTTATAGGCCGCGTAGGCCGCGACAACACCGCCACCAAACGCCATATTTCCCAAAATGCGATGCACATTGAGCGGATTCCAGAGGGCAGTATGGATAACGTGCCAGATATTCCCCAAATACCGACCCTGTTCATCGACGCCAGCCGGCGACATCATGAATCCGATCCAGGAATTCGCCAGGAACATGAGCAGAGTTCCGATCACGTTCAAGATCACGGACATACTCAAGTGAATCCACTTGAGGAAACCCTCTTTCATCTTGTCCCAACCATAGTAGTAGATGTAGAGAGTTCCGCTCTCCGCCACAAACATCAAGGCGTAGATATGCATGACTGGACGGAAAATACCGGATAAATAGCCGAAGAATGCCGGATAAAGCGTCAGGAAGGTAAAGATCAAGATACCGCCCAGAATCGCGGTCAACGAATAGGCTGTCAGGCTGATCTTAATGAAGTCGTAGGCGAGCTGGTCATACCGCTTTGCCATCGCCTTATCTTTCGTCACGACCCCCATGAACTCGATCACCATACAGAAGATCGGAACTGCCAGCACGAAACTTCCATAGTAGAGGTGCTGCTGGTTCGCAAACCAGAGCAACACCCTGCTCTCAAAGTTGTACCGCGGATAATCTTTTGGTCCATCAACGGTCTTCGGAGCTGGAGCACCGACGACGATGCCTTCAGTTTTATAATAGACATCGCGCCCCTTTTCGACTTTCGCCTCGCCTTCCTTCTTTACCGCGTCAGGCTCATCTGCGCCCAATGCCATTGACGGAAGCGCTACCGCGATGGGGAGCAGGAGAAGGCCAACCATCGCGCAAAGCGCCATGATCGAAAATAACTTCTTCCCGGCTACACGTCCCATGAGATACCTCCTTGATGCATTCTGAAAAAAATCCATGTCCAACTTACTCACAAGTCGAATCGGAGCAGCGGAACTACGCGATGCTACTTTCGGAAAAGGTACCAGTAGTCCAGCCCCTGCGACTCCATCAAAAAGTGGTCGACCGCTGTAAAGTACGCGATGCATACGACCAGCGACACCAATACGTAAACGATTGTCATGCCCATCGCACTCCCTCCCTCAAGCTCCACCGATGTTGAAAAATTCCAGCGCCGCAGGGGCCCTACTTATTAGCAGGGGCACTGAATGCCGGCGAACCAATAAAAAAACCATAGACCCACTGCACACGTGATGTAAAAAATCATCTTGCCAACTCTGACCTTTATATCGCTATCTGGTACTGCGGTAGCCATTGCGTCTCCTTCTCTCTTGCAGCTGTTACGTCTCGATTCAGCTCAGCGACTTTCTTGACACACAGATGTCCGTATGTTATTCCAAAATCCTTGCCGCATACGAAAAAGCAGGGGATACTTGATGAAAAAAAAATCAAAAGTGTTCGACATTATAGTTTTGGCCGGAATGGTTGTCAATATACTTTTGGCCGTGTTTCTGATTCTCTACTACTTTGATTTCTTGTAAGTTTCGCGAGGTATTTCCCTTCACTTTTTCTCTGATTTTTCACCAGAAACCGCACAACGAAACCCGATTGTCTCGTCACGAAAGTCCGGAACCATCTTACTCCGACTCGTGATGCGAATATCTGCCCCCGTGGTGGCATAGCCTCCCCCACGAAGTACCCGAAATACGCCATGATCCGGGCTTGGTGGGTTCCACTCTGGAGCTTCTTCGAAATAGCGCTCCGCATACCAATCGTCCACCCATTCCATGACATTGCCTGCCCCGTCCATGACACCATACGGACTCTTATCGGTCAGAACAGTGCCGACGATTGCGGATACCTCGTGACCATCTTGCACTCTGGCCCAGTTGGCTCCGTTGGGCTGCTCTGTATTGCCCCAGGGCCAGAGACGCCCATCCGATCCCCGCATGGCCTTTTCCCACTCCGCTTCGGTCGGGAGCCGTTTCCCTTTCCAATGGCAATAGGTCTCAGCATCCTCCCAAGACACATAGACCACGGGCTGATTGATGCTCAGCATCTTGCTCATGTTCTTAGCATAGCGAGCAGGAGGACCGGACTTACGATGCCCGGTCGCGTCAACAAATTGCTGGTATTGATAGTTGGTCACTTCATATCGATCGATGGCAAACGCTCCTAGCACAAGCGTACGCTGCGGCCGTTCATCGAACCCCCCATGATCGGTTCCGCGGACAAATGGCCCTGCAGGAATCGAAATCATTTCTTCGGGGATCGGCTTTTCGCTAGAACTTTGAGAGGGATCGAGCGGTCCGGAAGGTATCGAATCTGTGGTATCGGCAGGAGGCGCTTCAAACGGGGTCAGCGTAGTACCACGGAGGATTCCCATGATCGGAATCGCAGCAAATGCGAGGATGGCAAGAAGAAACAGAACCTTGAATTTCGTTTCCAGCATGTCGGTTATGACTTCGCGGGGCTCTCGCTCGCCTCCACATCGCTCGCACAGCGAAACCCAATTGTGATATCCGTCCGCCAGGCTTTTGCCGCAAATCGTTTGGATAGCCGAGCGTTATGCTCAGTCTCTCGCCACGATCCTCCACGCACAACCTTCATGTCCGTACGTTCCGGTCCTTTCGGATCACGATAGGGCGCTTTTGGGTAGTAATGCTCGTCATATGAGTCTGCAACCCATTCCGCGACATTCCCGGTCATGTCATAGATGCCGTAGGGGCTTCGGCCTGATTCGAAAGAGCCGGGAGGCGCGAGATATCGATATCCATCCTCGCTCCCATCCAAATTGGCATCGGCGCGGCCACTCTTCAAGCTATCGCCCCACGCGTATTTCCGCTTCCCCTCACCACGACCGGCCTTTTCCCACTCCGCTTCCGTGGGAAGTCGCTTTCCCGCCCATTTACAATAGGCTGCCGCTTCGTCCCATGACATACTCATTGCCGCAAACTCGGGTTGCAGGAGCTTGGATTGATCATCTTCAAACACTTCGATCTTGGGCAGCTGACGTTTAGTCATTTTGGCAAACCGGACATATTCCTCTTGCGACACTTCTCTCTTGTCGATATAGAATGCGCTCAAAAATACTTGCCGCTCAGGCGTCTCGTCCGGGTCGCCATCCTTGCTGCCCATGATGAACGGGCCTTCAGGAACCTGCACCATGTCTCGCCCTTCATCGCCTATTCTTGTTTTATACATGGAATAATCCTGCACGGGAACAACACTCGGGACAGGGTGAGCCTCGGTCTTGATTGAGGAAACCAATACTTTCATCTGTTTCGCCTTGTAAGACTCATAGACCAGCAAGCTAATCATCAGGACGAACGCACCAAAGACAAACACGATCCCGCCGACAAGCACTCCCTTACTTTCCATCGCGTCTTATACTCCTCCGGGGGTTGCTGCCTTCTTCTTTGCTGCGCGCATATCAAGCAACATCGAAATCTGCACACCGAGAAACCCACCCATGGCGGCGCCGGCCCCCGCACCCACGGATACGCGCTCAGGGCCGGCAATGAACCAGGCGAGCAACCCGCCCAACAGAGTTCCCACCAATATACTTGCCAGGAAACGCCGCCCACCCATAAACCCGATGAATCCGCCGAGCACCAATCCTGCTCCACCCGAAAGCGGCATAATGCCGCCACCCATAATCACCCCGATCAGTGTCCCGACAGTTCCCATTACGGCTGCGCCGAACAGGATATCCACCGCCTTGAGGGCCGCAGATTGTTCCGCCCCGGACTTGGCCATGCCAATTACCCTACTTCTCAGCGTCCTGCGCTTGCCACCATCGAGCCAAAATCAATTTCTACGCCGGGCGCGGCAATGATCGAGATGCCCCAGGCCTTGGGAGCCGGCTCATGTTTGTGAATGCGCTTGAAATCCTCATAGACATTCACGCGTTCCTCAAACCACTCACCGACAGCTTTCGTGCCGCTTTGGACCACAATCTCCGAACCGCTGAAGATGCCGCCTTCGGTCAAAGTGCCCTCAGGTTTGGTGGTACTCCAAACATACTTCGTAAATACGGGAATAAACATGAGGTCGGTATCCAGGGAGGCATAGATCGCTGCGATCGGTTCAGTGTCCATCGTGGCTTTCTGTAGGCGCCAGCGCCAGGTAAGGACTGGAAAAGCCTTCGGGTCCCAATCAATCTTCTTTTTCTTGATTCTTTGTCCCGCATCTTTCGCTGCCAAAAAGTTTGCCCCGTTCTCCGTCTGAACCTTATAGGCATCCCGGCCTTTCGACTGGCTTCGTTGATTTTCATGCTCCCAATTCAATGGAAATCCGTCTGCGTCTTTCGCCTGAAAATCCTCCAGAATCAAGGATTGGTTTTGGGCCGTGACGGCATCCTGCATTACGATGCTGCCACATACCATCAGCCCAACCACGAGACATCGTCGAACCATCACTCCACGCCTCATTAAACCACCTCTTTCAATTTTATGCTTCTTGTGACGACGACGGTGGCGGCGCCAATACCCTCGCCTTTTCCTCGACCGGCTCTTCTCCAATCACAGGCGACTGGTCACGCTGAGACATCCAGAATAGAGTGAACACCGCGCCCCAGAACACCATCATGTTGAGCGTCACCATCTTCGCAGCGAACGCGAAGTCCGGCGTGAACGACCAGGGAGAGACATCAGCCATCAACTCACTTACATGCCACGCCAACCGTCCGGAGGAACGGATATAGCCCATGAGACCCATGACCCACGAGAAGGCGGCAGCCAATCCGAATAGGCCCACCATTCCTCTCAGGGAAATCTTCCCCCACTGGATCGGTCCGCGGAGGAGAGCCCCCTTGAGCATCATACGATTGATCGCCACACCAACTACAAGGACCGTCAACGTCGTCGCAGCCTGCGGTGCCGACAGTCCGATGCGGAGCTTTGCCGGCAAATAATATCCGTACACTGAGAGCCAAATAATATTGAGCCCGCCCAAAAGAAACAACGCGCCGATGAGGATATTTCCTTTCGTGACCCAGGGTACGACCATTGTTCGATTGGCCCGACGGTAATACATGAAGCTTAAGGCGGTCACGAGAATCATAACGTTGACCGCGCCGTTCTTCGCCGACATCACTCCGTAGTTGCCGACCACGGGATGTGACGCCCCGCCCATAGCCTTCACTTCACCGGCTGACATGAAGACGGTATGCGGCGTCAGCCAAATAAACAAAGCCAACATGAACACCGTGAGCAGGCCTTGGTAGTAGGGCTGATAGCGTTCCCCTCCTTGAAGGCGGGCCATGCTCTGCCACAGGTAGAAGTTAATGCCGAGAAAGAGGACGCCGATCAGGAGAGCCTGCACGACAAAAAGCCAGGTTAGCAATCCCCCCATCATCGTCACACCCATACTCTGGCTGAATCCGTAGACCGATCGCATCAACCAGTAGCCGGCAAAGGGCATCGGTAATAGCGCACAGACCGTGACAAACAGAAACACATGCCCCACCCAATCGAAATAGGCGCGCGATTGTTCAGTTTTGCCGGTGAAAAATCGATAGCAGGCATAGGCCAACACCACCGCGCCACCGGACATGATGTCTGCCAGAAAACGATGGACATTTAGGGGATTCCACAGAGCCGAATGGAGCAAATGCCATCCGTTTCCCAAAAACCGCCCCTGCGCATCGACACCGGCCGGCGCCATCATGAAGGCAGACCAGCCATTCGCGAGGAACAGGAGAGCCGTTCCGAACACGTTGGCTAAGAGACCTATCGATGCGTGCCCCCACTTTAAAGCCGGTTCAGCCATCCGGTTCCAAGTGTAGTAATAGACGATGAGCAGCAGCGATTCTCCGACAAACACGACCGCATAGACCGGCATAAAGGCCTTGAACGTCCCACCCATATACTTCATGAAGCTGGGATAAAAATAGAGAAAGATCCCGAGCATGATGCTGCCAAGCACAGCGGTGACGGAAAGAGCAAGCAGCGCAACCTTTGCCAAATCTCTCGCGAGGCCGTCATAACGAAGTGCGAGACCGGGCTTTCTACTACTGAGCGCGATAAATTCCAACAATACACAAAAGATCGGCAACGCAAGAACAAACCCTCCGAAATATGTGTGTAGTTGCGTGATGAACCACACGAGCAATCGACTGTCGTAGGATCCGATGCGCGGATAGACGGTTTCCTGGGGAGAAGGGGCCGGCGGCCCTTGGGGAGTGCCCAGTGTCTTGAAATAGAGATCGGTGGCATCCTCAGCAAAAGATTGGCTCTGAAGACCCCAATCAATTCCCAGGACCGCAAGTACAACTAACAGGAGGACCGATAATCCGATGACTCTGTACCAGTCTTTCTTCATAACTACCTTAGCGGGATGCTCAAAAAGTTCGTCCAGCAAGGCCGCAGCAAGTGAGACCCGAGGCGTACCCTCTGGGGCGCACGGTGCGACGAATAAGGAGCACCACGTTTGTGCGCGCCGCCGAGTGGTGAGGCGGCCGGGTCCCCGTTGAGGGCCTGAACGAAGTGAAAACAACGCCGGCGAAGTTTTTCAGCATCCTGTTAGACCTTTGAGCCAGAACCAGCCGTCATAGAAGCACCGGCTCCCGCCGACTTACCAATGATTCCCATGACGAAGGGACATCGGAGCAAAGCATTCGACATCGTGTGTCCCTGCTGTTCTTCTACTTGCCGACGAAACCCGAGATAGTAGCAATACAGCGCCATCATGCCTGTCACAAATCCGCCGCCTGCCATGGCATAGGAAGTCGGAATTCCTGGCTGTCTCAAGAGGAAAATCACACATCCCGCCGCCACGAGATAGTACGTTGCGGAAAATGAAAGTCCAGGCCACCACCAATACTTCAGTAACTCGCCCACCTTCGTCTGTAGCAGCTTTTGGCTCCATGACGCCTGTGGACGAAGGCCGCCAAAGTAGGCACAGAGCGCAACGCTACCACCGAGCACTGCCACGGCAGAGAGTTGGACCAGAGCCGCACCCTGATTCGCTTCGATGAAGTACCCAAGCGATCCCCCCAATGCGCCGACAGCAAGCCCCACTACGACCCAAGGACCGAATTCCATCGCCTGACGGCTCACCATCGTGCGGAGAGCCGCCCCATTGGGAAATGTCGGAAATGGACGGCCCATAAGAGCAACTTTCCGCACATGCCCGATCTCAAAGGCATCGCGCGCGACAGACGTACAAGCAATGATGATGGCCATCATGGCGGGACCATCCGGATGTTTGAGATAGTCGTACCCGACGAGCCAGAGCAACGCCAAGACCAACAGGGACAACTGGATCCCATACGCAAACCCAATCCACCCGCCAAGCCAGAAGAGTAGCCGACTCCCGTCCTCATGTAGAATCTTCCCCCACGCACTAGCACGACCGACGCGATATGCCAAGAGTGCCGTAACCAGGGAGATACAACCACTGATCGCCAACAACACCATTGGTTCAGAAAGCGGCAACATCAGTTTGGCCACCCGATAGACCGCGAACGCCACCAACCCGGGCACAAACATGACGATCCGCTTTTTCTTGCGCACAGAGTTCTCTGTGACCGCCAGACTCAGGCTGGGTAATACGCGTAACGCCATTCGATGCAACATGTCTAACCTGTTAGGGGTTAGGGGTTAGGGGATCATTGCGCTCCTCTTTAGCATGTTCACCTCACCTCTCACCGTTCACTTCTTCGAAGAGGCCATCCCGAAATAGCGCGCCTTCACTTCTTCCATCAGCGCCACAGTAATCCGCGTCGCGCCGCGATCGGCCGCGGTCCGTTCCAATTCAATGCGTGCCATGGCACGTACCGGTGCCGGCACCCTGTCCAATCGACGTTCCGCTTCTGCGTCCCACTCAATGAGTTCGCCGGTCCTTGGACGAAGCATGATGTCATAGGTGACGACCCGTTCCCCTCTCACCCGTATATCCTGCTCGATTTCATTGCGTACGAGCAGGGCAAGGTACGGAGGCATCCTGTCCAACCGATGGACGGCATCATCGGTCCACATTATCCGATCGACGAGCCCATCGGGTTGCCCGGCAGGGACATCGACCCCTACTTTCAGCCCACAACCGCGACACTCTGTCCGGATGAACCACTGAGGCATTCCATCACCATAAGCACGTTCTTCAATCCCTTCAGTGTGCATCCAGCGACCGCAGCCACAGGTCAACATGGTGAAACACCGTGAGCTGTGAAACGTGAAACGTGAAACGTCTCGGGGGGCTTGAATATTCGCCAGCTCTTCATCGCGTGCCCATCACTCATGACGATACGCCTCATTTATCCGATCTTGCCTGGATACAAGAGATAGAGCATCGTGTAGGTGGTGGTTCCGGTCACAAAGAGGACGCAGTATACGATCATCGTAAACCGGCCGAGTGCCCGATGGCGTCTCGCGCCGTTCGGCCAGATCCGTTGGATCGTCATCTCAACTGAGAACACAATGGCGATTACAGCCAGCAGACCAAGATACACTTCAAATTTCCGCATCGAGAAATCGGCCGTGGCGATGCGCGAAAGAAACAACAGCACGACCAACGCCGTCAACGTGCCAAAGATCACTCCGACCTTCCTCCACGTCGTCAGCAACAGCGTCTCCTTGAGTGATCGGACACCATCAACGACCTGCTGTGCGCGAAAACCCAACACGATCATGTAGATCGCCAAAACCAATCCCAGAATCACCAGAATGATGTGTACGGTCAGTATTGGAATGAAGACATAGTCATAGAGGGCTTGCGACCCGCCAAAACCTTCCTTCCCCTCAAAAGCCAGGACACCCAATTGACGGAATAAATAGTAACTGGTGAAGAACGCCAGCATGGCAATCATCCCGCCGAACATCATCCAATGATGCGCGTCCGCTCGATGTCTTTTCGCCTGAATCCAGCCGATCACGAAAAGTCCCGTAAAAAAGGTCGCCATGAGCTGGCTCATGTCCGCCCCTACGGTGGCATGGGTACCGAAAAACCCCGGCTCTCTCAGCCATTCAAGCATGACGCCTCTTGTCGGTCGTGAACATGGGCAAGACAAGCAAGCCGTGCGCGACAGATGCGACACGAAGTTCGAAGTTCTGAGTTCCAAGTTCCGGAAACTTCGAACCTTGAACCTCGAACTCTCTCCCGTCCCGCTTTTTTCGCGAAGTCTCGCACAATCATCATGCCTTCACTCCCTGCACGACCGCTGACGGCTCCAGTTCCGTAACGGTGGAAAAGCCGGCCTCCCTCATCCATCGGATCGCATCTGCCGTCTTGTAGCAATCGCCTCGTTCTGTGTTCACAAGAATGTGGACCGCAAACGCGGTGGTCCACGCCGGACCGGTTCCTGCTTCATTTAAGAATCGATCTTTGATGACCAACCGACCGCTTGGCGCCAAATGGGACCAGACCCTCATCACCAGTGCCGCGTTCGTCGAAAAGTCTTGATAGTGCAGGATGTCGGACATCAGGGCGACATCGTAGGGTCCGCCCAGTTCATCTTTGTTGAAATCGCCGGGAAGCAACGCAATCCTCGAATCCAACCCAGCGTCTTTCACCGTTCGTTCCGTCAGTCGGAGGGTCGCCGGCAAATCGAATACTGTGGCCCTCAGTTCCGGATACGTCTGACAGAACGCGATCGCGTTTGTCCCTGCTCCACCTCCCAAATCCAGGAATCGCACCGGCCCGTTCAGTTGCAGCCGCTTGGCAAGGTCCGGACCGCTCTGCTGCCCGATCCGGTGGAGCACCGCGAGCACATTGCTGCCTAAATCAGGGTCGGTCTCAAAGACATGCCGGTCGACCGATCGCTGTCCCGTGCGTATTGTCTGTTCCAGCTTGCCCCAGTTGTCCCATTCTGCATCGTGAAGCAGAAGGAGATGTCCGATATATTGGGCAGAGTTGCGGACCAGATGAGTCGCCGCAGCCGTCGAATTCCAATAGGAGTCCCCCTCCTTCTCCAACAGTCGCATCGCGACGAGGGCATTCAAGAGCAGACCCAACGTCTGTCCATGGACTCCGAGTCGGTCGGCCACGTCGTGGAGGGTTTTCTGTTTTCCATTCAGGGTGGAAAACACGTCCAATCTGACTGCCGTAAGCAGAATCTTGGTCTCCCAGTAGTATCCGAGCTGGAAGATTTCTGCGAGCGAGAGTTCTCGTGGCACACCACTCCTCTCAAGCAAATCGCCTTGAAACTCAGCATCCTACATAGATTGGAAACTGAAAGGCAAGGTGGGGAAACACTCCGGCGACCGCATAAAACACAAAGGGCAGCGGATCGCTCCGCTGCCCTTTGATTACGGGCTGCCCCCGTGATCGTAGAACTGGAATCAAACGAGAATTACTGAGCCGACCATCAAATAGTGCGTAGTTCATCACGCGGCATACACGAAACAGGTTGGTGATCACTTGCGGTTGCTTCTGATGCCGATACAAATGGCTGCGCACGGTGGCCATGAGTTCGGTTCGGTTGGTCGGCCGGCTCTTGCCGAGCCCGTTCGTCTTGACGTCCTGGTTCAGCAACTCATCGGGATTCAGTTTCGGGCAGTAGCCCGGCATCCGAATAGCCGCAACCGCGACGAGTGTATGGCTGTAAAGCGCGTGGCTGCCCCGGATCTGTGCACCGGATGCCCGTCCACGATTAGATAGATCGCGCCGCCGACCTGTTTGAGCAGCCGCTGCATGAACGTCACAAAAACAGGTGCCGTGAATTTGCCCTGAAACACCATCAAGGCAAGCGCTCCCTTGTTGGTGATGGCCGAGATCATGTTGCACCCGAAGCGCTGGCCGGTGGCCCGCACGACCGGGGTTCGTCCTACTGGTGCATAGCTCGCCCCGGTCACGTGGTCACTGCGCAACCCCATTTCGTCGCCCCAATACATGACGACGTGCTCCCGTTTGGCAACTCTGGACACTACAGTATTGACCTCGTTTCCGCCTCTATCGACTCACTTCGGCTTCACACACGCTTGAACCATCCTGCCCGTGAACGCCAAGCCGCCGCACTGTGAGGCGGTCTTGATGCTCACAATCGGAGCGGCAGTTAGCGACCTACCGTCGGGGAAACACAGAGGCCTGAGGTTTCTCCGATTGTTCGATGTGATGAACTTCTAACCAGCCCCATTTCACAGCGTGCGGTGATCTTCTGATGCCAATCTTGATTTTTCATCTGGTGAGGCTTAGCCTAAGGCTGATTGAACGGTTCAGGGGGTACCCATGGCTAAGGTCACGCAACTCAAGATTGAGTTGGAACAAGAGGAAGATGGCCGCTGGATCGGCGAGGTGCCGACGTTGCCTGGTGTGATGGCCTATGGGAAGACGAAGGCTGCAGCGCTTGCGGCTGTTCAAGCCCTGGCCCTTCGGGCAATGGCCGATCGCCTCGAACACGACGAGGCAGTGCCTGAGGAACTATTGAATGTCTCGTTCATTGCGGCATGAGCCGTTGGCCCTCGACGCAAGCCTCCCGTGTTCTCTCCGCGCTTCTCCGCGTCGGATGGCAGATCAAACGTATCACTGGTTCTCATAAAATCCTGCAATGCACTGGTTAGCCTGACGTCGTCTTCGCGTTTCACGACCGCGACGAAATTGGCCCGCGTATGCTGGCCCGCCTGTCAAAGATGACGGGCTCACACCAGAAGATATTAGATCGGTCTTTCCCAACTCATCATCCAACTAAGAAAGGGGGGTACGAGTCGCCGGACTGCCCTTCACTGCACGCGACATTCTCACCCACCCAACCCCGAGCGCGCCGAGACGCGCTCTTGTCCCAGGCGAGCACATTCCTATCGTGCGTGTTCTGCGAGCAAGAAGGATGGTCTGGTGGCTCCCTTCATAGCCTTCTAAGGCCGCACAAACCGAGGTGAAGGTTGCCGAGCAACCAGAAGAGAAGAATGAGTCAACCGGTGGCGCAGGTGAACACAACCACGGCTGGGATGACATGTATGACAAAGGGCTCAGCGAGTTGCCCCACTGAGCCCCTTGATTGCGGGGATATCCCGCTCATTCAT
This sequence comes from uncultured bacterium, assembly GCA_965232965.1. Classification (GTDB taxonomy): domain Bacteria; phylum Nitrospirota; class Nitrospiria; order Nitrospirales; family Nitrospiraceae; genus Palsa-1315. The sequence continues at coordinate 38,141 of CBDDRB010000013.1, forward strand.
ATACGAGGTTACTTGATCTCAGCCTTGAGATTTGCAGTTCCTCCGTCGGCTACATCCACTTCAAACTCCACTTTCTTACCCTTGGCTGCGAATGGATGCCACGCCACCACTTTGTGTTTACCGGCCGGTACATCCTTGATCTCGAAGGAGCCATCGTCCTTCACCACTGCAAAATGCGGGTTCGAGACCGGGAGATAGAAGCCCTGCATGAACTCATGCTGGTCGCACTGTAACCGATAGTAACCATCCTTCTCGGCGCCACCACGGAACACCACCGGCTTATCGAGCTTGTCACCTTTCTTAGCCAGACCAATGTTGAATCCGGTGGCCGAGCTGGTGCCCTTTACCACAAAGCTATGCGGATTGTGGAGCACACCTTGGACCGACTTGGGATCGTCCGGATCGGCATCGTGGTTCTCAACCTTGAAGGACTTATTATTTACCACAACTCCAGCGAACGGCAGAAACTCGCAGAACGCCGCCGTTACTTCCGTACCACTATACCCGTCGACGAATGCCTGATCTTCGACATCAATTACTGCGACCACCGCGTTCTTCAGACCACCATCCTTACCGACTTCGATGGTCTTCAAGAACCGCTTATCCCCATCCATCAAGGACTTGTTGGGATTCTGAGGACAAAACTTGGGGTTGGGGAACTTCGAGAACAAAAATTCCTTTTGCTCGGACTTTCCGGCATAGGTCACCTTGCCGGAAATCGTTCCGCCTGCGAACGAGGTGAGAGGCGACGCGACAAACGCGACGGCTACCACACCGAATATTATTGGTAAAGCACTCTTCATGGGACTGCCTCCTTATGATTGACGATAGACCGTGATTCTTAACTCGCTGCTCCCTATTTTTTTATCCACCGGTCTGACGAGAGAAAAGTGGGAACGGCTTCCTCTCTGGTGTGCCCGATCAACGACATGTCTGGCGAGCTGGTCTGGGACCGAGTATGTATATAAAATCCTACCGTATCCTGTCAATCTGAAACAAGTGGGCCGGGAAAACCCGTTCAGCGCCGCCTTCCTAGAGAAAGCCGCGCTCCTGCCGCGGTGGCGCGGACAGGGTCATTCGTATCGTGAAGGATTGCTTTCAGAAAAGGAACGCTCGCGCGATCACACCCATTTCCCACGACGCAACGAGATAGTCATCCTCGACACCCGCTCTCAACATTTTTGAATCTACATTCAGATCAGCTCTTCCATGTGGCTACGGTGACGGTATACATCTCTTGCCCTCTGCTGCGTATCCCACTTCGAGTGCGGGTTCTGGCCTCCGACGATTGAAAGCGTCTTCTTCGATGGGCACGTCAGCATTTATGTGAGATAATGCCCGTTATGCTTCTGAAGCGTTGGCTGGTCGGCGATCCACTCAAAACCACTCAGGCAGCAACCGAACGACTCTCCAAAACCGTTGCCCTCGCGATCTTTTCCTCAAATGCTATTTCTTCCGTGGCCTATGCGACAGAGGAGATTTTACTGGTACTGGTTCTTGCGGGGACCGCCGCCATGGCCTGGTCAATTCCCGTCAGTTTTGCCATTCTATTTCTCATTGTCGTCCTGACGATTTCCTATCGCCAAATCATCTACGAATACCCTGAGGGTGGCGGCGCCTACGTCGTGGCCCGCCACAATCTAGGGGAAAAGCCGGCGTTGATCGGCGCGGCGGCATTGATGATCGACTACGTTCTCACGGTAGCCGTCAGCACGGCGGCAGGTATCGCCGCCCTTACCTCGGCTGTACCGAGCTTGTTTGCGCATCGCGAAGCCCTCGGGCTGATTGCCATCATCTTCATTGTCATCATGAATTTGCGCGGCGTGCGGGAGTCGGGAAAATTCTTTGCCTTCCCCACCTACTTTGGCATCGGTGTCCTCCTCTTGATGGTAGGGATCGGAATGATCCAGACCTTCTTCGGACAAGCAGTCTCATTGTCCCCGGACCACCAGATGGCGATCGAGGATCTGACTCTATTTTTGATCCTTCGATCAGTTGCCGCCGGCTGTACCGCCGTGACCGGGATGGAAGTGATCTCGAACGGCGTCAAAGCCTTTCGCCGGCCGGAATCCCAGAATGCCGCGGCCACCATGCTTCATATGTCACTGATTCTTGCCGTGTTGTTCATGGGGATCACCTTCCTGGCCTACCACTTTGGAATTCAACCCAAAACGGATGAGACAGTCGTTTCTCAATTAGCACGTCTTTCCTTTGGAACTGGGCCTCTATACTACGGGCTCCAATTTGGAACAATGTTGTTGTTAGTCCTTGCCGCCAACAGCGCGTTTGCAGCCTTTCCCCAACTCGCCTCGATTCTGGCGCGCGACGGCTATATGCCCCGACAGATGGCGACGTTCGGCGACCGCTTGGTCTTCTCGAACGGGATCATTATTTTAGGAATCATCGCCTGTTTCCTCCTGGTCCTCTTTCATGGCGACACACATGCCTTGATCCCCCTGTACGCCGTCGGCGTGTTCATCTCCTTCACGTTGTCCCAAGCCGGCATGGTTCGCCGATGGCTGACCAAGAAGGGACCTCATTGGCAAACGAAACTCATTGTGAACGGTGTAGGCGCCGCCACGACCGGCGGCGGTGTCATCATCGTTTCCAGCACCAAGTTTACACATGGCGCATGGATCGTCTTCCTCCTCATTGTCCTATTGGTCTTCATGTTCCGTTCGATCCGCTCTCACTACAAGGCCGTCGCAGAACAGGTGGCCCTCACACGTGATCACCGGCCTCCACTTCCTCGGCGCAGTATCGTCGTGATTCCCATCAACGGCGTCAATCAAGCGGTCATTCGAGCGGTCGATTACGCACGCAGCCGTCCCGGCGAGATTCGAGCGGTGATGGTGGACATGGATACGGAGACTACTGCGCGTATCCAAATCCAGTGGGCTCAGTGGGGTTGTGGCGTCAATTTGTTCGTCATCCCCTCTCCATACCGTTCAGTCCTGGGATCCTTGCTCGAGTACATTGAAAAGATTCTAGAAAAGGAACCTGACATTTGGGTGACCGTCGTGATCCCTGAGATTCTGCCCGCCCATTGGTGGCAGGGTATCCTGCACAACCAACGCGCGTTACTCCTCAAGACCGCGCTGCTGTTCAAAGAGCGAGTCATCCTGACCGACGTGCCATTCCATCTGAAGCGGTAATCGTGAAACGTGAAACGTTCAACGTAAAACATTCAACGAAGTATCGGAACCTCGGTCTATTTTTATTGACGACTAGTCTCGTCCTCACAGCCTATTCAGCCCAAGCCTTTAAGATCATCGAACCGACAGAAGGGGCAACGCTGACATCAGGCGCAACCGTCACCGCCCGTGTGGACCTCGGCAAAGATTCCGGGATCATTTCTGTCCGTTATTATTGGTACGGAGAACAGGATGACACCCTCGTGGAACAGGAAGACACCACCGCCACGGGATCGATCGTTGCCCCGGTAGCGTTGATCGGATTGTCCGATCATCATCCAGCTTTTGGCGGCCCGTTACGGGTCCCAAAAGACAGCATCGGACCTATGCGCGTGCTGGCGGTTGCCGAGATCTCACGAGGACGATTGGGGACGAGATCCGTCTTCGATGAAATTCTCGTCAACGTAGAACCCACCGCCGCCCTCACTGTCATCGACTTCGAAACCGACAAACCGTTACAACTCGGGCGAGCCGGACAGTCCTCTGCATTCGGCCATGTCGATTCCATGGGCAAGATTTTCGAGCTGCCTGTTGTCGGCGAATTTGCCGATGGCGTCACCCGCCGCATCAGTTCCCCTGCTTCAGGCACGGCCTATCAATCGTCAGATTCCAAAGTCATTCGGACGTTGTCTCATGGTCTGTTACAGATCGTCGGTAACGGCAAAACCGTGGTCACAGTCACGAACCGCGGCAAGCGAGCCTCCCTCGATGTTTCGGTGACCGTGAACGACGAACCCAATGAGCCACCAATCGCCGATGCCGGAGCAAACATGACCGTGAAAGCCGGATCGAAGGTGAGGCTCAGCGGATTGAAAAGCCGCGATGCGGAAGGCGAAGCGTTGTACTATTCGTGGAGTCAGGTGCGAGGCAACAAGATTGCGATGCTGGACGTGGATAACGCCGAAGCCTCGTTTCTCGCGCCGATCGTGTCGGAAAAACGCACCTATCGATTCAAGCTGCGGGTAACGGACAAGAAGGGAGCGGACAGTGTGCCTGCATTTGTCGATGTTGTTGTTGAGCCGTAAGTGCAGAGAGCGACTGGGGTGCTCTCTGTGCTCTTACAACGCGCAGCCTCGGAAGGAATGATAGGGAGCGGCCAGGTGCCCCTTCTTGCTCGCAGAACGCGCACGGTGAAACAGTGCTCGTTCGATGCGCGCAGTAAAGGGCAGCCTCGGCCACTCCCTTTAAGAAATGTATGAAAAATCGGACAACCCTCGTTGGATGCACACAGTTGAGAGTATCCCAGCTGCTCCCGCCAATGAATGATCGCTGAGTGCTGTGGGACAAAGAAACTCAAAGTAAATGGCAATCCTGATATGGCGCAGGTCTCAACGAGCTATGTGGGGTGACAGAATCTCACAATGCTGATGAGCATGCGACGGATGACCAGATTGACCAATGCCTTCAGCAAGAAGATTGAGAACCAGGCGCATGCCGTAGCCCTGCATTTCATGCATTACAACTTCGCCAGGATTCACCAAACGCTACGAGTCACGCCCGCGATGGAAGCGGGTATAGTAAATCATGTCTGGACCCTTGAGGAAATTGTGGGCCTGCTGGGATTTGATTAAGGGGACAAAAGATGCCGCAATACAGGATGATTAGCTATCACGCACATAAAATCGCTCTTTATCCGAGGAAACACAATGAGCAGTGGATATGCGAATATATTATCGAACACGAAGAGACATCGGGCATGAAGAATCCTAGGGGTTCTGCGAATGGGATATTCCACTCACTCAAGGAAGCTGAAGATGCTGCCATAAAAGAAGCTAAGCACTGGATTGATCGGCATCTCCTTTAAGTCAAACTGACACACTACCGGTTGTTTCAATGGTTTGCCCTCAAGAGCCCTTTCCCCTATACTGACCCCATTAAGAGATGCAGCATCTCAATCGAAGGAGCCGATCATGGCAACGCTGACGATATCCCTCTCAGATGAAGAAATGCGGAGGCTGGAAGCACTCGGCAAGCGCGAGGGGTTGACCGTCGAGCAGATGGTCCACCTCGGTATCAACGACTTCATTGGCCAGCCTGATGACGCATTCCACGCCGCCGCCAAGCGCGTGATGGAGAAGAACGCCGAGCTCTATCGCCGCCTATCGTGACTCGATATCTCACCTTTGCTGAAGTCTTGCAGCTTCACCATTCCGTCTTGGAACGGTGGGGTGGTGCTGGCGGAATTCGAGACCTGGGTATTCTGGAGTCTGCTCTCGCCCAACCGCACCAGAGCTTCGGTGGACAAGACCTCTATCCTGATGTCACGAGCAAGGCCGCAGCTCTCTGCTTTTCGTTGGTCCTCAACCATCCTTTCATTGACGGAAACAAGCGAATGGGGCATGCAGCAATGGAAACCTTCCTTATGATCAACGGCCATGAACTGCATGCACCTGTCGACGAGCAAGAACAAGTCATGCTGGATCTTGCCGCTGGCAACCTTACACGCGACTCATTTGTGGAATGGGTCAAGCAACACACCGGCCCAACAGGACGATAACTCCCGCCCAGCATTTACACTTTCCCCAGTCGCACCGGTCCATAAGTTTGGCGGGCTTGGTGGAGTTCCTTGATATGGCGACGGAGGGCCGGGCCGAATTTAGAGGCTAGGACGGCTTTTCTGTGGGGCGCGATGTTGCGCTCGACCTGCTCGATCGATTCCTCCAACTGCTTGACCAGCCGCTGGCCTGATCCGGTGAGCCATTTGAGATGCCAGTCGGCGTACTCCAAGTCCTGGATCGAGTAACGGACTGATTCCACTTCTTCAAGACAGCGAAACCGGGCGCGCTGCAGATCGCGCGCAGTCAGACCCGCCTTTTTCCATCGAACTGAACCACCTCGCCCCAATGCCCACGTCGAAAGTCGTTCGAACAGCATCGCTCCGATCGTAAACGTGAAGGCCGCATGGAGAATGCCTCTAAGCGGACGCAGGCTCCGGCGCCAGGGAGAATAGAAGATCTGCTGGTTGCGATCCCCATGGTACAGGATTTGTTTGCGCAGCAAGAGATTGAGATGATGATGGCTGTTCTCGTGGATGACATCGTCGATCAGATCGAGGTTGTCTCGGTCGAAGCAGTTGATAAAGGATAACCCTGGGCGGTGGCGATAACTGAAGCTGACGACGCCTTTGGCCTTGAGCGGGATGATCCGAGCGGTGAGGAGCGCAAGGGCCTCATATCCTTCTGGCCAAGCCTCTTGTATGATTGCCCATGCCTGTTTGATTCGTTTCACGTGCACGGCTGACGTTGCAGCCACTGTACAAGGTTGGCGATCCTTTCCATAGACGAGCGTCGGCCCGACTGTCATGGCCTTCGATCGGGTCTCTCTCGCCACGACCGACGGACGGTGCGTCCAGCTCCATTCCAATCGATTGCCTCTCCTTATGCATAAGGACGTCATCGTTCGTCCGATTTTCAGGGACAGCTCGTGTGGATGAACGAGGATGGTTGCCTGGCCGGAGCACTGTGTGAGGGCTCTCTTCACAAAGGGAGACGCTTCGTAGCTATCACCTTCCATCCCAACGGCTACCGTTCCGAACATCTCTGCCCGTTCGACGTTGTGACCGAGCTGCACGCCTACGGTCCAGGACGGAATCTTGCGGGAGACGCACCACAGCATCGGAAGTCCCGGCACGAGACTGAGCGATTCCTGTGTTAGTTCCTGCGTAAGCCGTGTGCAGAGTTTGTCCAGCCGCCGATCGAGCCCCGATGATTGAGAAACCCCGCGTGGAAACAAATCGTCCACATAACTATTTTCGAAGAACTTCTCTTCGCACTCGGCTAACAGCTGCGCCGCAAACTCACGAGGATTCCGATCCTCTCGAATTTGTTTCAGCAGATCGATGAAGTACACGAGATCGTTCAACGCTTCGATCCAGCCGACGATCTTCCAGTGCCCATACGCATCCCGTTCGAGGGTTTGCCCGAGGAACCGGAAATAGGCCACAGGCAATGCCAACGATTTCGCAATCTCTGCATAGTGGCATTCCAAATCCAGACAGAGATCGCCCAGAAGTCGCTTCATCGACAGGCGAAACTCTTCCTGAAGACGAGCCAACATTGGCACATCGATCAATGGCATGGCGAACGCTCGCTCCGTGATGACGAAAGGCATCAGACTGTACCGGAGGAAGGGACGTGCTGCAAGACGTGCAAACAGAACAGAATGTGGAGCAACTATTTGGAGCATGAGAGTTTCGATGGCTGCCTGCTTGCGTGTTTTGGCAGTGAATCGTAGAGTGGTCGCGAGATCCAGGCACAGCGGTCGACCGGAGGCAAATCGTGTCGTTGACTGCGACAGAAATTGAACAGGTGATGGGTGAAGTTGCTCCCGCGCTGATCGGAGGCTGGATTCAAAAAATTTTTCAGCCGGCTGCCCATACTATTCTGTTGGAGATCCGCGCTCCGGGACAGACACACCGGCTCCTCATCTCCTGCCACCACAAATTTGTCCGTTTCCATTTCACCACGACAACCTTTCATAACCCACCGACACCTCCTCCCTTCTGTCAATTTCTCCGCGCTCATCTGCAAGGGGCGCGAATCGACCAGATCGAACAGATTCAAGGAGACAGGATCGTTCAGTTTGCGCTGACCACCAAGGAAGGTCCGTGCCGATTGGTCGCAGAGCTGACCGGAAAGACTTCCAATCTCCTCGTACTCGATGAAGCCGGCCGTATCCGACGAGACTTGCACGGGTCGAAGGATCGAGTTGGACAACTGTATGTGCCTCCGACTCAGCAGCAACGCGAACACCGAGGAGCAGCCCACCCCCGGTTCAACCAGAACGCGCGAGAATCATCGTTTCCTCTATCGGCTGCCATCGACGCTCATTACCGCACAACAGAAACCGTCTCAGCCGTTGTATCGGCGCGAAACATCCGCGCCGGCATACTGAGAAGATCGATCAAAAAGCTCCACCGCCGAATCGAAGCCTGGCATGACGATCTCGAAAAAGCGGAAAAGTACAAAGCCTACGCCCGCTATGGGGAACTCATCAAAGCCAACCTCGGAGCCATCCGCAAAGGCCAAACCACTGTCACCCTGGTAGATTATTTCGACGAAGCGCTTCCCAATGTGACAATCCCACTCGACCCAACTAAAGCTCCCCATGGCAATATGGACGACTACTTTCGAAAGCATCGAAAGCATTTGACTGCGGAACGGGAGCTGCGGCCACGCATTCATGAAGGGCAGAGAGAATTGGAGGCGTTGCGTTTAGAAATGACTGCTATCGAACAGGGAACCTGGCAGTCACCCGACCGGCCTGAACCTAACGGACGCGCACAAGCTCTCCCGCTGACACGTAACAGAAAGGACCGTCAGGAACGACGTCATGGCCCTTTCCGTCGCTTCACCTCAGCAGACGGTTTGGCGATTTATGTTGGAAGAAATGCGCGCGAAAACGATGAGCTGACATTCGGTCTCGCCAAGAGCGACGATCTCTGGTTGCATGCCCTCGGCACACCCGGTTCACACGTCGTGGTGCGGTTGGATAAAGGAACCGATCCACCTCAAGAAACAGTGCGAGACGCTGCTGTGCTGGCGCTGCTCTATAGCGACTTGAAGAAAAGCGGCAAAGGCGATGTCATCTATACGAGACGCAGGTGGGTCAGGAAGGCGAAAGGTCAGGCGCCAGGGGCTGTGATCGTCACCCAGGAAAAATCGCTGCATGTGAGTCTGGAGAAGACGAGGCTGGATGCGCTCAAAGCGCGATCGACTCGCGAGTGATTCTTCGAATCTCGTGCTACCGTTGCCGCATTCCACGACAGAGGCCTGACGGTATTACCCACGGAGAAACTGCCTGGCCCTCTTTCAATCCTTGATGCCGGAAACGTGGATTCTCTCGCCATGGATGTTGTCTGGGACTATGCTATCGACAGGATATTCCTCCTATGTCAGGACAGCAGGACATCGCGCCTGGATCCATGTCATCGACCATCCTGGTGGTCGATGACGAGCCGAGCCTCACGAAGCTGTGCAAAACAATACTTCAGCAGGCAGGCTTTACTGTCCTCGATGCCGATGGCAGTTCAGAGGCCCTCAAAATCTGCACGCAATATGAAGGTCCCATTGACCTCCTGCTCACAGACCTCATCCTCCCCCCTCCGGGCTTTCAATTGGCCTCGAGCACCAATCAATTTCCCCACGTGCACGGCCACGAACTGGCCGTCCGCGCGGTCCGCATACGAAAAGATCTGCGAATCATCCTCATGTCCGGCAATATCGACCATGATTTGGCCGGATACGGCATACGCCGGGGAGACCTGCCATTTCTTCCCAAGCCATTTGAGCATCAATCTCTGTTGGCGCTCGTGCAACAGACTCTTCATAGGCCTCCGCCTTCAATCGAGAGTCTGATAGGAAGCCCGTCAGAAATTCCAAAAGTCGGTGATGGGTGGGTTGACTAGCCGACATCCGCACATCTTGGAATTCGGCGATCGTCTTTCGTTCCGCCGCAACACGCAAAAACGGGGCTGCTATCTTGACGATAACAGCCCCATTCCCACTTTGGAACACGGATTACCAGCGATCGCGCTTACCGCCGCCACCGCTACGACCACCGCCCCCACCGAATCCGCCACCGCCAGTGCGCGGCTCCTGTGGACGCGCTTCATTCACGGTTAAGGTCCGGCCACCCATTTCCGCACCGTTCAGTGCAGTAATGGCCGCTTGCGCTTCCGCATCTGAGGACATCTCGACGAAACCGAACCCGCGCGACTGGCCCGTAAACTTATCCGTAATGATCCGCGAGGACGCGACGGCGCCATGTCGCCCAAACAGATCGCTCAACTCCTGCTCGGTCGCCGAGTAGGGCAACCCACCGACATAAATCTTTGAACCCATCTGGGGTTCCTCCTTATGAGTATGATGATATTGACTTGTACACGAGGGACGGAGGAAGGAGCGGGCCGAAGACGCGAACGATGCGGCGACTTAGGTCAGACTTCCGACGAGATTCTCGGCCAAGACAACATCGATGCTGCAGACCTGAATGTTTTGCTCCACCTCGCCGCCAGGCCCCTGCGTAAAGGTATTCGTAGGCTATCACAGCGTTCTTGACAATGGCAATCCGGCTACCGATCCTCCTGCCGACTTATTCCCCGATACGCACCAGTAGTCCCCGTTCCCGGCAAAGCGCAAACGTCCAATGGAAGGCAGCAATGACCATGCCGAGAAATACCAGATTGAGACCGGTTGCCCACCCAAGCTGAGCGAGCGGCTCAGCCGAGGCATTGAGTACAGCGCGCATCCCTTCAAACACATGAGCAGCCGGGTTTACCCAGGCGATGGCCTGCAGCCAATCTGGGAGTACCTCCATGGGATAAAACACACAGGAGATGGGCTGGAAGAGGAACACCATACTCCAAGCCAGGACTTCCGTCTCTTGACCAAATCGCATAATGAGGGCAGTGGTCAGCACCCCGATAATCCATCCTGTCAGTACGAGATTCAGCACAAAGGGAATCAGCCACAGTCCGATGATGAAGATATTGTAGGAGTAGAACACGCCCGCGCAGATGACCATGACGATGGACACAGCCGTCACCTTGAGGACGCTCATCACCATCGTTGCGGCAAGGAACTCGTTCGGCTTCAGCGGACTGGCAAACAAATTCATGAGATTTCTCGCCCAAATTTCCTCTAAGAATGAAATCGTCACTCCCTGTTGGGCCCGAAATAGTATGTCCCACAAGATCAACGCGCCGAGAAAAAATGTCACAACTCCAGGAATCTGACCCTGGAATTTCATGAGATAGACAGTAATGAACCCCCAAATGACGAGGTCCAGAAACGGCCAATAGAAAATTTCCATCATGCGCGGCAAACTCCGCCGGTACAGATACATATACCTCATCACCAACGCATGAATCCGATGCAGCTTCATCTTTCTCTACTCTTCCCTCTCTTAGGGAGGCGCTGGGTATGGTTCCCGCTGCGGCCGTCGAGCGAGCACATTCCGATCGTGCGCGCTCCGGGAGCACGGGAACCTTCCCAACGCCTCCCTCCTACTTCTCTCGCGCCAATTTCAGAAACACTTCCTCCAAGTCCGCCTGCCCAAACCGCTCCACAATCTCCTGCGCCGTCCCCTCCGCCACAATCCTTCCCTTCTGGAGAAAGATGATCCGATCCGACATCTCTTCCATCTCGTGCATATTATGCGATGTATAGAGCACGCTGAGTCCGGACGATCGTCGTTCTTCCTTGAGAAAGCTCCGGATCTTTTGCGCGATATCGGGATCCAGACTCGCCGTCGGCTCGTCGAGAAACAATATCTTCGGCTCGGTCAAGAACGCCTTAGCCAGACCAAGGCGAGTGCTTTGACCTGAAGACAGCTTGCGTGTCACTTTATGACGAAACTCCTCCATCTCCAACCGCTTGACGATGTCATCAACCCGCTCTCGGATCTGGGACAAACCATACAACCGTCCAATCACCCAGAGGTTCTCCTCCACCGTAAGCGCCTGAGGCAACGAGACATAGGTCGAGGAAAAATTCACTCGTTGTAGAATCTCCTCGCGGTGAACCGCCAGATCAAGCCCGAACATGTGAATCGAACCGGTGCTCGGCGTCACAACACCGAGCAGCATTTGAATCGTGGTGGTTTTCCCCGCTCCATTCGGACCCAGCAATCCGAGAATTTCTCCCGGTCTGATGTCGAATGAAATATCGTTGACAGCGACGAACTCGCCGAACTGTTTCCCCAGATGTTGGACACGGAGAACAGGTGTGGACATGGATGTCACCGACTTGGTCGTTGTTGCGAAGCCATATCTGTGCGAGGATTTCTTCCCTCTCTCATACGAGAGGGGCGATGGCGTGGCAACCGGCACCGAATGCCGACTGACTCGTGGGAGGAAGGGCCACAACGCCACAGGCGAATGCACCGGCAATGAGAATCAGCCCAACGATCGCACTAGGTTTCCACCCTATGGCGTGTGTGCGATGATGATCGTGGAAACTGCTTCATGATCAGAGCGGCCACGCCGACGACATCGTCCAGTCCAAACTGCGGCACGGATAGTCCAACGGGCTTGTCCGACACCACAGCAAGCAACCCTTCCGTAGAAACCGGAATTTCGCCGATCTGCTCACGGACGATCACGATCTTCGGATACCCTTCGTGTTTCCATCCTTCGGCAATAATCAGATCATAGCTGTGATCGAGAAATCGATCCCGCACGTCTTCGACACGCATCTGATCAGACACATCGGCAAACATCGCCATACTCCCCTTGGAGAGCACCACCACGCTGCTTGCGCCGGCTTGCTTGTGTCGCCAGCTATCTTTACCTTCCGTATCGAGATCAAAGCCGTGTCCGGTATGTTTCACCGTCGCGATCTTATAGCCTGCACGAACCAACTCAGGTATCACGCGCTCGATCAGGGTCGTCTTCCCACTGTTCGAACGACCGACAAATGCAACAATTGGTATGGCCATACGGGTGCGTGGTCAATGGTCATTTGTCACAGGGCAACGGCAATCAAGAATGATGTTTGCCATTGACTCATGACCGATGGCTATCGACATCCTTTCTGAATCAGCAACAGGATAGCCGGTGAGGGCTAGTGTGAATATGTTCGGAATGACTGGCCCAGGCTTCTCCGCTCAAGAGTTGCACCGATACGAGATCGCCTTGGTTCACTCGTTCGACTTCGACCGGGATATCGATCAAACAATTGGCCTTCACCATGGAGGTCAAGATTCCGGATCCCTGAGCGCCGGTCGTGCAAACCTTGAAGACACCCTCTTCTTGCGTGAGGACACCGCGAAGAAAGTGACGTCGATCCGTCCGTTTGGAAAACTTCTCCAGAAAGATTGCCTGCACGACGGGACGACCATAGCTCCGGTGACCGCTCATTTTGAGCATGGCCGGGCGCACCAGTTGCTCAAACGTCACCATGGAAGACACAGGATTTCCCGGCAGGCCGAAGGCCAGCTTATTCTGGATCTTGCCGAAGGCAAGCGGCTGTCCAGGCCTGATCGCCAACTTCCAGAAATTCATGTCCGCGCCCAGTTCGTGGAAGACCGTCTTCGTGAAATCGTAATCGCCCATCGACACACCGCCGGACAGCACCAGAATATCCGCCGCCAATCCATGTGAAATCTTTTCTTTCAACGCGGCGGGCGTATCCCTCGCAATCCCCAGCAACAGTGGTATCCCACCCGCCTCCTGTACTGCTGCCGCAATTCCATAGCTATTGGAGTTGATAATTTTATCTTCGCTGAACCGCTCGTCCAAATCCGCCAACTCATCGCCGGTCGAAAGGATCGCCACTCGAGGCCGTTGATAGGCAAAGATGAACGACTTGGCAAGGATCGCCAGCATCCCCGCTTCACCCGGACGAATCCGAGTCCCCTTGCTGATGATACACTCGCCCTTCTTGACATCTTCGCCTTGCGGCCGAATGTTGGCGCCTTGTTGTTCCGGTTTGAAAACGCGGACAGAGTCCGGTGTGTGCTCCGTGTCTTCGATCTTTAAGACCGTGTCCGCCCCCTTCGGAAGGGGAGCCCCGGTCATGATACGAATCGCCTCCCCTGCACCGACAGACTTCGAAGGCATCCTGCCTGCAGACACATCTTCGATCACCGTCAGCGTCACCGGTTTCTGTATCGCATGTTCTTGCTTGATATCATCCCACCGGACGGCAAATCCATCCATCGCGCTGTTGTCCCAGGGCGGATTATCCCGTTCCGCGATAATGTCCTCCCCGAGAACACGGCCGAGCGCATCGAGGATCGAAATCTTCTCTATGCCTAGTATCGGCGTAGACTCCAACACAATCCGTTGCGCCTCCTGCAGTTGTGTGAGCCCCTCTGCCGATTCTGTGGCCTTCATCGTTTCTCCTTCATCAGTGCGCCTGCCGGGACCCCACGTTCACGAGAGACCCGCGCTTTTTACAGAATGCTTCGACCTTATTCGCAATCTCGTGATAGCACTCAGCTGTTGCCGTATCGGAATTAAACATCGCAAACGGCTCACCGGCGTCGGACTGAATGACGACATCGGGATCGAGCGGAATGCGTCCGAGGAAGGGGACACCCATGTCCATTGCGGATGCCTCTCCGCCACCCTTCCGGAACACCTCGATATGGTTGTGACAGTGGGGACACTCCAGCCCGCTCATGTTTTCGACGATCCCAATGATCGGGACTTCGCTGTCTTTGCAAAACGTCACCGATTTGCGTGAATCCAATAGGGCCACTTCCTGTGGCGTCGTCACGATGACTGCACCGCTGACATTGCCAAGCAAATCGATCGTGGTCACCGATTCGTTGCCGGTGCCTGGCGGTAGGTCGACAAGCAAGAAATTGAGATCCTGCCACTCGACACCCCCCAGGAGTTGATTGATAAATTCATACTTGTATGCATCACGCCAGATGATGGGATCGTCAGAGTTCTGCAACAAGAACGACATCGAGGCAATCTTGAGGTTATACGCCTGAAACGGGATGATCCCGCCTGAACTGCTGATCTTGAGCTTCTGCCCTTCGGCGCCTACCATTTTGGGAATGTTCGGGCCATGGATGTCCATGTCGCAAATACCGACATGCCACCCTTTCAGCGCGAGACTGACAGCGAGGTTGGTCGTACAGGTACTCTTTCCGACCCCGCCCTTGTTGCTCATGATGAGCACTTTGTATTCGATCCGCTCCATCCGTTTCGCCACCAACCATCGACTATGTCCCTCCTTGTCCTTCTGACAGGATTCGTTTTCGTCGCAGATCGCGCAGGCCCACATGTACACACAGGCATCGCTGCCGCTGGAGCTAGGAGGTTGAATGACGTTCAATTCACGAGCCATGTATGTTCCTTCTCTAAAACCACATATCTGATTTGTCGCGTCTCATCATCGCCGTCTGTCTGTCGGTACACCGACATAGTCGCTCTCCGAGGACTTTGACATCCCACCGGCAGCCGTTGAACCGGCTCCTGCCGTGGCCATGGCAACCGCAGGAACACCGGCCTGCTCGCCTTCCATAGGTTTTTTCTTGGCAAAAAACTTGGCGCTGAACACACCGATCCAGTACAGAAGGAACATAGGGCCCGCCATGAGAGTCTGATTGAACGGGTCAGGAGTCGGTGTCAGGACTGCGGCGATCACAAAGGATCCCAACAAGGCCCACTTCCAGTATCGGATCAGAAATGGCGCATCGACCCACCCAAACTTCGCCATGAGGGTGATCGCGAGTGGGACTTCGAAGATCAGTCCGAACACCATCAAGAACCAAAGAGCAAATCCCACATATTGTGCGATGGAGATCTGGGGAACAAAGCCGGCATTAACGCCATAAGAAATCAGGAAATTCAGCGCAAACGGCAGCACGAAGAAAAAGGCAAATCCCACCCCTGTGTAAAATGCCACCGCGGTCAACACCACAAACGGACCGACAAAGCGCCGTTCTTGCGCATGGAGACCCGGCACGACGAATTGCCAGACCTCCACCAGAATATATGGAGTGGCCGCGACGAGAGCAAAGAGTCCAGCGACCTTAACGTTTTGCCATAATGCTTCCGCCGGGGCGAGGAAGACGAACGGAACGGTCGGCAGATCGGTCGGCACCCATGTCAAGGTGCGCGGCATAAACATGTTCTGAAGGGGTATACGAAGCCACTTGACCAGGATATCGGCATAAAAAAATGTGGCGACAAACACCACCGCAGTGATGATCACCGCACGCGTCAGCCGGACTTGGAGCTCCGCGAGATGCTCCATCACCGGCATTTTCTTATCTTCCAGCGGCTTGAAGATCGTGTCCTGCAGCCACTGGTTAATTGAATTCAGGCCGTTGGACATACGATCCGTCACCCGATGGCTAGCCGCGACCGACCGGTATCCGAACGGTCGCGGCCTGCGTCATGCCTGTCACTTGGGATTGATCGCGACAAACAGGTTATTCCCCTGTCGGCTTAGAAGGAGGACAGCCAACTCGTCTTTCTTCAGCTTCACCGAAGCCTTCTGATAGTCCTCAAGTGTCTTCACCACTTCATGATTCACTTCCTGAATCACATCGCCGCGCTGCAGACCTGCCGCTTCCGCCGGGCCTCCGCCCTCGACCGACGTCACGACAACACCTGTCATCTTGGCAGGAATATTCAACTGACTCATCGTGGCCACATCCAACGCCTGCACGCGAAGGGAAGCCAGCACGTTATCCGGCGGCTTTACCGTCTCAACCGGTTCCTTAGGAGTCGCCGGCTCCTTCCTCGCCAACATTTCATCCGTCGGCCGCTCCGCCACCTTCACGGCGATGGTCTGTTCCTTGCCGTCTCGCAACACCTTCACCTGCGCGTCTTTGCCGACCATCGTGCGCGCAACCAGGTTGCGCAACTGACTGACGTTTTGGACTTCTTTCCCGTTGAACGCGATGACCACATCGCCGCGACGGATCCCGGCTGCTTGAGAAGGACCACTTTCGTTCACATCGCTGATTAACACGCCCTTGCGTTGCTCAGGCAACTTGAAGGACTTTGCTAACGCTGGGGTGATCTCCTGAATGGCAACACCCATCCAGCCGCGCACGACTTTGCCGGTCTTCTGCAAGCTGTCGACAATGTCCAAGGCAATGCTGCTGGGAATTGCAAATCCGATCCCCTCCGACCCGCCGGTCCGTGAGAAGATGGCCGTATTGATTCCGATGAGATCACCGTTCAGATTGACCAATGCTCCGCCGGAATTGCCTGGATTGATCGCGGCATCGGTCTGGATGAAATCTTCGTAGTCTGCAATCCCGACATTGCCGCGTCCCAACGCGCTGATGATACCCAGGGTCACGGTAGAACTCAGTCCAAACGGACTGCCGACCGCCAGGACAAGATCGCCAACCTCCAATTTGTCGTACTCTGCCCATTTTAGAGCTGGAAGATCCTTCGTTTCGATCTTGACCACTGCCAAATCCGTCTTTGGATCGGTTCCCACCACTTTCGCACTAAATTCGCGTCGATCACTGAGCGTCACCGTAATCTGTGTGGCGCCCTCGACCACATGATTGTTGGTCACGATAAATCCGTTCGGATCAAAAATAACGCCGGATCCGGCGCTTTGATCAGGGCGTCCATGCCCACCAGGCGGCATCGGCGGCGGAGTCGGAAGTTCACCTTCCGGCGCCTCTTCTCCAGGAGGGGCTCCAAAAGGACCCGGCGGCACCGGTGGCTTCCGGCCTCGCCCTCTACCCTCTCCACCTCCGGTCACCGCGATATTCACCACAGCCGGCGTGACCTTCTTGACAATCTCTGAAAATCCTTGTGCCATCCCGACGGGAACGCCGGCGGCAACGGCTGCGGGTTCGCTCGGCAGGACAGCAATCGCGAAGGCGCTCATAACCAAACCGATACCCACGACAAGCCCCCGAACATTCCCCCCCTTACTCGGCGTGACCATATCAGCGTTCCTCCAAAGGGTTAACGATACAACTGTAGGCTGAACGGTATATTCTACACTATACGTTCAAAGGGCTTCAAAGACTAATAGTTCCCGGTTGCCCCTTATCCTGGGCATGAAAGACTCTACCCGGGAGGCGCGCACGACGCGGACCGATTGGACCCCAACTTATTCACTCCACTTCAGCCGTGTTACTTGTTGCGCGCGGATCTCCGTGGCTTCGGCCACCTGCTTTCTCTTTTTTCTCGCTGTCGGCTCAGACCTATACCCCACGTCTAGAGTTCTGCAGCTTTAGCACCAGCCGGTTGGCCGCTTGCTCAAAGGACACAACTCGGAGCGTACTCGGCGCGCCCTCATATGTCGGAGGCCAGATACGCCGCTCATCCTGAGGACGCACATAGATAGCCGGATACCATTGATCAATCCCTGGCGCACTCGGACGATCCAGTGTAGCCCAACCCCGTCCCTCAGCCTGCATGACGATGTGATTGTGCTTCAAATCTAACAGAGCAAATTCCACCAGCGACCAGTTATCTCGACGATATCCAGGCTGCGCGTGTGTCGTCAACCCTAGATTGAACGTCATGGGGTACTCCTGTTCAGTGCTGGAGACCACCACGACAGCCAAATACTCGAGACCGCGTTGATGCCCAAGTTCAGCAAACTGGGTCCAATCACCATGCGGCTGCGGCTTGATACGATCAGTTGAAATTATCTCCGTGATGACAACAGGAATCGCGCGACCAATGCCCCGTTGCAAGCCTGCTCCAAGACGAGACAACGCCTCTTCCGAAAGATTTGGAGATGCACCCGGCGCTGCCGTATCCGACACCATGACAAGCGCCGCCTGAAGCTGTCCCTGATCGATCCTTGTGAACGCTTCATTACCGGGTGGGTGTCCGGAGGATACATAGTCGCCCATCCGTGCGGGCGGAATGGCAGAGGCACAAGAAACCGAGAGTGCCACACTAAGAAGAAGGCTGAATTGAGTGAGCACCCTGCGCATCTCTCACCCCACCGATCCGGGTGTTTTTGCCGTTGACGGATCCTCATCGTACGTTCGCTCCCCATCTGCAGATCTGTCAAGCCCGACAGAATCTCTCCCTTGCAATCCTGGATGTGGCTCGCTACCATCGCGATTACTCGCATTCCGGTTACCGGACTTTGCCGTCCGGGGCTCGCTGCGGATTCAAACTAGTCCGTCAAAGCGTGGCAACAGACATCTTTGGCGTCTCTTCGATCGACGGCTATGGTTTCGGCCTCGAACTGCTCTATGTGGCACAACAATGTGGATACCGCATTGCAGAAATTCCGGTGAATTGCTCCCATCAATCCAGCTCAAAATTTCGCGTCATCAGAGATGGGACCGTCATGCTGCGCGAGCTGCCCGCGATTCGGCGAAATAGAACACTCGCCGGAAGACACCGGATCACCTCACCTCGACGACAGACGATGCAATGCCTCATGGTCATCTGCGCCGTCATCGCGATGGGCGGCCTCTGGGGATGTGAGAAGGTGGCGTCGGTATTTCACCGGGCCCCCTTTCCGGACTTGGGCCCACGCCTGGCGAACTCCGTCAAGCTGACCTTCGACCCCTCCTTCACCAATCTCAAGATGCAGTACATCGATGGATGCAATAGCCCTCATGAGCTCTATATAGGTGAAGAGCATGAATCGATCATGATCGACGCGGCTTCGCAAAACTTTGCAGCGGTGACCGTAAACGGTGGCCACCCTGCACAGATCTCACCGGACAAGGAAATCGTGGTCACGCTCCAACGTTCGAACCTCAAACTTTTGGCTGATCATGTCTATGACCGAGTGCCAGCTGATATGACCATTGAAACGCTTGTCACCCTCAAGGATGCGGCAGGAAAAGAGCTTGATCGACGAACCGTTTCCATCACACACACCCAACGCCTAATTTTGGAGCCGTCCCCACGACGATGCGATTACGGCAATGTCGATGAGTTCGTGCATGACGCTGGGGTCGAGCTTTCAACACACGTCATGCGCGCTGCCCGATCCCAACTGGCAGCGCTGGCTGGCGCCGCTCCGGCACCAGCGACGGTATCGGCCGTGGGACTGCTTCCAGCCGCAGCGGCCATAGCAGGTCCAGGCGTGTCACCCGCACTCTCGTTTAAGGCCACCGTACTGGATGAGAACAGCAATCTGGTCTTTGAGGGAGGCGAGCGCATTCGAGTGCGCATCGACATCATGAACGGAGGAACGCAGGATCTTGAGGGTGTCACGGCAGCCTTGACGGGAACCGCCTCGCTGCTCGCACAATTTCCAACGACGACGCTGGCGATCGGCCGGCTACAAGCGAGCCAATCCCGCTCGATCGAGTTTCTCGCGACGATACCGCAGTCCTTACCACAGCAGAACGCCGAAATCCACGTCGCGATCTCCGATTCGGAAACCCGGATTCACCCACCGATTCAAACCTTGATCCTGTCGATCCACCCAGCCGGCATCAACATTGACGACGTGGAACAAATCCCAGCTGCCGCGACTGGATTTCGGCAGCCTCATACATATGTGATTGCAATTGGAATCGGATCCTATCGAAACCGGGAAATCCAGTCCCGCAAGTTCTCCTCCATGGATGCTCAGATAGTCTCAAACTATTTTCAAGCGCTTGGTGGCGTCCCGGCTTCCAATATTCGTCTTCTGCAAGACTGGAAGGCCATACGCTCGGATATTGACGAGGCGCTGTTGGATTGGCTGCCGCCTCACATGAACAAGGATGCCGTGGTGATCGTGTATTTCGCCGGCCTGGCTTCGGTCTCTTCTACGGGAGAGACATTCTTGGTGCCCTACGATGGAACGGCCGCAACCACCTCACGGGCATTCCCGATGAAAGATTTGGAGGCGGCACTAGCTCGATTGAAAGCGAAACAGACCGTATTTTTGTTCGACGGCGTCGTGTCGCGTATGGGACCGGAGAACCGAACCAGGGCAGCCCTCCCCCAATGGAATCCTACAGGAAATTCGACCCTCCATATCATTGGGACCAGCGGCATTGGACAGGGGTTGGATGACCACCAGCATCAGCATGGCCTGTTCACCTACTATTTCCTGCGAGCTCTGCGCGGTGAGGCCGACACCAACCGAGATGGCAACGTGACATTTGGCGAAACGGTGAGCTATCTCAGCCAGAAAGTGCGCTGGGCGTCCAAGATGTATATGCAACATGAACAACGCCCATTCGCTGTTCCAGCGATCAACCCGACAGACCCTTCCGCAGCCTTGATATTGACCAAGGCAGCTGCGGTCATGGGCACCGAATCCCACTAACTAACAGGATGCTGAAAAGCTTCCCTTCTCAGCATCCTGACACAACCCACGATTGAAGAAAAAAGGGTGGAGGATTTGATCCTCCACCCTCTCTTGAAAACCTACAGCGGCGACGGAACTATTCGCTTTTACAGAATGTTCGCTCGTAGTTGATGATCAACCAGGCTTCCTCTTCTGTGATAATGGCTGGGGTCAAGGAGATCATACCTGTGCCTGCACTCCCATTCTTGATCACCCAGAAAAGTTCCCCATCTTTCCGCTTTTTATGGAACTTGCAGTTCGTGAAATCGCGAGGACTCGGATTGAGCACCTTACCGGCCTCACCCTGACCGTTTCCATCCTTACCATGACAATTGAAGCAGGTGCCCTTACCCTCGAACAATGCCTTTCCTTTGGCAATACTCTCCGGGGTTGAAGGAATCGGATTCTTGTTGGCCTTGGCGTCGGCAATCTGATCAGGCGGAACACGGGGCTTCAGTGGATCCTTCTCCTCAGCTCCGACCACCGAGACCGACAGCAGTATCAGCGCTGCGCTGATTCCCAGAAACTTAGAAAAATACCCCATCAGATTTCCTCCTTTGTGTTTAATCACCGCACTTGAATTCGGTTTCCGTCCATTGGACCATCAAAGTTGATATCAAAGCGATAAAACGCGGGGGAATATAACAATGGCTCTCCTCTCATGTCAAGCAATCCAGAGTGCTCTCGGAAGGACTTCCTGCTCCCGCGATTCTTCATGTTGCAATCCCACGCCCAACCTCATGCCCACTCTTATTCCACCATCTTTCCGTCCATCCTACTAGTATCAAGGCTCGTGCCAGAACACGTGTATGGCGAGACACTATATTTTGTCTAGTTATGGGCATCGAGCATTCCAAGAGATTCGTGCGTCTGAAAAAATGGTGGCACCATTGCGCCTCAGTCCCTGCTGTGCTGCCTCATCCCTCAATAAAGAAAGCCGCACACAAGTCACGCGCATCGGGTTTGCTTGAAATGGCATGGAAGAAGTGGTCGAGAATGGATCTTCCGAGAAGACTATTAGCGCTTGAGGACAATATCGCGTGCAACTTTGCCGCTCGGACCAAAGGCCTTTTGCGGTTTACCATTCAGTTCAGCCTTGACGCCTCCGGCGTTGCCGAGCGTCAGGGTAAACTGGTCCTGGCCTTTGTATCTGGCTTTTTCCCCAGGCCGGAGCAAGGCCTCTTGGGGACTACCACCATCGATTTGCACGACAACCCAACTCAGCTCAGTCGCCTCAAGATCGAGTGCCAACTGCCCTTCCGCCGCCGCAGACCCTTCGAGTGAAATCCCTCCCAGCGGCCCGTCGCTCCCGAGCGACGAGGGGGTCGGAGTTGTCGCCCGTTCCGGCGTGACCGCAGCCGTCGATACTGGACTGGTCTCCGGCCCAGTAGTATTCGGCTCAGCTGCCTTTGGCGGAATGGCAGAGGATTCGCTCGGTTTGGTCTTTGGGGTTGTTGACGGAGAAGCCGGCGGGACGACTTCGGTCTGTGGGCTTGCCTGCTGACTCGACGGTGCCTCTTGAGGTTCTGGAGTCGGTGGAACGGGCCGCTTGGATGTAGAAGCTGGAACATCTGAGCTCGATTTACGGACCAAGAGCGATGACTGTTCCCTGCTTAACAGGAAGATGAGCGTGAGAATCGCGATTCCGATCGCAATCGCGACGGCCTTTCGATTGGCTTGACGCTTCCGCTCTTCTTCTGCCTGCCTGACTTTTAAACGTTCCCGCTCGACCTGTTTGTCATAGTAGGCGCCGGCTGATTGAGTGAACCGATGGATCGCATCTTCTTCATCGAGGCCGAGAGACCTGGCATAGGACCGGACAAAGCCCCGCGCAAACACTTGATCGGGCAACTTGGCGAAGTTCCCCTCCTCCAGCGCCTTCACAAAATCAGTTCGGATTCGTGTCTTGGACGCGACTTCGTCGATGGTAAGTCCCTTGGTCTCTCGCACCTGCTTGAAAAATTCGCCGATCGATTCCATGGGTGTTTCTCTATGGCTTAAGCCGTGCCAGCAATTCCTTCGCGGATGCGGCATACTCGCCGCCCTTATCGAGGGTCACGACCTTGGTCAGCGTTTCCCTTGAGCGCCGTTCGAACCCCAGTTTGTAATACACCCGCCCCAACTCCAAATTTAGCAATGCCGGAGGCACGTTGGGTGGGTTCACCACTAAAGCATCTTCGAATGCTTCCATGGCACCCTGGTAATCATTCTCGTGAGCCAGCGCTCGACCGAGATGGAATCGGGCCAAGTCCGGTGTGCCATACAAGGGGTTTGTCAGCGCGTGACGGTATGCGGCGATCGCTTCCGTCCATCGTCCTTGTTTCTCCAGCACCTGACCCAGATAGGTGTACGCCTCCGAGTAGTTTTCATCGAGCTTTGTTGCGGCGACAAATTCTTCTTCCGCCTGGGGAAACTTACCCTGCATCGCCAGAATATGACCGAGCCCATATCGTGCTTCTTTGTTGTTCGGATCCAACTGCACGGCCTTCTGGAACGACACAAACGCCTTCTGCTGATCCTGCTCCAAACTTGCGAGGCCCTCCTGGTAGTACCCTTTGGACTTCTGAACCGAGCCCTCCGATGTGGCACAGCCGGAAAGCCAGCCGATCAACAGCACTGATACAAGCATCGAACAAGTGAATGTCCGAAGAAACGAATCGGAACAATGCTTCTGCCTCACGAAATGTCCTCGAAATGAGTGAGATGCTTAAACGCTCGAAAGCGTTCTTGAATCTCTTTGTAGTCCAGGATTCGCAAACGGTCAAGACTAAAGGCTTCTACGGCAAATGACGCCATGACACTCCCGAAGATAATCGCTTGCTTGAACGCGTCAACCGAATGATTGCCGGTGGCAGTCAAGTAACCCAGGCAACCGCCGGCGAAGGTATCCCCCGCACCCGTCGGATCGCGCACGTCTTCAAGCGGAAAAGCTGGAGTCCCGAACACCTGCTTCTCATTGAACATCAACACCCCATACTCCCCACGCTTGATGATGAGATGTTTGGGCCCGCGCGCAAGTATTTTTTGTGCGACCTTCACCAGATTTGTATCTTCGCCAAGTGCCCGAGCCTCTCCATCGTTCACAATCAGAATATCGACTTGCTCCAACACCCGCCACAACGCCTCTCGCTTGCCGTTGATCCAAAAGTTCATCGTATCGCACGCGACCAGCGGCGGGCGCGGAAGTTTCTGCAGTACATCCAATTGAAGCTCCGGATCGATATTCCCCAAGAACAAGAGGTCCGGCGAACGATAGGCCTCGGGAATCTTCGGGCGAAAGGTCTCGAATACGTTAAGTTTCGTATCGAGCGTGTGCGCTTCGTTCAACTGATGCGTGTATTCTCCTTTCCATCGAAACGTCGCCCCAGGTCTTCGCTCCAGCCCGGTCAAGTCGATGTCACGGCTCTTGAGAAACGCCAGGTGTTGCTGAGGGAAATCCTCCCCCACCACGGCAATGAGATTCACGCTGGTAAAATAGCTGGCCGCAGTTGAAAAAAAGGTGGCTGAACCGCCAAGAACTTCGCTGACCTCTCCGAAGGGTGTTTTGACCGTATCCAACGCGACCGATCCGACGACAAGCAACTTCCCCATGATCTACCGATTTCCTTTCTTCGCTGGAACAACCCGATCCATCAATAACGCCAGCTTGCGTCGAAGCGAGGCGGGCATCCGATCCGGCGCTGTGATCACGGCGTTCTGCAACGCGCAGTGACAGGCGCAGGTCTTGACCTCGGCTACCGCACGCATAGCCGTCCGCAAGAGTCGCTTGGCCAGCGTGACATTCTGACGGAGCGTAGTGAGGATGGCTTCGACGCTTACAGCCTCTTCCGTTTCATGCCAACAGTCGTAATCGGTGGCCAAGGCCACCGTGGCGTAACAGAGTTCCGCTTCGCGTGCAAGCTTGGCCTCAGGGAGATTCGTCATCCCGATCACACTCGCTCCCCACTGGCGATACAACAGGGACTCTCCCCTTGTCGAAAACTGCGGCCCTTCGATACAGAGATAGACACCGCCCTGATGCACCGTCGCACCGACCGTACGAGCCGCGTCCGACAAAGCCCCCCCGAGTGAGGCGCAGACCGGATCGCCAAATGCCACGTGGGCAACAATCCCGCCTTCAAAGAACGTTGACACCCGCCGTTTGGTCAGATCGATAAACTGATCCGGCAACACCATGTCGCCGGGCTTGATCGACTCCTTCATACTGCCGACCGCACTGACAGAAATCACCCGCCGAACACCCAATGACTTTAGTGCATAGATATTCGCACGATAGTTGATTTCGGAAGGATTGAGCCGATGGCCTCGTCCATGCCGCGAGAGGAAGGCGATACGAATTCCCTCCAATTCGCCGAGAACCACCGTATCGGACGCAGCCCCGAACGGAGTTTTTATCGCAAGTTCTTTGACGTTTCGAATGCCCTCGACATCGTACAGCCCGCTGCCGCCGATGATTCCGATTTCTGCGCGCACGACGCCACCCTGTCGTGTCATCCTCGCGCTCCAAGTGCGTTGAGAAATTGGTCCACGTGCCCGATCACCCGAGCGGCAGTGCGCGAAACCGGCTCCGACTCCTCTATCGTCAACCACTGAATTCCCGGTTCCTTTCGGAACCATGTCATCTGTCGTTTGGAAAAATGCCTCGTATCCCGCTTGAACCGCCGAACCATTTCATCGGTGTCATACTCGCCGGCCAAGTGTTCGGCCACCTGCCGATATCCCAATCCCTTCATCGCTCCACTGGTGCGCCCGTATCCCTCAGCCAGGAGCTGCTGCGTCTCTTCGATCAACCCGTGCGCCAGCTGCCAATCAATCCGCTCTTCAATACGGCGATAGAGTATGTCACGGTCTCGGTTCAAGCCGATGATCAAGGTTGAAAATGGCCGTTCGGAAAATCCATGTTCCTGCTGAAACTCAGACATGCGACGACCGGATAACTGGTACACCTCCAGCGCGCGGATCACTTTCGATTCGTCGCGCGGGTGCAGCCTCGCTGCGACAACAGCATCCACTTCCACGAGTCGTGCATAGAGGCGATCATGTCCCCACTCCTTCGCCTCCCGTCGCAAAGCAGCCCTGACAGTCAGATCGGCCGGCGGTGCGCTGCACAAACCCTTGAGGAGTGTCCGCACATACAGCCCTGTGCCACCCACGACCAACGGAAGACGACTGTCTCGATAGAGGCGTTCGATTTCTTCGATCGCCTGGCGGCGATACAATCCTGCATTAAACGATTGATTAGGATCAACGAGATCGATCAGCCGGTGAGGAACACCCTGGCGGTCCTCCTCGACCGGCTTATCCGTACCGATATCCATTCCTCGATATACTTGCCGGGAGTCTGCCGCGAGCACCTCGGTGCCAAACACTTTTGCCACTTCGACTGCAACACGACTTTTCCCCACCGCAGTCGGCCCGACGATGACAACCACTGGCCTGCAACGGAGCTGCAACTCGGAAAGGCGGCACGCCACTTTCTGTGGAACGGCCATCACACCCATCCAACCCGCCCGAATAGTTTGGCAAGCTCATCCGTCGAAAGTCGGAACGCAGTGCGGCGCCCATGTGGACAGGTCATGATAAGGCCTTCCTGCACCCAATCATCAAGCAGTTGTTGAATTTCAGGTAAAGCCATGGCGCGTCCGGCACGCACCGCTCCGTGGCAAGCCAGCGAGGCCAGGACAGGCTGTACCCGCATCTCCAGAGACGATGCCGTGTCCCACTCGATCATGTCATCAAACAGATCCTGCACCAAGACAGCGGCATCGACCTTTCCAAGTCCGACCGGCACTCCACGAACCGCCACAGTCATCGCACCAAACGGTTCGATCAGGAGGCCGAGTTTCTCCAAATCGTCACGATGCTTGAGCAAGAGTGTGCTTTGCGCCGCCGACAGCTCGATCGGCTCCGGAATCAACAACGGTTGCGAGGGGATGTCCCGACTCTGCCACCCTCGCCAAAGCCGTTGAAAGAGGACACGCTCATGCGCCGTATGTTGGTCGATCACGTGGAGCTCTTCGCCCACTTGCGCCACGAGATAGGTCCGGAGGATTTGTCCGAGCGGTACGATTTCAGGCGGCTCTGCCGGGCGATACTCCGTGTGTGTCTCCGCAGCGAGGGGTAGCTGACTTCCCTCGATGAAGCCTGACGAAGACACCGCATCACCTGTATCGATCCGGAAGTCTCGTGTCCGAGCCGACAGCGACGCAGCCGCCTGAGTGTTCTCGAACGATGCGGGATACCGCTCGGGCGTGAGTGTGAGCTCTGGTGAAGTCTTTGACAGTCCCGCCGCGGAGAGGCCCAATACCGCTGTCCGCTCCGAACCACTCAGCGCGTGGCGAACTGACTGACGCACCAACTGATGAAGCGCCTCTGATTCCGCGAAACGGACTTCTTTCTTCGTGGGGTGGACGTTGACATCGAGCCGGCTCGGCTCGATGTCCAGAAAGAGCACGAAGGTCGGGTGATGGCCTTTGGGCAAGAACGATCCATACCCATCCATGACTGCATGAAACACGGTGCCATTGCGGATGGGACGCCGGTTCACAAACAATTCCTGCGGCGTTTTCGACGAACGCGCATGGAGAGGATTGACCATCACACCTCGCATCGACAATCCCGCCGTCCTGCCTCGCACTTCGATCGTGCGATCGAGAAACCCCTGGCGAAATACTTGGAGGATTCGATCTCGCTCCGTTGTCACCCCGGGATGGTTGAGAATTTCCTGGCTGTTATGGGTCAGGCGAAAATGCACCGACGGCCAGGCAAGGCTCGCGAGTTGCACGACATGATTGATGTGGGAGAACTCGGTCGTCGTCGATTTGAGAAATTTCTTCCTTGCCGGTTGATTGAAAAATAGATTGGAGACTTCGATCCGGGTGCCGGGCACAAGAGGCGCGTCCACGATGGCACTGCCGGTTCCTGCGACCAGGGTGAACTGCGACCCCACCGTATCCTGTCTGGTTGCGGTCGTCACTAGTACATGGGAGACGGCTGCAATGCTCGGTAAGGCCTCACCGCGAAAGCCCATCGTGGTCACCGAGGCGAGATCGCTATCGGATCGGAGCTTACTGGTGGCATGCCGCTCGAACGCACGGGAAAGATCGGCACGAGTGATCCCTTCTCCATCATCCGTCACTCGAATGAGCGCCTGTCCACCGTCTTTCACGTCAATCGTGATATGCAGCGCGCCAGCGTCGAGACTGTTATCCAGTAATTCTTTGACGACGGCGGCAGGGCGCTCAACAACCTCGCCGGCCGCGATACGGCTCACCACGTCGTCTGGGAGGACATGAATCTTAACGGAGCAACTGGCGGCGGGCATGACGCTCGACTCCAAAGAATGCCGGGAACATACGAGTCATTACGCGAAGGATGCTGAAAAAACCTGCTCTTCTCACCCACCCAACTCCGGCGCGCCAAGACGCGCATTTCCTCGGGCGGCGTTCTCGCTTGCGCTCAGGCGCTCAACCTACCGAAGCGTACGGCTCACCTCTTCGCTCGCTACGGCCTTGCTGAACGGCCTTCTTGAGCATCCTGCACGGGGTTTTCTTCTAGTCCTAGGCGGACAGATGATTGCACTGTGTCACAATAATTTTTCCGCAGACTCGTTCGATGGACGTCCATCATCGAATTTCGGCCAGCTTATTCTTGGCCAACTTTGCCTCGTCAGACGTGGGGAACTCCTCGATCACCCGTTTGAGATTCTTCTTCGACTTGGCGAGATCTCCGGTCTCTCCCGCCGCGAGCCCCGATTTGAAGAGCGCCGCCGGCACCTTTTCGTTTCCCGGGTACTCCGCTACGAGGTACTCGAAGGAGTGCATCGCACGCACGTAATCTTTCTGCTGATAGGCGGACTCTCCCAACCAGTAGTAGGCGTTGGGCGTCAGTGATGTACCAGGAAAGTCTTTCACGAATCGCTGAAAGCCCGCCACGGCAAGATCGTATTTTCCATTGAGATAGTCGTTGTAGGCCAGATTGAACGCCGACGTCGGAGTAATCGTGGGAACGCCCGGTATCATCGTCGTCATATCTGCAGGGGAACCCGACCTCTGTGGTTTAGGCGGCCGCGAGGGATCGACTTGTGATGGCTCGATCTTGGGCACAATCGGAATACCCATGATCTCATCGGATTTCGCCAAACGATATTCCAGCTTTTGGACTTTTGCAGACAGTTCATCGAGTCTCGGATCGGGCTTCTGTCTCACAGATTCGCTATCTTTCATCCGCTCCAGCGATTCCAATCGCCGTTGCAGTGCATCCAGCCTCTTCTGATCTTGATCTTGAGACTTTGACACCGTTGCCAAGTGGTCACGCAATTCCACAAAATCCGCATGATTGGCACACCCCGCAAGCCATAACGTCGCCCCCATCAAGAGAAAGGCTGAACCTCTTGTGCCTATTTGCTTCAGCATCACCGTTATCGCGACTCCTTCAACTGGGAAAGTTTATCGGACGCTTTTCCTGCCTCAGGAGTCCGTGGATACAAGGTCACCACCTGTTTGAAGGCCGAGGATGCGCGCTTCTTATCTTTCATGGCCAGGTATGCATACCCTTTCTTCAAGATCGCCGCCGGCACTTTCTCGCTCTGAGGGAAATCCAGTTCGACGCGGTCGTACGAATCGATCGCTTGCCTATAATCTTTCTTGCCATAGTGCGCTTCACCGAGCCAATAGCGTGCATTTGGGGACAAATCCGAGTTCTCATGGTCGCGGAGAAAAGCCGTGAATCCCTGCCGTGCTCCATCCAAGTCCCCCTCACGAAACAACGCCAGAAGGCGTTCGTACTCGAGCTTGTCGGATCGCTCGTTACTTTGGCTGACCTGCTGGCGTGGAGCCTCCTCGGATTCGATTGCCGGCGTCACCGCTTCGACTGGAACTACATGCGAAACCGAAGGCAGTTCCTGTTCGGCCCTAGAGGTTTCGGGCAACGGCACCGCTGCCGATCGATTGGCGGGCTTCATGGTCGATTGGCGCGCCGCGCCCTTGTTTCCTACTCGTACATGCGCATCCTGCGCGACTTGATCAACCGTCTTGGAGAGGGCATCCAGACGACGATCCTGCTCATCGAATCGGGCGGCAAACTTCTGCGCAACGGATGTGACACTCTTATTGACCTCGGTTAAGTGACCGGTGACCGCCTTGTTCATTTCATTGATATGGGTCGCCGAGACTTTGCCCGCCTGCTCTTCCTGGTTCACCCGCTCGCTCAGTCCTGCAAGCGACTCCTTGAATGCGACTAACGACAGACTGAAGAGTGCGAACTTTGCCGACAACTGTTCGGTCCGAGCATTGCTCTCCTCCAGACGTACATCGAGACTCTTCGCAAGTCCGCTGTTCGTTTTCTGCACAACCTCGATGATCTCCTTTCGCACCGCCTCCATCTGCCGGCTCACGTCGTCGAGGCGAGCGTTCACGTCCATACGGAGCTGATCACGATCCTGCTTGTTCTTGACATCTTGAGCATTGAGACTCTCCCGCATCTGGTTATAGCGAGCCGTACTCTCCGCTTCCATCTTGGCAATGCGTAGCTTGAGGTCTTCCTGCTTGCCCTGGAGTTCTTGTGTCTGGTGCAACGCCCGGTCCAGTTCGCCACGCAACTGCGGCAACTCTTGCTCCCGAAGTGCCGAAATCTCCTGACTCTGTCGCGCGCGGGTTTGTGCCGACTCATCGCTCGACTGCTTGATGCGCTGGTGAAGGACTTTCTCCGTCTGTTTGAGATCGGCTTGTTGAGCAATGCAGCCGGCCGAGAGGAGAGTACAGATCGCACCAATCGTCGTCCAGGTTCCCTTGGTATCCAAATGGTTCCACATTGTTTCACCCACTATGATAAAGGAATATCCTGCTTGCTCTTCGCGAACAACGACCTCACACCCCCGCGACAGACAACACGTCGCCTACTTCCCGGTCTTCAGCGTAAGATGGCCTCGCCGATTCTGCTGATAGCACGACTCCGCATGTTCAGTGCAAGACGGTTGCTCCTTCCCATACGATACCACGGACAGACGATTCGCACCGACTCCGAGCTCGACCAGATAGTTCCGCGCAGCTTTTGCCCGTTTTTCACCGAGGACGAGGTTGTAGGCGGATGTCCCGCGCTCATCACAGTGCCCTTCGACCTTGACCACCGCATTCTGGTTGGCTTTCATCCATTCGGCATCGCGAGTCAACGCTTGCCGTCCGTCTTCGGAAATCGTCCAGCTGTCGTAGGAAAAGAAGACATCCCGCAGGCCCGCCGCGGCTGAGGCGGCTTGCTCGGCCCTCATTTCATCCATTTGCCGTCCGGCACTGCCGGAGGGATCCGCCTTCGCCATCATCGTACCGCCACCCACACGCTCCTCTGAGGGGTTCTTGTCGAGACCTCGAAGCCCGCCGCCCTGCGACTGCACCCCGGTGTCTGGAAAACTGCCGACACCGGACTTAGAAGTATCTGCCCCTCCCTTCGCCGTCCCTTGGCTGGACTGGGAGTCGCCACCGGATTGTACGGATTTTTTGGCGCAAGCAGGCAGACCGATCAATGCCACGCTCATCACCAGTGCCCAACCGCAATTGGAAAATGCCTTGTTCATACCTCTATCTCCTCTTCCTAGGTTAGTGATTTCAAGCGCCGGCATTTAATCATCCACTATGGTCGAACGGTCATCTTCACGATGCTGGAGACCAGGAGGGCGCGCTATTGTGCGTGCCCTGGAACGTGAGCCGTTCAATGTCCTTACCATCGGCATCAATCATGTAGATCTGACTCTTTCCATCGGACGTCGAACTGAATACCAAATGCCGGCCATCCGGCGACCAGGAGGGTGAATCGTCGACGCCCGATCCCGTCGTCAATTGCATTTTCTTCTGCCCGTCCGGCGAGATGATGCAGAGCTTATACTCTCTCTGCGTTCTGCACACATAGGCGATCCAATTCCCTCGCGGCGACCACACCGGCGCCGCATTGTAATCACCTTCAAACGTCAAGCGACGCACGTTCGTTCCGTCTGACCCCATCAGAAACAGCTGCGGTCCACCGCCCCGGTCCGACACAAACACCATCTCTCTTCCGTTCGGAGACCAGGAGGGAGACAAATCACCGGACGCGTTTACTGTCAATCGTTGGATAGCTTTCGTCCTTGTATCCAACCGATAGAGCTCGGAATTACCTTCGTGGCTGGAGGCAAACGCCAGGAAATTTCCATCGGGAGACAGTGCGGGCGTGATGTTCAATCCTCCCAATGAAATCACCGTCCATCGCTTACCCGTCGCCAACTCGATCATGTCGATATCTTGCGTATTGCGATTGCGGTAGGCGGTGAAAATCAGGAACCGGCGGTCCGGCGACCACTGTGGCATGAGGTTCAGGAATCCATCGGCGGTAATTTGCCGCGCATCGTGGCCATCGTAATCCATCACAAACAACTCGCGAGCCGCTCCGTGTTCAGCCACATACGCGATTTTCGTCCGCGCGATGCCCGGTTCGCCCGTGTAGCGAAACACCAATTCATCGGCAAAGCGGTGTGCCATCAGCCGCACAACCGAGGGCGATCCTGCGTAACGTTTCCCTCCGACGAGTTCGTCGCTTCCGCTGTCATACACGAAACCTTCCATGTTCACATCGGCCTCTTTGTCCGTCCCTTTCATGACGGCTTTTCCCCAGACCAACACCGACACACCCTTCTCAGCCGCCTGCTTGAATACGGCCTTGGACCCGATCCCCATCCCATTGCCGATATCAGGCGTGTGAATCCCGAGACTTGGCAAATCCACCAGATCGAAAACCAAGGAGCGCTTCACATCCTTTTTAAGGACTTCTTCAATTC
Source organism: uncultured bacterium (assembly GCA_965232965.1). GTDB lineage: Bacteria > Nitrospirota > Nitrospiria > Nitrospirales > Nitrospiraceae > Palsa-1315. The sequence goes on from CBDDRB010000013.1 coordinate 70,837, forward strand.
GCCCTCCCAACCAATCCGGGCCTCCGGCAGTGTGTACACCCATGACACCTAGGGAGATCTTTTGGAAGTCGGGGCGGGTGGCCTCCAGGAACACGTCAGCCGCGCCGGATTCAAGAATCCCGACCGCTCCCGCGAACATCAGCATTCCCCCGCACCAAGCACCGATCAATTTCACTCGTGTCATCCGGCCGACTCTCCGACTCGAAATACCATTTCGACATCCTTATAGTTGTCCGTCATATCGGCAGGAAAGATGGGCAGGACTCGCGGCCGCTGCACGGCGCGCTGGCCCGCCAAATCAAAATAGGCGTTCCCCGAAGACTGTTGTACGACAACATCTTTGATCATCCCATCTCGGTAAAGCCGAAACCTGACAATCATCGTGTAGGTTTGCCCGGCCATATCGATAGGAGGCGGCTCCCATTGGCTGCTAATAATAGACTGCACGCGAGCCCAGTAGGGATTCGATCCAGCCGTGCCGGAAATCTTCAAAGTCGTCTCGGGCGACTTGGCTGCCGAAACCTTCACCTCTTGTTGTGGCGCGGGCTTGACTTCTTTAGGAATATCCAGCTTCGCTGCAGGCTGAAACTGTTTGATCTTTTTGAGCTCTTCCTCCAATTCACGATTCAGATCATCGCTGACCGAAGACCGCTGCGGAGTCTTCACAGACGGGGCTTGTACCACATCAGGGATACGCGGGATATCAAGCGCCTTTGCGGCCTGCTGGGGTTGAGCCGCCACTTTCGTCGCAGGACTCAAATCTCCAAACTTCGGCGCATCCGGCGGAAGCTGAAGATCCTGCAACATGTCTCTTCGTTTCTCACCTACGGGAGGGATGGGAGTTGGGGCTATCGCCTTGACGATCGGGGAAGGAACGGGCTTTGGCTCTGACACTTTCACTGGCTCGACCGGCTTCGCCGGCTCAGCTTGCCTCACAAGCTTTGGCAGGCTGACCAACGACACTTCCACAGACGTCATTGGGCGTTCACCCTGTTGCGGGAGCCGAAGCCCAGCCGCCACAAGCAAGACAACCACATGGACAGCAAGCGACAACACCACTGTTCGCTTGAGTCGAGCCGATAATCTGGATGGATCGTCAAGATCGAGCTCCATGCCTGACAGGTGTGATGCCTGGGACGCCATAACCACCAGCCTCCTCGCATACCCTGCATCAACTTTTTCGCGACGGGAGACGCGGAGTTTCTGGCGTTCCAATACGCTCGGGCCCGACCGGCTCCGTCACCATCCCAATCTTCTCGATCCCTGCCTTCTTGACGCCGTCCATGACTTGAACCACAACACCGTACGGCACCTCGCGATCCGCCCTAAGGTAGAGCGACACGTCAGGGTGATCCTGTTTCAAGACTTTCAATTTCTGTTCCAACTGGGCGACTCCGACCGGATCCTTGTCAAGATACAGTCGTTGGTCTTTTTCGATCGTGAGCACGGTGCGCATTTCCGGTTTGATCGTATTCGTAGCAGACGTCGGCAACTTAATATCCATACCTCGATAGAGCATTGGCGCGGTGACCATGAAAATAACCAAGAGGACGAGAACGACGTCGACGAGGGGAATGACATTGATTTCTGCCAGAAACCGGCGGTGACGGGATTCTAAGGTCATCCTTGAACTCCGACCGGAACTGATTTCGTCTTGGATGCCGCAGTCGGGAGGGATGCCAGAAGCTCGATGGTGACGGAATCCAATCTATACGCCGTGCCTCGAATCCGAGTGAGGAAGTAATTATAGGCGATCACTGCTGGGATGGCCGTAAAGAGGCCGGCTGCCGTCGCGACTAAGGCCTCTGCCACACCTGGAGCCACGGCAGAAATGCTGGCAGTCCCTTGAGTACCAATCTCACGAAATGCATCGATGATTCCCATCACCGTCCCCAGCAGTCCGACAAACGGACTAATGTTTCCCGTCGTGGCAAGAAATGGAAGGTATGTCTCAAGCTGCGAGAGTTGGCGTTGCCCGAGATGGGATGCCATTCGCTCTATGACCTGCCGATCCATCAGCCCTGCACCGGCACCATCCCTCTCCTCGCTTCGCCCATACCCCACACGCTCCATAATGCTTTCGAATACACTCGCGCTGGGGCTTCCTTCAATTCGCCGAACTTGTCGATACAGCTCATCAAGATCTCGCGTCTTCACCAAGAGCGCCAGGAACCGCTTATCCTCCCGGTCGGTTGTTCGAAATGTTCGCCATTTCCAAAAAATAATAGCCCACGAGATGACGGAGAAGACGAGGAGTATCAGGAGCACGAGTTTTGAGACTGCGCCGAGCGAACCCACCAACCCGATCAGGCCCGTTTGGAACATGTGCCAATGACCTTTCCAGGATCTAGAAAGCACTCATAGTTCTGCCTACGGAGTCTAGCAAACACAGCGGAAAATGGCGGGGCCGACGGGATTTGAACCCGCGACCTCCAGATTGACAATCTGGCGTCCTAACCAGCTGAACGACGGCCCCATAAATCTCTACTAATAGCGGAAGAAGTGAACGACAAGACTATATCTAGCGGTCAGTCCCGTTCTAAAATTTCATCGTTTTTGTTCAATGAGTTGTCCTGCTCCCCATAAGCCAGTTGATCACTGGTAGGCGGAACAGGGATCGAACCTGTGACCTCTGCCTTGTAAGGGCAGCGCTCTCCCAACTGAGCTATCCGCCCGATTTTCTTAGCAACCTTGGCGGATGCTACCAACTCCATATGCCCTTGTCAATCGAATCTCGCACTCTTCTTGCAGTTTTTACTTATTGCAGACTCCACAAAGATGAATCGTGTCTCGTCAGTTATGCTGTGCGTCCATGGCGTCGGGGTCCCCGAGGGAAATACTGATCATGCACCCGCTTCAGACGTCCCCGTTCAATATGCGTATAGATCTGCGTCGTCGCAATATTTGCATGGCCGAGCATCACTTGAACGGATCGAAGATCCGCACCGCCTTCGAGCAGATGCGTGGCAAACGAATGCCGAAGCATATGCGGCGAGATCACTTGTCTAATGCCGGCCCGTTGTGCACGGAGTCGGAGCAGCTTCCAAAAAGCTTGTCGTGTCAATGGCCCACCCCGCTTCGATACGAACACAAACCGCGAAGAACGCTTTTTGAGCAACCGTGGTCGCGCCTCTGCCACATACTGCTGCAGCAGCTGCAGAGCTCCCTCCCCCATCGGCACGAGACGTTGCTTCGAGCCTTTACCCGTGACCCGAAGATACCCGACATCAAAATTCACCAGCGCGACTTCGACCATCACTAATTCCGACACGCGAAGCCCTGTCGCATAGAGCAATTCCACCATCGCACGGTCGCGAAGATCTTCAGGCGTTGGAACCGCATCGAGGTCCAACAATGCGGTGACGTCTTGCTGCGACAGCGTTTTGGGCAATTGAACACCGTGGGACATCGGAGCAAGACCAACTGTAGGATTTTGCTCGATCATCCGTTCTCGCACCAGAAACTGAAGCCATCCACGAATAGCCGAGAGGCAGCGTAGAGAGGACGCACGGGACAACCTGGCCTCGCGCATAGAACGGAGAAATCCCGTCAACGTGTCGGGCGTCAGAGGCCCGACCGGCGCGACGCCGGTTCGGTGCAAGTAAGAATGGAACTTACTCAGATCGCGGCGGTAGGCTTCGACTGTATTCATGGACAGACCGCCCTCCACTCGGAGACGGCTCAAATATCGCTCGGCCAGCGGGTGTAATATCATCTGGGTCATGATAGTCAATCGTTCAGATGAACACAACGAATCCAGGAGCTGTTCGATATGGCGGAGCGGCGGGCGATAAGCGCGAGGAGCGAGACAAGGGAAAAGTTCGAGGTTCAAAGTTCGAGGTTGTCGGAACTTCGAACCTGGAACTTCGAACTACGGATTGCGCGTTTCCCGCCAGTCTCGCCTGTCTCGCTTGCGCTATGCAGGCTGTGGGAGTTTACCTTGACACCCCATAGGGTTTCCGATAGTAGTCACATGCAATGACATAGCCGTCAGACTGCCAGGAGCTCATGACCCGCCCGTTGACATCTCTGCATTCACATCGCACCTACGGCCTATCGGTATGCTGGTGCCTATCGCTGACACTTGTTTGGAGCATACTCTGGCCAGTTTCTGGATTCGAACTGCATTCATCCATGTCCGCGTATGCAGAAACAGCACCGGCTAGCCCGGCGAACCATCCCGCGTTGAAGCAAGCGAAACGCCTGATCGACGCCGGTCAGGGTGAAGAAGCCAGCACCGTACTCCGTCGTTTTCTCGCCACCTCTCCGAAACCCGAGTTGCTCGACGACACCTATCTGCTCCTCGGTGCAGCCATGTATACGGCGAAGCAATATCCGGATGCCCTCAAATACTTGAAGCAACTGCAGACCGAGTTCCCCGAGTCAGAGGTGACAGATCGAGGCAAGCTGATGCAGGCGCGAGTCCATGCGGCGATGGGCAACCTCGACCTTGCCCTGCCGATCTTGACGGGTCTCCGCAATCTTTCCAAAGACGACGGCACAAAACTAGAAGCTCTACGATTGAGCGGCGAATTCTACGCGCAAAAAAAGGATGCGCCCCGGGCCATTCAGGCGTGGCTCGATGAAGTGGCTCTGGGAACTGAAGACCAAGCCGAAGACGCGCGGACTCGCATTCGCGAATTGGCCAGCGTGACGTCCGACAAGAAGACCCTTGAGCAAATCCGGAGTGCCTTTCCACGCAGTTTTCCCGGCGATCTCGCATCTCTCCGGCTCATCAACCTCTCCATCAGTCGCGGAGAAGAACATCAAGCCATCCGGCAAATCCAGCAATTTCTCGTCAATTTTCCGACCCATCCACGGGCCGCAGAGACGTCGGAGGTCCTCGCCACACTTCAATCCGCACAGAAATCCAACCAGTTTTTTATCGCCGGAGTCCTGCCGCTTTCAGGAAAACTTGCTCCCTTTGCCGGTGAGGTCCTCAGTGGAATTCAGCTGGCGGTCGAATCAGCGAGAGACCGGCCAGGGAACCCATCGGTCGGTCTCATCGTCAAAGACCTCGAAGCCGATCATGACTCGTTCTTGGACGACTTCTCCGAACTGTTGAACACCGATCGTCCCCTCGCCGTGATTGGCCCGCTTCTCTCAAAAAATCTACCGGTTATGGCTGAACTCGCCGAACGAGCCCATATCCCATTGATTACGCCGACGGCAACCCTTCCCAACGTCCGGCGGCTCGGCAACTATGTGTTCAGCACAGCGCTCACCTATGAACTGCAAGCCAAACGCATCGCGACGTATGCGATCAAGGAGCAAGGCTTCCGTCGATTCTGTATCCTACATCCCGACACCACCTATGGACGTGAATTGGCCAGGCTCTTCGCCCAAGAAGTACGTCGACAAGAAGGGGAAGTGATCGCCGTCGAGTCCTACAAAGAAGGTGAAGCCGACGTTGGCGCGCAACTGAAACGTATGAAGGCGGAGGACCTCAAGAGGTACGGCTTGTCTGTGCCGGTTGATCAGACCAAAGTCACCGGGAAACTGACAAAGCTGGATAAGAAGGTGTTCTATACGCCGGGGTTCGACGCGATTTTCATTCCAGGCCGCGCCGCCGACGCCGGCATCATTACCGCACAGCTCAATTTCCATGACATGAAAGTTCCCTTCCTGGGCGCAAATGGATGGAACTCATCGGACTTCGCCCGCACCGATGATTCGTCGATCGACGGAGCCGTGTTCGTCGACGGCTTCTTTGTGGACAGCCCCACCCCGACGGTGCAGGATTTTGTTGCCCGATACAAAAAACGGTTCGATACCAATCCGACTCTCTTTTCACTGCAGGGCTATGATGCCGCGAAATTAGTGCTCGACGCGGTTCGAAAGGGTGCCGCCTCAGGCGAAGCCGTCCGCGACCATCTGCTGGAACAGGCGGATCTCCCATCCCTTGCAGGACCCGCGTCGTTTGGACCGGACGGGACTCTGCATCGTCCGCTGTTCCTGATACAAATCAAACGAGGCCGATTCATTCAGGTCAACTAACCGCATGAATTCTTTACCGCAGATTCTCCACACGATATCCTACATGGCGCTTCCACTTCTCTTTGCCATGGTCTTGCACGAATATGCCCATGGCTGGGTCGCCTATCGATGCGGCGATCCAACCGCCAAACTTCAGGGTCGCCTCACGATGAATCCGCTGGCACACGTTGATCCGTTCGGATCCGTCATCCCGCCGTTGCTCTGCCTCGTGATGCCTGGCGGATTCTTTCTCGGATGGGCCAAACCTGTGCCAATCGACCCCCGCTGCATGCGCCAACCACGCCGCGATATGGCGCTCGTTGCGGCCGCAGGGCCGGCTATGAATCTCGCACTCGCCGTGGGCAGCGCCCTCCTCTTCGCGCTTCTCTTGTCGATCGATCCCACGATCGGGGGGTACTGGTCCGAGTCAGATGAGCCAATGCCTGCAGATACGTGGCATCACATGTTCCTCCTGCCGATCGCGGTGATGTCGGTTTACTCCGTCTTGATTAATGTGCTCTTGATGCTGTTCAATCTGTTGCCGCTTCCGCCATTGGATGGCGGGAGAATTCTCACGAGTCTCCTCCCAGCCAAGGCGGCATCCTCGCTGTCGCGCGTGGAACCCTACGGCATGTTCATCCTGATGGGCCTGATCATACTAGATCCTCAGATCCACCTGATCCACACTATTACAAGGACCTTGACCCACAGTCTCTCCGACACGATTCTCTCCACCGCCGTCGGTTTCGGAGCAGGAAACACACAATGACCACAACCAGAAAACGAGTCCTCAGCGGCATGCAACCGAGCGGGCTGCTCCACCTCGGCAACTATCTCGGCGCCTTGGAGAATTGGAAACGCCTGCAGAGCGAGTTCGAGTGCTACTTCTTCGTCGCGGACTGGCACGCCCTCTCGACAAATTATGCCGACACCAGCCGCATCCGAGAATTTGTCCGCGAGTTATTGATCGACTGGCTCGCTGCAGGCATAGACCCCGCGAAAGCGACGGTGTTCGTCCAATCGCGCGTGCCGGAGCATGCCGTCTTGCATCTCTTGCTCTCCATGATCGTTCCAGTCTCCTGGCTGGAGCGGAACCCGACCTATAAGGAAAAACAGGAAGAAATAAAAGAACGCGATCTCAGCACCTATGGATTTCTCGGCTATCCGGTTCTCCAAGCAGCAGATATCCTCATCTACAAACCGGACTTCGTGCCGGTGGGAAAAGATCAGCTGCCTCATCTTGAACTCACGAGGGAGCTGGCCCGGCGCTTCAACAGCCTGTACAAACCGGTGTTCCCTGAACCGTTGGAACAGCTCACAAAATTTCCAAAAGTACTCGGCACCGACGGCCGAAAGATGAGCAAGAGCTATGGCAACACGATCAACCTGTCCGATCCCGAACCAGTCGTGCGTCAGAAACTCAAGACGATGGTCACCGATCCCGCCCGAGTCCGGCGTCACGACCCGGGAAATCCTGACATCTGTCCGGTGTACGATTTTCACAAAATCTTTTCATTGCCGATGATTCAGGCGCAGATTAATACCGAATGCCGGTCAGCTGCCATCGGTTGTATCGATTGCAAAAAACTCGTCGCCGATCGCATTGTCGAACGCATGACGCCGATGTGGGATGCGCGCGCGCGCCTGAGCACAGATCCGGCGCGCCTGGATGACATTGTGGCAGAAGGCAGTCGACGGGCCGGCGAGGTCGCCAAAGCGACGCTCCACGAAGTGAACGACGCAATGAACATCTAGATAGGGCGGGCGATGAAGATCAGAAAGATATGGCAAGGAGCGTTCATGGTCTGCGCCATGGTCGGAGGACTCTCGGGCTGCGGAACCTGGATGCATTCCGACAAACAGTCGGTAACCATTTTCACCAACCCGCCGGAAACCTCTGTCATCATTGACAACTACCTGCAACTGACAGCGCCAGGCATCGTCACTCTGAGTCGTAAAGGCGACCACGTCGCTCGGGCGACCAAGGATGGCTATGAACCGATATCGCTCAAGATCGATCGTACCTGGTCTTGGTGGGTCGTCGGAGACGTTTTCGGCTGTCTCATCATCTTTTCACCATTTTGTATTATGCACGACATCGACCAGGGAGGCTATTACACGTTCGATGACAAGATCTCTGTCACGTTGAATCGTCAAACGGCGTCGGATCCGACCTTACCGAAGTAGCTTCTAGAACCTATCTCAAAATTGCTTGAGGAGTATGGTGATGGATGCCAGTTGCACAAAACCCAGGAAGTTGGAGGCATAATATTCCCACCGAACGAGTAAGCGGCGCTTCCACTGTAACCAGGCGAAGAACCGCTCGACGAG
>CBDDRB010000014.1:0-112001 GCA_965232965.1 uncultured bacterium
AACGAGTGGTGCAACGATTTTGACAACACCGGCAACTACTTTTCAATCGTCCTGCGTTGTGTGCAATGCGGCCACCGTGTGGATCCTGTGATCTTGCAGAACCAAATCGTTCCGCCTGTCGAAAGCAAACCTCTCCGGCACGTGCGGCATAAATATTCCCTGAAGACAGCCGCAGTGGGGGGAGAACACCTAGCTCATCACAACGGACACACACGATAGGCAAACGGCTAGAGTAGGATTCCGTTGTGGACTTGAAAAGACTTGTTCATCGAGAGCTCGGTGAGGGGCTGAGTGAAGAAGAGCTGGCCTCTGCCGTTGGCGTCTCCGTGCGGACGATTGCCGACATTCTGGTCGATGAGCTTCCGCAAGACCCTGCAATCTGGGAAACGTTTGCGCGGTATTTTCGCATTCATGCGGATTTCCTGCGATCTGGTGGTCCGCCACACTCAGAGGGACTGTTCGAACTCACAGAGAGCGCTCATCCCTCCCCCCTCGGCCTGATGAGGAAGGTGCCGCTCCTGAGGTGGGATCAAATTGACCAGATGGTCAAGAGCAACGAGCCACCTCGTGTCATCCACGCGGAAGCGATGCTCGAAACAGACGTTCCAGGGAAGCGTACCTTCGCCATGCAGGTGAGAGACAATTCCATGCAGCCTCTCTTCAGCGAGGACGAGATCATTTTCGTCAATCCCGATATTCCCAGCGAGCCTGGTCATTACGTGGTGCTCGAGAGTGAGGACGGCCGCCCGGAGGGGGTGCTCTTCCGTCAGCTCAAGGAAATCGGCGGACAGACTGTTCTTCATCCGCTCAACCGACGGTATGAAGACCTCCCCGTGACGAAACAACGGCGCTTCTATGGCCGAGTCGTACGGTTGCGGAAGAATCTTTGAAGATTATCTCTTGACGGCTTCGCCGGAACTGTCCACCCTTTGTTATCCCCGTGTGCAACCATACTGTCCTTCACTGCGCCCGTCGAGCGAGGCCCTTCCGATGGCGCGCGCTGCGGGAGCACGGGACGAACCTATACTGTCTCGCGCTCACTTCCTCTCCTTCATCGCTCGTTCTACTTCGCGGCTGGCTTCACGCGTCTTGATGGTTGCCCGTCGATCATGCACCTTCTTGCCTTTAGCCAACCCGAGTTCGACCTTGGCAAGACCTCGCTTGGAAAAATAGATGCGGAGCGGGATGAGCGTGAGTCCTTGCTGTTGCGTCTTGCCGAGGAGCTTATTGATTTCTTTGCGGTGGAGGAGCAGTTTCCGAGTTCGGAGGGGCTCGTGATTCATGATGTTGCCATGGCTATAGGGGCTGATGTGGCAGTGGTGAAGAAACATCTCCCCGCCCTTCACACTGGCGTAACTATCTTGTAGGTTCACGCGCCCATCTCGCAGGGATTTGACCTCCGTACCCTGAAGCATGATGCCCGCCTCGAATTTTTCCTCTATAAAATAATCGTGGTAGGCCTTGCGATTCGTGACCACTGCTTTTTCGACGCTGTCTTTCTCTTTCCCCATCAGGCTTCAAGCCTTCACTTTCAGAGGTAGGTTGCTATCAGTCTTCTATTCGTCACACACACCAGGCTATAGGCACGGGAGCATCGCCGTGGTCAACGCGTCTGTGGCTCCCCAACTTTTTGTCATCAGGGGAACAGCCAGACTATCCTTCACTGCGCGCATCGGACGCGCACAGTCTTTTCGTAGGCGTTCTGCGAGCAAGAAGGATGGTCTGGCTGTTCTCCTCCTGACCATCCGAATGCGAAAAGGACCGGTGCTGATTGCCACGGCGTGTTTTGCTATGATGCCGCCATGCGCGGACCCGGTTCCATCGATTCTCTCTCCAGCGTTCTCGAAGGGGTGGCTCGCCGCCTGGGTCTCGAGCCCAAGTTGCTCGAAAACCGCCTGCGCCGGGATTGGGTCTCCATCGTCGGGGAACCCATTGCGTCGAATACCTGGCCCGACCAGATTCGCTACAAGAAACTCTATCTCCTCGTCCACAACAGTGTTTGGCTGCACCAGCTCACGTTCCTGAAGCCGACACTCCTTCAGAAACTCAACACGGTAGCCGGCGAGAATCTCGTCACAGATATTGTGTTGCGCGTGGGCGAGATTCCATCACGTGAAGTCATGTCCGCCACGGCGCCCGCCAGTGATCCCGATGTCACGGTCTCCGAGATCATCGCGGCTGAGGCCGCGTCTCATGTTTCAGCGATACAGGATCCCGAGCTTCGTCTGCGATTTACATTGGTGATATCGAGAAATCTTCAAACTCCAACTCCGCCGGGACGGGGTCCGTCACGAGTCCCTTGAACAGAACGCGTGTGGCATCGGAGATCTCGTTGCCCTTTGGTATGGGGCCCAACCCTCCTTCTTCCTCTTGATCCTGCAGCCGATAGTATCCGCGCATCGACTGCTCAAACTTCTTAACCACCGATGCATCTCGGTCCAAATATTTCTTGAGCATCTCGGGCTCAGTCCACCCGTAATCATCGAACACATAGATCACGATCTTTCTATACCAACCGCCAGGGTCGCCCGGCGTCGTCGGTTGAATCTTCATCGCGGCGAAATGGTGCGTCAGCCGACCGACCTTGCGAAAACGCTTCACCAAGGTTTCAACCCCCTGATCCGTCGTATCGCGAGGCACATGCGTCGCGACGATGTGCCCGGCTTGGGAGCCGACGCTATAGGGAGGAATCGTACGATCGGGACGGCTGAGATACATCCCGCCCCAGATCAAGGTGAAGGACATGACGAGCACGCCAAGAGCCAACTTGACGACCATGTCCAGAGGCTTCTTCGGCTTCTTGGGTTTGGGAAGGGGCGTTTGAGAAGAATCTTGCTCTTGCATGGAAGGCCTAACCCGCATTGATCATGAAGATTCGTCGCGAAATGGTGGATGGTGCACGACAAGCGCGACTCGCGTGACGTAGTGAGCCCTCTCACTACCAGTCGCGCTTTTCCCGCCTGTCTCACCCGTCTCGCTTGAGCCAGGCATCGGCGATTGCAGCAGAATCGGTCATGAATAAATGCGGGTGGGTTCAACGAACAAGGCGGAGGATCACGCGTCCCCTCCGTTACCCGCCGCCTTCCTCGGGGAGCACTTCGGCGCTTTCCGCCAAGCGCGCGACGGCCACAACCCGATCGCCCGCTCCCTCGAGTTCGAGAATCCGAACTCCCTGGGTGTTCCGGCCGATCTCACGGAACTCATCAACCCTACACCGAAGCACCTTGCCTTGGGCAGCCATCAGCATGATCTCATCGCCGTCTCGGACCTGAAGGAATCCGACGGCCAGCCCATTGCGCTCATTCGTCTTCACGCTGATGATGCCCTTCCCCCCGCGACCCTGCACACGATACTCATTCACCGGCGTACGTTTTCCGTATCCGCCATCCGTCACCGTGAGAATTTGAGTGGTGGAATCGGGCGTGATCGTTTCCATACCGATGACTTCGTTGCCTTCTTCGAGTGTAATGCCGCGCACCCCATGTGCTGTGCGTCCCATCGATCGGACATCGTCTTCCTTGAAGCGTATGGTGATGCCTTTTTTCGTACCCAGCAGGATTTCCCGCTGGCCATCGGTCACATGCACACTGATGAGCCGATCCCCCTTGTCCAACGACAGAGCAATGATGCCGCCTTGACGTGGATTGCCGTACGCCGAAAGTTCGGTCTTCTTGATGATGCCCTGAGTGGTCGCCATCACGACAAACCGGTCCTCGCGAAATTCTTTGACCGGCACGGTCGCGGTCACCTTCTCATCGCCGGACAACGCCAGCAAATTGACGAGGGCTTTGCCCTTTGCAGCTCGGCCGGCATCGGGAATCTCATGAACTTTCAGCCAATAGACCTTCCCGGCGTCCGTGAAGAATAGGAGCGATTCGTGCGTGGACGCGGTGAACAGGGTCACGACGAAATCTTCTTCCTTGACTCCCATTCCGATTTTTCCCTTGCCGCCGCGGCGTTGCGCCCTGTACAGGGTGACCGGATTGCGCTTGATGTAGCCGGCGTGCGAGATCGTGACGACCACTTCTTCGTTTGCGATCATGTCCTCCAAGGTGATTTCGGCTTCTTCTTTCACGATCTGCGTGCGACGGTCGTCCTTATATGCCTCGCGGACTTCGATGAGCTCATCCTTGACGATCGCGCGAACCAGCGCGTCGCTGCCGAGGATCGACTTGAGACGCTCGATCTGCTTCAAGACCTCCGTATATTCCTCGATAAGTTTGTTGCGCTCCAATTGCGTGAGCCGCTGAAGCCGCATCTCCAAAATCGCGTTCGCCTGAATCTCACTCAGCGTAAATTGCCGCATCAAGCCCACCCGGGCTTCGTCGGGCGATTGCGCCCGTCGTATCAAGGTGATGACCGCATCCAGGTTATCGAGTGCGATCTTGAGGCCCTCGAGGATATGAGCCCGCTCCTCCGCCTTGCGCAGCTCGAACGCGGTCCGGCGGACGACGACCTCGCGCCGATGTTCGATAAAATGCTGCAGGATCTGTTTGAGGTTCAACACTTCCGGGCGGTTGTTCACCAGCGCGAGCATGATGACCCCGAACGTCGTCTGAAGCTGCGTGAGCTTATAGAGGTTGTTCAGGGTGATGAGCGGGATTTCTCCGCGCTTGAGTTCGATGACGACACGGATGCCTTCCCGGTCAGATTCGTCGCGCAGATCGGAAATTCCTTTGATTCGTTCGTCCCGGATCAATTCGGCGATCTTTTCGATCAGCTTGGACTTATTGACCTGATAGGGCAGCTCCGTGACGATCAACCGTTCGCGTTCCGTACGTTCATCCGACTCTACTTTCACTTTCGCACGCAGGGTCAGGAGACCCCGTCCGCTTTCGTAGGCGTCCTTGATACCGGCGGTTCCATAGATGAATCCGGCCGTCGGGAAATCGGGGCCAGGAATCTTCTTCATCAACTGGGCTATCGTGATATCGGGGTTCTCCAAGAATAGGAGAAGCCCCTCGATCACTTCGCCGAGATTGTGGGTTGGAATGTTGGTGGCATAGCCCACCGCAATGCCGCCGGCACCGTTGACGAGGAGGTTCGGGATTTTCGAAGGGAGCACCAGCGGTTCAACCAGCGACTCGTCGTAGTTCGGCCCGAAATCGACCGTCTCCTTGTCGATATCCGCGAGCATATCCTCGGCAACCTTCGTCAGGCGGGATTCGGTATACCGCATGGCCGCCGGGGGATCGCCGTCGACCGATCCATAATTGCCCTGACCGTCCACGAGCATATAGCGCATGTTGAACGGTTGCGCCATCCGCACGAGCGTGTCGTAGATCGCGCTGTCCCCGTGGGGATGGTAGTTCCCCATGATCTCGCCGACAATCTTGGCGGACTTGCGGTAGGGCCGGTTCGACGCCAGGCCCATTTCGTTCATACCATGGAGGATACGGCGATGGACCGGCTTGAGGCCGTCTCGCACGTCAGGGAGCGCCCTGCCCACAATGACGCTCATCGAATAACTGAGGTACGACGAGCGCATCTCGTCTTCGATGGCGATCTGTCCTAGTCTTTCATCAGGTGGCATTTAATACTCCACGGATGCTGAAAATGGTCCCCGGCTTCGTTCTCAGTCACGTGCCTCCCTGCGACGTACCACAAGGGTACGCCTCAGTCGTCCCGTTCCCTGCGGCCTTGCTGGATGACCATTTTGAGCATCCTACAATGCAATCGGCACACAGAATCGAAGACAGCTCTACTACTACCGTTCATCGCTCAGCGTTCGGCATTACACGTCGAGATTGCGCACTTCGAGTGCGTGGGCTTGAATGAAGTTTCGTCGGGGTTCGACCTCATCACCCATCAGAATCGTAAAGATCTCGTCGACGCCGGGCACGTCTTCCAGTGTCACTTTCAACAGTGTCCGAACTTCCGGATTCATTGTCGTTTCCCAAAGCTGATTCGGATTCATTTCACCGAGACCTTTGTAACGTTGGATACTGAGGCCGTGTTTGCCCTTGTCGAGGATGGCCTTGACCAACTCAGCCGTCGCGGGCTCGAGCTGTTCCTGACCGTCGGCTTTGATCTTGTACGGCGCCCGGCCCAGACCGATCGCCGAAGGTGAGAGTTTCTGCAACTCGCGGAACTCGGCGGAACCGACCAGCTCATGCGTCACATCGACGCTATGAACGGCCCCGTTGGCCGGCAGACGGCAGATGACTTTGTTCGATCGATGTTCTTCGTCTTCGACAATATCCAAGGTCGGTGTCAGCTTCGGGTACACCATTGAGAGAGTTTTCTTCACGTTGACCACAATCTTTTTGAGGGCCTCTCTGTCCTTGAGTAGTTCACGGTCGAGTCCCGGTTCGCCCACAAACGCCCGCACCATGCTGGCCTCATGCGGTTTCTTATTGAGCCGCGCGAGCAGCGCCTCGAAGGCGATCAGTTTCTTGAGAATGGGCAGGAGCCGGCGTCCCGTCACATACCCTTGGACCCCTTCCACATACACTTCGACCCCCTCGACGGCGATATCAGCCAAGTGTTCGTTCAACGCCAGTTCATCCTTAAGATATCGTTCCGTCTTGCCCTTCTTCACCTTGAAAAGCGGCGGCTGCGCAATATAAATGTAACCCCGCTCGAGCAGCTCGGGCATCTGCCGGAAAAAGAAGGTGAGGAGCAAGGTCCGGATGTGGCTGCCGTCCACATCGGCGTCCGTCATGAGGATGATCTTATGGTACCGGGCCTTGCTGATGTCGAACGAGTCTTTGTCGGCCTTGTCGCTCTCTTCTCGCTTGCGACCTATGCCGGTTCCCAGCGCCATAATCAAGGTTCTGATTTCATCGCTTGAGAGCATTTTGTCGAAGCGCGCTTTCTCGACGTTGAGAATCTTGCCCTTCAACGGCAAGATCGCCTGAAATTTTCGGTCGCGCCCCTGCTTCGCGGACCCACCGGCCGAATCACCTTCGACGATATACAATTCACTTAACGCCGGATCTTTTTCCGCACAGTCGGCCAGCTTGCCGGGAAGCGATCCCCCATCGAGTGCGCTCTTTCTTCGGATGAGCTCTTTCGCTTTTCGCGCCGCTTCACGAGCACGAGCGGCATCAATCGCTTTCCCGATGACCTTTCGGGCCACCGTCGGGTTCTCTTCGAAGTACGTCCCCAGTGCCTCGTTGACGGCGGACTCCACGATGCCCTTCACCTCGCTATTGCCGAGTTTGGCCTTTGTCTGTCCTTCGAACTGGGGGTTCCGGACCTTGACGCTGACAACGGCGGTGAGTCCTTCTCGAACATCGTCACCGGTGAGCGATTCAGTGTCCTTTTTGAGTAAATCGTTGGTATTCGCGTAGGTGTTGATCGTTCGGGTGAGCGCGGCCTTAAAACCCACTAAATGCGTGCCGCCTTCCTTGGTATTGATGTTGTTGGCAAAGGAGAAGAGGTTCTCAGCGTAGCTATCGTTGTATTGAAGCGCGACCTCCAGAATCATTTCTTGTTTCTCGGTCTGCACATAGATGGGCTTGTGCAACGGCATTTTGGCTTCGTTCAAATGCTCGACGAACGAGACGATTCCGCCCTTGTACTTGAACACTTGCTCCTTGACCGGTTCTTTTCGCTCATCCTTGAGCGTGATCTCGAGTCCCTTATTCAAAAAGGCAAGTTCACGCAGTCGCTGCGCCAGTACATCGAAACTGAAATCGAGCGTCTCGAAAATCTGCGCGTCGGACTTGAACGTCACCGTGGTGCCACGACGCTTGGTTTTACCCGTCATCTTGAGGGGAGCTGTCGGCTTGCCGCGTTCATAACGCTGCTCGAACACCTGGCCGTCCTGCCAAATCTCCAATTCAAGCCATTCGGACAGGGCATTAACGACCGAGATCCCGACGCCATGGAGGCCGCCGGACACCGTATACGCGCCCTGTTCGAACTTGCCGCCCGCATGCAAGACCGTGAGCGCCACTTCGGCAGCGGACTTTTTTTGCGTGGAATGCATCCCGGTTGGAATACCGCGGCCGTTATCCGTCACCGTGACGCTGCCGTCGATATGGATCAGCACCTCGATCGTTTCACCGAATCCGGCCATATGTTCATCAACACTGTTGTCGACGACTTCGTAGACGAGGTGATGGAGGCCGTCCACACCGGTGCTGCCGATATACATGGCCGGACGCTTCCGCACGGCATCCAGGCCTTCCAACACTTTGATTTGATCCGCACCGTAGCTCTCGGATTTCGGTGTGGTCTCGGTGTCGTTACTGGCCATCGGTCTCCCGTTCACATACAGCCATCGGCTCTCCGCGTTCCGCCCTCGGCGATCTACTCGACGATTGATCGCTGATTGCCGGGCTGAGTTAGATTTTAATTGGCATGACTACGCACCTGAACCCGGGACTGTCCGATTCCTGGATCAAACAGGGGCTCAGTGGATTATCCATTTGCAGAGAGATCGTTTCTCCGTCCATCACCCCGAGAACATCCAACAGGTACCGTGCGTTGAACCCTGTGTTCAATGCCGCCCCTTCGTACTGAGCCGCAAGCTCTTCAGTCGCTTCCCCAAAGTCAGGATTGCTGGAGAACAGCGTCATCTGTCCGGAGGCAAACGACATCTTCACCGCGCTCGCCTTGTCACGGGACAGCACGGAGACACGCCGGAGCGCACTCTCAAGCTCGCTGCGATTGACTCCGATTTTCCCGCCGCCCTCCTTCGGAATCACTTGCTGATAATTTGGGTAATTCCCTTCCATAAGCCGCGAGGTCAACAGCAAGCCGCTCTTTCGGAAAATCATGAGGTTCTTCGTGAATCCGATCAAGGGTTCACCCTCGCCGCCTTCTTCCAACAGACGTTGCATTTCATGCGCCGCCTTCTTCGGAATGATGGCTTTGACCTCTTGCGGAGCGCCTTTCGCACCGGCCTTTCCGACCTCTTGCTCGGCAACCGCCAGACGATGACCATCGGTGCCGACCAGCCGTAAAATCGTTTTCTTCTCCGACGTGATGAGGGTCACCAGCAGACCGTTGAGGATGTAGCGCGCATCATTGTCTCCGGCGGCGAACAGGGTCTTTCGAATCAGCTCCAGGAAGCCGGCTCCGGCCAGAGGAATGAGCCCCTCCCGCTCGATGGTAGGCAACGCAGGGTAGTCGGTGCTGGGGAGTCCCACGATTTTAAATTGGCTCTTCCCGGCATGAATCGTCGTCCAATTGTTGTCACCCGAGATGATGTCGATTTCACCGACCGTCAGTTCCTTGATGATCTCATAGAGCTTTCGAGCCGAGAGTGTGATCCCGCCCGGTTTCTCCACGGTGGCCTTGTAATGCCCGCGCATGCCGATTTCGAGGTCGGTGGCGACAATCTCAACCCCCTCCTGCTTCGCCTCAATCAAGATATTCGACAGGATCGGCATCGTGTTGCGCTTCTCGACGACACCTTGGACCCGCTGAAGACCCGTCAAGAGCTCAACTCGTCCCATACGCAGTTTCATGATCTCTTCCCCTTTGCGCAGCCCCTCACGATCGCAGGATCTGCTCCTTCAAGCTGTCCAATGTGGCGCTCAACACGCTGTCGTTGTCTTTCGCTTTGGTGACCTGTTTGCACGCGTGAATAATCGTCGTGTGGTCTTTGCCTCCGAACTGCCTCCCGATCTCGGGATAAGAAGAGTCCGTGAGCTCCCGGCAGAGATACATGGCGATCTGTCTCGGATGCACCAGCGTCTTGCTCCGACGGCGGGATTTGAGGTCAGCGATCTTCACGTGGAAGCGCGCGCCCACCGTCTCCTGAATATCGTCCATCGAGACGATCTTCTTTTTCGTGCCGATCAGATCCCGGAGCACGCTCTTCGCCATCTCGAGCGTGATCGTTTGTCCCGTGAGCGAGGCATAGGCGCCAAGACGCACCAACGAGCCCTCGAGCTCCCGAATATTGCTCTTCATCGTGGTGGCAAGAAACTGGATAACATCTTCCGGCAACGTCACGCCCTCGTCCTCGGACTTTTTCCGCAAGATGGCGATCCGCGTCTCAACGTCCGGCGGCTGGAGGTCCGCGATCAATCCCCATTCAAACCGCGACCGCAACCGTTCCTCGATGTCGGGCATATCTTTCGGAAATCGATCGCTCGAGAGGACGAGTTGCTTGTGCGCTTCATACAAGGCGTTGAACGTGTGGAAGAATTCCTCCTGCGTGCGCTCCTTGCCCGCCAAAAATTGAATGTCGTCGATCATCAACATGTCGATATGGCGATACCGTTTCCTCAAATCCATCATTTTGTCGTATCGAATAGAGTTGATCACTTCGTTCGTAAACTGCTCCGTCGTCAAATAGGCAATCCGAAGATCGGTTCGCTCCGCCACATAATTGCCAATGGCGTTCAAGAGGTGCGTCTTCCCCAGCCCGGTATCTCCGTATATAAAGAGCGGGTTATAGGCTTTCGCCGGTTGTTCTGCGACCGCCATACAGGCGGCGTGAGCAAACTGGTTTCCTGCTCCGACAACAAAATTCTTGAATGTATACTTTGGATTGAGCTGTATTCCACGTTTCGATCGTGGCCCGGGATTAGGGCGGCTCGTTGTAGCGGTTCCTCCACCGCTTTCTTGCTGACGTGACGAGTGTTTATGAAAGATCACGAACGTAATTGCGGTCTCTTCCCCACCCCTGGCAGCAGAGACAGCCTCAGCAAGCAGGGGTCCGTAATGTTGGCTGAGCCAGTCGCCAAAGAACTTGTTCGGGACACCTAGCTGGGCTGTAGAATCCTCAATTCGTTCAATGTGAACCGGGGTAAACCACGTATCAAAAACCTGTTTTGGCACTTTCCCCTGTATATAGGCCAAGGTATCCTGCCACACGGTTTCACGGCTCGTCATTTCCGTATCATTCTTCATACACAGACTTATTCACACCTGTTGATAACCTGGTTTTTCGTGCGGGTTTGACACCTTACATTCAAGCATTATCAGACATTAGAGTGATCAAGATAAAAAACTTTGCACCAACCCACACATCTTATGGACTGTGCATGCAGGGGTTACCAAGAGTCAACCCCCAATTCTTTCCACAACGATCTGAACGAATACATTGAGACTATTCAATCCGTTAATCTCCATCCACAGTATCCACTGCACTTACTCTTATCACTACTCCTACGACGGTATCTCTCTCATAGACAATATTTTCAGAAAGAGAGCGGATTACCGATCTACACAACAATGACATGTTCATAGGAGAAAATTTTGTCAATGAGGTCATCATATGTCACGGTCGGATATGTCTGTTCGCCAGCCATTCCCTCATCCACTACGACAGAGTCCGTCACTGAAGCTGGAACTGTCGATGCTGCCTGCTCAACGAAGACAATGTCCTTATCTAGGTCGTTGGCCTGAAAGATTGATGAAGAGATACGATCGGGAGATTGTCGAAGAAGATACAGTGTCGTACCCATGGAATACCAACGGATCCATTAAAAAATCAAACTTCGGTCAACCGTTCGGACGAACTGTCGAATGTCATCTGCTGTTCGAGGCGTGACGGCAAAATTATCAGACCACGCATCCATTGGCGTCCCAGCTTCGACAATAAAGGGAACAGACAACTGTGCAAAAGACGGTAGATACTTTTCGAGAACATCAACGTCGAGAATGTCCTCTGTGTCTTCCATGAGGAGCTTGGACGCAGGTCCGAGAAGCACCACGGTTGTCTCATGATCTCCAGCACAAAGCCCCAACGAAATGCGAAGCGCTTCAACGGGGCGAGCCGTCACACAAGGATCTTCTGAAATCACCACCGCGATGCGTTTCGACATAGATAGCCAACCGCAGTGACAAGAAACTCTTATGTAAAAGCAAGAAAGCGATCGCAGCCATCAATAATTCCTGACAACACAACAAGACCGGACAAGGACACTCGCGAATCGATCGTCGTTGTGAGCACACCATGCTGTTGACATCCATATGCACACACGGACATCTTTACTCCGCCGTCAACCAAGCGAACATACCGTTGATCCACCGCAGTCTTTACCCCTTCATCGATGAGATAGAGATAGACATCGACTCCCTTGCGTAAGGCAGCCTGAGCCAGCCGCACAACTGTCTCAACGCTTGGATGAGAAGGGGGTGTGGATAACAAGAGACCGAGCTTACGAGCGGCCATAGTCTAAACCAAAAGATATCAATACAATCAATCTCTTATGAATTAAATGATTCGCGAGCCTACGAGCTTTTTCATCCAAAGTCAATATCAAAAATTGAAGAATTTATGAGGGAAATGTACGAGATGTGAGGACAGAGGAAAGACCCGTCAGAGGGAGTTCCTCTTGAGCCTTCGAATCGAGATTGCGGAGTATCACAGATCCTCGAGCTGCTTCATCATCACCGAGGAGAATAGCAAAGCGGCACTTCGACCGATCGGCTTGGCGAAGGTGTGCCTTGAGCGTTGTGGCGCGATAGTCACAGTGCGCGGGAATTCCGGCTCTCCGGAGTTCATCGAGGAGTACAAGCCCGAGCTTGATTCCGCTCTCTCCAAAAGCCGCCACATAATAGAGACCTTCTCGTATTGAGGGTAACAATTCTTGCGGGAGCATCAATGACACCCGCTCCAGTCCAAGCGCGAAGCCGACTGCTGGAACAGAAGGGCCGCCGAGTGCCTCCACTAAACCGTCGTAACGGCCACCCGCTCCCACTGCATTCTGAGCTCCCAAGTGATTCGAGGTAATTTCAAAACTCGTCAAACAGTAGTAGTCCAGCCCCCGGACCAGACGATGGTTGAGTCGATAGGGGATTCCAATCGATACGAGACCGGCAAGCACCTGATCAAAATGTATCCGGGCTTCAGGAGAAAGATGGTCGGTCAGCCGGGGCGCCGACTCAGTCGCTGCCTGACAGTCCGGTACCTTACAATCCAGGACACGCAATGGATTCGTCTCCATGCGACGTTGACAATTTGCACAGAGGAGGGAAGCCTGCTGTGAGAGAAACGCAAACAGGATAGGCTTGTAGGCGGCGCGGTCACCGGAGCTTCCCAGGCTATTGATTTCCAGCGTGAGATCCGGCAGAGACAGATCGGACAACAGGCGCCAGAGCAGCGCGATGACCTCGACGTCTGCGCGAGGATCCGAAGTGCCGAATGATTCGGCTCCGAATTGATGGAACTGCCGGAGGCGTCCCGCTTGCGGTCGCTCATGGCGAAACATGGGCCCGAGATAAAAAAACTTCTGCGGGAGCGGATCGGCTGCCCGATTGTGCTCGATAAAAGCGCGAACTGTTCCCGCTGTGCCTTCCGGGCGCAAGGTCAGGGAGGTCCCATCCCGATCCGGGAAGGTGTACATCTCCTTCTCAACGATATCTGTCGTCGCGCCGATGCTTCGGGCAAAGAGCGCGGTCAGTTCGAAAATAGGGATACGGATTTCCTGATATCCGTACCAGCACGCCCATCGCCTCGCCGCGTCCTCGATGAAACGCCACCGAGATGTCTCTTCAGGCAGGATATCTTTGACCCCCTTGATGCCTTTGATGATGCTCATATTCAATCACGGTTGCGAAAGATTCGGGACTATAGCGGCGGGGTACCGGCAAGTCAACGCAGGCCGCGCAGGATGGTGAAAAAGGCCGCCAGCATCGTTCTCGCATCGCTCAGAGGCTCAACGTACCGGAGCGTACGCCTCGCCTCTTCGCTCGCTGCGGCCTTGCTGAACGGCCTTTTTCAGCATCCTGCGCGTGATTCGTTCGCAAGATTGAAAGTTCGTAGATTTCGCCGCTTCACGAACGACGCATGGCGAGACGCGCCTTGCCTTCTTGCGCCGACCGGCGCGCGGGCGTATAGTTCGCGGCCTATCTGCCCTGTGGAGATGATTCATGAGCACAGATCAACCGACCCGCCGGGTCATCGCTCTTGCGCCGATGCCGCCCGAGAAATCTGCATACGCTCTGGCCCGCTATAGCCGTTCTCCCGACTCGATCGAGAACAGCCTTCGCTGGGTGCACGGACATTCTGCCGAAAAGTTCTGGGATCAGTTCTATTTCGACTACGGCCATGCCTCGATTGCCGATCTCGGCCACGTGATTGTCTGTTTCGAGGAGATCTCCGAACTCGCCGCGATTCGACTTGAAGACGAGCCGCTGTGGGATGGCCAGGCAAAATCGAGTCGCTATCAGAACTTCTCGTCCGGCGGGTGGTTCGTGCCGGACTCCATTCGAGGTTCGGAGACGGAAGGCACCTATTACGGCATTCTCCGCAGCCTCGACGAGATCTATCGACTCCTGCATCGACCATTGACGCAATTTCTTTCGGAGCGTGAACCGTGCCCCGAGTCGATGAAACCAGCCGATTATCAGCGAACGATCGCCGCACGCGCATTCGATGTGACGCGATATCTTCTGCCCCTCGCGGCCAGGACAAACGTCGGGCAAGTCGTCAGTATCAGGACGTTGGAAAAACAAATCACCAGACTGCTGTCCTCGCAACTGCCGGAATTGCGTGCGATCGGAGACGAACTTAAGGACGCGTGCCAACGGTCACCCGTGAATCTTTGGGGCGAGCTCTGTGGCCAATCAGGCGGAGCACACGAACCTCTCGCACCGACGCTCGCGCGCCATGCCAAGCCGAACGATTATCAAGCGTCGGTCTACCAAGACCTCGCCAAGTATGCGAAGGACGCGCTCCGCGGAACCGGCTTGGACCAACCGGCGTCTTGGGGCGAGCCGGAGCCGGTCGACCTTCTTGAACCTCACGACCCAGTGGACGAAATCGTCACGACCCTGCTGTACCGTGTCTCGCACGCGCCCTACCGGAGCCTGCTCGCCGTCGTCCGTAGTTGGACGGAGAAGCAAAAGCAGGAAGCTGTTGATGTGGCGATGAGCGCGCGAGGACCGTATGATGAACTCATCAAAGAATTCCGTAGCGGCTATGCCTTCACGTTTGATGTGCTGATGGACATCGGCGGTTGGCGCGATATGCACCGGCACCGGCGCTGTCAGCAGATTCAACAGAACTTTACGACGGTGCACGGCTATGAAGTTCCACGGCCGCTCGTACAGGCCGGACTCGATCGGGAATATCGACAGGCGATGGACGCAGTCCGTTTGGACATTGAGCAGCTCAAGAAAGCAAGCGCGGAGGGATCGCTCTACGCCACGCCGTTCGGATTCAAGGTGCGCTGCCTCTTCAAAATGGATTATGCCGAAGCCGAGTACATCGCCAAACTCCGCTCCGGTGTGAAGGGCCACTGGTCGTATCGGACGGTGGCCTGGTTGATGAAACAAAAACTTGCGGCGCGATATCCCGCAATCGGAGATCGCATCCAGGCCACCTCGCCGGATATCGAAGACACCCTCACCAGATAATCATCCGCAGATGCCGATGGCCGACTACCAAGCGCAATGTGAAACGACGCTGTTGGCGGGCCAATGGGACCAGGCGCAACGGGCCGCCCAGGCCTGGGCCAGCCATCCCGCTCCCGGCACAGACCGAGACCCTCGACCACATTTTGCATTGAACGTGATCCACCTGCTTCGAGGAGCGTTTGCCGAAGCCTGGACCAGTCATGCAACGTGCTTGCAGGAACCGGACGATATCGCCCGGATCAAAGAATGGATCGAAGGATTGGTTTCGCGGCAGTCGGAGTCGGCCAACGTTCACCTCATCATGGGATTATTCCTCTCCCAATCCGGCCAGTCTGAACAGTCGATGGTATCCTATAAGAAATCGATCACACTTGCGCCTCAGTCTGCCTACCCACATTATTTTCTCGCGCAGATTCACGAGCGAGCCAATCACCTGGAAATGGCCATCAAAGAATATCGCGAAGCCGTCCGACTCGATCCTTCCTATGTGCCGGCGCGGACCAATCTGGGCGTGGCCTATCAAGAACAGGGTCGATTAGAGATGGCGATCCCCCAATATCGCGAAATCATCAAGTTGACCCCGAACGATCCGACGGCTCACGTGAACCTCGCCTGCGCGCTTGCAGAACAGGGCAAGATGGAGCCGGCGCTGCAGTCTTATAAGGAGGCGTTGCGGTTGAATCCGAACGACGCCGAAGTGCATTTTGCGCTGGGCGGCTTCTACGAGGATCGCGGCCGCCTGGATCTGGCGCAGAAGGAATATGACGCAGCCCTCATCGCCGATCCGAACTTCGGTCCGGCACACTCGGCCATCGGCTGGCTCGAGCTGGCCAAACAACACATGCAGGCGGCCTACGAATCATTCAATCGAGCCCTCAAATCCAACGACCAAGACCCTCGGGCCTACCACGGCATTGCCGAATACTATTCCCAGAAGGGAAAACGCGAGAGCGCGTTGGACAATTTTGCCAAGGCGCTCAAGTACTACAAAGATCCCGAAAAGAGAAATGCGATTTTGAATCAGCTGTTCCAAGAAGGCCAAATGGCGGATTGAGGAGGGGTAGCCTGGTTGGTCCCCCGTGCTCGCGCAACGCGCGCCCTCGGGAGGGCCTCGTTGGACGCGCGCAGTTGGGGACCAAGCCAGGCCACCCCTTGAAAGAGGGTAACGAGCGAGCTTGGAAGGAACATGTTCATAAAAGGCGGTGCTCGCTCAATGCGCGCGGTAGAACGAAGGGATCGCGGACCCTCTTGATGTGTGGGGGAGGATGAAGAGGAGCCAGCTTGGAAGGATCATCGTTGATCACTCGTTACGGCCTTGCTGAACGGCCTTTTTGAGCATCCTGCGGGAGCGTTCTCATCTTGGGCCACGTAGTATCAACCTCTCAAATGGCTCGAGATATCTCAAGTCGCTTCACGCTATCAATCAGGAGGTGTTAGTGCCGAAGGCGGGATTTGATTTTAGACCAATTCGTCCCTTCAATACTGATGCGCCTTTCACAGGCTTTACGCTAGAAAGTCAATGACTTGCGCCATGGAAAGGAGTGAGATTGAGTGATCGGGAATGAGCGGAAAGTAGTTCTGCTATACGACCGTTTTACGACCGATGTCTCTTTGCTGATGTTGAACAATCACCCTCCATTCTAAACCGGGATCAGGAAGGTATTCTTTGATGATGGTGTCCTCTCGTTCTTTCCAAGGATGTACCGCAACCCATCCGTTCGGGTCTAGAACGCGCAATCTACCGCTCACTGAAGATTCCACCCACTGACAAATTACTTTTTCTTTTGACTTAGTTTGGTCCCCTTCCGGGAACAGCACCTGCCAGAGATCTTGAAGGAATATGGGATCTCGATCCCTTAGGCCATCCCAAAGCTCATGGGCATTATTACTTAAGCAACGAATCATCCACGCTGATGCGCGGCTTCTCCTTGATAGTACCTCGTCTCTTTGTGGCAAGGGATCCAGAGAACTTGGAAAGGTCTTTGCACACCAATCCCAACTTTCCGAATCAATGTGAGAAATTATTGAATGTTCAGAATTCCAGATCCGTATTTCCTTGTCATAGCCAAAATAGTTATCGAATACAACTCCGCATATCGTAGGCCATTTCTGTGGGAACCTGCTCGTAACACCTGCAACATGAGGTCTCGGAAGGAACCTGGGAGGGGCGGTCCAAATTGGTACCAAGCCGAATCCGTGCATGGAAGTTGAAGGCCTCTTTCTTATATTGGGGTACAATGTTTTCAGCAGCATTATCCTGTCCGGAGGGCTATCATTTGCATACCATGTGAGCCCCTGGTAGTTCTTATCTTGAAGCAATCCCTGAAGGTTAGGCCGTACATTTACCTTTGATCGATTCCAGGTAAGCTTCTCGCTAATAACTTCCTTGCTCCAAAATGTGTTGTGAGGAATAAGCGGAAATTTTAGAGGCCTCCACTTACCTGTTGCATTATCATCGATCTCTTCAAATGCAAGCCAATGTAAGGAAGTCTCGCTGCCTCCTTCTGTCCTCGTAAGTCTTTTATTTAACAGCCAAAAGACAGATTTCTTCTGGCTTCTCGCGATCTCTGCCTTGAGATCTTCAGCCTTTCGAAAAATCCATGATACATATTTACGACTGGTGCCTTTCTCAACAAAATGGCTTCGATTAACCCCAATGTTGCCAGCGGAAGCGGAGTACCAATCTATCTCAATGAAAACGCCTTTTTCGGAGTCATAATTTGCCGATATCGGAGCTAACGCCATTCCCTTCCAGGACTCTCGGGTATTACCGGAGGGGGTAAACATATATCCGTTTGCGAGCCTTTCCAAGATGAGATCACGAGCCTGTTGAGTGATCCTTAAGAAGGCTAGAGATACATTTCCTAATAACTCAAAGTAGGGTATTTGAATCCTAGCTCGTCCTACCCCATCGGGCATATCGCATTCAATCACCTTCCAGCGAAGACACTTCAGTGCTTCGCTCCTAATACCTTCAAAATGTTTTTTATCTTTCTCAATCGCTTGTCTTCGCACTGAGGAAAGAACCTCCACAGGAGTTTGCGCCTGTCCCCTATACTCGTTCCG
This sequence comes from uncultured bacterium, assembly GCA_965232965.1. Classification (GTDB taxonomy): domain Bacteria; phylum Nitrospirota; class Nitrospiria; order Nitrospirales; family Nitrospiraceae; genus Palsa-1315. The sequence goes on from CBDDRB010000014.1 coordinate 18,337, forward strand.
TCCAATTTCGGCAAGCAAGCTCTTCGTGAAGTATTCCGGCTTTCTGCACCACCCGGGCCCAATCGAAATCGTAGGACATCCTTGGAGTGAAGTGGTTAGTTCGAACCTGCAGGGGATATGTTTAAGAGTTTTCTCAACAAAAGCATAAAGAGTTGCGAACCATTCAACTGGCTGATGGCCTATCAATTCATCGCGAAGATGGAGCCGAATTTCTGTTCCAAACGGAAAATTCTGTTGCTTCTTTAGTTCACCAAATGATCCAACGCCTGCAGTCTCAAATCGCCACCCTGTCACTTCGCTATCCCCTGGCTCCTGACTACGTTTTGTTTTAATTACGATCTTATCTGAGATCATGAAGTAACTCAGCACCCCAATGCCAAACTGCCCTGTGCGACCCAAGAGAAACCCTTCTTTTAGGCATCTTCTTTCTAGATCAAGGACATCATGTCTCGCACTGGTTCCACTCACCAGAAGATGGTTCTCAATTATGGATCGGGTCATTCCAACACCGTTGTCAGTGCACACGAGGTAACAGCCATCTTGGTCAACTTCGAACCGTAGGGACACCGTATGTAGTTCCTCAATTTGTATCGCAAGTTGAGGATCTGCAGGAAATTTTTGGCTAAGACGGGTGTAAGCGATCTTTTCACGCACTGCATCAAATGCATTCTGAAGTAATTCGCGAACAGCCATCAGGGGGTTGCCATAAAGTGCAGTTCCGGATAGCAGTTGTAGCAATTTCTCGGTATTGGGCCGGAATGCACCGTTTATGTATTCGTATGCTCCTTCTCTTGGAATGATGTTGGGTGATACTGTGGTCGATAGGCTCCATAGATGTGGTAATGGGCGGTCTAGACCAGGACAAATTTCGAAATGTGTTTGTTCGGCGAGCATTCTGCAGATCTGTTGCTCTGAATTAATCGCTTCAACCATCACGCGGATTGCATGATCAATCTGGGCATTGGATGGTCGGGCATGGATGCTTAAGTTGTTCCCTTCTTGGACCAGCGTCACTTCGTGATCCCGCCACCAATAAATCCGACTTCCCGGTTTCACGTCTCGATGACGAAATATCACGCTGGGTGTACGCTCAGGATCGAACTCCAGGATGTCAGCAACTCTGAGAGTGCAGGCGAGAAATCGGAGATGGACTACCATTCCACCAGGATTCACTACAACGGGATTGAAAGAAGCTTCCTTTAATTCGTTGTAACCAAAGTGGTGACTTCGACACAGTGTAATTATGTCTTCGATCCAATTTTGGTATTGTCCTAATGTGTAGGAACCTAATTCTTGTCGGCTCCATTCCGCACCCCAATCATTATGACGAGCGCGAGCATAATAGGTGATTGCCTCTTGACAGATCTGGAGATCCCTTGTTGTTGGCTTGGTTTTGGTAATTGGAGGAGTAATTGCTCTTGCATCATTGTCTAGCCATGTTTGGAAATCGTGGATTTCCTCTTGAGAAAGGGTTTGGAACTCACCAGTCAGAAGAAAATTGTAGTGGGCAGTTACCTTTTTTAGTTCAGGTGTCATTCCAATATCGTGCAGATATGCAGAGAGTAATAGGAATGCCAGCTCATAAACTGTTAGCTTCTCAAGTACCTGAGCTGGAATAATCTTGCACATGCGTTCAGCCACTCTGAAAGCGTGCCCACAATCGTGAAGCGTAAAATCCGTTGTCGCTGTGCCACCTTTATCGAGGACTAACTGAATGCAAGGCATGCAATTGTTAAGCGTCGTCGATACATCAGATGCCAAAGCAGAACGATCTTCACAGATCATTTTCCATAGGGTGGTTCGTTTCCAGTTGGATTCAAGATTAACTGAGTCAGATCCAGTCATCCCCTGCCCTCATAACAGAATGGCGATCTTGTGCGTACGAATTCGGGCCTGAGTGCGCATATACCTCAAATGGGTCCAAATGATACCTGAGTGATCTGATGTTTGCACTCTGTTTGAGGGCAATATGTCCCATGGTCATCTGATTTAAGGACACGAAACGACCGGTGCTGGTGGGCTTTAATTTCGAGGGTTTGAGAACCGGAAATTTTGCAGGTTTTGTGGACGAGGTACTTCGACGCTTCCCTTGCACCGATCGCCACGATCAACCAGCCCAAACATTTTATCAGCTGCGGTCGCGCTGCCACAAAATTGGAAACACGAGAGTAAATAGAAGAATTTGAATGGGAATTCCATTCCTGGAATAACGACGAACCCACTCCTACAGATTCACCTTGTAGCCTGTGCTCCGGCCACCTCCATAAGGGACGAAGACGCCCTTGTCCGCAAGATCCTGCAAGTCCCGCGTCGCCGTCGCCTTCGACGTGCCGGTGATGGAAACGTATTTCTTCGCGCTCATCCCGCCTTTAAACTCTTCCGGCCCCTCTTCGAGCATCCGGCGCAAGATCTGCAGCTGCCGTACATTCAGCTGATCCCTGAAGCGGTCGAACAGCCGGGTCTTTTTCAACGTGAACTCGATTTGCTCTTCTGCATGGATCTGGGCATCGAGCGCCATGGTCACGAACCAGTGTACCCAGGGTGTGATCTCGTTTGATTTTTGCCCCTCTTGTAGCGCCTGGTAATAACGCTTTCTGTCCGCCTCGATCGTGCGCGATAGGCTCAGCAACACCGGACGCCCGAGTCCCTGTGACAATGCCTTTTCAGCAATCGCCCTTCCTATACGGCCATTCCCGTCTTCAAAAGGATGTATGGACTCGAAATACAGATGAGACACCGCCGAACGTACCGCAGCTTTTTTAATTTCTTTATTTCCTCCTGGGCCGGTTTCATTGAACCAGTCAATGAACCGCTTCATTTCCCCGGGAACCCTCGATGACGGCGGCGCCTCGACATGCACCTTCTCTTTACCCGCTGGGCCTGAAACCACCTGCATCGGTTCGGCATGCGTCCGCCATCGGCCGGCCTTGATGCCACGGCTGCCGGCCATGATCATCCGGTGCCATGCGTACAACGTCACGTCCGAAAGGGGTGCCGCAAAACTTTTCCGCACATCGACCATCAGCGCAGCGGCTCCTTCCGCCCGCCTGTCTCGGGACGGCGTTCCGACGTCCATCCCCAGATTTTTCCGGATCGACGACAGCACATCCTTGCGGCTCAGAAGCTCGCCTTCGATCGCGGATGTCTTGATGGCTTCCGCCACCATCAAGCCGATAATGGCTTCCGCCTGCGCATCATCCGGCAGCCCCTTCAAAAGACCGTCCGTGCGCCCCGTCCTTTCAGCGAAAGCCAGCAGCGCATCCTCCATCACGGAGAGGTCGTACCGAAATTCAGGCCAATCTTTTTCCTGCCAGTTATAGCGCATGAGCCGACTATAGCACGCATTCGGCTCACGGAAAGATAAAATATGAGCCGATTAGGCGGTTTAATCGACTCACCGCGGTTTTACAAAATATGCGGAATTCGTGAACACCGTGAGATTGTCGGAAATTTTCAGTACCGATTCCAGGTCGCGGATGTGCGCTCCGGCTTGACCATTCCGGGACGATCCAGCTAGTATCCACAATGGAATCATTATGGAACCGCCTGGGAGGATAACCGTATGGCAACCCTGACGATCAAAAATATTCCGGAGCCCCTGGTCAAACGGTTGAAGCAGCAAGCCGCCGCGCATCGTAGGAGTCTGAACTTCGAAGTCATCTCCTATCTTGAGCAGATGACGCACAGCGTCCCCGTTGAGGCTGACGCTCTGCTCGCGAGGGCGAGGGCTATTCGCGGAACCCCCAAAGGTGTTCGACTGACGGATCGCCTGCTTCACGAGCTTAAAGTAGCCGGGCGGCCATGATCGTCGCTGACACGAATCTGTTGATCTATCTCTACGTACAAGGCCAACGGACAGAAGAGAGTGAAGCTGTGTTGCAACTGGATGCGCTGTGGGCGATGCCGTTGCTGTGGCGTTCAGAGTTTCGGAACAGCTTGCTCGGCCTTCTCAGCGCGCATGCGCTCCACCTGGAGGACGCTCTGACCATGATCGACGAGGCCGAACGATGGCTGACTGGGCGTGAATATAACGTGCTTTCCCGTCAAGTGCTCACGTTGGCCAGTCGGTCTGGTTGTTCGGCCTATGACTGTGAATTCGTAGCCCTTGCACAGGATTTAGAGGTCCCGCTGGTGACGAACGATCGCCAAATTCTCAAGGCCTTCCCCACCATCGCCGTCTCCCCATCGGCCTTTACGGCCTGATCTATTTAAGAGACTCCAGAGGCTGCTCAAAATTTTCTTCAGCAAAGCCGCAGGGAGTGCGAACGCCGAGGTGGACGCGTATAAACCTGCATGGTAGGATTCAGGCCGTAAGAGGTATGATCATGGCAACAGCGGCGAAACGACAACTGGCCCTTCCTGCAGCGCTCTCGAAAGAACTGGATCAGCTTGCTCGGCGTGAGGGGAAGAGTACCATCGCGGTCTTGCAGGATCTCGTCTCAGAGAACAAACACAATCGGCTTGAGCAGGAATTCAGGGCCATTCAAGGTTATTGGAGTAAAAAGGCGAAAGCCAAAGGCATTCTCACGTCTCGTGATCTTCTGAGGTATCTCGCGAAATCGTGAGAGTCGTTTTTGATACCAACATCTACGTCTCAGCGTTCGTCCTGCCTGGTTCTTCTGCCGATCGAGCGATCAGCGCATCTTTGACGGCCACGATACGTTACTGATTTCCAAACCCATCCTCGACGAACTACTCACCACCCTTGCTCGCAAGTTCAGCCGCGATGCCGATGCCTTGAGTCGTACAGCTCTCTTACTGACGGAGCTAGCCGAACTCATTCAACCGAAAGAACGTGTCAGCATGTTCGATGACGATCCCGACAATCGGATTCTCGAGTGCGCGATTGCTGGACAGGCAAAAACCATTGTGACTGGCGATAAGGCCATGCTGGCTGTTGAGATATCTCACGGCGTTCGAATTATCTCACTGAGCGCGTACCTGCGCCGATAGGAAGCGGGCTGGCGACAGTTACCGACGACCAGCGAACTACGGAGGCTGCTCAAAATTTCCGCCAGCAAGGCCCAGGCAGAGATGGTACAGAGTTCGCGGTTGCTCAAACAGGTGGTCAACGAGGCCGCAGGAGCAAAAAATACCGGAGGCGTGTCGGTTCTCACCCGCCCACCCCCGAGCTGTAGGAACAGCTCTTTTCCCAGGTGGGCTACGTTGAGAATTTTTTTGAGACGAGAACGAAGTTGGGCGCCTGTTTCAGCAACCGCCTAGAGGTCTCGGATGGCGCCTTGGAGGACGGTGATCTGTGTCACCGGGTCGCCCGAGGCTTTCAGTTCTGTGCGGATCTGCTCTTTGAGGTAGGAGGAATACCCGACACGGTCGATCAGGAGGTCGAGAAACCGTTCGACGGGAAGGAGACTCTGTTCTTTGAGTTCCTCCACGATTTCATCGGTGACGGGCACGTAGCTGCTTCCCATGTGGAACACCACATTGTAGTGGCGGTTTTTCCCGATGCGCTCGAACCGCAGACCCTTCAATGACTCCTCCTCGACAGTTTCGTTCTCACATGGCTCACAAAAACCGTAAAAGGTGAAACGCAGAACTGGCGAAGGCTCTTGGTCCGAAACCGTTCACGTCTCACAGACCGCGGGATCCCTTATGTGACCATCCTGCAAGCCCCGCAAGAGGGCCCCATTCTAGACAAGCGATTAGGGGAAGACAAGGGCGGGATTCCCAGGCCTTGTGCGCTTTCGTTCAGGAGCTGCTCGGTTTCTTGCCGAAATACTCTTGCCGACTTACGGCCACGTCGGTGACGAGCATCATGCCGGAGTGGCGTTCGAAGAGCGGCCGAAGCCCCGCCAGGATAGGTTCCACTTTTTCTTCGGGGACGATCGTCATGATCATCTCAAGACTTTCCTGCTCGCTGAACATGAAATGTGCTTCACGCACGCCGCTATGACCCTTTCCTGACACATTGCCGATGATCGTATAGCCGGTCGCTTTGATCTGGTCCAGCAACTCCGTCACGAATGGCTGGTGTTCTCCCGCCACGATCACTCGTATTTCCTTCATCGGATGCAATGTCAACGCGCCCACAGTTGAACTCCTTTCTTGCTGAGTTGTTCCATCATGGCTCCGCGATCAGCAGCCGGTTACAGCATCGATTCTAACCCATTCGCCCGTCGGTCGATACCGATAGAATATACCTTCCTCCGGTTCCAGTGCGACGAGGTGAACCCACTCATTATGATAGTACTGTTCCAGCGTCTCATGGCGCGCAATGAGCTTTTCGATCTGTTCTCGCGGCGCCGCGACGATGGTCAGCAACCGCATCGGTTCATGATACGGTACGTCGCCGTTCATCACGGTCTGCCTGGCAAGTCCAAGCCTGAGGTCGCTCCAAGGACCGGACATGATCCCGATGCGCCCCACCACGTTATGGTAGATCTTGCTCCCGCTACCATAGACTTCATTGTCCGCCGCTGAAAAGTAATGTTCCATGTTGATCCATTGTGCCACCACTTGAGGGCCGGTCAATATGACTTCAAGTAGCCGGTTGCTCGGGTCTTCACGGTAGTCGTAGGAATGCAGGAACACGCGTCCGGTCAGATCAAGGGCCTTGGTGAGATCCCGGGGGGCGATAATGAACGCTGTATTCCCTGACAGACCCCACTCCGGCCGTATCTGGCTCCAATCCACACTCCGTCGTCGCACATGCAACGCGGCTCCCTTCCCTGACGGGGTCGCTGTAACATCGGGGAAACGGGTGCATCGCTCTAGATTCGTCAGCCTGGTTGCATTCTTTAAGTCTTCGACCAGTCGGGCGATATCGGCGCGATGAGTTGGCGGCGCATCTTCAGGGTCGTACAGATGCACCTCGTCGGTCGTGGTATCGACCTGACCGGCGAGAAAGTGAGTGTCTGAGGGAATCTCGAAGCCGTTCTTCGCCAGCCGCTCCCGCACTTTCTGATTATTGGCCATCATGGCGAGCACGCGGGCGTTCGGATTGCCTTCATTGCCTCCGCAAGCCCCGCAGTCCAGCGCGGATTCGAACGGGTTATTGTCAGAAGTGCTCCCGTGGCCGCAAATGAGGACAAGCCGGGCAAAATGTTTCGTCAGTCCCATCATGCGCAAAGCCGTCTCTACAGTCACGGCCTGCTCTTCAAGCGTGAAGCCGGTCCGCGTGATCCGTTCCCTCTGTCTGGAAGATGCGCGCTGATTGATACCGTGATGCTGCCGTAAGGCGGCGATAAATGATATCAGGACTTCAGGCGAGAGCCCTGCCTCCGTCGCTGCCTGGGTTAATGGAGGTTCCGGGTCATCCTCCCCGCTCAAGGCCCGCTGCCGCAAGGCTTCGACAAGTTCCGGCGAGATCCGGGAGCTGCGCAAGCCGGTTCGCTCTTGTAACGCATGCCGCACTGTCGCCTGCTGCTCCGCTGCCAGCACCTCTGCCGTTTCGGCAGGCGCCAGCTTGTCGACGGTGAGTGTGGTCGCCAGCGACGGGACAAAGAGTCGACGCAACCAGGCGGTCCAGCGACGGTACAACAAAGGCAGCAAGGTTTTCCCGAAGATCGGCAGGCTGTAAAACCACCCCAACGATTCCACCATGACATAGGGGGTGACGACGTTTTCTTTTAAGTCGTGTAGAAGGGTATGGCCCGCATGGACCATCCTGCTCCTGGACTCGTGTTTTGACAGGGCGTAATCCAGATAACTGCGGGGGATTTCCCGGACCTCGTTCTTTGCGCGCATGATGACTGGGAATTGTTCAGTGTCATGCTCCTCGCCCCAGGCACGATAACGGATAAAGGCGGCGAAGAAGCCGGCAAATCCGTAGGTCTCGTGAGCGCCTGTGGATTCAAGATGACGCCGGAACGGTTCGGATCGCACATCGATGCAGAAAACCGACTGAGAGAGGGGCCGCTCCGCCTGGCTCTCAGAGGGTTTCCGGGGAGCTGAACTGGAGACGGCCTGCCTTCGAGCAAGCGTTGCAAGCAGCTGGTCTTGATACCCTGCTTCGAAGGCCTTGAGCCAGACAGGTCCATGGTCCGATTCCGGGAAGGCTTCCATCCAATCGATCACCTGCTTCAAATCGGTCGGGGAAGAGTCGACGAACTCTGCCGCATCGATGTTCAATGATCGAGCAAGCGCGAGAAGCTTCCTGGCCGCGCCGCGCCGTGCGGCTGCCTCCTGGCGCGGGACGACATCTGCTCGATAGCGAGCGAGCAGGGTCTTCCAGCCGTCGCCTTTCTTATGCGCCAGCCGATCGACCTCTTCGGCGTAGAGAGCGGGAAGACGGCCTGCCACGCGCTGACGCCTCAGGTAATACTCCTCCGAATGATTCTGGATGTACGCCGTCACGGCATCATATCGGCCCTCTATGCCCAGTTCCTTGCGGCAGGCCTGGTGGACCAGTTCCCGCGCGTACCAGACGCGGATGGCGAGAAACTTCACGAGACCGACCGGATAGGCCTGCTGCCAGGGGTAATCCCTCTCTTCCGCCCGCCACTTAATGAAGCCGGCCCAGCCCGGCAGCGCAGTCAATTGCAGCGACAGATAGTCCTGTCGTAGCTCGGCAGGAATCCCGAGCGCATCCAGACTTTCCAACAAGGCATCTTCGGGATGATCTGGTAGCCGCGAGATTTTCTTGCCGCTGTCCACAATTCCACAGGGAGACCATTCGTGCACCGCGAGAGCCTTCCACGCGCCGTACAATCCCTTCTCTCGTCCCGGCATGGTCCAGGTGGCATGGCCTTCATCGAGGTATGCCTCGCACCATTTGATCAATTGATCATTGATCTGCTGCACGATCTCCGTGCCGAGCGTGTCATCGCACCAGTGGGAGAGCGTGAGCCAGCGGCACAGCGCGGCCTGATCGCCTTCGGCGATGGAACGGATCCGCCCATCCAGATCGGAAAACATCGGGACTATTGCCAGCTTGGCCGCAAGCCGGTCGATCAGGTCGTTCGAAGGATCCGGCAGCTGGTCCTCAAGCGGCTCGACGACGGGCGTACAGATTCCTTCAGCCAGACATGCGCGCAAGACGTCTCCATGCGTGACCCGGCGCGTTCCGATCATGATCTGCTTCTCCTGCACCAGCGGCTTCAACGCCGCATCAAGATGCGTAGATTGAATCCGGCCGGACTTGAGGTAGCCGCGATATACCTGGCCGGGGAGATAGCCGTTGCCCCCCATGAATTGCTTCCCGCGCCGGATGGTTTCTTCGAACGGGAGATATTCCAGGCTATGGAGGGGGTTGTGATGCACGAAGGTTCGCATCGGCCAGTATTGAGCAATGACCTCGCCCGCCAGGCGGATCACGCCCCGGAGCTCCATGCGCCTGGTTTCAATCTTCATCGAACTGTCTAGCGATTCCATGAAACAGCTTCCTTGACGGCTTCAGCGTTCGATGGTGGTTGGGTGATCCCGAGGAGGCTAGACGGTGCGATGCCTAGTGCAATGACGATCAGAAGGATAACCAGAAGAGATGCAAGTTCCGATCGGCGTAGATCTTCATAGCGGAGATCCGACCGTTCCCGGCCGAACAGCAACCGCTGCACCATATCGAGGATATACCAGGATGCAGCCAGCCAGGCGATCATCATGACCAGCAGGGCGACAGAGGATGTGAGAGCGGTGGTGAGAAGCATACCGATGAAGCCGGTGAAGACTCCGAACGGGGGCAACCCCATGGCCGCCAGTGCCAGGAGTGAGAACAAGACAGTGAATTGCGGCATACTCCTGACAAGCCCGCTGATGGCCTTCGGATCCACATCATCCCCGTAGCGCGTGCGGACGACCTGCCAAGACATTGACAGACCAGTCGTCACGATTGCCAAGGCTGCCAGAAAGACCAGAGCCTGAGGCGTGATGGTTCGTGAAACGGCTGCAAACCACCAGAAGATGGAGAAGAACGAGAGACTGCCATAGCCCAGGAGCAATCGCACGCGCGATTGTGCCAATGCCTTGATCGAACCGTAGAGGGCGCCGATCAGCGCCATAATCGTGATCGTTGAAGTCGCGACATCCGGCACCGTCGGGATGACTGTGATCAGGCTGTGGAGTCCTATAGCGGGGAGCAGCAGTACGATGAACGCCGGTAAACTGCCGGGCAATCGCGTCAGCGCGCTCACGTAACCCTGATGAAGCGGCAAGAACGGCAGCAAGATGGCGCAGGCCAGCAAGGAGGCCATTGCGGAGACAGCTGGGCTTGCGATTGTCGCAAGCCCCGAACAGAGGGATCCAAGACCGTAGACACAGATCCCCCACCAGGATCTAGGCCACAAAGGATTATGATGCCAGTACAGGAGGAAGGTAATCAGACCGAGGAGTACCATGACAGCAATCTGGCCCACGATCTGTTGGCTGGTGAGAATGCCCAATCCGAATCCCAGAAACAGCAGGCTCAAGACCCAGGAAAGCCGATGTTGTTGGTGAGCCGGCGCTCCGAGGAGAGAGGCACTGGCCGTAAGCGGGAGGAGATAGAGGAACAGTGGCCCCTCAGTCGGTCCCGTCAGTCGTCCGGACATGCCGATGACAGACAGCAGGCTCAGAACGGTCACAACAACCGACCAAATTTTCAATTTTTCAGGCTGAGACCAGACAATGAAGCCCAGCATCGCTCCGACAATGGGAACCGCGGTCAGCAGCAAGGGGAGGATCACGGCGTCCGTCATTCCGGCCACCTCGCCACACGTTTGTCGACTCGATGGGCGACACGCATTATCGATTGACCGAGTGCTTGATACCCCTCATCCGCATAGAGCCGGTTCATGAACAGCACATACAAACGGAGACGGAGGCCTTCCACCAAGCTCGGCACCCACATCGTCCGGCCGTGGGCCTGGGCATAGATATAGAACCATCCGAGAATGATTACCAGAGCCGTTCCGCCGATCAGTCCGTCAAAGAGCCGAGCGGGGAGCGCCGCCGCCCGAAAGTAGGATGCCACCTCTCCCGGATTCGGATAGAGGAAGGCGGTGAAGGACTCGACGGCGAATAGATAGACAAACACGACGAAGAGCAGGGTGAGCAGCATCGCCATCGAGACCTTCCATGACGCGACGGCGCGCAAACGGATGAGTGTCAGAATGGCCTGGGAGGAGGTGACCCAGATAAAAAATAGGAAGATCACGGTCCCTTGCGATTCCAGGAGTGGGATGTGCAGCGCGCCGTGCGTCACGAGGAGGATAAGGAGTGGAATCAGCAGCGTGGTGGTGAATCCCGTAAACCAGGTCAGGCGCGAGAACTGCTGTTCTTCCGCATGAGGGTCCGCATGGGGGAAGGCCGGTTCCTGGCGGGCCTTGTGAATCACGTTGCCGCAATTCAAGAACACTGTCCCTTTGAACAGTCCGTGGGCGATGAGATGGAAGACAGCCAGCGAGAAGGCGCCCAATCCGCACTCCATGATCATGTACCCCATCTGGCCGATCGTCGAGAAGCCGAGGGTCTTCTTGATGTCATTCTGCGCCAGCATTGTGGTGGCGCCGAGGATCGCCGTGAGTGTCCCGACCACGAAAGCGATATGCAGGGTCGTTGAGCTGAGGCCGAAGAGCGGGGCCAGGCGATTGATGAGAAACCCGCCGGCATTGATGATCCCCGCGTGCAGCAGGGCATGCACAGGCGTCGGGGCGAACAGCGATCCCGGCAGCCAAAGATGCAAAGGAAATTGCGCCGACTTCCCCATGGCTCCGATGAACATGAGAGACGTGACGGCAGTGGTCGCGCTTATTTCCAATCCAGGCCAGAGTGAAAGGGTGACGGGATTCCCGGCGGCTCGAGCGAAGAGATCTTGGAACTCGAGGGTACCGTAGAGTTGGTAGGCGAGAACAATCCCGGCAAGAAACGCGGCATCGGCAACTCGGAGAAGTGTAAAGGTTTTGAACGCTCCCCTGAGAGTTGCCGCATGTGCATGGTTGTGTGCCAGGAGATAGAGCAGATAGCTCAGGACTTGCCAGAACAGAAACAACATCATGAGGTTCGCGCTGGAGACCATGCAGAGCAGGACGAAATCTGTAAAGCAAATCAGCGCCAAATACCGTCGAACGTGGCGATCCTGGTACATATAACCAATTGAGTAGCAGTAGATCACGGTGCTGACGCCGGTGATCAGTGTCATCATGACCGCGCTCAACCGATCGATATAGAAGCCAATGGGAAAGGCGAGGGAGGCAATCGACGTGGGATCGTAGAAGAGGAGGGTGATCGGCCCCTTCGTCGCCACAAGCCACAGGATCACAATGGCGCCGACGAACGCGGCGCCGACGGGATAGGCCGCGAGCTTTGTGCGTGTGTGTAGCGTGCGATCGGGGCCGATCACGACAAGGCACGAAGCTATGAGCAGGAGGAGCGGGACGGCAAGCGCGAGTGACACATATACCTCATAACCCTAGCTGGCGGATCATCGTTACGCCCCGTCTGGGGAATTATCGTGACCGGAGGGCATTCTCACGTCACCGGCGCACTCATCATTAATACGCTGCTTAGACTCGCGTCAAGGACTGGCTGGGGTAGGACTTCTACAACGGATAGATCCTAGCTAGAAGGCTATCCTCAAACCCTTCACTTCGCGCTCTTGTCTAGGCTGTGGACGGTGTGCGTGACGGCCCGGCCGAGTCGCTCATAAGCTTGGTCCACATAGAGCCGGTTCATGAACAGCACATACAACCGGAGACGGAGACCTTCCACCGTGCTCGGCACCCACATCGTTTGGCCGTGAGCTCGGGCATAGATATAGAACCACCCGAAAACGATCACCAGGGCCGTTCCGCCGATGAGACCGTCAAAGAGCCAGTTGGGAAGCGCCGCCGCTTGGAAGTAGGATGCCACCTCTCCCGGATTCGGATAGAGGAAGGCGGTGAAGGACTCGACGGCGAACAGATAGACAAACACGACGAAGAGCAGGGTGAGCAGCATCGCCATCGAGACCTTCCATGACGCGACGGCGCGCAGGCGGATGAGGGTCAAGATGGCTTGGGAGGAGGTGACCCAGATAAAGAACAGGAAAATCACGGTCCCTTGCGATTCCAGCAGCGGGATGTGCAGCACGCCGTGGGTGACGAGGAGGATGAGGAGCGGAATGAACAGTGTCGTCGTGAATCCCGTGAACCAGGTCAGGCGCGAGAACTCCAGTTCTTCCGCGTGAGGGTCCGCATGGGGGAAGGCCGGTTCCTGGCGGGCTTTGTGGATCACATTGCCGGAATTCAGAAACATCGTGGCCTTGAACAGTCCGTGGGCGATGAGATGGAAGACGGCCAGCGAGAAGGCGCCCAATCCGCATTCCATAATCATGTAGCCCATCTGCCCGATCGTCGAGAAGCCGAGGGTGTTCTTGATGTCATTCTGAACCAGCATCATGGTCGCGCCGAGGATCGCCGTGAGCGCCCCGACCACCAGCGCCACATGCAGCGTGGTCGGGCTCAAACCGAAGAGCGGAGCCAGGCGGTTGATGAGAAACCCGCCGGCATTGATGATCCCCGCATGCAGCAGCGCCGTCGCAGGGGTTGGCGCATAGAGATAGCCGGGGAGCCAGATAAACAAGGGAAACTGGGCCGACTTACTCATAGCTCCAATGAACAGGAGCAGTGTGATCACCGTCGTCCCACTGATCTCGATACCGGGCCAAGGCGAGAGCATGATCGGCAATTCGGCGGCTTTGGCGAACAACGGTTGGAATTCCAACGTCCCATACAGCTGATAGGTGAGCACGATCCCGGATAGGAAGGCCACATCGCCGACCCGCAAGAGAGTAAAGGTTCTCACTGCCCCCTTGCGCGTCCCCTCCTGGGAATGATTGTGAGCGAGCACATAGAGCAGACAGCTGATGACTTGCCAGGCCAGGAACAGCATCATCAGGTTGGCGCTGGAGACCATGCAGAGCAGTACGGTGGTCGTAAAGCCGATCAGCGACAGAAACCGGCGGTCATGGGGGTCCTGATACATATGGCCGATGGAATAGGCGTAGATGACGGTGCCGACACCGGAGATCAACACCATCATGACTGCGCTCAAGCGGTCGATATAGAATCCCAGGGGAAAGGCCAGGGTCGCGAGAGAAGCGGGGTCGTAGAAACGAATAAAGATCGGCCCTTTCGTCGCCACAAGCCACAGGATCACAACGGCGCCGAGAAAGGTGGCGCCAATGGGAAAGGCCGCGATCTTGGCTCGTAGATTCCGCGAGCCCTCGGTGCCCACGAGGACAACGAGCGCTGCAAGGAGCGGAAGCAACGGAATTAGGACAACAGGAGACAACGGTACCTCATCACATTCGCGTGTCGGTCGCTAGAAAACACAAAAGCCAACCGAGGTCCTCGATCGCTCGTCGAGGTTACTCCAGTTGGCTTGTACTACAACCAGCCATTCCTTCGAATCGCCGGCTGCCCTACGGCCTGTTTATCGAGATCGCCGCCCCGCCTGTCTGAGAACAACCACTGAACCGGAGTCGCACTGTACGATGAAATCCACCCATTCAATAGTACGGTTCCTTGACCGGCGTCAAGCTCCGGAGGGAAATTAGCTCTCTTGCCCATCATGCAATGGTCCGAAAGCCCTACACTGTCGGATGGCCTGACGAAGGACTGATAGCCCTTGTTCAGGCAAGCTCGCGCCCCTATAATCGTGCGCCGGGCCGAGCTACGGGCTGGGAGCTCCTCGTTTCAATCAGGAATAGGACACCACGTGGAAAACGCTATTCGCAACGTCATCATTAAGTTCGAGCAAGAGTTCATGGGCCGCGGGCCCGATGAAGTGCGCGCGTTCGTCGTGCGAGATCTGGTCGTTGTCCGGCTGAAAGGGGTGCTCACGCTTGCAGAACGTCAATTAGCCAAAACGTCAGAAGGCGTCGAGATGGTGAAGCGGCTGCGGCAAAACTTGATCGCACTGGGTCGCGACAAACTCTGCGAGCAAGTGAGCGAAATCACAGGCGCCAAAACCCTGGCCCTTTTTACCGACATTGACGTACAGATCGGCGAACGGGTTTTCGTGTTCACCCTCGATCGTGACATCCAGGTCGGAAAGTCGATAGGAGGGGGGTAGGCCTGGTATGCTCCACCCATGACCAAGCGCCTTCTGGAAACTCTCTCATTCGACAATACCTACGCTCGCTTGCCCGAAACCTTCTATGCCAAGCTGAATCCAACACCGTTCTCCACGCCTCCCTCCCTCATCAGTGTGAATCCCTCGGCAGCCGAACTGATCGACCTTGATCCGGAGCAATCAAAGCGGCCGGAATTTGCCGGCGTGTTCGGCGGGAGCATGCTTGTCCCGGGGATGGAGCCATTGGCAATGCTCTACTCGGGTCACCAGTTTGGAGTCTATGTGCCGCAACTGGGAGACGGGCGTGCCATCCTGCTTGGAGAAGTGCGGAACGAGCGAAACGAGAAGTGGGATCTTCATTTAAAAGGAGCAGGCCTCACACCTTTTTCACGTGATGGCGATGGGAGAGCGGTTTTACGATCCACGATCCGGGAATATCTCTGCAGTGAAGCGATGCATGGGCTGGGTATTCCGACGACGAGGGCGCTGTGCATTGTCGGCAGCGAACACAAGGTCTACCGTGAGCAGGTCGAAACCGGCGCGATGCTCGTCCGCATGGCGCCATCCCATGTGCGTTTCGGCACTTTTGAGATCTTCTATTACCGTAAACAGCACGAGCAGCTCAAAATCCTTGCCGATTATGTCATCGTGAATCATTTTCCCCACCTGGCGGATCGCTCGAACACATACGCCATGTTTTTCTCCGAGGTCGTTGAACGCACGGCGAAGCTGATTGCTGAATGGCAAGCCGTCGGCTGGGCTCATGGAGTCATGAATACGGATAATATGTCGATCCACGGCATCACCCTTGACTACGGACCGTTCGGCTTCATGGACGACTATGATCCGGGTTTCATCTGCAACCACTCCGATTACAACGGCCGCTATGCCTTCGATCAACAGCCCTATATCGGACTCTGGAATCTCAGCTGTCTGGCGCAGGCGCTGCTTCCATTGGCTCAGAAGGAAGATTTAAAAGCCGCACTCGACCGTTGCACCCCTCTCTACGAAGGGCGGTACATGGAGTTGATGCGGGCGAAGTTGGGACTGATCGAGACGAAGGAAGAGGATGCGTCGTTGATCCAAGACCTTTTGGCGCTCATGCATCTACACCACGTTGATTACACGAACCTCTTTCGAGCCTTGGGCCTGTTTCAGTCAGGGTCCGCATCGCTGAATGAACCACTCCGAGATTTTTTCCTCGATCGTGAATCATTCGACAAGTGGGCCTATCGATATGGGGACCGGCTGCGTCAAGAGGGGAGTCAGGACAAGGACCGCCTGGTACGTATGAATCGCGTCAACCCCAAGTATGTGCTCCGCAACTATCTGGCGCAGACCGCCATCGAGAAAGCTCAGCAGAAAGATTTTTCTGAGATCGATCGATTGTTCACCCTGCTTCAAAATCCCTACAGTGATCAGCCTGACATGAATGCCTATGCCGCCCCGCCTCCCAACTGGGGCAAACACCTAGCGGTAAGCTGCTCCTCGTAACTACTTGTCTACATCCCCCCTTTTGGTGGGGTTGTTTCGGTAAGTCTCAATAGGTGACGATCACGCGTCTTCCTTGGTTGGGCTGTTGTCCTGCCTCGAGCGACGGTCCTACTAGAAGGCCAAGCTTCATTCCGCTGTGACCGTGAACAATTTATGCAATCATTAAATCGATTTATTGCCTTCGCCATTCTTGCGTTAAGCCTGACCTCCTGCAGCGGAGGGGGGTCTGATGGAGGAGGGACTACGACTGCTCCAGCTGGCTCTGTGACAATCACCGGGACTGTCTCCGGGACTGTCATCAAAGTCCTAAGGGCTGACGACGACCACTTGCTTGTTTCAGACGATACCGCAGGTCGAGCCCGCGATGCCTTTGGCCACTTTCCTTTTCAACTCAGCGGCTTGCCAGAGGATGTGAAAATCAAGGTGTTCCTTATTACAGGAGGTAGGGTCTATCCGGTGTACCTAGGAGGAAGTAACGTCTTTGCTGTCAACAGCGGTGGGTTATATGATCTGGGATTCGTCACTACATCGACGAATCCTGATAGAGCTGATCCGGCTACACCTCCCCCGAGTAGCAGTTACACAACAGACTCAGAAAATACTGCCCTCCCTGTAAGTATTGCACCAGGAATCTCCATCAATAACCCCCAGAACGGAGCCAGTCTACCGAACGGGCCAGTGAGTATCGTCTTTTCATTTCAGAACTTCTCTATCGGAGGGCGAGGCGAGCTGCACCTCCACTTTTATGTCGATGAGGATCCTACTGTCTATGAGTTTTTTCAGAGAGAGGTTCTCTATGAGGGGTCAAACCCAGTCGCCGAGTGGCAGAATAGCGCCTCTATCCAGCTCCCCGCATTGTCGACTGGATCCCATCAGATCCGTTTCGTCCTGACAGATTCTTCCGATCTGGAATTAACGAATTCACAGGCGCAGGTAGTTCTCTTTTTTGGAGTAGGTGGACCACCGGTCATGCCGTCGATCGTCATTACGGGTCCAGCTTCCGGCACACAACTACCGCCAGGTCCAGTGCTTGTGACTTTCAACATTCAGAACTCTCTAATTAGTAACTCGACCCAGCCAAGGATGCATTTCTTTGTCGACAATGACCCAACCGTGCACAAGTTTTACGATGGACCAGGAATCACCGAAGATGGCAGTACGAGTGGGGTTCGTTATCAGAATGCACATACCCACTTCGTGCATTGGAAGTCTGACAATTCGATTCTCTTCAATGCCCTGGCAGCAGGCTCTCATCAGATCCGATTCGTGTTAGTCGACCAGTTGGGAACAGAGTTGATCAGCACGGCACAGACGCTGGCCTTCACGGTCGTGCCGGGAACCGGCGGAGTATTCTCCTTGCAAGAAGTCATCGGCAATCTTGATTTTCCAGTCCCGATGGCGACGGCTCCTGACGGACGCATCTTTGTCGGCGAGCTGTCTACCGGCAACATCCGTGTCGTCATGCCCACACCGTCCCTTCCGTGGCGATTACAGTCGATGCCGTTCGCCACAGTGCCGGCCGGAAACGCGGAAGGGCTTCTGGGCCTTGCGGTCGATCCTAATTTCTCGACCAACGGCTTTGTCTATGCCTTCCATCCTGCGAGCGCTTCGGTGAATCGCGTTGTCCGGTTCAAAGCTATGGTTACGAATGGCAACACGGTCGCTGAGAGTCCTACGCCCTCGATCATCCTCGATGACATTCCGGCCTCTTCCATCCACAATGGAGGTGTCCTCCAGTTCGGTCCTGACGGAAAGCTCTATGTCTTCATCGGCGATGCCGAGAATCCGGCAAATTCTCGGTCGCTCACATCGCTTTCCGGAAAAATCCTCCGCATTAATCCGGATGGCAGCATGCCAGGAGACAATCCGTTCATTTCGAATGCCAACGCCAACGCGAAGAAAGTCTTTAGCCTTGGGCATCGCAATAGTCTCGGTTTTGCCTTCCACCCCCACACCAACGATCTGTGGCAAACGGAGAACGGTCCAGACAATAACGACGAGATCAATCGGATTGTCGCAAGCGGGAACTATGGCTGGCCGACGGTGCGGGGCATTTCGGGCAATCCGAGTTTCCGTGACCCGATCCTGGCGCTGACACCGTCCATCGCTCCGACCGGGATTACTGCCATCCGGGAGGACTCCTTCTATCCCGCGCAGTACCATAACAACCTGCTGTTCGCGGATTTCAACAACGGGTTTCTCCACCGGATCGTGCTCGGCGGTGCCGGACTGAGGGAACTCGTCACTCACACCATCGCCTGCGACTGCGGGCAGGGGCCACTGTTCAGCATCATGTCTGGACTCAATGTGCCGGGACAAGATGGCTTCATCTATGTGACGACGATGACCGGGATCTCTCGAGTAGTCTTGAGCGGCCCGTAGGCGACGGAATTGAACGTAGGATGAAGTCAAATCCCTCCGTAGTTGCCGCATGTCGATTCATACGGTTCGAAACGTGAATCCTACGCTCATGGAGGCAATTCCCCATTCGAATGAATCCCCCACGCCCCTCTTAAGCCCATTACAGTCCTCGGCATTCTTTATGCTTTGACTCATAAATACTGCTCCTCCTCGGGGAGGTCGCTCGACTCACTGTTTCGGTGGGTTCATTGAGCGACCTCCTTTTTTCACGGTCATACATGGCTTCGAGGGACACAGCGGAGCTGGCGCTCATCGGCAGCGCGGACAATCCACTCCGCAGGCACACCACGGGTTCTCATCCACTTCACCTTCGTCAGCCCTGCCGAAGCGCTTCGCACTGTCCATTAATTTCCGTAATACACCTTGCGGACCCCCTCACTGTCTATTGTAGAGTGACTGCCTCCTTGGGGTCCGGACTGCGGAAAGGCAAAGCGAGGCCATGGCGGCAAAAGGAAGTGGAGACTCGAAGATCGTCATTGTGGGCGCCCTCACCCTCGCGCTGGCGATCGCGGGCGTATTGTTGGTGAAAGAGCCGCTGCGTAGTTCGCGTCCCGTAGGGAACGGGCTGGAGATGAAGCAGACCACCGGTGAGCAAATGGTCCGCGCCAGGCTATGGGAAGATCCTTTGGCAGCGGTTCAGCGGGGGATTCGAGAAACACCAAAGACACCTGTAGCCGGCCAATCGGTGCAGTCATCATTCTCCCAGCGTCTCACTCCACTCCGCCACGCCATTGCTGATCGAGTAAAAAGCAATCAGCACATCACGATTTTGCTGGTCACGACGAAAGGCGATCCCTATGCGGAAAGCACGGAATCCCGCATCCGCGATCGTTATGCCGTCGGCACGGCCTTGGGAGTGGCCTGCTACGTCCCTGAGGACGAGGGGCACCTCTCGTTCATCGAGGGCGACAATCAAGACGCGAGTCAGGCGCTCCCTTACGAGTGGTATCGGCCCCGCAAGACACGAGTCTGTGGCGAAGAACAGGATCCAACTCGGAGCACTCTCGTGATCTGGATTCCCGACGGCGCCCTCAGGGGTGGATTCTTTGCCACACTGACGTCCTTGTCGCAGGCCCTGGTATGCCAAGAGGCGCTGAGGAAGAACGAATGCCTGCTGACCGGCGACCAACGCAAGTTGGTCCGTCTGGATCCGGCCGTGCAACAGGCCGTCACCTTCAAGATCGTGGGGCCTCGCAGTTCCTCTGATTTTCGCGCGTTGCTGGATGAGGCAGGCGCCTTGTATGCCGGACTCCACGTGGGGTTCGGGATCTGGCCGAACGTGGATGGAACCATTGAGCTCTATTCGCCATGGGCCAGCGCCATGAGGGGGGTATTGGCATACGGCCTCAAGAAGGACGGGGGGAAAGGCTCTGTCTGCCAGACATATGAAGCGTGCGAAGAGGAGTTTTTTCATCGGTTGAAGATTGCGGACGTGCGGCTCGTCCATGAGGTCGGATCCGACAGCCGGCTCTTCGACACACTGATCGAAGAACTGGAACGTCGTCAGGTGCGGCTTGGTTGGGATGCGGTGATCCTCATCGGAGAGTGGGACTCGTTCTATGGTCGAGCATTGCCGGTTGAGTTTCGCGCGGCGGCTTGCGCGAAGGTGGCGACCTTCACGGAAGCCGAACTCAAGCAGATCCAGGTGCCGACGACAATCAAGTCCTGGTGTCCCACCGTCGCTCGTGCAATCGATTTACAGGTTCAACGTTCGGCAGATTACGAATCCCTTACTTTAAATATATTCCGGTACAGCTATCTCAGCGGTCTCGACGGCGAAACGTCGGGCGGTGAGAGTGCGAAAAATGTGCGGGGAGAGCCACCCAAAGCCAATGGGGCGAAGGATCCGCTGGCCGGCGGACTGCAAGAACGTCCCGAGGGCACCAGCCAGCTCGATTATGTGCGCGCCTTGGCCATGAGGATAGAAGAGGAAGGAGAAGGGGCGAAGGCGATCGGCATCTTAGGCAGCGATCCCTACGACGCGGTCCTCATCCTCAAGGCGCTTCGTCCGGCCTTTCCCCATGCCGTCTTCTTCACCGTCGATCTCGACGCACGCCATCTTCATGCGAGCGAATACAAGTGGACCAGGAACATGGTCGTGGCCTCGCCGTTCGGCTTGCAACTGGATGGCGGTTTGCAGCGCGACGTTCCACCGTTCCGCGGTAGCTATCAAACTGCCACCTTCTTTGCCGTGCTCCGGGCGGTGAATTACGTCGACTGCTTCGTTGAGGGCAATCGCCAGAGATCGGCGGGTCCCTGTTCGACGGGCTATCACGTCGCATTGACGCCGGAAGATCGGCGATACGATGCGGCTGAACACCCTCGAATCTTCGAAGTGGGGAGAGAGGGCGCCGTGGATCTCAGCGTCGTGGATGTCGAAGGCGTGAGAACGATCCATCCCTTGCGGGTGGATCTCGAACATACGGACAATCTGGGTCAGCTCAAACAGGGCATCGGTCCCGGCAAGGCCACCGTCATGGCCCTGGTCGGACTCGGCTTGTTGATCGCGACAGTATTGACCTGGACCAATCAGCGACTCTGGATTCGGGTCTCACGCTCCTGGCGCTTCTTCGTCGTGATTGGTCTTATCATCCTGGCGGGATCGGCGGTTTTTGTGACCACAGGTGGTGTAACCGCACTGATGATCAATCACGATGAAGGTGAACCTTTTTCATGGACTGCCGGTGTCAGCATTTGGCCTGGACAATTGCTTCGGCTTTTTGCGGTAATTTTGTGCGCTGTCTTCCTGATCAAGGGTTCGCGCGATCTCGCCAAGAACAGCGAGCATCTCACCGACGACTTTCAGTTCCGTATTGATCAAAGCCATCGTCCCCGATTCACCTGGAAGTCATTCTGGACGAATTTGCAACGGGTCTATCATCCAGCCGCAACTCGAGCTGCGACCACGGTGGATCAGGCCTGGGCCTGGTACCTCGATGCGGCTCGGCCGCTCCAGCGGATCGCGCGAGTGCTGGTTCTGTCCGTGCTGTATGGCGCGATCATGTTTTCCGTAGACCGCTGGGTGCTTGGCGAGGAAATGATTCACCCCTGTCGCGGTTGGCTGAGCTGCCAAGTCGACTGGACCATGACGCTGAGCACCATGTCGTTGGTCGTGGTGCTCAATCTGGCAGTGTTCGACGAAGTGATGTTGTGCCGCCGGTGGATCAGCTGGGTGACCCACTCAAGCGGCGGGTGGTCGGAGCAGGTGCAGGAGGAATACTTGCGCGAGTACGGACTCAGCCTAAGCCACAAGGCCGAATTCGACAGGCTGAAGCATCTCGCCGGGATCGACCTGATCGCGCAGCGGACGGAAGCGGTGAATCGACTGATTCGATACCCGTTCATTGCGTTGCTGATCATGATCGCCGCACGCAACGACTACTTCGATATCTGGAACTATCCAATCGTGCTGCTCCTGGCCTGGGCATTGAACGTCGTTCTCGCGCTGAGCGCGGCGTTGCTCCTCTACAAATCCGCCGACAAGGGTAAGCAGGGCGTCTTGGTCGCGTTGAGCAAGCAAATGATGCAAGCCCTTGGTATGGGTAAGGACCACGAGGTTCGTGCGAAACAAGTCCAGTACATCATTGACCAGGTCGAAGCCAACCAGAAGGGCGCGTTTGTTCCCTTCTACAAACAGCCTGTCGTCGAATCCTCTTTTTACGGCCTCGTGGCTTTGCTGCAATATTTGTATATGAGATGACGGGCTGCTCATGCGAGAAGAACACATAGGCGGGCTTCGAACGAGGATTCTGGGCGGCATAGATGGAAAGGGCGGAGGTCGCGGCCCTCTCGTCCTGTTCCTGCACGGCTTCGGCGCGCCGGGAGACGATCTCGTGTCGCTGGCTCCCGACATGACCGTACCAGCCGGAACGAGGTTTGTGTTTCCCGAAGGTCCGCTCTCGTTGAGTTTCGGGCCGAGCGAGGCGCGGGCCTGGTGGCTCATCGATATGGCACGCATGGCAGCGGATCAAGCGGCAGGTCGCGTGCGTGACCTCTCGCAAGACATTCCCAAAGGCCTGGCTCCGGCACGCGAAGCGATGTTGATGTTTCTCCAAGAACTCGAACACACGTTCGGCGCAGATCCTCGCAAGACGGTTCTCGGAGGGTTTTCCCAAGGCGCCATGCTTGCGTGCGATCTGATGCTCAGAGCGACACAACCCTATGCCGGACTGATCCAACTGTCCGGCACACTCCTCGCCGCACAGGAATGGATTCCACTGCTACAAAAGCGCAAAGGACTGCCGGTCTTTCAAAGCCACGGGATCCAGGACGAAATTCTGCCCTATGTCGGAGCGGAGCGGCTTCGCGACGTACTGAGCAAATCCGGTCTTGCCGTCGAATGGCACAGTTTCCGAGGCGGGCACGAAATTCCAACACCAGTCCTCCAACGACTCGGTGTCTTTCTCACGAAGGTGTTGACGAAACCATGAGTGCGCCCGTACCGTTTTTTCTC
This sequence comes from uncultured bacterium, assembly GCA_965232965.1. GTDB lineage: Bacteria > Nitrospirota > Nitrospiria > Nitrospirales > Nitrospiraceae > Palsa-1315. Next base: position 41,690 of record CBDDRB010000014.1, read on the forward strand.
ACAGGACCAGACGGCAAACGCATTCGTGGAGATCGCACCACGGGGAACGATCACCAACTTCTCTTCATCACGGGGTTCTTGTCCAAACGCTGGGGCAATAAGAGCAAGGCGCTCGCACAGTGGTGTGAGGAAAAAGGCTGGGGGTTCTGCTGCTATGATGTGCGCGGATTCGGGGAGTCGGAAGGGGCATTTATCGACTATACGTTGTCCGATTGGATTGCCGATGGACGACTTGTTCTGAATACGCTCAAGACCGGACCGCCGATTACCATCGTGGGCAATTCACTCGGAGGCTGGATCGCCTGGCTCATGGCGCAGGAGTTTCAGAAAATTGAGCGCCTGATTCTCGTCGCTCCCGCATTCAATATGATGGGTGTCCGTGCCCAATCCATTTCTCTGGAACGGCGCAATGAGTGGCACAGTTCCGGCCGGATGCCTTGGGACGACGAACCGGCGCATCGAGATTTTCCTCTCGCATGGAAATGGGTCGAAGAAAGCGAGGACTATTGGAAGACCAACTTCGATCGCCTCAGGCCGGTGAAGACGACGATCCTCCATGGTCTCGAAGATACGGTGATTCTTCCCGGTGGGAGCAGTAAGTTTGTCGAGCAATTACTCGCACGCGATCCCATATATCCGATCCAACTCGACCTGATCCCCGGTGACCACCGTCTGAGCAGCCCCGAGCATGTTGAACGGTTTCGTCGGCTTGTCCTTGAAACTCCATGAGGTGCCGCGATGCTCACATTGATTCATAAAGAATGCGGCGGTCCGGCGCTGGACGATTCGGTGGTCGGAGAAGTCTGCGCCATCCCTATCGATCGGTTTCCCTTTACCTGCTTCAGTTGCCTGGAGGAAATCGATGACGAAACGGAAGTCAGGCTCTCGGAGGAATTGGGTATGTGATAGACCGCGCTCCCCATCACCCTCTGTCTCAATCCCTCTGGTTGTGCAATAGGATAGGCTTTTGTTATCGTGCCTTCTCCCTTGTCACTCATTTCAATAATCAGAGGACTACATGGCTACGAACGACAAGCAAGTCATTTTCTCACTGGTCAATGTCGGCAAGGTCTACCCGCCGAAGAGGCAGGTGCTGCGCGAGATCTATCTTGGGTTTTATTATGGCGCGAAGATCGGTGTTCTTGGTCTCAATGGATCTGGAAAAAGCTCGCTGCTCAGGATCATCGCGGGAGTCGACCAGAACTATACGGGGGAGATCTCCCGCTCGAAGGGCTACAGCGTCGGCCTGCTTGAGCAGGAACCGCAGCTTGATCCGGACAAGACGGTGAAAGAAATCGTGGAAGAAGGCAAGAAAGAACTCGTGGCCATGATCCACGAATATGAGGCCGTCAGTAACAAAATGGGCGAGGCTACACCAGACGAATTGGAAAAGCTCCTCGAGAAGCAGGCCCAGCTGCAAGAAAAAATCGAAGCCGCGAATGGGTGGGAATTGGAAAACGTACTTGATCTCGCCATGGATGCGTTGCGCTGTCCGCCGCCGGACGCAAAAGTCGGGGTGCTCTCAGGCGGTGAGAAGCGCCGGGTGGCTCTTTGCCGGCTTATGATCCAGGAACCGGATATTCTCCTGCTCGACGAGCCGACGAACCATCTGGATGCCGAGTCCGTGCAATGGCTTGAACAGCATCTTCAACAGTACAAAGGCACGGTTATCGCGGTCACGCACGACCGCTACTTCCTCGACAACGTCGCAGGCTGGATTTTGGAGCTGGATCGCGGCCATGGTATTCCCTTCCAAGGAAACTACACCTCCTGGTTGGAACAGAAACAGGTACGGTTGGAAAAAGAAGAAAAGGCCGAGTCGAAACGCCGCAAGACTTTGGAGCATGAGTTGGAATGGATTCGCATGTCCCCGAAAGCCCGTCAGTCGAAGGGCAAGGCGCGGCTGAACCGCTACGAGGAATTGGTCAATCAGAGACAGGATGAGCAGGCGGCAGACCTGGAGATCTATATCCCGCCGGGCCCTCGATTGGGGGATGTGGTCGTCGAAACCAAGGGGGTCAGCAAAGCCTATGGGGACAAAGTCCTCTATGAAAATCTGAATTTCAACCTTCCCAAGGGTGGCATTGTGGGCGTGATCGGTCCAAACGGCGCCGGCAAGACGACTCTGTTCCGCATGATCATCGGGAAAGAGAAACCGGACGCGGGAGCGATCAAGGTTGGTGAGACAGTCAAGTTGGGCTATGTGGATCAGGATCGCAGTCTGGACCCGACCAAATCCGTCTACGACATCATTTCCGGGGGTCACGAAACCATCACGCTCGGGAAGGCCGAAGTCAATGCCAGAGCCTACTGCGCCCGATTCAACTTCGCCGGCACCGATCAGCAGAAGAAAGTGAAGGATCTTTCAGGCGGCGAACGCAACCGTGTGCACCTGGCCCGCATGTTGAAGGAAGGGGCGAACCTCATTATCCTCGACGAACCGACCAACGATCTTGACGTCAACACCTTGCGCGCCCTGGAAGAAGGATTGGAACATTTTGCCGGCTGCGCCGTCATCAGCAGTCACGACCGCTGGTTTCTCGATCGGATCGCCACGCACATCTTGGCCTTCGAAGGCGACAGTAAGGTGGTGTGGTTCGAAGGGAACTACAGCGAGTACGAAGCGGATCGGAAGAAACGGTTGGGCAAGGAAGCCGATCAGCCGCATCGGATCAGGTATCGCAAACTGACGCGTTAGTCCCTCACCATCATGGCACTTCGCGCGATCATAACCGGAGCGGCGGGATTGATCGGACAGTACCTTGTGAAGACCGCCTCGCGATGGGCTCCCGGTTGGGATATCACGGGACTATCACGCGCGGAGCTTGAACTGACCGAGACGTCGAACGTGGAAGCGCTGATTCATGCGCTGAATCCCGACCTCCTGATCCATTGTGCCGCTCTCAGCCGAACCAAAGCCTGCGAGCAAGATCCTGAACTAGCCCGCCGTATCAATGTAGAGGCCACTGCGCACCTCGCCCAGCTATCACAAGATATTCCTTTTATCTTTCTCTCCAGCGGGGAAGTCTTCGACGGGAAGACCGGCTGGTATGCCGAGACGGATGAGCCGAACCCGATCAACGTGTATGGCCAAACCAAACTGGAAGCTGAACAAGCCGTCTTACAGCATCCAGGACATACCGTCGTTCGGATTGTTCTGACAGCCGGAACTTCGGAAACCAGTGATAGGAGTTTCGTCGAAGATATGTGCCGGACAGCGAAGTCCAGCCAGGATGTGACGCTCTATGCCGATGAGTTTCGCTGCCCGCTTCCTGCCGGTGTCATTGCCCGAGCCATCTGGGAATTGGTCGATCGCCGGCAGCCTGGTCTCTATCACTTGGGCGGGAGCGAACGGCTCTCGCGTTGGGAGATCGGTGAGACCTTGTTGCCTTGGTATCCGGAATTGAACGGTCAGCTGATGAATGGCTCAGCACGGAGCCACGTTGGCGGCCTTCGACCCGCCGATCTCTCGCTCGACTGCGACAAGATTCAGCGGCTCCTGTCGTTTCGCATTCCAGGATTTCGCGAATGGCTCGCCGAGCGTCCGCACCGAGGCCACGATCTGTGGGACTATCTTGGCGGAAGTCCGTGAGAGACAAAGCATGACGTGCAGGAACGGGAGACATGGGAGGACGCGATGACGGCATCGAATCCTCTGTTTCTTGTTCTTACTGCGTATGTGGCCATGGCGATTGTCATGGTGGGCCTCTGGGTCCTCCAACGTCGCCTGCGTAATGCTTCAATCGTAGATGTCGGCTGGTGCACAGGTCTCATCGTGGTCGTACTGTGGTACGCCACCCAGACCACCGGCGAGACGGAGCGAAAAATGGTCGTGGCCATCTTGGCCGTGCTTTATGCAGGGCGGTTGGGATTCTACATCCTCTTCAATCGGGTCATCGGCAAGACGGAGGACGCTCGTTACCGATGGCTGCGTGAGCAATGGGGCACTTCAGAATCGATCAAGATGTTTGGGTACCTTCAGCTGCAAGCGCTGGCCTTGGCGGTTTTCTCTCTCCCGTTTCTGGTGCTGATACGAAACCCGAAACCACCGTTCGCTCTGATCGAGGTGATCGGACTGCTGATCTGGATCGTCGCGGTCTTCGGGGAAGCCATGGCGGACCGGCAACTGGCGCAATTCCGATCCAAGGCATGGAATCGCGACAGGGTCTGTCGCGAAGGACTCTGGCGCTATTCCCGCCATCCGAATTATTTTTTCGAATGGATGCACTGGTGGGCCTATGTTGTCATGGGTGCGAATAGCCCTGGATGGCTGTTAACCTGGATCGGCCCGATCGGCATGGGGTGGGCTCTCCTGAAGGTCACGGGCATTCCATGGACGGAGCGACAGGCCCTCACGAACCGGGGAGAGGAATATCGAACCTATCAACAGACAACGAGTTCGTTCATTCCCTGGTTCCCCAAGATGAAATAATTCAGGGGGCCTTTTTGAGAGCGTCGAGGCGTGTCCGGGCTATGGCGGCTTCTTTGCTGGTTGGATAGAGACGGATTACATCTTCATACAATTGTTTGGCGTGGGGCACGTTCATCTGACGTTCTTCGAATTCAGCCGTTTCGAGTAGTTCCTTCGGTTTGTCCGCGCTGCAGGCGACGGCACATACAACACAGAACGCAACGACCCCAATATGGATCCATCGTGTCATGATGTTTCCGGTCGGTTTTATAGTGGCTGCCCTCGGCGTTGATGGTGTCAGATTAAGAACCATGTCGACAAGGTTTTCAATGCCAGAATACACCTCCGAGGGCCGGAAGAACATGCCAAACGTATCAGGTGGAGGAAGAAGTGTCTAACGCGGCTCTGCAGATAGATCGATGCCATAGCGGGGCGCCGCGATGGCTTCGCTTCGACAATGCGGGCAGCGGCTTGGTCTTGTCAGACGGCTGCGGTCGCGAAAGACGAACTCACAGGTCTGACAGCGAGCCGGATCCAGAATGAATCGCTTCGTCTTGTCCCGTGCAACAGTCTTCACGACATGGGTCAGATGCGCCTCGATCTGTCGTTCGGGAATGCCCAACATCTGCGCCAACTGATAGGATGATCGTCTGGTGCCCGTGAGCAAATCGATGATTCGCTGACGCAGTGTTCGATCGGGAATCAGCATCATGCGATATCGTAGGGAATTGAGGAGAATAAACCAAGCGGTGAGTTGAACAGCGCCTGCGCCTCTGGCAGGATACAGACACTATGTCCGGCCATGTGAATGCTCATCAGGACGAACTCGCCGAACTCGCGCTGAAACGCGTTGTGGCCTCCGGGGCAGAGTACGGCGATATCCGTATTCTCGACAGTACGGCTCAGACCATTCGCGGCGAAGACCGCCGCATTGCGTCGGCACGAGAAACGCAGGACAGCGGGTTTGGGATCCGTGTGCTCTATCACGGCGCCTGGGGCTTTGCCGCCAGTTCGGTGCTTTCCCTTGAAGAAGCTCCCCGTGTGGCTGAACTGGCGATCGAGATCGCCAAGTCTTCCGCATCCGTCGCACGTGAAAAGGTGAAACTCGCAGATGAACCGATCCATTGTGACCGGGTTGTCACCACGAAGCGGATCGATCCTTTCGCCGTCGCACTCGAAAACAAAACAGCGCTGCTCCTGGAGACGATGGAGGCTGTCCATCGTCAGCCGGGTATTGTTCGGAGCAGCGCAAGCCTATGGGCTCGTCGGGATCGCAAACTGTTTGTGTCGACTGAAGGATCGCGCCTGGAATTCGATCTCCTCGCCCTGAACGGCGATTTCGACGCGACGGCCGTTCATGACGGGCGATTCGCCTCTCGGAGCTTCAATACGCCGCATCTTCGGACAGGCTATGAATTGATCGAGGATGCGCATTTCCTGGCCGTGGCTCCCCGCATTGCGTCCGAGGCCGTCGAGAAAGTGAAGGCGCCTATCACCGAGCCCGGCCTGTATGATCTCGTCCTCGACCCTGAACATTTGTCGCTCACGATGCATGAGTCCTGTGGCCATCCGAGCGAGCTAGACCGTGTACTTGGATACGAGGCCAACTATGCCGGCACCAGCTTTCTCACGACCGATAAGCGAGGGACATTTCGCTACGGTTCCCCGCACGTGAATCTCGTGGCCGATAATCGCGAACCTGAGACTCTTGCCGCAACCGGCTACGACGACGATGGTGTGGCCTGCCAGCAATGGGACATTGTACGCGACGGCATCTTCGTCGGCTATTGCACAAACCGCGAGGTTGCGCTGAAAATCGGCGAGATGCGCTCGCTCGGCTCCAACCGGGCGGACAGCTGGGGCAGCGTCCCGATGGTCCGCATCGCCAATATCGGATTAGAGCCGGGCGCCGCCAGGCTCGATGAGCTGTTCGCCGACATCAAGCGGGGTATTTACATCGAAGGCCATGGGTCCTACAGCATCGATCAACGACGATATAACTTCCAGTTCGGCGGAGACGCATTTTGGTTGATCGAGAATGGGAAGCGGACCCACATGGTTCGGGATGTGATCTACCATGGGATCACGCCGGAGTTCTGGACCAGCTGCGACGGAGTCGCAGACCGGTCGCACCGCCGGCGGTATGGGTTCATCACGTGCGGCAAAGGTCAGCCTGGCCAGTCCGGTTGGATGACCCACGCGGCATCCCATGCGCGGTTCCGACGCGTCGGTGTCATTGGAGGGCACACTGGATCATGAGTACGACCAGTCACAAGACCTGGCCGAAGCTGACGAGCCCGGAAGAGTTTCGGTTTCTCGCGGATCTTGTTCTCAAACATTCGACCGGCGACCATACGCTCGTGTCGTTGCACGATCAGCAGAGCGGGACGACACGGTTTGCGAACAATCAGATCGTTCAAAACGTCGATACAAGGCGCGGATCTTTAAGCGTGACGGTGGCGTTCAAGCGGCGTCATGGCACCGCCGACACAACGGACTTTACTGCAGGCGCAGTACAAGAGATGGTGACCAGAGCTACACACATCGCGCACCTGTCTCCAGACGACCCGGAATATCTTCCTCCGACTGTGCCACAGCCATATATGCCCCTTCCAACGGCTCGAGCCGAAACAGCCGCAGCCGGGCCTGCCCGTCGACTGGAATACACGAACGAGGCCATCGGACAATGCCGGATGGAGAATCTCGACGCGGCAGGGATTGTGTCCTCGTCGATTGCGACAGTCGGAGTGGCGGCAAACACGGGACTTTTCGCCCATGAAGAACGGACCGATGCGCGATTCAGCCTCACGGCTCAGGCCGGTGAGGCGACGGGTTGGAGTGCCGCTGCTCATCGATCCATTGATCATCTGAGAGTACAAGAGCGGACACTCACCGCGATCGAGAAAGCCAAGCGGGGCCTCGATCTGCGCGAGTTGACTCCGGGGCGCTATACGGTGATCCTTGAACCCGCTGCGGTTGCGGGTTTGTTGTCGGCGTTACTCTGGACGCTCGATGCGAAATCTTATGAGAAGGGCACGAGTGCATTTTCGGGCAAATTGGGTCAGTTAATTATCGACAAGCGATTGACGCTCCGGAATATGCCCGCGCACGAGGATCTCCTGGGGGTCGGGTTCACCGCGGATGGATTGCCGAGCATGGCATCCGACTGGATTACGGACGGAATCCTCACACAGCTGTCGTACGATCGCTTCACCGCAAAGGAGCGAGGGATCGACAAGATCCCGACGCTCGACGCCCCTTGCCTGTCAGGCAGGGGATCGTCCTTGCCGACGTTACCGGAAGTCATCAAGGGCACAGAACGCGCTATTCTCGTCACAAACTTCTGGTACATCCGAACGGTCAATCCTACCGATCTCACCCTGACCGGTATGACCAGAGACGGCACGTTTCTCGTCGAGAATGGCGCGATCGTGTCGGCGGTGAAGAACTTTCGGTTTCACGAAAGCCCCCTTCGCGTGTTCAATAAGATTGCGGGCTTCACCAAACCGGCTGAAGCGATCACGTCCGAAACCGGTAAGCTTCTCGTGCCGGCGATGCTGCTGCACGACTTCAATTTTTCCAGCGTCACCAGATTCTGATGTCTGCCCTCCCTGAGGGGGGGGGAACGCACCACCAGTGTGTTGACTCGGCGGGAGAGCAAGGGTACACAGAAAGAAGACACGGGGAGATGCGTATGACAGGTTGGTGGATCATGAGTGTGTTGGGAGCAAGCTTGTTGAGTACAGGGTGTAATATCGCGGAACCTTCGAGGCAAGAAGATCTTGGACAAGGGATCGTGCGTGGTACACTGGGGGCTCAACCGGGCGGTGATATGCGGCTCCCGATGCCGCCTCACGTCTTTTCACTCAGAGGGCAGGTGACGGCGGTCGAGGGTGGAGCCTATGTACTTGAGGAGGTCGGTGGCATCGAACGTCGCGTGGCGCATGACGAAAATACACGAATCGATCGACCAGCCCATGTGGGGGATCGGATCGAAGCCGTCGTGGATGACAGCGGCCGCGCAGTCCTTATTCGGAACATTGATCACGATGAACGATGGCAATAACCCAATGAGGGCTGGGAGAGCCGCGATGTTTGTAAGACTCTTGGTTATAGGTCTGACCTGCTGGTTTGTCATGTTTTCACCGGCGGAGGCCACACCTGCCGAACGAACAGATGCTCCTCCGCTCTTCGACAATCTGGGCTCTCTTCACCATCCCATCACCACCACTTCGGAACGGGCTCAACGTTATTTCGACCAAGGACTTCGACTCCTCTACGCCTTCAATCACGATGAAGCGATCCGGTCATTTGAGGCTGCGGCCGACTGGGACCCGGAGGCGGCGATGCCCTATTGGGGAATAGCCCTGGCACTCGGGCCCAATATCAATAGTGCGATGAAGAAAAACGACGAACATCGCGCCATCGAGATGGTCCAAAAAGCCCGCCGACTGGCAGATCGCGCCACTGCGCGTGAGCAGGCCTACATTGATGCATTGGTGACCCGATACCGGAAGGGAATCAAGCGTAAAGGACTTGATGAAGCGTATGCGAAAGCGATGCGATCGGTGGCGCAGCGATTCTCCCAGGATGCCGATGCTGCCACACTGTTTGCAGAAGCACTGATGGATCTGCGCCCCTGGGACTTCTGGAAACTCGATGGAACACCGCAGCCCGGCACCAACGAAATTCTCACCACACTCGAGTCCGTGCTCGCGCAGCATCCTGACCACCCAGGAGCCTGCCACTACTATCTGCACGCCGTCGAGGCCTCATTGAAACCGGAACGAGCTTTGCCCTGCGCAGAGCGACTACCCGGCTTGATGCCGGGGGCCGGTCACCTCGTTCATATGCCTGCGCACATTTATATGCGGCTCGGGAAGTATCATGAAGCTGCCGAGCGGAACGATCATGCGGTCCATGTCGATCGAACCTATTTGGGTGGACATGCGCCGAGCGACGCCTATGAAGGGTATTATTTGCACAACCTGCATTTTCTTTGGGCTGCCCTCATGATGGAGGGTCGCAGTTCGGCCGCCGTGAATGCGGCACGAGAGTTGGTCAAGATGGTCACCGAAGATGAAGCGCGCAAGGGAAAATGGAAAGAACTGTACATGCCTGTGTCGCTCTACTCGCAAATTCGATTTGGACATTGGGAGCAGTTGCTGCGCGAACCGCCACCGTCAAAAGACTTTCGGCTCATGGACGGTATGTGGCGGCTTGGACGCGGGCTCGCACTCGTCTCAACCGGTCGATTGCCCGGAGCCGAGGGAGAGCACTATGCGTTGGCCAATCTCACCAAGCAGATCAGGCGAGATCGGAGTCAGGAAGAAAAAACTTCGCGGGTACTCCTCCATATTGCTGAACGAATGCTGGCCGGTGAGATTGCCGCGCGCCGGCAACATTACGACGACGCGATCCGTAAGCTGAAGGAGGCCATCAAACTGGAGGACAGCCTGCCCTATGTCGAACCTCCGCATTGGCCGCTGCCGGCTCGTCAGTATCTAGGGTCTGTGCTGTTGTTGGCTGATCGACCGGCTGACGCTGAGACCGAGTATCGAGCCGATCTCATCAAAAATCCAGAAAACGGGTGGTCGCTGATCGGATTGATCCACAGCCTCCGGGCTCAGCAGAAGCACGACCAGGTGGCCGAGGTCGAGGATCGCTTCAAAAAGGCATGGGCCCATGCCGACTTCGTTCCATCCGGTTCCCGAATGTGAGCATGAGGGAAACAAGCAAAATGAGCGCGACAGGCGCGATCCAAAGTTCGAAGTTCTGGGTTCGAAGTTCCGAAAACCTCGAACTTCGGACCTCGAACCCTCGTCCATATCGCCCGTCCCGCTTTTCTCGCGAGTCTCGCTGTGTGAGGTGTAAAATCTCACACAGCTATTCGATTGGGTCAGTGAGGAGGTCTGTTTCATGAGAAGACAAATCGCCGTTGCAGTGCTAACCGTGACCGTTCTCCTCATAGGAGGTTGGAACATCTCTTCAACCAGCCAGGCTGCGGCCGACGCAACTCTCGCAAAGGCCTATTTCGCAGGGGGCTGCTTCTGGTGCATGGAAGAGGCCTTCGAGAAGGTTGAGGGTGTGCTCTCCACCACTTCTGGATATATGGGTGGCAAGGTGGCCAATCCGACCTATGAAGAAGTGTCAGCTGGACGAACAGGGCATGCAGAATCGGTCGAAGTGGTCTATGATCCGTCCAAAGTGAGCTACCAGAAGCTGCTGGATGCCTTTTGGCACAACGTCGACCCAGTCACGCCAAACGCACAGTTTTGCGACCATGGGAGCCAGTATCGCTCTGCCATCTTCTTTCAGACCGATGACGAGAAACGCGCGTCTGACGCCTCAAAACAAGCGATCGAGCAATCGAAACGATTGACCGAACCGATCGTCACGCAGATTGTGCCGGCCACACAGTTTTATTCTGCCGAGGAATACCATCAGGATTATTACAAGAAGAATCCTATCCGCTACAAGTTCTACAAATACAATTGTGGTCGAGCTCAACGTCTGGAAGAGTTGTGGGGAAAGCCTTAATATAAGCCAAGCCGTATCTCCTTTCTTTGCTTACCCTTTAGAAGAGTAGCGCGACAAGCCCCGGCCATCGGTGTATATTTCTGACCCGAGTCACGTGTCCCGATATCTTGGCCCAGTGAGGTGCTGTCCGTGAAACGCCCGATCAGGCAATCAACCAGAAAACCAGTGGTCGGGGTCATGGGTCCAGCCAAGGCCGGTATACGAGAATTGGCGGATGCCAAAATTCTGGGGGAACTCATCGCACGTCAAGGATGGGTGGTGTTGACCGGAGGTCGTGCGAGCGGGGTGATGGACGCGGCCAGCGAAGGGGCGAAGTCGGTTCCCGGCAGCTTGACGATCGGGATACTTCCTGACGGCAAAACTCGGGTGTCCCGATTCGTGGACGTGGCGATCGTTACCGATCTAGGCCAGGCTCGCAATAACGTGAACGTCATGTCCAGCGATGTCATTGTGGCTTGCGGACTCGGCGGCACGGGCACGGTCTCAGAAGTGGCGTTGGCACTGAAGGCAAAAAAAACCGTGATTCTTTTGGGAGCCGACAAGGCCGGGGTGGGCCTGTTCACAGATCTCGCTCCCCGTCTCGTCCATGCCGCTGCCTCGCCAGAAGAAGCGGTTAAGCTGATCGGCGATCTCCTTTAGCGCGTGAAGCGTGAGCGAGATAAGCCGGACGTGCGCGACAGGCGCGACTCGGAGTTCGAAGATCCGAAAACTTCAGACTTCAGGCCATCTCACCCGTCCCGCTCTTCTCGCGAGTCTCACATATCTCGCGCGGCTATTCTGCGGAAGAGCCAACAGTTCCCAAACGTCCACTCTGTGCAGATCCCGCCACGTTATGTCAGGCGGCAAAGTCGCCGTTTCCCTTATCCTATCCATACGTTAGTGCAGACCTATCTCGGCACGGATCTTGAGATCTTTCAGGCTGTCATGAAGGTTGTCTTGTGCGAAGGAATGTAATTGCCCACCATGGTCACCGACGACACGAGGAGGGGACTGCTCTGTTCACGCCTGCTGCGCACCGTGTGTGTGCTGGTTGTGATGTGTCTGCTGATCGGTGCCGCCCCTACGCCCACAAAACCCGACTACGACGGCGCCTACCCTCGGTATTCTCAACAGGAAATCCGGCGGGCCATCGTGTGGTACGCCAAGAAGTATCGTCTTGATCCCGCCCTGCTCCGCGCGGTGATCAAAACCGAATCCGACTTTCGCCAGCATGCGGTGTCTTCCAAAGGCGCGGTCGGTTTGATGCAGCTGATGCCTGCTACCGCAGCCACGTTGCGGGTCGGCGACGCCTACGATTCCATCCAAAATATTCGCGGAGGTGCCAAGCAGTTGCGGCATCTGCTGAACCTCTACGAGGGCGAACTTCCCTTGGCCTTGGCGGCCTATAATGCCGGAATCCATCGAGTCAAAAACCACAAAGTTCCTCGCATTCGAGAAACCCATGCCTACATTCGGAAAGTGCTTCGGTACTATGAAGCGTTTCGTTCTCCACCTCAATCTTCTTCCAAGAATCAAAAGAAATGATAACGCGTTGATCAGGGCGTGTTCCCCTGATCACGCATCCAAGACCAACACTGACGTTCCTCATTTTCCCTACCCGCGTTTCTTCATCTCAGGCGCCTCGGGCTCGAGATATCTTTTGACGTATGTCTCCGGCAACGAATGGGTTGAGATACGGTGACAGGACACGAGGGACAATATCTTTTCACGCGGTGGAGAGAATGAGGAACAGTTGGAGCGGGGGAACCTTAGGCGACCGGTTTCCTAAATTTTGGCCGCCATAATAATGGCTCGGACTCGTTCCCGTTGAGCCGGCCTGATCCCAGTAAACTCTAGACCGAAATTTTCGCCTTTGACCCACCGCACCAGGGCTTCGTCGATGCGAAGAGGCCATTTCTGGTCGTGAAGGAATAGAGACAAACGGAGTATCATGCCGACATGCACCTGGACAAGGGATGTCGCTTGGCAGCCATTCGTGGAAAGATCGAGGACCGTCGCTTCTCCCTCGAAGTCATTCTCTCCAAAAAAGAATAGACGGCAGCTCAGGTTCAAACGGCGGCCCCGACGTTCCGCCATCGTGGGTTCAAGGCTAGAGCCTCGTGTTTGGTTGGATTTTGGGTCTTGCGTGGCCATGGATCACGCCCTTCTTCTCAATCATCCAGGGAAGAAACGGATCGATCAACAAACTACTTTGAGGGACGCGCTGTCAGCTTAAGTTTCGGAAGAGGGAGTAACTCGGAAGGGAAGCCGACAGATCCTGATTGCAGTATAACGAATTGGTTATTTTATGTAACAAAAACATTGTAAGTCGCTATTGTATCCAAACCGAGTTATCTGAAGTCACTACATAGAAAGAAAGCTTGACCTATCTAGAATAGGTCTGCGACAAGAGGCCATCTTGATCTGGGAGGGATACGACAATGAAACGGCACCTCAACCAACGGATGGCCGTATTGGCTCATTCGGAGATTCGCGCGATGACTCAAGCCTGTGTCCAGGCGCATGGCCTCAACATGGCGCAAGGAGTCTGCGACACGCCGGTTCCACCGGTGGTGCTTCGAGCCGCGGCACAAGCGATGGAGTGCGGGAAGAATAGCTATTCGCGTTTCGATGGATTGCCGGAATTGCGGCAGGCCATTGCCAAGAAGCTTGCGCAGTACAATGGCATTGCGGCTGATCCGGATACAGACGTGACGGTCAGTGGGGGTGCCACAGGGTCCTTTCATTGTGCGTGCCTGGCTCTGCTCAATCCCGGGGATGAGGTCATTCTCCTCGAACCCTATTACCAGTATCACGTCAGCGCACTGCTGGCGGTCGAAGCGATTCCGATTATGGTCCAGATGCAGGCTCCTGATTGGAGCTTTTCCGTCACCGATATCGAGCGTGCGGTCTCGCCCAGAACCAAGGCGATTATTGTGAATTCTCCGGGCAATCCATCCGGGAAAGTGTTCAACCGGCAAGAACTGGAGTGTATTGCAGCAATCGCACAACGACACGATTTGCTTGTGCTCACCGACGAAATCTACGAGTACTTCCTGTATGACGGTCGTACTCATGTCAGCCTCGCAACCCTGCCGGGCATGAATGACCGTACGATTACCATCGGCGGGTATTCCAAAACATTCAGTATCACCGGCTGGCGCATCGGCTATAGTGTCGCCACCGCGAAATGGGCGCAGGCAATCGGAGCCATGAACGATCTGCTCTATGTCTGTGCCCCGACGCCGTTGCAGGCAGGGGTTGCGGTGGGCATTCAGGAACTTCCGGACTCGTTCTATCGCGATCTGGCGCAGGACTATCAGCGGAAACGCGATCGGTTCTGCGGGGCCCTGGCAAAGGCCGGTCTGCCGCCGTCGATACCGCAGGGCGCGTATTATGTGCTGGCGGACGTGTCCCGTCTGCCAGGTACCACGGGAAAGGAGCGGGCGATGTTTCTTCTCGACACGATCGGCTTGGCCGGCGTGCCGGGCGAAGCATTCTTCTCCGGGACCGACGGAGGGCAGTTCATTCGATTCAGCTATGCAAAAATTGACTCCGATATCGATGACGCGTGCAGACGGCTTGCGCGGCTTGGGTAGGAGTTGGTCCTCCCTCCGGTGACGGCCATGTCCGTGCCGACCAAGGGAAATTAGATCAATAGCGCTGTCGTCCGGTTTGCGCTCGACGAGCAGGATCACAGTCGCTATGATTGAACAGACGGGTGCTTCGAGATACACACGAGTCATCGAATATATCTGCAAGGAGCCTCATGGAAGGACGTAAGCATACCCGTTTTGCGGTGCAGCTTCCTGTGTCGTTCAGTGGAGACCAGCTGTCCGAGAGGGGCACCATCTTAAATGTGTCTGCGGAGGGTTGCGCCATCACGTCGGACACCATCGCAGGCGCTGCGGTCTATCTACAATTGACGATGCAACTCCGGGATCGAGAGGAGCCGGTCCAAGTCGATCTAGCTGCAGTTCGGTGGGTGTCCAAGACGAGGTTCGGTGTTGAGTTTATTAAGATTCGTCCTGAAGAGGAGGGAAGGCTGAAGCAGTTCGTGAAGGCATTGGAATCCACAACCTAAGCGCAGGCCGGCCGCAACGACATTCGGTCGGCTATTTCATCGCGACAGCCCGGACTTGTTCATATGTGGTCAGGCCGGCGAGCACTTTGAGAATTCCGTCCTGCACAAGTGCCACCATCCCTTCTTTTGCGGCCAAGCTCTGCATCTCTGCAGTTTTGGCGCGGGTCTGGATCAAGTTTCGAAGCTCATCCGATCCTCTCAAGAGTTCGTGCAAGGCGATCCGGCCTTTGAGACCTGTGTGGTTGCAGGTTTCGCATCCTCGCCCGCGATAGAGCTGAAAGTCATCGCGATAATCAAGGCCGAGCGCCTTCCACGCATATGCACCGTATCCATGGACGAGTTTGTCGTACTCTTGGACAGTTGGATGGTACGCGTCTTTACAATTGACACAAATCCGTTTGCAGAGTCGTTGTGCCAGCACCCCCTGCATGGCATCGGCGAAGTTGAAGGAATCGCACCCCAGGTCAAGGAGGCGAACCACAGTTTCGACTGCGCCATTCGTGTGTAATGTGCTGAAGACCAGGTGGCCGGTCAACGAGGCTTCAATGGCCACATCGGCCGTTTCCTTGTCCCGCATCTCACCGATCATGATGACGTCCGGGTCAGCTCGTAAGAATGACCGCATGGCGGCGGCAAACGTAAACCCGATTTTTGGATGGATCTGCACCTGGCGGAGGCCTTCCTGGCTGATCTCAATAGGGTCTTCCGCCGTCCAAATTTTTCGTTCGTCTGTATTGAGGTGCCGCAGCAGAGCGTGCAGGGTTGTTGTTTTTCCGGACCCGGTGGGACCCACGCACAAGACGATACCGTTCGGTTTCTCCACGATTTCTAGAAGCGTGGTGAGCGTGGCTGGAGCAAACTCCATAGCCTCCAGTGGAAGAGGCTCCTTTGCTGTGAGCAATCGCATGACAATATCTTCGTTGTTGCCGGCGGTCGGCAGTGTCGCCACGCGCAGCTCGATTTCCCTATCTTGGTTCAGCTTGAACCGGATCTTCCCGTCCTGCGGCTTCCGGCGCTCAGAGATATCCAGACTGGACATGATCTTGATGCGGGACACCAACGCTCGTCGATAGATTGCTGGGATCCGCATATAGGTGGAACAAGTGCCGTCCACACGAAAACGGATCGCGGTTTCCTTGCGATCCGAGTACGGCTCGATATGGATGTCGGACGCCTCGTGTCTGTAGGCCTCGACAATGATCTGACTCGCGAGCCGTACGATCGCCGAATCGTTTTCATCAATACTGTCGGAACCGCTATCGAGGGACTCTTCATGGTGCGCGTCGCTGACCAGCTCGCCAAGCGTATCCGCAATAGACCCACTGTCGGTTTCCCCAATCGTGGCGTTGAGAAACCGCTCGATATCACGCCGCAAGCCCAAAACATACCGTATTGTCAGGCCTGGGAACGCGCGCTGGATGTCATGACCTCTATCGAGATCGTGAGGGTTGTCGATCAGGACATCCAGAATATCTCCCCGTTGCTTCAGGGGAAGCCAGTGATGCCTGCGAAGATAGTCGTGACTAAGATTATTGAGGAGTTGGGGGTCAGCGAGGGTCCGTTTGTCGTATGGAATATACGGGCAATCGAAGAACGTGCTCAATGTCTTGCCGAGCGCCTCTTTCGGGATTCGGTATTTGTCGATCAACAGGCCTTCTAAGTCGGTCCATCCTTCCAGAGACTCCTGCACCGCTTTGACGAGATCCGCCTGGCGGATGAAGCCTTCTTGGACTAGGAGATCGTAGGCGCGTGGCTCGATGGTTCTGTGGGCCGGCTTCTGTATTGTTCCCATTTTGAACGTCCAGGAAGGAGCACATCATTCGTTTCAGTACTCTACTGCCGATCGTAACCTCTGTGAGTATAGATGTATTTTCATCATTCACAACCAATATCAAAAAGGAAACGCAGGCATTCTGGAGATACACAAATGCAGAAATGGCAGCAATTTAGTCGGGATTCGTGAAGCTAGAGAATCGAGTTCACATCCGGAGGTGGCTGGAGGATCGCTGTCGCCAAATCTCTCACGCGAGGGTCTGCGCCAGCTCAGTCAGGAATGATTCGCCCTCGCCATCATTGGGATCGGGCATGTTCGGCATGGAATTGTAGGCTGGCATACAGGTTCTTGTCGGCTGTGGCGGCGACAGCAATGGTGCCATGAAGTCTCGGTGTTGGTTGATTGAAGGTGAAGGCTTTCCCGGCCGCATCACTGATGGTGCCGCCGCTTTCTTCGATGAGCAGGACTCCGGCTGCGAGATCCCATTCGTTTTCCGGCTCGATGGTCAGGACCGCCTGGACACGGCCGGCAGCCACCAGGGCGAGCGCATTGGCGATGGAGTACATGGGGCGGCATCGAGAGGTTGCGGCGAGCGTCGACCATCGGTTGCTCCGGAATTCCCATGCATTGACCATGATGAGGGGATCGGCCTCATGAATGGGCGAGAGGGTGACGCGCGCGTTATTCAGGAAGAGTCCGCCTCCACGCACCGCCGTGAAGAGTTCGTCTGTTGAAGGATTGAGGATCGCGGCGACGACTGGTGCGTTTCGTTCAATCAATGCGGCGGAGATGCAGAACTCCGGCATCCGATTGACTAGGGCCTTTGTGCCGTCGATTGGGTCCACAATCCAGACGCGAGTGTTGGTGAGTCGAACCGGATCGTCGGGTGACTCTTCCGAGAGCCATCCATCCTGTGGAAATTCCCGGCGCTGCATTTCATGCAGGATGCGGTTGACCTCGTGATCGACGGTGGTGACCGGCGACCGGTCCGGCTTCGTATACACCTCAAACCCGCCCTTGACCAGTTCACGAGCCTTTGCACCGGCGACCCGGATTGCGCCGACCAACGCAGCTAACTCTCGTTCCATGTCGCATACCTCGTAGAATTGAACCGGAGAGTAGCAGGTCTTGTTGGATCGGCAAAGCGGAAATACTTCCTCCGATGAGCCGGATGTCCGGTCCCCTTGACCATTGCGAAGAACCTGCGTACAAGCAGGGGGTCTTGCGAGGACCACCTACCGATGAAGCTGGTTCAGAAACGATCTAGAAAGACGGGACTCCCCCCGGGGACTCTCGTCCATATCGGCGAGAAAAAAACGGACAAGGTCACCGTCACGGTCTTCAACTATGCTGGTGTTCGCTGCGATGAACACCAGGATGTATCGCTCGATACGCTTGCGCCACCGACTGATGAGTCTGTGACTTGGGTGAATATCGGGGGAATTCATAAGATGGACGTCCTCGAATCGCTCGGGAAGCAGTTTCAGCTTCACCCATTACTCCTCGAAGACATTGCCAACACCGATCAGCGGCCGAAACTCGACGACTATGAGACCTGCCTGTTCTTCGTCCTGAAAATGCTCTCTGTCACCGAACAGCAGGATATCGTCGTCGAACAGGTGAGTCTGGTGTTCGGACGGAATTTTGTGCTGTCATTTCAGGAAAACGGGAGCGACGTCTTTTTACCTGTGCGGGAACGTCTTCGTGGGAATAAGGGACGCCTTCGGCACGCCGGGGCCGACTACCTGCTTTATGCACTCGTTGACTCGATCGTGGATCAATACTTCGCGGTCGTGGAGGTATTGGGAGAGAAGATCGAAGTATTACAAGACCTCGTCGTCAGTGATCCTAATCCGGAGACGCTGCGCCAGATTCACGCGCTCAAAGGACAATTGTTGTTCTTGCGGCGTGCGGTGTGGCCGCTCCGAGAAGCGACGAACAATTTCTCCCGCTCGGAATGCCCCTTCTTACAAGAATCGACGAAGGTATTTTTCCGTGATGTCTACGATCATGTGGTGCAGATTGTGGATACCATCGAAACACTTCGTGAGATGGTCTCAGCCAGTCTCGATATCTATCTGTCGAGCATCAGCTATCGGCTGAACGCCGTGATGAAGGTGTTAACTATTATTACGACGATCTTCATGCCGTTGACCTTCATTGTGGGTATCTACGGAATGAATTTCGAACACATGCCGGAGCTGAAGTGGGAATGGGGCTATCCGATGGTGCTCGGCGTCATCCTGGTGATCGGGATTGCCATGCTGGTATTTTTCAAACGGAAGAAGTGGATCTGATCGTTTGGTACAACAGGGCGCCATGTTCACCCTTCAAAGCCCCGCGACAATCACGCAACAAATCTGCCAAGAGAACGGCGCCTCGCGACCCGTCGCGAGCCACGGTCCCTCGCCTGGGGTAGACGTAGCCATCCAAGGTTCAGGTAATTAGTGCCGACGTCAATGCATCATAGGAAAGGGATGAAGAGACGACGTTTGCTCACCATCACGATGAATGCGCTGTTGCTTGGTGGCTTGCTCAATGCAGGCTATGGCAATGCCGGCGTGCCGTCAGTCTCATCCGAGTTACCTGGAGCGACCAAAAACCGGGACAATCCCTTGCCGGCAGCACAGCGGTTTATCGTCCTACCCACATTCAACAATGACGCAGTGCTGGATCAAGAAACCGGTCTGGTCTGGGAGAAGTCTCCCCAGACGACGAGTGCCAGATGGAGTGATGCCCGCCGTATCTGTTCCGAAAAACATGTCGGAGGCCGGAAAGGCTGGCGGTTGCCGTCTCTCGAAGAATTGTCCGGTCTGGTGGATTCGTCAGTAGCCCCTCCGAGCCTGGCGCTGACGCCGGGTCATCCGTTTCTGGCCATCCGGCCTGCCGTCTATTGGTCATCGACGAGGCCGGGCGAGGACCCCAAAGGCGCGTGGGGCGTGCATTTCGGCCTGGGCGGTGGCGCGACCTTCATCAATTGGGCTCACATGGTTCAAGTCTGGTGTGTGCGTGATGGTCTGGAAGCCGGTCAGCCTTGAGGATTCTGTGATCGGAGCAAAATGGGCGCTCGAATTGCGAGACAGCAAGGTCCATAGGCCGGAACGGTCCATGGCGAATGTCTTAATCGCGTTGTTTCGAACGATCCTGCTGCAACCGCTCATATTCAGCTGAGAGGCGAGGGGGGACCAGCGGACCGGACGTTATTCAGAAACCTCGACGCGATCGACAAAGTAGGCGGTCTCTCCGAAGCAGTTTGTGGGCAGGTAGCGGAACTCTTTGTAGTGCAGGATCAAGCGTTTTCCCATGGTATCCGACAGTTGCGCGACCACCTTCGGGTCCCAGACGGAAAAACCCCACAACACGGGGGCCACGCCCGGCACCGTTGTCATGGCCAGCTCTCCTTCATGTGTCTTGCAGACCCAGCCTTTGTTGGAAAATTTCTGAATATAGCCGGCCCGGCTTCCGTCGGAGTAGCTGTAGTTGAACGCGATGAGCAGATAGGCAGATCCCAGTAGCAGCATGATGATCACGATAATGCGCCCCAGCCGCTTCATGCGGAAACCTCTTTCGTTCTCCACTGATCGGTGAATAACCAGGGAGCCTCAGTCTCCCGTCGAGTTTCATAGGCGGCGATCGCTGCCTCATGTTGTAAGGTCAGACCGATGGCATCGAGACCGCGATACAAGCTCTCCTTCCTGAAGGAGTCGATCTCGAAGCGATGACGAATATGGTCCGGGGTGGTCACGGTCTGGGTTCCGAGGTCCACTGTCAGCTGGTATCCCGGCATTGACGAGACGTCTTCCATCATCGCCAGGACCTCTTCTGGCTTGAGCACGACGGGCAGTATCCCGTTTTGGAAACAGTTGTTGTAGAAGATGTCTGCGAAGCTCGGCGCAATGACACAGCGAAACCCCTGGTCGAGAAGCGCCCAAGGAGCATGTTCACGCGACGATCCACAGCCGAAATTGTCGCGGGTCAGGAGAATCGTCGCACCCTGAAAGCGCGGTTGATTCAAAAAAAACTCCGGATTCTGTGATCCGTCTTTCTGCCTGCGCCAATCGTAGAACAAGCCCTCGCGGAGCCCGGTCCGCTTGATGGTTTTCAGAAATTGCTTCGGAATGATTTGATCGGTGTCGACATTGACACGGTCTAATGGTGCGACCAGGCCGGTCATGGTGGTAAAGGGCTGCATTGTCATCCTCATGAAACGTGATGTATGTAAGCTCTTGAACGTCGTTCGTCAATACCCTTAGGCCAGACCCCTTACGATTCTCACGACCAATGACGAATATCGACGAAGTGGCCTTCGACTGCTGCCGCGACCGCCATCGCCGGCGATACGAGGTGAGTCCGGCCACCGGCACCCTGGCGTCCTTCGAAATTTCGATTGCTGGTCGAGGCGCAACGCTCTCCGGGCTGAAGCACGTCTGCGTTCATCGCTAGACACATACTGCAGCCGGCTTCCCGCCACTCGAATCCCGCCTCTTTGAAGAGACGGTCGAGCCCTTCCTGTTCGGCTTGCTGCTTCACAAGGCCGGAACCGGGCACGACCATCGCATGAACGGTCTTCGCGACATGCCTGCCCTTCGCCAGGCTCGCGGCCAGGCGGAGATCCTCGATACGTGAATTGGTGCAGGATCCGATGAACACCGTATCGATCTTGATGTCGGTTATGGGCATGTTTGGGGAGAGTCCCATATATTCCAATGCCCGCGCCGTAGCCTGGCGCTGTTTCTCGTCGGTGATCGTACGCGGATCCGGCACGCGCTGATCGATGCCGGTCACCATCCCAGGGCTCGTGCCCCAACTGACTTGCGGCGCGATGTCCTCGGCCCGCATGGAGACGGTCATATCGTAGGTCGCGTCCGCATCAGTCTTGAGTTGCTGCCACGCGTGTACCGCCTGCTCGAACAGCGCTCCCTTCGGCGCCAGTGGACGTCCTGTGATATAGGCAATGGTGGTCTCGTCCGGTGCGACCATCCCGGCCCTGGCGCCGCCCTCAATCGACATGTTGCAGAGCGTCATACGCCCTTCCATGCTGAGCGCCCGGATCGCTGAGCCGGTGTACTCGATGACGTAGCCGGTTCCGCCGGCTGTTCCGATCTTTCCAATAATTGCCAATATGACGTCTTTCGCCGAACAGAAGGTCGGCAGCATCCCATCGACGCGGACCTCCATGGTTTTGGGTCGTCTCTGTATCAGGCACTGGGTAGCCAGTACGTGCTCGACTTCGCTGGTGCCGATGCCGAATGCCAGTGCGCCGAATGCTCCATGTGTCGATGTGTGCGAATCACCGCACACGATCGTTGTTCCGGGCAGGGTAAAGCCCTGCTCGGGGCCGATGATATGCACCACGCCTTGACGGATGTCATTCATACCAAAGAGCATGATGTCAAAATCTCGGCAATTCTCTTCCAGCGTCTGGATTTGTTTTGCACTGAGGGGATCAGCGATGCCCAAGGTCCGATCGGTGGTCGGGACATTGTGATCCGGCACCGCCAACGTGGCGCCGGGGCGTCGTGGCCGGCGGCCTGAAAGCTTGAGCCCTTCGAACGCCTGCGGTGATGTCACTTCATGGACGAGTTGACGATCGATATAGAGCAGGGTGGTCCCGTCTGGTTCTGCGCGAACGACGTGGGACTCCCAGATTTTGTCGAAGAGAGTTTGAGCGGCCATACGTGGTCCTCAACGATCAGTCTCTCCCGGAGATTTCCTCCGAGCAGGGGCACATTATACAGATTCCTCCTAGAGTCTGTACAAGAGTCCTTGCCATGTTTCTTGCGTTGATCGAATGGACATGGTACACCGCCTGGTAGATGGGTACCAGGCTCCTTCCTAGAGATTGCGCCGGAGGATAGTGCCGTGACCCCTCAGGTATGGACTGATCCTGCTATCATCGAGTGGTCGCAACTGCTCCTCAACAGTTTCCGTCGCTGGATCGGGCGCGAGCTACTCGAACGGGCCGGCGAGCCGGACTATCAAGCCCATGCGCTCTTCCAGTCTCCCTTTGTCGTGGTCTCCCATGGAACGGAAGAAGACCCTCTCCTCAATTACGGCAATCAAGTCGCAATGGAGCTCTGGGAGCTGACGTGGGAACAACTCATCAAGACTCCGTCGCGACTCACGACTGAGCCGGTCAATCGAGCCGAGCGGGAATGGATGTTGGAGCAGGCTAGATCTCGCGGTTATCTCGATACTTACCAAGGTGTGAGAATTGCTTCGACAGGGCGCCGCTTTCTCGTCGAGAATGCCTTCATCTGGAACGTCGTGGATGCCAAGGGACAGAGCGTGGGGCAGGCTGCGACATTTTCGCAATGGACCTGGTTGACTTAACAGGATCCTCGAATGCCCGTCAGCATCAAGACCTTGTTACGTCCAGAGTTCGAGTGGGCTTCGGTGGACAATGGCTCGGAGAATATCGCTGGTTGTCAGCATGCCAACCAGTTGACGGGAGCTGTCGAGGATCGGAATGGCCCTGATTTGTTCATCGAGCATGACATGAGCGATCTCTCTGATCTCTGTCGTCGGAGTCGCGGACAAGACCCGGCTGCTCATGATGCCGGCAAGCTTGTGCACGGCGGATGGTCCCGGCGAATCGATGGACTCCAACTCATGTGCATAGGGCAGCAGATCGTGGTTTGATATCATTCCAACCAACGTACCATGGACCGACGTGACTGGGAGATGGTGAATCCCTTTGCGATTCATCATCGTCCATGCTTCCAGCAGCGTACTGTCGGACGGTAACCATGTGACAGGTGAGGTCATGATGTCTTGCGCGAGAAGGGCCGGATTTGGTGTTGGGGCCTGGTGCGCCTGCTGCTGGTAGGCCTGTTGAGCCAGTCGTGCCGCATGGTCATCAGTCTGGCGCTCCTGACCCTTTGAACGATTCTCTCGATCAGCCGGTGCAACCTGAACGGCCGGCGGGCGCGGGGAGACCGATAGCGCAGGATGCATTTCGACGATGCCATTGACCGCACGTATAATCGGCATGGCTAACCTCGTAATGTCTTTATCGGAAGCTAGCGGTAAGTACTTAAGCCCGGAAGATGCCGCCCGAACGACCTTGGGAACAGGCGTCGAGCTGAACCGTGAAATAGACTGAATCCCCCATTGAGTCCTAGGAGACAGCAAGGGGCTGAAACCGCGGGCAAGAGCGACCATCAATGGTCACAGTCTCCATGAACATCACCAATGGTCTGATCCACAGTCCATGGTCACCATAGCACGCGCGGTAGACCACATATTCTTCTTCAGACTCTGAATGGCGAGCGACCCCCAACACCTCATACTCGTGGCCTTTGTAGTGGCGATAGCGACCAGGTTGCACCATCGTGTATCCTTTCTTTGAAAACGTCCTATGTTAAGGGAACGAATGATGAAATCACAGAGCAGAGCTTCGAATCGAAAGACACACGATGTGATTGTCATTGGCGGCGGGTCGGCGGGTTACGCCGCGGCACGGACTGCCCGAGATGCGGGCGCCGACGTGGCGATCGTGGATCAGGGCCCGCTTGGTGGGCTCTGTATCCTGCGAGGCTGCATGCCGACGAAGGCGATTCTGCGTTCTGCCGAAATTGCGGCTCTCATGAGACGGGCGAAAGAGTTCGGACTTTCTCCGGTTTCGTCTCAGGCCGACCTGTCGGCGATCGTGAGTCGAAAGGATCGGCTGGTCCGTGAGTTTGCCGACTATCGTATCGAACAGCTTCAAGACCCAACGTTCACTCTGTACCGATCGCAGGCGGTTTTTCTGTCGCCGCACGAAATCGCCGTCGGAGACACGATCTTGTCGGCTGGATCGTTCATACTCGCCACCGGATCGAGGCCCTGTGAGGTTCCAATTCCTGGTTTGGACCGGGCCGGATACTTCACGAGCGATACGATTCTGGACCTTCGCACTCAACCTGGCTCATTGATCGTTCTGGGCGGTGGCGCGGTCGCACTCGAACTCGGTCAATTCTTTGCTCGAATTGGCACGAAGGTCATGATCCTCCAACGGGGATGCACCCTCCTTTCCGAAATGGACGATGATGTCGGACGTTCGCTTGAAGCCGCATTGCGTGCCGAGGGCCTCGAAATCCTTACCGACGCGCAGTTGCTGCGCGTGACCCACGATTCAAGGGGAAAGACGGTGTGGGTCGTGAAAGACGGACGGGAACGGTCCTACGTCGGTGAAGAAATTCTCCAGGCCTTAGGGCGGCAGCCAAACATCGAAGGGCTCCGTCTCGATCTGGCGGGGGTGAAAATCGAGGGTGGAAGGATTGTGATCGATGGCGCCATGCGTACATCGCAAGCGCATATCTATGCCGTGGGTGACGTTAATGATGTCACGCCCATTGTACATCTCGCCATCCAACAAGGAGAAATTGCAGCCTACAACGCAACACACCCTGAAAGGCCGTCGAAAGAGCTCGACCACCGGCTCGATGCTGAAGTGGTCTTTACGGATCCTCAAGTCGCGGTATTGGGGCTGAATGAAGGGCGTGCAAAGGCCGAAAAGATCGCCTATCTCACGGCCTCGTATCCTTTTGCGGATCATGGGAAAGCTCTGTGTCTTGGGGAGTCGCAGGGGTTTGTGAAGTTATTGGCAGCACCTCAGAACGGTGAGATCCTGGGCGCACAGCTTGTAGGTCCGGAAGCGGGTGAACTGATTCATGAATTGATTGCGGTGATGTATTACCATGGGACGGCGGCGGATATGATGCGCATGCCACACTACCATCCGACTTTGGCAGAAATTGTCACCTATCCCGCCGAGTCGATTGTCGAACGGTTGGGCGTGTGATGCTGAGGTCTTGAGTGTTGTGTGCTTAACCTGTCTCGCTCGTTCCATGGCCTGGTTGTCGGCAACAAAAGTGGGAGTGGTGTCTGTGGCAGCACGGCGGGCTAGGGTATCACGTGATGTACATACGGAATGACTGTTTCTTGCAGGATGCACTTGGCGTTGGGACCGTCACGGTTAGATTCCGGGGCGCCGGACGACCTTTGCAATGTGCTGTTGAACCGGCAGCGCGATCCAGTGTAGCGTAACTCTCCTATGACAATGGATACCGAACCGGCACCGATCAACTTGCGTACGAGGGGGATGGTCGCACGATCCGTGGGAATGGTGGCGATTGCGCTAGGGTTCGTCATCGGGATGTACGGACTGGAAGACACAGACACGCCGTGGCTGCAGACGGCGTTGGGCTTGCTGGCCACCGGCACATTGGCCCAAGGCTATGCGCTCTATTGTTCCGTGAAGCGCATGCAGGAAACCAAAGACCAACCTAAGTGATGAAACCTATACTCCGGCATTTTTTCACAGTCGGGATATTCATCCTCGCAGGAGGGATGCTTGCCTGTGGAGGTCCTTGGCGTGACGGCTATTTCAAGAAAGGTGTGGATCGACTTACGCAAGACGAAGTGACGGAGAAGTTCGGGCCGCCCCATACGACCAAGACACCGGTCCTCGGAGGAGATTCGGTCTGGACGTATCGCGTGCCGTTGGCCGAAAAAGAATTGAGCTCGTTGCATTTTTCGGGTCTGGCCAATGCGACATCGAGCGCAACCGCGTTAATGGGAAAGCCCGGGGAAGGGGCCAAAGAAATGTTGTATTGCTATCGTTATACCCTGGTCTTCAATGATCAGAAGATCCTGAAAGAATGGAAACGTGAGGAATGCGTGCCGGGAACCCATGATACGCTTAACGCCAATTAGAATTCTGATGCCATAATCCATGCCTGATTGGCTGCCGCACATCGATAGCTCGGTCCTGCTCGACGGGCTTACTTCGCTGCTGCTGTTGCTCTCCCTCCTTATCATTCGGGCGTTGATCGTCCGGGCGATCTCGAAGAATCCAACCCTCTCGATGGAAGCGAAACGTCGATGGGTCGTTTCCGTCCGCAACAGCATGATGTTTGCGTTGCTGGTGGGGTTGGTTGTCATCTGGGCGCATGAACTCCAAGCCTTCGCTGTGTCTCTTGTGGCGCTCGCGGCGGCGCTGGTGTTGGCAACCAAAGAACTCCTTCTCTGTTGGAGCGGAGCGGCGCTACGAGTGGGTGGGAAAGTCTACTCCGTAGGTGACCGCATTCAGATCGCCGGTCATCGAGGCGTCGTTCTGGACCATGACATTTTTGCGACCAAACTGCTCGAGATCGGGCCCGGCCATGCCTCACATCTCTATACCGGTCGGATGACCGTGTTTCCAAACAGCTTGCTGTTTACGAATCCCTTGATTAAAGAGAATCCCGGGCAGGAATATGGGCTTTACATTCTGGTGATTCCTTTACAAGACAACGTGAACTGGCGGGATGCTGAACGGCACTTGCTCGCTGCGGCTAAGACAGAATGCGCTCCATTTATAGAAGAGGCCGGTCGTCAAATGAAGTTGTTGGAGCAGACGAATCTGCTCGAAGCGCCGTCGCCCGAGCCCCGTGTCACGATCCAATTGTCCGAGCCGGGGCGCATCCATTTGATTCTGCGATTCCCGGCACCGGATCGCGGGCGTTCACGAATCGAGCAGGCCATTCTGCGCCGGTACCTTACTACGGCTGCAACAGCGACCGACAAACAGGATACTGAATAAGATCCTGCCAACAGCGATCCACTCCCCGAATCGGGGAAGTACATCCCCGTATACTGTGCCTACCTCCGTCCCGACAACTTTTCCCTTGTCACGTTGGCATTCTCGTGTATAATCAGACAGTTGATATTTGTTCAAAGGAGTGACATGAATCCAACCTTACAGCGAGCAGTGACCAGCTTCTATAACCTCATCTATGAGGCCCAAACATTTGCGACCACGATGTCACGGATCGACACCGCGGAGCAGGAACATTATGCGGGACGAATTGAAGGGCTAAACTGGGTGCTTGATCGGTGCCAGGAACTCGAAGACATGGATGCAAACTTGACTCCTTCGTCTCTCCAGCGAGTTCTCACGGAGGTTAAATCCGATCTCGATCATGAATTATCAGTCCAGCGGCGAGAAAAGGGACGTCGTGCGGATGGACGTGAGGAGGCTCTCAATTTTGTCGCAGACTACTTATCTAGCTTGATCACCGCAACAGACATTGAGTCGGCGAAGACACCGGCCGTGTAACGCATAGGATTCACTCGTGTTTCCCGCAACACTCACCCACAGATTCTCATGACGCATGACCGCTCGTTGAGCAGATGCGGGATGGTGGACAGGCGAGTCTCCTGATACAGGACTTTCGCCGTGACCCCTACGCACTCATCTATGTGGACGGATTGTATGTCAGGTTTTTCACGGAAACCAACCCGTCAGCCGTGGCCACATGGTCTGACTTCTAGGGCGGCTCGACCGCCAAGACCGGGCACCTCTGAGCAGCCTGATCAGTTCAGATCATTGAATGCCTCGTTACTCTATTGCCCTTCCTGCCGGGTGGCGACCCCGACACGAGAGCGACTCCTGCTTGTGCTCCCGACGGGAAATCTGTACGAATATCTCTGTCAACATTGTGGAACGTCGACGGGTTCCAAGACGGACAACAGCTAGGCGACCCGCCCACTGTACGACTCAACAACGATCTCAGGTAATATCGATCTTCCCCCCTATATCACACAAGGAGGGATAAGACGTTCGAATACGGCCAGCTATGGACTTGTTGAAAAAAGAAGCCAGCCCGGCTAGATCAGCCCTTCCAGGGGAATGCCTTCTTCGATGAGCATGACAGGAATGTCTTCGCGGATAGGATACAATATCTTCCGGTCGCGTCTGATCAACCCTCCGTCGAGGGACTCTGTGACCGGCTTATTTGCCTTATTTTTCAATTGGCCGCGGCTCACAGCCTCGTTCAACTTAGCAATCAGCGCTTCATCCGCCAAATTTACATCCTGTTTCGTGTCGGGACAACAGAGAATCGCGAGAAGATCCTTGTCAATATTGACCGGACGCTTTGCTTCAGTATGTTCAGCCATTATGCCTCTCCATGTGAACACGACCGATCATGCACGAGTAGAATAGATTATCGGTATCGATGAGATCAAGCCCTGAGCACAGACGCTATTTCGACTAGTGCGTTTTGCTTCATGGAGCCTTGTCGGATCCTCTCGAAGGAATACACAGAGATGTCAAAGACCTTCTGGAAATATTTCTTGGCAGGCCTGTTGGTCCTCTTACCGGCCTGGGCCACATTCTTGATCCTTTCCGCGTTACTACAGGCGCTCAACCAATTAATTCAAGATCTTCCGTGGAATATCGGAACGCGATTGAGCCCTGGACTCAGCCTCGTTGTGTTTCTGTTCCTTGTTGTCATTGTCGGCGTCATTGCCACCCATATTATCGGACGGCGTATCATCATCCATGCAGAGCGGTGGATCGATAACATTCCGCTGGTTCGCAGCGTCTATACGACCATCAAGGGAATGACCGATCTCCTTCAGTTCCGTGCCCGCTTTGGGCGCAGCACCGTCGTGGCATTTCCATTTCCTCGAGAGGGTCTCTGGGCGATCGGATTTGTCATGGGCACCGCACCGACCACGCTGCAAGTTTCACCAACAAGTTTGTTGATGGTGTTTGTGCCCACCGCCATCCATCCGTTCACCGGCTTCCTCGCATTTGTCCCTCAGCCACAGCTGCGGCCGATTAATCTGCTGCCGGAAGACGCCATCAAGATGGAGTGTACCGCCGGTTTGTACAAGCCGAAAACCGGATGGTTACGTTCCCCAAAGGCGACCATCTGATCCCCATGTCAATCCCGGAGCAGATGACTGTTCGACTCGCCAAACCAGAAGATGCGGCGAGTATCGAATCGTTTAGTGCAGCCATGGCTCTAGAAACGGAAGGACGCCACCTCGATCGTGAGCGCTTACATGACGGAACCATGGCTCTCCTTCAATCGCCCGCCCGTGGATTCTTTATGGTCGCCGAATGGGAGCAAAACGGCAACCGCCGGTTGGTGGGGCAGCTGATGATCACTTATGAGTGGAGTGAGTGGCGCAACGGCGCGTTTTGGTGGATTCAAAGTGTGTATGTGGATCCAGCCTGGAGACGGAGAGGAGTCTATCGTCAATTACATGATACCGTCGTTGCGATCGGCAAGTCCGATACAAAGATGTGCGGCGTTAGACTGTACGTGGCACGAGACAATCGTGCGGCCCAAACGGTGTACAAACGAGTCGGTCTGGCACCATCGATGTATGATGTCTACGAGGACGATTTCGTTCTGAGACGTCATGGCCAGGAGTAAGGCGGTCCGAAGAAAAGGAGGCTCCATGATTGTGATTCGATCGTTGTTGCTCGCTGCGGCAGCCGCCACCCTCATACAGGGATGCGCGTTTTTCCGCGGCAACTATGATGACGATTTCAAACAAGAGGATGTGGAGTCGATCAAGGTCGGAACTTCTACCAGGCAGGATGTAGCAAATATTCTCGGCGCACCAGAGCGCGTCATTGAGGTTCATGATAAGGAGATCTTTCATTACTACAATTACACACTCAAATCTGGAACCATCCTGTTCTTCTCTCGGACGAATGTCGTCGGAAATGACTTGTACGTGTTTTTCTCTCCTGACGGCATCGTCCAACAGGTCGTGCTGGGACGCCAGAAGCCGCCGCCCAAACTACAATTCTGGCCATTTGGGGACTAATCGACGATGCCGGCTCGCCGACGAGGCTTGTTGATTCTTGTGTGCCTTCTTGCCGTTATTTTAGAAGGATGCCCTTTGGCCTGGCGTCGCCTCACAGTCAACGAGATCATTCGTCCGGACGATGTGTCCTTCATAGTCCCCGGGACCACGACACTGGCCGATGTCGTGAAGAACCTGGGAGCCCCGGGGAGTATCCGGCGGGTGGACAGCGGCACCGTGGTCCGGTATCAGTTTCTTGATATCAAGTACTTTACGGTGAACGTCACACGGCCGCTGTCTTTCTTTTTTCCGGTGCTGGAAGCAGTTCCCACCGACCTGTACCAACTCACATATAGTGGTGGAGGCTTAGGCACAGAGGAATTACAAGTAGAATTCGATAGGCACTGGGTCGTGGTGTATTACGCCTTTGCCCATCATCAAAAGGCCAGCAGTTACATGCCCTAGTCTCCTTCGAGTATGTTCTTGCAGCACTCTAGTGGTCGTCTACCATATTTCCTTGAGAATGTTCCGCGATTGCCGCAATGGATGTAGGTCGCTATAATCCCGGCCTATGGATCAGTCTCCGCGGACCCCTTCTTCCTACATTCTCGCTGATCGCGATTCAGAATTTCTCCAGCGTGAAGAACTTCGCTCCATCCGCATCGGACTCGAACTCTTGAAACCCGAGTTGATCCAGCGTGAGCAGGGGATCCGTTCGACCATCGTCGTATTCGGGAGCGCAAGGCTGCAGGAACCCGCCGCCGCCGCTCGTGCGCTTCGCCTAGCGGAAGTGGCAGCTGCACAATTTCCTACCGATCGAATGCGTGAGCAGCAGGTGGAGATCGCCAGACGCCAACTCGCGCTCTCCAAGTATTATGATGTGGCGCGCGAACTCGGCCGGCTGGTCTCGATGACGTGCCAGATCGAAGGCCGTTGCGATTACGTCATCGTCACCGGCGGAGGGCCCGGCATCATGGAGGCCGCGAACCGGGGGGCGGCGGATGTGAACGCAAAATCCATCGGCCTCAACATTACGCTACCCCACGAACAGCATCCGAATTCCTACATTACACCGGAGCTGAGTTTTCAATTCCGCTATTTTGCCATCAGGAAAATGCATTTCTTGATCCGCGCAAAAGCACTGGTGGCCTTTCCGGGAGGATTCGGCACGCTCGATGAACTGTTCGAGACGCTGACGCTCCTTCAGACGGGCAAGATCGAGAACCTAATCGTCGTGCTGATCGGACGTGATTTTTGGGAGCGTCTGATCAACTGGCAATGGCTCGTTGAGAATGGGTTGATCGCGCAACGAGATCTGCGGCTCTTTTGCTATGCAGAGACCGCCCAAGAATCCTGGGACCTGATCAGCCGCCGCAACGGAGTGCCTGCTCCATGAAACTTTCGTTTCATGGAGCCGCGCGTTCGGTGACAGGCAGTCGCCACCTATTGGAGGTTCCAGGCTTTCGGCTGTTGTTCGATTGCGGACTGTTTCAAGGACGCCGGGACGAAGCGCTTCGGCGTAATCGGGATTTGGGCTTCGACCCCAGGTCGCTCGGCGCGGTGTTGCTCTCTCACGCCCATATTGATCATTCCGGCGCGTTACCAGTACTCTCGAAGCACGGCTTTTCAGGAAACGTGTACCTCACCCGCGCCACTGCAGATCTGACCGAACTTATGCTTGAAGACTCGGCTCGAGTACAAGCGAGCGACTGCAGCTACGTCAACAAGAATGAACGACGGAACAGGAACAACTCCGCTCGACCACTCTATACGACCGATGACGTTCGAAAAGTGACCCGACGATTTGAAGGTGTACGATACGGCGACGCGATCAAGATTTCCCCGCGCGTGACAACGTCTTTTCACGACGCTGGCCATATCCTGGGGTCGGCGGCCATTCGCGTGAAATACACGGCACGGGGCAATACGACCACCGTGCTCTTCAGCGGCGATCTTGGCCGTTCTAGCATGCCCATCCTCCGCGATCCTGAGCCACCACCGTCATGCGACGTGTTGATTCTTGAATCGACCTACGGCGATCGCCTGCACGAAGCCGATCGAGAGAGCATGAAGCAGAAGGCGCTGGATCTCCTTATCCATGCAAAAACCCATAAGAGCAAGATTATCGTCCCTGCATTCGCTGTCGGACGCACTCAGGAGCTGGTCATGCGGATCAAAGAACTCGTCGGGGAAGGACGTCTCGATCCCATCCCGATCTATATCGATTCTCCTTTGGCCTCGCGGGCCACAGAAGTGTTTCGCCGACACCCGGAATGTTATGATGAAGAAACCACCCGCACCTTCACGTCCTCCGGCGACCTCTTTGCCTCCCGCTATATCCATTTTGTCTCGTCGCGGGAAGACAGCAAGCGTTTGAACAACATGAAGGGTCCTTGCGTGATCATATCCGCATCCGGCATGTGCGAAGGTGGTCGCGTCGTGCATCATCTCAAGCACGCGATTCAGAACGAAGCGAATGTGATCGTCTTCGTGGGTTTTCAGGCCGAGCATACCCTCGGACGCAAACTTGTCGAAGGGTGGGATGTTGTGCCGATTTTCGGCGTGCCCACTCCACGCAGAGCGCAGATCGTCAAGCTTAACGGACTCTCGGCCCATGCGGATCGCGATGACCTCCTGGCCTATGTACGCGCCATTAGACCAACTCCGGGCAAGATATTTCTCGTGCACGGCGAAGAAAAGCAGGCGCTCTCGCTGGCTGCTGCCATTCAAGCTGAACAACCCCGCACCGAGGTCACGATTCCCTATGTCGGATCGACTCAAGAGGTCTAGCCGCAGCGTCTGTCCGACACTCCTGCTGCTGATTCTGGGCGGCGGGATCTGCCTCATGCCGTTTGTTACTGCCCAAGCCGATGAGCCGGAAGAGATTCGATCGCGATCTCGTGCTCTTGGCATCGTGGTCGGCTCGTATACCCCGGGACCACTCAACGCGATTACCGACGTGGCCGGTGTCACGGTGGGGCAGACGACGCTCATTTCCGGTGACGGGCCGCTCAAGCCAGGGACCGGCCCGATACGAACCGGTGTGACGGTCGTCATTCCCCGCGATGACGTGTGGCATAAAAAAGTGGCGGCTGGATCGTTCGTGCTCAATGGAACAGGCGAGATGACCGGGCTTGCCTGGATCAGCGAATCGGGCTTTCTCGAGTATCCGATCGCCCTGACAAACACCTTGAACGTGCCGCGAGTGGCCAACGGGATTATGAGCTGGATGATCGCCCGCTATCCGGAGATCGGCATTACCGACGACACGCTGACCCCGGTCGTTGCCGAATGTGACGATGGACGCCTCAATGACATTCAGGGACGGCATGTGTCGGAGGCGGATGTGATGAAGGCGCTCGACAACGCTTCCACTGGCATTGTGCAGGAAGGCTCGGTTGGCGCTGGAACCGGCATGGTGTCCTACGGGTTCAAGGGGGGTATCGGGACTTCGTCACGGCGACTCCCAAAAACTGAAGGCGGGTACACGATCGGCGTGCTCGTCAACGCGAATCATGGACGACGACCCGAGCTCGTTGTGGGCGGCGTGCCGGTCGGGCGGCGCTATGAGACCGTGCCTCCCGTTGCGCAGGATCATTCACCCGGGCAAAGCGAAGGCTCGATCATCATCATCATTGCCACTGATGCCCCGCTCGACAGTCGGCAGCTCACTCGACTAGCAAAACGTGCTACGTTGGGGCTGGCTCGTACAGGTTCCACCGCACGTCACGGCAGCGGGGATTTCGTGCTGGCGTTCTCCACCGCGAATGTCATCCCGCACTACCCGAAGGAGTTGACGTTTCAGCACAGTCACCTTGCCGACACGCATCTGAACCCCTTGATCACGGCAACGGTCGAGTCGACTGAAGAAGCCATTCTCAATGCGCTGACCATGGCCACGACGGTCGTGGGACGCGACGGCCATCGGGTCGAGGCCATCTCTCTCGCCAAGCTCCGCGCGATCCTTGAACACCAGGTTAAATAACGGGGGGACATCGCGCGGCGGAGCATTCACTCACTTGCATTTTCCTCTCTTGCATCGTTATCCTTTCGCGGCTCACTTGGATCTGGAGGATTGGCATGAACGAGTACCAACTCGGTGGTAGCTTGAGTCTCATTACCGCCTTGGGGAAAACCAACGCGTTCGCCGAGTTTTTGCGAACCCGCATGGCTCATGCCGTGGAGACAGAAGATCCCGCGGAATTGCACTATCTCCTGGCTCAGCTCGACGACTACCATTCCTACTTGTGGCGTTATTATAAGAAGTTGGCGAAGGACCGTCCGGAACGGATGGACCCAGGCGTCTAGCGCATCGGCGACCAACAGGCGGCACGTTCATTCCATGGCATCTCATTCCACAGGCGCGACCACTCCGACGACGCTTCAATTCGCAACCGCACTTTCGCGTAGGACCGATACGGAAGCCGCGATCCGTGATCTTGCGGATGCCATTCGGATGCAAATCGGTACGGTCCCTATCGATCTGGCTTTCGTGTTCTTTTCGGCCCACCATGCGACCAACGCCGCAATGATCTCTGCGATACTGCAGAGGGAGCTTCGTACAAAGGTGTGTCTAGGTTGTTCCGGTGAAGGTGTCATCGCCGGTTCCGAAGAAATTGAAACCGCTGCCGCCCTCACCATTTGGGTCGCATGCCTTCCTGATGTCAAGCTGACGCCATTGCAGATCTCGGTGTCGCAGTTGCAAGACCAAATCCGCATGCCGGGATGGCCGGATCCAGGACTCGAAGATTCGAGCTTTCTCCTTCTCGCCGATCCCTTTTCGACGCCGATGCAGGAAGTCCTGTCCCTTATGACCGACCGCTACCCACACGGAACAGTTGGCGGGGGTCTTGCCGGTGGAGGCCAGGACTCTGGAGAGAACCGACTGCTGCTCAATGATCAGAGTTTCGACGGAGGCGTCGTGGGAGTGCAACTCACGGGGCCGATTGCCGTGCGGACTGTGACGTCGCAAGGCTGCCGTCCGATCGGCGAGCGGTTTGTCGTGACAAGAGCGGAGCAAAACCTGATCTATGAATTGGCCGGCGTGTCGGCTCTCAAACGGCTCCAGGATGTCTTCGAATCCCTTGGCGGATCCCACCGACGTGATGCCCATCGCGCGTTGCATCTGGGCATCGTAGTTGATGAGCATGGGAGTCATTTCGAGCAAGGTGACTTCCTCGTTCGGAACCTCATTGGAGCGGATCAACAAGCCGGAGCCGTTGCGATCGGAGACGTGGTTCAAGAAGGCCAGACTGTGCAGTTTCATCTTCGCGATGCGAAGTCTGCAAGTGACGACTTGCACCTTCGCCTGGCTGCGGATCGAACGAAGCATGAACATCGCCCACTCGGAGCGCTCCTGTTCAGCTGTTGTGGGCGCGGAGAGGGACTTTTCGGCCGTCCTCATCACGATTGCAGTGTGGTGCAAGAGCGGCTTGGCCCCATCCCGACGGCTGGATTTTTTGCCCAAGGTGAGATCGGTCCGGTCGGAGGGCGCAATTTCCTGCACGGCTATACGGCAAGTGTCGTCATTTTCTCCGAACCTGACTCCCGCCAGAACCAGTGAGAGCGGTACCTTCATGGAGCTTATGAACTGGATTTCAGACTGAGACGTGGGCAGGAGTATCTCCGGGTAATAGTTTTCCCACGCTGTGACTGACGATTAGGAAAGGAGCCATCCATGCCGTTTCGGGAAGCAGGCGCTCAAGGAAATGAAGTAACGACCTCATCGGGACTGCAATATGTTGAACTCACAATCGGAACTGGAGCAACAGCAGAATCGGGACAGACTGTCACCGTGCATTACACGGGTTGGCTGGAAAACGGGAAGAAATTCGACAGTTCCGTAGACCGGGGACAGCCGTTCTCTTTTCCACTGGGTGCCGGACGAGTCATCAAAGGATGGGACGAGGGCGTGAAGGGTATGAAAGTGGGAGGGAAACGAAAACTGACCATTCCGTCTAAGCTTGGTTATGGCACGCAGGGTGCTGGTGGCGTCATACCACCGAACGCCACCTTGATCTTCGATGTTGAATTGCTCGGTGTTCGATGATACAGCCGACACACCTATCGGCGCGACCGTAATGCAACAGACTCCCCTCATCCAACGACATCGTACAAGTGGCGCCAAACTGGTCGATTTCGCCGGATGGGAGATGCCTATCCAGTATAGCGGTGTCGTGGATGAGTACCATACCGTCCGTTCTCATGTGGGTCTCTTCGATGTGAGCCATATGGGGAGGGTGCGAATTGCCGGGACCGGCGCTGTCTCTTTTCTGCAGCGAGTAACCACCAATGACGTCGTGAAACTTGCCGTTTCTCAAGCGCAGTACTCCATGGTCTGCAATGAGAAGGGCGGCATCAAGGACGACATCTTCGTCTATCGGCTCGGGCCAGAAGAGTTTCTCTTGTGTGTGAATGCTTCGAATCGTCAGAAGATCCTGTCATGGTTTCAATCACAGTTGGCTCAAGATAAAACGGTTCGTCTTGAAGACCGGTCAGTCGAATTGTCTCAGGTCGCAGTCCAAGGTCCCAAATCGCGCGAGCTGCTTATGAGTCTTGGCGGAACAGCGATTGAAAAACTCAAGCTCCATCACACCTGTCACGCCACGATCGGCGGCCTGCCCTGTTTGTTGGCCCGGACCGGTTACACCGGTGAGCTGGGCTATGAAGTGTACATCGACGCAGATAAAGTCGGGCTCCTCTGGGATCTGCTCGTCGACAAGGGGGCGGCTCGGGGTCTTAAGCCTGCGGGACTCGGGGCGAGGGATCTCCTCCGGTTGGAAATGGGTTATCTTCTCTATGGCAACGACATGGGCGAAGACACGACGCCGCTCGAAGCCAATGCGGACTGGACCGTCAGTTTCCAGAAAGGTGAATTCATCGGCAGCCACGCGCTTCTGGATCAGAAACAGGCTGGAGTCGCTCGCCGGTTTATCGCATTCGAGCTAATTGAAAAAGCCGTGCCACGACATGGATTCAGA
This sequence comes from uncultured bacterium, assembly GCA_965232965.1. Taxonomy (GTDB): domain Bacteria; phylum Nitrospirota; class Nitrospiria; order Nitrospirales; family Nitrospiraceae; genus Palsa-1315. The sequence goes on from CBDDRB010000014.1 coordinate 79,033, forward strand.
ATCCTCGACCCTACGGCCTCTCTACCCATCGGCGATGTGACCAGCGGCAATCTCTCACCGCTTCTGCAAAAGGGCATCGGTTTGGGCTATGTACCTGCGCGCTTCGCGGAGCCAGGATCTTCCATCCTCATCGAAATTCGTAACAAAAGTGTCCCCGCGCACGTCGTCAAACCGCCGTTCTATAAGAAACCGGTTAGGCGTGAGGGGTAAGGGGCTGTAAGACTATAGGGGGCAAAAATGAAGAAGCCACCGGAATCAATCAACCAGCTTTACCGTAGGCTTAAAAAAGTTGCTTTGCAGGGAGGCCTATCTGACAAGAAACGCAAGAATTTGATTGAAGGTGTGAGTCACCGAATCGTCACTCGATTCATGCATGACACCGGAACAAGGTTGACTAAGAAACAACGGGACAACTACGCGTGGATCATTGTGCAGGTTGGTCGAACCTTTCTCAAATGTTTCCGATAGGAGATTAATAGTCCGTGACAAAGAACATCTACACAGGTCAAGTCGTCACGCTCAACGTCGAGACCGTCACGCTGCCCAACGGCCTCACGGTCGACTTGGAAGTCGTGCGCCATCCCGGAGCGGCTGCGGTGGTCCCGATCAAAGACGACGGTACGGTCGTCTTGATTCGGCAGTTCCGGCATGCAGCAGGAGGGTTCATCTACGAAATCCCTGCGGGGAAATTGCATCCTGGTGAGGACCCAAGAGTCTGTGCGGCACGAGAACTTGAAGAAGAAATCGGATACCGAGCCGGCAGCTTAGAGATTCTCTCCAGCATTTTCACGGCGCCGGGATTCACCGACGAAGTGATCCACATCTATAAAGCGACCGGGTTGACGACCGGGCGGCAACAACTCGACCGTGACGAGGTTCTTGAAGTGATAGAGATGCCTCTCTCGGAGGCGATTGGCATGATTGAAACCGGAGCGATCAGAGACGCGAAGTCGATCGTGGGATTACAAGCGGTATATCTGAGGAACAGGAACAGGTAGTAACAATGTTTGAGGGGTCCTCCGCGTGAGGCAGAAGACCCCTCAAGTTCACTAGCCTCGCCCAAGAAAGGTGATTACTTGCCGCCCTTCTCGTCTTTCTTCTTCTCGTCGCCGAAGGTGTCGACAGACTTGCCGCCCTTCTCGTCCTTCTTCTTCTCTTCACCGTACACAACGACGTGGCCACCCTTCTTCTCGTCCTTCTTCTCTTCACCCGCGAAGGCCGGAGCGCTGAACGTCACTGCCACTGCCACTGCCATGATTGCCATCAACATGCTCTTCATAATAAATCACCCTCCGTTAATGTTTGAAGAATGTGCTATTCAACAGCACTTGTGGACAAGATCAGCAAGCTTGATGCCTCATCAGTGATCTCTAGGTGTTATGAAGTTTATCAATCTCTTACAGAGATTCTTTTCACCATATCCAATACTGGACCATTTTTTCTGTGGCGAAATGGCTGAAGGTCGGCTAAACCGCCTCAATGTAGAAATAATCTATCTCAATAAAATTCGCGATAGACCGGTGCTCCCCCTGTGAGCTACGGCATTCGATGACGATAAAAAATCAGACGATCCACGTAAAATCGAGAATCGTTGTGCAGCTATCAGAAAGAACGCTGTCGCGCCATCGGCTCATGGATCACATCAGACCAGGAGTCCAGATCCTCTTCGTCGGCATTAACCCGGGTCTTCGGTCAGCCGCGACCGGACATCACTTCGCCGGGTACTCGAACCGTTTCTGGAAACTCTTGTTCGAGGCGGAGCTCACACCCAAGCCGCTCACGTACCGAGACGATTGGCGACTTCCGGAATGGGGGCTCGGCCTAACTAACATCGTCCAGAGGCCTAGCGCGGGGATCAATGTACTGAACCCGCGAGAATATATAGCTGGCAGGAAGAGACTCATTACCACAGTGAAACGCTATCGCCCTCAAGCAGTGGCCTTGCTCGGTGTCACCATTTATCGCACGTTATTCCCGGAATACCGGACCGGACTAATCAGTCTTGGGCTTCAAGCCAAGACCTTGGCCGGTCGCCCCATTTTTGTCCTGCCTAATCCCAGCGGTCGGAATGCTCATTATTCATATCCCACGATACTCACGGCGTTCCGCGCCCTGCGCAATGCCACAAATAATCCCGTTCAAGGTGCAGCGAAACCAAAGATTAGGTAGGAGACCTGAACTAGCTGTAACAAATTTCTCACAATTACTGTGTTGTCGTGACAACAGAAAAAGGCAACATCAGGATCCATGCTCAATAAACAAAGCGCTTTCAAAGACATATGTACATTCTCGGATTGGCATACGGATTGCTTTATTTCAAAAGTCCTGTGTAAAGATTTCCCCTTCAACTCCTAGATAGATATGAAGAAGACACTCCTTGTATTGCTCGGCTTTTGGATCTTGGCGAATCCCGGCACCCTCTTAGCGCAACAAACATCCCAGCACTTGATTCAAGGTGCCATGAACGAGTGCAACGCAGGCCGTATCACTCAAGACCGGACTAGCCGAGTCGGCCATTTCGAGAAAGGTCAGGCCCTCGGGGAGCAAGCTGTGGCGCTGGACGATCGATCTGCCGAAGCACATTTCGCCCTGTTCTGTAATATGGGTGAACTCATGCGGATCGATGGAGAGGTGAATATCACATCGGTCATGGGCTTCCGACGCATGACAAAAGAGCTTGATAGGACAATCGAGCTCGCACCCGATCACCTTGATGCTCTATCGGCAAAAGGGACTTTTCTGCTCAGGCTCCCATCGCTACTTGGAGGAGACCGAGAAAAGGGCGAGAAGCTCCTCCTATACGTACTCCTGAAAGCACCGGAGTCCGTCAATGCCAGGCTCAGTCTTGCCAAGGCCTATTGCGCCGACGGTCGCCACAGAGAGGCTCTTTCGCTCGCCTCCGAAGCGCTGCATCTCGCTCAAACTCAAAAACAGGATGACTTCGCGCCTGAAGCAGCGAAAGTGTTGGCTCAGCTTCGAGCCAACGCCGCGAAGGCCAATTAGCTCCTCCTACTGCCCCCTCCTGGCGCCCAGTTTTAAATCATGGTATCTTCCGGCCTCACGCATGAGGCGCCGCTTCCCTCTCGTTCCCTTATGCGCTTCATGAGGCACTCTGTGAGAGTTTTCACCATCCTGCCAGGGGCACACCATGTTACTCGACGGTAAAAAGGGACTCATCATTGGCGTCGCGAACAAACACAGCATCGCTTGGGCCATTGCTCAATCGGCAGCCGGCCAAGGGGCGCAGCTGATCTTCAACTATCAAAATGAACGACTACGGGAAAATGTCGAAGAGCTGGTCGCCACCATGCCGGGGGCAAAGGCCTTTCCCTGCGATGTCGGAAACGATGCGGAAATCACGGCATTGATGCACAGTGTGGAAAAAGAAACGGCACAGCTCGACTTTCTCGTCCACTCCGTTGCCTTTGCCCCGCGCGAAGAACTCACGGGGCAGTTCGTGAATACCACGCGGCAAGGATTTGCCACGGCGCTCGACGTGAGCGCCTACTCGCTTGTCGCTGTCACCAGGGCTGCCATGCCGTTGATGACCAACGGCGGCTCTGTCGTCACCCTCACCTATCTCGGTGCGGAACGGGTTGTGCCACACTACAACGTCATGGGGGTCGCTAAAGCCGCACTGGAAGCATCTGTCCGCTATCTCGCGCACGATCTCGGACCTAAGAACATCCGGGTGAATGCCATTTCCGCAGGCCCGATTAAGACCCTTGCGGCTCGTGGCGTCTCCGGCATCAGCAAGATGGTGGATCATCACCGGGAATTCGCACCTCTCCGCCGTGCAACGGAGCAAGGCGAAGTCGGCGACACAGCACTATTCTTAATCAGCCCACTTGGACGTGGAATTACCGGAGAAGTGATCTACGTGGATGGAGGATATAATATTCTCGGTTCGCTAGCTTCAGTGGAATAACGTGAAACGTCGTTCGTAACTCGTCTCTCGGAATCTGCGCTTCGCGCTTTTGTTGAGCAGCTACTCGAGCGTTCGCCTGAGGGTTTTCAGTTTCCCCCGTTTCGTCTTACTCTCCAACCGCCGTTGCTTCGAACCCTTTGTCGGCTTCGTGGCCTTGCGCTTCTTGCGCGGAACGGCCACACTCCGAATAAGCTCGCTCAATCGAGTGAGCGCATCCTCTCGATTCTGCTCCTGGCTCCGATACTGCTGAGCCTTGATGGTGACCACACCCTCTTCTGAGATGCGATGATCGTTCAATTTCAGGAGCTCTTCCTTGTAAAACGGGGGCAGCGACGAGGCGGCAATATCGAACTGCAAATGAATCGCGGACGAAACTTTATTGACATGTTGACCACCAGCCCCCTGCGACCGCATCGCATGGATGTCGATCTCAGAATCGGGGATAGTGATGTGGGAAGAAATATGCAGCATACTACTTGGTCGCATTGCTCTCATTGTCCCTCAGTTATTTCACCCGGTATCAGGGGTGTCATGTTGAAATCCTTTCAGATCCATAACGCAAGTACCCTTGTCTCTCTCGTCGGCGAGTCTAATACAACATTCGCCATGTATCCAGACTTGGGACTGCTCTGCTGTGAGTCCATGGTCCATGGAACTAAGATCGCATAGGTTCTAGAAGTCTTGGATCACGGCCGGATGGTAAGGCCTGAATATCGGGGAATGATATGGTCTACTGAAGTTCCGGCAGGCGATCGATAATTCGCAACCGTACCTCGGCTCCCACCTGCATTTGCACCATTTTGGTAGTGAGACTTTCACGAACCCTGTTGGCGTCCTCCACATTGAATTGGATCTGCCCGCCACATTGCTCAACGAAGTGAAAAATAAGCAAGTTCGTGAGGTGCTGCAAGTCCTCGTCACTCGTATGGGCGCTGAGATTTAGAATCTTGGACATCTGAAGGGCCTCAGCTCGATCATTTGACAAGCCCATTTATCGCCGAATCCTTTCATGATCCACAATGACCCAAAGGGAGGGGAAAAAAGCTTTGCCTGCCCGAAAGCTAGACGTTGCCAATCGCATCGGATCATGGCAATTACACCTATATTACAATGATTTAGAGGGTGAGTAGGCTGGTTGTAGGTTGCGGAACCACTGCCGCGGCTAGCAGGATTCGGTATGACTTCGTGAAAGGAAGGTCAACGATTCAGGACTTTGAGTCCTGATACTCCTCATGCCAAGCCATTTGGATCGCTTCGAGGATCTTCTCGTTTGATTTCTTGGGGTCATCCTTGAAATCGGGAAGCGTCACGATCCAGGCGTGCATGTCGGTGAATCGGACCGTGAGTGGGTCGGTCTCCGGATGTTCTTCGACTAAACGGATCGCAATATCCTCGGTATCCTGCCACTTCAGATCCATCTGCAGCCTCACTTCCTCGATGTCAACTCGGAGAGCTTTTTGTTCTCCAAGGCTTCTTTCAACGATGTATCCATCAGGATTTCTGCGAGGTGATGTGTCGCGGATTCGAGACCGGCCATCTTTGCTCGGATGGCCTTGTGATCTTCTCCGGATTTCGCGGCTTCCACTGCGGCCATGGAGGCTCTGATTGAAGACAGGTCTTCCTCTGTCACCAAATGCGCGCCTTGTTTGAGGGCCTTCTCGGTTGCCATGAGGATGGTCTCAGCCTCGGTTCTGGACTCAATGAGCTGGCGCGCCTTCAAGTCGTCGGCCGCAAACTTGTATGATTCGCCAATCATCCGTTCGACCTCATCGTCGCTTAGACCGTAAGAAGGTTTCACCGCGAGTGATTGAGTATCGCCTGTGCGAACATCCCGCGCCGAGACATTCAGGATTCCATTCGCATCAATTAAGAACGTCACTTCAATTCGCGGGACGCCAGCCGGCAACGGCGGGACTTTCAGCCGGAAGCGGGCCAGACTGCGGTTGTCCTTTACCAGTTCGCGTTCGCCTTGGAGGATGTGGATATCCACGCCGGTTTGGCCGTCCACGTAGGTCGTGAACATTTCTTTGGCACTGGCCGGGATGGTCGTGTTGCGCCGTATCAAACTGCTCATCACCCCACCCATGGTTTCGATGCCGAGAGAGAGAGGGGTCACGTCAAGCAGCAACAGATCGCTTGTTCCACCACTAAGAATGTCGGCCTGGACGGCAGCCCCGAGCGCGACGACCTCGTCAGGATTCAGTTTGCAATGAGGCTGTTTCCCGAAGAGTGCCTCGACCTGCCGGCGAACCAACGGCATGCGAGTCGCACCGCCGACGAGAACGACCTCATCGATGTCGTTCGGAGTGAGGCCGGCATCTTTGAGAGCAAGCCGGCAGGGTCCGAGGGTGCGTTCCACTAATTCCATCGTCAGGGATTCGAGCTGATCGCGCGTGAGAGCTTTTGAATACCGGCCCTTACCCTCCGGCAGGTCGAGGGTAGCCGTAGTCTTTAACTCATCGGAGAGTCTGATCTTTGTCCGTTCAGCCTCCAGCCTGACCGCCTGCATATGATCGGGATAATCATTTAAATCGAGGCCATGTTGTTCCCGGATTTCCTTGACGAAGAGATCGGCGAGCCGGCGATCGAGATCGTCCCCTCCAAGATGAGTGTCCCCGTTGGTCGCCAGAACTTCAAAGATGCCGTCCTTGAGCTTCAGGATTGAGATATCGAAGGTTCCCCCGCCAAGGTCATAGACAGCAATCGTGCCCTGAGTTTTCTGTTGGAGCCCATAGGCCAGCGAGGCAGCGGTCGGTTCATTGATAATTCGCAACACGTCGAGCCCTGCAATCATGCCGGCGTCCTTCGTCGCCTGCCGCTGGCTGTCGTTGAAATAGGCGGGGACGGTGATGACGGCTTTCGTAATACTCTCGCCGAGATGCGCTTCGGCCCGTTGCTTCAATTCCTTCAAGATCATGGCCGAGATCTGCGGCGGCGAATAGGTTTTCTCGCCGAGCTTGATCCGGATTACGCCCCCTTGTTCCGTCAAGTGATAAGGAAAGTAGGCCAGTTCGCCCTTTACGTCCTCAAGGCCTTTTCCCATGAATCGCTTCACGGAATAGACGGTTCGTTCAGGATTGCGCGTCAGGTGTTCCTTCGCCGGGTCGCCGACAATCAGTCCGTTGTCGGTCATCGCCACGACGGAGGGAACCATGGTCCGCTCGTTCCGACCGGGGATGACACACGGCCGTCCGTCAGTCATATAGGCCACGAGAGAGTTCGTTGTGCCGAGATCGATGCCGACGATACGAGCCATGGTAGCGATTATCCGATGGTTGAGACGAGATCGCTGACGATATTCTTGACATAAGTGCGATTAGAGAGATGTTCTCGCATCTCTTTCAGTATTCGGTTGCGCTCGGTTCTCGATTGATCGATGGCTTCCCCGTGATCCTGGAGCCTGTCCCACTGAACGAAGAGCTGCTGCAGGGTTGCCTCCATATTCTGTTGCCGTTGTTCGAGCGTCTTTTGTGCCGATTGGAGTTTCGCACGGAGCGTCGATTCGATTTCTGATGCGCGGTCGGCGGCTCGGTACTCGCTCAACGTATCTTGCAGCTCAAGAATTTCTTCGAAGAGATCGGCAGGGGGAGAATTCCGAATCTCTTTCACCGCTCCGGCCTCCAGGCCGAGCAGGTATTCGGCCCGTTCGATCGGGTCACGGAGCGTCCGGTACGCGGAATTCAACTGGGCGGAATTGCTGAGACTGATCGTCTGTTCGGCAGCGCTCTTATTTTGATAGAAATCAGGATGGAATGCGCGGCTCAGCTCGTAAAATTTGCTTTCCAGTTGCCGCTGATCGATCGTGAGGCGGCGGGGGAGGCCCAGGCAGGTGAAGTAATCGAGTTCCTTGGAGACAGGCTGGACCTTGACGCACCGTTCACAGAAGTATTCACCGGACACTTCAGACTGGCAGTGCCAGCACATGCTGCGGGCCATCTGCAGTTCCCGAGGGCTTGAGCCGTGGGTGTGCTGGTGATCCATCCTGCTACCTCTTCTGACAGCACGGGCACGGCAGCCTGCCATGCCCGTAGACGGTTGCTATGCTCCGCTGATAATCGTTATGCCGAGAAGGACTCTCCGCAACCACAGGTTTTGTCTGCGTTCGGATTGACGAATTTGAAGTTCCCGCCCATCAGGTCTTTTTGGAAGTCCAGCTGCGTGCCTTGAAGATAGATAGCGCTCTTGGCATCGACTATGACTTTCACACCGTCATAGTCATGCACTTGGTCGTGCTGGCCGATCTTTTCGTCGAAGTTGATCGTGTAGCTCAAGCCCGAGCAGCCGCCGCCTTTTACGCCGAGACGGAGCCCCCCTTCAGTGAGGCCCTGCACATTGATGAGGCGTTTGACTTCCTTTAGCGCCGCCTCACTGAGCGTAATCACCGGAGCTTGGATGTCTGCGTTCGTCGTGTCCATGGCGCACTCCCTTTGTTCACGTTATTTCACGTCGGTCAGTGCTCCGTCGGATTTTTTCTGGTAGTCCGCAAGGGCGGCCTTGATCGCATCCTCGGCGAGCACGGAGCAATGGATCTTCACGGGCGGCAGGTTCAGCTCCTGCACAATGTCAGTGTTCTTGATCTTCTGAGCTTCCTCGATCGTCTTGCCCTTTAACCATTCGGTGGCGAGGCTCGAGCTGGCAATCGCGGACCCACAGCCGAATGTTTTGAACTTTGCGTCCACGATCGTATCGTTCTGCACCTTGATCTGAAGCTTCATGACGTCGCCGCATTCCGGGGCTCCGACCATGCCGGTGCCGACCCCTTCCTCGTCCTTCTTGAAGCTCCCCATGTTGCGGGGGTTATTGAAATGATCGACAACTTTGTCACTATAGGCCATGATTCATCCTCCTCTTGACTGTCCGGCTCAGTGGGCTGCCCACTGGACCGATTTCAAATCGACGCCTTCTTTTGCCATCTCGTACAGCGGGGACATTTCGCGCAATTTGGTGACGATCTCAATCACCTTCTTAATCGTATAGTCTATCTCCTCGTCCGTGTTGAAACGGCCCAGACCGAAGCGGATCGATGAATGTGCCAGCTCCGTCCCGACCCCCAACGCCCGGAGCACGTATGAGGGTTCCAACGTGGCCGAGGTACAGGCCGAACCGGACGAGAGGGCGATATCCTTCATGCCCATCAATAAGGACTCGCCTTCGACATAGGCAAAGGAGATATTGAGGTTACCGGGAAGACGGTTGGTGGGATGGCCGTTCAGATAGCTTTCCTCCAGTGCCTTCATGATGCTGGCCTCCAGCCGATCGCGCATCATGGTCAACCGTGCCTCCTCTTTTGCCATTTCTTGTTCGCACAGTTCGCAGGCCTTGCCGAATCCCACGATCAAGGGTACCGGAAGCGTCCCGGAGCGCATGCCGCGCTCGTGCCCGCCGCCATCCATCTGCGCTGCGATGCGAACTCGAGGATTTTTCTTTCTCACATAGAGCGCTCCAACCCCCTTGGGGCCATAGATCTTATGGGCTGAAAACGACATCAGGTCGATTCCCATGTCCTGCACATCCACCGGAATCTTGCCGACGCCTTGCGTCGCATCACAGTGAAAGAGGATGCCCTTTTCCTTCGCGATCTTGCCGATTTCCTTAACCGGGTTGATCGTGCCGATTTCATTGTTCGCCAGCATGACGGAAATGAGGATTGTTTTCTCGGTAATGGCTTTCCGCACATCGTCGGGATTCACCATCCCGAATTTATCGACGGAGAGATAGGTGGCTGTCGCTTTGCCCTTTCCCTCCAAGGACTTGACAGTGTCGAGCACAGCGCGATGCTCGGTGGTCGACGTAATAATGTGGTCGCCCTTCTCTTTATACATTTCCAAGACGCCCTTGATCGCAAGATTGTCCGATTCAGTGGCACCGCTCATGAAGACAATCTCTTTTGGATCGGCCTTGATCAGTTTCGCAATCTGCTTCCTGGCCTGTTCAACCGCTTCTTCCGCTGCCCATCCGAAGGCATGGTTGCGGCTGGCCGCGTTTCCAAACTTCTCGATGAAGTAGGGAAGCATGGCGTCCAGCACACGTGGATCCATCGGTGTCGTAGAATGGTTATCTAAGAAAATCGGAAATTTCATTGTTCAACTCCTTGTGCCGCAGGCGACTGAATGGTAATGAGAGGGGTGCCACCCATCATGTCTTGCAGTGTCATACTATTGAGCAACTGGGCGATACTGTCCTGAACTTTCAAGAGCGGTGTGCGGATATGGCAATTTTCCCGCTGCATACAGAACTCGCCATCCTTCTCGTGAGAACAATCGGTAATACCTAAAGGACCTTCGATGCTTTCCAAGATTTGTGCGATTGTAATTTGGTGCGCGCGTCGGGCCAGCAAATATCCACCCTTGGGACCATTGTGACTCTCGATCAGCGCGTTCTTGGCGAGAGTCTGGAGCACTTTGGCCAACAGCTCGAGAGGGATGTTATATTCTTCCGCGATTTCCTTCGTATTTACCACGCGCCCAGGGGTCACGTCGCCAAATTGAACGGCAGCGATGTGCTGGAGGGCCATGAGGGCGTAATCTGTTTTTTTCGAAATCTTCAACATTGCTATTGCCGATCTCAACGATCGGAGACTATAATGATCTCCGATCAATATGGTCGGATTAAGAGTAGCACGCAAGTTTCGAAGCTGTCAACAGTGAAAAATAAAGCTGAGTTCTGTTGAGAAAGGAATAGGCAAATGGGTGGAACCAACCCTTATATTGAAAAGGCTGATTATGAGCTTCCCCAAGCAGCCTATACCGTCACCTTCATTGCTCCCGACAGCACGGTGACGAAGGTTGAAGTCGATCCAGCCAAGATTCCTTATGGTCCAACGGGGCTTCCAGGGAGTCTTTTGGATATCGCGATGGGCAATGGAGTTGCGCTGGAACATGTCTGCGGGGGTGTCTGCGCCTGTTCCACCTGTCACGTTATTGTGAAACAAGGACTTGAGAGTTGTAACGAAGGTACAGATGATGAATTCGATCAGTTGGAGGAAGCGCCTATCACCACGTTGCAGTCACGACTTAGTTGCCAATGCGTGCCGAACGGGACAAGAGATATTGTTGTCGAGATTCCAGCGGTGAATAAGAACCTGGTCAGGGAAGGGCATTAGTCGTAGGTTTCAGTTTTCACTTCTTTTCGATCGTATCCTGTCTCCATGAGATAGGCCCGCACCGGTCGCACGAATCCTTTGACCCCGCAAAGCAGCGGCATGAATTTTGGTCTACCAGTGACTACTGGCCGGAGCCATTTCACGATAGCCTCTAGGACTTCCTGATTCGTCCCATTCACCGCCACCGGCATATAGCGGAACGAAGGGTACCGCGCGGTTAAGGCGAGCAACTCATCATGGTAAAGCCATTCATTCTCAGATGGACCGACCGCTATCAAAATTGACTGAGGCAGGACGTCTGATTCTGCCAAGTGTTTCAACATGCAGTGGATTGGGACCAAACCGGTATAACGACTGATGAAAAGCAGATCTCGATTGAGTGAGACAGGCAAAATGAAGTTTCCGTAGGGACCAGACAGCAACAGCTCATCTCCGGTTTTCAGCCCATAGAGATAGTTCGAACCATTACCATTGGGAACTCGATCAAATACCAAGGTGAGTTGCCCGCTAGGTGAGGGAGGCTCTGCGAGTGAGTAGGCACGATTGAGTGGTGGTCTTGGACCGACCGGTAATTGTAGGGAGATCCATTGGCCTGGTTGGAAATGTATCTGCTGAATCTGGGGCTGAAGAACCAATTGACGAACATGGGGTGTCAGATCCATGACTGAGAGGACCGTTGCTAGTTGTGTGAGTTCCGCCACCGCAATCTCCCTCTTGCTCTCTTACCAGAAGGCCGGTCCAGATAAAAGGGTGCACGATAGCTGATTCCTGTACAACACTTTTCAGCCCATGCTATAGATACCGACCTGTTTTCAATGATGCAGGGCCATGCTATGAGCCAAGCCAGGGTCAGATTCGCGCCCAGCCCGACTGGTTTCCTCCACATCGGAGGGGTCCGTACAGCACTGTTTAATTGGCTGTTTGCTCGCCAGCAGAAGGGCGTATTTGTCCTCCGGATCGAAGACACGGATCAGAGCCGGTCAACCGATGAATCCATCGAAGCTATTATCGAGGGGATGAAATGGGTGGGGCTCGATTGGGATGAAGGACCTTATCGCCAGACCGAGCGCATGGACCTCTATCGCAGTCATGCGATGCGGCTTCTTGAGAAGAGGCAGGCTTATTGGTGCCTCTGCAAAGCAGAAGAACTCGACGCACGGCGTAAGGAAGCCGAGGCGAAGGGGCTCTCGCCGAAATACGACGGTCGTTGCCGTGATGCTGGCCATCTGAATCCAACAGGCGACGCAGCGCTGCGCTTCAGGGCTCCGCAGGAAGGAGAGACCGTGGTTGACGATCTCATCAAGGGCAAGATCGTTTTCGATAATACGGTGCAAGATGATCTGATCATTCTCCGGTCGAACGGCTACCCGACATACAACTTTTCAGTCGTTGTTGATGATGCGTTGATGAACATTACGCACGTGGTGCGGGGAGACGATCACCTGACCAACACGCCGCGGCAGGTCCCGATCTTTCAAGCGCTTGGGTTTCCAGTTCCTCAGTTCGGTCATCTGCCGATGATTCTGGGCTCCGATAAAACCCGCCTGTCGAAGCGGCATGGCGCGACTTCAATCATGGCCTACAAAGACATGGGGTATCTGCCAGATGCGATGGTGAATTATCTTGTTCGACTTGGCTGGTCGCACGGTGATCAGGAAATCTTCAATCGTCGAGAGCTGATCGCGTACTTTTCCTGGAAAAACGTTCAAACGTCCGCGGCTGTGTTCAATCCTGAAAAACTATTATGGGTCAACGCGGAATACATCAAGATCAGTCCGCCGTCACAGGTTGCTCAGGCGCTCGTGCCTTTTTTGGTGGCGGCGGGATTGAAGGGCGAAGTCGAGACTGTTTCGACCGACTGGTTGACACAACTCGTTGTCCTCGTGAAGGAGCGGGCGAAAACCTTGGTGGAGATGGTCGATTGGGTGAGACCGTATTTTGGACAGGCTGTGATGTATGACGAAGAGGCGGTCAGAAAATTTTTGACGCCGGCCATCGCGCCGATTCTCAGTCAATTGCGCGCTCGCTTCGAGGCCTTCCCGAACTTTTCAAAGCAGGAATGGGAAGCGACCTTCAAGCAGCTGGTTGAGGAAGAGGGGGTGAAGATGGGGCAGTTGGCCCAGCCGGTTCGCGTTGCCCTAACCGGTCGTACTGCCAGCCCTGGTCTCTTCGACGTGATGGAGGTGTTGGGGCGAGACCGGACGCTGTTTCGATTGCGCCAGGGGATTGAACGGGCTTCTCACGCATGAGGCAGTACGTGTGTAAGGACGCACCGATCTTGACGAAATTAGGAGCTGTATATTACTGTGGGCATCGGTTGGGGGATCGTCTAGCGGTAGGACGTCAGTCTCTGGATCTGACTACCTAGGTTCGATTCCTAGTCCCCCAGCCAACAATATTTTCCCCATCGTTTCCGAAGCATGATTCACTCCCGTACCGCGCTGGGGGATCGTCTAGCGGTAGGACGCCGGCCTTTGGAGCCGGCTACCTAGGTTCGATTCCTAGTCCCCCAGCCACTTTTCTTTGACCACTTCAATCGCTACTTCAACGAAGCCAGATCGATGACGAACCGAAACCGCACATCGCCCTTGAGGACTCGCTCGTAGGCTTCGTTCACGTGTTGGATTGGAATTACTTCGATGTCGGATTCGATCTTGTGCGTGGCGCAGAAGTCGAGCATCTCTTGGGTTTCCCGGATACCGCCGATGACCGACCCGGCGATGCGGCGCCGATGCAGAATCAAGGGAAAGGGCTCCAGCAGCGTCGGCTTTTCCGGTGCACCCACGAGAATCAAAGTCCCGTCGGTTTTGAGCAAGCTTACATAAGCGTTATAGTCGTGCTGGGCCGAAACGGTATCCAGGATGAAATCGAAGCGGCGCTGTAATCGGGTAAACGAATCGGGCTGCGAGGTGAGGACGAAGTCGAACGCGCCCAATCGTTCCGCATCTTTTCGTTTCCGTTCAGAGCTGCTCAGAACAGTCACTTCGGTCCCGAGTGCCGTCCCGATCTTCACAGCCATATGGCCCAGTCCACCCAATCCCACCACCGCAACCTTGTGATACTTACCGATGCCCCAATGGCGAAGCGGAGAGTACGTTGTTATCCCTGCGCACAAGAGCGGGGCTGCGCCGGCAGGTGACAGAGCCGGGGGAATTCGCAGCACGTACTGCTCATCCACGACAATCTGCGTGGAGTAACCGCCCTGCGTAGGTTGCCCGTCTTTGTCGCGGCCACTGTACGTGAGCAGCATCCCGGCCTCGCAGTATTGTTCCAATCCTTCGCGGCAGGGCCCACAAGTACGACAGGAATCGACGAAGCAGCCGACGCCCACGCAATCGCCGACTTTGAATTTCGTCACTGCATATCCGATTTTCGCCACCATACCCACGATTTCATGGCCTGGTACCATGGGAAAAATTGATCCGCCCCATTCGTCACGAGCTTGATGGATGTCTGAATGGCAGATGCCGCAGTGGGTGATGGTAATGAGCACATCGGGAGGCCCGACTTCACGCCGCTCGAACGAGAAGGATTGCAGGGTGGTCTTGGCAGTCATCGCGGCATAGCCATGGGTGGGCAGCATGACGTGTGCTCCTTGTGAGACGGTCTGATTCGACCGTGACCATATCAAGTTGCAGTGGTATTGCCAACCCTGAAGCGTACGAACGAAGCTGTTCTCAACCAACGTCTCGTACAGTCGTTCTATCGTGCAGTATGTAGTAACTGTCGCGTGAGGATTGGCAGTTGCGTCCTGCGAGAATGGATGATCTGTCCTTAGGCCGTGCTCAATTGTCTCGCGGTGTCTCTGTCTCGTCCTTTCCCTCCAACGAGTCTGGGAGCGAGGTTTCCATCGTGATGGTGGGTCCCGGCATGCGATAACGTTCCGTTGCCCAGGCGCCGAGATCGGTTACCTGACATCGCTCAGAGCAGAAGGGGCGCCAGGGGTTGTCTTTCCAGGTGCTGGGCTTGTGGCACAGGGGACAAGTCATGCCAGCTATTGTAGCACGCTGAATCCGAGAATCGTTCGAGGTCAACTCTGGCTGGTCTGGGGTGTGGTGGCGGTTTGCAGCAATCGGTGCAGGCGGCGTTGATCGATCTCCGAGAGGCCGAGAAATTCGACGCCGAACTCCCCTCCTTGACTCCAACGGACTGCAGCGGACTCGATCGTAATGGGCGAACCCAGATCGGTCGCCCTGATGAGGATTCTCACCGCTGAACCGGGCTGAACGGACGATACACTGGTGACGGCGCACCCTCTGGCCGACAGATCGAACATGGTGCCTTCGCGGATGTCTGTCTTGTTGGTGCTGGAGAAAAAGACCTGCATGTCGACGGGGATTCGTGGATACTCTCGACACTCAATCATGCGGTCCTCCTTCCGGTTCGAGGTTCCTCCTCAGCCGGCACTTCATACTCCGGCTAGTCTAGCAAGCCCAACGCTACGGTAAAGTAAAACCTGGAAACTGTATGACGCATGGCGAGAGGGAGTGTTATGGCGCCAGATATTGTTCAAAGCCTTTACGGCAATCGCCTTCTGTTTCATCTGCTTGACCAGTCCGACATTGCGCGCGGTATTTGCTTGCGATGCCGGCTCCATTGATGACGACGTCATAGACCCCACCATTCATGTGCATGGTCGGAAGGTCGACATGCCGGTCGATTTTCGGCTGATTCATCATTGCCACCTGTTCGTCGGAGTGTTCCGTAATGCGGTCCATAGATGTGTTTCGGAGGAGTTGCACGAAGAGGTTGACGAACTCGTGTTGTCCCGATAGGAAAGCGTGGACCAGGGCTCTCCGAGAGAGTCCTGGTAAACGAGGGAAGAGAGCCGGTGTGTTACCGGGCCGGCTGAGTTTTTTCGAACTTGGCCCAGGCGTCTTTGAGTGACACGGTTCGATTGAATATCAGGGTGCCAGACGTCGAATCGGCGTCAGTGCAGAAGTAGCCCAGGCGCTCGAATTGGTATCGTGTGCCGGGCACTGTCCGCCGCAAGCTGGGCTCAACCAGACAACCTGTGATTCGCTCCAACGAGTTGGGGTTGAGATAGGTCGTCCAATCGCGGTCCGGCGGCATCTTCGCCAGATCCATTATCAAGAGGGGGTTGTAGAGTCGGGCTTCGGCGTTCACGGCATGGGCTGCGGAGACCCAATGGATGGTGGCCTTGACCTTGCGCTGCTCTTGTGAAGCGCCGCTCCTTGTCGTGGGGTCGTAGGTGCAGTGGAGTTCGGTGATCTCGCCAGTCTGCGGATCTTTTGTCACCCGGACACATTTGATAATGTAGGCATACCGGAGTCGCACTTCGCGGCCTGGGGCAAGCCGAAAGAATTGTTTGGGGGGATTTTCACGGAAGTCGTCTTGCTCAATATACAGGACGCGTGAAAAGGAGATTTTTCTCGTTCCCGCAGACGAATCCTCCGGATTGTTCACGGCGTCCAATTCTTCGGACTGGTCCTCGGGATAGTTGTCGAGGACGATCTTGAGCGGCCGCAACACGGCCATCACTCTTGGTGAGCGCTTGTTCAAATCTTCACGAATAAAGTGTTCGAGCAGTTGCATCTCGACGATGGCCTCGCGCTTGGCGACGCCGATATGGTCGCAGAAAGCTCGAATCGCTTCAGGAGTATACCCGCGGCGACGAAGCCCCTTGATCGTCGGCAGTCGTGGATCATCCCATCCGCTCACCAGTTTCTTTTCGACCAACTCGAGCAGTCTCCGTTTGCTCATGATGGTATAGGCCAGGTTCAAGCGAGCAAACTCGATCTGTTGCGGCCGATGCGGCGTTTCAGCCTGTTCGACAACCCAATCGTAGAGAGGCCGGTGGTCTTCAAATTCCAAGGTGCAGAGTGAGTGCGTGATTCCCTCGATCGCGTCCGAAAGAGGGTGCGCATAGTCGTAAGCTGGATACAGGCACCAGTCGTTCCCTGTCCGATAATGCGTCGCATGCCTAATTCGATAGAGGACTGGGTCGCGTAAGTTGATATTGGCTGACGTCATGTCGATCTTGGCTCGGAGGACGTAGGCTCCGTCCGCGAATTCCCCGGCTCGCATCCTTTGAAAGAGATCAAGATTGTCTTCGACGGAACGATCTCGAGAAGGGCTGTTCCTTCCCGGCTGAATCAATGTGCCTCTGTAGTCGCGCATTTCCTGGGCCGACAGGTTATCGGCATAGGCCTTTCCCTTACGTATCAAACGGATGGCAACGTCGTATAACTGCTCGAAGTAATCCGAGGCAAAAAACATCTTTTCTTGCCAGTCGAACCCCAACCATCGGATGTCGCTCTGAATGGCCTGGACATATTCAAGATCTTCGGCGGCCGGATTGGTGTCGTCAAATCGCAGGTGACAGATACCGCTTGGGGTATCATTCGCGATACCGAAGTTCAAGCAGATAGATTTTGCATGACCGATATGGAGATAACCGTTTGGCTCGGGTGGAAAGCGCGTCACAACCCGGCCTCCGTGCTTGCCGGTCGCGCGATCGGCAGCCACAATGTCGCGGATAAAGTTTGAAGCGCCAGTCGGTTCAGACACGATCGAGTGAAGACTCCTGTATGGACAAAAAATGCGGGAGATGGGTCATCGCGGGCTGTTCTATCACAAGAATGGTATACGGGAGAAGAGCTTATCCGGGGAGCGCGAGCGTTGGAGCGAGCCAAGTCTTATGCAGTTTGGTGAGTCGGCATCTGCATCACGCTGAAATCTTTCTGCGCGATGAGGTGACCTTCCATACGCAGGCGAAACTCGTAGCGTCCTGGAGCGGGGAAGACTAAAGAGGGAATATTGATCCCAAAGTCTGAAATTTGAAGCCGATCGCCGATAGCGATATTCGGAAGGGTGGCGCGGCAAACTAGCTGTTCGTTGTTGAGGTAGATCAAATCTATGTCGAAGTGATATGTCCCTTCGGCATCAGTGAGGCAGAAATACAGCCCCATTTGTGAGTGTTGAAAGGGAAAGCTCACAGCCTGCAAATGAGTGAAGAGGCCGATGAGGCATTTCTTCTTGGTGACGCTGTCCTCGATGACTTGATCGCAGACCAGGAAAGCCTGCACACTTGGCTTCACGACGTCTGACATTTCGCCATTGTACGGGAGTCCTGCCCCTTGTCAAAAAGGATGTGATTTTGAACAAGGAAACGGGGCACCGCGGAAGGTGCCGTTCACTCTTCTTTATTGTGGGAAGCGGACACACGTGAATTGATGCAGGGAACTAGCGAGGCCCGATGGCCGCCGCATTGCCTCGACTTTCCGCTACATTGCCGAACAGCGTGACACCGGTGCCAATGCGGCAGTAATGTGGGCTGACGGTGACTAATTCGCCTTTATGGGTATAGAAGTGGCCCACGGTAATGCGAATTTTTCTTCTGAGCATAAGGCAGGCTTCAAACACCGTGTGTCCAGTTGTTCGATCTACTACCGTGACTGAAGGAAAGTCGTCCGGGCTTGCTTCACTGCCGGCATTCACGCGAATGATATAGTGAGTTGCGCTTTGTGCCGAGACCGCATTCCGTCGGATATGTCCAACCCGAGTTCCTTGCTCATCGTACAGATCCATCGTCAAGAGCAACATCTGTGGTTCAAGTTGCGTCTCCAACACCAATTGCTCTTTGCCTTGAAGCTTGACGACGCCGTTCGTGTTTCGAAACACGTTTGAGCCGACGTGTAGCTCAAGCCCCTGCTCGGGCTTCTCGATGTCGATCAGTTCCGGATCTTCTGTGATGCCGATTGTTTTGTATTGGAGCGGGTTGTTCATGTTCCACCATGAGTTCGCCGATGGGAAGAGGTAGCTAACAACAGAATCCCTTGTCCTATAGGCTCGCTGCACGTGATTTCCGCAAAGTAGGCTATACCGCCGTCTCTGTCAAGTCGAAGAATTAGAATCCTTGGGAATTGAAAAGCGAAAAGATCTTATGCTACTTTACACGGTCAACCACTTATCATGTTTGTCTTGGTCCCATCGTCTAGCCTGGCCTAGGACGGAGCCCTCTCAAGGCTTAAACACGGGTTCAAATCCCGTTGGGACCACCACATTTTTCCTTCATCCTTCCGTGAGTTAGCGACTTTTAGTCTGAGGTCGTCTCATCGACAGATTGTCCATAGGCTTTCCCCTTACTCCTTGATTGATTTAAGAGCGGCGGCAAACATAGTTTCATAAACCTGAGCGATAACGTCTGCATACTTCTCCGCCGAAGCTCGGTCGTAAATAGCAGTTTTTTCTAGTGTGGACGCGACGGCCACGGCGATGTCCCGTGCGATCGCTGCCGCTTGTTCTTTGGGACTACCGTGCTCAAGTTGCAAAGACATCGTGGTACCTCCGAGGGTTTCTTGGTTAGGTGTGAATATGGGGGGCCAAAGGGAGGCTTATTGTAGGAGGGAGGCGAAGGAAGGCGCAAGGGTCTGGATGTTTCGGCCCTTAAAGCTTGGGCGGAGGGCGGACTCAATTCTATTCGATCCGCATGGGCTCCACAGAACGCATTCGCTGTTCAATCTTGACGACCAGGGCGTTCCCTCGCGAACTGAGCCGCAAGCGCACCATGCGAGTATCCGAACCCGAGCGCCACCTCTTGACTCACCGTTTCCGCACGAGATCGTTCACGACTTCACTCAACGTTGGTAACCGCACGCAGAGTGCCGCTGCCGTGTTCGTCATGTTCGTTTCTGTATGACGACGCACATACGGAAGCACGCCGGCTTGGATTCAGTGAAACCGGTACAAGTGACTAGGTTCATGCTCGTTGCCCATATTCCGCTGATATTGTGATGACCCAACCGCGTTCGACTTTTGAGGGACCTGATGGAGAACCAGCCGGCTACAGCAAGTCATCGTGAATCAGCAGTTCCTCGTGGAGGGATACATAAAGGACCGACGATATGCCCCGGCTGCAATAACTCTGAAGTCGGAACAACGGGAGCAGGTCAGATGGTGGGAGTGAGTTCGGCGGGAAAGAATCTTCGACTCCTGCATAGGTTATTTTCCATTCGGAAGAAGCGCCTTTTTCCCACGGGACTTCTTTAACAAATCCGGTGAGGCGTTCTCTAATGAATTGATTGATTGGAGTGTCTATGGTCCTTCAGGAACGAGAGCACGTTCCAATTGCCACAGACGGGGTATCGTCATTTTCAGACGGTGTGTGCATCAAATCCGAGGGCACATTGTAATACCCATGGAAGTAGGCCGTGAGAAACCTTCCATTGTTTCTATTAAACCGGAACTTCCCACTAGGCATGTCGCAAAGAAGAATTCCTTGATTGGTAAATCCCTTTTCGCACGATCCAGTCGGGTTATTTTCTCCTACCTTTGTAATCTGATACCCTTCATCCGAAAGACGCGAAATACGGTATTTTTTGCCAATTCGGAAACGGACGGTATCCCATTGTTTAAGATCCTTGTCGTAGACAAAACCTGAAATCTTCTCAACAACACACAGATACTGTTCGATTTGGTCGCTGATATCAGAAGCATGTGCAACCCAGGCGAGTGACCACAGCGCGACACAAATTAGAATTGTCATCTTCATAGATTATCTTGTCGAGTTTCGCTTGCCGTCTTATTTCCCCTTCGGCAGCAGCCCCCTTCTTCTCTATGACCGTGTTGTCATCGCTCATGTTGGATTCAAACGACATGCTGTTCTGGTAGCCAAGGTACCAGCAGCCTTTTACGTATACTCGCAGACCAATCGTATCCTGCTCTTCCTGTATGAGTCCCGAATCTTCTCTTCAGCTGCCGTCGTCATTGCAATCATGACACTCTCCTCATTATTGAGTCAGAGACGTGCGTCGCAGGCCTCACCCAACTCGAGCATCGAGGCACCTTTCCCAGCCAGAGGGCAGCAGTCACCTTTGGTTATGCAAGGTCATAGACGTGTTGCGGAACACACTCTGGCGTAGTAGCGGTTGAGACCTGGGAATCAGTCGCGCAGGAAGGATAGGGGAGGCGCGAGGGATGGACAGTCGGCATGGCTCAATACGTCATGGATTTATGATAAGCGCAATGCGGATCGTAGTCAATACGATAGATAGGGGCGCGGATAGTTCAATGATTCTGCGGGTTCTCAGAGACCGCCACGTTTCATCAGCGGAGACTTGGCACCAGTACGGTGGATGTCCGGGTCAAACCGTCGAGCCTCATCGTCTGGCCGTGCACTCGATTTTCTGATGCAGTCGGGGTATCCTTCCCGCGGGTCACGAGCAAATATTTATTGAAGCCAGTTTCAGGGAGGCTGCTGACATGTTCATATACTTCTTTTTTCTTCTGATCCTCATCGGATCTCCCCTGTCGGCCTATGCTCAATTTATTGATAAAGGCGACAGGGTTGAGGTGGGGAAAGGAGTGAAATTATGTTCTAACGCGAAAATGGAACAGGCAAAGGGGTCTCGAGATCTAGATCGTGTATTTTGGGTGGTGAAGAGCAAAATGCGATCAAACGGCACTCAGTCTGTCAGCGCGTTTATCCAAGAGGACAATTATGATACTAAAAGTGGTGATACGTCGATTAAGGAGACCGTGTCTCAAGAGGATTATGCCACGTTTTTTAAACGAGACCCGGAGCATAAGGGGATGCTTCTCATGATCAGTCCACAAGATGGCAGTATCGAAGCTGTTGTTGAGGTGTGTAAGAAAAAGAAGTAGTTGATTCGTCCAGCCCCACTTCAACTTAAGGGTCAGGCCCTGCGCTCACACACATTCGTTCTCGCTATGCGGGTGAATACCGAATCCACGGGGACTTGTTTTGTTTCCGTACGCTCGCGAACAATTCTCATTGACCGCGAGCGACTGAGGTGGGGGAGAGTTCAACCCCATAGCCTCGTGTTGCATCACAGCAGATCCTGCCATTCATCAAACAGTTGCTCGCATCAAAGGTGATAGCCTCTTCCCTGCTTATTTCCCTGGTGCCTGTATTTTCACCTCGACCGAGTGTTCCTGACGGTCGTTCACAAGAGGAATAGCCTTATCGTGCTGCTCGACTCCATTGACAGTTACTCTTGTCTCGCCGTTCCCCGCGCTGACTTGTAAGACGGTGATGTGGTAGAGGGTTTCCCGATATCGGTAGTGCAGCGTGAACCCCTTCCAATCCACGGGGAGGCACGGAGCAACATGGAGTTTGTCTACTTCGAGCCTTAACCCGAGGAGTGATTCGACGATCAGACGGTACATCCAGCCAGCCGAGCCTGTATACCACGTCCATCCACCGCGACCGATGTGCGGCGAGACCGCGTAAACATCGGCTGCGACCACGTATGGTTCTACCTTGTAGATCGCAGTCCCCTCTGGAGATCTCGCATGGTGGACCGGGTTGATCATGGCCCACAGCTCCCACGCACGCCGTCCGTCTCCCAATGCGGCGAATGCCATCGCCGCCCATATCGCCGCATGCGTATACTGCCCCCCATTTTCACGCACCCCGGGGACGTAACCTTTGATATATCCAGGATTCAAATGTGACTTGTCGAACGGCGGATCCAGCAGTTGGATCAATGCATGGTCCCGGCGAACGAGGCGCCGATCGAGCGCGTCCATACCCATGCGGGAGCGCAAGGCATCCCCCGCCCCGGAGAGAACCGACCAGCTTTGCGCAATTGAATCGATTTGGCATTCGGGATTACTTGCCGAGCCAAGGGGCGAGCCATCGTCAAAGTAGGCACGGCGATACCACTCTCCGTCCCAGCCATGCTGCTCGATATTCTGTCGCATCTGCACCGCTTCGCCCTGGCAACGTTCCGCGAAGGAGAGATCACCACGGAGGCGTGCCACCTTCGCGAACTGCATGAGCACGTCATACAGGAAAAATCCCAACCAGATGCTCTCGCCTCTGCCGTGTTTGCCGACCATGTCCATGCCGTCATTCCAGTCACCGGAGCCGATGAGCGGAAGGCCGTGCTCCCCACGTGTGAGACCCTTCAGAATGGCCCGCACACAGTGTTCGTACACACTGACCGCTTTTTCAGACCGGCCCGGCAGATCGTAATACGAGTCCTCCTCCTGATTGACCGGGCGGCCCTCGACGAAGTGGATGGTTTCATCCAAGACCCCGCTATCCCCGGTGCTCATCACATAGCGGCATGTGGCCAGAGGCAGCCAAAGGTAATCATCCGAACAGCGCGTACGCACCCCTCGGCCTGAGGGGGGATGCCACCAATGCTGGACATCGCCTTCCTGAAACTGCCGCGCGGCACAGAGCAGGAGGTGCTTCCGCACAAGCTGTGGCTCGGTGTGGATGAGCGCCATCGAATCTTGCAGTTGATCGCGGAAGCCGAAGGCCCCCCCCGATTGATAGTATCCGCTCCGCGCCCACAGACGGCACGCCAGCGTTTGGTACAAGAGCCAGCCGTTCGTCAGTACGTTGAGAGATTGGTCCGGCGTCTCCACATGCACAGCGCCAAGTGTGTGTGTCCAGTACTGCCAGACCATTTCGAGCACGCTACGGGCCGCGGCAGATCCCCGAAAGCGGCGTACCAGATTCCGGGCATCTTCGGCATCCCGCCCAACCCCGAGCCTGAAGATGATCTCGCGCTCTTGCCCACCAGCCAGCTCGAATGGCACGTGGATGGCGCCGCAGGGATCGAGCCCTGCCCCCACTTTGCCAGACAGCCGCACCCGGGCCATCGCGGCCGGACTGCGAAGCGTGCCATTGCGCCCGATGAACTCAGTCCGGTCGCCACTGATAGTCCGAGTCGTCTCGTCCACGTCAAAGAAGGCAGTCCGGCCGGTGAATTCCGTGTGATAGGGATTTCGCGCGAAAAGGGCGCCACTCTTGGGATCTAGTTCGGTCACGACATGCATCACCGATTTTGACCGTAGATCTCCCAACACCCATTCCACATACCCGGTCGCGGATAGCTTGCGCGATCGGACCGACTCGTTCCGTACCTTGAGCACCATGAACTTTATTGGTGCATCCAGCGCTACGTACACCCACAGCTCTGAGCGGATACCGCGTTCCGTGTGCTCGAAGACGCTATAGCCGAAGCCGTGCCGGCTAACATACGGTGTCGCCCCGCGGCTGGGCAGCGGCATGGGGGACCAGTAGTGGCCCCGCTCTTCGTCACGGAGATACAGGCCTTCTCCACTTGCATCGCTCACCGGATCGTTATGCCACGGAGTGAGGCGGAATTCGTGGGCGTTCTCGCTCCAGGTATAGGCCTGGCCGTTCTCAGAGATGACTGTGCCAAAGTTTGGATTCGCCAGGACATTGACCCACGGCGCCGGCGTCACATGCCCGTGCGAAGTCGTAATGACATACTCGCGGCCATCAGGGGTGAATCCTCCCAGCCCATTGAAAAAGGTCAGATCGGTGCGCGGTACCGCAGCGGATGGCAAAGGCTCAGCGCGGCGGGTTCGGGTTGGGGTCAAGTGCGGGACAGTGACGTCCGAATGGCCACGACGGGTGATTTGGTCCGCCAGCGATCCCCGCCTGTCGGTGAGGATGGCGCGAGCGACCGATTGGAGCAGAATGCGGTCCTCATTCGAAATCTGGTCAATAGGACGAACGAAGATGCCTCCTGGTCGATCCATCACGTGTGCTTCAAGGCCCGCGGCAATCAGCCCCATGATTTGTTCATGGAGTAGTTGCCGGTATCCGGCGTGATCTTCGTTCCAGATCACCAGGTCTACAGCCAACCCCTTGGAGCGCCAATACGCGTGGGCCTGTACAAGCTGACGCACCAGATCGATATTGGCCGGATCTCCGATCTGCAACAGCACGATCGGCAAGTCACCTGAGATCGCGTAGCCCCAGAGTCCGGATTGCCCACGGCGGTTCTTGATTAGATCGCTGGGGTCAGCCCGCAGAGAGGGGTTCGCATAGAGAACAGAGTTGGCCAGTCGGCCATAGAGTTGTGCATCAGCTTCGGTGGCATTCAACTGCCGCATGACCACCTGGCTATGGGTCCACGCCAAATCGAAGACAAGATCGGCGAGGCGCCGATCGTGGTATTTCTCGATCATCCCTAGGCAGATGTCGCGGGTGTCGCCGATGCCGGACACCATATCAATCGTGGCCGACTCTTCCGGATCGAGCGTGATCCGACACCGGATGGCGACAATCGGATCGAGCACAGAGCCTTCGCTGCCCGAGAGCGCCGCGGAATGACTCATGGCATGTGGATCAGCAGCAGTGCGGCCGCGGCCAATGAATTGTAGGCGGTCCGTCTCGTAGGACATCGTTCCGATGTGCGCTCCATGCACAGCCATCAGATGACACATCCACGGCGAGTGCTCGTCGAGAGAGCGGGGCCGGCGTGTGCAGAGGATCGCGTGCCGGTCGCGGATGATCTCGGTCTGCACAAAGAGATTGCTGAACGACGGATGCAGGGCGTCCGCGGCAGATGATGCGAGTACGACTTCCGCATAACTCGTGATCTCAATCGTCCGGCTGGTCCTCGAGCCGTTCGTGATGCGGATACGACGCAGTTCGATGTCATCTTCCGGCGACACCACGATTTCGGTATGCGTCTCGATATTCTGTTCGCGGCGACGAAACTCAGCCCGTCCCTCAGAAAAAATGACTTCGTAATTCTTCGATTGCTTGAGCGTCGGCTGATAGGCCGTGGACCAGAACTCCCCGCTCGTCACGTCGCGGAGATAGCAGAACGTGCCCCAGTTGTCGCAAGTACTGTCTTCGCGCCAGCGTGTGACGGCGAGATCCTTCCAACGACTGTACCCACCCCCCGCGTTCGTGATCATCACGTGATATCGACCATTCGACAACAACTGCACTTCCGGAGTCGGCGTGTGAGGGCTGTTAAACCGGCGCACCGGCGACTCCCATCCACCGGCAGTCATCTGGATGTCTGACAACTCGGCACTGTGCGAGTAGAATGCCGTGGCCTTCGGGATCCGCTCCTGGAGTAACAGCGTAGTTGCCTGGAATAAGGGATCCGACTCGAATCGTTTCTGCATCGGACGGTCCAGGAGCAGATAGGCCAGAGACAACAGGCTCATGCCCTGGTGATGGGCCATATAGGACTGAACCACGGCACTCGATTGTCCGCGCGGGAGACGGGAAGGCGTATAGTCGATCGCTTCATATAAACCGAACGGTCCTTCGAGCCCCGCCGCCGCGAGCCGCTGCAAATTCAAGCACGCCTCCTCGGGCGCCACCATCAGTGCGAGCGCCGAGGCGTAAGGTGCGATGACTACATCGTCGGCAAGTCCACGTTTGAGTCCCAGGCCGGGCACGCCGAATGCGCGATATTGGTAGTTCAGATGTACGTCGATCGTGTTGTAGCCGGACTCCGACACGCCCCATGGGACGCCGCGCTGCCTTCCATACTCGATCTGCCTCTCCACTGCCGCCTTGCAGGTCTGGTCGAGCAGCGTGTGGTCGTATGTCGGCATCACCAACAGCGGCATGAGGTACTCGAACATCGACCCGCTCCACGAGATGAGTACCGGCCCGCCACCGGCAGTCGTGAGAAGGCGCCCGAGCGCAAACCAGCTCTCTTGCGGCAGTTGCCCCTGTGCAATCGCCACGAAACAACACAATCTCGCTTCTGAAGCCAGCAGGTCGTAGTAGCTCGAGTCGCGCCGGCGCTCGCCGACGTTGAAGCCGATCGCCAGCAGATGGCAGCCCTTGTCGAATAGGAAATCATATTCCATCTCGGCCAAGCGACTTGATTGACGTGCCAGTCCTTCGACGGTCTCGATTCGTTCTCTGGCGCGCTGGCTTGCCTTCACAATGAGTTCTTGAAGATCAGCAACCCACGTACTCTCCCCGGGCGTCACCTCTGCGGCCAACCGATGCTCAATTGCCGGCAGACACGTCACCTCAAGTTTTGCCAATTCACGCAACGTAAGGATCTCGTCGAGATGGTCGAACTCCCTCAGCCTATTCTGTGAGTCGGGCAACAATACCCACGGAGCGAGGAGCATGAGGTCATCGAGGATATCCCGGCATTGCCGGGCCAGTGCGTGCGCCCACCAAGTCGCTGGGCCTTCGGGGGCAGCCTTCAAGCTAGCGAGTACTTCTTCAGCGGATGAAGCCAGCCGATCAAGGCAAAGCCACGCCGCCGTGAGCGTAGTGGGCCGGGACTCGTAGTCAGACTCCAGATACGTCTGAAATTGAGCAAGCTGGGCTGAATGGGCTTCCCCTGTCGCATCCTCGAGGGCACTGAGTGTGTCGCGAAGCCCATCGAAGCATTGCAGTCCCAGAATTTTCTGATCGGGGAGGGCAAGCAGACCCGGACGCAATGTCAGCAGATGGCCAGCAAGGTTGCCGCTGTCCACCGTCGACACGTAGGTCGGCTGGAGCGGTTTCAGCGACTGCGTGTCATACCAGTTGTAGAAATGGTCCCGGTGCCGTTCCAATGCTTTCATCGTATGGAGCGCATTCGTCGTGCGTTCGATGAGTTGTCCGGCCGAAATGTAGCCGAAATCGTACGCGGACAAATTTGCAAGCAGTGCGAGTCCCATATTGGTCGGCGACGTGCGATGCGCGACCCTCTCAACGGGATGCTCCTGATAGTTATCCGGTGGCAGCCAATGATCGTCTGGCCCGACGAACTGTTCGAAGAACGCCCAGGTTTTTCGGGCAAGTCCCCGGAGAAAGAGGGTCTGATGAATTGTTAGTCTTGCTGCGCGCCGAGTGAGAGGCCGGCTGATCCACCACGCAATAGCGGGGGACGCGAACCAGAGACCCAGAATGGGCAGCGCCACGACGATCGCACTCGGATCAGACTGAATCAGACACATCGCCGCGGCAGTGGCAAAAACAGGCCCAACCCACATCGTCCGGCAGTAGCCGACGAGGTCTGTGCGGCGATTGCGATCCGGATCGCTTGAGAGACTCCATTCGAGCAATCGTGTCCGCGAGATCAACATCCGCCAGATCGTGCGCACAATCGCATCCAGACTGAGAAACGCCTCGTAGGGAAGGCACACGACCGTGAACATCGCCTGAACAGCGTGCAGGCCTGCCGAGCGTAGCACGGCAACGACATGCTGCCTCGGCAGCACATCCTCCGGCTTCCGAAACAGATCCATGATCGTGGAAAGTACAAGAGGAATGAGGATGACTGCGATTACCGACAAGGTCCAGAACCAGAACGGTGACAAGACTGTCCAGCCCAGTAGCAACAGCACGGTCAATGCTGGCGGTACAAGACTACGCCGAAGATTGTCGAAGAGCTTCCATCGAGAGAGCCCCGAGAGCGGATTGTTCTGACGCTGCGCTCCGGGACCGGGAACGCGTGGCAGAAGCCATCCCGTAAGCTGCCAATCCCCACGGATCCAGCGGTGCCTCCGGCTCACGTCCAGGCTGTAGCAAGAGGGATACTCCTCGTATAAGTGCACATCGCTCAACAGCCCCGCCCGCGCGTAACACCCTTCGAGAAGATCGTGGCTGAGAATCCGGTTCTCGGGTAAGCGCCCGGCGAGAGCGCGCTCGAACGCATCCACCTCATAAATCCCTTTGCCGATGAACGAGCCTTCACCGAACACGTCCTGGTACACATCAGAAATGGCGCGCGTATAGGGATCGATGCCGGGATCGCTCCCGTTGAGTCGCGCATAGCGCGACCGGTTCGTGCCTGGTAGGCTCACGGCGACGCGTGGCTGCAGAATGCTGTATCCGTCACAGACCCGCTGTGTGTGTTCGTCATACCGCGCACGGTTCAATGGGTGCGCCATCGTGCCCACAAACTGCCACGCTGCATCGCGCGGCAATTGTGTGTCCGTGTCCAGAGTGATCACATACTGTACGGCCGACAGCACAGATGTCTCACCGACGATGAGTGAGAAGTGATCGCGTGAGCCGCCTCTGAGTAGCATATTCAAATCCGCAAGCTTGCCCCGTTTCCGCTCGTACCCCATCCAGACCCGCTCCCCGGCATTCCAACGGCGCGGGCGATGAAACAGAAAGAACGCATCGCGAGCCGCTTCTCTGTACTTTCCGTTCAACTCTTCGACCCCCTTCTGGGCCAGCCTCAAGAGAACCTCGTCCTCTGGAAGTGTTTCCTCGTGCGCATCTCGAAAATCGGTCAATAGGCCGAAGTAGAGGTGCTCGTCTCGATTGGCCAGGAACCGGACTTCGAGCGCCTCGATGAGCGCTTCAATGTTTTCACTACTGCTCAGCATAGTTGGAACCACGACGAGCGCGCTCGATTCCGCGGGGATGCCCTTGGAGAAGTCCATTCTCGGCAGCGCATGCGGCGTCACCAGCACTGTCGCAAGCCAATTCACGAGCGCGACCGCCAGTTGACTGGTACAGAGTAGGGACAGGAGACCGACCAGTGCGAGTAACCAACCCTCCTCATCCTCGACATAGGCTTGTGTCAGTAAACCGCCGGTGAAGACCCCCGTCATCAAGACGATCGTGCCGACATAGAGGAGCAACGGAAACCGGCCGCTCGAACGCTGAAGCGCGTCGGAAGTGGAGCGGCGCACCTCCGCTGCCCGTTCGAGCTGGGGCATTCCCTTGCCGATCAGGTAGAAACCCACATGGGCCTCTCGAACGTCGCCGCCGTTCCTGCACGCACCCTGCTGCGCCAGATGAATCGCGTGACGCGCGACTTCGCGTTCCGAGAGCCGGCTGCTCCTCGCCATCTTCTCCACCACGTGGCGGTAGCGATCACGGGTCGCAAAATCCATCTTGCCGTAAGCTGCAGCGGGATCCTCCCTCAGCGTCAGCTCGACCACGCTCATCGCCTCCACGAACGCGCTCCAGTCCATCGCGCCTAGAAATCGGAGACTGCCGATGCTGTTGCTGATGGAGACTTGGTCGACTGCTTGCTGCTGGTTTTCCGATTGCACCGACTGTTCGATTGTCAGGCCGGACTGGGAAAGCCACTGCTCGATCCAGGTGAGCGGCAGTGCCAATGCGGGACTCTGTCCCTGCAAGCGGCGCGCAAACTCCGCCACAAACGCACTCGCCATCGGCGGGCTCGAGCGCGCCATGTCTGCGATCACCAGCACCACACTCTTCGGATCCTTCTCGGCGATGTCCATCATCTGATCCGCCCAGTAGTCGGCGCGATTGCGGTTGATTCTTTGTGCGGCGATCCTCACCGCCGCGCGCCGGAGATTTTCGATGAGTGCCAGGCGAAGCATGATGGGGATGGCCCATAATTCCCCTAACGTGAGGCCGGTGACCGTCTGATACGCGGCGACGAAACTGCTGAGGCTTCCCGGGTCGACTCGTCCATCGCCATGCGAGATCGTTTCGAGCGCGATGTCATACACGCGCGGAAGCCCAACCGATGAGGCATTCAGCAAACGAGGCAACTCCCGGCTGTACCCCTTGGGTAAATGTCTCTTGGCCATGCGAATCTGTTCTTCGATGAGATAGAAGTTATCGAGCAGCCATTCACCGGCGGGCGTAATCCGGCGGGTCGCCTTCACCGCCTCCGCCAACAGATCGCGGACTCCGATGAGGACGTCTTCGTTTTCCGCCAGCCTGCTCAGAAGCTGGTCCGGAGCCTGATCCGGACTCAACCGATGCAGACCGGCCAGGATCTTGCCGTGTTGCTCCATTTGATCAACGCTGAAGAGCTCCGAACGCAACGGTGGCTCGCCGCTGGCGTACTTTTCTGCCAAATCGTTTTCAGGGAAGCTGGCCCCCAAATGGAACAAGCTTTCGAGAGTGATCTTGCTACGTACCGTCACGTGTGAGGTCTCTTTCTTGGCATGATGCGGGAAATCGATGTGGATATGGGAGAACTACAAGAGCCGCTCGTGGGCAGAGGTCACAATTCGGATGAATGATGCAGTCGCCCCCCCTCGGACGAGGTACACGCCTCAGAAGACGCTGAGCAGGCCGGATGAGCGTGACCGTGCAGGGCGAGAGGGAGAAGCGTCGCAGAGGCAGCACTGTCGCCAGAATGAAATGCGTAAGGGGCGACTCGACGAAGGGAGCAGGATATAGCTGGACGACCGGCATTTATGGGTCGATTCTTCAAGGCCTATCCCTCGCCGGCCACGCTGCTCTACAGTTCGCACGGACGTCGAGCCACCGTCTCTCGGCGCCTCGGCCTTCTATCCTCAGCAATCTTGTATTGGCCCGGCTGGCGGCGGTACGTTTCTCCATTCAGGCAGCCGTGCCTTCGTGCTCACAAGGGTCAGAGCCTTCTTTGCGAACACACAATTATGAACCTTCCCGTCCGTCTACACCAGTGCGGTCGTTTCTCTCGACGGACATCGCGCTCACGAGACATGAAACTGAGCCCTTAGGCCTTCGCCTTGACAGTGAGATCGTTCTTCACTGATTTCACGCCGGGGACCTGCCACGCCGTCCACGATGCGTGCGCACTGGTCACCAGGTCTGCAATCTCACCTCTCAGAGAGACCACTCCTGCAAAGGTCTGAACGACGATACGGGCTTTTTGCAAATGTGAGTCCTTCGCGATCTGCTCGGCAACCCGAGACGTAATTGCCTCATCCTGGTCATCGATCACCTCGAGTGGAGACGGGGCGATGACTTGAAGGTCGTTTCTTACACTCGTGACCCCGACGATCCCGTTCACGATCCCTTCCGCTCGCAGCTTCGCTGTGTCAGAATCCACCTTGCCACGCATGGTCACCATACCCTGTGATGTTTCGACAGTGATGTCACTCCCCTTAACCCGAGCATTGGCAAACAACGCAATCTTAATCGTCGCCGTCAGCCATGTGTCCGTGATCGGCGATGTCTCGTCGGCCTTGGTGCCCGCGTAGGTCGATCCAGTGATGAGTGCCCCACCGATCACCAGCGCTGTGCAGAGTGTTAGTACATCGCGTGTATTCATGATCTGCTCCTTACCCAACATGTAAAAAAGTGTCGTCAAACGTCATTCATGCGTGGCATCCCTCCAGTCGGGTTTCTTCTCTCCGCGACTTTCGGCGTCGCTGGCTTCCCTGCCACGCGTTCCCCCACTACAGCAGCTCGACCTTTTTCCCGGCATACCGTTCCTGAACTTTGCCGAAGAATTTCTCGTAGTTCCCCTCAATCTGTTTCAAGTCATCATCGGTAAACTTGCCCTATTGCTGTTTCAAATCGTCTTTGAAATGGGTCCATCTTGCGTTGATTTAAGAGATAGCGGCTACTTAACGGGCAACCATCACTGCGTCGACTGCGGTGAATTCTTTTTCAAGAAAGTCTCACCCTCGGGACTAGTGCTGCACGTCCCCGCATCATTCAGCAATCCATTGGCACACTAGCTCGATCCCTGATCCCCCGTTCATTTCCGATTACGTACCCCGTGTGAGCCGAAAGCAGACTGGGGTCTTCCATGAGTCAGCGGGGTGCCCTGTTCTAACCAACTGTTTGCCAGGTGCGATACTTGCTGGCGAATGTCGTCCATTGAAGGTGTCGTCTTGGTCTCCTGTGGAAGACCGAGCACCTCCCAGCGGACTTTTGGCTTCCGTGCCGCCCGCGCTCGATTCTTTCTCGCCTTCTCAGCGCTTGATCGGCGAATAAAATTCATGATTCCTCCTTCAGTAGCCAGACCAACATGCCATGGCACGTGAGTATCTAATGGGCGCCACCGAGGGCCTGTCGGGCATTCTGCCCCGCGACCGCATGGATCACGACCAACACCATTCCACCAAGAATCCAGGAAAGCTGAACTGCGAACGCAGCTGCTCCTTGAAGATCGACGGCTCCGGCAATCACGCCAGCCATGAGAAACACGAGGGGATACATCATTAGTCCTTATACGGTCAATGCGGTCTTTTGCATGCACCGGACACACATAGGGGTAGAGGGCCACGAGCCCCAGCGGAACGAAAAACATGATGGTGCCAAAGGTAATCATTCTGACCGGACCTTCCCGTCCGTCGACACCTCGATATCGGATATCGACGGACGCAATGCGAAGTGTCCGGGGAGTGACGTGTTAGGCTTTTTCCTTCACCGTCAGATCGTTCTTCACCGATTTCACGCCAGGGACCTGCCAGGCGGTCCAAGACGCTTGGGCACTGGTCATGAGGCTCGGAACCTCGCCGCTCAGTGACACCACGCCCGCATTGGTC
>CBDDRB010000015.1:0-178594 GCA_965232965.1 uncultured bacterium
CACCAGCCGCTACGGAAGGGGGTACCCAGGGTCGGGCGTCTCGGCGATCGGAGCTCCTGAGCCAAATGCGTGCGTCGCGGGTTCGTGACATGGACTAAAAAATCTCCCTCACCCCCTTGACTGTCAAGACAGTCGCTTACAAAGGGGAGGAATTTTGTAGAAACTGAAGGCTGACAGCTACTTGAGATTCCCTGCCTGCGCGAAGCGCGCTTGAAGTTCCTCGTATGTTCTTGTCACCGGAAATTGCGGAAACTCCTTGGGAAGGTGGTCTGGGGGACAGAAAAAGAACCCCGCGTGGGCCTCTCCTAACATGGCGGTGTCGTTGTAGGCATCGCCGGCAGCCAAGACGTGAAAGTTGAGCGATTTGAGCGCGGCCACCGAATGCTTCTTCTGATTCTGCATCCGCATGTGGTAGTTGACGATGCGGCCGGTGTGATCGATTTCCAACTGGTTGCAAAAAAGTGTCGGGAATCCCAGCCGGCGCATGAGCGGTTGGGCGAACTGATAGAACGTGTCGGACAAGATGATCACCTGGCATCGCTCTCGGAGCCATGCCACAAAGTCGTTGGCTCCATCCAACGGGCCCATCTTCTCAATGACACCCTGGATATCGTAAATGGTGAGCTTGTGCTGATCCAGGATGGCCAGGCGCCGTGTCATCAACGCATCGTAATCCGGCATCTCGCGAGTCGTCATGTGTAGTTCGTCGATACCGGTCTTGTGTGCGACGTTGATCCAAATCTCCGGTACCAATACTCCTTCGAGATCCAAGCAGACAATGACCGGTTTTTGCATTCGCGCGTCTCCTTTGACGTCCTGTGCCACACCCATGCGATGAATAGTCTGCACTCCATCACTTCTTCTGAAACGCCTGACTGAGAAACCTCCACATGTTGTCGAGGACCTGATCCAGGAGGGACGAGCCTGACCAAGTCAGTCGGGACTCCTCTTCGTGCCGCTCAGCCCACTCTAAGGCCATCGGAAGCGGGATGAGTCGAGGAGAAGAACTGGTCAATGTTCCCCAGACCAATCCCAAGATGGAACCAATCCGCATCGAAACCGGCAAGGGTGTGACCGGATTCTGCGTCAGATCCTGACACAGTTCCGCTGGTGAGGTGACGAGGAGTTCCCGGCAGGCGGCTGGTCGTGCCTCATATATCGAACACATCTCATTGTCCAAATAGGGACAGGGAATTCTCAATGCATAGTAGGACCGATTGATCGGGTCGAGTTCTTCATCCGGCACCGGCCTTGCCGCCTCCGCCACGTCGTTGAGCCGATCCCACAGCCCCTCGCGTGTGAGGCGATCCTTCCTGTCGTTGAGGCGGTTCAGCAGAAGGGTTCGTCGATCCGTCGGTAATTGCCCCACGTACTCTCGAAGCGCGAAGGCTTCCGGTGCGGAAAGTGGAACCAGCATGCGGCAACAGGCGGCGCAACCCATCCGGCAGGAAATGGTCTTGCCTTCCGCGATGGCCTGCCGAACTTCCAGTTGTGCGGCTTCATCTCCCAGGCGACGCGTGACCGGAACGATCGACGTGATGGGGATAAATCCTGTCGGCACATCGATGGCCGTGGTCAGCCGTCCGGCCGGGGTGTTCAGCGCCACCTCAAATCGTTCGACCATCGCACATCCTTCGCCCTTTGTCTTCGTGCGCAATTCCACGACGAACCGCCGCTATGAAGCATGTGGGCTACCCCGTGCTATTTTCTTTACGACATCATAGAGTAGGCGAGACATACGAGACAAGCGAGAACAACGCGATCCGAAGACGGACTCACACGTTTTGCCGTGCCACATACGTCCGGTTCTTGTGTACACTTTAATGTGAGCCGCATAATATGGAGAAGGGAGAATGGTATGGCATTATCCGGTCATGTGGTGGGCTTGCTCAAAGAGTATATGCGTGATTTGGTCGAGCAGGCGAAGCAAGAGTCGGAAGCCCATGCCTCTTTTGGTTTTTCCGCGGAGCCGTATCGGTCGGATCAGGCCCTGTCCGATCTGTTGGCTATTCTGGACGATCGTATCGAGTCCGAGGGGGTACAAGTCGGATTACCGGACGAATTTCTTCACCAAATGTGGGGACTTTGCAACGACGCCCGTGCCCAGGTGACGGAACGAGTGTGGCTGGAAGTCAACAGCAGTGATCAGCCGTCATCGAAGGCCAGGGTTCGAGAGTTGACCTATCGCGCCCTGCTCGCCGTTCTGGACACCTCGGGCTAGCAGGCTGTTGAAAACGTCCGCCAGCGTAAGAATACTGTTATTTGGTTTGTTTGGTCTGTTTCGTTTGTTTGGTTGAACAAGACCAACCCGATGAACTAAACAAACCAGATAAGCCAGATAAACCAGACAGACCACACACGAAGTGGACGATCTTTTTGGGACCCAGCTAGAGTTTCCCCCCGAGCCAATACACGACAATACCCGCTATTTCAGCCACAGCTTCCCGGGTGTGTTGCAATGCGATATCGTTCGGCATGACATCAAATGGATCAATGTCATCCCAGCTCTCTCGTGGGAGGTCCTGCGCGACATAGTCGCAGGGGACAGGGGTCACGCGGAAACCTTGCTTCGTGAACACCGGGACGGCACGCGGCAGATGGCTGGCCGAACTCACGAGGAGTATCGAGGCAGTTCCGAGTAGCCGTTTAGTCCCTGTCGCGTTCTCATACGTGTTTCGGGCTTCAGTATCGAGCATGGTGGCCGACTCCGGAACGCCGAGACGAACCGCCCACCGTTGCATTTCAACCGCTTCGTGAGGTCCTGTGCCGAAGACTCGTGCGTCTCCTCCCGTCAATACCAGGGTAGGGGCATAACCCTGCTGGTAGAGATCCACACCGCACGTCGTCCGATTTCTGGATGGGGAAGATGGTTCGGTCGTTGGGCGAAGCGAGCCCTTTCCATCGACGCCTCCGCCCAAAACAACGATCGCATCGAAATGATCGGACGACGTCAGCCTCGGCGGTTGGTACCAGGTTTCCAGTGAGCCGATCAGCGGGATGCTGACCAATGGACTGGAGAACGTCACGAGCAGGAGGAGGCCAGACGTACAGAGTAGACGCACCCACCGCAGACGTGTTGGTGAGAACGGGAAGAGGGCCAAAAGCCACGCTGCGCTGAGCAATACCACGACCCATGTCAGCGGGTAGAGGCTGTACTTGACGAACTTATAAAAACCGAAGAAGAATGGGGCTATTTCCATCGGCAACCCTCAATCGAATGAAAGACTGTGCTGACAGCATACATGGAGTGAGCCGAATGACCAAGCAGGAGGAGGTAAAACAATGACACAAGGGTCGCACTATTGGCTGATGAAATCGGAGCCATCCGCCTTTTCGATTCGGGATCTTGAGCACTCCCCCAAGCGGACGACCTGTTGGGACGGCGTGCGGAACTATCAGGCGCGCAATTTCATGCGCGCGATGGCTGCCGGCGACCACGTGCTTTTTTACCACAGCAGTACCGAGCCGCCGGCCGTAGTGGGGATTGCTGAAGTGGTGCGAACGGCCTACCCAGACGAGACGCAGTTCGACGAGACCAACCACCACTATGATCCGGCGAGCGATCCCTCTGCTCCACGGTGGGACATGGTGGATATCCGGCATCGCCAGACATTCAAGACGCCTCTGCCGCTGGAGCGATTGAGGCAGGAATCTAAACTCAAACGCATGGTCTTACTGCAAAAAGGCTCCCGCCTGTCTGTGCAGCCAGTCACAGAATCGGAATGGACCGTTGTACTGAAGTTAGCCGGTGCGAAGATCAGTTAGTGGAACAACGAGCAAAGATACGGACAATTCTTGAGTTTTTCAGAACTTCGCTTTGTCAGGTAGCAAAACATATTTCGCAGGATGCTCAAAAAGTCCGTTCAGCAAGGCCGCAGGGAGCTCGGCGACTGAAGCGTACCCTTGGGGTACGTTGCAGGGAGACGAGCGACTGAGAACGCCGCTGGCGGACTTTTTCAGCATCCTGCTATGTTTTGGCTTTGCCATTGTCCAAATGCCGATGTTGCCAGTCAAGCCAGGCATGGCCCAATTCATGGGCGAGAATGTAGCGCCGTCTCGTCACCGGCAGGCGCTTCCGAAGATAGATGGTTTTCGTCACGTCATCCCAGATGCCGTCGGCATTCGGGTCCCGACGATCCATGTCGGTATCGGAAAGCTGACGCACGGAGATTTGATAGCCGAAGGGAAACACGACTCGAGAAGGAATGCGTAACATCACCGTTGCTCCTGATGGTGTATCAGCGTATCACAAACTCCTTGCCGGCTTCACGGTTGACTCCCACAGTAAAATCAACAAATTAGATCGTTTTTTCACTTAAAAATCTTGCTCCTTTACCAACCATTCTCGCCGAACAATTCAAACTATTTCTCGAGGGGGTCAAGCATTGTCAGACTTTTCCCAACCATCGTCTCGTGTCGTAAGCTCCCCTGTCAACGAGACACCGCCACGGGTGAACTTCTGGCCTCTAGTTGAGCCCGATACGTGGCGGGCGGCAGGCCCGCCAAGGCGTCATGGGGCCGTTCTTCGTTGTAACTCTGCAACCATTCCGCACTGATCTCTCGAACCTGCTCCAACGACTCAAACACATACGCATTCAGCACTTCTGTCCGATACGTCCGGTTATAGCGCTCGATGAACGCATTCTGATCTGGCTTGCCCGGTTGGATGTGCCACAACTGAATCGCTCGTTCCGCACACCAGGTGATGAACTGCTCGGCGATGAATTCCGGGCCATTGTCGAGCCGAATCGCCTGAGGCTGCCCTCGCCAGCTCACCACTTGCTCCAACACGCGGATCACGCGCTCCGCCGGGAGTGACGTATCAATCTCGATGGCCAACCCCTCCCGCACGCCTTCATCCAGAATATTGCGGGTCCGGAATCGTCGCCCGCCGTACAACGTGTCGCTCATGAAGTCCACGGCCCACACGGCATTTGGCTGCGGGGGGACCACCAGAGGTTGTCGGAGCCGGACTGGCAGCCGCTTCTTGGTCCGTCGTGGCAAGTTCAAGCGCAGTTGGCAGTCCACCCGCCAGAGCCGCTTGTGATTCCACGGATGCCCATCGAGCCGGAGGCGATCACAACATTTCCAAAAGCCCCAGCGACTCTTGGCCGCGACGAGCGTCGTCAACGCCGCGATCACCGGTGCGTCCCGCCAAGCCCAGTCCACGAGGGGCCGGTAGTACGTCGCCCGACCCAGGCCCACCGCCGCACAGGCCCGCTGAACCGGAAGGCCGCCTTGAGTGACCATGTGGGTCACGACCTCCCGCCGCTCAGCGGGCCTTAGAGCTTTTTTGCGAGGACATCCTTCAGCGCGGCATTCTCCAAGGAGAGGTCCGCGTACATCCGTTTCAGACGGCCGTTCTCGTGTTCGAGCTCCTTCAGCCGCTTCACATCAGACGCCTCCAGCCCGCCGTATTTGGCTTTCCACTTGTAGTAGGTCGCGGAACTGATCCCGTACTTCCGCCAGATCTCATTGACGGGGCGGCCGGCATCGGCCTCTTTCAGGATCGACACGATTTGGGTCTCGGTGAACTTCGATTGGCGCATGGAAACCTCCTGGCTAGGGTGGCTATTCTGCCAGAAAGTTCTCCTTATGACTGTCTCGATCTACGGGGAGCTTACGGTGCGACTTCGAATGAATGATCGAGACACGTTCATGATGCAATTGTTTCTCTGCATCCATTCAGGACAAGAGTATAATAAAACGGAATGTGAGGTCAGCCATGCATCGCGTGCTTGTGTTGGGTGCAGGAAAGATCGGTTCTCTGGTTGCCTGCCTCTTGTCGGAAAGCGGGGACTATGAGGTCACCCTCGGTGACATCAGCCTCGACACATCGAAGCGGTTGGTCGAGGATCTCGGTCTTTCGCGAGTGACGCCCCTACTGCTCGACGTCCGACATCCCGACGCCATCAGCGCATACCTGACGGCGCATCGATGCGATGCGGTCCTGTCCAGCCTCCCGTATTTCTGCAACCCCGTTGTCGCTGGATTAGCCCGGGAGCACCGGCTCCACTATTTTGACCTGACGGAAGACGTCGAAGTGACCAATCAGGTCAAGGTCCTGAGCACCGACTTGCCGCAAGCCTTTGTGCCACAATGCGGGTTGGCTCCCGGTTTCATCAGCATTGCAGCGCATGATTTGATCACCCATTTCGACACGGTGGATACGATAAAAATGCGGGTAGGAGCCTTGCCGGTCCACCCCAGTAATGCGCTCAAGTATTCGCTGACCTGGTCCACCGATGGGCTGATCAACGAGTACGGCAACATCTGCTACGGAATTGAGGGAGGGGAAAAGGTGCCCCTCCAACCTCTTGAAGGGTATGAGACCATCGAGGTTGATGGCCTCCTGTACGAAGCGTTTAACACGTCCGGAGGATTGGGCACGCTGGCCGATACCTATGCAGGGAAAGTCCGGACCATGAACTACAAGACGCTACGGTATCCAGGCCATTGCGAAAAAATTCATCTCCTGATGAACGATCTTAAGCTGAATGAAGACCGTGCGACGCTCAAACGAATTCTCGAACAGGCGGTTCCCCAGACACTGCAAGATGTCGTGCTGATCTATGCCTCCGTCACGGGGATGCGGGAAGGGGCCTTGTTCGAGGAAAACTACGTGAAGAAGATCTATCCCCAATGCATTAAGGGGAAGCTGTGGTCCGCCATTCAAGTGACGACGGCGTCGAGTTTCTGTGCCGTCGTGGATCTTGTGCTTGCGGCGCCTGCACAGTATAAAGGATTTGTGACCCAGGAATCCTTTCCGTTACACGACGTAATCAATAATCGGTTTGGAGCCTGCTACCGATGATGTCCATTGCGGAGATTCTCAAGGGATTGGGGTTGAGCGCTGTTAACGCCGGTGGCAGCACAGGGACTCATTGGTGGGCCTCCGGCAAGAACACATCGCTGCTGGATTCTGTGAATCCGGCGACCGGCGAGACCATTGCTCAAATTCGAACCTGTTCCATCGATGACTATGAATACATCGTACGGGAGTCCGTTGCGACATTTCAGCAATGGCGGCTCGTGCCGGCTCCCAAACGGGGAGACCTTGTCCGATTGATCGGCGCCGCGTTGCGGGAGCACAAGGATCTACTTGGCTCGCTCGTCTCGCTCGAAGTCGGCAAGATCAAAGCGGAAGGAGACGGCGAAGTTCAGGAAATGATCGATATGGCAGACTTCGCCGTGGGCCAGTCGCGTATGCTGTATGGTGCGACGATGCATTCCGAACGGGCGCAACATCGGATGTCGGAGCAATGGCATCCGCTCGGACCGGTCGGCGTGATCACCGCCTTCAACTTTCCCGTTGCGGTCTGGGCCTGGAATGCGTTCCTGGCCGCGATCGCCGGAGATACGGTTGTCTGGAAGCCTTCGCCAAAAGCTTCGCTCTGCGCGATTGCGGTGCAGCATCTCTGCAACCGAGTCATGGAGCAACAGGGATATCGAGGGATCTTTTCATTGATTGTGACGGCAGAAAAAACCATCGCAGAGACATTGGTCCAGGATCGCCGATTCCCGTTGATCTCATTCACGGGGTCTGTTCCAGTCGGTCGAGCTGTGGCCTCGGCCGTTGCGCAGCGGCTAGGGCGGACGCTCTTGGAGCTGAGTGGGAACAACGCGATCATCGTGGATCAGACGGCAGATCTCTCGTTAGCGATCCGCGCCATTGTGTTCGGTGCGGTCGGCACTGCCGGCCAGCGTTGCACGACGACGAGGCGGCTGTTCGTCCATGCGTCTCGTTTCGATGATGTGGTCATGAAGCTGATCTCCGCCTACAAACAGATACGCATCGGCAACCCATTGGAGTCAGGCGTGCTTCTGGGGCCGTTGATCGATCGCGCTGCGGTCGAGGCCTATCGGAAGACTCTCGAAGAGGTTAAGCAGGCGGGAGGGAAAGTGCTCTATGGAGGGCAGATGCTGGATCAGCCGGGCAATTTTGTGGAGCCGGCCATCGTGACAGCCGAAAACGATTGGCCCATCGTCCAGCGCGAAACCTTTGCACCGATTCTGTATGTCATGCCCTTCACCGCGCTCGACGATGCCATCGCATTGCAGAATGCGGTCCCCCAGGGGTTGTCGTCTGCAATTTTTACGTCCGACGTGCGAAACAGCGAGCGATTCATCTCCACTGCCGGTAGTGACTGCGGGATTGCCAATGTCAACATCGGTACCTCAGGGGCAGAAATCGGCGGCGCCTTTGGAGGCGAAAAGGAAACAGGCGGGGGTCGCGAGGCCGGCTCCGATGCCTGGAAAGCCTATATGCGAAGGCAGACGACTACGACCAACTGGGGTCACGATTTGCCGTTGGCGCAGGGCATTCAGTTCGGCTCCTAACAGGATGCTGAAAAAACCCGCCAGCGGCGTTCTCGCTTCGCTTAGAGGCTCAACGTGGGAATGGCTGAAGGGGTTTTTCCGTTCGCCAAGATCAATTCTAGGGGCGAACGGCCCACACGAAGTGCGGTTTGTACCTCCTCGCCTCTTCGCTCGCTGCGGCCTTGCTGGGCGGACTTTTTGAGCATCCTGCGCAGTTTCTCTTGTTATCCTTGATCTGATCTGTGAGTGACCGATGACTCACACTCGTTGGGAGGGAGCCAAATCATGGAACCAGGCGTCGAGTTGGATGCGCTGATTGCCAGAATGATCGACGACTATGTGTCGCGCAATCAGGCAGCCAAGGTCTTACGCAACTCCCTGAACGAGGCGGGAGTCGGTTTCTACCCGGTCGCAGACCATCTCACACTGCGGACGCTGAATATCGATCGTCGTGCGGAGGAATTCACGAAACTCGGGTATGGGTACAGCGAAACGATCGAGTATGAAGACTGGTATGCAAAGGTGTATCGAAAGATTGGATACCCCGCGCTCTTCGTGGATCAAGCCTATGCCGATCACCGAGGCCGCACCAGCATCATCCCTGGCTGGGTCAATAAATTTGGCGATCAGGTGTTCCATCATGTGGCGGTGCGTGTCGAAAATATCGAGCAGGCGATCGAACGGTTGAAGGTACAAGGCGTCGTTTTCACCGGGCAGATCGTCGGCGCCCGCGGCGGTCAGTTGCGGCAAATTTTCACTGCGCCTGAAATAATCGACGATCAGCCCTTCTCTGTGCTTGAGCTCACTGAACGCCATCGCGGATATCAAGGATTCTCCCCTCCACAAGCCGACAGCCTCATGAAATCCACGGTTGCGTAGAAATCTCCTCGACACTTACCCGCTACTTCTCAAAGAAGTACGTCTAAGAAGAGCTTGCCGAAGAGCTAAGCCCTTGCGGAAGGGAGACCCTTCAATGCTTGTCACGTGGTGGATGGAAATAAGCCTGAAAAAGTTCTACGAGGGGGGTTGACTTCCTGTGATTGTATGTCTATTATTCTGGACATATGGACATTAAACAAGCATTAGTCGCGTTCGATGCCCTGTCACAGGACACCCGCCTACGGGTCTTTCGGTTGCTGGTCGAGTATGGCCCGGCCGGCACTCCGGCAGGCGCACTGAGCGAGGCATTGTCGATACCACACAATACGTTGTCGTTTCATTTATCGCACATGAGTCATGCGCGCCTCGTCGAGTCCAGGCGGGAAGGGAGGTCCATTATTTACAGTGCCAATTTTGAGTTTTTTTCCAATTTAATCCGCTTCATGGTTGAGGATTGTTGTCGCGTCGAATTTGCTAGCATCCGGAACGATACAAAGCGGAACTGTTCCATCATTAAACTGTCGCACTGTTGCAAACCAAAGGAGAAAACATCATGAAACGATTTCATATCCATGTTGGGGTTGAAAAACTCGATGAAGCCATCCGCTTTTACAGCACCCTGTTCGGCGCAGAGCCGATGAAAACGAAACCAGACTATGCCAAATGGTTATTGGAAGATCCGAGGATCAACTTTGCGATCTCCACCAGAGCGAAGACCAAGGGCATCGATCATCTCGGCATTCAGGTCGATGAAGAGCAGGAACTCACCGAATTGCGCGATCGCCTCAAGGAAGGAGACATGGCCGTGGTCGAGGAAGGCGAAACGGTCTGCTGTTACGCCCGCTCGGATAAATCCTGGATCCAAGATCCGGCCGGCATTCCGTGGGAAGCCTACCGCACCATGGAGGATGCGCAACTATTTTCCGGTCCGGCTGAGCAGATCGAAAGCGCCTGCTGTACGCCGGAGACGAAGGGAACGCCGGACTGTTGCGACGTGACCCCACAAACCGCCGCCTGTTGCGGCTGATGGGACCCGACATGGTGAAGGTGCTGGTTGTCTGCACCGGAAATTCTTGCCGCTCCGTGATGGTCGAAGCGTTGTTGAACGATCTGGGCCGTGGCCGGTTTCGGGCGTGGAGCGCAGGAAGTTTCCCAACGGGTTCTGTGCATCCGGGATCGATTGCGACGCTGACTAGACATGGCTTCGATCCCAGGCAGCCGCGCAGCAAGTCGTGGCATGAGTTGGCGGCGCAGTCGTTCGATCTCATGATCACGGTCTGCGATCAGGCGGCAGGCGAAAGCTGCCCGGCATTTCCTGGTATGCCAAGAAAGCTGCATTGGAGCACGCCTGATCCGGCCAAAGTCATTGGGTCCCCTTCTATCCCCAAGCCTTCTCGCCCCGTTTTAAAAGTCCACGCAAGAGCCGCTGCATGTCGTCCCTGGCCTTTTCCCGTCGCCGGCGCTGGCGTTCGACCATGCGCCCGGCGACGAATGCGGCTCGCGCGCTGGTCGATTGCTTGAGGAACGCCCGGATATGCGTTTCAGCTTGAATAGCGTCCTGATGGACGCCCAAGACATCCTGCACAACGCGAGCCTTCTTGATGAAGCGCGTAGCCGGCTTGCCGACGATCGGTTCGGTGAGTTCGGCGGCATAGCGGGCTCGTTTCGTCCTGATTCTGGTCTTGTGGATTCTGGCATTGTTCGGTGACTCATCAGCTTGACGAATCGCGTTTCGCAACTTCGTGAATTCCTTTTTAGCGAGTTCCGGCAATGTCACGGTGGATTCGACGACAGCTGGATCGTGCGCTGCCTGCCGGAGTCGCCCGATGAGGTCAAGATATCGCTCGCTCTTCAACTCGTTGAACAAAACCTCTTG
This sequence comes from uncultured bacterium, assembly GCA_965232965.1. Taxonomy (GTDB): domain Bacteria; phylum Nitrospirota; class Nitrospiria; order Nitrospirales; family Nitrospiraceae; genus Palsa-1315. The sequence goes on from CBDDRB010000015.1 coordinate 11,075, forward strand.
AACATTCTTTCGCTGGGATTCCAGGTGGGCAATGAATGGTGTCAGAGGCCGGCGATCACGTGCATCCAGCGCGGTAGCTTCTTCACGGAAATACGCGAGTTGTACGTCGAGGTCGCGGGCCGATCCCAGCAGTTGGCCAAGCCAGCGTAATTCATCCCTCAATGACTCCGCCCATTCAGGAACGAGCAGGGGCCGTGCTGCGCGCAGGATGGCACGCAACTGTCTCGTGGCCACGCGCATTTGGTGCAGACTTTCAGGTTCCTTTCCGAGCCTGGTGCCGGGATCATGCGCCATCAACCGCCGGACATGGCGCGCAAGGGCCCACTTTACGTGATCCATCACGGGTGCATCTAAAGCCGGCCTGGGCTCAAGACCATGAGCCACTAAAGAAAGCGCGCGAACCAGCTTGGGGCGTCCATCATGATCTTCCGCCCCTGCTCGACGGAGCTGCCGTTCGAGGTCCGGTAGTGCGCTGTCCTCCCCATTGAGCTGTTCAATTTCGAGTTCACGAAAGCGTTGAAGGACTGCTCCATCCTTCATGACGGACACGTGGTCGAGCGTCACGTCTGCGGCAGGGGCATGGTCCACGCGCACGCGGACGCCCGTCCGCCAGACTTGCAACGTTGCGACCGGCACGAGATCCCGCTGTCCGAGATGGAGAAAGAGTAGTTCGCGAAATGTGGTCGGCGGAATAGACTGATGATCGACCAATTCAATTTCCTGCCGATCCTTCATGAGGGGAATTTTCAGTTGCCAGGCCTGTTTTTCGCGTTCAATTCGATGGCGCAGGGTGATTCCGGCATGAGCCAGATCATATTGGGCGGTATCATAGTAGGTTGAGGTCAGTCGTCGTCGTGGAAGTGAGGCGCCCGGAAGCTTAGGCAGGCGGAAGTGGTCACCGATAGCCAGTTTGATTTCCCTTTCGAGTTTTGAGTGTATAACCAAGCTGGCGGTGACCGGATTTGACGATTTCGAGGGGAGCCTATTGGCGCGAGCCATAGCGGTTTCCTAGCGGCAGATCACTCGAATTCATCCCATCCACTCATGCGGCTGCCGAAGACGAGTGTCCGTCGGTTGGTCGTAATGATGATCACGCCACTCTCATTACCCACTTCTGTGATGTGCTCGTGCACGTCGAGCGGCTTCGAGGAGAACTGGCCGAGCAAAGGGCCGAATCCGACGAGCCTCTCGCTGGTCACGGCCACGGACCCGTAATCGTTACTATAGAGGCGGTGAAATTTTTCCCGCACGCCGAGCGCCTCTTTGAACCAGGCGCCGTTCGCTCCGCGAAATCCGTAGAGACGCCTATCTGTTCTCACCACGCTGAACGTGGGCAAGATCCGTCGCTCCAGGATTTTGTCGTGCACATCGCGGTCGACCTTGCTCCAGGTCAGCGTACGGCTTGAAAAACCCAACAGCCGGCGAGACGTCACGACGATCGCGATGATTCCATTCGCGCTGGACCCGGCTACGGTCTCTTGCGCGTCGAGGGGGACTTCTCGACGTCCACTCAGCCGGCTGGTTGCGACAGCCTGGCCCGGTTCGATCCAGACGGTAACTTCGCTTTCTAATTCGAGCGGATAGGCATCGCTTTGGCAGAAACTCCACGCGAGTATGAGTAGTACCAGTCGCGAAGCAATGATTCGCGTGATCGAAGAGGCGGATGTCACCATGATTTAGGTCATTCTACCGTACCTTCACAGGCCGTTGTCGTGAAGGTATCATCTACGGCGTCAGAAAATGACCAAGGTTACGACGAGACAAAGGAGGAAAAGGCCAAAAGTCACAGATTCATAATGCGTGGTGATCTGAGTGTGGCTAGATTATCCCATTTGCTATGTAATGGGCTTTATCGGTCGAGGCGCCGGTTACCGCTATTCCCCAGGGATTTGATCAGACAGCTTGTACCCCAGGGATTTGACAGAGATGATGGCATCGCCGAGCAGGGAGATCTTGAGCTTCAACCGGCGAATATGGACGTCCACAGTTCTGGTCGTGCCGTAGTAATCATAGCCCCACACCGCATTCAAGAGGACATCGCGGGTCAATACTCGGCCAGGGTGTTGCAGAAGCTGTTCGAGCAACCCGAACTCCTTAGCGGTCAAAGGAATTTCTTTGCCGTTGACCAGCACTTCGTGCCGTGCGAGATCCACCATCAACGCGCCGTACGAGTACGATGTGTGTTTCGGGTCATCGGCTCGCTCCAGTCGCCGGAACAAGGCCTTGACTCGCGTGACCAGCACTTTGGGGCTAAACGGCTTCGCGACGTAGTCATCAGCTCCCAGTTCTAGACCGATGACGGTGTCGGATTCTTCTGCCTTGGCGGTCAACATCAGGATAGGGAGTAAGGCGGTATCGGGCGCATTCCGGATCTTTTTGCATATTTCCAATCCGTCCATTTCGGGGAGCATGAGGTCCAAAATGACCATATCGGGACGGTCGGTTTTGATCAGCTTGAGGCCTTCGACACCCGTCTTGGCAATCGCCGTGCGAAAGCCCTCTTTTTCAAGATAGAGTTTTACCAACTGAGCAATGTCCTCTTCGTCTTCGACGATCAGGATCTTCTTGGATGCGTGGGTTACCATATCGTGAGCAACTGATCGGTTCGAGACTTCTGCGAGAATACCAGAAGAACCTGGATTTCCCGAGAAGAGGATAATCCTCCAGTGTTACGGTGGTATTAACGACATAGTAAAGCCAGTTCCTTCGAGGCTTGCCCCTATCCTTGGCCTGGTTGATGGCTAGGGTTTTCCCCAGTCAAACAAGATCGGTTCTCACGATACGTTTCATCATCACGTAGCTCGGTTGCATGAGTTGTTCTGCCCTGAACACTCAATCATAAAAAGAAGAGGAGGGAATATGGCTGATGAAAACAGGGTTGCACAGATGACCCATGAGAGGCCCTCTGCTCCGAAGAGGGAGCGATTGTTCGCACCGATGTATTGTCTCTGCGGACTCATGCAAAACGATGGAGGTCAATCTATTTATAGCGAACATTGGATCACGCGACGAACGTTTCTACGATCTCCAAGTCTCAAACCAGATCGATTGGCTGCTCATTCACACCTACTGACCTGGGTATTTCACTCAGGTAACAGAAACTGAGAGAGCACTGTAAGCATAGAGAGCGCCCCGGTGGTGGATGAACGAGGAGCTTTCATCGGGTTCGTCAGTGAACTCGACATTCTTCGCGTTCTGGAAGCCAAGCAGGACTTGAACCAAGTTGACTGCAGCAGATGTCAGGACGAAGGAGCAGATCTCAGTCACAAGGGACACCAGCGTCGATGAAGCCGTAAAACTCATGGAAGAAAAACAACTCCTCAGCCTCCCCGTCGAGGTACATGGAAAGGTCGCGTATTCGATTACACGACACGATTTGCTGCGGGCTTGGATTGGTCTTGGAATGGACATCGAAACGAATATGGCGTCGTGAAAGGGATTGCAAGATAGAAGGGTGCCCATGCCATTTCTCGCGCTAGCCTGATGCGGAGGGCCAACAACGACCCATTGTAGTGGAGGAAGAGGTTGTATCAGGCACGGGAAATCCCACCCGATCGTGTGGATCACTTCGGGTGACAATCTTGCAAAAAAGCCGGCAGGATGATTCGAGCAATCTCCCGCTAGAACAATTACCTAACTTCACCCATGTGGACTCACCATCTCATTCCGGCCAGTAGGAACGTCAGTGAGAAATAGGTTGGTCACCGAGAAACGAAATTGCGTGACCCTCAGCGTTCACTTTCGCGATCACATGATCTCCCGGATTCACCTTCGCTGCTGATCTCTTTTCAGTGGTAGTGTCAACATGCATTTGCACCACATTCCCATTGGCTTCTCTGACGAAATATTTCTCCCCTTCGATGCGCACCACTTCGCCCTTGATTTCCTTGCCCGGTACAAAGCGGTCTTTATCCGATACGGTAAACATCTTTTTATCAGATTGGCTCGTATTGAGCTCATCTGATGACGATGCAACACCCGCAAGTCCTACGCACAGCATAAATCCACAGGACATGACACCAACGACTTTGGAAATAGATACCATGGGAGCCTCCTTGGTTAAATGCACACTTCTTGTCATATCTTTCGCTCTTCGCAGAATAGCCGGTGCTAGAAAACTCCCTAGTCATAGGCTTTATTAAGAGCCTATAGCTGAAAATAAAGGTGTCCAGCCGCACACTCTGGAACCTTCCTCTTCCTCTATTGTTTCTTTCTTGACTGGGGAGATTCCTAGTACGAGAAACGACGGCTCGAACGTATCATGACAACAAGATCGAATCTTGCCCGGGATTCAACTTGAGGAGAGATTGAGAATGGCTGCTGAAACAGTACTCACTCAGACGACTCACGAGCCTCGTTCAGCATCGAGAATCAAGACGTCGCTGCTCCCTGTCTGTTGTATCTGCCAACTCGTTTTGGATGAGACCGGACCTTCCCTTGGTCAAGATCAATGGGTGACTCAGGGCGCGTACCAAAAAATACATGGTGCGCTGCCGGCCGATTCCCTTCTCACTCATACGTACTGTCCGCCATGTTTCAGGCGGGTTATGGATAGGATCCATGAGTGGCAGGAGGGGCTGAGTAGTTCTTGAGCGAGAGGGTTGGATTCCATGCTCTCCGTTTCATTTCTTTTGTAACATTCTCGCAAAGCTCGGAACACATCGATACGGGGGCTCTACTATCCGTGTGTCCATTTTAAGCGTGATCGAAGTCCGCTAGAGCAGCTAATGGACGCTATGGAGCTGAACGAACCGAAAGAGATCACAGATCGTAATCAGTACTGACATTTTATGCATGGAATGAAAGATGCGCGGCGGAAATGGATCAGCACCGTAGACATCGCTTTGAGTGTGGTGGTCTTTGTACTCTGTCTCGTGCAGGGTGTCATGTCGAGAGCGATCGCAGCCGATGATGCCTACATTGCCGGGTATGCAGTCGCTGTGCTCGAACACGAATTTAATATAGCGAATGCGGTATTACAGGTGCAGAGGGGGGTGGTGGTTGTCGCCGACAGCTCGCTTGGTCAAGTGGACCGGCAAAAGGTTATTGCGGCACTCGAAACAATCCCGGGTGTTGTGCGCGTGGACGTTCAGGGGGGCGTGACTCTCCCAACGGTCCCACCGGTTCCTTCACAAGCGGCGGTTCAGAAAGAACTGCCTAAGCCCGAGTCAAAATTCCTTCCGCGCGGTCTGCTCGTAGCTCCTTTTCATGCCGACCCACGGTGGCCACATTTTTCAGTCGCGTCTCGCCATCTCTCATACGGCCAAGAGCCGAGCCATTCCGGCTCGGCCAACTTTGGTGAAACGTTTGCGCTCTATCGAAATGCGGCTCCGTTGGGAGGTCAATGGGAAGTTGCGCTTCAGGCCGGCGTGTTCAGTATATTCGATATGAATGCAGGATCGAACGATCTCGTCAACGCCGACTATACTGCCGGATTGCTCACGAGCTACAGGACAGGGCCATTCTCAGGCTTCATCCGTGTCCACCACCAGAGTTCGCACCTTGGTGATGAATTCATTCTCAACAGTCGGGTCCCGGTCGATCGAGTCAATGTGAGTTACGAAGAGGTAGATCTGAAAATATCCTATGAATTGACCTCATGGTTCAGAATCTACGGAGGCGGGGGTATGGTCGCAAACGCAGAACCAAAAGAGTTACAAGGAGGCACGAGTCAAGGGGGAGCCGAACTCACCAGCCCATGGACATTCTTGGATGGTAAGATTCGTCCGGTGGCCTACTCCGATTTTCAAGCGAGAGAAGGAAGTAACTGGAAAATTGCCAGCTCCGTCAAGGCCGGACTTCAATTCGAGAATGCGAGGATCGGAGATCGAAAAGTACAGGTACTGGCCGAATATTTCGGCGGCCCTTCGCCCAATGGCCAATTTTATTCTCAGAACACCGAATGGTTTGGAATCGGCGTCCACCTCTATTACTGACATCCCTTCCACTCATCGTTGTTATGACCGCCGATTTTTCCCTCAATCAATCTCGCTCATCGCAGCACAAGATCATTCAATCGAACCTAGGGATTCTTCCAGTGTTGTGCATGATCGCATCACCGTTAAGCTATGAGCGCATCATGGGTGATGAGAGGATTGGCGTATTTCTTGGCATAGGGAAAAAGCGGGATTGTGCGATGGGCAAGATCGAGAAGAGGAGACTGCCAGGGAACATGAATATCATGCCGTCAAAACGTTCGAACATCGCCCGTCCACAGAGACGGAAACGCTCGGGGATCTATCTTGAATCGACGGAAGCAGAGCAATTGGGAGTCCTTCCTGAAGAGTTAACCCGCGTGAAAGATGCCATGAGCCGGTCGGTATATACGGTCACTCCATCGACCGAGATCGAGGAAGCGGTGCGGCTGATGAAATCATTGGGCGTTGGCGCCGTTCTCATCTGTCAAGATAGAACGCTGGTCGGGATTCTCTCCGACCGAGATATTGCTCTGGCAAACGCACCCCGGTCAGAACCCGTTCACAAGGTCATGACCGATCCGGGCTTCTGCGATGAGAACGACCTGCTGGTCGATGTTCACGAGATGATGCGTGCCCGTGATTTGCACGCTCTTCCAGTCAAGGATTTCAACGGGACTTTTTCAGGCATCGTGAGGAGGACGGAATGATCTTCCTCCTGCTTGTACCGTGTGTATTGACCGGGTGGCTCTCCATAGCCTGGTCGGCGGATGTCGCTCCCGCACCCTCTCCTCCCGGGAAATCTCCCTCTGAAACCCCGCAAGCACCGAGCACGCCGCCGCCTTCACGTATCGACCCAGGCATTGAACGACGCCCTCAGACTGTACCTGATCCTCGTTCGGCAGTCGTCCCTCCGAAAGTCGATCCCAAAATGGCCATTGACCCTGAAACAGCTCCTCCGGCTACGGACACCACGCCCGGGAGTTCTCCCGCGCCACCGAATACGCCTCCGGTTCGATGAGTGGCCACGCAGGTATTTTCGTTCTCTTCTTATCTCCGGCTCAGGGATTCTTTGCGAAAAACTAGGAGAGATCATAGGTCAGAGAACTCCTCAAGGAGTGTACAAATATAAGGTGTTGCAGTGCTTATTCATTCGCCTATTTATCCTATTTATTTTATCTAACCGAGGAGGCTTCCATGGTATCGATTCCTAAAGTCGTCGGCGCCCTGTCGTGTAGCTTCTTGCTATGCCTGGGGTCGAATGCTGCACAGGCCGAACATCCGCCCTCACCCTCAGACGTGATGAAAACCGACTCGACGTCCGATCGGCAAGGTTATCAATCTGATGATGATCACCAAAGTAACGTTACGTCAGAACGTAGCAGCGCAGAAGGCTCCAAGACGGTGAAGGGTGAACTGACACGTGTTGAAAACGCGAACTATTTCGTCAAGGGGAAGGACGGGAAGGAAGTCCGGTTGCATACGGATAAAACGACCAAGATGAAGGGAGAGATCAAGAAGGGCGATCAGATAGAGGCGAATGTCAATGATAAGAATCATGCTCTATCGATTCGAGGAACGGACGCCGTTCAGTGACATGACACCAACTGTATGCCTGGCTCCACAATCCCGGGGACCCATGGCACACGTCGATGGTCCCATCAAAGACGTTTTTTATGCGGGCATCAAGATTCATCAACTGAGTCCTCGGCACGAGGTTGAACCACTCCACGGAGACCGATCGAATACGGAGAAAAGGACATACCCACGAGAATAGACCGAAGAAACACAAGGAGGTTGGACGTGAAAAAAGGAGATGCCTACGATGTCAAACCGTTCGATTTACATGGACTGATCGGGATATCTGACCGGACGCTTGAGATGCACATCAAGCTCTACGAAGGATACGTCAAGGGCGCGAATCAGCTGACGGCTCAGATTGGTGAGATGCTTAAGGATGGATCCGTTGATCACGAGGAAATGCCGGCCTATTCGGAACTGACACGACGATTGGGGTTTGAATACAACGGGATGGTCTTACATGAGTATTACTTTGAGAATCTGCAGAAAGGCGGAACCAAGAAGCCTGACCGAGGATCCGGTTTTGTGAAGGCTGCGGAAGATAGTTTCGGCAGCTATGACATGTGGAAATTGGACTTTTCCAGCGTGGGAGGGATGCGAGGAGTGGGTTGGGCTATTTGTTATTTGGATCCCCGCTATGGCCGGCTCTCCAACCACTGGGTCAGTCTCCACGAACATGGACATGTGGCCGGATTCATTCCGCTCCTTGTCATGGATGTGTGGGAGCACGCGTATCTCCTTGATTATAAGCCTGCAGAAAAAGCGTCCTACATCGAGGCATTCTTCGCGAACATCGATTGGAAGACAGTAGAGAAGCGGCTGCAACTCGGCGCGTCGGCATTGGTGAAAGCAGCTTGAGGTAGAAAACGGCACGCTTCGGCCGACTGGTAACCACATTCACAGAATAGACACTGGGGCACGCCCCAAAAGGAGGAAATTGTGAAAGGAACTTCATCGACGACGGGGCAATCTACAGCAGCGTCTCGCAGTTCCCAACAGGAAGGCATCGTGCAAGAAGCCATCGGTTTGACCGATGTGAAGACGCTTCGGGCCAGGGCACGGCAAGGGATTGAGGGCGGGGCTGTCACAGCGGGCTACAAAGCCAAAGTGGATACGGTGATTACACTGTTGAACGACGCCCTCGCCACAGAGATTGTGTGCGTGCTTCGCTATAAGCGCCACTACTTCATGGCCACAGGCATCAATTCTCTCAGTGTCAAGGATGAATTTCTCCAACATGCGACAGAGGAACAAGCCCATGCCGATCAATTAGCCGAACGCATCGTCCAACTTGGCGGAGAGCCGAATCTGTCTCCGGAAGGGCTTCTGGGCCGTAGCCACTCGGAATACGTCGAAGGCACGTCATTGGTGGATATGATTACAGAAGACCTGATCGCCGAGCGGGTCGCGATCGACAGCTATCGGGAGATGGTTGACTATGTCGGCGCCGATGATTCGACGACTCGTAAAATCTTAGAGCGGATTCTTGAACAGGAAGAAGAGCATGCAGAAGATCTGGTCAGCCTCCTCAAGGGGTTGGGCTCGCAAGAGCCTGTCGGCAATCGTGCTCGTTCATGAGAAAGGAAACGCATCATGGGAAAGGCATTTATTCTCTGGTTGTTGGGAGTTCCATTCACCGTGCTTGTCGTCCTGTGGGCCATCGGCCTCTTTCGATAAGGCGGAATGTCACGCACTTCCGGTTCAGTGAAACGCCGATCGTGGAAATGAGTGTCCAAGTCATCAATCGAAGCTCGCGACGGACTTTCACGAACTCGCCATGTGCAGCACCGGCTTGTTCACCAACCGAAGAGCGCACCCTTTCATGACCGAGGTCCCCTACTGCGGTCTTATCACTCGCCGAACTGTGATTGAGAATTCCTCTACGGAGCACTAGGGGCCAAGCCAGTTATATCCCTCCTACAGCTACGGCATAGTCAGTACAGTGGAAGAGCATCACGATGTGGTGACGCGCGGCATCGGAGAGACGGCTGTGACGGAACTTCAGTTGTCGAGCAATTGGAAGAATGAACTCGTATGGCCTGATCGTGAAGTAATCGGAGCACGGGGGATCAGGTGAATCTCAAGGTCATGTGGCAACTCCTGAAGGCAACCTTCTTTAAATGGTCTGATGATCATGCCCAGGGTTTGGGAGCTGCGGTGGCATTCTACACAGTTTTCTCCCTGGCGCCACTGTTGTTGATCGCGATCGCGATCGCCGGGTTGGTCTTTGGGCAAGAAGCGGCGCAAGGCCAAATCATTGGGCAGATTCGAGATCTCGTCGGGGAAGACAGTGCGAAAACCATTCAAGACATACTCGAAAATATCCGTAAACCCTCGAACGGCGTCATCGCGGCCAGTATTGCCGGTGTCACACTCTTCCTCGGCGCGACCGGCGTATTTGCGCAAGTCCAAGAATCCTTGAATATCATTTGGGGGGTGGAGACCAAGCAAAAATCGGGGATCATTCAGATCCTGAAAAGCAGGTTTCTCTCATTTCTGACGGTGTTGGGAAGCGGTTTTTTACTGCTGGTTTCCCTGATACTGAGTGCCGGATTAGCCGTGCTCGGTCACAGACTTGAATCCTTTCTCCCTGGCCCTGAATTCCTCATAGAGCTGATGAATATTGTGGTTTCATTCGGAGTGATCACCCTGTTGTTCGCAATGATCTACAAGATTCTCCCCGACGTATCCATCAAATGGAGCGATGTATGGATTGGCGCAGGGATGACATCCCTCCTCTTCACGATCGGGAAACTTTTGATCGGTTTGTATCTGGGTAAGAGCGAGGTGGGGTCGGTCTATGGTGCGGCCGGCTCGCTCATTGTGATCCTCTTATGGGTCTATTATGCCGCTCAAATCTTCCTGTTCGGCGCGGAATTCACGGCTGTCTATGCGAGTTCTCACGGATCCAGAATAAAAACGGGACAGAACACATTGCCAATTGCCATCCATCCATCCGCGAGAGGTAATCGACGAGCATCGGGTATGCGATGAATGGTTCTCCCGTCAAGTCGAAACGCACGAGGCCAGCGGATCACCGGGCAGCCAATCCCTCTACCAATGGAATGGATTCGGATACATTCTCATTGCCGGAGCGGCCTTCCCGATCCGGCAGCATCACACGGCTTTTCAAATGGTTGACGCTGACGGTTGTTGTCGTTCTCCTGCCGGCCATGGTCAGCCTGTGGATTGTCAATCGGGCATTGCCGAAATTTATCGAACGTACACTCAACGCACACGTGGCGGGCTACCGGTTTACGGTCGCCGGGGCCACACTGTCCCCGCTTCTGTCTCTCGAGATCCGAGAGATGACCATGACTCAGCTCGACCATCCCGATCCTCCCATCGCGACAATTCCCCGGTGGCGACTCAGCATCCAGTGGCAACACTTGTTGTCGGTGGTACTGGTCAGCGACTATCTGATCAGCCGCCCGACCTTCCATATCACCCTGCCGCAAGCGAAGCAGGAAATACACGAGGACATGCCGATTCATAAGAGAGGATGGCGAGAGGCCATTTATGCGTTTTATCCTATCCTGATCAACGAGTTCAAAATTGAAGATGCCGACATCACGTATGTAGATCAGGACCCGGCCAAACCCCTGCGTGTGACGCATCTCAACCTTCTTGCAGGAAACATCCGTAACATCCGGTCTCCCAATGATTCCTACCCATCCGACCTCGACCTTGAGGGCACTCTCTTCGATTCGGGACAAATTCAGATCAAAGGCCATGCCAATTTCCTTGCCCATCCACACATTGGAATTCATGCCGATATGGTCCTGCAGCACGTCAGCCTTGAGCCGTTGCTTCCCGTCACAGGACGTTACCATGTGCAGGTGCGGGGAGGGACCCTGTCGGCAGACGGGCGGCTGGAATACACCGCCGAAGGCGAGACAACAGCGACCGTGAATAGGATGTCGATTGAAGATGCCCGCGTGGATTATGTTCACACCCCCGAGACGGTTGCCACGGAAGCACGTGTGGGACACGCGACCGTGAAGACTGCGCAACGGCTCCAGAACAAGCCGGAGACGCTGATTCGAATCGATCATGGCGTGATAAAAAACAGTGAGTTCGGGTTTGTCAACCATGCGGCTCAGCCGCCATACCGGGTGTTTGTAACCAACGGCGAACTCCGGATCGAGAACTTGAGCAATCATCTGAGTCAAGGTAGCAGCATCGTGACGCTGACAGGAAAATTCATGGGCACCGGGGACACTGTCATCAGCGGGACGTTTCGACCAGAAAAGAAGTCGCCGGACTTCGATCTGCACGCCAAGATTGAAAGAACGCAGATGCACGCGATGAATGATCTGTTGCGTGCCTACGGAAACTTTGACGTCACTGCCGGTGCGTTTTCACTTTACTCAGAGTTGAAGGTCAAGAACGGCGGGGTCGAGGGCTATATGAAGCCGCTCTTTCGGGACATGAAGGTATACGATACGCGGCAGGATCGAGAGAAAACCCTGTTTCGCAAACTCTATGAAGGTCTAGTCGGAGGGGTCGCGAAGTTGCTTGAAAACACCCCCCGGGATGAAGTTGCTACGCGGACAGATGTCGTCGGTCCCTTGGAAGATCCTCAAACCAGCACATGGCAGACCGTCATCAATCTGGTGAAAAACGCCTTCTTCAAGGCGATCCTTCCCGGATTTGAAAAACACATCGGGACTCGATGAATCTGCGCGACCGACGCGTCCACGTGACGAGGGGGTAGCGATGATGATCCTACCGGACATCGGTTGATGTACTAGCTGCAGACCTATCGGCACAACCTGCGAACGCAGGCACACACACTCCTCCAGCTGTCCTGCATTGTGGGGATTCCTCAACATGTGTCCGTACATCGACCGTTCGTAACATTCCAAACAATCAAGGAATACTCCTGAATAGTAGACTCGGGTTGCCTTCGCAAGGAACTAGGGGACAAGCCAGTCCACTCCAACCCGTGGGCGCGGTATACCAACATTAAGACACTCGGCCACGAGCTATCGACGGGGATCCGGGTGTTGGCGGAAGGTAAACGGAAACTCATTCACGCATTTCACAAAGGAGGAACGCAAGCATGAATACCGATCACTTCAAAGGACAATGGAGTCAGTTCAAAGGAGAGCTCAAGAAACAGTGGGGTGCGTTTACGGACGATGATCTCATGATGATCGAAGGGGATTATGAGAAGTTCAAGGGAGCGATCCAGAAACGATATGCCGACCGAAAAGACGAGATCAGTCGCTGGGCGGATGAATGGTACCAGTCCTCTCAAACACAGGATCCGGCCGCCCCAACGGGGCGTAAGTAGATCGACAATTGTGCCGTTCCTTTTTCCGGAGTGTTTGGGAGAGAGCGAGCATTCAGCCGGACGTTCAGTAATCAAAAGGAAATGTCATGAAGAATATCACCAGGGTCGTGATGATGACGGTAGGGTTGAGTGTGACGGCTACCATCGCGTTCCCCCTATCCTCTTTCGCCTGGAACCAAAAAGAATTCTCGATCTCAGGCTCAGAGGCCCCATCATTCATCATGGTCCTCAACGAGGACCAATTCAAAGGCAAATGGAAACAGTTCAAGGGGGAATTGAAAAAGAAATGGGGGAATTTCACCGACGACGACCTCCTCTATATCGAGGGACGCACCGACAAGCTCGAGGGAAAAATTCAGGAACGTTATGGGGACCGAAAAGATGAAGTGAAAAAATGGGTCGATGATTGGTTCGAAGAAAGCAGGACGTCCAAGAAGTCATGATCCAACCGTATATTCCAGGGAGGTTCGACATGAAGGGCACGTTGGCAATCTGCGCGCTCGTCATAGCTGTGTCGGGTCTATCCGCTATGTTCACGCGGCAAGTCGCTGCTGCGGATAACGAGCTGTTTCAGCAGATGGATATTGGATTGTTTTCGATTGGAGGACGGGCGGCGTACTACGATCCTGCGGACACGGAATCGCGGTGGTTCGGTGGCGCGCAGGTCCGGCTCAATCCATTCAAATATTTGTCTTTCGAAGGATCAGCCGATTATCGGAAACAGGAGACGGCGGGAACGACTATTCATACGTATCCGGTGCAGTTTTCCGCGTTGATCTACCCGTTGGGTCATACCAGATTAGCCCCTTTTCTACTCGGTGGTGGCGGGTGGTATTACACCAGCGTCAATGGGCCCGGCAACTTTGATGATACGCAAAATCGATTTGGTCTCCATGCCGGGGGAGGGCTACAGTTTTTCTTCAACAAACATATTTCTGTCGATAGTACATACCGATATATCTGGTTGGAGGATGTCCGGTCTAGAGATCAGAACATCCAAGATAAAGATTTTAACGACAATGGACACATGATCACCGCAGGCCTCAACTTCCATTTCTAGCTGACGTGACGAGGTGAGATGAAGGTTCCCCTGTCAGTATATGAGTCCCTGTGGGCGTGTTGGAGCTGCTGTCTTGCCGGAGATGCGCGGCGAATACGTCCGAGCAGTCTTGGCAAAACCTCGTCGGCTCTCGTTTGCCAATTTCTCCACACAGAGGTGCTATCATGCTGCACTGGTCTATAACGTTTCTTGTCATCGGGTTAATTGCAGCCCTACTGGGAGTGAGCGGAGTGGCCGGTACGGCGACATATATCGCCTACGTCCTGTTTGTCATATTCGTCATTGTCGCCATCGTCAGTTTTGTCATGGGTAAGCGTCCCCCTGCCTAGCAGACGAGGCGTTCGACGTCTACCGGTGTGTTGCGGCGACACCGATTCTGCTTGAGATGCGGACCCGCGGCGCGATAGGGCTATCCGGCCGGAGTGGCTAGACGGAGAAAGAAAGGTTATTGGAGGAAGAGGACTTCAAACGACGGACCACCGTTTGAATCAATGGATAGAGCTCGCTTCCGATCGTTTCTTTCGGCAAGAACCCGGCTGCTCCGGCAGCCAACATGGAATCGGAAATGTGCGGGTCTGTATGAATGGAAAGCCCAATGACAATAATCTCGGGATGCTTTTTCAACACCCTTCTGGTTGTTTCATCTCCATTCCAACCCGGCATCTGCATGTCCATAATGATGAGATGGGGCGTGAGGGTCCCGGCCAGTTGAAGCGCTTCCTCTCCAGTAGACGCCTCTCCGACCACCAGTAAGTCCGCATACTGCTCGAGAATACTGCACAAGCCCTCTCGCACCATTTGGTGATCGTCGACAATCAAGACCCGGACCGGAGCCATCCCATCAGCCTTGCCGGGAGCAGAGGACCTCAAGTTCGACGTGAGAGTTGGCGAGGGCGTCGCGGCTCCTAAGGGTATCGGAGCTTTCGTATCGGCGTCGAAGCGTTCGTTGGAGACTGTGACCGGCAAGTAGAGCGAGGCCACTGTTCCCTTCCCCGGCGCCGATTGCAGATCGAACCTTCCGCCGAGCGCCGTCATTCGTTCCCGAATACTCAGCAGCCCGAATCGATTGGAATGATCGTTGCTCAATCGAGCAACATCGAATCCGCACCCCTGATCCGAGACCGTGATGGATAATACATTTTGAGCGTGCTGCATCGAGACGGCTGCGCGATTGGTTTTTCCGTGTTTGAGTACGTTGAACAGTAATTCCCGTATCGAGTGGAACAGCAGCACCGCATCCGCTTCGGGCAAAGCCAGGTCGGATGCGTCGACGGCAGTCTCGACATTCAGTACCTGCTCCCGCCGCATCTGATCAGCCAGCCACTTGATTGCTGTGCCCAATCCACTCTCGTAGAGAGCCTGCGGTGTCAGTTCGGAGACAAGCGATCTGGTGTAGTCGAGCGATTGGTGCAGCAACTGATCAACACTCTGCAGCGTCTGCTGCGCTTCCGGATTGTGATCCTGCCCCATCAGCTGAGCCACTTTCATGCGGGCCACGACGAGTATCTGAGCGAGATAATCGTGTAGCTCTGTGGCAAGCCTGCGCCGCTCCGTCTGCTCAGCGATCGTGAGGTCCGTTGCGAGGGCGCGGAGTCTGGTGTAAGAATTTGACAACTGCTGCGTTCGTTCCTTGACCCGCTCTTCGAGGGTGCCGGTCAATTGACGAAGTTGTTCTTCGATTTCCCTACGTTCGGAGAGTTCGCCGGCCAACCTGCCGTTCGCAACTTCGAGTGCGGTGGTTCTCTCACCGATCCGCTGCTCCAGCTCTTGGTTGAGGACTTCCAAATTGTGCTGCGATTCCTCGAATTGTGCGCGCAATTGCTGTTTTTCCAATGCATGGCGCACCGCCTCGCCTAATCGGCCCATCCGATCCTTCAGGATATAGTCGGCCGCGCCATTGTGGAGCAGCCCCACCGCTTCCTCGTCTCCTATGGCGTGCGATACGACGATGAAGGGAACCGTCAATCGGCTATCGTGAATACATTGTAACGCTTCCGCCGAACTAAACTCCGGCATCACATGGTCCGATATTATGACGTCCGGCGGACTATTGGCGAGGCTGTTCATGAACTCCGTGGACGTATCGACTCGCCGCCACTCAGGGGCGTAGCCGCTTTTCTGCAGTTCACGGACGACCAATTCAGCATCCAACTGATCGTCCTCGACGATTAACACGCGCAAGTCGGACATGGGCTCACGTCTCCGTTCTTCACATATTCACGACGATAGTTCCGGTTCTCTCCCCGAAGAAATTTCCGACGGCATTCGATTCAAGATGATCCAATACACACCCAGTTGGCGAACCGCCTCGGCGAATTGAGAAAAGTCGAGCGGCTTGACGATATAGCTGTTCACGCCGAGATTGTACGTCTCGGTCAGGTCCCGGTCTTCCCTTGAAGACGTGAGCACGACGACAGGAATGTGCTTGGTGCGCGAATCCGATTTACACCGCTGCAAGACCTCGATGCCGTCGACCTTCGGCAATTTGAGGTCGAGTAGAATCAATCTGGTGTTCGAGCACGCAGAAATCCCGGCGTCATTCGCTGTGCTGAAGAGGCATTCCAGCGCCTCTTCGCCGTCCCGGACGACGTGAACCTTATCCGCGAAACTATGTTTACGGAACGCGCGCAACGTGATTTCCACATCCTGGGGATTGTCTTCGACCAATAAAATCTCCATCTCGGTCGTCATGTGTCGGCCTTTCGTATGGAAAAAAAGAATGTGGCGCCTTCGTCTACTTTACCTTCGGCCCATACTCTCCCTTCATGGCGTTGGACGATGCGCTGCACCACGGCCAATCCTACTCCGGTGCCGTCGAAATCCTCTTGCCTATGCAAGCGTTGAAATACGCCGAACAACTTGTGCGCATATTTCATGTTAAAACCGACACCGTTGTCCTTGACGTAGTAGATGACCATCCGGTCATTCGTGTCGTCCGGCATCCACCCGATTTCGATCCTGCTTTGGCTCCGATTCTTGCTGTACTTAAAGGCGTTGGTAAGCAAATTGGTCCAGACGAGTTTGAGGAACCGCCGGTCTCCCTGGCAAGGAGGCAAATTTCCGATGCTCAAATCGATTGTTCGCCCTTCCTGCATGATCTTCAGGTCATCCGCCGCCTCCCGCGCCAACTCTCCCATCGCGACCGGGTTGATCGTCATGCCCTGACGGCCGAGCTTGGAGAGCTCAAGCAAATCGTCGATCAGTTCACCGGCCTGGCCGACCGCCTTCCTGACGATGGAGATACAACGGCGCGCCTTGTCGTCCATGGGCTCGGCATGATCTTCCTCCAAGATGCGACTGAATGCGTCGATGGTGCGCAACGGCGCCCGCAAGTCGTGCGAGACCGAATAGGAAAATTTTTCCAGCTCCTTGTTGGCATCGGCCAGCGCCTGCGCTTGTTTCCTCAGCTGTTCCTCGTTTACTCGCAACGCAGCTTGAATCTCGCGCAGCTCCGTGATGTCCGTGTTAGTGCCGAACCACCGAACGATTCGACCCTCTGCATCCCGAATGGGCAGCGCTCGAGAGAGAAACCAGCGGTAGGTTCCATCACGGCCGCGCAGCGGAAAGGTATCTTCCCAGATCTCGCCGTCGTCTCCCGAACGCCGGAGACGCGCGACCACGCGATCGACGTGGTCAGGGTGCTGAACCTTCGTCCAGTCCCAGCCCTTCATGTCTTCAAACGTCAGGCCCGTATACTCAAGCCAGCGCTTGTTGTACCACGTGACGTTGCCCAGCAGATCGCACGTCCAGGCGAGCTGGGACATATTGTCGGCCAACATGCGAAACCGTTCCTCATTTTCCCGTAACGCTGCTTCGATCCGCTTGCGCTCGGTGATATCTCGTACGATTTTTGACGCTCCGATGATCTTTCCTTCGGCGAGCATGGGTGACACAGTCAGCGAAACGGTCAATTCAGTTCCATCTTTGCAGCGCCGGATCGTTTCATAATTCTTGATTGCCTCGCCCCGTGCGATCTGGCTGAGAATGGATGTTTCTTCGTCTTGCCGCTCCGGTGGAATGATCCGGAGCACGGATTGTCCAATCATTTCTTCTGCCGTATATCCGAACAGCCGTTCCGCTGCCCCGTTCCAACTTGTGACGATGCCGCGCAGATCCTTTCCGACGACCGCGTCGTCCGACGACGTCACGATGGCGGCCAAACGGGCCACTGCCTTCTCGCTCTTCTTTCGGTCTGTGATGTCTAGCAGCATGTTGATGGCGCCGACAACGAGTCCGTCGGCGAAGATCGGTTCCGGATGCGGCAGCACATGGCGTCTCGTGCGGTCGGGCCGTTCGATGACGATTTCTACACCTCGAATCGCCCGGCCTTCACGTACGGCGACAGCCATTGGACATTCGTCCAACGGAAGCAGCGTACCGTCCGGTTGATAGATCTTCCACGATCCGCACCATACATCCTTTCCGACCGCCGGCTCCTGTCCCCACAAGGCGACGGCAGCCTGGTTGTAGAGCAAGATGCGGCCCTGCCGGTCGGTCGTATAGACGGCAGCGGGAAGGGCCTCGATAAGCTCACGGTAACGGCTTTCGCTAAGCCGCAGTGCTTTCTCGGTTAGAATACGGTCGGTGATATCTCGCGCGATGCAGGAGATACCGACCACTTCTCCGTCATGGATCGACGGTGCGCCGCTGATGAACAGATCACGGCGCTCGCCTGCGACAGTGACGGCGGTATCAATCGTGAACCCCCGGCGCTGAAAGGCGGTCTGGAAGGCATTTCTCATAAGATCACGCTGACCGGGAGTACAGAGATTCAAAAAGTTGATGTTGTTCAGCTCCTCGAGCGGCTGAGCAAAGAACCGGAGTGCAGCGGGATTGGCCGCCTTGAAACATTCGTCCGCTCCAAGGAAAAAGATCGCGTCGAGGCTGCCCTCGAAGAGAGAGCGATATTGTTCTGCCGTCTCGTGCAGAGCGGCGCTGGTTTTCTGCAATGCGCTCGTGCGCTCGGTGACACGCTGCTCGAGCGTTTCGTTCAGTTCGTGCAGTTGCTCCTCGGCCCGGCGGCGCTCGTTCACTTCGGCAAGCAGGGCGCGGTTCTTCCTGTGCAATTTCGCAAAGGCAGCAACTTTCGAGCGGAGGATCATCGGGTTGACCGGCTTCAGGAGATAGTCCACCGCACCGGTCTCGTACCCCTCGATGACGTGTTGGTCTTCGAGATAATAGGCGGTGAGGAAGATGATCGGCACCTGGGCCGTTTTCCTCCGCTTCTTGATCATGTCGGCCAGTTCGAAGCCGGTCATGCCGGGCATACGGATGTCCAGGATGAGTAGGGCGAATTCCTCCACGATAAGCGCACGCAATGCATGGTCGGCTGATTCCGCCCGGATCAGCCGGTAGTCAGGGTTGTCGAGGATCGTTTCGAGTACAGTAAGATTTTTCGGCTCATCATCTACGATCAGGATATTGATGGGGCCGCCATGAAAGTCCGGATCCGGAGCGTCGGCAACAGATCGACGCCGGGATGGCAAGCCTTGCACCCGGTCGTCCGTCGATGAGAAGTCGGTGTCAATGTTCATGGGTGACCCTCCTCCGTATGTCTCCATCTCCTTCACCTGAAAAGCCATACTCGCATCAACGACAGGAGTTGGTCCGTATTGACCGGTTTGGCGATATAATCGCTCGCGCCGGCGTTGAGACACTTCTCGCGATCCCCTTTCATCGCTTTTGCCGTGAGGGCGAGAATCGGAATGGTGCGGAATTCCAGAGCTTTGCGGATTTCACGCATCGTTTCGTACCCGTCCATTTCCGGCATCATGATGTCCATGAGGACAATGCTCAGGTCGGGAGTGTTCTGCATGATGTCGATGGCATTACGGCCATTGGTCGCGCTCACCACCTCCATCTCCTGGTTTTCGAGCAGGGAGGTCAAGGCGAAGATGTTGCGTACGTCGTCGTCCACTATGAGGACCGTTCGGCCGCGCAGGATTTCGTTGGAGCCGTGGAGCCGTTCCAGCATCCGTTGTTTGTCCTCCGGCAATTCAGTGACGACGCGATGAAGGAAGAGGGCGGTTTCATCCAGCAGCCGTTCGGGTGATTGCACGTCTTTGAGTACAATGCTCTTGGCCATCGCCTTGAGGTGCAGGTGCTCTTCGCCGGTCAATTCCTTGCCGGTGAAGACGACCACAGGCACGTCCGTCAGAACCGGCTCCGTGTGTATTCTCTCCAACAATTCAAATCCTGTCATATCGGGCAGGCGCAGGTCGAGCACGACGCAGTCGAATGATTTATCAAGCATGGCATCCAACGCTTCACGGCCGGTCGCGACGGCGACCGTCTCAATATCCGTATAGCCGAGCAGTTCCACAATGGACTGGCGTTCAATGTCATTGTCCTCGACGATCAGAAGCCGCTTGGTGCGCGGGACCGTGAAGTCTTTGATCCGATCGAACGCTGTTTTCAGTCCCTCGGTAGTGGGTTCCTTGACAAGATAGGAAAAAGCCCCGTGCGCAAGGCCATGATGGCGTTCTTCCTCCACCACGGTGATGATTTGGACCGGAATGTGACGAGTGGATGGATCGAGCTTCAGCTGATTGAGCACCGTCCAGCCGAGCATGTCCGGGAGTGCAATATCGAGCGAGATCGCCACAGGGTGGAACTGCCGGGCGAGGGAAAGGCCCAGCGCGCCTTTGGTGGCGACGATGCCCTTGAAGCCCTTGTCCCTGGCCAGTCCCAGGAGGATTCGCGCGTAGTGCGGATCGTCTTCGAAGATCAACAAGACGGGGTCGCCCTCTTCGATCTGGTTGCGATCGTCCTCGACGTGCTCTTCACGTGCGACCGGCAGGTGCACCGTGAGCAACCTCGCCGTCTCCAATGTCGCGCTACCGGCCGACGCGGTTCTCTCGGTGTCGGGGCCGGAGTAGTGCAGCGGTAGGTAGAGGGTGAACGTGCTGCCTTCCCCGAACACGCTCGACAGCTTGATTTCACCGCCGAGCAGTACGGCCAGCTCACGACTGATGGCAAGGCCGAGGCCGGTCCCGCCGTACTTGCGGGACGTACCGGCGTCGGCTTGCTGAAAGGCCTCGAAGATGAGCCGTTGCTTTTCC
The DNA here is from genome assembly GCA_965232965.1 of uncultured bacterium. Taxonomy (GTDB): domain Bacteria; phylum Nitrospirota; class Nitrospiria; order Nitrospirales; family Nitrospiraceae; genus Palsa-1315. Next base: position 31,991 of record CBDDRB010000015.1, read on the forward strand.
GGCGCAACGCCGATACCGGTGTCCTCGACAGCAAAGGACAGGACATACGGAGTGGTATTGAGCACCGGATGATCGGGGCTCCAGCCCTGTGTCGCAAAACCGACACGCACTTCGACCTGGCCGTGAGCGGTGAATTTCACGGCGTTGGAGAGAAGATTCTTGAGGATTTGCTGGAGCCGCTTCGGATCGGTGTACATGAATCGCGGGAGATTTTCGGCAAACTGTATGTGCAACGGGAGGTTCTTGGCTTCGGCCACGTGCCGGAAATTTCGGTCGATGGTCTCGCGCAGACCGGCAAAGGAGATTTCCTCGACCTCGACGGTCACAGTCCCGGATTCGATCTTCGAAAGATCCAGGATGTCGTTGATGAGGTGGAGCAGGTCGGAGCCGGATGAATTGATGTTGCGGGAAAACTCGACCTGCTTGTCCGTGAGATTGCCGGCCGTGTTTCCGGCGAGCTGCTGACTGAGAATGAGGATGGAATTGAGCGGCGTACGCAGCTCGTGAGACATGTTTGCGAGGAACTCGGACTTGTATTTCGACGTCAGCGCCAATTCGGCGGCTTTTTCCTCGAGCGCATGCCGAGCCTGTTCGACTTCGGCGTTCTTGCGTTCGACCTCGGCATTCTGCTCCGCGAGCAGCTTGGCCTTCGTACCCAGTTCTTCATTGGTCTGTTGAAGCTCCGATTGTCGGGACTGCAGCTCGACGGTCAGCTGCTGCGATTGTGTCAGCAGACCTTCGGTGCGCATCGTCGCCTCGATGGTGTTGAAGACTGCGCCGATGCTCTGGGTGAGCAGCTCGAGGAATGCAAGAGATCCGGGAGTAAAGCTCTGGATCGTCGCCAACTCGATGACCGCCTTGGTCTGGCCTTCGAAGAGGACCGGCAATACGATGATACTCACTTGCCTCGCATTGCCGAGACTGGACGAGATCGAGAGGAAATCGGGCGGCACATCGTTGAGCAGGATGCGCTTTTTCTCCATGGCACATTGACCGACGAGGCCTTTCCCGAGCGGGATCTTTTCCAAGAGCGGTTCGTCCCCGCCGTGCGCATAACTCGAGAGCAGGTTCAGCATCGGCGCATCCGCGGTTTCGGTGAGATGATAGATGGTGCCCTGATGCGCATTCACCAGGAAGGTCAGTTCGGACAGGAGCATCCGACCCACCGTGTCCAGCTCGCGCTGTCCCTGGAGCATGCCGGTAAATTTGGCGAGATTGGTTTTGAGCCAGTCCTGCTCGCGATTGCTTTCGGTGGTCTCGCGCAGGTTGGAAATCATCGTGTTGATGTTGTCCTTGAGTTCGGCCACCTCGCCTCGAGTCTCCACCTGAATGGACCGGGTGAGGTCGCCCTTCGTGACGGCCGTGGCGACCTCGGCGATGGCGCGCACCTGCGTCGTAAGGTTGGCGGCCAGCAAGTTGACGTTGCCGGTGAGATCCTTCCACGTGCCGGCCGCGCCGGGGACGTTGGCCTGGCCGCCGAGCCGCCCATCGACGCCGACTTCGCGCGCCACGTTCGTGACCTGGTCGGCGAAGGTGGCGAGCGTATCGGTCATGTTATTGATGGTATCCGCGAGCGCGGCGACTTCTCCTTTTGCCTGCACGGTGAGTCGTTGGCTCAGGTTGCCGTTGGCCACGGCCGTCACGACTTTCACGATACCACGGACCTGTTCGGTGAGATTGGAGGCCATGAAGTTGACGTTATCGGTCAGGTCTTTCCAGGTACCGCCCACGCCAGACACGTGCGCCTGGCCGCCGAGCTTGCCCTCGGTACCGACTTCGCGGGCCACGCGGGTAACCTCGCCGGCAAAGGAGTTGAGTTGGTCGACCATCGTGTTGATCGTGTTCTTCAACTCGAGAATCTCTCCCTTCACATCGACGGTGATCTTGCGGTTGAGATCGCCCCGCGCGACGGCGGTGGTGACCTCCGCAATGTTACGAACCTGCGCGGTCAGATTGGCGCCCATGGTGTTGACCGAGTCGGTGAGGTCCTTCCACGTGCCCGCCACGCCGGGCACTACGGCTTGCACGCCGAGCCGACCCTCAGTGCCGACCTCGCGCGCGACGCGGGTCACCTCCGAGGCGAAGGAGCGGAGTTGCTCGACCATCGTGTTGATGGTTTCTTTGAGTTGTAAAATTTCGCCGCGGACGTCGACAGTAATTTTACGAGAGAGGTCGCCGTTGGCGACGGCAATGGTGACCTCGGCGATGTTGCGGACCTGGCCGGTGAGATTGTTGGCCATGGAGTTGACGTTGTCGGTGAGATCCTTCCAGGTGCCGGCCACACCGGGGACCTGTGCCTGGCCGCCGAGCTTGCCCTCGGTGCCGACTTCGCGCGCGACGCGGGTCACCTCCGAGGCGAAGGAGCGGAGTTGCTCGACCATCGTATTGATGGTTTCTTTGAGTTGTAAAATTTCGCCGCGGACATCGACGGTGATCTTTTTGGAGAGGTCACCGTTGGCGACAGCGGTGGTCACGTCGGCGATGTTGCGGACCTGGCCGGTGAGATTGTTGGCCATGGAGTTGACGTTGTCGGTGAGATCCTTCCAGGTGCCGGCCACACCGGGGACCTGCGCCTGGCCGCCGAGCTTGCCCTCGGTGCCGACTTCGCGCGCGACCCGGCTGACCTCGCCGGCGAAGGAGCGGAGCTGATCGACCATGGTGTTGAGCGTGTTTTTCAATGTGAGGATTTCGCCCCTGACCTCGACGGTGATCTTCGAGGAGAGGTCGCCCTTGGCGATGGCGGTGGCGACGTCGGCGATGTTGCGGACCTGGCCGGTGAGGTTCGAGGCCATGAAGTTGACATTGTCGGTGAGATCCTTCCAGGTGCCGCCGACACCGCCTACCTGTGCCTGGCCGCCGAGTTTGCCCTCGGTGCCGACCTCGCGCGCGACCCGGGTGACTTCGGACGCAAAGCCGTTTAGCTGATCGACCATCGTATTTATGGTGTTCTTCAATTCGAGGATTTCGCCTTTGACTTCGACGGTGATCTTCGAGGAGAGGTCGCCCTTGGCGATGGCGGTGGCCACGTCGGCGATGTTGCGCACTTGGCCGGTGAGGTTCGACGCCATCGAGTTGACCGAGTCGGTGAGATCCTTCCAGGTACCGCCGACGCCGGGCACCTGCGCCTGACCGCCGAGCTTGCCTTCGGTGCCGACCTCACGCGCGACCCGGGTGACTTCCGAGGCGAAGGCGCGAAGCTGCTCGACCATGGTGTTGATGGTTTCTTTGAGTTCAAGAATTTCGCCTTTCACATCGACCGTAATCTTCCGGGAAAGGTCGCCCCGGGCCACTGCAGTCGTGACGGTCGCGATGTTCCGTACTTGTGCGGTGAGGTTCGTCGCCATGGCATTGACCGAATCTGTGAGATCCTTCCAGGTGCCGGCCACGCCCGGTACGACCGCCTGACCGCCGAGTCGGCCGTCTGTGCCGACTTCGCGCGCCACTCTGGTGACTTCGGAGGCGAATGATCGGAGCTGATCGACCATCGTGTTGATGGCCTCCTTGAGCTGTAAAATTTCGCCGCGGACATCGACGGTAATCTTCTTCGAGAGGTCGCCATTTGCCACGGCAATCGTCACGTCGGCGATGTTCCGTACTTGCGCGGTCAGGTTCCCCGCCATCTGGTTGACCGAGTCGGTGAGCTCTTTCCACACTCCGGACACTCCCTTGACCCGCGCCTGGCCACCGAGTTTTCCCTCGGTGCCGACCTCGCGCGCGACGCGCGTGACTTCCGACGTGAAGACCGAAAGTTGATCGATCATGGTATTCACGAGCTTCGCCGAGCGCAGGAACTCACCCTTGAGTAAGCGGCCGTCGACTTCCAGATCCATCGACCGTTCAAGATCTCCTTTGGCCACCGCGCCGATGGTTCGGGCGATCTCCGTCGTAGGCCGCACGAGATCGTCGATGAGCGTATTGATGGAGTCGACCTCCGCGGCCCACGCGCCGAGTGCTCCCGGCAACGACATGCGCTGCCTCAGCCGTCCTTCTTTCCCTACCGTGGTGCTCAGCCGCGTGACTTCATGTACGATGTGCTCTTTTTGAGCGATGGTCTGATTGAACGCCTCTGCAATCTGCGCGTCCACCCCTGTCCAATTCGAAGGTAATCGCACAGAGAAGTCCCCTTCTCGGAACGCGACAATCGTGGCAAGAATCAAACGTGAACGATTTTCGGAGGTGTCCTTCGTAGGAGCGCGCCACGATTTCTGCTTGGAGGGTGTGCCATTGTCCAGTCCGGCTTCGGACCGTGATTTCTTGCGAGCAGGGGGGGTGATCGTTTCGCTCATGGCTCTATCCTTGTTTTAGCGGAGAATTGAAATACTTTGATTGCTGATCGAACCTCCTGCACAGAGCACAGACCATACATACACTGGTATAGAAGCCAGTTGAAAAACCTATCAATTGTACATGTACCGGCGCGTAGAATTCTTCACCGCCGCGGGGGAGGATACTACGCGCATCACGTTTTCTCCCCTAGGAGAATCCCTAGTTACATGCAAATTATTGTAAATATTAATTATTGTTAGTATTGACCCCAGTTAATGTTGACAAGAGGCCGTAAGTTCGTCGGACTGAGGAAGCCCATCCCACTGTCCATTTGGACGGCAGATGCGGTACATGAAACGGGGGATACCAAGAGGGGACGGACTCATGTGGGTTCCTCGCTTGTGCGTTGAACTACGTAAGAAGATTGCTCAGTCTGACGCCTCTATACGTAGGCATGCATTCATATGAGCGATCGGACGCGGGTGTATGAGAATCTCATCGGGTTCACCAGAACGTCTCGAGTTTCCAACGTTCGTCCATCCAGATAGAGAAGTGCCCAGTGACTGTCGCCTAGGAAAGTCTTTCTAGTGTGCGAAGGAGTTGGCTCCGATCTTCAATCCTCGGAGAGCGCCGATACAACTGCATACGTGATGAGGCTATGAGAAACCAACACATGCCAGGGTGATTGATGGGTCAAACTAGGGAGGTAGCCAGGGAAGCAGCGTTTCTCGCGATAGTACAGTGCGGGTGTGCAGTAGAGATTGACGCATTCCTTCACCCAGTCAATGAATGAGCGAGAGGAGGGTCTGATGAACACGATGATGTCAACCACCGCGGGGGCGCCCACAAGGTCGTGCAGTCGGCCGAGCTGCAACCGTTGTCACGGATACATGGAACATGAAATGTGTATCGATCTTGAGAGCGACACCGGGCACTGTACCTTTTGGGTGCTCCGTTGCCTCCAGTGCGGCGATATCGTGGATGAGACGATTTTGCGCAACCGTACGCTCATTCATTCAAACGCCACCTTGGCCGCCGCTGCATGATTGATCACCCACTGATCAACGGCATAGTGTCGAGCACATACATGCTATGGCGAGACTCAAACCCCAGCCAAAGAAACTGCCGGGCAAGAACCCACTCGATAAGATGGTGCTCGTCCATTCAGTCGTTAAGGCGGGAAACGATACGCCGCTCATGCCTAGGAAGAAGGTGCGTCAAAAGAAATCGGCGTCGATCGTGAATGAGTCGACATAGAGCGTGTTGAAGACAAGATGAAGGTGTGAGTCGAAGGATTATATCCCCACTCTTCTTGAAACACGACCGGCTTACTTCCAGCTTCATGTGCGTAGCTGATCTGGATCACGAGGGCAAGCCTCTTCTTGCCCGATCCAATCTCAGACATCGGGAGGGTTACCTGCTGATTACTGACATTGCGCCATTGTCCGGGACCTAGGACCATCTCCGTCTGACCGCTGAGGGGATTCTTTCCGTCAATCACGTTCCAGAGAGTCACGTGGACGAAGTACGTTTTTCCTTGTCCAATATTGGCGATTTTGACCTTTGCGATCGGTTTGTCTCCAATACTTTCAAGATACACATCTTGGATACCGATATCAGGCTTGTGTGGGGCGCTCAGCTTGAAGGCACACGTGGGGTTTTGCTTGATCATGGGTACCATTTCTTCCTGCAAATATGTGTCGATCGCGATCTTGTCTTGAGCGTTCACCTGTTTCCCTCTTGCCTGGGCGGTGTTGATCGCGATGTCTGCCCCCATGCGGGCGAGAGAGCGAGTGGACATGTTCTCTTGTTGAGCAATCTGTTGTGCGAGAGAATCTATGGCAGCTTGAATGGCATCTTGCCCAAATATGCCAGACAGACTTTCAGGAGGCGTGACCTGAATGGCTGGATTCGGAGTCGTGCAGGGGGAATGAGGCTGCGGCTGACTGCAGCTTTGAACGATCGCGATGAGCAGCAAAGAAGAGACAAGGCGCAACCACACGCTCACTGTCATCGGTCGCGATCTGCGTGAGGGGTGCGTGTACGGCGATTGTCGCCGAGCATGTGCACGAGAAGAGGAATGGTTTGACGGACCATGTCGCGCAAGAGGCCGCGTCCGAATCGAATTGCGCTGGTCCGAACGATACCGAGTTCGTCTTGGAAAGCTCGTTCCAATTCAGTCCAGACTGTCGGATGATCAGACCGGTCTCGATTCTCGCGTGAATGTTCCGCCGTTGTACTGCTTGAGTCTGAATGGGAATAAAAGGGATACACTCCGGGGTCCTGTTCGGACGTTGGTGAGTCATTCGTGGGCATGACCGCGGCACCCTTCGCGCGAGGCGGGTAATAGGGAACCACCCCTCTCGTGGTTCGCCAACCATTGCGATAGAATGTTCCGACCGCATAGCCGAGAACGAGCGCCCCGCCCACGAACATCCATGGGTGCCGTGAGGCGTGAACGTGTGGATCAACAGCTTCCCTGGTAGCCTGCATGGTTTCACGCAGAGAGGAGGTCGTCTTATCCGCAACCTGTGTCATCACTGTTCTTGCGTGCTGCATAGTCGTTTCGACATGATGCTCGATCGCGTCAAGTTTTTCTGCAATCGCCATCCTGGTCTGGACGATATCGTTGATGTCTTGGGCAATGCGATTATCCATGATTCCCTTCCTCGCGATTCCGCATTCCGTTCAATAGTCCGCCTCAGCGTTGCCGAGATCGGGAAAGTAAGTATCCTACTGACAATCCGATCAGCAAAGTCTGAAATGGATGTCGACGGATCAGCGTCTCCAGATCCTCAACTACACCGGCGATTCCCTGTTCGCTCAGATAGTCTGTTGAGTGATCGATGCCATCCGCAATCGTGTCCAGCGCGGCGCCGGTGCTTTTCTTGGCCCCGCGAATCGTTTGCGCTGCGGAGTGCATGGTATGACCGATGGACCCCGTCAGTTCCTCGGTCTCTTTCGTCAAATCTGTCGCTGCCGGCAACACGGCAGTCCCGCTTGGTTCCGGTTCATTTTTGTATGGCATTTGAGCCTCCTATTTTCCCCCAACCACTTGGGCATGAACCTTTCTCACCGCAACATCCGCCTGATCGATTCGGACAAGGCTGCGACGGGTTTCTCGTGACCTCGGGGCTCAAAATTGCACAATCTCGACCAGCCACATCACGAGCGCGAGCGTGACGGGAATTCCCAACAGCCACAAGAGTATCGCCATGGTATCTCCTCTTCGATCTTGAGAGACGCCACACGGGAGGCCGGATTCTTTGGGAGGATCGCAGGGATTCGCGCGTTCCACCACTGGGATTGTCCCGAGGTTAGGCGTCTTTCCCACAACCATCCTCCTCGTGTTAGCAGGATGCTGAAAAAGTCCGCCAGCGGCGTTCTCGCGTCGCTCAGAGGCTCAACGTACCGAAGCGTACGCCTCGCCTCTTCGCTCACTGCGGCCTTGCTGGACGGCCTTTTTGAGCATCCTGAAACTAATTCACCATCGACGCCATTTGGAAGATTCCAACGGCATTTTGTGCATAAATCGACTTTTTCAGCATTCTGCTAGAGCGAAAGAGATTTCATTACGATGGTCGAGCGAGTGGTCAGCGCCCAAATCACAGACGAAGAGCGAAGTATCGAAACGGTACTGCGTCCGCAAACATTGGAGGAGTATGTCGGCCAGGAGCGGATGAAAGAATCGCTGCGGATCTGTATCGAGGCGGCAAAACAGCGGAACGAATCGCTCGATCACACAATTTTTTATGGTCCACCGGGATTGGGAAAGACGACCATTGCCCACATCATTGCTCGTGAGATGGGAGCTTCGCTCCGCTCGACCTCCGGTCTCGTGTTGGCCCATGCGGGCGATTTAGCCGCCATTCTGACGAACCTTCAAGAGCACGACGTCCTGTTTATCGATGAAATTCACCGCCTCCCTGCCTCTGTCGAAGAAGCGCTGTATCCGGCGATGGAGGACTATCAGCTCGATCTCGTGATTGGTCAGGGCCCAGCAGCCAGAACGGTGAAATTAGATCTTCCTCGGTTTACACTCGTCGGAGCTACCACCAGGGCCGGTGCTCTGACCTCCCCACTCCGGGACCGGTTCGGTCTCGTCCACCGTCTGGAATTCTACTCTCCAGCGGAGTTGCGGACCATCGTGACACGCTCAGCGGGCGTGCTCGGGATCCCGATCGATTCTGAAGGAGCTCAAGAAATTGCCGGTCGCGCCCGAGGAACTCCTCGCATCGTCAACCGTTTGATCAAACGGGTACGAGACTATGCCCAGGTCAAGGCGGAAGGACGAGTGAGCCGGGCTGTAGCTCAGGATGCGCTTGCATGGCTGGGTGTCGATACGGCAGGGTTTGATGAAATGGACCGTCAGATTCTTCTGACTATTATCGACAAGTTCTCCGGAGGACCGGTTGGAGTGGAATCCTTGGCGGCTGCAGTTCATGAAGACAGGGGAACCCTCGAAGATGTTCATGAGCCCTATCTGATTCAGGCCGGTTTCCTCGAGCGAACTGGCCGGGGCCGCCAGGTCACGCAGCTCGCGTTCAATCATTTCAAAAGGCCGATTTCCCCTCTCTTCTCGTGATGTGCCGGGCTTCTGTCACCTCGTTCTGATAGCAGTGATGCACAGACGTGTTGTCACGCAAGATCGTGAAACACCGAGGCTCTCCTTGCATTGCTCGGAATGGTTCCTGTATCATTTCTCGCTTAGCTTGTGCCTTCCAGCCCCAGGACGGGTGCTTGTCCCCCTGGGATGGAAAGAGGGGGGGGGTAGCTATGTCCGGAGACTTTTCCGAGTACCGGAACGCGATCGATCGCATTGATGACGAAATTTTGCGCTTGCTCAACGAACGGTCCAAGAGTGTCATTGAGATCGGCAAGCTCAAGAAACAGCGGGATGCGGATGCCAATCTGCATACGTCAGCGCGAGAAGCCGCGATCATCGAGCGTCTCGTGCAACAAAACTCCGGGCCATTTCCCTCGGATGCGATTCGGCCGGTCTATCGGGAAATCATGTCCGCTTCCCTCTCGCTCGAGGGCCCTCAGAAAGTGGCGTATCTTGGTCCACGCGCGACGTTCACTCACATGGCCTGCATGCAGAAATTCGGGTCGTCTGCCCAATATATTCCGGTCAATAGCATCAAGGATGTGTTTAGTGAGGTTGAGAGGGGGCGAGCCAATTTTGGCGTGGTCCCGATCGAGAACACGACAGAAGGTGTGGTGAATCACACCCTAGATATGTTCATCGATTCTAATCTGTTGATCTATGGTGAAATCCTTCAGGAGGTGTCACATCATTTGATGTCGAAGTCTGGTGTGATAGACGAGGTGAAGAAGATCCATTCGCATCCCCATGCCATAGCGCAATGCCGGAATTGGCTGGAAACCAACTTGCCCGATGTGCCGGTATCGGAGGTGGCAAGCACGGCACGGGCAGCGGAACTCTGCGTGGAAACCCCCTCGGTGGCCGCTATTGCATCGGAGCTGGCGGCTCAGCTGTACGGCTTGACGGTCATCAAGACCCGCATTGAGGACAATATGAACAATGTGACACGCTTTCTCATCTTGTCTCAAAAGCCTCCCGAGCGTACCGGAAAAGATAAGACCTCGTTAATGCTCTCAGTAAAAGACAAAGTCGGCGCGCTGTACGATCTGCTCCGGCCTTTCGCTTCCCATGGCCTGAGCATGACCAAGATTGAATCGCGTCCTTCCAGAAGAAAAGCCTGGGAGTACATTTTCTTTGTCGATGTCGAAGGACATATTGAGGAGGACCGCGTCAAGAAAGCCGTCGAAGAAATCACCGGCCGTTGTCTATTCATGAAAGTGCTTGGGTCCTATCCGGCCCACAGTTGATGTCATGCCGCTGAAGGTCCATCCAGATATCGCCTCATTGAGTCCCTATGTTCCTGGGAAACCGATTGAAGAACTCCAACGGGAACTGGGCCTCACACGTGTGATTAAGCTGGCGTCCAATGAAAATCCGTTGGGCTCCTCCCCGAAGGCGCTCGCCGCCTTGAGCGAGGGAACCGCGACGCTCCATCGCTATCCTGACGGCGGCGCCTTTCGCCTGCGGGAAGCCCTGGCGGATCGCTGGAAGGTGACCCCGGATCAGGTCATTCTCGGAAATGGGTCAGATGAGATATTGGGTCTACTTGCCCGCACGTTGTTAGCCCCGGGCGATGAAGCGGTCATGGCCGATCAGACCTTTGTCATATACAAAATGGAGGTCACCGCAGCACACGGAAAACCAATTGTCGTTCCATTGAAGCAGTGGCGGCATGATCTTCAGGCGATGGGGGACGCGATTACCGATCGGACAAGGATCCTCTTCGTCTGCAACCCCAACAATCCAACCGGGACGATGGTGCCGGCGGATGAGGTCGAACGTCTGCTCTCGCGCGTGCCGGCCCATGTCGTCGTGGTGTTCGACGAAGCCTATTTTGAATATGTTCGAAGCCAGCAGTTTCCGGACTCCATGGCCTATGTGAAGCAGGGGCGGAACGTGATTGTGTTGCGGACATTCTCCAAGATTTATGGCCTGGCTGGATTGCGAATCGGGTATGGCGTGGCGACTGCGGAGATTACCGATATCTTGAACCGCGTTCGGCCGCCCTTCAACGCCAACAGCCTGGCACAGCGCGCTGCACTCGCCGCTCTTAGCGACGACGAACATGTGTCACGGAGTCGAGCGTTCAACGCAGCCGGAATGGAACAGATGGTCAAGGGAATGACCGCGCTCGAGTTTGCGCCGATCCCGAGCGAGGCGAATTTTGTCTATGTCGATGTCGGGCGAGACGGTCGCACGGTATTTGAGGCTTTGCTGAGGGAGGGCATCATCGTTCGCCACATCGAGGGGCGTATGGTTCGTGTGACCATCGGCACGGAAGAAGAAAACAGGGAATTCTTGGCTGCGCTCAAGCGGGTCATCCATCTTCGTTGAGTGCATGATGAGGGCAACATGATCATTGTCTTAAAGCCAGAGGCAAGCGAACGGGAAGTCGACCATATTATCGATCGGCTTCGCGAATTGGGACTGAAGTCGCAACTATCGACGGGTCAGGAACGGACGATCATTGGAGTCATTGGCGACGATCGGATTCTGCACAACCAGCCGCTCACGGCCTTACCGGGCGTCGAAAGTGTATTGCCGATTCTCGCCCCCTGGAAACTTGTCAGCCGGGAATTTAAACGTGAAGGCACATCTATTGATGTGAGCGGCGTGAAGATCGGCGGCAACAAGCTGGTCATCATGGCGGGACCCTGTGCGGTGGAACGGCTCGAAATCACAGTTGGTATTGCACACGAGGTCAAGGCAGCCGGAGCGAATATTTTGCGCGGCGGCGCCTACAAGCCACGGACTTCGCCCTATTCCTTTCAAGGGCTAGGGCGTGAAGGATTAGACTATCTGATCGAAGCAAAGAAGCAAACCGGGTTGCCGGTCGTCAGCGAGATTCTGGATACACGCGACATCGAATTGTTCCTTGAAAAAGCCGATATCATCCAGATTGGTGCCCGCAACATGCAGAACTTTGAACTCCTCAAGGAGGTTGGAGCCTACGACAAGCCGGTGCTGTTGAAGCGGGGACTTTCGGCTACCATCAAGGAATTCCTTCTATCCGCGGAATATATCATGTCCCGCGGGAATCAGAACGTCATGTTATGCGAGCGAGGCATTAGAACTTTCGAGACACAATATCGGAATACGCTCGATCTCGCCGCGGTCCCGACATTAAAAGAGCTGTCGCATTTGCCCGTCATTGTCGATCCCAGCCACGCTACCGGCAAGTGGAATTTGGTGGCGCCGATGTCGAAAGCTGCTGTGGCTGCGGGGGCAGACGGCATTCTGATCGAAGTCCATTCGAACCCGGAATGTGCATTGTGTGACGGTGAAGAATCCATTAAACCGAGCAAGTTCAAGGAACTAATGCAGGATATGCGAAAGATCGCGGTGGCGGTCGGTCGGGAACTGTAACAAGAGAGATTGGGCTTGAAGGAAAGGAAACCGGATTGAGGCTTGGCCCCAAGCCGGTCTGAAGAATGGCGCTGCATTTTAGTCAGGTCACCATTATTGGAGTCGGGCTGATCGGCGGATCGCTCGGCATGATTCTTCGCCGAAAGGGACTGGCGACAAAGGTCATCGGGGTTGGGCGGCGTGTCGAAAACTTGAAAACCGCAGTCGAACTGGGCGCAATTGATCGCTATGTCGTTGATCCCAAAGACGGAGTGAGGGATGCCGATCTCGTCGTGTTAGCCACCCCGGTCGACACCTATGACCGACATCTGACAGAGTGGGGCTCCTGCTTGAAACAAGGCGCGATTGTGACCGATGTCGGCAGTGTGAAAGGGCTGCTGGTGGAGCAGGCTGAGCGAGCCATACCGGGTGGTGTCCATTTTGTCGGGGCTCATCCCATTGCCGGCAAGGAAAAGACGGGCGTGGCGGCCGGATCGGATCAGCTCTTTGTTGGCGCGCGTTGTATCCTGACGCCGACCAAGACCACAGATCCGCAGGCACTTGAACACGTCAGAACGATGTGGAAAGAAACCGGTTCAGTGGTGCTCACGATGGATGCCCATCTGCATGACAAGATTCTTGGAGCGGTGAGTCATTTGCCTCATGTGGCGGCATATGCCTTGATCAACGCCCTGGCTGAAATTCGCGATCAACACATTCCTTCGCTGGATTTGGTATGCCATTCGGGTGGCGGCTTGCGAGATACCACGAGGATTGCCGCGAGCTCGCCGGAAATGTGGCGCGACATATTCCTCTGGAACCGCGACAATGTCGTCACGTTCATTGAGGCCTATGAACGCTCGCTGAGCCAATTGAAGCAGCTCATTCGAGTAGGCGATGCCGCCGGCATCGAGAAAGAACTCGAACGAGCAAAGCAGGAGCGGGAGAAACTTTCCACGCAACCGACCGTCTCCGCGTAGCATATCTATGGCGTCATTGACGATCACACCAGGCCGCCCCTTACAGGGAACGATTTCTGTGCCGGGCGATAAGTCGATTACCCATCGCGCCATCATCCTCACAGCGTTGGCGAGTGGGGTCAGTACGATTGCGCGCTATTGCCGAGGAGAAGATTGCCTCAATACGATGCGTGCATTCCAATCGCTTGGCATACGCATCGACGAATCGGTCGAGGAGCTTCGTGTCTATGGCAAGGGACTCTGGGGGCTGACCGAATCGAGCGGACCGATTGATTGCGGGAATTCCGGAACAGGTATTCGTCTCTTGACCGGTCTGCTGGCGGGACAGGACTTTTTTTCGGTACTGACCGGCGACGAATCGATTCGTCGCCGTCCCATGGGGAGGATTGTTAAGCCGTTGCGGGAAATGGGGGCGACCATCGCCGGACGCAAGGGCGGTGAACTTGCGCCCTTAGCCGTGACGGGCCGCCGCCTTCGCGCGATCACCTATGCCTCGCCGGTGGCAAGCGCGCAGATCAAATCGGCATTGTTGCTCGGAGCCTTGTTTGCCGAAGGGACGACCCGCATCACGGAGCCGCGCCTTTCGCGGGACCATACGGAACGGTTGTTCGAGTTTTTAAATATTGCGTTTCGACGGGAAGGGAACACCTTGCTAATCGATGGACGACCATCGGTGGGGTGGAATGCAGCGTCTCGATTGGTCGTCCCGGGCGATCTCTCCGCTGCTGCATTTTTCATCGTGGGCGCGACGATCGTTCCTGGTTCGGATGTGACGATTCGACAAGTAGGGATCAACCCGACTAGGGCGGGCTTGTTGGACGTGATGACAAGGATGGGCGCGGACATCCAGCTGCTCAATAGAGGTGAAGAGGCAGGAGAGCCGGTGGCGGATATCCGGGTGAAATCGGCACGATTGCGGGGGGTGGCAATCGGAGCCGACTTAATCCCGCAAACGATCGATGAATTTCCCATCCTGTGTGTCGCGGCGTCAGTTGCAGAGGGTGAGACGATCATTTCTGGGGCCGAAGAATTGAGAGTCAAAGAGAGCGATCGAATTGCGACGATGTCGGCGGAGTTGCGTGCAATGGGGGCCCAGATCACAGAAAGGTCCGACGGGATGGTGGTGCGAGGACTTGGCACATCAGAGAGTAACGGCCGATTGCAGGCTGCACGTGGCCGCAGCCATGGAGATCACCGGGTGGCGATGTCCTTAAGCATTGCGGGACTCACCGCATCGGCGTCGACCTCGGTTGACGAGACGGATTGCATCGAGACATCATTTCCGGCATTTCATCACACACTATTGAAATTATTGACTGAAAGCCGGTGACGGCTATTATAATACGGGCCACGACGTGGAACAGAGCGCAGAGGAAAAGCGAGCGAGACGGCTGACCGTGGCAATTGATGGTCCAGCTGGTGTCGGCAAGAGTACAGTCGCCAAATTGTTGGCCTCTCGATTGGGATATCTGTATCTCGACACGGGCGCCCTTTATCGCGCGATGGCTTGGGCGGTCATTGAGTCTGGACGAGATCCGGCTGATGTCGAGGCAGTTGCTGCGTTGCTACCCACCCTCTCGCTCAAAATGGAGTTCCATCACGGAGTTGCTACGGTATTCGTGAATGGCAAAGATGTAAGCGGCGACCTCCGAACTCCCGCGGTGTCGTCAGCGGCCTCGGTGGTATCTGGAGTCCCTGCTGTTCGAGCCTGGTTACTGCCGATCCAGCGACAAATCGGACAAGGCGGAGCAGTGGTGGCTGAGGGGCGGGATATGGGGACAAAGGTATTCCCTTCGGCGGATGTAAAATTTTTTCTCGAAGCGGATCAGACAGTCCGGGCGCAACGCCGACATCGAGAACTGGTTGCGGCGGGACATTCGGGGGTGCTTGAAGAGACGACAGCCGACCTGGCAGGACGCGATACCCGGGATCGTTCCCGCTCCATCGCGCCTTTGATTCCAGCTGAAGATGCTCGGCTCATTGATACCTCGACGTTGTCCATCGCGGAGGTGGTGGACCAGATGATGGCAGTGATTGCGGCCCGATTGTGAGTTCAGTCATCTACGGGATTCTGTGGGTTCTTTCCCGGACCATCGGCTGGCTCTGTTTTCGGTTTCGAGTCGTTGGCGCAGTCCCTCAGACCGGTGGGTTCATCGTGGCGGCGAATCATGCCAGTTATCTGGATATTCCTCTCCTAGGTTGTGGGATGCGACGGCGTGCTTGGTTTTTGGGGCGGAGTGATCTCTTTCCGGTTCCGGGCCTTAAGGCGATCTGCCAATGGTTGGGATGGATTCCCCTGCGAACCGGCCGGTTGGATCGTGACGCTTTTGGTAAGGCAGTCGCTTTAATCAAGAAAGGGAAGGTCGTAGTGATCTTTCCGGAAGGGAGTCGCAGCTTGGACGGCCGGTTACAATCTCCCAGACCAGGGATCGGAGTGATTGTGGCACAAACCGGATGCTCTGTAGTGCCGGCCTATCTCAAGGGCACATACGATGTATTGCCATCGGGAATCATGTGGCCGCGCTTCCGTCCCGTGACGGTGTTCTATGGGGAAGCACTCACGTTTCCCCAGAGTGGAGAGAATGGAGAGACCAAGCAGTTTTATCAGGAGGTGAGTCGCATCGTAATGGATCGCATTGCCTCCTTAGGTGGAGTGGAATCTCCGACCCAACCGTCTAGTGCCGGCATCCGCAAGGCTGAGTGAATGCCGGTGTATAACCATCAGCACCCGACTTCAGTCGGAAGAGTAGGATTCAGACCATGAGTACGGTTTCGCCATCGAGTGAACAACAATTGGACCGAGCAGCCTTAGCGGCTTTGTACGAGGAGACATTCAAGAACCTCGAAGAGGGCACCATTACGGAGGGCTGCGTTGTCGCCGTGACCAAAGACAAGGTGGTCGTGGACATCGGATACAAGTCCGAAGGAATGATCCCGAACGATCAGTTCTCTACGGAAGAACTCCAGAACGTCAAGGTCGGTGATCGGCTTCAGGTCTATATCGAGGAGTGTGAAGACGCCGACGGCAATCTGGTTCTCTCGAAAGAAAAAGCCGACAAGATGAAGATTTGGGAAGAGTTGGAGAAGCTCTTCAATGACGGCAAAAGCATCGACGGCAAGATCGTTGCGCGGATCAAGGGCGGCATGATGGTCGATATCGGCGTTAAGGCGTTTTTGCCCGGTTCGCAGATTGACCTTCATCCGGTGCGGGATCTCGACGGATTGGTTGGACGCACGTTCCCACTCAAAATCATCAAGATCAATCATCGGCGCGGCAACGTCGTCGTGTCCCGGCGCGTGCTCTTGGAAGAAACGAGGGATTCAAAACGGAAGACCACCCTGTCCACGTTGAAGGAAGGGCAATTGATTCAAGGCGTGGTGAAGAACATTACGGATTACGGAGCGTTCATCGACCTCGGCGGCATCGACGGGTTGCTCCATATCACGGACATGTCATGGGGCCGCGTCGGCCACCCATCGGAAATGTTCAACATCGGCGATAAGGTGGAAGTGAGCGTGCTCAAATACGATCGCGAGACCGGGCGCATTTCACTCGGCTTAAAACAAAAGAGCGCCGATCCTTGGACCGGCGTGGCGAGTAAGTATGCGATCGGCACTCGCGTCCGAGGTCGTGTTGTAAGCCTGACCGACTACGGGGCGTTCATTGAGCTCGAGCCCGGCGTCGAAGGACTGGTGCATGTCTCGGTCATGTCATGGACGCATGAGGTGCGCCATCCGTCCCGTGTCGTGTCCATCGGAGATCAGGTTGAAGCGGCGGTGCTGAACGTGGATTCGGCCAGCCGGAAGATTTCCCTCGGCATGAAACAGACTGCCCCGAACCCCTGGGATATGGTGGAAGGGAAATATGCCATCGGTACGCGTATTGAGGGGAAGGTGAAGAGCCTCACTGACTTTGGCGCCTTCGTCGGACTCGAAGAGGGCATAGACGGATTGATTCACATTTCCGATATGTCTTGGACGAAACATATCAAGCATCCTTCTGAACTCTTCAAGAAGGGGCAGAAGGTCGAGGCTGTGGTCTTACGGATCGACAAGGAAAAGGAGCGGCTGTCGCTCGGGTATAAGCAGCTCAAGAGTGATCCATGGGATGACGAAATTCCGAGCCGGTATGCGGTGGGGGATACGGCCGTTGGGAAGGTCAGCAAGGTCGCCGACTTCGGCATCTTCGTCGAATTGGACGGCGGAGTTGAAGGATTGATTCACATCAGCGAGGCTGGACTCGACCAACAGGCCAAGCTCGAAGAAAAATTCAAGCTACTAGATGAGGTGACGGCTAAAATTATCAAGGTCGATCGGGAAGAACGGAAGATTGCGCTCAGTTTGCGCGACCATCAAATGGATTCCGATCGCCGAATCGTCGATGAATATCATGCCACGCAAGGCGCGTTGGACCAGAGCTTGGGTCGTGCGGCGAAACAGAACAGAAAGCGAGGCCAAACCGATGACGATAAGTAGTCCAGGGTGTTGGGTCTCAGTATACGTCACAGAGAAGTCTTCCAATCGGTAAGCGAGCAGAGCCATGAGTGATGACAGCGGGGAAAAGCCGGCCAAACGGGGGGTATTGCGGCGAACGCTTTGGGCGTTGGGTGCCGGGCTGGGTCTGCTCTTTCTGATAAATCTGTTTTTTCCAGACCTGGATTTTTCGATGGAGGACCGGGTTGGGCTGATTCGGATTGAAGGGGTCATAGTCGACGCACAGTCTACAATTGGCGAGTTGAAGCGGTTTGCCGACAATCCGTCCGTGAAAGCGATCGTCTTGCGGATCGACAGCCCCGGTGGCGGGGTTGTGCCGTCGCAAGAAATCCATGATGCGGTCCAGCGGGTTCGCAACAAGAACAACAAGACGGTGATTGCTTCAATGGGGACGGTGGCAGCGTCAGGGGGGTATTATATTGCGGTTGCCACCGATCGGATCATGGCCAATTCAGGGACGTTGACAGGGAGTATCGGGGTCATCATGGAGATGGCTAACGTGGAAGGGCTGCTGAAGAAGATCGGAGTCGAAGGTGTCGTAATCAAGAGTGGGCGATTCAAAGATGTGGGATCGCCTCTCCGGAAGATGAGCGATGAGGAACAGGCGTTGCTCCAATCCGTCATGGACGATGTCCATAACCAGTTCATCGAAGCGGTGGCAGACGGGCGCGGGCTCGACGTGGCGGTTGTGCAAGCATTGGCGGACGGTCGAATCTTCACGGGCCGTCAGGCTAAAGCGTCGAAACTTGTGGATGAGCTTGGTGATCTTGAAGCGGCAATCCAGCTTGCGGCGGACGTGGCAGGCATCGAGGGCGAGCCCAAAGTCATTGAGCCGCGCCGACGATTTTCGTTCAGGGAATTGATCGAATCACGTGTGTCGGGACTCTTCCCCAAGTTGGATTTGTACTCTGGGGTCGGACTCAAATATCTCATGGCGTTCTAGCAGGATGCTGAAAAAGTTCTCTAGCGGAGTTCTCGCACCACTCAGAGGCTCGACGTACCGAAGCGTACGCCTCGTCGCTTAGCTCGTTGCGGCCTTGCTGGACAGACTTTTTGAGCATCCTGCTAGCAGGGTCTGATTGATGCATAGGTCGATTCATCATCACGAAAGGGAGTCCAATATGACGAAGGCTCAAATCATCGAGCGCGTATCCGAACAAATCACGACCTTGACGAAACGGCAGGCGGAGGTTGTCGTGAATACGATTTTCGATTGTGTGCGTGATTCGTTGAAGAACGGCGATAAGACGGAGATTCGAGGGTTTGGCAGTTTCCGACTGCGGGCTCGTCGAATGAAAGAAGGGCGAAATCCCAAGACCGGCGCGACTGTAGCGGTCCCTGCCAAAAAGGTCCCATTTTTCAAAGCCGGCAAGGAATTGAAAGAGCTACTGAATCAGTGAGGCTGAATCAGTGAGAGCAGGGCAATCTTCATGAGCTCCCCAGACTTCCATGATGCGGTCGGGATAGACGTCGGTTGGACGGATGAGGCCACCAAACGTCTTGAACGGGCGCCGCTATTTTTGCGTGGAATGGTCAAGCGTCTGGCTGAAAAAAAGGCTAAGGAACTTGGGTATGGAGAAATTACGGGAGAGATCCTCGATCAGTTCAAGAACCAAATGATGGGCAGTATGGGCGGCGAGGCCGCTATGGCAGATGCGGCAGAACAGATGGTGCAAGGACGTCTCCCGTGGACGGCCGCTGCCAAGGACCGCTTGACTAGCGTTCCTGAATTCATGCGCAACATGATCAGGCAGATTGCCGAAGAGGTTGCCAGGGAGCGGGGCCATCTTGAGGTGAATGTCGAACTCTTCGAAAAGGTGGAAGCGCTGGGAGATCTCCGTGAGGCCTCGTTGCCTCCATTGGAGTGGAGCGAAGGGGCGTTGGCTCGGCTTCACGAAAAATTGAAACAGTCGCCGCCGATCGCCGTCGAATTCGTCACCGACATGCTGAGGCGGGACACCGAAGAATTAGCGAGAGAAAAAGGCGTGACCAGAATTGACGAGCCGATGCTGCTTCAATTGTGGGACGCGCCCCAAGAACGAGTCGCGTGGACTGATGAGGCATGGAAGCGGTTGCAGACTGCTCCAGATTTTGTGCGTAGCGGAATCCGTAAAGCCGCCGAACGTAGGGCGAGGAAGCTCGGGCTCAAGGAAGTCGACTCGGATCACCTGACGACCTTCCGGAATCAAGCCATGATGAAAGCCGTCAAACGAATTCGCTCTTTCGGGTACGACAATCTGACCTTTGAGGCGTTTGATACGGCGCTGGAGAAGACGAAGCGGCTGCAAGGGAATGAGCAGGCTGAGAAACGTCTTCGGGAAATTCGTGAGCATTTTGCCGATCCAGACACGAAGAAGCCGGAAGGCGGGACACTCGGCGCCGACTTGATGGATCGTTTTCGCAAGTACCTAAAGGGAGAAGGGACGCTCTAATAGCATGCAGAACAGTCCTTTCCGAGATGCGTGAAACGTAGGATTGTCGAGGGCTTTTATGAACGGTACATCTGGGCTATTTGAGCAGCTTACAGCGGCGCGCTCTTCATGTCCAAGACACCTCGACCACCAAAGAGGTGTCTTGACGAAGTGACTGTACTGCAGCCGTCCGGCTGCTTCCTCCGTGGCTTGTACAAACACACAACGGGCTTTTCACGACGCTCTCGCCGTATCTCGGCCGATCAGCCTTGGTCGATTAGTGGGCGGCCACCTGTTGCGGCCAAAATTTATGTCGGATTTGGGGGAGAGGTTCGCTGTCGAAATTGGGGATATCGTAGAGACAGCGATCGATCGTCGCGACTTCGTCCTCGGTCAGTTCCAACGTCACTCTCTTCTTCCAAAACTGATCGAGAGTAAAATAGTCACCTGACTGCGGCTTCTCAGACAAGAGCGCTTTCATCTTCTCGAAGCCTGCTGTCTCGACGCCAGGGACGCGACCCTTGTTGCGGTCGTGACACCAATGCAGCACCTCAGCGATTCCGTATATCGATAATTCAATCTGCATCATTTTGCTCATGAAGTCCTCCTTACAAGAGGGACATTGTACCGTAAACGATGACCTGTTTTCAAAGTCATCATTGAACACGCAAGGATAGGAAAAATCGGGTTGTGGCAGTGATCGTTGCACAATAGGATTGATTGCCAGGAGAAAACGGTGGTCGTATACTGGCCAGGTTCATTTCGGCGGGAAGACTTGATTGAAGGGCCTATGGTCACCCAAATGAATCAATATGTTGTCGGTTTCTCACGTGAGGAAGAATGCGAGATCAGAAGTGCTGACGGTCGGAACAGGCGGAGATTCTGGGACCTTGTGCTCATGGTGACAAGTGTCTTTCTGTTTGCGGCGAGTGGCTGTACCAAGCAAGACCCCTATGCTCCGCCAGATCTCTTTTACTACTTTGCCAGTTACAAAGTAGGGAAAAATCCGACGACTGTCACTCCCGCCGACATTAATCAAGACGGTCTTACCGATCTGGTCACAACCAACATCGGCAGCAACACATTGTCGATTCTTCTGGGTAATGGTGACGGCACCTTTCGTGATCAGATACAACTGAATGTCTGCAAGGAACCCCGTTCCCTCGCTTTAGGGATATTCAACCGCGATCAGTATCCCGATGTGGTTCTGGCCTGTTCTGGAGGCGACGAAGTGGCCGTACTATTTGGCCGAGAAGACGGAAAATTTGAAGAAGGGCCTCGGTATCCCGTGCATCGGACGCCCATTGCCATCGCCAGCGACGATCTCAACGGCGATCAAACCCCTGACCTTGTGGTGGCACTGCGAAATGATAAGATCAAAGTCTTTCTGGGAACGGGTACTGGGGAGTTCACCCATGGGGCGCAGTACGAATATGGCGATACGCCCACGTCGGTGGCGATGGCCGACTTGGATAGCGATGGGAAGATCGATTTGGCTGTGACGAACGGAGGGCCAATGTCGAACGCAGTCTCCATTTGGATGGGGAATGGCGACGGCACGTTTCGTCCTCCCACTGATTATCGGACAGGAAAACGCCCGCTTGGAGTGAGTTTCACCGATTTCAACCGCGACCGGATCCGCGACCTACTCGTCATCAACGGGACCCAGGATAGCTTTACAACGTTCCTCGGGATAGGTAATGGGACGTTCAGGCCGGGGCATGATTCCGGCGCCGACGCTGGACCAAATTTCGGGCTCGCTCGCGATTTCAATGGAGATCAACGCATCGACGTGGCAATTGTCAATCTTCAGTCGAGCGATCTCTCCATTCTCTATGGGCGTGGCGATGGAACCTTCGAATATCCGCCGAGGAACTATCGAACAAAACCAGGCCCCTTCGCTCTTGCGACATTTCGTGTGACAACGAAGGAGGCTGAAGAGCCTGGAATTGTGACGGCGGACAACGGCAACGGGAGCGTGTCCATCTTTCTCCATCGAGGATTGAAAGCCGTGTCCGCTTCCACCGCGCTATCCCCGTGAGGTGTGTGTACGTCTGTCGAGAGATGGCGTGGTTCAAGAAGCAGTCTTCTTGACAGCCTGCCAACCCTCGGCTACAGTGACCCACGAGCGTCGCCTTCAGACCTCTGCGCGCTGTTTCGGGGATACCGTTGAGATCCTTCAGATGGTGGTTTGCTATTGGTGCGTTGCTCACACTCTCCGTGCTGATGGTACAGGGGGGTGTACGAGATCTGCTCGACGGAGCTTCCCCAGGCAGTGGAGCCAGTGCGTACCTCTCGTTCGGTACCACGATTTTTGGCGGAGGGTTGTTGGCAGGGTGCTTGGCATTGGTGATGAATCGACTCCGATAAACACAAAATCTAGCGATAGCAGCGTCGATGCACTGTTTGAGATGCAAAGGTTTTATGATGATCGAGCGTCACTATACGTTGGTGAATCGGCGACTCTACGCCCGCTGTTTGAATTGCGGGTTTTGGATCGACCTCGCAGATTTGCTCCGATTTTTCCACAAAGTAATTGACAGCGGGTTTCGCGGTGGCAAAGTGCGGGAATCGTATACCCTATGAGTAGAATCGGCGCATTCATGATGACCAGACAGCGTGGGAGGTGTGATCGACCGCTATTTCTTACCTGCGCTGCGGTGGTGTCGATCACGCTCCTATTGACCGGCGGTGAGGCTTTCATTCCATCCGTCGCTCTTGCAAAGAACAGAGCAGTCCAATCTGTTCCTGTTCGAACCACAATCGCTCCGCGCCAATTCCCTCCATGGCGCGTTGCTCCGGCCCACGGCATTCTTCTCAAGGAACTCAAGAGCGGGCGTGTGTTATATGAGCATGATTCAGGGAAGCGACTGTCACCTGCCAGCCTCACCAAAATCATGTCGGCCCTAGTCATTTTGGAAAAGGGTCAATTGGATGACTTTGTCACCATCAGTCCCAGTGCCGCACGGGCGCATAAAACGCATTTGCGCGTGAAAGCAGGCCAGGTCTTTAAGTTGGAAGATCTCCTAAAAGCCATGTTGATTGTATCCGCGAACGATGCGTGTCTTGCAGCGGTGGAGCATGTGGGCGGCGACGAGGCACAGTTCGTGGTGCTTATGAATGCCAAGGCTGAAGCACTCGGTCTGTCTGATACGCATTTCAGCAATGGCTGCGGGTTCGATAACCCTGATCATTATTCAACGGCCGAAGACCTTGCTACGCTGAGCGTGATAGCCCTCGATCAGCCGATCTTCCGACAGTTGGTTCGCGAGGAACGCGCGATCATCACGCCAGTCAATGGTCACCGTGCCTTTGTCTTACACAACACCAATCGATTGCTGGGACGCATTCCTGGCGTCGAGGGAATCAAGACCGGATTTACCTCAAAAGCCGGACGATGCCTGATCGCCAAGGTCTCTCAGAACGGCAGTGATCTTCTTCTCGTGATCCTCAATTCCAAGCGCCGATGGAACACTGCGACGAACCTCATTACCTATGGGTTACAGGCAGCCGAACCTCTGCACTGAGCTCGATTCCTCTATTTGATCAAAGTCGTCATGTGCACGTCGGGCTGAGAAAAACTCTCGCAACCGGAGGATTGTCCTCAGTCTATCCGAGGTGTGGCGGAGGGTGAAGGCTCGTGGACGGTGTGATTGTGTGTGGAATTAGAGGAGGAGGCGCGCATTAGGGATGATGCAGATTGGCAACAAGCGGAGGGACAACGGGAAATGTTTTAGCTCGTCACGTACATCTTGAGGTCGAAGATCAGACCCGCATCGCTATCGAGGTGCGGAAAACTCCACATTGACATCTTTCCCGAGATAATTAATGACGAATCCCTGTTTATCGTAAGCGAGTATGGCTCCCATCACGTTCTCGTCTCCGTAGTCTTCTTGTCCCAATAGTTTCCGTACGTCATCAGGGCTTTCGCTATTCAACACGTTGCGAAAAATACCCCGAGTCTTATAAGAGAACCGATTATTGATAAAAATCAGGTCGACCTTGCCATCTTGGATACGAACGCCAGCCATAGGACCAGTGGGCTTACGTTGGTCAAGCAAGAAGATAAACAAAGCCTCCTGTTCCACTTTGATCCCTGGAATTTTTTCATTCACGAGAGAATCCAACGCTTTGGCTTCGGAATCTCCCAATTTGACTCCAAAAAGCGAAATCTCTCCACTCTTCAAGGTCTTGGGATCCATCACGTCATTCTTGCTCAATTCGTAGAGTTCGCAGTACCCAGGGGATACCCATGTGCCGACTCCCGCTATCACCATGCAGGCCAGCGTGATGACTCGCAGTACATACTTCATCGACTCTTCCTTATCCATGGTTCCGAAAGATGTATTGTACCTGATGATTTTGGTGAGACCGGTGGGATCAAAGCAGTGCCTCGCATTCTATCCAACGGCCCGAGAACTTGCAAGAACGGCTTGATGTGTGATGGAGGATGGCGAAGAATAGGGTCGTGCAGGTCGATCCGGCACAACTCCGACCGGCCAACCGAATTGGACACATGATTCAGGCGGAAACCGTAAACCAAGTTCTGGCTCTTCTTGAACCCATTGAGAATGATAGTGGTGAAGCTCCATAGCGATCATGCGGTGTGGAGCAGATCGATCCGTTCGCTCTCGTTCCGACGCAATATCGATCAGATGATGTGATGTGCGGTGATGAGGAGGGCTCCGAGGTGTCGGAGTCGTTGAAAGTAGGGCAGACAGTCTTCATCAAGCTGGTCGATGAGGTTATCTAAGTCTGCAACGCAATCTTCAACGATTCTGATCCGTTGGATATCAAGTCCATCGGGGCTGTCGAGGAAGTACACGACGCATCCGCTGATCACGGTATCCAGTGTCATCAACGGTCCCTCTTGTTGGCTTCCCACTTGAGGCCACCGCTCATCCTTGTGAGTTTCCCAGAGAGACAGCACCGCATCCCGGTCCATGCTGAAGAACTCCAATGTCCTGTCTGACTCAGCTCAGGCCGATCCACCTTATCGCATGGACTCACGAGACCGCAAGCGAGCAGAGAGCAATCCTGGGTTTGGGCAATGTCCATTCTTCCGGTATGCCTATCGACGGCCGATCCCTGCTACGATCGAGATTTCAGCGGTAGCAAGAGGGTGCCATATGTAGTCTTTCTCTAGAGCGATTGTCGGGGAGTTTCTTCTAAGAGGCGAAGAGTACGAAGAAGCTTCCGATGTTCGAAAGAAGCCCTCACGAGAAGTATCGCAGGGTATTGTTGTCATCAGCGAGCGCCTCTGCCGTCACGATGTGAGGAATTCATGGGTAGAGCCCTCGATGGAGATGTGCTTGCGCCACTTTATCGATCCCGCTCATGAGGGCGGCCATTCTCATAGAGGTTTTTTTTGAAACGGAAAACTGTAATGTCCGATGGAAAGCGGAGGTCAGGATATCTTGCAGTCGCTCTTGGATATCGGTGGCTTTCCAGAAGTATCGCTGCACATCCTGTACCCACTCGAAGTAGGACACAATCACGCCACCTGAGTTAGCCAGGATGTCCGGAATGATAAAGACACCTTGGTCCTGCAGAATGCGATCGGCGTCCAGGGTCGTTGGACCATTCGCCCCTTCGGCGAGAATCCGACAGCGTAGTTTCGCGGCATTGTGTTTAGTAATCTGTTCAGAGAGTGCTGCGGGGACAAGCACGGTGCAGTCGAGTTGCAGCAACTCATCGTTTGAGAGCCAATCTCCTAGCTTGGCATCCCGAAGAGAGTGGCCCGCGTTTTTATAGAGCGTAAGAAGCTTTGGAATATCCAAACCGTTTGAATTGTAGATGCCGCCGTTCACGTCGCTCACTGCGATGACGTGTGCCCCATACTCCTGCATGATGCGGGCGGTATGGGATCCCACGTTACCGAAGCCCTGGATGGCTACGGTGGTGTTCCGAATATCAAGCTTGAGGTGGCGGAGCGCCTCCAAAGTGACATAGACCACTCCGCGGCCAGTGGCCTCCTCACGTCCGAGACTTCCGCCGATCGATAACGGCTTCCCTGTGACGACGCCCGGTACCGAATACCCCATCTGTTGGCTGTAGGTATCCATGATCCAGGCCATCACTTGGGCGTCTGTGCCAACGTCTGGGGCTGGCACGTCCTTGTCCGGTCCGATCAATGGAAATATTTCCGCGGCATAGCGCCTAGTCAATCGTTGTAATTCTGGTCGTGACAGCTGTTTCGGATTGACCGCCACACCGCCTTTGGCTCCGCCATAGGGCAGGTCGGCTAATGCGCATTTCCAAGTCATCCACATGGCGAGTGCCGCAACTTCCCCAAGATTCACATCCGGATGATAGCGAATGCCGCCCTTTGTGGGGCCGCGTGAAGAATCGTGCTGCACACGATAGCCGGTATAGACCTCGACCCGGCCGTCATCCATCCTGACTGGCAGGCTCAGAATCAGCGATCGGTGTGGAAGTTTCAGTCGCTCGCGTAAATTATGATCGAGCTCCATGAGCTCGGCTGCCTGATCAAATTGCGCAACTGCTAGCCGAAACGTTGGTGTATCGAATTCATGCATCGGATATCCCTTTGATCAGGTGTGCAGCAGAGACGTTGATGTGAGGGTGGTGGTCATGGTGTTCTTGCCCCACGGTAACGGGCGAGTTACCCGTCCATTGAATGTTGAATACTTGTGCGAATTCCTGCGCTATCTGTTGCGCGACGGCTAAAGACGGCACGGCGGCATCCCGAACCTCGGCCAAGGACGTGATGTGGCAGTGCGACAGGCCACAAGGCATGATACAGGAAAAAGGAGAGAGGTCCAGATCAACGTTGATCGCAAATCCATGAATCGTGACCCCATGATCGATTCGGACCCCGATCGCGGCAATCTTCGCGTCAGCATGATTCCAGCGCACCCAGACGCCCGGTTTCTTCTCGAGGCGATAGCCTTCAATTTTCCATCGCAGGAGTGTACGGATCAAGACCTCTTCCAACTTCCGCACATACTGTTTCGGCCCCGAGCAATACTCCGACAGCTTGAGGATGGGATAGCCTACGACCTGTCCAGGTCCATGATAAGTAATCGAGCCGCCACGGTCTACGGATTGCAAACTGGCGCCTCTTCGGCGAAGGATCTCACTGTCGCAGTTCCAATGTGTCGGTTTGGTTGTGCGGCCCAGAGTGTAGACTGGCATGTGCTCGAGGAGCAGCAATATATCACTTTGTCTCTCCGCGATTCGTTCCATCTGTAACTGTTTCTGAATTGTCCATGCTTCGGCATAGGATACAGGTTCTAAAAATTGGATGAGTGTACCCGCTTGGGGAGGAGGTGTCTGGAGAGACTCATTCCCTTCCTCTGGGAGAGCATGGTGCGGGTGTGCTCCATCGGCTAGACTCATGGAGAAGCCTTTGGCAGCGATGGATTCTGAAGCGAGATTATGGTCTGGGCGTTTTTTCTCTGAATAGTCAGTTGCAGGGTTTGTTGCTCCCCAGAAGGTCTGAGGGAATGCCAAAAATCCCCGAGATTGTGAATCTGATGTTGGCCGACGGTGGTAATGATGTCGCAATTCTGAAATCCTCCGACGGCGGCCAGCCCGCCTGGCTCGACATTGAGCGCCAGGACGCCATGGTCGCCTTCAAGTCCGAAACTAGCCATGATGCTTGCGGTGACGGTGACAGGTGTGAATCCGAGATCGGGACGGAGGACCGACCCTCGGACGATCATCGATTGAATATGGGGGTAAATGGCTTCCATCGAAATCGCATAGCTAATAGCTTGAGCCGACGGAGCGATGGCCACGTTGATGCCGACTACATGCCCCGATAGATCCACAAGGGGACCGCCACTATTGCCCGGGTTAATGGCGGCATCGGTTTGGATCAGGCCATAAAGTGTTTCGCCATCCGGTGTGAGGACTGAACGATCGACCGCACTGACAACGCCAACCGTCACCGTCGAGCCTCCTTTGAGGGCAAGAGGATTGCCGATCGCAACGACCGATTCACCGATCTCAAGCACCGGAGAAGGGCTTAACGTAGCCGGAACCAAGTCAGTCGCCGCGATCTTCACTAGGGCTAAGTCGAGCAGGAAGTCACGGCCGACGACACGGCCGGGGGTAAGTCGGCCGGTCGAGAGTCCTACTACCAGGCTCTTGATTCCCGCTACCAGGTGATTGTTTGTCAGGATGTATCCGCTCTCGTCAATAATGATTCCGGACCCCGATCCCGATTGATTTTGTGTGGGGATGGTCGACATACCACGCGAGAGAATGGTGACGACCGAAGGACGTACTTTCGCTACGACTGCGGGAATCGACAGCGATTTTTTGTGAAAAGGGATTGATTCAGGTGGTGGTTCAGCGTAGGCGATCGGTCCTTCAGTTGGCCAAGCGAGGATAGTAAGGAGTAGGAGTGAAATTGTGAAGAGGCGAACCACGAGGGAACTTCTCGGTGTTGTGCGCACGCTCGTCATGGGGCCTCGTCTACTTGAGTCGGCCTTATTGTGGCACAAGTGCACTCGGCGTGAAAGCCGAAGTAAAGAAAAGGGGCGGGATCGTTCCCCGCCCCTTTTCTACTTCATGGATTTATGACTTACTGGATAGCGCTAAACATTTCCTTTATCTCGGGGGTCTTCAGTTTCTTAAGCGCTTTTGCTTCGATCTGACGAATTCGCTCTCTGGTCACTGAGAGGCTTTGTCCCACCTGTTCCAGTGTGCAGGCCTGATCGTAGCCGATACCGAAGCGTAGTCGGATGACGGTTTGTTCTCTCGGCGTGAGCGTGCCGAGAATGCGTTCAAGCTGGTGTGACATTTCCGTTCGGTGCACATGCGCGTCGGGTGGGACAGCTTGCAGGTCGGGGAGGAGTTCCCCGAATTCCGTACTTCCATCACCGACAGGCTTCTCCAGAGCGACCGGCTCTTGGAATGCTTGCACGGTTTCATGGAGTCGCTCCGGTCTCATTCGTAGGGCCTGCGCCACTTCTTCAAGTCGTGCTGGACGGCCTAATTGTTGCCCTAGTCGTCTGGTCACACGTAGGATGCGATGTGAGGCTTCGGTCTGGTGGACCGGAATGCGAATCGTCCGAGATTGATCTGCCAATGCGCGTGTGATGCCTTGGCGAATCCACCAGGTTGCATAGGTGCTAAATTTGAACCCTTTCCGATATTGATAGCGCTCGGCCGCTTTCATCAAACCGATATTTCCTTCTTGCACGAGATCCAACAAGGTCAAGCCACGGCCTGTATAATGTTTTGCGACGTCCACGACAAGCCGTAAATTGCAGCGAACCAATTCGTCCTTGGCTTCTTCAAGCACGATCCGAGCGGAGCGGAGAGTGGACAACTCTTCCTTGAGCTGCTTGACGATAGCAAGGGGAAGCTTCTGCCGGCCTGTTCCCTGCTTGACCATCTCGGTGAGACTCTGTTGAACCTTATCGATCGCGGTGGCTGAGAGTCCGCTCAACCCTCTAACCATCTGGAGCGTGCGCTGCGCCTCGGTCACAGAATCCGAACATTTGAGACGGGGGAAGATTCGGAGAGCGTGGCGTAGAACCCTCCGAATGGTGCTGGTACCATCATCAATCTTCTTTGCCAGCTCAACTTCTTCTTCTCTGCTCAAGAGGGCGCGTTCGCCGAACGAGCGAAAGTACAGTGACTCCAACATGAATGGGCCGCCACCGACGGCGGTAGGAGCGACCGCTTTTCGTGGTTCTTCTTGTTGCTCTTCTTCGGAAGACTCCCGACCGATCTCGTCTAGAAGGTCGCTCGCCTCAGGATCGTCCGCATCAACATCCTTTGCCATTGTGACAAGCTCTTCCGGCTCAGGGGTTGGGAATAAGTTCTCTTTCATGTCGTCGCCCCTCCTCTAGCTTTCGGATGACCTGCTCTTTACGACGGTAACCTACCACCGATTTAGTTTTTTCCTTTACTTATGAGAGACAGCAATCTTCCAAACGATTCATTCAGGCTCGTAACGTCGATGTCTATATATACATACGCAGCAAGTCCCATGCTGGATTGTTCATGAGAATGGGGCGTCGCAATCGTAAGGAAAAGACAGCACTATTAGAAGAAACTAATGAGATTTCCTGAGAGAGGGGTGAGGCAACCTTGCTACAGGTGTGTAGGATTGCTGTAAGGCAATAGGCGCAATTGCCACACAAACTTCTGCTTCAGTCTTTTTAACAATGAGACAATCGTGGTGAATCTTTTCAAATGCGACTGCGGTACCTGTGCAAGATATCGGAAGATGGACAGTGCGTTGACATCCGGTATTCGCTCAGAACAGGCTCTGTTTTGTGGATGCGAGTACTGAGACCGCATTCAATCTGTTCTTGCATTAAGCCCACGCAGATGTCGAGAAATCCGTCATCATGGGTCGTTGTCTTGTTGAAAACCCAGCGTGGCACTTCTAGAATGAGTCACAATGTCAACTTTCCGATCAGGCGAACGTATCCATCTGGTCGACAAGAAAGGTCGGCAATATGCCCTGACCTTGAAGGCAGGAGATCTCTATCAATTGAGCGGCCACAAAATTGCTCACGACGATCTCATCGGAAAGCTTGATGGTTCTTTGGTCATGCTCTCAGGAAACAAAACGATGTTGGCGCTGAGGCCGACATTCGGCGACTATGTGCTGAAGATGCCGCGTGGCGCGCAGGTGTTGTATCCCAAAGATCTTGCGCTCATTCCTATGTGGGCGGATGTCTATCCTGGCGCGCGCGTGTTCGAAGCGGGGACTGGTTCTGGGGCTTTGACTATGGCTCTTCTGCGCGCTGTAGGACCGCGAGGGTTAGTCGTAACCTACGAAGCTCGTGAGGACTTCGCGCGAACGGCGATGATGAATATTGAACGGTATATGGGCTCGGTGTCGAATCTCGTCCCTCTTCGTCGGAACGCGTACGAGCGGATCAGCCTGCTCGACGATGGTTTGCTCTTCGATCGACTTGTTCTGGATCTTCCTGAGCCCTGGCGAGTGGTGCCACATGCCGCACAGGTGCTTCGTTCTGGCGGCATATACGTGAGCTTTGTTCCCACCGTCCCTCAAGTAGTACAAACGGTTGAGGCACTTGAACGAACGAAGGTCTTTGGTATGGTCGAAACTTTCGAGACGTTGTTGAGGACCTGGTCGATCCAAGGCCGGAGCGTCAGGCCGGATCATCGCATGGTCGCCCATTCGGGTTTCATTACAGTGGCGAGGAAAATCGAGCCAGGATTATGGCCCGCGACTCAGGCTGTTGACGCTGTAGACGAAGCTGCTACTGGAATTCAGAAAGCGCGAGAGGATCACGCGTGATGAATCGATTGCGTGGAAAGGTTGCGATTGTGACAGGAGGCAACGCAGGTATCGGTGAAGCGATCGCGAAGGCCTTTACGCGTGAGGGGGCATCGGTTGTGATTACGGGACGGCGGCAAGGAGAGCTGGACCGGGTCATCAATGATATTGAGAAGGATCAGGGCAAGGCTTTAGCGGTTGCCGGATCGGTGACAGATGAATCCCATGTTGAGGAAACGGTGCGTCGAACAGTGCAGCAGTTCGGACGGCTCGATATCCTTGTTAATAATGCCGGTGTAGGAGATTTTGGGAAGCGTCTCCATGAGATCGATGATGCAACTTGGGCGCAGGTCCTTGACGTCAACCTGACCGGGGTATTTCGTATGACGCGAGCGGTTTTGCCGTATATGTTAGAGCAGAGAAAGGGAGCCATCATCAATATTTCCTCTGTCGCGAGCCTACTTGGGCTTCCTACATTGCCCGTCTATGCTGCTTCCAAGGGGGCTATTGATGCCGTGAGCAGAGCCCTAGCGGTCGACTACGCCAAGGATGGCATTCGTTGCAACGTGGTGAATCCTGGACTCATTGATACGCCAATGGCTGCTCCGCTGATGAGCAATCCAGAACAATTGAATCCTATCCTGTCGCATTATCCAATCCGTCGGGTCGGCAAACCAGAAGAAGTTGCCAACATGGTTCTCTATTTGGCTTCCGATGAGGCAGCCTGGGTGACGGGGGGAACCTTTGCAATCGATGGAGGAATGAGCATCTCGTGAGCAGGGGACCCTGCGAAAAGCCAGTGTCACACTCACGGTGATGAGTGATTATCGGTTGGCTCGAAGACGAGACCGTGGTGGTGACTTACCGACCCTATGGAAATCAATGCACATACTCAGTTCTGTGGCGTAATCGGCAACCCAGTCGAGCACTCGCTCTCACCCGCTATTCACAATGCCGCGTTTCAGAAACTCGGGATGAACGTTGTGTATCTCGCGTTCCGTGTGGAAGCAATCGGCGATGCGATTAAGGGGCTTCGCACTCTAGGTAACTTTCGCGGCGCCAGCGTGACCATCCCCCACAAGGTGACAGCCGTTCCGTTTCTTGACTCTGTAGAGTCGACAGCGCGTCATATCGGTGCAATCAACACCATTGTGGCTGCCGACGGAATCCTCACAGGGCATAACACAGACGCGACTGGTGCCTTGCGTGCGCTTCGTGAAGGCGCGGTTGCTTTGAAAGGACGTCAAGTGGTCATGCTCGGGTCTGGAGGGGCCGCACGTGCAATCGGCTTCGCGCTTGGCGCAGAGGCTGGGATCGATCGCTTGACCATTCTAGGAGTCGATGATCAGGAACGCGCGGCCTTGGCTCGAGATCTCCATTCGAAGACAAAGCTGACTGTGCAGGACTTGCCTCTTGATGAAGGGATGTTGCGCAAGGTACTCCCCGACGCTCATGTCCTTATTCATTGTACCCCGTTGGGCATGTCGCCAAAATTGCACGAGACCTCTGTACCTGCGGAATTGCTTCATGCGGGACTGACGGTCATGGATATTGTCTACAACCCTCGGGACACGCGTTTGCTGAAGGATGCGAATGCGGCAGGCTGTCATACCATTCACGGTTTGGAGATGTTTCTTCATCAAGCCGCGGCGCAATTCGAACTCTGGACCAATCAAGCCGCTCCAATCGATGTCATGCGCGCCGTCGTGGAGTCTCACTTCTCATGAACATTGTGCTGATTGGCTATCGAGGGACCGGTAAGAGTACGGTGGCTAGGCTGCTTGCGTCACGATTGGAACGAGAACTCGTATCAACCGATGCCGAGATCGTCAAGCGTGCGCAACGTACAATTCCGGAGATTGTTGCTCAAGAAGGATGGGAGCATTTTCGAGACCTGGAGTCAGAAATCTGCAGAGAGATCGCCGGGTGTGATCAGCTTATAATCGATACTGGCGGTGGGATCATACTTCGCGCACAGAATACCGAGATGTTGAAGAAGAATGGGACCGTATTTTGGCTGACGGCCTCTGTCGAGACGATTGCGAAACGAATTGGCGCTGACAATCAGCGCCCCTCGCTGACGGGGACCAAGTCGTTCGTCGATGAAATCCAGGACGTATTGCGGGGGCGGATGCCAAAATATCAAGCTGCCGCCGATCATGTCATCGCAACGGACACTCGATCGATCAATCAACTGGTTGAGACAGTACTTACCTTGATGTGAGCATACACGATCATCTTCCTGGCTTGATGAGGCGAGGATCTGCGGTGTCTCGTCCTTGACAAGGTCTCCTTGGAAGTGTTTGAAGTAGGCCAATGCGCCCGTAGCTCAATTGGATAGAGCATCGGACTTCGGATCCGAGGGTTGGGGGTTCAAGTCCCTCCGGGCGCACCACTCGATTCTGAGAAGGCTCAAAAAAATCGAATCATTGAAATATCAATAGCTTATATTTGATCTGCCTCGCCGTTTTTGAGTGAGTTTCCCCCACGTAAGTTGCATAGATTTCGCGTATTTCCAGCAGTATGATTTCGGAAAACGCAGGATCCAGAGGATGTCTGAATGGTGCTATGCTATGGGCATGACGCGGTGAGGCGGTTTAGAGAGAGACTTCTCAACCGAAAACAACGGAACGTCTGGACAAGGCATTGCCCCTGTTGTGGACGGTGGTTGACGAAGCAGGATCCCACGGCACCATGGGCCTGTTCTTGCGGCTGGCTAAGTGGGTAGCAAAAGAGTCACAAGAAGGAGGGGCGCATTATGAGTCATGCAGTCCTCCATGATGTTAGGGCTGGTTTTCTTCTGACGGTAGGCTTGGCCATGTTGGCTTTTATTTGTGCAGTGGCCGCGTTGAGCACCGTGATGCGTCCAGCTAGATGGGTTGATCGTAAACCGTCGCAATTCTAAGTTAATTTCCTGCAGGCTCTCTCATTTCTGTGAGTCGCTGGGCCTGATTACCGCTTCTCTCATCTCAAAAAAACCATCTACAAGAGCCTGACAATCCAAGCAAAATGGGCATGAGCTGCAGGAGAGCCTCATCTTTTTATTCAAGTGCTATATTTCACTCAAGCAGCCGAATTGTTATTTCAATATAGGGGAGAATCATCATGATCGGAAGTCCAATGAAAACAGGTATCGTGGCAGCGATGGGGCTCGTTCTGTTGGTTGGTCAGGGTTGTAGTATGAAATGGCTGCAATCCGACGGAGAAACTGGATCAGAATCTGGGCGAAAAGGTAGCTCAGAGAGAGGACTAAGCGGCTTCTCCCAGAATCCCCCTGAGGAACGTCTGGGGAAGGGCGGCGACATCGCATCGCTTTCCTCCTCTGGAATGAGCGCCCGTCAACGTGCAGAGATAACCAAAGAGGAAAAAGCGGCCATCGAAGCCGGCTTAAAGGACGTGTTCTTTGGGTATGATCAGTGGACGCTTTCAGATGTCGGAATGGAGGCATTGAATCTCGACGCGCAGTGGCTGAAGGATCATCCTGGGACGGTGATGAAGGTCGAAGGTCATTGCGACGAACGAGGCACGGCCGACTACAACATCGTATTAGGGGACAAGCGAGCCAAGGCTGCGCGCAGTTATCTCATCGAATCGGGTGTGTCTCCCAAGCAGGTGGCAATCGTCTCGTACGGCAAGGCGCGTCCTTTCTGTACGGACTCCAATGAACCCTGCTATCAACAGAATCGCCGCGGGCATGTATTGTTGAATATGAAGAAGTAATTCAACGGATTCGTGGCTTCGAGGAGCCCCGGTGCCTCTTACCATAGAGCCTGGGGCTCATTGTTTGATGAGGGGGAGAAGTGGGCATGAATTTCGTGAAGAATCTGTGGGGCTCGAGTAAGAGAGATTCTCAGCCTCGCATGATGACAAAAGAGCCTCCGACGGAAAAACGCCAACAGCCACGTTTTACATCACAGTTTAGGAGCACCATTTCCGGTGGACAAGGGGAAGGTCAAGGCCGAACGCTGGACCTCTCTGCCGGTGGGTGCATGATCGAAACGGATTTCCCTGTGGTCGTGGGGGCCGCGTTTGAGTGTCGCATCTATATCCCTGGGCTTGACTGGCCATTGCGAATCGACGAAGCTCAAGTGCGGTGGGTCAAAGCCAATACATTCGGGATTCAGTTCATGAAGCTTCATCCCGATGAAGAAGCGAAACTCAAGCGGGTCATTGCCAATCTCAACGAAGAACTTCAGTCGTAGCCCTTCTCAATCTCACTTTTCTTTTCTAGGTCCAGCCGGTTTGGTTACCCCGCCTATATCATAAGTGTGAAGAGTTCTGCGCTTGTGTACAGAATGATTCGCAGCCTTAGGGCATCGTATGGTATAAGGCAGCCCTAGGCCCCTGAAAGTATGCGGAACTTCAGCGACTCGCTAGACCACGGAATGAAAGATCTGCACGATGGGACAACCGACATCTTCAACACAGGCTGGACTCAGTACTGCAACCATAGCTGGCGGTTGCTTTTGGTGCCTCGAAGCGGTCTTTGATCAGATGAACGGTGTGGTAGCAGTAGAGTCCGGCTACATGGGTGGTCAACTAGATCATCCGACGTATGAAGTCGTATGTAGCGGCAGGACTGGTCACGCCGAGGCGGTCCGTATCACGTTCGATCCCACCGTCGTCAGCTATCGCGAGTTATTAGAAGTGATGTTTGTCATCCACGATCCTACGACCCTCAATCGACAAGGGCACGATGTCGGGACGCAATATCGGTCGGCAATTTTCTTCCATACATCCGAGCAGAAGCAGATCGCCGAGGAAGTGATTGCTGCCGTGACAAAAGAGAAGCTCTATGCTAATCCGATCGTGACAGAAATCACACCTGCCGGGACCTGGTATGAAGCCGAGCCTTACCATCAGGAATATTTTTCTCGTAATCCATTCCAGGGATACTGCACAGCCGTGGTCGGGCCGAAAGTCGCCAAGTTCCGCAAGCAATTCTCGTCAAAATTGAAAACTTGACCGCTCGTGTGTCGTTCGACATCTCACGAACATGTCGTCAAGAGAAAGGTTTATCCTTTGAGGCAAAGGTGCGTGAGATCAGAATGTAGAGCATGACGAGGGCTCGCATGGGTTCCAGGCCGCACAATGTGGGCAGTCCTGAATCCTGCCGATGCTGCAGCATCGAGTTCGTGTTCCGCGTCCGACAGAAAGAGGATGTCGTGGGACCGCAGACCGATCTGCTCGCTGATTGTGCGGTAGCTGGACGCTGTCTTCTTCTCCCCTACACGAGTGTCGAAAAAGTGCTCAAATAACGATGTCAAATCTCCGACGTGACTGTGCGCAAAGAGGAGCCGCTGTGCCTGTTCCGAACCAGACGAGTAAATTCCTAAGCGGATGCCGTGCATACGCAATCGTGTCAATGCCGGAAGGACATCATCATACAATTCCGGCACAAACTCCCGCTTTCGATACCCTTCCTCCCAAATCATTCCTTGCAATGCTTTGAGACTGGCGAGTTTTCTATCTTGATCGATCCAGCCAGCCAACATGACGGGCAACTCTTCGTACGCGGGACGCGTACCTGTTTCTTGCTCAATGAGGTCCTGGCAAACCACTGTCCATTGGAGCACATCAGGGTCGTGTTGCCGTTCATGAAGGAAGGACGCAAGACGCTGCTTTGCAAAGGGAAAGAGAATTTCCCGAACAAAGGTTACCGAAATGAGAGTGCCTTCGATGTCCATGAGGACATATCGGATCATGCGACGGCTACCAGCGATACCGTTGATCGATTCCAGAATTGGTATAGTGCGGGACCCAGCCGGCCTGATCGGTAAAGATACGAATCGCGCACACCTTTGGGGAGTCGCCTAGGTCGAACCAGTGCTTTGTGTTGGCCGGGACAGAAATGAGATCGCCTTGCTCGCACAGCAGAGCAAAGATTTCATCGTCCCGGACATCCTTGTGGAACCAAAAAAATCCTTGGCCTTCAACGAAGACACGCACTTCATCCTCGCTGTGAGTGTGTTCACGGATAAATTTTTCACGAATCCTTTCCAGATTCGGTGTGCTCTCATCCACCCGTATCACGTCCGCTGTCCGATACCCGCATTTTTCCATAAAAGGCTTCAGCAAGTAGTTGTAGGTGGTGAGGACTTGCTCGTTCGTTGCTCCGGATGGGATATCTCCGCCCGCAGACCATCGCTCATAGATGATCCCTCGCATGTCGAGAAATTGGCTGACAGCTGATGGGTCGCATAGGGTCACGTTCTTATCGGGTATTCGTAGAGTGGCCATGCAGCATCACCTCTCGTTGGCATTGGAGAAGATATTCTAAGACCTCAAGATGTCGCTTCGCCTCGGGTAAATCGTTTCCCCAGGCATACAAGCCATGTCCTGCCAGCAAGAATCCATAGCAGGACTGCTTCCTTGAAAGTGCCTGTTCCAGGCGCGTCGACAGCGATTGCATATTCTGTGAGTTCGGAAAGACCGGCAACAAAAGCTGTACTTCGTGGGTATCGATACCGTTCAATCCTTTCAGCAATTCCCATCCGGAAAGCAGTATATGTCCTTTGTCGCAGGCCAGCTGCGAGAGCAACGCGGCTGGAAGCGAGTGCGTGTGAAGCACTGCTCCGGCTCCCATCATGCGATAAAGAAGCAGATGGAGGGGAGTTTCGGCTGAAGGTGTCAATCCGTCTGCATCAATGGGCCTGCCATGTTGATCGATAGCAAGGATGTGCTCGATCTCAATCGTACCTTTGTCCACTCCGGAACTTGTAATCGCGCAATATGCAGGGGCAGCCTCATCCGGTAACCGCACACTGTAGTTTGTGCTGGTGGCAGGAGCCCAGCCCATACGAGACGACCATCGGGCTGTCTGGACCAGTTGCTCAGCGAGCATCTTGAAATCAGGGCAACACGTCATGGATTCCAACCTGCCGACTCAATTAGGACATTGTGTATAGCGAATTCCTGGATCGACACAATAGCGGACTCGCCAGGATTGCAGGATTTTAGCCCCCATATTCGGATGCTTATCAGATGTCGCTGGTCGCAGTCCCAGTGTCTTGATCCAACCACGCGTCTTCTTGCCCCTCTGCTTGACCAGATGCGCGCAGGCCCACGAAGTCGAACAGCCGTTGGTCTAAGAGTAGCGCCGGCGCCACGTTCGATAGGGCACCGAATATGCTGTCTGTACAGCCAGGCGAACGTCGTTCCCATTCGCGCAAAAACTCTTTCACCTGCTTCCGCTTGAGGTCTTCTTGTGAGCCACAGAGATCGCAGGGAATGATGGGAAAATCTCGAAGTTCCGCATACCGGGCGAGATCGGTCTCCCGCACGGCGGACAGCGGACGAATCACTACATGCCGGCCATCTTTCGAGCGCAGTTTCGGCGGCATGGTCTTAAGCTTGCCGGTATAGAACAAGTTCAGGAACAACGTCTCGACAATGTCGTCACGATGATGGCCCAATGCAATCTTAGTTGCGCCCAATTCCGTGGCGACGCGATAGAGGATGCCACGACGGAGTCTGGAGCAGAGCGAGCAGGTCGTGCGTCCTTCAGGGATGAGTCGTTTAACGATCGAGTAGGTGTCTCGTTCCTCGATGTGGAACGGCACTCCGACATGTGAAAGATAGTCGGGAAGTACATGGGCAGGAAAACCCGGTTGTTTTTGATCCAAATTGACCGCGACCAGGTCGAAACGAATCGGAGCATGTCGTTGTAAAACCAGCAATATGTCGAGCAGAGCATAACTGTCCTTCCCACCTGACAGGCAGACCATAATCTTATCGCCATCGCTAATGAGACCATAGTCGCCGATGGTTTCTCCCACGAGACGAAGTAGTTTGGTCTGCAGCTGTTCAGTGGCTTCGTCCAGTTTGAGACGTACACGTGATGGACTTGCCGAATGTGACATAGGTTGGCATTCTAGGTGATTCGTTGCATCGTTGTCGATCTTCAACCGGGAGTATTATGGGCGAGGAGGGGAACCAACCGAGAGAGAAACGTCAGTCAGTTCTATTTGTGTGTACGGGGAACATTTTCCGGAGCGTGGCAGCTGAGTATGCGCTCAAAGCGGGGCTCGAGGTCGGCACTTCCTGCTTCGTCAGCTCGGCCGGGATTGACGTCAAGCCACAATCGATGCATGACTGGGTTCAGACCCGATTGCGCGAGAAGGGAGCTGATCCCTCCACACACATCCAACGACAACTCACCAGAGATCTCGTTTGGACTGCCGATCTTGTCATTGCAATGGGACGAGACCACCAAGTCTTCATTCGAGAACAATATGGACGGGACGTTCCTCTGTTTAACCAGATCTGTCTCGGTTACGATCAGCCGATTCTTG
The DNA here is from genome assembly GCA_965232965.1 of uncultured bacterium. Taxonomy (GTDB): domain Bacteria; phylum Nitrospirota; class Nitrospiria; order Nitrospirales; family Nitrospiraceae; genus Palsa-1315. The sequence continues at coordinate 71,623 of CBDDRB010000015.1, forward strand.
ATGTGCACGAAGTGATACCAGGTTGGGAGACCGACCGCGAGCGAGCCCGAGCTTACGTGTGGTCGGTGATCAATGTCATCTGGGCCGCGGCACCTGCTCTTATCCCCCGCCTCCGTTAGTCAGACGTTGCAACACATCCGGTCTTCGCCGGTTCATTCTTGAACTTGATCGACATTTTTTCTCCAATTATCATAGGAGGCAGTAAAGGGTAAGGCCTCTCACACGGGGATAATGTTGAGCACGTGCTATATTTTCTATAGCGCCTCTGGCAGATTGTCTGGGCGGAACAGGGTATTGATGCAACGATCACGAATACAGGAAGTGACAGAGTCTGATAGCGGAGATCATGAGCCGGAATGGGTCTCGTGGCCGACCGAGAAACTCCTGAGTCTTCCCATGAATCAGCTCGGAGTCACCCTCGATGGGTCTTTCTTATCTGAACAGATACAACAACTCTATGGCGAACTCGAAGCCAGACAGCTCATTTTCCGTCCCCACTTTTGGGTTTCAAACGAATGGTTTACTCCGGACGGGGTCCCAGGGATTGCCGTGCCATTTTATCTGACCCATCCACGACTCGCAAAACTGGAAATGGAACAGATGCTCGAGGTCGAGGGCGGGACACCGGAATGGTGCATGCGCATTTTACGACATGAGGTTGGCCACGCCATCGAAAATGCCTATCGACTTCGCCGCCTCCGACGTCGGCAACAGGTATTTGGCCGCTCGTCGGATCCCTATCCCAAATATTACAGCCCCAGGCCTTATAGCCGGAGCTTCGTGAGGCATCTCGATGTGTGGTATGCGCAAAGCCATCCTGACGAAGACTTTGCAGAGACCTTCGCGGTCTGGCTGACACCCGATTCGACCTGGGCCGACCGCTACAAAGGCTGGCCAGTACTCAAAAAGCTGCAGTATGTCAATGGGCTCATGCACGGACTGGCTGCTGTTCCGCCTAAGGTCGTGACGCATGAGGAGATCGATCCGCTGTTCGAATTGAAGAAGACACTGCGCGAGCATTACGAGCGAAAGCGTAACCACTATGGGATTGAACGACCGTCATTTTACGATCCGGATTTGAAGCGATTATTTTCCGATGCCCCTGCCTATGCCGACAAGTTGAGTGCCGCCACATTTTTAAACCGCTTCCGAAAGGAGGTCCGCCGCAAGGTCGCCGCCTGGACTGGTGAATATCAATATACAATCGATCAGGTCCTGGAGGACATGATCCAGCGCTGTCGCCAGCTCCACTTGCGATTGCCGCTAGCGGAAGAGCAGGCGAAACTGGATTTCACGATTCTACTCACCGTTCACACAATGACTTATCTGCGCAGCGGTCGACATAAGGTGGCCGTATGAAACGACTCAGAATCCTTGTCCTGATGCACGAAGATCTGGTTCCCCCAGATCCTCTCAACGGGCAGGATGTGACAGGAGCCGAGTGGAAAACGGAATACGATGTGGTCTCCACGCTTCGCAAGCTCGGGCATGACGTCAAGCCGCTTGGGATTAAGAGCGATCTTGGAGTACTTCGATCGGCCATAGAAGATTGGAAACCGCACATCGCCTTCAATCTCCTCGAAGAGTTCGACGGGGTAGCGGTGTATGACCAGAATGTCGTGTCATATCTTGAACTGCTCCGCGTACCGTATACCGGCTGTAACCCGCGTGGGTTGATGCTGGCGCGTGACAAAGTCCTTTCCAAGAAACTGTTCTCGTTCCACCGCATCCCGTTCCCGGACTTCATCGTGGTGCCGCAGGGGCGGACGGTGAAACGGCCAAAGTGGTTGCCCTTTCCTCTCATTGTCAAATCAGTGACCGAAGAGGCATCACTCGGGATCTCTCAAGCGTCAATTGTTCAGGACGACGACAAACTCAGGGAGCGGGTCGAATTCATCCATGCCAGCGTAGGGACCGGAGCTCTCATCGAGCAATACATCGAGGGGCGCGAACTATATGTCGGCGTGATGGGGAATGGGCATGTCCACGTCCTGCCGGTGTGGGAGTTGGTCATGGATAATCTACCTGATGACGCCCGTCGGATTGCGACAGAACGAGTGAAATGGAGCCGTACCTATCAAGACAAATATGGTATCCGGTCAGGCGAAGCCAGGAATCTTCCCGAAGGGAAAGCGGAAGAGATTCAACACCTCGCAAAACGTGTGTATCGCGCTCTTGGCCTGAGCGGGTATGCACGTATCGACGTGAGAATGGACAGGGGGGGGAATGTATACGTGCTGGAGGCCAATCCGAATCCGCAAATCGCGCACGACGAAGATTTTTCGGACTCCGCGGAGAAAGTCGGCTATTCGTATAAGGATTTGTTGCAAGAACTGCTGAACATCGGACTTCGCTGGCGACCGGCCAAAGCGGCCTAGCCCCCACCGCTCACCTCGACCCCACATACGTTACGGCATCTCGGATGCGCCGCATACCTTCTTGTAGGGCTCCGCAAAAGTACCGTCGACCAGTAGCCGTGGGAGACCACGAATTTCAGAGCAGGAGGTAGGGGCGTGAATGCAGCGAGGGAATTTCCCTACCTACGACTAGGGGCCGTAGCGAAAACCAAACAGCAGGGCCACGCTTGTTGTATCATTCTCCGGTAACGATGGAGAAAGGTTGATATCGTGCAAATTCACGATTAACGTCGAAGACAGGGCTACATTGTGGGTGGCCTGGTATTCCAATGAGGCACCGATAGGAATGTACCAGCTTGTGTCGTTCCGGTCGATGCGCCCAGCTCCGACTCCTCGGTCTAGGTCCGCGTGGACCAATCCAATTCCCGTGAAGGGCACCAGGTTGATGCCATTATTGAGGCGAAAGTAATAGCGACCGACTCCGGCAAAGGAGATCTGGAAGAGATCACCAGTTGGACTGATCTGCATCAACGGTCCAACAGAGAAATTACGATCAAGATAGTATTCTCCACTGAATGCCAGGTTGAGCACTGTGTCATTGACGGTTCCGGCTGTGAATCCCAGACCGCTTCCGAATCCCCAGCGGTTGTCCTCGGCCTGGACTCGAGGTACAAACACGGCGCCAGCCGCCAAGATAGCCAACAGGCTGGCGGTGCAGGTCCATCGCGAAATCTTGGTGGCTATCTGCCGAATCATGGGGGCGGACTCTAACATAGAGGGCAGGCTTGGACAAGTCGTTTGAGTCCACAAGTGGTAGTAGGATATTCTTTGCCACAGAACGAAGAAAGGAAAAAAGTATGTCGGGCACGTCGATGACCCCGAAGCAAGCAGCGGCTGCGTTGGTCACAGCGATGCCGATTGGCGTCTCTGTGCAACAGTTGGCGGAGTATGGGATCGAGACAACAGTGGAGCAAGCTCAGGTGATCACGCAAGAAGTGCTCTCGCTAAACCTGTTTTGGATTCTTGCGGCCATCGAAGCGCATATTCCGCAGAAGTATCAGCCCGCGCTGTCAGATCTCATCTTCGCTTCAGTCGAAGGAGGATGGAGCACCACCATTCCTGTTGGCGCAGCCTCCTGGACCGACTACCTCAACGAATGGCAGCAACGTCGCCGTCGATATAATCGCTTGGTTGAAGAAGGAGTGAGTCCGCTCGCAGTGAGTGCGGAAGCTGCGACCTTGATGGAGGAGAACCGATTGGTTGAAGAAGGAGAGCGGCGTAATCTCTTGACCCTGCTGATCGACTTTGTACCGGTCGATACCTATGGGCGGTTACTGCAAGATGTCGGATAATTTCGTAAGCGACTGCGAGTTGTTAGAGGTAACGGTGATCGACAACGTTTCCCGTCTTGTCCAGTTCATAGAGCAGCGGAGCACCGGTTGGGATATTCAGCTCCAGCACTTGCTCTCGTGAAAGCTGCTCCAACTCCATGATCAGCGCCCGTAAGCTGTTCCCGTGTGCCGCAACAAGAATCGCTTCGCCTTTCAAGAGATAGGGTTTGATAGTTCGTTCATAGTACGGCAACACACGCTCCGCGGTGTCTTTCAGACTTTCCCCTCCCGGCGGACGCACGTCGTAACTTCGTCGCCAAATCTTGACCTGTTCTTCGCCGTACTTTTTTGCCGTTTCCGCTTTATTCAACCCTTGAAGCTCGCCATACATCCGTTCGTTCAATGCCTTGTCTTTCTCAATCGGAATGGCTGTCTGACCGATCACTTCGAGCACGAGCCGCAACGTTTCATTCGCGCGGACCAATACCGAAGTAAAGGCGCGGTCGAATGTGAAGCTGCGCAGTTTCTCGCCCGCATGCTGTGCCTCCTGATTACCGCGCGGCGACAGCGGTACATCGACCCATCCCGTAAAGCGGTTCTCCAAGTTCCACTGCGATTCGCCATGTCGAAGCAACACTAAACGAGCCATTGTGCGTCCTCTTGAAGGTTGCATACTCAGGCTGAAACAGGCGGCCAAGTCAAACTGTCGCGTTGGACTGGTCCCAACAGTACTGCGTTTTCTAATTCTCTTACCACACAATACGCTGTCAGCACGACGACCTCAATACTTTTGCGACCTCGACGAAGATGGCTATTGGCCATGGCGGCTTGTGCGGATGCATGAATGTTTCGGCCGGACGACCCGATGTATGTGTCGAACGAATTCGCAGGTGGCCGAAGGTCCACTATGCACCCAAACTTGCTGGAGTAAAGATAAGAAGCCTCTGATTCGATTGGCGCGCCCCACGAACAGAATTTGGGGTAGTGTGATGGGCGGATCAACTGACGGGGAGCGAGATAATTTCTAAGCTAGACATTGCTTGCTGCAGTAGGCTTGGCAGGTTTTCCCGGTGGGGGGTCGCCGTCCGGTGGCCCGTCTTGAAGCATTTTGATCATGGTCATGATGAAGAGCACGTAGAAGGCAATGCCAACATAGATCACGTAGGGTTGGACGCCTCCGGCTTCTTTCAAAACCTCGTCCTGCTTCACCGGATCGGTCCACGAGCCCTTTTTGAACTCGCCAATCTTCTCGCGGCAGTGCCAGTAGTACACATAATTCGCTGTAGCTCCCGCCATAATGCTCCAGACGAGACCCACTGTCATGTCGCCGGTCAAGTAGGTCGAAATCATCGGACCGAGTGCATAGACCAGCGCATAGACGTACATTTTTCGGTACAAGAACCAGACGAAGGAAATAAAGAGAAAGGCCGGCCAATTCCATGTCAGGGCGAACTTCGGCTCTTCCCCCAATCCAAACTTTCTAAAGTGTTTCAGATAGCGATCGGCATGGGGACCGATGAATTGACGCCAGAGATGCTCATCGGTATGGAGCACGGGGGTTGCGACCGCTGGTTCTGACTCGGCGGTGAGTATGTGTCCGCATTGATAGCAGAATTTGGCGTCTTCATGGTTCTGCTGTTGACATTGCGTACAGGGCTTCATCTGTCAGAGAGTATCACAATGAAGGTGCCACCTGGGTAAAGAAGCGACACATTGCCGCAGGCCTTTCGCTGCCCGTTTCAAGTTGCTTCCAAAGTGAGCCTATGCTACCTTCCCTTACTTTACAAAGAGATACGTCGGTCATGGGGACAGATGATCTGAAGCAGAACGCTGCACGTTATTTGATGCAAACCTATACGCGTCAACCGCTCTCGATCGTGCGGGGGCAGGGGGCGAAGGTGTACGACCTCGAGGGGCGAGAGTATCTCGACTTCGTCGGCGGAATAGCGGTGAACGTCCTCGGGCATAACCACCCGGATCTGGTACAGGCAATCCAGCACCAAGCCGCGCAACTCATCCACACGTCGAACCTCTACTACACAGAGCCACAGGTCCAACTCGCGCAGATGTTAGTGGATCACTCGTTTGCCGACAAGGTGTTCTTTTGCAACAGCGGGGCAGAGGCGAACGAAGCTGCGATCAAGCTGGCTCGCCGTTATTCCCGTGCCAAGTATGGAACCGGGCGGTTCGAAGTCATCACGATGAAGAACTCGTTCCATGGCCGGACATTCGCGACGTTGACTGCGACGGGCCAGGAAAAGGTTCAGAAGGGCTATGAACCGCTGCTACAGGGGTTCAACTACGTGACCTTTAATAATGTTGAAGAACTGAAAATGGCCGTGACCGACCAGACTGCGGCCATCCTGCTCGAGCCGATTCAGGGTGAAGGTGGGATCTACGTCGCGGACCGCGAGTATTTGAGGAAAGTGCGAGAGCTCTGTTTTCAAAAAGACGTGCTGCTGATATTCGACGAAGTGCAGACTGGAATGGGACGGACCGGGACGCTGTTTGCCCATGAACAGTTAGGGGTGCAGCCGGACATCATGACCTTGGCAAAGGGGTTGGGAGGTGGCGTGCCTATCGGAGCCTGTCTCGCAACAGACTCTGTCGCGAAAGAGTTCTCGCCCGGCAGCCATGCCTCGACATTCGGCGGTAATCCACTCGCTTGTGCGGCCGGTTTAGCCGTCTGTCGCGCCCTGCTTCAAGGCCAAGTACTCGATCACGCGCGCCGAATGGGTGAATATTTTTCGAAGGGATTATCTGAATGTCAAGCGCGACACCCTGTGGTGCGACAAGTGCGTGGTCTCGGACTCTTACAGGGGATGGAACTCGATATGGACGGGAAAACCGTCGTGAGCGAGTGTTTGGCTCGAGGCATTCTGATCAATAGTACCGGCGAGCGTGTGCTACGGTTCGTACCACCCCTTATCGTCACACAGCTAGAAATCGATCGCTTGCTCGATACGCTTGAGCAAATCTTCAGCGGGCAGGCGGTGTAAGACGAACATGCGCCGAATGGATCCGTCAGGGATGACGACACAAACAACAAGAATGCAGCCACCTAAAAAAGATCTTTTAGATGTGGCGACCGTCAGCAAGACAGAGGTGGAACGTTTGCTTGCGTCAGCGGCCTTGTTGAAAGACAAACAGCGTCGCGGGATTCCTCATCCGTTGCTTCCCGGGAAGACGTTGGGGCTTCTGTTCCAGAAGCCGTCGACGAGGACACGGGTGTCGTTCGAGGCCGGAATGAACCATCTGGGTGGCCACGCGCTGGTCCTCCCCATGGCCGACATCCAACTCTCCCGCGGAGAAAGTGTTGCCGATACGGCGCGCGTGTTGTCGCGCTATCTCGATGCCATCGTCATCCGCACCTACGACCACTCGATCGTCGAGGAATGGGCGAGGGAAGCCACGATGCCGGTAATCAATGGGCTGACCGACTTGAGCCACCCTTGTCAGGCTCTCTCGGACCTCCTGACTATTCGCGAGAAGAAAGGCCGGTTGCAGGGGGTGAAGCTCGCCTATATCGGCGACGGGAACAATGTGGCGAATTCGCTGATCGAGGCAGCGGCGAAAATGGGTATGACCATTACTCTCGGATGTCCGGTTGGGTATCAGCCTGAGCAGCATGTTGTGGACAGGGCAAGGGTCGAGGCCGCGAAAACCGGTGCGGTGATCGAGATTGGACACGACCCCCATATCGCGGCGAAAGAAGCGGATGTGATCTATACCGATGTCTGGATCAGTATGGGCCGCGAGCGGGAACACGCGCGACGATTGAAAGTCTTGGCTCCGTATCAAGTGAACCGCCGCTTGTTGTCTCGCGCCAAGCCCGATGCGATCATCATGCATTGTTTGCCTGCTCACCGGGGTGAAGAAATCAGCGCCGACGTGCTGGATGGTCCGCAGTCGGTCATTATCGATCAAGCAGAGAATCGGTTGCATATGCAGAAGGCGATCCTCACGCACCTCATAGGTCAAAGGAGTCGGACAAGACGATGAATCGTGGCATAAAGAAAGTGGTGCTGGCCTATTCGGGCGGGCTCGATACCTCCGTGATCTTGAAATGGCTACAAGAGACCTACGACTGCGAAGTCATCGCATTCTGTGCCGATCTCGGACAAGGCGAAGATCTGCAAGCGATTAAAGCGAAGGCTCAAAAGCTCGGCGTGAAAAAGGTCTACGTCGAGGATCTGCGCGAGACGTTCGTGAAAGACTATGTGTTTCCGATGTTGCGCGGAAATGCCATGTACGAAGGCTGTTATCTGCTCGGAACGTCGATCGCGCGTCCTCTTATAGCCCGGCGTCAGGCCGAGATCGCTCTCAAGGAAGGCGCCGAGGCCGTGTCGCATGGCGCGACCGGAAAAGGCAACGACCAAGTGAGGTTCGAACTCACCTATACGGCGCTGGCGCCGAATCTCAAGATCATCGCGCCCTGGCGCGAATGGACGCTGCGCTCGCGACGTGAATTGATTGAATATGCCGATCGGCACGGTATTCCCATCACGGCGACGAAAGCTAAACCCTATAGTATGGATCTGAATCTATTCCACGTGAGTTATGAAGGCGGTATCTTGGAAGATCCCTGGGAGTCGCCTCCGGATGAAATATTCCAGATGACGGTGTCGCCGGAGCAGGCGCCGAACAAGCCGCTTGAAGTCGAGATCGGCTATGAGGCCGGTAATTCGGTCACCGTCGACGGAAAGAAGATGAGCCCGGCGACGTTGTTGGCGCACCTCAACAAGTTGGGCGGCGCACATGGAGTTGGACGGGTCGATCTGGTGGAAAATCGCTACGTCGGGATGAAGTCTCGCGGGGTCTATGAAACGCCTGGCGGGACGATTCTCCACGTCGCGCATCGCGGAATCGAGTCGTTGACGATGGATCGCGAGGTGCTGCACTTCAGGGATAGTTTGATTCCGCGATTCGCCGATCTGATCTACAACGGGTATTGGTTCAGCCCGGAACGGGAGATGCTGCAAACCTCGATCGATGCGGCGCAGAAGGACGTGACCGGTACGGCACGAGTGAAGCTCTATAAGGGGAGCTGCACGCTGGCCGGCCGCAAGTCGAAGCAGTCGCTCTATCGTCTCGATATCGCGACGTTTGAGGAGGACGAAGTGTACAATCAAAAAGATGCCGAGGGTTTCATTCGGTTGAACGCGTTGCGGCTGAAAATCAGAGCCCAGAGAAAAAAGGCCTCCTCCTGATGGCACGAGCAACGGGCCGCGGGTCTGCCACGTCGGAAGGCGGAAAGGCCTGGGGCGGGCGGTTCAGGCAGAAGACGAATCGATTGGCAGAATCGTTCACTGCTTCAGTGGCGGTCGATCGACGGCTCTACCCCCATGACATTCAGGGCAGCATCGCCCATTGCAAGACATTGGGAAAGGCCCGGGTGTTGACCGCCTCTGAAACCAGGACAATCGTGCAGGGTCTGGAATCGGTGAAGACGGAATTGGATCGTGGCCGCTTTCGCTTCACCCCTCAGGATGAAGATATCCACATGGCGATCGAGCGGCGGCTGACAGAATTAATCGGCCCGCTTGGCGGCAAGTTGCACACGGGTCGAAGCCGGAACGACCAGATTGCGCTGGATATCCGGCTCTACGTGCGGGTTCAACTCTCTCAGCTCGTGGCGCATCTGGAAGACTTTCAACGGGTCTTGGTGGCAAAGGGAAAAGCGAATCGAACGGTTGCCATGCCGGGTTATACGCATCTCCAGCGTGCCCAGCCGGTGCTGTTTGCTCATCATCTTTTGGCCTATGTGGACATGATCGAACGGGACAAGGGGCGATTTCACGATGCATCGGTGCGCCTGAATGTCATGCCGTTGGGATCTGGCGCGCTGGCGGGGACCAATTACCCAATCGATCGACGATTCACGGCCGGCTTGCTGGGTTTCCCCTCCGTGACGCAAAACAGTCTTGATGCCGTGTCCGATCGTGATTTTATGATCGAAGTGGCCTCGGCGCTGTCGATCACGATGATGCATCTGTCCCGGCTCAGTGAGGAATTGATTCTCTGGTCGTCCCAAGAGTTCAAATTCGTCGAACTTCCCGATGCGTTCTGTACCGGGAGCAGTATGATGCCGCAGAAGAAGAATCCCGATGTGCCGGAATTAGTACGGGGCAAGACGGGGCGGGTCTATGGCCATTTGGTTAATTTGTTGACGACGCTCAAGGCTCTCCCCTTGAGTTATAATCGAGATCTCCAGGAGGATAAACCGGCGCTCTTCGATGCCCTAGACACCGTCACTGCGTCGGTGAAGGTCTTGACGGAACTGATGCGCCGACTCAGCGTGAACCAGGATGTTCTCAAACAGGCAGTTCAGGGCGGTGGAATGCTGGCCACGGAGATGGCGGATTACCTTGTGACCAGAGGGGTCCCGTTTCGTGAGGCGCATGCCATCACGGGCCGACTGGTGCGGGCGGCGTTGGATCAAGGCCGTGAATTCATGGACTTCTCGCTTGAGGAGCTGCGGACATTCTCCGAGCGAATTGAGAAAGGTCTGTTCGCTCGATTGACGGTCACGGCCGCAATCGACCGGAAGTCTCAAATAGGGGGAACCGCCCGAAATCGAGTGGAGCGGCGGATCAAAGATCTCGAGCGGATGCTTTCATGAAGGTACGGACGCCGAACGCGAAGTCCGTCGTGGCTGCCGCGGCAATCGGAACATTGGTGGCTTGTGGGACCGTTGGGGCGCCGGTTCCTCCTGAAACAGTCGGTGTCACACCGACCATTGAACGCCAGAAGAGGTTAGAAGCGCTCGATGAGAAACAGCGCGAGGCTGCAGCGGCGGCTGAATCCGCTCGGTCACAATCGGAGCCGATCTCACAGGGAGACATTGACCTTCCCCCGCTACAACCTATAGGAACCCGATAGAGGAGGGGTGGCCGTTCGCTGGATCTCTATCGCCGGATAACGCTATACTGCAATTCGTTGACTGTCGCCGTGTGCCGCCCGCCGTGGAATACTCCATGCGAACGACAACGAAAGACGCGTTCGAACGCGTTCTTGGCACAGCAATTGACATTTCAGATCAAGGCCAAACGGCGTGACAAGTTTGCGGCTCTGTTCGTGGACCTTGACGGCACCCTCGATCGCCTGAACGCCTTGGAACTGATAAAGCGGATCAAAGTGGCGGCGAATCAAGCACGCACGGACATCATCGTCAACTTCGAGCATCTCAAGCTGGCGACGCCCGATGCGCTCAAAATACTGGTGGATTCTGACAGGATGAAGGTGACTATTCCGCACGTGAAGGTTCGCTTTCGCAAATTTAAGGATGCGTTCGAAGCTTCCTTGCAGAGTTTCTCGCTCGCGGGCTTTGAACATCTCAATGAAGATGTGCAGGATGCATAATTTTGAGTATCGAAATGGCGAGCTCTGTTGCGAACAGGTACCGCTCAGTCGGATTGCCAAAGAAGTCGGCACGCCGTGCTACATCTACAGCTACGCAACGCTCGTTCGTCACTTTCGGGTCTATGATGGAGCCTTCAAGAGCATACCGCATGTGATTGCCTTCGCCATGAAGGCCAATTCCAATATTGCGATCCTCCGTCTTATGGCAAAGGAGGGAAGCGGAGTGGATATTGTGTCCGGCGGAGAGCTCTTTCGTGCGCTCAAGGCGGGCATTCCTCCCTCAAAAATTGTCTTCGCTGGCGTCGGCAAGACCGCGGAGGAAATTCGTGAAGCACTGAGGGCCGATATCCTTATGTTCAACGTCGAATCTTCGGCTGAACTGCAAGCCATTGATGCCGTGGCGGCCTCCGTCGGAACCAAGGCGAGAGTCGCCCTGCGAATCAATCCTGACATCGATCCGAAAACGCACCCCTACATATCGACCGGCCTCAAGAAGAGTAAATTCGGGATTGCCGCCGATCGGGCGCTGGAAGAATTCACGCTGGCCTCCTCGCTCGCCAACATCGATGTCGTGGGGGTGCATAAACATATCGGGTCACAATTGACGGACGTCACACCATTCGTCGAGGCTGTGAAGAAGGTGGCAAAACTGGTCGGCGCCTTGAAGGCTCAGGGCATCAACATCCGGTATGTCAATATCGGCGGAGGCCTCGGCATTACGTATTCGGACGAAACACCGCCGCTTCCGCAGGAGCTTGCGGACGCCGTATCGCCACTGCTGAAAGATCTGAACGTGACCCTCATTATGGAACCGGGTCGCGTCATCGTCGGCAACGCCGGCATTCTCGTGACGAAGGTGTTGTATCGGAAGGACGGCGAAGCGAAGCGGTTTATTATCGTCGATGCGGCTATGAACGATCTGATCAGACCGAGCCTCTACGGGGCCTATCACGACATTCGTCCCTTGTCCGAAGCGGTGCTGCAGCGGACCAAGCATCAGGTCGATGTCGTAGGCCCCGTTTGTGAGTCCGGCGATTTTCTGGCGAAAGACCGGTCACTGCCGGAGGTCAATCCGGGTGATATGCTGGCGGTGATGAGTGCCGGGGCCTATGGATTCGTGATGGCCTCCAATTACAATTCGAGGCCACGGGTACCGGAAGTTCTGATCAAAGATGGGGAGATCCACGTCATCAAGACTCGAGAGACGTACGACGACTTGGTAAAGGGCGAAACGATTCCGGCATTCCTCGATTAAGGAGTGGCTGCTGGAGTGAAGGAGTGTGCATGTTTACAGGGGCATTGATTGCCATTGTGACCCCATTCCGAGATGGCAAAATCGACGAGCGGGCCTTCGGCGACCTAATAGAGTGGCAAATTGCCAGCGGCACGAATGGAATCGTACCCTGCGGCACTACCGGAGAATCGGCGACCCTCTCGCATCAGGAACATCACCGCGTGATTGAATTGACCGTCGAGGTAGTCAATGGACGCGTCCCCGTGATTGCCGGCGCCGGCTCCAACAGTACGGCGGAAGCCGTGTCGCTCACAAAGCATGCCAAGCAGGCGGGGGCTGATGGGGCGCTGCTCATTACGCCCTATTACAACAAACCGACGCAAGAGGGACTGTATCGGCATTACAAAGCGATTGCGGAGTCCGTAGATCTTCCACAGATCCTGTATAACATCCCCGGACGAACCGGCGTGAACATGTTGCCGTCCACAGTCGCAAGGTTGTGCGGGTTACAGAGCATTGTCGGGATCAAAGAGGGGAGCGGGTCAGTCCAGCAGGCTTCTGAGATCGCAGGTACGTGTGGCGACCGGATAACAGTTCTTGCCGGCGATGATGCCCTGACATTGCCTATGATGGCGGTTGGAGCAAAAGGCGTGATTAGCGTCACCTCGAACATCGTCCCGTCCAAGATGGCGCAATTGGTCAAGGTCTTCCTGAGCGGGCGCGTCGAAGAAGCGCGCCGGATCCATTTCGAACTATCACCGCTGTTCACCGCGCTCTTTTACGAGACCAACCCGATTCCTGTAAAAACCGCGTTAGGCCTGATGGGGAAAATCGATCCAGAATTGCGGTTGCCACTCTGTGCCATGGCGACAGAAACACAAGACAAACTGACGCGGGCCTTAAAGGATGCGGACCTCATTTAGTGTGAGTGGTAAAGGGCAGGGATTGGGATGATCAATGTCATTGTCGCAGGGGCGGCCGGTCGCATGGGCTGCCGACTGGTTGCGCTTATCAGAGATTCGACTACCCTGACGCTTGCGGGAGCGATCGAAGGGAAGGGCCATCACGCAGTAGGTGACGATGCCGGAGAAATAGCGGGTTGTGGCCGTGCGGGCATACCGATCACTGATGATTTTGCGCTGCTCCTCGACAGAGGCGAAGTCGTTGTCGATTTCACCTCTCCCGACGCGACCCTGAATCATTTACGCACGGTGGCGCAACATCGACGAGCCATGGTGATCGGCACCACGGGATTTTCTGCAGCCCAGCTCGAAGAACTGAAATCGCTCGCGAGCCAAGTTCCCTGTGTGCTGTCCCCCAACATGAGTGTAGGGGTCAATCTGATCTACAAGGTCATCAGCGAGATGGCGAAAACGCTGGGAGACGACTACGACATTGAAGTGATAGAAGCCCATCATCGTTTGAAAAAGGATGCGCCGAGCGGGACGGCGCTCAAGATTGCAGAAGTCTTGGCGAAAGCTGTGAGCCGCGATCTGACTCAGGTCGGCGTCTATGCCAGAAAAGGGCTTATCGGAGAACGGAAGAAGGGCGAGATCGGGATTCAAACAATCCGCGCCGGCGACATTGTCGGCGACCACACGATTCTCTTCGGTGGGATGGGTGAACGCATTGAAGTGACACATCGAGCGAGTAGCCGGGATACCTTCGCGGGAGGCGCCCTGCGTGCCGCTCGGTGGGTGATTCGGCAGCCGCCAGGTCTGTACGACATGATGGATGTGCTCAATCTCCGGTAGACATTCCAGCTCACGTATCGTGATTCCGACCATCAACGCTGTGTTTTTTTGCGAGTCCAACACGAATTGTGTGGTGCAGGAGGGCCGAGTGTATTGCCATCTTGTACCATGTGCGGATCATGGTCTGGTACTTTCATGTGATGCTGACCACGCGTAGCGGGTGGGACGAAAAATTGAGCTGGATGAACGCTAAGACCCTGAAAAGATTATGGGTAGGAAAACAGCTTGCGCCCTACCGAGTGATTATTTTGAGATCTCTTTGGCCTGGAGGTGAGAGCAGTGGCGGTTTGTTTTAGATTGTCAGGAACCGAAGTTGCTCGGCGGAATCCGTCTCCCCAGCACGAGCGGATACCCATGAAAGGCCGCTCCAGCGGCCTGTTTGCTCGTTATACGTGAGCGGTTTCTGTTCTGTCATAGTGCCGCCGGCTAATGTCTTGCGGTAATAGGCCGAGGTTCCTGGTCCGCTGATTTCCGGCGACCACAATTCAAACAAGCAAACACGGTGATCGCAAGCCCAGCGTTCAGATCCACTGCCCGTTCCGGCAACATTGCCCCGCGGCATTTATCGCAAATCGTCATGGCGCACTGTACCATGCTAGAAAAAATATGCATATCCACCTGAAGTACTGGGTCTTCTGGGCGAATAGGTCGTTCTGCTCATAGGCAACTAGGCCATTCGAGTAGACAATGGAGAAAAGAACCTGGCAGCGTATCAGCTACGATAGATTATGGCGTCCTTGACAGTGGTCATACTGTCCCATAGGATTGTGGTATTAGTGAGAGCCCCCCCACTATGTATAGAATTCTCTTCATTCTTGGGCTGCTTGTCGTGCTGTACTTTCTCGTCCGGCGTGCTTATCGAGAGATCAAAAGCTCGGGCGAGCCTGACCTTATCCCTCCTGGTAAAAACCACATGGTTCAGGATCCGGTCTGCAAGGTATTCGTTCCAAGAGGTACGGCGACAACAGAAGATATCGGGGGGCAGACGTATTACTTCTGCAGCCGATCTTGCGCGGAAAAGTTTCAGGAAAAACTCGCCGGCTAACAGCCTGAGTAGCTGGAGTCGGATAGCTTTTCTTCTTTGTCGAATTTGAGCGTGATCTGGCACTGATTAGGAGAGAAATTGAAGAACGGTGCGCTGGATTTGCCGCCGGCAATGCGATAGTAGGTCCAGGTTTCGCCGCCAAAAAATCTTGTGGCCTTGCCGCTCGGCGCTCCCCAGTTCTTTTCAAACCAGGCCTTGTCTTTGCCTTGAAGCTCAGCCGGCTTGAGCGACTGGTCAAGATAAGGATTATTACCGCCGCAGGCGGTCAAGACCAGACTGAAAAAGAGCACCCAGGCCGATCGTTGCATCGTGCGCTCTCCTTGATTGCATGGAACAAAACGAAGTCGTTCCCGTGCTTCGCCGCCGGATTCTAACCGGCGGTCTGAAACCTGTCAAACAAACCGACGTATGCCGGAAGATGATTGCAGCGAGGTTGAGTTCCTCATAGAATATCCGATAGTGAATTGAGTACAAGGACTTCTCATCCTGACACGAAAGGACACGCCCATGAAATTCTTTCTTGACACCGCCAACGTGAAGGAAATCCAGGAAGCGGCCAGCCTCGGACTGCTTGACGGAGTAACCACGAATCCGTCCCTTGTCGCCAAGGAAGGGCGCAGTTTTAAGGAAGTGCTCCTGGAGATTTGCAAAATCGTAGATGGGCCGATCAGCGCGGAGGTCGTCAGCCTCGAAGCCAATGCGATGGTGAAAGAAGGGAAGGAGCTTGCGAAGATCCATAAGAACATTGTGGTGAAGGTACCGTTGATTGCGGAGGGGTTGAAGGCCACCAAAAAAATGGCCGCCGAGGGTATCAAAGTGAATGTCACCTTGTGCTTTTCTCCAACCCAAGCGCTCCTCGCAGCGAAAGCGGGTGCTTGGTGTGTCTCACCCTTTATCGGCCGGCTTGACGACATCAGTTCAAATGGAATGGAACTGATACGTCAGATCCTTACCATCTACCGCAACTATGACTATAAGACGCTGGTGCTGGTGGCCAGTGTGCGCCACCCTCAGCATGTTGTCGAAGCTGCGCTAGCCGGAGGGCATATCTGTACGATGCCCTTTGCAATTTTTCAGCAGATGGTGAAACATCCGTTGACGGATAGCGGGCTGAAGAAGTTCTTGGCAGATTGGGATGTCCAAGCAAAAAAGTAACACCTGCGAGAGGACGAAGAAGCCAATCAGGTTTCTGAAAAGCAAGGGCTGAGGTTAAGGTTGAGAGGAGGATGGACACATTCTTTCTCAAACTTGATCTCAGCCTGTTTCATTTGTTCCGGCTCTCTAGTTCTGCAAGTCGCTGGCGAGCTGTTGCAAAGATGTGGTGAAACATCGGCCTGGTCAACAATCCGGTGAAGGTATTTTGCTGGCTTGGATGGTATGACCCGATCAGTGTGATGTGCGATGGAAGAACCTGGACCATTCCATGAGAAAATTTCGGAAACGGTGAAGGAAGCGGTAATCCAATATCGCGACAGGCTTTCAAATAATGATCGAACGCAATCTTGCCCAACGCCACAACCACTCGAACCTTCCGTAACAATCGAATCTCCTCTTGCAGATAGGAGCGGCAAGCCTTGAATTCTTCAGTGGCCGGCTTGTTGTCGGGCGGGGCGCAACGAACGGTTGCGCCAATATAGCAATCCGATAACGTGAGGCCGTCATCTCGATGGTGAGAACCGGGTTGGTTGGCGAAGCCGAACCGGTGTAAGGCGTCATACAGCCAGTCTCCACTCCGATCGCCGGTAAACACACGTCCGGTTCGATTGCCGCCGTGGGCGGCTGGTGCCAGTCCGAGAACGTAGAGGCGGGCTTGAGAGTCCCCAAATCCAGGGACCGGACGACCCCAGTAGGTCCAGCTCTCATACTGCTTTCGTTTCTCTGCGGCGACCGCCTCCCGGTAGGTGACAAGCCGTGGACAGGCGGTACAATGGGTGATGCGATCATTGAGGAGCGTGAGCGCGCGCATAATCGGAGAAGTGTAACACGAATGTGAAAGTCGATCATGCTTGCCGGTCCCTCGTCCTGCTGTTAGCATACGTACTCGACGTCGGATCATTCACGATAAGTAGGAGGCAGGATTGGCATGGCGATGTGGCTTCGACGAGCATTGGCACTCAGCGGATTGTGGATGGTGGTCACGCTTCCGATTGTGACAGGAGCACAGTCGCAACCTGAAAATTCCGAAGTGAAGGAGACCACACTTCGATCTGGAGTCAATGGAGACCCAGAGCGGGAGGGGAGTTTGCTGGATCCCCTTGATAGCTCCAACGATCCAGAAGATCGCCTTGTCATTCTTCCAGAAATTAAGCGGGAAGGAGAGCGCTACTTTCTTAGTTCGTTCAAATTACCCGATAAGCTGACCTTTGCCGGCCAGCCGGTCCCGCTCGACAACTGGCAAGTGCGGGAACGTATCGAGTATGAGTTCTATCAGTTCTTGGAAGATCAGGGCGAGAGCATCATCCTGGCCAAACGAACCGGCCGTTGTTTCCCTCCCGCCGAGAAACAACTGGCCGATGCCGGCTTGCCGGACGACCTCAAGTATATGTTGCTGGTGGAAAGCAAGTGTGTGGCCGCCGCGTATTCGAAGGCGAAAGCTTCGGGGCCATGGCAGTTCATCCCATCGACTGGGCGCCGCTATCGTCTCAAGAGCGACGCGGTCCGCGACGATCGGCGTAATTTGGAAATGTCGACCGAAGCGGCAGTGAAGTATTTGCGCTATCTCAAGGATTTCAAGGAGAACGATTGGTTCTTAGCGATGGCCTCGTACAACGCGGGCGAAGAGCGCATTCGCAAGCTCATCAAAGAGCAGAAGATCAACGACTATTGGAAAATGCACGGCCCACGAGAAACGATGCGCTACGTTCCGAGAATCATCGCCGCCAAGGAAATCTATTCACAGCCGGAAAAGTACTTGGGTTTGAGCAAGAAGGACCTGTATCTGCCCATGGAAACTGAAACGGTCACCGTCAATGTGAAAGATTCCCAGAGAGCCCTTACCTCGATTGCCGAAGAATTCGGCACCTATTTCCTGGAGCTCAAGATGCTGAATCCTGAATTCAAAAAGGACATACTCCCGCGCGGGACGTATCAGATGAGAGTCCCACGGCAGACCTGTCCCTCCCGATGCTTCACCCAGGACAAGACTCCCTAGCAGGATGCTGAACAAGATGCTGAAAAAGTCCGCCGGCACGAAGAAGGTTGAGGTTCAGGCCACGGTTGAGATAAGGAAAGTCTGATCTTCGCTCGACCTTGACCGGCCTTGTTCGCTGCGGCCTGCTAGTTTATTGTACGCGTGATGCAGATTCCTTCCTCCCCTATCCGTCCACTTCTGAGAAAGCTCATCGTTCGAGGACTTGATGCGGTTGACGCCCGGAAGGCCGTCGGTCGCGCCATTTCAAGACACGGCGACGAGTTGCTCATCGGTAGGCATCGGTATGACCTAGCTCGATATGACCGTGTGGTCGTGCTTGGAGCTGGGAAGGCCACGGCCTCGATGGCTCAGGCAGTAGAACAGCGGTTGGGACCACGGTTGCATGGTGGATTGGTTGTGGTCAAGCACGGCCACGTTATGCCGACGAAGCGGATTGTCGTCGCGGAAGCCGGTCACCCGGTTCCAGACCGCCACGGCCAGCGAGCAGCGGCCAGGCTCTGTGCCCTGGCGGCAGGACTAGGCCAACGCGACCTCTTGATCGTGCTCCTGTCAGGCGGAGCATCCAGTTTGCTTCCGGCTCCTGTCGCAGGGGTGACGTTGGTCGACAAGCAGCGGACCACACAGGAACTCTTGCGGTGCGGAGCGAACATCCACGAAATCAATACTGTTCGGAAACATCTCTCGCGCATCAAAGGCGGGCGTCTCGCTGAATTAACCGGGGCTACTGTTGTGACCGTGATCCTGTCCGATGTGCTGGGCGACGACCTGAGCGCCATTGCTTCAGGGCCGACAGCTCCCGACCCGACGACCTATCGAGACGCTGTCGAGATTCTGAAACGCTATCGTATTTGGCAGGCAGTTCCCCAGCGAGTACGTCGACACCTCGACAGGGGGTGTCGGGGACTCGTGAGTGAGACTCCAAAGCCCGGCGCCTCTCTCTTTCGTCGCGTCCATCACCATATTGTCGGGAACAATTCAGCTGCAGTCAGTGCGGTGACCCGCGCAGCCAGAGAATCCGGTCTCCGAACCCTCGTGCATACGCCGGCGTTAGCCGGAGAGGCCCGAGACGAGGGCCGGAGATTTGGCTCTTTGGCGAAGGCTATCGTGCGCGCTGGTACACCGCTGCGGAGGCCCTGTTGCATGGTGGCTGGGGGGGAAACCATAGTGACCGTCACCGGAAAAGGGACAGGCGGGCGGGCGCAAGAATTCGCCGCGGCCGGCGCTCTGGAAATAGCCGGTCTCCCCAAGGTATGGATGGTGGCGATGGGTACCGACGGAACGGATGGTCCGACAGATGCGGCGGGCGCCATGGTCGATGGTCAGACCGTGGCGCGTGCGCAGCGTCTTTCGGTGGAGCTCGAAGAGGCATTGAGGCGCCACGATACCTATCCCGCTCTACAGCGGCTCAATCAGCTCATCATCACCGGTCCTACCGGTACGAACGTGAACGACCTTTACCTCCTCCTCATGCTCTAGGTAGTATCCATTTCAATGGATCACCCGTTCGTTCTTCCCTTGATCACCTGTACTCAACCATCTCTTGTTGGAGGCAAAGCCGCGGGCTTAGCGCGTCTCCTCGCAGGAGGTTTCCCTGTCCCGCCTGGGTTCTGCGTTACGACGGAAGCCTACGATCATGCGCTTCGCGCGCCGGGATTTTCCCCTGTTGAACAGTGGGAAGCCGCGCTACATTCAACCGGATCCGAACGACAGCAGATACTGTCCGACTGCCGTATCGTCATTCGAAACCACGACGTCGCTAAATTGACGGCCCAGATTATCGATGAGGTGCGCCGGCAGGATTTGCCGTTGAGTGGGTTGTGGGCTGTGAGGTCGTCAGCGACAAATGAAGATGGAGCACGTGCCAGTTTTGCCGGAGTGTACAGGACACGCCTCGGAATCTCGCTGGAAGAGATCGACTCTGCACTAAAGGATTTGTGGGTATCGATTTGGGATGAGCGGGTCCTGAATTATCATGCGGCGACCGGGTTGAACGGAACACCTCCCGCCATGGCCGTTGTGATCCAACCTCTGCTGGAGGCGCTCGCTGCCGGTGTCGCCTATTCCGTCCATCCCCTTACCGGACGAGAGACTCAGGTGATGATCAATGCGGTTGCGGGGCTTGCCGCGGCCCTTGTCGATGGGCGTACCACGCCGGATCAATATGTGGTCGAGATGGATGGATCCAGCCAGTCCGTTCGGATCAGCGAACGGACCATCTCCGGGCAGACTCACGCGCTACGGATGACGCGCGAGGGTCTTCGCGACGTCCCGCTGCCGGATAATGCAGCCGGGCGTGCGACATTATCAGACGATCGATTGCTTGCTCTGGCTCGTACGGCCAAGCAAATTGAAAAGGCATTCGGTCACCCCGTGGATCTTGAATGGCTCCACGATGGGCATGGCCTGTGGCTGCTTCAGGCGCGTCCCATCTCCGGTCTGGCTCGGCCTCGGCAGCTGACCAATGATGACTGCGAATGGTCCCGTACCAACTTCAAAGAAACCATGCCTGAACTGCCGAGTCCGCTCGGCCTCTCGTTTCTCGAACTATTCATGGAGCGCCACATTGTTTCACCCTATCGGCGTCTGGGTTGCACCATTCCTGAGGGGGTATCATCGGTCCGTACGTTTCAGGGGCGTCCCTACATCAATATGACGCTGTTTCATTCCCTCGTGGCTCAACTGAGGGGAGATCCCTCCTTGTTGGTGGAGCAGATGGGAGGGGAAATCGTGAGGAGAGTGCCGGAGGTCCGTCCGCTCGGGTGGTTTGCCTTCGCTGGTGCCGGCATTGTGATGATGGCCGAACTGAGAAAGGTAGTGCGTGATGGGCCGGACTGGTTTGCACAGATGAAAGCGATGGCGGCCGAGCATCGCGCCGACCGGATTCGGACTGCTACAGCCGAAGACGTGACTGCGCGTCTCGATACCATGACGCAATGGCTCGACGAGCATGAATTGACGTTCGGCATCGCGGGAGGAGTATCTCAGTGTTTGCAGGCGTTAGGAGGTTTGCTGCCACGTTGGCTGGGCGAAGACTGGAGAGCGTTGTTGAATGGAGCGTTACAGGGTCAAGCGGCAGTGATCAGTGCGCAACAGATTGTCAGACTAGCAGAATTGGTGGACCTGGTACGAGGAAACACGAGGGTTGCTTCGTGGTTCAGTGAAGAGGAGTGGGCCGCAACTGATTTTCGTCGTCGGCTCGACGGAACCGAGGTTCTTCGTGCCTTCGACCGCTATCTTGAAGACTTTGGTCATCGCGGGGTCGGTGAGTCCGACGTCATGTCGCCCCGATTCGCCGATCGACCAGAGTTATTACTGGCGGTCTTGCGAACACAGATTCTCGCTCCGACCAGTGCCTCCCCCGCGGATATCATTCAGCGACAAACAATGGTGCGGGAACAAGCGCTTGAAGAGATTCGTGCCAGATTTGGATGGCGATTCTATCGGTGGGTGATCTTTTCGTGGTGGTATCGACGGTTGTGCCGGTTCTTTGCTCTCCGGGAGGCAAACCGCCATCATTTGATGTACTACTCGGCAGCAGCCCGGAATCTGTTGCTTCGCCTGGGCGAGTGTCTGGTCGAACGGGAACGGATCTCCTCGAAGGAGGATATTTTCTACCTCACGATCGAAGCACGCGCAGAATTGTTAGCCGGAGGAACGAGTGATTGGCGGGGAATCATTCAAGCCCGCCGTGCTGAGCGAGACCGACATGCCACGGCGAGTGTCCCCGACACGATTCGAGATTGGAACGATGTGGTTCGCCGCACGGATGTCTCCTACATTGTACCTCCGAACGGGATCCTGTGCGGTATTCCTATTAGTGCGGGGCGGGTCGTGGGACCGGTTCGTTTCGTGCGATCGATGGAGGACTGGCACCGAATTCGCCGCGGCGACATTCTGGTTGTCTCGGTCATTGATCCCGGGATGGCGCCGTTGTTTGGTGTGGCAGCGGGACTGGTCGCCGAGATGGGCGGGACACTCTCACACGGCGCGATCATCGCTCGCGAATACGGATTGCCGGCGATTGCGAATGTGTCCGGCATTACAGCCAGACTCAAAGAGGGCGATCGAATCAGCTTGGATGCAGGGCGAGGAGAGATTGTCCTACAGGAGTAAATCGGGGGCTTCTCTGCAATGTCATCGATCTGTGTTGTCTGCCTCCAGGAGAACGAATCGGTTCGCTGTGACCTTGACCTTTAAAGGTCGTTTACGTATTCTCCTCATTCATTCATTCCCCAACACAACACCCAATAACCTGGTCGTGTATGGGTCGGCGGCATGATGTGGATGGTCACCCATGATTGACGGCGCGGTCTTTGGTGCGGGAGTTTTCGCCGGCGGCATCCTCGGTGCGCTGATCATCGGATTCTGGATTGCCTCTCGCATACGGGCGAGTCTGCACGCACAATTGCTGGCGAGTAGCGAGCGGGCACAGCGAGCAGAATCGCTGGCAGACGAATTACGTCGCCAGGGTGAGCAAAGTCGTGTCGATCTCGAAAAAGTCAGGCAGGATCTTTCAGAAGCCTCCCAAGCCCGCGCGGTGGCGGAGACCAGGGCCGCTGAGGCTGCGCTCCATCTCGACGAACAAAAAACCTTGCTGAGTCAGGCGCGGCAGGAACTAGCGGAAACCTTCCAAGCGCTTTCCGGCGAAGCCCTGAAACAGAACAATGAGGCCTTTCTGAACCTCGCGCGCAGCTCATTCGAAACGCTCCAAGCCGAAGCCAAGGGTGACCTGACTCAGCGGCAACAGGCGATCGATAGTCTGGTCAAGCCCCTCCAAGATTCACTGCATCGGTACGACGATCAGCTCCGGCAGCTGGAGCAATCGAGGCAAGCAGCCTATGGAGGCCTCGATCAGCATCTCAAAATCCTGGCCGAGTCGCAGCAGCGGCTGCAGTCGGAGACCGGCAATCTGGTTATGGCGCTGCGTGCACCGGCCATCCGCGGTCAGTGGGGCGAAATCACGCTCAAGCGCGTGGCCGAATTGGCCGGCATGGTGGCGCATTGCGATTTTTTCGAGCAGGAGTCCGTGATGGTCGACGGCAGCCGGCTTCGTCCCGACATGGTCGTCCAGCTACCGGGTGGGCGACAGATCATCGTGGACGCCAAAACCGTTTTGGCAGGCTATTTGGACGCGCATGAAGCTTCGACCGAGGAACTGCGTCTCGAAGGGATGCGCCGTCATGCCGCTCAAGTTCGCTCGCGCATGGACGAGTTGAGCGTGAAAGCCTACTGGAACCAATTCGTACAGGCGCCGGAGTTTGTCGTGCTGTTTTTGCCGGGAGAGCAGTTTCTTGGCGCCGCACTCGAGCACGACCCGCGGCTCATTGAGGATGGGTTTCTGCGAAGTGTGGTCCTTGCCACTCCGACAACACTTATGGCGCTTTTGCGGGCGGTGGCGTACGGGTGGCGGCAGGAGCGATTGACGGAGCATGCCGAGGAGGCCGGGCGGTTGGGAAAGGATCTCTACGAACGGATGGCCGTGCTGACGGAGCATTTGAACGATGTTGGGCAAGCACTTGGGAAGAGTGTCCTGGCGTATAACAAAGCGATCGGATCTCTTGAAACCAGAATCTTGCCGGCAGCCCGTCGCTTCAAGGAACTCGGCGTCTCGTCGGACAAAGAGATCCCCATGTTAGATCCCGTGGAACTCGTTTCTCGCAAAGCGTTGCCCCTTGACAGTGAATAAGGAGTTTCTCATGGCCGACGAGCAGGCGATGGTAGAAGCTTTCCACCGGACGTTCGATATCGTGGTCAATCCAGTCCCGACAGTCGTTGACGAACAGACGCGAGGGTTGCGCGTCAAACTGATTCAAGAGGAATTTGATGAGTTGAAAGAGGCCCTTGCGGTAGAAGATCTTTCATCCATTGCCAAGGAGATGGCTGATCTTCTTTATGTCGTCTATGGTACGGCCGTGTCCTACGGCATCGACATGGATCCGGTCTTTCGGGAAGTCCATCGGTCCAACATGAGCAAGGTTGGTGGCTACAAGCGTGAAGATGGGAAATGGGTCAAACCGGCTACGTATTCGCCCGCGCGCATCGAATCGATTTTAGTGCAACAGGGACTTCCCCAGTCCGAAATCCATTCTGGTCCATGAGAGAACTGCACTGTCCGATTTGTGGAAACTCATTCGTTCGCGTGACCTACCAGGAGGGCAGGGTTGAGCGCCTATTGAGTCGTGTCAACGTCTTTCCGTTTCGATGTCAGCTGTGCACGAATCGCTTTCGCGCATACTATTCCGGTGCGCGCCACAACACACAGGCATTCGACCGGCGTCAATATACACGCCTTCCCGCCTCTATCGACGCCCAGGTGCTCGATCACAATCAGCCGGTCATTACCAATCGAATCACTGATATTTCGATGGATGGCTGCACCCTGCAGGCGATAGGGTTCGGAAAGGGATCCTTTCTCGAATTGGTCTTGAAACCGACAGTAGAAGAAGAATCAATTCGTATTGAAACGGCGATTGTCTGTTCCGTTCGTCCGTTGTCGATGGGGATCCGCTTCCTGGAGATTCCACCGGAACATTATCGCCGACTGGCTCAGGTCGTTCTTGGCCTCTTGGTCGGCCAAGGCTTCACTCCCACGCTCAACGCCTAGCCCGCATTATTCATGAACGCTTTCCACCGGGGATTTTTACCAGCAGATTATCGATCAGGCGGATCGATCCAATCCGGATTGCACCCAAGAGCACCGTACGAGCCATGACGACAGACAGAGGCTCTAGACTATCCGGGTCGCAGACGGCCAGATATTCGACATGAGCGATAGGCGCGTGCTCTATCGTCTGCCGCATGCCCCGTTCGATCGCCGCCACGTCGTTCATTCCACCCAGGATTTTTTGTCTCCCGGCTTTGAGCGCCTGAGAGAGGATAGGGGCGATCCGGCGCTCTTCGGCACTGAGATAGACGTTGCGTGAACTCATGGCCAGCCCATCCGGCTCTCTGACTGTCGGGCGCACCACAATCGTCACGCCGAGATTGAGATCGCTCGCAAGCTGCCGGACCAGCGATGCCTGTTGGTAATCTTTCTGGCCAAAGACGGCCACATGGGGTTGCACAATTCCGAAGAGCTTCGTCACCACCGTCGCGACTCCGGCGAAGTGATCAGGCCTGGCTTCGCCTTCCCATCGGCGTGCGAGCGCCGGCACCGTCACGATGGTATGAAAGCCTTCGGGGTACATGACCTTGGCCGTCGGTTCAAAACAGATATCCACCCCTTCCTCGCGGCAGAGTGCCCGATCGCGAGCAATCGGACGGGGATACGTGGATAAGTCTTCAGTCGGGCCGAACTGTGTCGGATTCACGAAGATACTGACGACGAGGGCATCACATCGTAATCGTGCGTTCCGAATCAGGGAGCGATGGCCGTCATGCAGCGCTCCCATCGTGGGAACGAAGCCGATGACGACACCTTCCCGGCGTAGCCGTTCGCTCCATGCAGTCATCGCGTGTATGCTGCGAATGACGTTCATGAGCTTGGGGGAGGGACGCAAGCGGGGCGAGACCCGTAGCGGGTCGAGGGCTGGGGAAACAGGAGCCGGACCTCGGGCTGCCTCCCGGTTTCGGCGAGCAATTGGCTAATCGTGCGATGAAGTGACGGATGCACGAATTGTGGATCGAGTTCGCTCAACGGCATGAGAACGAATCGGCGTTGATGCATGCGAGGATGCGGCACCACGAGATCTGGTTCGTTGATGATCTGTTGGCCATAAAACAGGATGTCCAGATCCATTGTCCTGGGGCCTGATCGATTCTCCTCATTCCGGCCAAGCGAACGTTCGATCTCCTGCAGGATGGCCAAAAGGCTCTTCGGTGTGATGTCTGTTTCAAGGTGCACGACCCCGTTCAAGAACCAGCCATCGCCAGGTTGGGCATGGTCGTATACAGGCTCGCTCTCGTAGAGTAGCGACACGCCCGCGACATTCGAGTGTGGCAGCAGGCTCAGCAAGGTCACAGCGCGGTCGCAGAAGTCGATTCGATCGCCGACGTTCGAGCCAAATCCGATGAACACCGTCTTAGGCATAGAACCAGTTTTGAGTTGTGAGTCATGAGTTTTCAGTTATCGGGAAACTAAAAACTCAACACTAAAAACCAGCCTTCTTAATACGCTCTACTGCCTCGGCCAATCGCTCTTTCGACGTACACACGGTCATTCTGATATACCCTTCGCCCGGCGCGCCGAATCCATTCCCCGGTGTCGTCACAATGCCGGCTTTTTCCAGCAAGTGAGCGGTGAAGGACGCGGAGGTATATCCCTTTGGGACCGTAACCCAGACGTAGAACGCCGCCGGAGGTGGATCGACCTCGAGGCCGAGTTGTTTGAGGCCTGGGACCAGCGTGTCGCGCCGCTCCTGGTAGATCTTTCGCAATCCATCCGTCACAGAGTCATCCAGACTGAGTGCGGTAATCCCTGCTTCCTGAATGGCCTGGAAACAACCGGAGTCCAGATTACTCTTCACCTTGCCGAGTCCTGCGAGGACCTGTTTGTTCCCGACGGCAAACCCGATGCGCCAGCCGGTCATGTTGTAGGTTTTCGACAGCGAGTGGAACTCGATTCCCACGTCCTTCGCGCCATCGACTTCCATGAAGCTCACAGGGGGCTTGCCGTCGTAGAAAATTTCCGAATAGGCTGCGTCGTGACAGACGATGACCTGATTCTCCTGGGCAAAGTTCACCACACGCGTAAAGTAGTCTTTGTTCATGATGACCGACGTCGGATTGTTCGGTGAATTCAGGAACATCAACTTGGCTTTCTTCGCCACATCCTTGGGAATAGCGTTCAGGTCCGGCAGGAAACCGTTTTCCTTCGTGAGCGGCATGAAATGCGAAATGCCCCCGGCGAAACCAGTGCCGACGGGATACACCGGATAGCCGGGGCTTGGGATGAGCACGATATCGCCCGGATCGACGAATGCGATCGGAATATGCCCGATGCCTTCCTTCGAGCCGATCAGCGTGAGAACTTCGTCCGCCGGGTCGAGCGTGACATGAAAGCGGTGTGTGTACCAATCGGCCACCGCTTTGCGGAACGAGAGCATGCCCTCATACGATGGATACTGGTGGTGCTTCGGGTTTTTCGCAGCCGTGCCAAGGCTGTCGATAATCGGCGTCGGGGTCGGCAAGTCGGGGTCGCCGATGCCGAGATTGATGATGTCGACCCCCCGTGCAATCGCTGCCTGCTTCATCTTATCAATGGCAGCGAACAAATAAGGAGGAAGTGTTTTAATTCGTGTAGCGACTTCGATCTGGAAACCAGACATGCGAACAGGCTCCTTTCCAGCAGGATGGGAACACAACTGCAAGCTTTCTGGAAGGTTAAGGCTCAGGCTGAGAAAAATAGATTCAGAGCTTCGCTCAACCTTGACCTCAGCCTCCTTTCTTGCTGCGGCCTCGCCGGACGGGTGTGTTGACCATCCTGCGATGAGGATTGATAAGAGTACAGCAGGAATGAGGCGGCAATCAACGCTGAGATGCGAGCAGGTGGCCAATAAGCCGATCGGCGATTTGATGGAGTTGCGGCAGATGGGGGAGGGTTGCCTCTTTGACGTGGTGTGCGCTCAAGCGTGCCTTCGTGAGGTCCGGCGCACATTCCCGCGACAACGATTCGATACCGTGTTCTTCCATTTCCAAATGAAACAGAAGTCCATAGGCACGAGCGGCATAGCGGAAGGCTTGCAGGGGGGCGACGTCGGAGCCGGCTAAGGGGACACAGTCCTTGGGGAGATCGAAGACCTCGCCATGCCATTCGAATACTTCAAAGGACTCCGGCAGTGTGCTGAACACCGGATCTTGTTTGGCTTCAGCCGTCAACCTGACCGGTGTCATGCCGATTTCCAGGGCTTTACCCGGACGTATCGTGGCGCCAAGCGCCTTCGCCATGAACTGGCTTCCTAAACACACCCCGATGACCGGCTTGCCAGCTTGGAGTGCGGATCTGATGAATTGTGTCTCCTCGGCAATCCAGGAGTCAGCATCGTTCACCGACATCGGCCCGCCCATAACGATCAACAGATCCCCCGCATCTTTCGGGAGTCCATCTTGTGGAACGAGATGCCGTTCAAGGCCTGCGCCACGCTCAGTCAGCGCAGTTGCGAAGGCTCCTGGCCCTTCAAAGGGAACATGTGTCAGGCAGACCGCGCGCATCAGAAAACCTTGTGCCGTGGGGTTGAGAGAGCACTATTCATGTCATGGTCTGTAGTGCTTCTGGTTGGGAAGATACACGGTTGGCTATCTTGACGGCAAGGGCTCCCTTGTGAAAAAGACAAGTAGTGCGTCCGATATTTGTTGTTCCATCCATCACCTATGCTTGTCGAAACGTCATGAAGGGAACGTGCGCATTCGAGCTTTATGCCGAAGGGGTCGACATCGATCGAAGGAAACAGTTGTTAGTTTTCATCGCATAAAAAATCTCAACTCTTGTGATGGACGCCCGAGCGTTCTGCATTTATACTAAACATGAAATGGTTTTCCCTTGCAGGGCAGGATGGGAGATAGATGTCATTCCCGACCGATGAACGACAACAGATCCAGCTCGAGCTGAAGGGTTTGAAGCGAACGCTGGAGTGGACGGAGATTCAGCGAGAGCAGCTCTTGGATCGCTTGGATCTGCTTCGTCTCGAGAACGCCCGCCTGCAGGATCGTGTGGAGGAGCTGGAGCATCAGGTGGAGGGGCTTAGGCAGCAACAACCCTTATTCTGAGGGCAGGATGTTGAAAAAGTCCCTCAGCGTCGTTCTCGGCTCATCGAAATCCTCAACGGGGACCCGGCCGCCTCACCACTCGGCGGCGCGCACAGACGTGGTGCTCCTTATTCGTCGCACCGTGCGCCCCAGAGGGTACGCCTCTGGTTTCGACTTGCCTGCGGCCTAGCTGAATGAACTTTTTGAACATCCTGCGGAAGATTTTGTTTTGTTCCAATGGCGTGAGCCATCGGTCGATCATGGTCGTTCGGAGTGTGCGAGATCTCATGCTATGAAATATCAGATTGTGACAATCGATGATGTGCGCTGGCTGCTGGGGCATACCGGCGGGTTTCGCGGCGGCTATGTGACGGATGTGCAGGTATCGAAACGGCGGCTGCTAGATGAAGCGTCGGGTCGCGAGGTACCCGCGGGGACGACGGTTACAGTAGTGATCCGCTATCGTATTCGCCAGATGGCCCGCGTGGCAAAACTTACGATGACCGGCGTGACGGACTTCTCGATGTTTGAGCAGGAGGGAAGCGATTGCTTAATGCTGGGGATGATTCAAACGGAGTTGACCGACGGGAAACTCCGTTTCTGGTTCGATCCACAGGGCGAACTCTATGTGGTGTGCGACGAAGCGCAGATGGAGGAAGTGGCAGCGCCGAGCCTCGATCTCTTGTCGTTGAGCCAGGTAGCCCAATGGACATTTCAAAGCGGGGTGCCGGATTGGCCGACGGTCACATGGCTCTTGGCTGAACTGGATGTGGCGGGGGTTCCCTGTATCTGGCGGGCCAGTACTTCGTCATCCGGGCGACATCCTTCCATTCAATGGGAAGGAGATCTGTTTCCGGCGTCGATGCAGGGAGCAGCGGATGCCATGGGAGTCCACTGTATGTTGTACGGGCCGCTTGATGGACCCGGCTTCGGCGTGGTGTTGCGGGTCCGTGGAGTGCATGATCGCCGCACGGGTCAGGTGCTCTCGCTCCTGGCGGATGCGATAACTCAGCGATTCTCCGGGCAGTGCCTAGTGGGTAATACGATCATTCCAGGCGGAGAATGGCAGAATTGGAAATCATTCGAACAGCATCATGGGGCTGATGAGTAAGGTGTGAAGGTGTGGCGGAAGTAAAACCGTTATTTGGTTTGTTTGGTCTCTTTCGTTTATTTGGTCGAACGAAACGAACCAGATGAACCAAACAAACTAGATCAACCAGACTAGCCCAACGCTTGCCCGCTGGCATGTTTCGGCAGATGCGTACCCTTGATAGGTGTGAAGGTTGCGGTGCTGCTCCCATTTTTCACGCCGTTGATATGTGGCTTGCCGTTCACGTGCTTTTCGTTCACGCATTCCACCAACGCCCACAGCCGCAACGGATTCACATTCTGCTTCCGGGAGACGTGTAGCGGCGTCCCGTCCAGCACGGTCTGAAGTGCCAAATCTGTCCGCCATCCAAGGTGCTTTGTGATCGGGGACAGCACTTTCTCCATGGCCGCGATGAGCTTATTGTCGTTGGCGAAATGATTCAGCATGACGATTCGTCCGCCGGGCCGGCAGACGCGAATCATTTCACTGACGACCTTGCGGTAGTCTGGGACAGCGGTGACGACATAGGCTGCGACGACGGTATCGAAACTATCGTCCTTGAATTCCATCGCGCCGGCATCCATGCGATGCAATTGCACATGGTCCATCAGGTATTCTGCTGCGCGCAGTTTCGCCTGGTCCAGCATGCCTTCCGAAAAATCGATCCCGACAATCTGGCAATGACGGGGATACATTGGCAGAGCCAAGCCGGTTCCGATCCCCACTTCTAGGATTTTCTCATCTGGCTGGACGTTCAAATTCCGGATGACCGACTGACGACCTTCGTGGAACACCTTTCCGAAAACCCGATCGTAGATTTTGGCGTATGACGTGTAGACACGCTCGACCTTCGCTAAATCCATATCACCTCCGACTCCACATTAAAGGCGACTTGTGCTCCTCGACAAGCAAGGAATAAGCCGATTGCCGCAACTGCAAAGGGGAAACTATTTGTGCGGCGGAGCACCTGAGTGGAGCGAGGGGACCCGCCTGAACAGCATTCGAGGGCTACTCTAGCCAACTCGTTGCAACGAGTCAACAGATTATCTCAGATCGTCCCTTGATTCATTCGCGATCCCTATGGGATAGGTACCAGCATGATCTTCGCTGGCTTCTTCGCCGGTGCGTTGTGCCTCGGTCTCATTCTCGGAGACTGGCTCTATTTCATGCGCCTCACCCCGGATGCGAGCCGGTACGGATGTGGAATTGCCCGCGCGCACGATCGATTCACACATGCGACCATGACCCATCTGGCCGGCCGGTTTGACGCAGAGGGTTTTTTGACATTGCCGCATGGAACTGCCCGCTTCTACCGGGATGTGAACCAGATTGTGATTCGCCAGCAATACCGGCTGTTGTCTCTCGGCTTCCGAACATTGTGGCCGTTGAAAGGGTTGATCTCCCTGTCCCAGGAAGGCGATGCACTGACGGTGCTCTGCAGAAAACTCACACCCTGGTCCTCAGCCCTTCTCACCGGTATCTGGTTTGTCGTGGTGGTCGTGGGGATGACGGGGGCTTTAATTTCCCTGTTCATCGAGGGACAAATGTCAGCGCCCGGTGGAGTGGTATTGGCAATCGGGATAGTCGGGTTGGGACTTGTCTTCTTACTATCTGGAGCCATTACAGTTGTGTTTGCCTATCGGCTGGAGAATTCCCGGCTGATGACGGTGTATCAAGAACTCCGGGAGGTGATAGAGGGGCACGCGCGACAAGCGTGACTTGCGAGAAAGGCGAGACGAGTGAGCTGAACGACGGTTTGAGATCCGAAGTTTTTGGAACCTCGACCCTCTTGTCCCTGCTTGTCGCGCTTTTCCCGCCAGTCTCGCCCGTATCGCTTGAGTCAGGGGTCGGAAATTGTGGCAGAAGCGCGCGCAAAAAATACGGATTAGGAAAGATACAGACTCAAGAATACATCGTACTCAGCAGGGAGATTCAGGCTAGACCGGTTGCGGGCGAGACCCGCAATGATGCCACGATGTTTTTTACTGAGGCCGGACGATTCGAAGGCCTGACGAAACTGCTGCCATCGCGCCGCAGCATTGGTGGCCAACCGCGCACGCTCCGACGGCGGCAATGCATGAACCGAGGTTGTGAGCGAACGGATAGCCTTCTCGACGCTTTCATAAGGCGGCGCCAACTTGAGTTGCGCATAGAACGTTTCGAGGTGATCGCGGAATTCCTCTCGGAGCGCTAGCGTATCATCCGTTGTGCGAGACGTTGGTTCGGACATAGTGGACGAGACGGATCATACGGGAAGTATCGTCGTGGTGACAACAAGGCGACAGTGTTGCGTGCTTTTCATCCACATTTCAGGGGAGGGTATGATGAATCGAATTCAGACGTATGTCCTTGGGCTTATAGGCGTGCTGATCTTGGCCGGTTGCGCGTCCCCCCATCATTCTGGGATGGCCGGTGGAGGAACGAGTGATGCCTATTGGCAGAAGGGGCAACAGGATATGGCATCGTTGATAGATCGGACTGTCAAGGATCAAGGGAAGGCGCAGCAAGTCAAATTGATTGTGAACGATATTGTTGCAGAATTGAAAACCCGCCGTGAGCAGGAGCGGGCATTGCACCGTCGGCTCTATGAATTGAATGCGAACTATGAAGCGACCCCTGAGGAGTTCGCCAAGACGTTGGATGAAGCGGACAATCTTCGGGTGCAGTCGGTCACGAAGATTCTCTCGCTCAGATTCAAGATGAGGGATCTTATGAAGGTCGAGGAGTGGAAGGCTATGTCGGATCAGATGCTGGCATACAGCAATCGCTACAAGCACAGCGGCGCAGGGGAGGCGAAGGCAGGATACTAATCGGTATGAGGTTGAGCCGGACACGGGAGTATTCGCTCAGCCTTAACCTCAGCCTTCTCCTGGAATTGCGGCTTTGAGCGGGAGCGAAGTCCAGGTTGTGCCGGCGTCGGTCGAGCGGTAGAGCCCGCTCCCATTCGTGCCGGCATAAAGTAAGCGTGGGTCGCGTGGACTCATCGCAAGGGCGCGAATATTCAGCGAGCCCAGTCCGCTGTTGATGGCAGCCCAGGTCTGTCCGCTGTCGGGACTTTTCCAGACTCCCCCCGGCCCTCCGATATAGAGGGTCTTCGGTTGGGTCGGGTCGAGGAGAATACTGCTCACGAACAGATCGGGGAGCGATTGCCCGATTCGTTCCCATTGCTCGCCATGCGTCGCGGTGCGGAAGAGGCCCTTCGTGGTTCCGGCATAGACGATGTCAGGGTTGACGGCATCGAAGACGATGGCATTGACTCCCAGCGCCATCCCTCCCATCAGCTCCTGTTCGGGAATGAGCCCATTGTTGATTTTTTGCCACCCCATCCCGGCGCTGTCGGACCGATAGATCCCTCCTGTAGTTCCCGCATAAAGGATTCGAGGATTACGCGGATGAATAGCCATGGAGACCACGATGTGGACTTCCTTCATCCCCGCCATGCGTTCCTCCCATTCTCGCCCCCCGTCTTTGGTATAGAAGGCGCCCACGGTCGTCGCGGCGTAGATTTGATCGTGGTCCGTCGGGTGAAAGACGAATTGGTTGATAAAGGAAACATGTTCCTTGAGTCCGACATTGTGGGGAAGCCAATGTTGCCCGCCATCCGGACTCTTGTATACGGCATCGGCCATGGTGCCGGCGTAGATTGTGGCCGGGAACTGAGGATCGATCGCGAGGGTCGTCACCCGTCTTGCGCTAAAACTCGGGAAGCGTTCCCATAACTGACCCTCGTCGCGCGACTTGTAGACCGCATCGTTCGTCGCCACATAGAGGATGTTTGCGTTGGTCGGGTGCAAGGCGATGGACACGATCGCCTGGCTCTCTTTCTGACAGCCGAGACAAAGCAGGAGCAGGGCAAACAATGGGAATCGCGTGACAGTTCGAATGAGCATGGGTGGGGGCAGACCTAAACACAGGGATTGAATGGGAGTCAAGGAGCGGGGCAGGTTGAATGCTTGCTCGCTTCGGAAAGAAGGACTGGCGCTGGCGATGGTTGCTTTTACCAAAGATCCAGCCGCGCTCATCATAACCGTTCATGTCATTGCCAATGCGCTTCCCCCCTTGTCTCAAAACTGGGGGATGTCCTAGTGCTGAGAGCGTAGGGGAGACGACTATTGTCAAAATGGAGAAGGCCTGTCTCATTTCTTCGCAAGTTGTTCCAACGATAATTCCGAGGAAGAAAGGAGAAGTAGCACATGAGTGCACCATCACGAAAACTCGTTCCAGCGTTGTCCCTTGCCATTGCAACCACACTGACGGTGCCCTGGGCTTCGGCAGTAGAAATGGGGCCGCTTAACAGCCCGGTGCGCAGCCAGGACCCCGCTAAGTTCAATAGCAAGGAGGTGCTCAGCCATCTGGCGCCAGTGATCTGGGAAGGCGAAAATCTAGCCTATACCAGGGAGGCCGGCACCATCCATCCGGCGCAAACGGCATACGCGCGGATGATGACCAAGAAAATTCAGGAAGTCGTGCCAGGCAAGATTTATCTGGCTTCAGGATTTCAGCTGGCGTCCACGATGATCGCCGTAGGTGAAAACGGTCTGATTGTGATCGACCCGGGCTCGGATGACGACAGCGCCCGTGCCACCATGGCGGCCTTCACCAAGGCAGCGCCAAAAGCGGCCGAGCTTCAGGTGGTAGCGGTGATCTATACCCATCGCCATCCCGACCATGCGTTTGGATCTGCCGGCTTTGGCGTAACACAGAAAGATATCGACGCAGGCAAGGTCCAAATCATTGCGTCTACGGACTTTGTCAAGGATCTGGTCAACGACGTCGGGGTGGTCGGCAACATTCTGACACAGCGTACCGCTTATACGGCGGGCTATGTTGCGCCAGGACCTGAAGGCCCCGTGCATTTCGCTCTCGGTCCGGCCTTTGGCGCCGGGCCCATCTCCTTCTTCATGCCCGCCGTACTTGTGCCCCAAGACAGGCCGTTGAAGACCACCATCGCTGGCGTGGAGATGGAGATATTCAGTGCCTATGGCGACGCCGGCAAGGATGAAGTCGACATCTACTTCCCCAAGTACCGTCATCTGCATGGCTCGGAAACCATCCAGGGCGAAACCTTTCCCAATTTGTACACGCTGCGCGGTACTTCCTACCGTGACGTGAAGTTGTGGATGGAGGGCGTAGCGGTTGCGCTGGAGTACGCGCGCAAATCTGACACCTATTCCGGCTCGCACATGCGTGCCTGGACGGGAAACCAGTTCATTGTCGATCGTATCCAGAATTACCGCGACGCCGTCCAGTATGTGCACGACCAGTCGATCTATCTGATCAATCTTGGTTACAAGCGTGATCAGTTGGCCGACATGGTGATTCTGCCTGAACCCTACTCCAGCGACCCGTGGCTGCAGGAGTACTACGGCACCGTGGCTCACTCGGTGCGCAACATCTATGACGGCTATCTCGGTTGGTGGTCCGGTGACGCCACCGAACTTGCCAAGCCCGGCTTCATCGAGACTTCACGCCAGTATGTCCGTGCCATGGGAGGTCGTAGCAAGGTGTTGAGCGAAGGCGAAAAGGCCATCGGCGACCGCAATTACGGCTGGGCAGCAGAGGTGCTCACTCATCTGACGCGTATCAACCCCGCGGACATGGAGGCTCGCAAGCTGAAAGCCGATGCGCTGCGTCAATGGGCTTATGCACAAACCAACATCTACTGGCGTTCCTTGGCCATCACCGGCGCCAAGGAGCTGGACGGCACGCTGGATCGTTCCAAGCCGTGGAACTTTGCCGATCCGGCCATCGTCAAGGTGCTGCCGACCAACCAGATTCTGAACACCATGAGCGTGCGCCTGAATGCTACGCGCGCGGCAGGAGAGAAGATGGCCGTGCAGTTTGATGTGGCTGATACCGGCGAAAAGTCCGGCTTTGAGGTACGCAACCAGATTGCCGCCTTTAGCGAGGGTGCCTTGCCCAAAGCTGACGCCACCCTGAAAGGCGACAAGGCTGCTATCTTGCAGACGGTGACAACGGGCAAGCTGGCTGATGGTGTGACAGTGGAAGGCGACCGCACCAGCGCGGATAAATTCCTGTCGCTGTTTGACGTCATCAAGCCTAACGATGTCAATCTGTTGCTGCTTCCGGGTACGCCTCTCAAGGTCAATTGAGTGAAGCGGCAACGTCTCATTACAGGAGATAAATCATATCCGTTGATTGATCAATAGAGGATACGTGCATCGTCGGATGCAGTGGCATGAAGCGTGTGAGAGCCGTGAGGTTGTGCCGTATGGCGCAGCCTGGAAACGAAGTCGACGGTGTTTCGGATGCGAGAGGCACGAAAAGTCCGCCGTGCACGGAGGAGCCAACTCCGGTCCGTGCGCGGCCGACATTTTCGTCAGGACTTTCTGGTGTAGGTGATCTCCAGCACTTTCATTTCCTTGCCGCCGTGGTGAGTCCCATACATGTCGAACGTTTGGGTATTGTTGTCGACGATCTTCCACACTGCACGATGTGTCATTTTCCCTCCGCCAGGCTCAGAGTGCGACCCTTTCAACGTGATGGTCTTACCGTCGGCGCTGGCCGTGCCTTCCATCATGAAGATTCCTGTCCCCATCGTATCCATCCAGGCCGTTATATATTTCTTGGCCATGTTGTCGTAGGCGTCGATTCCGACGCCGGAGAAGGGTTGCCCCATCATGTTGCCGGTGAATTCCTGGTAGAGAAAGCGCCCGTCCAATAACATTTTCATCTCCGCCGTTCCGGTCGATTCCGTCGGAGGCTTGCCTGGTTCCATCCACTCCTTGGAAGTCGTCGTCCAGCTACCGGCCAGGCTGGCGAATAGCTTATGCGGCTCCGCGGGAGTAGCCAGCTTCTGGTACATCTCCATCATGGCCTGGGGGTCCATTTGCTTTGACTGCTTCTTCTCCTTGGCCATCACGGGAGAGGCAAGTACAAAGAGTGCAAGACACGTGAGGGGAACAATATTCAATCGCATGGGAAACCTCCTTCATTTGTTGGGAACAGTTGATAGAGATGCGGACACAACGATCTGTACTCGATCACATTGACATCAAGGCGATCGCCGATATGACGATCACGTGCTCTTCGAGAGTGTGTTCTCGCGGGACGGCTCAAGGGGGCGTACCTCGACCACACCTCCCGCCGACAGTGTCGGAATACGTGCCGCGATGGAAAGGGCTTCGTCCAGATTCCGGCATTCGACCAGGTGGTAGCCGCCGAGCTGCTCTTTCGTTTCCGCAAACGGCCCGTCGGTAAGCGCCAGTTTGCCGCCCTTCATGCGCACGGTCGTGGCCGATGAAGTAGATTGCAGTTGCCCTCCGCCACGAAACTGCCCGCTCGTGACGAGGCTTTGGATCAATGCTCGATACTCCTGCATGATCCTGTGCTTCTCGTTCTCCGGCAATTGTGCCCACCCATTCTCGTCGATGCAGCACATGAGCATATATTCCATAATGCGCTCTTCTTTCCGTGACGATCAATTCGGAACAGTTAGGTGCTAGGCGTCGACCAAGACCTTGAAGCCGCCATACACCATGCGTTTCACGTCAAAGGGCATCTTCTTCGGATCGCACATTCCTGTAATCCGCGGGTCCTTCATGACCTTTGCGTTGACTTGGTCCCGATGCGCGCGCGATTTGAAGACAATGTACGCAAAGACCACCGTCTCGCCGGATTTGGCCTTGGCGCTCTTTAAGAACGGAACCCCCATCTTAGTATTGAGATCGTCGCCGGCGCACTCCTTGTAATCCAGCGCACCGTGCTCTCGCCAGAGTTTGCCCGCCTTTTGCGCCATGCGGCGGTAGGTTTGCAGATTTTTCTTTGGGACCGGCAACACAAATCCATCGACGTAACGCATGATTTCTCCTTTCATTGGACCGTGGGTGTATTTCTCCGGATGTATCCAGAAAGCGACGACGTTGCTCCGGATTTGCAATGTCTTCCGCTATGCGGAATCCCGACCGGCTAGCCACAGGCCGTCTTTGTCGCCTCCTTCAGTTCTTCCGATTTTACATCACGAACGTATGTGGCGACCGACCATTGGTGGTCGAAAGGATCTCCCAACTCATCAAGCTCTACCTATTAGTCGAACGATCATTCATAAAGCGACAGCCTAAATACATCACACGAATACACAGGTCGTGGCGATTCCAGCCATGCATTTGTGTCCCATCAACTACGGTTTTCCATATGGTGTATTCGTTCGCCAAGCGCCGGAGGCTTGTGTGTCCAGTGATTCCCTATACCTAATACATCCTCGAATAAACTCGGGCCATGCCGGTACGACAGGAATCGGGTCGGTTTTTTCTGGCAACAAGCCCCACAGTGCGGGATGGTGCCAGCAGAGCTCATGCTCGCTGCTGTCTCGATGCTCACGAATGCCATTTCTTAGCTTCTTGACCTCGACGATGAGTTGCTCTCGTGTCATCCTTTCAAGATCTGCATCCATAATGTGTCTCCCGAGCAATGACCGTCTCGAAATCGAAATGATCTAACCACTGCAATAATTGTGGATAGGACGCTACTTCCCCGGCAATCCGGCGATGTCCCTCACGGGTCGAACCTCCACGGTTCCTATGCGCGCTCCAGGAATCCGAGCCGCGATGCCGATCGCATCATTGAGATCTCTCGCCTCGGTCAGGAAGTAGCCGGCGAGTTGCTCGCGCGTTTCCACAAAGGGCCCATCGGTGACGAACTGTTTGCCGTCGCGTACCCGGACTATGACTCCCGTCGCAGCCGGATGGAGCGGAGAGGCGTGCAGGTATTGTCCATTGGCATGGAGCTGGTGCGTGAGCTGTACGGACTCCGCAAGCATCTCCCGCCGTTTCGCTTCCGGTATCTTGCCGAATGCCTCTTCGTCGTGGTGGACCAACAACAGATATTTCATGCGAACGTCTCCATCAGGACATTTATGTTGCGCGGTCGTTCTTTTCCCATAGAGCAAACTCGTTGCCCTCTGTGTCCTGACACACAGCGAAGTACCCCATATGGGGAATTGCCGTTTTGGGCTTGCAGATAGTACCGCCAAGCTTTTTGATCTTCACCGCGTATTTGTTCACCGATGGTACGGCAACGTAGTTGGTAATCGGCTGCTGCGTGTACTTGCGCGTCATCAGTCCGCCATCCGGCGAGTCGTCACTGCCGCCCGTGTCGATGTGCCAGTAATCTTCTACCCCAGGAAACTTCTGTATTTTCCAGCCGAATAAGGAGCCGTAGAACTTC
This sequence comes from uncultured bacterium, assembly GCA_965232965.1. Classification (GTDB taxonomy): domain Bacteria; phylum Nitrospirota; class Nitrospiria; order Nitrospirales; family Nitrospiraceae; genus Palsa-1315. The sequence goes on from CBDDRB010000015.1 coordinate 110,816, forward strand.
TTTGCACGATCGGGTTTGTCCGCAGGAATTTCAAACCACACGATTCCCGAACTGGGGTGGTTTTTATTCGTGGTTTTCGATTGTGTCTTCTTTTGTGCGCTCATAGTTCCCTCCCTCGGCGTTTGATCGGGTTTTTCAATGGCCTGCTAACCTCCGGCCATGGCTCCCACGATCAGAAACGGCTCAGCACTGTTTGCGACAGCATCTGGAAGCGGAGCATCCGGTGAGTCATGGGAAAGATCCTGCTCGCAAGCGAAGAATCTCACGAATGCTCGGCGTTTGAGTGTGCCGTGCTCACGAATGGTTCCGCGCAACATCGGGTACCGCGCTTCGAGCGCGTCGAGGACCGAACGCTGAGTGACCATTCCCGTGACGTCCACGACCACCTCGCCATGAACCCGCGCGAGCGTTCGAAGATGTGCCGGAAGTACGACTCGAATCATTTTATTTCAGTTTCCTGGTTTGCTAAAAATCACATTGAGCATAAGGCTGCTCAAAATGGCCGTCCAGCGAGGCCGCAGGGAGCGAGCTAAGTGAGGCGTACCCTCTGGGTACGTCGCAGCGAAGGTCGCGACTGAGAACGAAGCTGGCGGCCATTTTCAGCAGCCGTCAAGGCAACGTCTGAACCTCTACCGATAAAACCGCCGGCAGATCCCGGACGATCGGTGCCCAATTGTCCCCGGCATTGGCTGATCCATAGACCTGTCCACCGGTCGTACCAAAGTACAGCCCGCAGGGATCGAGCGAGTCCACTGCCATCGAGTCGCGCAGCACGTTCACATAACAATCGCGCTGCGGCAGACCGTTCGTGAGCGCTTCCCACTCGTTCCCGCCAGTTCGACTGCGATACACGCGCAACTTTCCGTCGGGAGGAAAATGTTCGGAGTCGCTTTTGATCGGTACGACGTACACGGTCTCCGGCTCGTGGGCATGGACATCGATCGGAAACCCGAAGTCCGTCGGAAGGTTCCCACTAATCTCGTGCCACGATTCTCCCGCGTCGTCGCTTCGCATGACGTCCCAGTGCTTTTGCATGAACAGCACGTTCGGGCGGGATGGATGCATGGCGATGCGGTGCACACAATGGCCGACCTCCGCACTCGGGTCGGGCAATTCAAACTGCGACTTCAATCCACGGGTGATCGCACGCCACGTCTTCCCGCCGTCGTCGGTCCGGAACGCCCCGGCGGCAGAGATGGCAATATAGATGCGCTGTGGATTCATCTGGTCCTGCACGATTGTATGGAGGCACATCCCACCGGCTCCCGGCTGCCACAGATTTCCCTTCACATCGCGCAAGCCGGACAATTCCTGCCAGGTCCGCCCGCCGTCGCTCGATCGGAATAGTGCCGCGTCTTCGATGCCCGCGTAGACGATGTCCGGGTTAGTCAGCGATGGTTCGAGATGCCAGACCCGTTTGAACTCCCAAGGGCGCTGGGTTCCATCATAATGCTGATGCGTCGTGAGCGGTTTCCCGGTGTCCGGAGATGTATCGTAGACGAACTTGTTGCTTTCCCCCTTCGGCATACCATCCGGAGTGGTGGTCGGTTCGCCGGGTGGTGTACCGGGCTGATGCCACGTTTTTCCGCCGTCATCCGATCGCTGTATGATCTGTCCGAACCAGCTGCTGGTTTGTGAGGCATAGATGCGGTTCGGCTCAACGGGAGAGCCTTTGAGATGGTACATCTCCCATCCGGCAAAGTGCGGACCGCTGACATCCCACCGTTTGCGCGTCCCGTCTGACGTGAGAATAAACGCCCCTTTCCGTGTTCCAACAAGTACTCGTACAGTGCTCATCGCTTACTCCTTCCCATAGGCTTGCTCTAAGCGTGTGATGTCGATTTTCGTCATGTCAAGGATGGTCTGCATCACGCGATTCGCTTTTTCCGAGTCTGTGTCCTGCATCATCTTGGCCAACACTGTAGGGACGATCTGCCATGACAGCCCGTACTTATCTTTCAACCAGCCGCATACGCCTTTTTCACCCCCGGCAGAGAGTTTCTCCCAAAACTCATCGATTTCTTGTTGCGACCCGCAGTTCACAATGAGCGAGATGGCTTCACTCAATTTGAAATGGGGACCGCCATTGAGTGCCATAAATTCCTGTCCCTCGATCTCAAACGTCGCCGTCATGACGGACCCTTTGGGCCTCCCGGAGACCTTCGCTCCGGCTTCTCCATAGCGGGTAAGCCGTCCGGCCTTGGCATTCTTAAAGATCGACATATAAAACTTCATTGCGTCTTCGGCTTGGTCATCGAACCACAAACAGGGTGTGATCTTCTGCATCGGATTGCCCTCCTTCATCGTATCCGTTCACTGTTACAGAGAGATGTTTGCGGGGTTGGCCTATCCGGCAACCGCGCATGGATTCCTAGAGACGAATTCCCACATCTGGCTATCAAGGTGCTGCCGTTACGTATGAGTCGAGCGAGAACCCGACAAATCGCCAGCACCGAGGGTTCGTAAGGGAATGAGCTCTCTCAGCCGATTCTCCTGCAAGTACAAGGCGAGCCACAGGCAGATACCCAACGCAATTTGCATGAAGATCGGCTCGCCGATTCGCAGATGCGCCAAAATCGCCCCGCCGATGTACCCGGTCAGGAGAATCGCGCCTACGATCGACGTTGCCGGAATCAGATAGATCACGACGCAAGAGATTTCGAGTATCCCGATCGGCACGAGAAGTGACGCGGGCAACCCCAGATGTGCCATCCCTTCTATCACCTCAGTCCCACCATTCAGCTTCATGGCTGCGCTTATCGCGAGTAGGAGCGAGAGGAGGCCTACAAGCACTCGACCGACCCATATCATCTTGCCGCCTGTTGCAACCACAGTATGCCTCCTACTTCCCACCCTTTGCGATCTGCTCGGTTTGCTTGCGCAAGCGATCCTCTTGTTCTCTGAGTTCAGGTGTGAACTCGGCCCCGAAATCCTCCGCTTCGAACACCTGGCGAATCTCGATCTCCGATTCCTTGTTGGGAAAGGGGTTCGGGCAGCGCTTGACCCATTCGATCGCCTCCTGCTTCGATTGCACCTGCCAGATCCAGAATCCGGCAATCAACTCCTTGGTTTCGGCAAATGGTCCATCGGTGACCGTCCGTGTATTTCCGGAAAACTTTACGCGCGCACCCTTCGAACTGGCCTGAAGCCCTTCGCCCGCCAGCATGACACCGGCTTTTACCAGCTCTTCATTGAATGTACCCATCTCGGTCAGGAGCTGCTCGCTCGGCAAGATCCCGGCTTCGGACTCCTTGGTGGCCTTGACAATAATCATGAATCGCATCGTCATGTCTCCTTCCAGTTTGCACGTGGGCTGAACCTTATTCTATCTATAAGTCGAACGAGATCTTCGGAATCGACATGCCAGGCTATTTTTTCTCTAACAGAGATCCGAGAGACGTTATTGCGAAACTATGCTCGTATTCTCAATGTTCTGCAGGATGTTCAAAATGGTTGTTCAGCGAGGCCGCAGGGAGCGACGTGAGTGAGGCGTACTCTCTGGGGTACGTCGCAGCGAGAGTCGCGACTGAGAACGAAGCTGGCAGCCATTTTCAACATCCTGCTAAGTCGGCAGCCCGGGGATTGCAATGACCGGCCTCACTTCCACCGTCCCTTTACGTGCCATGGGAATTTTGGCCGCGACCTCTATCGCCTCGTCGAGATTCGTTGCCTCAATGAGGAAATAGCCGCCAAGCTGTTCCCTGGTCTCTGCGAACGGTCCATCGGTCACGAGCCGTTTATTGTCGCGCACGCGTACGCTCGTCGCCATGGTTGTCGGGTGCAGGGGGTTGGCGGCGAGATACTGCTTGTTCTGATGAAGCTGGTGAGCAAGCAGTGTGGACTCGACATAACAATCCTTCCGTTCGGATTCACTCAACCCATTCTCATCTCCGTAAATCAGCAACATGTATTTCACCTGGTGACCTCCTCTAGTCGCTCGAAAAAGAGCACATGGCGGATGGCTTATTGCATATGGCACAAACAAAAAATGCACCGACTGTCTGTGTCCGTGACGTCCACTAGAAGCTATTGGTTATACGCTCTCGTCTTCCTATTGCTGTCATAAGATAGTCGTCGAACGAGGTCAAAATCGACATCGATCACCGAACATGGATCTCCGCACAATGCGCTGCTTGACAGGAGATTGTAAGTGAATGATATTTTTAGCGAAATGATGGGCCTTTGTGGAAGGAGTGAGCGAGAGGTGAATGATGACTCAAGCGCTTAAAGGAAAGGTCGCGTTGGTTGCCGGAGCCACTCGAGGAGCGGGAAGAGGGATCGCTGTACAGCTAGGTGCAGTGGGAGCGACCGTCTACGTGACGGGACGAACGATCCGGTCTGAGCGATCGGAAATGAATCGGCCGGAGACGATCGAGGAGACCGCAGCTCTCGTGGATGAGGCCGGTGGTCGTGGGATCGCAGTCCAGGTAGACCATCTCGTGCCCGACCAGGTATGTGACCTGGTGACTCGTATCGAAGGCGAACAGGGCTGCATGCACATTCTTGTGAACGATATCTTTGGAGCCACCAAGATCGAGTGGAACAAATCAGTCTGGGAATCAGACTTGGACTACGGGTTGCGCATGTTGCGATTGGCGGTCGACACACACGCCATCACCAGCCACTGTGCGATACCCCTGCCGATCGAGACGCCTGGCGGTTTGGTGGTCGAGGTCAATGACGGAACCGCCGAATACAACGGGAGCCACTACCGGAATTCCTTCTTCTATGATCTGGCCAAGGCGGCTGTGCTTCGAATGGCATTCGCGCTCGGACACGAGTTGAAGCCTTACGGAGCGACGGCACTGTCACTCACTCCGGGCTGGCTGCGATCGGAGGCCATGCTCGAAGCGTTCGGCGTGATCGAATCCAATTGGCGTGACGGAATAGCACGTGTGCCCGGCTTCGCCATCTCTGAGAGTCCCGCCTTTGTCGGCCGTGCCGTGGCGGCACTCGCACAAGATCCCAACGTGTCGCGATGGAACGGGCAGTCACTATCAAGCGGGCAGCTGGCGAAGGTCTACGGCTTCACTGATCTCGACGGCAGCCAGCCTGATGCGTGGAGATATATGACCGAAGTTCAGGACGCTGGCAAATCAGCCGACGTCACCGGTTATAGGTAATGGAGTCAGTCCCACAAAGGCATGCAGGTGATGGAGTACAATATCCATTCTGCAACTCAAGCTTAAGGACAAGCTGCCGGCTTTTGTTTAGGGTCGTTTGCGACGATCTTGATATCGTGAGTAAGATTGGTCCGGATTCAAGCTCGGAAAAGAAATGTCTTGGTGCTTCGGAGCAGTCCCGCTCCATCAAGAAGGAGGCCAGTTATGTCACGTGCAGTCAAAGCGATTCCGGAGGGCTATGAAGGCGCTATGCCATATCTGATTATCAAAGGAGCGGCCAGTGCCCTTGAGTTTTACAAGAAAGCCTTTGGGGCTCAGGAGGTGATGCATATGCCGGGTCCTGGTGGCACGGTGGGACATGCTGAAATCAAGATCGGCACGGCGATCATCATGCTGGCCGACGAATTCCCTGACATGAATTGTAAGAGTCCGCAGTCGTTCGGAGGTTCTCCCGTGAGCATCATGGTGTATGTTCAGGACGTGGATACGTTCGTCAAGCGGGCTGTAGCGGCGGGCGCAACAGTGCGTACCCCGGTTGAGAACAAATTCTACGGCGACCGCTCCGGCAGCTTGGAAGACCCCTTCGGACACCAATGGCACTTCGCTACGCACGTGGAAGATGTGCCGCCAGGCGAAATGGCGAAACGTGCCGAGGCATTCATGAAACAAGAAAGCAGTGCATAAGTAACGAGGATCTGCTGCTTGAAACCGGTCGCGCGCTCCCACGCTCACCTTCGTCAACATAAAGAAGGCTACATGACCGTGCTCCGCGGCCATTGCACGAAATCTACGACTGGTGGATTGGAAAGTATGAACGCCATCGTTTCCAGGCGTTGAGTGATTTGAAGAGAGGTCTAGAGCGAAATAATACCACTGTTACATGTAGGACCCGTGACTTCTACTTTATGTAGAGAATGTCATGCTGTCATGTCCGAAAATGGCGAGCAGGTCTCCATCCGCCATGGTTATAATGACACCATGACGCTCGATTCCGAGACGTGTTACCGTGCGTTACGGGCGCGCGATGCGCGCTTCGACGGGCGCTTTTTCGTCGCCGTGTCTTCAACGCGCATCTACTGTCGCCCGATCTGCACGGTGAAACCGCCCAAGCTCGAGAACTGTCGCTTCTATCCGAGCGCCGCGGCGGCCGAAGTGGCCGGCTATCGGCCTTGTCTGCGTTGCAGACCTGAGCTCGCGCCGGGCAATGCGAGTGTGGACGCGACCACGCGTGTGGCGCAGGCTGCGGCGAGCTTGATCGAGGATCGTACACTAAATGGTGAAGGGCTGGTGGCTGTTGCCTCGTGCCTCGGCATTACCGACCGGCACTTGCGCCGTGCGTTCGGTGCTGAGTTCGGCGTCTCGCCTGTGGAGTTCGCGCAGACGCAGCGTCTGCTTCTCGCCAAGCGGCTGCTCACCGATACAAGCTTGCCGGTCACTGATGTCGCATTCGCGAGCGGCTTCGGCAGCCTGCGGCGCTTCAACGCGCTCTTCAAGCAGCGCTATCGCCTGCAACCTGGGGGATTACGGCGGCACATGAACAGCGAGGCGGTCCGCGTCGCCGATGTCTTGAACTTCGAACTGAGCTTCCGCCCTCCCTACGACTGGCCGGCAATCCATATGTTTCTCGGCGCGCGGACGATTACCGGCGTTGAAGAGATCGATGCCGTCTGCTACCGCCGCACAGTGCGCGTGGCGTCGCAGGGCAAGGACCATTTCGGTTGGGTCGAGATCGAATTGTCGCCGAAGAAACCGGCGCTTCGCCTTGAGGTGTCTGCGTCCCTTGCCCGGGTTCTGCCTCCGGTGCTTTCGCGGATCAAGGCGTTGATGGATCTATCCTGCCATCCGATCGAGGTGATAGAGGCGCTAGGCGGGTTGGCGCAACATCATCCCGGCCTGCGTGTCCCGGGCGCGTTTGACGGATTCGAAGTGGCGGTGCGCACGATTCTTGGACAACAAGTTACAGTTGCCGCAGCCCGGACCGTCGCGAGCCGCTTCGCTGCCGCGCTCGGAGATCCAATCGATACGCCATTTGATGCGCTCACGACGGTGTTTCCTTCTGCCGCGCACGTGGCCGATACGGCGCCCGGTCTCATCGCACGCCTGGGCATGCCGGGAGTGCGCGCCCGTACAGTGGTTGCGCTTGCGCGTAGCGTGGCGGACGGAGATCTTGTGCTGGCGCCTCATGCCGATATCGACGCGACGCTGGAACACCTGCGCGCGCTGCCGGGCGTGGGCGAATGGACGGCGCAGTACATCGCCATGCGGGCGCTCGCCTGGCCGGATGCGTTTCCCCACACCGATCTCGGTGTGATGAAAGCGCTGGGTGAAAAGGATGCTCGCCGCATCCTCGAAGCCGGCGAAGCCTGGCGGCCGTGGCGCGCGTACGCCGTAATGCATCTCTGGCATTCACTGACAAAGGAGTGACCATGCTGTACTACGACTATTATCAAAGCCCTCGCGGGCGTATGTTGCTGGTTGCCGACGATAAGTCACTGACGGGTGTCTATTTCATCGGACAGAAGTATCAGCCGCGCATCGACGGTGAATGGAAACGCGATGACAGACATGCGCCGTTGCGCCAGGCGAAGCGAGAGCTCGCGGAATATTTCGCAGGCACGCGCACGCGCTTTTCGGTCAAGATTGCGCCGCGCGGCACGTCGTTTCAGCGTGCGGTGTGGAAGGCCATCGCCGGCGTCGGTTTCGGCAAGACCATCCCTTACGCGGAACTGGCGCGCCGCGCAGGCCGTCCGGGGAGTGCGCGGGCGGCCGGCGCAGCCACCGGCCGCAACCCGGTCAGCATCATCGTGCCTTGCCACCGTATCGTCGGTTCGAACGGTGCGCTCACCGGCTACGCCGGCGGTTTGGCAAAGAAGCGCGCACTCCTGGAGCTGGAAGGACGCGCGTAATCGCGTCGTGATCAGTTCTTCGAGTTCCTGTGGATCATCGTCCACGCTGCCCTGCGACCACCTCGCCATGTTCCTACAGACATCGCCGTTCTGTCGGCATGGAGTCAAAACCAGTTCGTTGTCGGCAGCATGTGGTGAGTGCAGACACGCGTTCATGAAAGAATTCTACAAGCTCGACAGCCCCAACTTTCGCTTGAGCGTGTCCGTCTGCGATAATGAACCCCCACTGTGTTGAGGCTCAAGACTTGTAGAGAATGAGCATCCGGCCTGACAGGGCGGGAGGGGCGAGTGACGCTATCGTATGAAGATCAAGAGGCTCTGCGGTACGCGAAGGGTCTCCTTGAAAATCCCGGTCTCGCAGCGAAGATTACGGGATTGATCGGTATGCCGATTGAAAGCGCGCTCAGGCTCCTTCCGGAGAAATGGGCCATGGTCGTCAACGAGGCGACAAGGAAATCGCTGGAGACAGCACTGCAAGCCGCACTCTTGACGATCGACGACAAGCCGCAGGCGAACTCTTGGGAGTTTCTACACAAGCTTGCGGTCGCGGCGACCGGTGCTGGAGGTGGCGCGTTCGGACTTCTCGGTCTCCCATTAGAGCTGCCCTTATCCACCACAATCATGCTCCGTTCTATTGCAGATATCGCGCGGAGTGAGGGCGAGCGTCTCCGGGCGCCGGGCGCCAAACTGGCTTGCCTTGAGGTCTTCGCTCTTGGCGGGCGCAGCAGGAACGACGACGCGAGTGAATCTGCCTACTTTCTGATACGTGGGGCTCTGGCAAAGTCGGTGTCAGAGGCTGCAGTGTACATCACCGAGAGAGGTCTGGTGGAGGAGGGTGCGCCGGCAATCGTCAGGCTCATCGCACAGTTGGCTACGCGCTTCGGTGTCAACGTCTCCGAGAAGATCGCCGCGCAAGCCGTGCCTGTGATCGGTGCTGCCGGAGGCGTTGCGATCAACGTCATGTTCATAGACCATTTCCAGGAGATGGCACGGGGTCACTTCATCGTCCGCCGGCTTGAACGAACCTATGACCGGCAGTTGGTGCGGGCGGAGTATGAGCGGTTGTAAGGGCAGCCTGGCCGTCCTCCTGCTCGCGGAACGCGCACGATAGGAATGTGCTCGTTCGACGCGCGCAATCGAGGATAGACCAGGCCACCCCTGGAAGAGGATAACGAGCGAGCTTGGAAGGACCATTGAGTAAGAAGTGTTGTCGACCGCCAGACGTTGAAGCGGCCCGCCGACACGTCAGCTCATAAACGCCTGGCACGGCCCATCTGTGGCCGCTCATTTTTGATGAAGGCAGGCGAGTTCCTCATCTCAAGATGATTATGAGTACTGTCCGGCGAAACCGTTCAACCACGTTTCAAAAGTTTTTTGACTCTGAAAAGTCAAGCGGAATCCTGCTGGTTATCTGCACAGCCGCCTCGCTCGTGATTGCGAATTCCTCACACGGCGCAGATTACTTGAATTTGTGGCAAACGTATGTCGGAGGTCTGACCCTTGAGCATTGGATCAACGATGGGTTGATGGCGGTTTTCTTTCTCCTCATTGGATTGGAACTCGAACGCGAACTGTACAGCGGCGAATTGTCAAACTTTCAAAACGCCCTTCTTCCGATTTATGCGGCCATCGGCGGAATGGTCATACCGGCTGTCATTCATTTCTCATTCAATGCGGGGACACCAACGCAAGCCGGAATCGGGATTCCGATGGCAACTGATATCGCGTTTGCTCTCGGAGTTCTGGCCATTCTTGGAAACCGCATCCCCTCGTCGCTGAAGGTGTTTGTCGTGGCGTTCGCTGTCATTGACGACTTGGGTGCAATCGTCATCATTGCCGCTCTGTACACGGCAGAACTTTCGGTTTGGTATCTTGTTGGTAGTCTAGCAGTTCTGACCCTGCTCCTAGCGTTGAATCGTCTCTTCCGGATTATGTCTCTTGTTCCGTATTTGCTTGGCGGCGCACTGATGTGGTTTCTCATGCTTAAGTCAGGCGTTCACGCGACGATTGCCGGTGTGATGCTGGCCTTTGCAATCCCTTTCTCCGCCAAAGACGACGACGAAGCGTCACCCTCACACAAGCTCGAACATTATTTGCACAAACCTGTCGCGTTCATCATTCTGCCGATTTTTGCGCTCGCAAATACGGGTGTCTGTGTTGGCGAAAATTGGCTGCTGGATTTAACCAGCACGAACAGTGTCGGCCTCATCGCCGGGTTGATCGTAGGAAAACCTTTGGGTGTGATGCTCCTGTGTTTTGTTGCCGTGACAAGTGGCCTATGCCGCTTGCCGCGCGATTTGGATTGGCGGCATATCTGTGGCGCTGGAATTCTTGGCGGCATCGGATTCACGATGTCCATTTTTATTACCAATCTCGCTTTTGCGGGAAATACAGAGACAATAAGCGCCTCAAAACTAGCGATTCTTTTAGCTTCGCTGGCGGCGGGCGCGATCGGCTTTCTGTGGTTCACACTCTTAAGCAAACCCAAAGTGACGGATAGCGATATGGACACAATGGAGTTAGCAACTGACAGAAAAGCGTGACACGGAGCTTTGAGTCTTACACGGCGTTGTGTTTATGCTTCAATCAGACAGCTCGCTCAGTCGTCTCTTGAGAAACCGTTGTTCCGGTTCCTGTTGCGTAAGGCTTAGAGCTCGTTCATAGGATACTCGGGCTTCCGCTGTTTGCCCGAGTCGCCGGCAAAGGTCCGCTCGTGCCGCGTGCGCCAAGTGATAATTTTCCAGCTTCCCTCGTGCGAGGATCGCATCGATGAACACGATCTCCATCGCAGAGCCGTCTCGCATCGGCCTCAAAGTGCGATGGCCTAAGGCTGATGGCTGCATGATGTCAGGGGGCGAACGTGAGATAGAGAAGCAAGGGTTGAAGGGTTGATGGATAACTACGGTGTGGTGTTCGATTAAGCTGCCGCATAAGTTCTGACATCCACCTGCACCCCTGAACGTACTGCTTCTTCAGCGATTTTTAAGAGACGTGCCGTGACCCCTTCATCCACGTATTCTTCGCCGCAGTTCTTGCAAACACACGCCGGTACCCCTTTGATAACGACCGTTGCGACGTCGCGTTCGAGCGTCACTGTCGCGGTGCCTGGTCCTGTCTCCCCATTCTTACAGATGACACACATCATCGGCGTCTCCTCCTCTTAAAGCCGGCTTCCCACTCCTCCGCATCCGGGTGATAGACGGTAATGATGACGGTTTCCTGAGTTGCAACATTGTCTGCCACCACTACATGCAAGGGGCGCGAACCGCTCCAGCCTAACATCAGCCGACTCGGAAAGGGCTTGTCTTCTGGATAGGTCTCAATGGTCGCTCCCGCAGTGACAACCTGCCTGACTTCTTCTTCACTCACTCTGCGTTGGAACATCCGCTGGATAGCATGGACCCGAAAGACCAGGCGAAATGGGTTCATTCCGTCGCAACCTTTGCGCTGTTCACGTCTTGCGTCGTATTGTCGGAGAAGAGTTTAGCCCAACTTCGGCCGGAAAGTCACTCGACAGAGGAGTCAGACGCAAGGGTGAATGTTCAAGTTGATGAAGAATCTACTGGTCGCCGTCTCACTCCGGCACTTCGCTCAGGCGCCGCTCTAGAAACCGCCGTTCCGGTTCTTGTTGAGTGAGATCAAGGGCTCGTTGGTAGGAGGCGCGCGCTTCTTTCGTTTGCCCAAGTCGCCGGCAGAGATCCGCTCGAGCTGCATGCGCTAGGTGATAATTCTTCAGCTCCCCTCGCGCGAGGATCGTGTCGATGAGATCCAGCCCTGCCGCCGGACCATCGCGCATCGCCACGGCAACAGCTCGATTCAATTCGACCACCGGCGAGGGCTGCGCCTGAAGCAGCAGGTCGTAGAGTGCCACGATCTGAGCCCAGTTCGTGGCTGGTGCACTGGGCGATTGAGCGTGTGCCGACGCAATCGCGGCTTGGACGGTGTACGGACCGACTTGGCCTGATGACAATGCCCGCGCTACCAGTGAGATTCCCTCCGCGATCTGATTCCGGTTCCACAGCGTGCGATCCTGATCCTCAAGAAGAATCAGATCGCCATTCGGCGAAGTACGCGCGTCACGCCTCGAATCGTGAAGCAGCATGAGCGCCAACAGCCCCATCGCCTCAGGCTCCGGGAGTAATTCGATCAGCAGTCGTCCCAATCGGATGGCTTCGACCGAGAGGTCGTACCGCGTGAGTGATCCGCCGGACGATGCGGAATACCCTTCGTTGAACACGAGGTAAATCACCCGGAGTACGGCGTCCAGGCGATCCGGCAGCTCTTTTTCCGACGGCACTTCGTAGGGAATGCGGGCATCGCGGATCTTCGCCTTGGCGCGCACGATCCGTTGGGCGATCGTGGCTGGTTTCGTGAGGAACGCGCGAGCGAGTTCCTCGGTGGCGAGGCCACAGACCTCACGCAACGTCATAGCGGTTTGTGTCTCCGGCGACAAGGCCGGGTGGCAACAGGTAAAGATCAGCCGCAGCCGATCATCGTCAACGCTCTCCTCGGTCCACTCCTGGGTGTCACTGGTGGCATGTTCGAGTTGTTTGGCAAGTTCTATCAGCGATGCATCGAATCGGGTGCGCCTGCGTATCCCGTCAATGGCCTTGAAGCGGCCGGTCGAAACGAGCCATGCCCGTGGATTAGCCGGTATGCCGTCCCGTGCCCATTGTTCGACTGCGGCGGCGAACGCATCGTGCAGCGCCTCCTCGGCCATCTCAAAATCGCCCAACAAGCGGATCAATGTCGCGAGCACCTGGCGCGAATCCGAGCGATAGAGGGTATCCACCAACTCACGCACGTCTGTGACGTCTTCTTGGCTCATCAGCAAATATTATTGTCTATCTCGTCTGTCTGGTCTATCTGGTTTTCTGGTTTGTCCGGTTTTTTAGTTCCTCGATTGAATCATTCAACGAGATAGACCAGACAGACCGAACAGACCAGATAGACCAGAAAACTGGTCACAGTTTCTTCATGATCCGTTCGGCATAGCCGACCAGTTCCATATAGCCTTGTCCGTGGATCGGCTTTCCCTGTGCTGTGCCGGTCGCCTCGATCGCGCCTTCCCAATAATGTACTTGCGTGCTGCCTGTGGTGGAGAGTTCTTGGTCGGCCATCCGAGGAACGAGTTCCAGTGAAAGCTGGAGTGTGGGAATGGTAAGGCGCCAATGTTGAGGATAGCGGGCGTGGCTGGTTGGACTGGTCCAATAACTCGTGGGTTCCAAGATAAAGTCTTGGAGCAAAAGATGGTGCCCATGTCCGTCGCGCTCAATAACGGTACCGCTTGAGGCCGGTTCCGCCGAGCCATCCGTCCGGCGGAGCCGATACAGCATCAGTTCTCTCCGGTCGTCGAGTTGCAGACTGAACCAGTCCCATCCGACCAGATCTTCGCTAAGGTCAGCGGAGCCGAACTCATGGTCCATCCAACTCGTGCCGGTCACGTCGAACGATTCGCTCCCGATTGTGAGGGTGCCGGTTGTGGCGAGTCTGGTAAAGGAATAATAGTGAGAGGCTTGTCCCACCCCTGCTCCTTTCCGACTGATACCGTCTGTGCCGTGCAGGACGAGAGGTTTTTCCGGTGAGATCGTGAGTTGGATGGCGATATCGCCATCGGCAGCCTGGAGAATCTGCGTGTCTGGAGAGGCTGATGGCGATTCGACTCTCCACCGATCGATCCAGACGTGAAGCCGATCACTCGCCGCACCGGCCTTGCCCAAACCGGCCCGGCTCATTTTATCCGTATGATGAAACTGACCTTTGCTGAGATCGCTCACGGCGAAATGGGCCATGTACAAGTGTGTGACAGCCCACTGTGATGGCAGGGTTTGGGTCTGCTCGCGTGGCATGCCACGCCGAAAGAAGGTGAGTTGATAGCCGAATGGCCGTCCATCCTTGGTCTTGAGCTGGCCTGTGTAGTACCACCATTCGGTCCGGAACTCGTCATGCGACCAGTGATCGCGCGGGAAGGCGTATCGATAACCTTCCGTGGCGAGTCGGAATTCCTGTTGAGTATCGGCTGCGAATACCGGCACGATCACCATCAGACTACTCGCAAAGAACAGGATGTGCCGGAGATGACGAGGCAATGAGAGCATGCGCAATAGACTATCCATGAAATGAAGGAACCATCGTGCGCTTATACCACGCTTCGCCGGTATTTTTCATGACGGCTCGTCGGGACGGGTAAGACGGACGACGGTTCGAGGTTCGAAGTTCTAGGTTCTTGGAACTTCGAATCCAGAACTTCGAACTTCCGATGCCTGACTCAAGCGAGTAGGCGAGACTGGCGTGAAAAGCGCGACGGGTATCACAAATCTCCTGTGTTGATAGGGGTTTTCATCAACTTGATGGATGAACGAAGCCCGTCTCGCGCCGTTGACAATTTTGTCAACCATCGGCTATCGTGAGCCCCATGCAGACCGATCACGGGCGAGAGCAGCCAGGACGAAACCAGTCTGACAGTGTCACGCCGTTTCCCATCCCAGCACGAATTCCGGTATTTCCGCTTCCCAATGTCGTGCTGTTCCCAAAAACCTATCTCCCTCTGCATATCTTTGAGCCGCGCTACCGTGCCATGGTGTCGGACGCGGCGATGAGCGGGCAATGCATCGGTATGGCTCTGCTCAAGGATGGTTGGGAAGCGGACTATTATGGTCATCCCCCTGTGTTCTCCATGGGTTGTGTGGGTCGACTGGCAAGTGTGCAGCCGTTGGCCGATGGTCGATCCAACATTCTCCTGCAAGGACTGGAACGCTTTGAAATTGCACGTGAGTGGTACGACAAGGCGTATCGTGAGGCCACGATATCTGTGACCGTTCGAAGCACCGACACGTCGTTAGATCCCGCGGTTCGCCGACGCCTCTTCACCACATTGGAGTCCTACCTTCGGTCACGCGACGACGTGCCTACGTGGCAAGAGTTGTTTCGAGAAGAAGTCAGCGACGACATTGTCGTCAATACTCTGTCCACCTATTTGGAGTGTACGCCTTTGGAAAAGCAGTTTTTGTTGGAGGCCGACAGCCTTCACCAACAAGCCCGCCGTCTCAGTGACCTCATCGAGTTCATGATGCACGATCGATCTGATGCGAAGGGCTGGGGCTGATGGATCGAGTGATTGCGATCCAGGTGTCCAAGCTTACGAAGACCTATGATAAGCATACGGCCGTCTCCGAGCTGTCGTTTGAGGTGTATGCGGGGGAGATTTTTGGTCTACTGGGGCCGAATGGAGCGGGGAAAAGCACCACGCTCAGGACGCTCATCACGCTGTTGACGCCGACATCCGGTCATGCCAGCGTCTTGGGCCACGATACGGTGCGCGAAGCGGATGTCGTCCGCCGGCTCATCGGCTATGTGCCTCAAGAGCGCGCCATCGATCGATTTCTCACCGGCCGGGAACATCTCGAACTGCTCGGCGCTCTGTACCATTTACCCAAAGCTGAAGCTGCAAAGCGCATCGCCGAGCTCTTGAAGCTCGTGGAATTGGAAGAGGCGGCTGATCGCGCGGCAAAAACATACTCAGGGGGCATGAAGCGGAAACTCGACATCGCCTGCGGTCTCTTGCCGGACCCGAAGATTTTGTTTCTCGACGAGCCGACCTTGGGCTTGGATGTACAGAGCCGGCTCAGGATTTGGGACTATGTGCGGATGTTGAAGGCGCGCGGCATGACGATTGTGATGACGACGAATTATTTGGATGAAGCGGACCAGCTCTGCGATCGTTTGGCCATCATCGACGGAGGAAAGATCAAGACGCTGGGATCGCCGGCTGAGCTAAAGATCGGGCTGGGGGGCGATATCGTGTCGCTGACCTTGAAGGACCAGAGCAAGATCGCTACGTTGGTCGCCGCGTTGACCAGGCAACCCTCGATGCGGTCGGTCAAGGCGACGCCGATTGGCCTGGATATTCGCGTCGAGTCGCCCGAGAAAGCCCTGCCTGCGATTCTCGAGACCGCCAATCGTTTGGATTGCCAACTAGAGTTTATTGACTATCATCGGCCTCGCCTGGACGATGTATTCATCGCCCATACGGGGCGCCGCATTCAAGATGAGGCCGCGAATGCGGCCGAATGAGAAGTTTTTAATTGTTTGTGTTGAGTTGGCGGATAACTCAACACTCAAAACTGAAAACTAGAATGGAGCGATGAAAGAATACTGGCAGGAAATTCATGCATTGACAATGCGGTGGGTTCGGCGGCTTAGCCGCGAGAAATTCAGCATGTTGTTTACGCTTGTGCAGCCGATGCTGTTCTGGCTGATTTTCTTCGGCAACCTATTCCAGCGGGCTGCGGATGTCCAAGTGACGCAGGCCCCGGATTACATCAGTTTCCTGACCGCCGGCGTGGTGGTGATGACGGTGCTCAACAATGGACTTGCCGGGGGCGTCGATCTGCTGTTCGATAAGGAGAACGGGTTCCTGGAGCGGTTGATGACCACACCGATCCATCGGACTTCCGTGATCCTGAGCCGTTTCATCTTCGTCATGACGATTACCTCACTCCAAGTGCTCGTCATTCTCGGAGTGGCCTTCCTGTTCGGCGTCCAGCCGGCAACCGGGCTCCTCGGTATCGCGGCGATCCTGATGATCGGGATGCTCTTTGGCGTCGGCCTCACCGCGATTTCTATGGCGATGGCCTTTTCTGTGAAAAGTCACGGCGACTTCTTTTCAGTCCTGGGATTTCTCTCTCTCCCGATGATTTTCTTGAGTTCGGCCTTGGTCCCCTTGGCGGGGATGCCTGCGTGGATGGGCTTTCTGGCGCGCTTCAATCCGATGACGTGGGCAATCGACGCGGTACGGCCGTTGATTCTCGCCGGTTGGAGCGAGGCACTCCCCCATGTTGGGATGGTCGTGGTCATCATGGTGATATTCGATGCCCTCTGTCTCTATGGGAGCGCCAAAGTGTTCCGCCGGGCGATAGGCTGATGGGCGAGCGTTCGGGGAGTGTCACCATGCTGACAAATGAGAGTCAAATCCGGGCCCTGATCCGGCTTCTGGCCGATGAGGACGAAAAGATCGTCCGGACCATCAGCGGCAAGCTCATCGATATCGGCTCCACAGCGGTTCCTCTGCTTCAGGAAGCGGAAATCGAACAACCGGAAATGGCCGACCGTCTTGTCTCTGTGCTTGAGGAGATTCGCGGTGGAAGTCTCGAAGAAGAGCTCACGCAGCTGACGGCGCAGCCGGATGGCTCGATGGATCTCGAACAGGGCGCCTTTCTGATTGCGCGGTATGCCTATCCTTCCTTGACCGTCAGTTCGTATTCCCGGCAGCTTGATGAGATGGCGCAGGAGGTGCAGGATCGTATTGGTCCTCGTGCCTCGGGAGAAGAAACGATCAAGACGTTGAATCGGTACCTTTTTACGGAACAGGGCTTCAAGGGCAACACGAAAAATTATTATGAATTGGAGAATAGTTACCTCAACTGTGTGATCGATCGGCGAACCGGTATCCCCATCAGTCTCTCGACGGTGTATCTCCTTGTCGGCAAGCGGCTGGGTCTTCCGGTTCACGGGATCGGGATGCCGGGCCATTTCCTAGTAAAGTACGAATCGGATCGCTACAAAATCTTTGTTGATTGTTTTAACGGGGGGGCGTTGCTGACCGAGAAAAATTGTCAGCGATTTCTCACGGAAGCCGGCTATGGATTCGACGAGAAGTATTTGCAGCAGAGTCCGGTGCACGCGATTCTCTCCCGCATGATCAAGAACCTCTTGGCCATCTATGCCAAACTCGACGATTCCCTCAGGAAGGCCCGACTGACAAAATTCATCGAAATCCTAGGCTGCGACAATCGCGAAGGCGGACTCTAGGTAGTGCAGAGGTCTGTCTGGTCTATTTGGTCTATCTGGTGCGGTGGAGCAAAAAAAAGATCAGCTCCGGTTCGGATTATCCGGTCTATCTGGTCAGTCAATTCAATCAAACGACCAGACAAACCAGATAGACTAGATAGACAGGGGCCCTAGAGTTTGATTGTCATCAAGTCCCGCGCCACCACAATCTTTCCTCCGAATGCTTCCCCTGCCTGTTCCCGCACATTGTACCGTTCGGTAATCGGATACAAATGAGACAGCACGAGCCGGCCGACTCCGGCCTCTTTGGCCACCTGCCCGCATTGACCGGCATGTAGATGGACCGGACTCGGACGGCTTGCCGGGGAGGAACAGTCCAGCACCGCGAGATCGGCGTCTCCGCAGAGGTGGACGAGGTTGTCACAGTATTGCGAATCGCCGGAATAGGCCAGGGCCTTCCCGCCATACTCAATTCGATATCCTAGACAATGGAGGTTCTGTGTGTGGGTCACTGTGCGGGGAATCACCGTCGTCTTTCCAATCGCAAACGCCCGATCAGCCACTTCTTTGAAATGCACCGCGAACGGCGCGCGGGTGAAGCCAGGCATGGTGGTGAAGAGCGTCTGAAAGAATTTTTTGGTTCCCCGAGGCCCGATGACCGTGAGCGGTGGCCTGGTTCCCCCTTGATATTTTGTATAAATCATCGCATCAAAAAAATAAGTGATGAAGTCGGAAAAATGATCGGCATGGTAATGGGAGAAGAGAATATGAGTGATCCGGTGCCGATTCACGCCGGTCTTGAGGAGGTTCGCCAACGTGCGCGGGCCGAAGTCCAAAAGGATCGTCTGGTCGGTGCGGACGAGATAGCCAGAGGCTGCTCGTGTGGGGTGTACATTCGTGCCGGAGCCGAGAATGGTAACGCGCATAGATTCTCAGAGGTTGAGATTAGTGTATGGTTAATCCGAATCGGTATCTCTTACCACGTTGAGCCTTCAGCCTGATCCCAAACCTATTGTCGAAAGCTATCCCGCAGCCGCAGGAGCAGTGCTCGAGCCTGGTCCACTTCATCGGGGCTCAAAGCCCGTTTAAAGAATGGACGAAGAAAGTCCATGTGGGCCGCAAAGGTCTTTCGAAAGAGCGCTTCCCCTTTGCCGGTGAGAGAAATCTTCGTGCAACGGCGATCCTCTTTCATTGTGTCCCGCCGGATCAGACCTTTGGAGACGAGGCGATCGAGGACTCCGGTGAGCGTCCCTTTTGTGACAAGCGTATGGGCCGAAAGTTCCGAGCAAGTCATGCCTTCTGTATCTCCCAGCGTCGCGATGACATCGAACTGTGATGGCGTCAACCGCAGAGATTTGATATGGCGGATATCGATGCGCCAGAAAGCCAGATAGGTCTCGACCAGTGGCCGCAACACTTTCAAATAGGGATCATCCTTCAGATCCGGCAACTCCATATCGAGAGAATAGTCCGCGTTAGAACAATGGTCAAGAGGGGAGGCGGGGAGTGGTGAGGTACCCTTCTTGCTCGCGGAACGCGCACAATCAGAATGTGCTCGTCCGACGCGCGCAGTGAAGGGTAGCCTCGCCACTCCCCTTAGAAAGAGAATTAAGACAAGACCAAGGAATAGAGCCTGATGATCCCCTTTGCTCGTGCAACGCGCGGTCGAAGACTCCCCTCGTTGTACGCGCGCAGTAGGAGATCAATCAGCCCCCCATCCTTGAGAGGGAACAAGCGAGCTTGGAAGAGTCACATCAGAAGTGCTCGCGGAACGCGCACGATCAGAGTGTGCTCGCTGGGGCTAATGGCACGTCTCGGCGTGCCAGGGGTGGGCGGGTGAGAAAGTTGCGCGCAATCGAGGATCGACCAGGCTACTCTTGAGAGCCAAATCGAGATGAAGCGAACTCGCATAGGCCCCCCCCCCGCACCTTCAGGGGTAAACTCTAGTCGTGTTTAGGCTGGTTTAAGTAGCCTATGCGTTCACTAATTCACGTTGTTCACGATTCATGAACATGCTATATTCCGATCGCCATGAAGGGCATCGTGCAAGAATCTCAGATCATCGCCTCAACGCTGGAACAGCTGAAGGCTGTCCATCCTCTTCGTGTTCTCAACCTCAAACAAGAGGTTCGGCTCAGGGGCCGAGAATGGGATGGCGAGGTGACGATCAAAACCGCGGGTGAGGCATACCATTATCTTTTTGAGGTAAAGGCCCACCTTCGACCGCAGGCTATTCATCATCTCCTCATCAGGGCGAACGCAGATCGCAAACGATGGGGGAAGAAAACGGAGATCTTGTTACTTGCTGACTACGTCAATCCGCTGTTAGCTGGGCAACTGAAAAACGCTGGTATCAATTTCATCGATACGGCAGGGAATCTGTTCTTGAAACGTGCGCCGGAATTATACCTCTATGTTGAAGGGAAAAAGCCGTCAGTCTCCCGCAAAGACAAACCGACGAGGCTCTTTCAACCGAGCGGACTTACTCTACTTTTTGGCCTGCTCATAGAGCCTGAGTCCGTTAACCTTCCGTATCGGCAGCTCGCCAGTGTGAACGGTATTGCTTTAGGCACGGTAGGATGGGTGAAGAGGGATCTCAAAGAACAAGGGTATTTCGAACCGATCGGCAAGGATCGCTTTCGTTTAATCCGCCGAAAGGAATTGTTCGAGCGGTGGGTGCAGGGCTATGCCAGCCGTCTTCGTCCAAAGCTCTTTGTCGGGGAGTATCGAGATCCGACGAACAACCTCGATACTGTTGTCAAGACGTTTCGCCGGTATGCGGTGGAGCAGGGAATATCCTGGTGTGTCACGGGGGGAGTTGGGGCGGATGCAATCATGCATCACTATCAGGGAAACATGATCACCTTTTTTGTCGAATTCTGGCGACAGGATGAGGCGTTAAAGGGTCTCAAGTGGTTACCAGCTGATGGGGGACTCATTACCATTCTGAAAAGCTTTTCTCCTCGTGTGTTTCAGATAAGCGGTATTCAGCAACATGTCCCAGCCGCACATCCTCTTTTGATTTATGCCGAGCTGTTGCATCAGGGCACGGACCGAGACCTTGAAACCGCCCGGCTCATTTATAAAAAATACTTGGAAGAATCCATTGTCAAAGATTGAAGGTGATTTAGCGGAAGCGCTAAAACTGCTCCACAACTATTTCGAGCAGAAGGGGATACCATTCGCACTCATCGGTGCCCTTGTGCCGGCGATCCTGTTGTCACCCGAGATCGGGATGCGAGAAACCAGGGATGCCGACCATGTAATCAAGTTGGCTTCTTGGGCAGAATGGGAGACTGTGATTGCCGATCTCGTCCAATTGGGATTCGTACGAAGCCGTGAGGAACAAGAACATCGATTGCATTATCGGATTGCGGAGATTGACCTCATTCCGTATGGCATCACGACCGGCCCAGACGAAGTTCTCGTTTGGCGCAAGTCCGGTAACGAAATGAATCTGACGGGATTTTCTGAGGTGTTTGAGCATGCGGTACTCACCGAGATCGCGAAAGGTCTTACGCTTCCAGTAATTCCACTTTGGCTTTTTGCGGTTCTGAAAATCTTCGCCTATCTTGATAGAAAGTTTCCCAGAGATCTTCGAGACCTCGTATACGTATTGGAACAGTATGAGTCGTTAGGAAATGGGACACGTCGATTTGAAGTGGTGGGTGCAGTGGATGGTGTGACTTACGAGACCGCCGGAGCACAGTTGCTAGGGATTGATATTCGCGCCAAGGTTTCATCCAAAGCTTTGAGCATGGTCAGAGACTATGTGTCTCAAATCACCGACGAGTACCATAATGTGATCAATACGGCGCTTCGGGAAGAACCTTCTCCAGTATCTGACAGGCGAAGAACGTTTGTGTATCAACTAATCCAAGCCTTTCGATTGGGACTAAGAGACTAGCGTAGAAACGGCGTTCTGCCATGTTATATGTATACCTCGCTCGCGCTCTCTTCGCCGCGCAGCCTGGTTAATCCACGAGCGAGCACATTCCATTATCTCCCTCAAGGGTCGGCTGGCTGGTCTCCCACTGCGCGTGTCCAACGAGGGTCTTCCGAGACCGCGCGTTGCACGAGCAAAGGAGACCGTCTAGCTGACCCGCCCCCTCCTGGCTGCTCCTTCCTCCACCCTGCTATGATGCTCGTCCCATGAATACTCGTGCTGAATCTGGCAAGACCAATCTGGCTGCCATTGGGATCATCCTCGGCGTGGTGATTTCAGGCGTCTGGGTATGGAAGCGTCTGTCGCTGGAAACGCAGGAATATGTGATCGATCAAGCCATCCCCATGGCGTTTGTTGGCCTGGTGATCGTGGCGGGGCTATTCTTGTTGCTGCGGGCGTTCAAGCGCCGCAGGGCGCGGCGACGTGAACGCGCAAAGCTGTTGGCGGCGTTCGAACAGGCCACGGGGCAGGAGAAGAAGCTGGAAATCGCGTTCGAGTTGATTGACGTGAATGGGTATCGGGTCCAAGGACTGGAGTCCGTCATGCCTGCGCTCCGAGATCTCTTTGCCACGACACTGCAGTTTGCGGTGAGCGACAAACAGCACCGGATTCGCGGAATGGCGGCCAGCCATCTTGGCGTCCTGAACGATCGAACAGTTATCCCACTTCTTCTGAAGGCGATGGATGATGATCACGCCTATGTGCGTTCCTGCGCGGCGTTGGGATTAGGCCGGTTGCGCGCCAGTGAAGCCAAGGCAAAATTGACGAATGCGATGGAAAAAGATTGGGATCAAACCGTCAGGAGCCGATCGAAGGAAGCGCTGGAGCGGATTAAGTAAATCGCGCGAAGCGCGACGGGAGAAGAGTTCGAGGTTCGACGTTCGAGGTATTCAGAACTTCGAACCGGGAACTTCGAACTCCGAACTCCGAACTTCAGCCTTCAGGCTGCGCCTCCTCGGTGATCCATTCGATGCAAGCAATTTCCGGTGTGCAATTCACACGCAGGGGAAGAAAGGACCATCCGAGCCCACGGTTGACATAGAGCCTGCGGCCAGGTCCCCCGTGATGCCCATCGATCCGTCCGTTGCATCCAGGCGGGAGCCAAAACGTCGGCACGCCGGGTATGCGCCACTGGCCTCCGTGACTATGCCCGCAGAGGATCAGATCCACGGCGTGGTGGTCCTCCAGCTGATCGAGGATGTTCGGTGCATGAGCCAGCAAGAGCGTGAAGCGGTCCTGCGTGTGTGGCGGTAGACAGCTCAGGTCGGCTCGATGCAACGAGGGATCGTCGACGCCGACAATGGCAATCTCACCACAGTCCGTGGAAATGAAGGTGGCCTGATTGATCAAGAGCGTGATTTTGTGGCGATCGGCGAGTTCGCAGTACCGATCGATTGGTACGCCGCTGTAATGATCGTGATTACCCAAGGTCACGAAGACCGGCGAGATCTTGCGCAAGCCGGCGAGAAATCGGAACACGTGCGGCAGTCCCTCCGGTACGTTGAGCAGGTCACCGGTGATAAAAATCCAGTCGGGGTGAAGCCCGGCGATGGTGGAAACGATGCGATCGTGCCGTGGTTGATAACGGTCGAGATGCAGATCGCTCAGATGAACGGCCCGACGCCCGGCCAAAAGTCTGTGCTTATAGGTCAGTCGAGAAATCTTGTGTGTGGACAGTCCGACTTCCCAGGAAGGAACGAGACTAAAGAGCCGATAGAGCGGTTCGCTTAGGCAGTATCCGATGAAGGAACGGAGTCGATCGGGCCAAGAACTTGTGCGTCGTGTCATCCCATCACCCGATCCAGCTCGATACGATCGGAGGGGGTCACGCGATAGCCTCGTTCATACAGATCGCTCATGCCTTGCATCAAGGCGTCCATATTGCGGCTGCGATACCAGCTGTCGAACCGCTCCACGAGTGCGGTGACCTGCTTCTGGACCGGTTCTTCGTCATGGTACGAGAGAGTGAGGGAACGGAGCAAGTCTTGAAGTTCAATAGGGCTGTAAGTGGCATCATCATTCCGGTCGGCGACCAGAGCGAATTCGTAGAAGGTGAGACTGACTGAGAGCAACGCTTGCGTCCTGGCCAGATCATTTCGCGCATCGTCCATTCCGCTTGGATAGTGCCGAACACAATCCGCTCCGATCTGGGATGAAGACGTGGGGATCCAGGCGATTCCCTGTACGGTCGGGGGAGGCGTTTTCCCCGCCTTATAAAACCAAGAGACACAGGTGTTGGCTTGTGCAAAGGCCTGTTTGTCTTTGTGAATCTGCCGGCTGATGTGCTGGGTGAACTGTTCAAAGATCGCGTTGTCTCTGCTCCAAGAGTCCCCTGGGAACAACGCATATATCAGAAGGGTGAAGCATATACCTGTCGCGAACAGGAGGGCGTGAGGGCGATGGGGTATCACTGGACGGCGTAACATGGAAAAAGTATACCATGCGGGTCCTGTCATCTCTGCCACGATTGACTCGGTGTTGAAGGTGATCACATGCACATGAAGAAGGGTCTGATTGCACCATGACTATGCCATTTTTGACAGCGACGCTGCCGGGCATTGGTGGACAGATGCGGGCGAATCCAGAAGATTTCAAGGTCGAAGAGCACCCGCTCTATCTTCCTTGTGGAGAGGGTGAGCATCTCTACGTCAAGATCAGAAAACGCCTGCTCTCGACTCCGGATCTCGTTCTTCGGCTGTCTTCGGTCTTGGGGGTGAAATCGCATGCGATCGGAGTGGCGGGTCTCAAAGACGCCAGGGCTGTGACGACGCAGATGGTCTCACTTCTTGGCATCACGCCGGAACGGCTGACTCGATTGAAACTGGATGAGCAAATCCTGTCTGTGGAAGTACTGGGCCGGCATCGCAATCGTTTGCGTCCCGGACACCATGCCGGCAATCACTTTCGATTGGTCATTCGGGATGTCGCCACACATGCCCGCGAAACGGTGCCTCTGGTCGCAGATATGTTAGCGCGACAAGGCGTGCCGAATTATTTTGGCCCGCAACGGCAAGGGCGAAGCGGCAAGAATTACCTGATTGGAGCCGAACTCCTGGTAGATCCGGCTCGCCGAAACCGACTGAGTCGATCCAAACGCATGTGGTATCTCAATGCCTATCAATCGCATATGTTTAATGAAATGTTAGCCCGGCGCTTGGACCGACTCGATCGTATTTTGGTGGGAGACTGGGCGATGAAAATGGAAAACGGCGCCTGTTTTCTCGTCGAGGATGCCGTGAAGGAACAGCCACGAGCCGACCGATTCGAGATCAGTCCGACCGGCATCCTGTTCGGGTCGCGCGCTTCGTGGGCCGTTGGAGAACCGGGCGAGATCGAACGGACCGTGGTTGCTGAGAGTGGGGCCACGCCGGAGGGTCTCGTCGATGCCGCGAAGGCCTGCGGATTTCGCGGCGAGCGGCGCTCGTTCCGGATCCCGCTGGCTGATTTTGAATGGACTCTGGAGGGATCGATACTGACCCTTTCCTTTTCACTTCCGCCCGGAGCGTATGCGACGAGTCTACTGCGCGAACTCATGAAAACCGACTTGCGGGCGTCTGAAAATGCCCGCTAGCTTCGTTCTCTGCTCGTGAAAATCCTCAACGTACCCCAGAGGGTACGCCTCCGGTTTTCACTCGCCTGCGGCCTTGCTAGCGGAGCATTTTGAGTCGCCCGCAGGGAATGCGTATCTTGCGGACGTAATTCAGCGCTCGGTGAGTCTTTGGTGCATAGTCAAGATCTGATCTAAGTGAGTTGATCTGGTGATAGAATCTGTGCGGAGGCTATCCATCACGAGTGGGGGTCTGCTTCATGCCTCATGACCAAGAAACCGTCCTGCTTCAGGGCCATATCATCGATTCGTTGATCCTGGCGAAGGTCCTGGACACGATCTTGATGATGGGGGGAACGTTTGACCTCCAGGAGATGCAAATCGGTAAGACTCGCGAGGAGTCGTCGCGCGCCAGAATTGTCGTGCGGGCCTCGTCTGCGAAACTGCTGAGCGAAATTCTCCATGCCATTCAACCCCACGGCGCATCGGTCGAGAGTGAACGGGACTGCCGGCTGAGTGCGGCGCCCTCTGACGGTATTTTCCCCGACGAATTTTACGCGACAACCCATTTACCCACTCAGGTGCGAGTGCATGACCAGTGGGTGGAGGTGGAGGGGATCGAGATGGATTTGGGAATTCGCGTAGACCCCGTGAGCCTGACTGCTCGGACTGTTCCGATGGGAGACGTAAAACGGGGAGATCAGGTTGTGATCGGTCGTGAGGGTGTGCGAGTCATTCCGCTTCAACGGCCTCGTGACCGCGATGTATTCAGCTTCATGGAGTCCCAAGTTTCGTCCGAGCGTCCTCACGGGCGTGTGATCAGCGACATTGCCAAGCGACTCGTGCAGTTGCGAACAGGATTCCGGGAAGGAAAAGCGGGCAGCAAGGTGCTGCTGGCGGGAGGGCCGGCGATTGTTCACGCAGGAGGACGCGAGGCGTTGACATGGCTCATCGATGAAGAATTCATTCATGTCATATTCTGCGGGAACGCCCTGCCCGCACACGATATGGAAGTCGATCTCTACGGTACGTCTCTCGGCTATGGACATGCGGCTGGTCGTGCTGTGCCGCATGGGCATGAACACCATTTACGAACCATCAATCGGATCAGAGCCATCGGGAGTATCGAAGCCGCGGTTAGATCCGGAGTCATCAAGACAGGAATTATGGCGGCCTGCGTCAGGCGGGGTGTCCATGTCGTCATGGCCGGCACGATTCGCGACGACGGCCCATTGCCAGGCGTCATCACGGATTCGCTAGAAGCCCAGGCAGCCATGCGGGCGGCCATTCCCGGTATCGGACTGGCCTTGCTTGTTGCCTCGACACTGCACGCGGTGGCGACGGGCAATGTGTTGCCTGCCACGATTCCATCTGTCTGCGTCGATGTGAATCCGGCCGTCCCGACAAAACTTGCGGATCGGGGAAGTTTTCAGGCTGTGGGACTGGTCATGGACGCCGCGTCGTTTCTGCGCGAGCTGTCGCGTGAGCTTGGAGCCCGTCTATGATTGTGGTTTGTTTGGTTCATTTGGTTTCTCTGGTTCGTTTCGTTCAACCAAATGAACGAGACAAACCAAAACAACCAGTTAACATTCTGCCTGGGTGGAAGCTATGAGTCGCCTGCTCGTTTGCCCGCCGGACTATTTCAGTATCGAGTATGAAATCAATCCATGGATGCGCCGTTCAAACGTCGTCAATTCAGATGAGGCCGTTCACCAATGGCATCATCTCATGCAGGTGCTCGAACAGGATGTGGGTGTGGTCCTGGAACGGATGAAGCCAGTGCCGGGACTGCCAGATCTCGTGTTCACGGCGAATGCCGGCATTGTCCTGGGAGGCAAAGCCGTGCCGAGCCGTTTTCGCTATGTCGAACGGCAGAAGGAAGAAGCGTACTTTGAAGACTGGTTTCGTGGGGAGAAATACGAAGTCGTGACGCTGGATCCAGGTAACTTCTTCGAGGGAGCCGGAGATCTCTTACGATTTCCCGACACGTGGTTCGGCGGCTATCGGCAGCGATCGGATATCCGCGTGTATTCGACGCTCAGCGACTGGTTTCATCGAGAGATCATCCCGCTCGAGCTGGTCGACAATCGATTCTATCACCTCGATACCTGCTTGTGTCCCTTGAGCGGCGGTGAGCTCCTGTATTTCCCTCCCGCCTTCGATCGCTACGGGCAAGAGGTGCTTGCGGAACGGATCGTTCCTTCGAGACGTCTCGTCGTGCCTGAACCTGAAGCTCTGAAGTTTGCCTGTAACGCCGTCTGTGTCGGGAAGCACGTCGTGCTGCCCTCAGGCTGTCCTGACACAGAATCTCTGCTGACCTCGCGCGGCTATACTCCTCATCCAGTCCCACTCGATGAATTCATGAAATCGGGCGGCTCGGCGAAGTGCCTGACTCTTGCGCTTGACTGAAACCTGCTATCCACCGCTCGTCGACAGCGCGGAAGTCTCAGCGTCTTTAAGTCTAAAAGTCAGGGGTATGATCCGCTGACTTTTCGACCTGCGGACCTGTTAGCAGGTTTTTGAATTCTGTGCAGGGTGCTCAAAAAGCTCGTCCAGCCAGGCCGCAGGGAGTTCGGCGACTGAAGCATACCCTTGCGGTACGTTGCAGGGAGACGAACGACTGAGAACGCCGCTGGCGGGCTTTTTCAGCATCCTGCTAGGGTTTTTTTTGCCGGAAGAGGAAAGATCCGTACAGCCCGGCGATGGCGATGGTGACGAGTTCGATCGTCAGCAGTAAGCGGCTCACGACGGCGTCCGCTATGGGAGGCGATAAGATGAAATGCAGGCCGAGGAATTCGGGAGCCTGTGATGGCGGGGTTTCCCAGGGTGGAAAGAGGAGCGCGAGCGCCAGCGTAGCCACCATGCCGTACAGGATTTCGATGTTGAGTTGTCCTGGCTCTGAAGCCGGGGGTGCTTGAGGTGCCGGAGGCGTCGGATGAGGCTCAACGGAGTCTGCGTGAAGGCGTTGGCCGCACTGCGAGCAGTAGCGGCTAATCTCCGGAAGCTCACGTCGACAGGACGGACAGATTCTCATGGGCGGTTCCTTCCGTAGGCTACACGGAACCGCGATGGTTTGCTAGATGGAGATTAGAGACAAGATCGATGGCGATTAGAAATTGTAGCTCAAGCCAAAGGATACATGAAACATATTGTAGGTGCTGTCGAACCCGAATAAATTAAAGTTGAGACCTGGGGGAGTTTCGGGAAAGTTAAATCGTGCGTGATTGAATTTACCTTCCATAAAGACCGTAAAGTGTCTGGTGACATAGTATCGGAGACCTGCTTGAGCATTTAGCCCGATCGTTGTATCAGATTGAGAGTTATCAGAAGTAAGAGAAGGATCTTTTATCCGCGCAAAGAAAATCCCAGGACCTGCGGCTATGTATGGCTGCAGCCTTGTCTTGTGATAGCGCAACGTAAGATTTAATGGCGCAAATGTGAGCACGCGGAAGTCCACCCCGGGAAGATTGATAGAACCAATTGGGCCTGATGGTCCACTAAAAGTGATGTCCTGCTGCTTAATATGCGGCGTAGTGTTGTAAACTTCTGCCTCTATTCCAAGCCAAGGCAACGATTTGAAGTAGTGACCTAACTTACCACCATAAAGAACTGACGTACTTAAGGACTGATCGGAAATCGTCGACCCGGAAGGGAAAACCCCCGTCAGGTCACTGTCAGTTAGTCCTTTACCAATGGATGGCAGTGTTACTCCGAGCTGCCCTGCCACGTAGGTTTCTCCATACGCCTGAGACGTGAAGAGAACAATCGGCGTCAGAAGAATCAGGAGACTCGTCATCACAAAACGCCTTGCCATTTGTGTGGTTCTCATTAGCCATCTCCCTCACTTTCACCTGTAACGAAGCCCTACTTGCGTACGTCCCATACTAGTCGTCCGATGCGTTCGGACGAAGGAAATTGTGAAATCCTACGTAAGGGGAGCAAGGCATGTGCCACTCGACTTTCCCAGCCTCGTCTGGTCAGACGGTGAAGCCTTGCCTGACTTGACAAAATTCAAACACCGTCTCTCATTCATTGACAGGTGAAAGAGCCGGTTCCTATAATCCGCTCGCTCTTCGCAGGCTGTTAAAAACGTTGATGTGCATGCAGAGGGCTTAGCGGAGTTTCCACCCGTTCCTAAGCAACGATTCACGATCATGTCATCCATCCATCGAGTAGGAGTCATTGGGGCCGGCGCGTGGGGCACTGCCCTGGCGAAACATCTGGCTGTGAAAGGTCTCGACGTTCGGCTTTGGGCCTACGAACGAGAAGTGGTGGATGCAATCAATAAGAAACACGAAAATCAGGTCTTTCTGCCGGGCGTGGCGCTACCTCCATCGCTCCATGCCACAGGATCGTTGGTCGATCTCACTGAGCAGAGCGAGGGCCTGCTCTTCGTGGTGCCGTCCCATGTGGCACGTCCTGTGCTGCGCGAGTTGGTCAGATCTCTTTCCGCTCCGATCCCGTTCATCAGCGCGACGAAGGGAGTGGAAGAAGATACGTTGCATGTCATGACTCAAGTTATGACTGACATACTTCCTCCTGCCATGCATCCGCACATCATGGTGTTGTCGGGCCCGAGCTTCGCAACAGAAGTCTGCGCGGGGAAACCGGCGGTACTTTGTCTAGCGGGGAGCAACGAGGGGCTGGTCAAGACATTCCAGACGGCGCTGATGACACCGGCCTTTCGCGTATACGCCGACAGCGATATGTTGGGTGTCCAGCTCGGCGGCGCGCTCAAAAACGTAATGGCGATCGCGGCTGGCGTGGTGGATGGATTGGACCTGGGCCACAATTCGCGGGCGGCGTTGATCACGAGAGGATTAGCCGAGATGGTGCGGTTGGGCGTTGTGATGGGTGCAGATCCCCGAACATTTTACGGGCTGTCCGGCGTCGGCGACCTGGTGCTGACGTGCACCGGAGCATTGAGCCGGAATCACACGGTCGGTGTGAGATTGGGGAAGGGAGAACGGCTTGAGACCATCCTCGGAAGCACACAAGCCGTCGCCGAAGGTGTACGGACGGCGAAGGCGGCGTTAGGACTTGCGCGGCGTTATCGCGTCGACATGCCGATCGTGCAGGAGATCAATGCCGTATTGTTCGAAGGTAAATCGTGTCGCAAGGCGGTGACGGATTTGATGGAGCGCGACGCAAAACCGGAGAAAGGGCAGCCATGAATCCAGAGGCGCTTGAACAACTGCTGACCAAAGTGCAAGCGGGTACCCTATCCGTTGCGACGGCGATCGGGCAGCTCCGCACATTGCCCTATGAAGATCTCGGATTTGCCTCGGTCGATCACCATCGGTCGCTGCGGCAGGGGTTCCCCGAGGTCATTTTCTGCGAAGGCAAAACGTCGGCCCAGATTCTCGCCATCGCGAAAGCACTATTGAAACATCACCGCCCATTGTTGGCGACGCGCGCGACTCGCCAAGTGGCTATGCTCATCAAACGGCTTGATCGTCGAGCGGTCTATCATGACGAAGCGCGTATTGTGTCGATTCGCGACCCCAAGCGACAACTACAGGGACATGTGTTGGTCATCACAGCCGGCACCTCGGATATTCCCGTCGCGGAAGAAGCGAGAGTGACGGCGGAGGTGATGGGAAGCCGGGTTGAGACGCTCTATGACGTGGGCGTGGCCGGCATTCATCGGTTGCTGGAACGTCAGAGCCGGCTGATGCAAGCGCGGGTGGCCGTGGTGGCAGCCGGGATGGACGGGGTGTTACCGAGTGTGGTTGGTGGGCTGGTTGCTTGTCCGGTCGTGGCTGTGCCGACGAGTCGGGGCTATGGCGCGAGCTTCGGTGGACTTGCTGCATTGCTCACGATGCTGAACTCCTGTGCAGCAGGGGTCGGTGTGATGAACATCGACAACGGCTTCGGAGCCGGCTGTCTCGCGCACCGGATTAACGTATTAGGGGAGGCGCGCGAAGGGGAAAGTTCGAAGTCCGAAGTTCGAGGTTTTCGGAACTTCGAACGCAGAACTTAGAACTTTGGATCGCGCCAGTCTCGCCTCTCTCGCGCGTCCCGCCGCGGTTTATTTCACTTCCACCGTTCCGCGTTTCGGCCAGGAAACCATCTGGGTTCTGGGACCCTTCTCGCCGTTCGCCAACAACTTGGCTCGCACTTCAAATTGATAGATCCCTGCTCCCGACTGGATTTTCTTCTGGTCCATCCCGTCCCACGTCAACAGGACGGCGACGCGTGGAGGGCCTGCGCCGTTGGTTGAAGCGGCGTGAGGCTCCAGTGGTTTGCGCACGGTCAGAAAACGGAGTGAATTTTTCGATGGTGACGTGATGAAGGAGGAAACTTCCAGCAGGGTTGCGCCGTCCAGCTCTTTGGGCAACTGGACTAAGGCAGCAAACTGTAATGAGCCGGACGAGACGATATAGGGACTTGGGGAAACGTTCAGATTGAGAATCTTCAGTTCCGGTTCGGGGCGCGGGGCACGATTGGGTTTCGACTTTGCCGAGGTGGCAGGCGGGAGACATAACAATAACGCGGCGCAGAGCAGCACCCAGGCGACCCGTCTCCTCCATAGTCCAAATGAGTCTGGGCAGGGCGTGGTCAAGGCTCGGCAGATCTTCATAAGAGATACGCGCGTCACCAGCTAATGTTACGAATCGTCCCCAATCAATCGGTGGGCGAGACTAGTGGGGATAACACAACGTCGGTAGGCTGTCAATGTTCAGAACTGGCGAGACGGGCGGGACTGGCGGGAAAAGCGCGACAACACGATACAAAGTTCGAAGTTCCGCGTTCGAAGTTCCGAAAACCTCGAACTTCGGACCTCGAACCGTGTCTCGATTGCCGTTCGCATGCGGCTTGGGTAAGATGGGCGCGTTTTGAGTGGATCAGAGAAAGGACACACGTGGGCGCTCACCTCCATTTCGATTGTTATTCCGGCATCAGCGGCGACATGATCCTTGGTGCGCTCGTCGATGTCGGCGTTCCGTTTTCCGACCTAGTGAACGGCCTGAAACGACTCGGGCTATCTGGGGTCACGCTGCGGAAGCGGCGAGTGCATCGAGGGGCGATCCATGCCACGAAAGTGGACGTCGTGATTACATCAGGATTACGCAAGCCGCTCTCGCTTCATCGGATCCACGCTATCCTTTCCGCGAGTCGAATTCCTGACAAGATCAAGCACCAAAGTCGATCGGTGTTCGATCTATTAGCCGAAGCGGAAGGGCACGCCCATCGCGTGGCCAAGGATCACGTCCATTTTCATGAGGTGGGAGTCCTGGATTCGTTCGTCGATATCGTCGGCGGACTGATGTGCTGCGATCTTCTAGGCGTGACACGCGTGACGGCGTCTCCCGTCAATGTTGGAACGGGGACACTGCAATCGGCTCACGGGATCCTGCCGGCGCCCGGTCCCGCCGTCGCCATTCTGGCGAAAGGGATTCCGATCTACAGTGCAGGCCCTGCTCGTGAACTCACGACGCCGACCGGCATGGCGTTGTTGCGCACGCTGACATCGGAGTTTGGTTCCATGCCGGTAATGACGCCAACGGCTATCGGTTATGGCGCGGGCGATGCCGATCCCGACGGCTGGCCGAATGCCTTGCGTGCGTTTCTCGCACGACCGGCATCCCGAGGAGCGCGAGAACAGAATAGCGTGTTGCAGCTTGACACGAACCTCGACGATGTGAATCCGCAGACGTATGACTATGTGATGGATCAGCTATTCGCGCGCGGGGCGCTCGATGTGACGCTGGCGCCGGTCATCATGAAACGTGGGCGGCCCGGCATCGTGCTGACTTGTCTCGCGGCTCCGGCACAGTTGGATCCAATTCTTGACGTCTTGTTTAAGGAAACGACGACGTTGGGAGTCCGGATTCGTGAAGTGACGCGGCAGATCCTCCCTCGGCGGTTTGTCTCAGTGAAGGTGCGTGGGGGAACCGTTCGGATGAAAATCGCCGATGTGAACGAGACGACGGCGAAGGCTGCTCCGGAATATCTCGATTGCAAACGGGTAGCCGAACGAACCGGCCGTCCCGTGAAGGAGGTGCTTGAGGATGCGGCCCTCGCCTATGCCAAACAGCGGGTCACTAGGCCGATGGGCCGGGGATGACGGTCCTTCTCTATTCACTCATATTCCTTGTTTCCGTTGCGGTGACGCTGGGTGCCTGCCATCTATTCACGAACGCCATTGAGTGGTTGGGCAAACGGTTCAATCTGTCTGAAGGCGCGATCGGCGGTGTGCTGGCTGCCATCGGCACCACACTTCCTGAAACGTCGATTCCCATCATCGCCATTTTCTTTGGAGCCAGTCGTGCCGAAGTGGAGGTAGGGTTAGGCGCGATCCTCGGCGCCCCCTTCATGCTGACCACCCTGGTGATCCCTATCCTGGCCATCTTGCTGGTGATCTATGCCGGACTGGGCAAGCGAACCGCCGCATTTCGATTGAACTATCAAGATGTGAGAGGGGATCTTTCCTTTTTTGTCGTGGCGTACATCGCCGCGCTGGCCTGTGCGTTTGTCCCTTCTCGGCCAACGCACGTCGTGGCCGCGGTCGGGTTGATATGCGTCTATCTGTATTACGTAAAAATGAAATTCAGTGAGACAGGAGAACAAGGGGACGAGGGAGGTCTTGAACCACTGATCTTTGCCAGAAAGGCTGCAATCCCATCTTTTGGACTTATCGGACTTCAAGGTATCCTCGGCTTGGCTGGGCTTGCGTTTGGAGCGCATCTCTTCGTACTCGCCGCAGAAACCATTGCGGGAGCCCTGTCGATGTCTCCATTAATTCTGGCTCTCCTCGTCGCGCCGCTGGCGACCGAGTTGCCCGAGATGTCGAACAGTTTTCTCTGGCTCTATCGAAAGAAAGATCGTTTGGCGGTCGGGAATGTCACCGGCGCGATAGTCTTTCAGGGTACCATTCCGGTCTCGATCGGACTCCTGGGCACCGACTGGGCATTGGGGTCGACGGCATTGGTGACCATGGTACTCGCTGTGACCGCAGCCATTTTCTTGTTGGCGCAGGCTGTGTGGGGCGCACTCTGGCGACCCTGGTTGCTGAGCGGGAGCGCTATCCTTTATATAGGCTATGTGGTGTATCTCTATGGTTGGTGACCGCGTAAGATGGTGTATCTGGTTTGTCGGGCTTGTTTCGTTCATGTGGTTGGTTTGGTTTCAATCGGGAGCGAATCAATGAAGCTTCAACGAGACAAACCAAAAAAACAAAACAAACAAAACAAACCAAAGAAACCCCTTCTCGGGATCACCATGGGAGATCCCGCCGGGATCGGTCCTGAGGTGATTGCGAAGGCGTTGACAGGAAGAACACTGTGGCGTCTGTGTCGCCCAATCGTCATCGGATCGTTCCCGGTTATGCAGCAGGCGGTCAAAAGTCTGAAACTCAAAATGAATGTCATTCGAGTGGAGAGTCACGACACAGTGGCTTCACTCCCGAATCTACTCACCGTGCTGGACCCGCTCGATCGTCCGCTGGGGCGGTTCCGGCGTGGAGTCGCGGCGCCTGAAACTGGAGGGGCGTCCGTGCTGTTTATCAAGAAAGCCGTCGAACTTGCGCAACTTGGTTGCATCGACGGTATGGTCACCGCGCCGATCAACAAGGAAGCGATCAACCTATCCGGCTGTCATTTCCCCGGCCATACGGAACTGCTGGCGGACCTGACCAAAACGCAAGAGTCCGGCATGATGATCGTCGGCGGTCCGCTCCGAATCATGTTCGTGACCACTCACGTCTCCATCAAAGACCTGCCGGCACTCCTCACTCAAGCCAAGATCGAAAAGGCGATCAGGCTGGCACATCTGGCTTTGAGAGACCTGTTTGGAATCAAGAAGCCGAGAGTCGGTGTGGCGGCCTTAAACCCTCATGCGGGAGAACATGGATTGTTCGGAGACGAAGAAGCGCGGGTCATACTTCCGGCAACGCGTGCGGCACAGGCCCAAGGCATTCGCGCCAGCGATCCCTTGCCTGCCGATACCCTGTTCGGCAAGGCAGCGAAAGGTGATTACGACGGTGTGGTGGCCCTGTACCATGATCAGGGTCTCATTCCTTTGAAGCTTGTCGCGTTCGGTACCTGTGTGAATCTGACGGTGGGGCTTCCGATCATTCGCACTTCGGTCGATCACGGGACGGCGTTCGATATTGTGGGAAAGGGTATCGCAGACCCCGGCAGTTTGATTGAGGCAATCACGCTGGCCGCCAAGCTAGCAAAAAAACGGTGAAAGGTCTTTTTGGTCTGTCTGGTCTATCCGGTCTGTCTGGTCTATCTAGACAGAGTCGAGCGCCTGTCCGATAAAGACGACACCAGATAGACCGGATAGACCAGACAGACCACCCGACGGGAGCTATCGATGACCAACCAATCAGGCGCGGCGCATAGCATGCTTCAGAAGCAGTTGAAGGAATTGGACCAGATTTTTCAAGAAACCATGGAGACGCTCAATACGGTTGCCGGGGCCGAGCGAGTGGCAAAGTGGAAGGCCAGGACGATCACGCTCATCACCGAATCCCTGGGTCAGAAAGAAGGGCAGAAGTTCGCTGCCCTTCAGCCTGGGCCATCTTTCACCAACGACCTGGTGGAAGAGTTTACCGACCTCATTGACTACTTCCGAACCCCGTTGGCTGAATTGATAAAGCAACAGACGCAGGCCGTTCTTCGTGCTCCCGGCCAGGATTGACTCGTGTCCAGCTCCGACCTTCCTCCTCCCAGGAAGCGGCTCGGTCAGAATTTTCTGATCGATCCCAACATCGTGCGCAAAATTGTCGCATTGGCGGAGCTGAGGCCTGACGATCACGTGTTGGAAATCGGTCCCGGCCGTGGAGTCCTGACAGAGGCATTGTGCCGAGCAGCCGGTCGTGTGACGGCGGTCGAAGTAGATGCACGGCTTCATGCCTACCTCGAAAGCAGAAAGGCAGGGTTCCCCAATGTGGAGCTGGTGTGTGAAGACGCGCTGGCTTATCCGGTCGGGAACCTTCCGATGGGTACGGTCGTCGTGGCGAATCTGCCGTACTACATTTCAACACCATTGCTCTTTCGATTACTCGAGCAACATGACCGGTTTCCCAGGATGGTACTCATGCTGCAGGACGAAGTGGCCGATCGATTGGTGGCGAACCCCGGCGGATCGGACTATGGGGTGCTCTCAGTCATGGGGCAGTACGCAACCGAAATTACCAAATCGTTTCGTGTCTCAGCCCAGTGTTTTAGACCAAGACCGGAAGTAGCTTCGGCGGTGGTGATCCTGCGCGCGCACTCACGCAGGATGAGTCAGCAGGAAGAAGCCGCCTTTCGCACACTCGTGAAGGCAGCCTTTGCGCACCGAAGAAAAACGCTGATCAACTCGCTAAAGGATGAAAGGTATGATCAGAAGCAAGTAACAGATGCGTTGAATTCGCTCAGCCTCTCACCAACTGCCCGTGCCGAAACCCTCTCAGTTGCGCAGTTCATCGAATTGACCCGGCTGATCCAGACTTCCAGGTAAAAGGGAAGAAATAATGCATGGAAATTTTTGCGTGGCGTTTACAGCCTGTTTCAGATGATCGTGCGGGGAACGCAACATTTCGGAAGCGGAAAAAGGCTATGAGGGCTTCACTGCCAAATGAAGTCCGGCCACGGAAGCAAACACCGCGAAATCCCGATCGCGCGTGACGAGTGTGGCCTGATGTTCGAGGCAACTCTGTGCAATCAGCGTATCTGCAAGATTGGCTCGGCGGCCGATTCGGAGAACCTTCGCGCGAAGTAGACCGGCTCGTTCCCAGAATCCTTCACCGATAGAGAGAGTGGGAATTTCAAGAATCGTCTGTCTCAAGCTCGAACTCAAATGATGGTCGCTGAGAAGTTCTGTCACGGTAACCAGGGACAGCACGCCTATTTGGTCCATGAGGGCTTGATCCACCAAATCGACATCAGCTCCACCGTCACCTTGCAGATAAGCTATGAGAGAACTGGTGTCGAGACAGAGCATTAGTCTTGCCGAAGCTCCGAGAGCTTCACACGAAACTTCACTTTGCCACGAAAACGGCGCAGGCGGCCGTAGGCGCCGCCGGCAGCTACCAATTCCAGCCCCCTCCGCACTGTCGGGGTCACGCCTTCGCCGCTGGCCAAGGTCGCACGCTCTAAGAGGTCCGCCGGGACCTCGATCGTCAGTTTTTTGATGGGTCTAGCCATCGGCGGCTCTTCATCCTTCTCGCTAAGGCTCTAGATCCAGAATGACGCCTATATACCATATAGCTCACCATGTGTACATACGGTCTTTCGCATGAAACATACTGGAGCAGTCACACTCTCCTTCCCTTCAGCCTTGAGGGCGGGCTAGGGGCTCTCCCACTGCGCGTGCCTTCCCAATTCTTCATCTCGCTTTCAAGGGTAGGTTGGTCGATCCTTGATTGCGCGCGTCGAACGAGCACATTCTAAATAAATGATCCCTCCAAGCTCGCTCGTTATCTCTCAGGGATGGGGGCTGATCGATCTTCCACTGTGCGGGTCTAACGAGGGGAGTCCGCGACCGCGCGTTGCGCGAGCACAGAAGATCATCAGGCACCATCCCTCTTCACCGTTCTTTAGGAGGTGGTCTGGATTGTCCCCCACTGCGCACGTCGAGGGAGCACAGTTTCATCGTGCGGCCTCCGTGAGCAAGGGGGATGATCCAGACTACCTCCGCCCATTCGTTTGAAATGACCGTTTCCCTGTGCTAGCATCGCGATCATGGCTGTCACCAGTTCGGCCAAGCGGGGCGAGGCCCGCGGCGCCGCTTCCCCTCCTTCACACATCAAACGAGAAGTGATCGGAGTCGTCCTGATCGCATTGGCGCTTTTGACGCTACTCAGCCTGGTGTCTTTCGTCCCCGGAGAGATGAAGGCCGCAGCGGCTTCTGCGTCTCCCCCGAGAAACCTCATCGGGTCGGTCGGCGCATTCTTCGCGTCCATCTTATTTTGGTCGATCGGGGCAGCCGCCTACTTGTTTCCCATTCTTCTCGGCCTCATGGGGGTCCGCTGTTTCACACAAAGCGACCTATCAATCCGTCTGCGGAACGCCGGCGCCTCGCTGGCGTCATTACTGTTTCTGAGTGGTCTGTTCCATCTCGAAATCATGGCGGTGCCGACTGTCTCCAGCGGCTTGATTTACCGTGGAATGGCGGGCGGTTTCTTCGGACAGGTGTTGGCCGAGGGCTTGCGCACCTATTTTGCGAGTACCGGCGCCCACATTCTGCTCGTTGCCGGATTACTGGTCTCGCTCCTCTTCACGGCGCCCATCTCTCTGTCGGAAATTGGCCGGCGGATTCCCGGTTGGGGCAATAGGGTGTTCAACAGGGCGCGGACCTTAATCCCGGACCGGCCGGTGGAGGAAGAGGTTTCTGAGTTACCACGGAAAGCCAAACAGAAATCATCTGCATCCATCCGTGCAGTGATCGAAGAAGCCCTTCCAGAAGCGTCCGAAGCGCCGGAGGTGGATTGGCCGGTCATTCAACCCTCACGACCACCGAGCCCCGAACCGGCTGAGCCGATTGAAGCCGAGCTTGACCAACCGGTCGTGGCGGCTCAAGCCAAGGCCGGGGACTATATTTTGCCGGACCCGGCGGTGCTCCTGAACGAACCGTCAGGCCCTCTTGGGCGCGTGACGGAAGAAGAAATCAAGGCGCAGTCCGATGTACTGACCCGCGCGTTGCTCAGTTTCGGCATCGCAGGGAAGGTGACGGAAGTTCGCCCTGGACCAGTCGTGACAATGTACGAGTTCGAGCCGGCGCCGGGAACCAAAGTCGCGCGCATTGTGAACCTTGCCGATGACCTGGCGTTGGCGCTGAAGGCCATCAGCCTTCGAATCGTCGCGCCGATTCCGGGAAAATCGGTGGTAGGGATCGAGGTGCCAAACCTCTATCGCGAGACAGTCTCGATGAAGGAAGTGACGACGAGCGAAGCCTTTTCACGCGCCAGATCGAAGCTCAGTTTGGCATTAGGGAAGGATATTTTCGGAGTCCCCATCGTCGCCGATCTGAAAACGATGCCGCACTTGCTGGTCGCTGGCGCCACAGGGGCCGGGAAAAGCGTCAGCCTCAATACGATGCTCTTGAGTTTGCTGTTTTCGGCGCGACCGGATGAAGTCAAGCTTCTCCTGATCGACCCGAAGATGCTCGAATTTCAAACGTACGACGGTATCCCGCATTTGCTACGTCCGGTCATCACCGACCCCAAATCGGCGGCGCGGGGGCTCGGCTGGGTCGTGGCTGAAATGGAGCGGCGCTACAAATTGCTCGCTGAAGCGGGGGTGCGGAACATCGATACCTATAATCGAAAAGTAGCCGGGAAGCAGGGTGTGCTGGAGTCGGAACCGGCGGCCAAGTTGGACCAACCGGAATTACCCATCCAGTTTCTGTCTGAAGAGGATCGGCTCTCTGCCGGAGAGACTGCAATTCCGGACGGCAGCCCGGGATCGTTCAAACCTCCGTCGACGCCGCCCGAGCCCTTGCCTTATATCGTGGTGATGATCGATGAATTAGCGGATTTGATGATGGTGGCGCCGAAAGAAGTGGAAGACAAGATTGCGCGCTTAGCGCAAATGGCTCGCGCATCGGGCATCCATCTCGTATTGGCGACGCAGCGTCCGTCGGTCGATGTGTTGACCGGTTTGATCAAAGCGAACTTCCCGGCCCGCATTGCCTTTCAAGTGTCGTCGAAGACCGATTCACGCACCATTCTGGATGCCAACGGTGCGGAAGCGCTCCTCGGTCGGGGGGATATGCTGTATATGGCTTCGGGGACCGGGCGTGTCATGCGGCTGCACGGGTCGTTTGTGTCGGACGACGACGTCCGCCGAGTCGTCGAGTTCGTGAAGGATCAAGCCAGCCCGTCCTACAATCAAGAGTTGCAGATTGCGATAAAACAAGAAGGGGCAAAAGAGGATGAGTCGTTGAATGAGATATATGAACAGGCAAAAGAGCTGGTCCTGTCTACCGGATCGGCTTCTGCCTCGCTGATTCAGCGCCGGCTTCGGGTGGGCTACCCTCGAGCAGCTCGGATGATTGAGCAAATGGAGGCAGAGGGTCTTGTGGGCGCGGCAGGCCGGGATGGACGGAGAGAAGTTGTTGGGCGAACAGGGCCGGTGGGAATAGGGGAGGGGGATGGAGCCTGATGATCTTCTGTGCTCGCGCAACGCGCGGCCTCAGAAAGATGGGAAGGGCACCCACGTTGGTCCTGTGCTCCCGGAACGCGCGCCCTGAGAAGGGTGGGATAGGGAGTCGCCAGACCATCCTTCTTGCTCGCAGACCGCGCACGATGAAACGGTGCTCGTCCGATGCGCGCAGTGAAGGACAGTCTGGCGACTCCCTTGAGAGAGGTGGGTGAGTTGCGCGCAGTAAAGGGCAACCTGCCCACTCCCCTTGTAATTTGGTAAGGTGAAGAAATTGAATTGGACATGTGTTGTCGGGGGCGTGCTCACGTGTGGGCTGAGCCTATTCCCATTGGCGACTCTTGTCGCTGCTGAAGAGCGTGACGAGAATGCGGTGAAGGAAGTGCAGGAGGTGGTCAGGCAGCTCCAGGCGCGGTATGAGAAAACGAAAGATCTTCAAGCGGACTTTACGCAAAAGACCATGATCGAGGGATTTGAGCGGTCCATTGCGTCCTCGGGAAAGGTCTATATCAAGAAGCCTGGCCGGTTACGATGGAATTATCTCGACCCTTCGGTCGAGGACATCTATGTCAATCGAGATGATGTGAAGGTATATGTACCGGAACACAAACAGGTGCTGGTCGGGAAGCTCACACAAATGGCAGCCTCCAAGGCCCCGTTGGAACTGTTGCTGGGAGCGGCCAAATTGGCGGAGTCGTTCGACATTGAGCCGACACCGGGGAAGGGACGTGGAGTGGGAGGAATCCGGTTACTTACCCTCATGCCGAAGTCCCGTGAAGGGGAGGCGGGGAGATCGTTGCAACGGATCGTGCTCGAAGTATTTCCCAAAACCTATTTCATTCGTACCCTTTCGCTCCATGAAGCCAGCGGGAATGTTTCGAGTTTTGAATTTTCGTCGCTTCAACCCAACGTCGGCCTCGGCGACGCGCTCTTCGATTTCAAGGTGCCGCCCGGTGTGGAAGTCGTGAAGGCGCCTGTGTTCAGTACCCCGCAATGAATACGATGGGAATCGGTTTGAGAATGCACATGGACAAGCGAACCATTCTCTCTCATTCAACCAAACAGACGAGACAGACCAGATAAACAAGAGAAACCAGGCGGTCTTTCAGGTGAGTATATGAATCAAACCATGGTCGGCTCCCTTGTTGATACGGTTGATGAAGCCGTCAAACGGTTGGACCTCGACCGACTCTCCCGTGAGTATTGGGACCAGAACGAGTTCCTGTTTGTTCCCCAGTTTCTCTCTCGCGCTGTGGTGGAAGAACATCTTGTTCCTCAAGCGCAAGGAGTGAAGGGCGAGTTGAATCGCAACTACATTCCCGGTCATAAAAAAGGCGGGAGCGTGAGCTATTACACGGTCATGGAGAAGGCCCCGCGCTTTCTCGATCTCTATCGGTCCGGGGCCTTTATTGATTTCTTGAGCCGCCTGGTGAGAGCCAAGCTCAGTCAATGCCCCGAGAACGATCCCCATTCCTGCGCGCTCTACTACTATACGGAACCGGGGGACCATATCGGATTTCACTATGACACGTCCTACTACAAGGGGGCTCGCTATACCATTCTTATGGGATTGGTCGATCGGTCCACGCAATGCAAACTGGTTTGTGAGTTGTTTAAGGATGATCCTGTGAAAACCCCTCGGCATCTGGAACTCATCACACAGCCGGGCGATCTCGTCATTTTCAATGGAGACAAGCTCTGGCATTCGGTGACTCCACTCGGCGAAGGGGAAGAACGGATTGCTTTAACGATGGAATACGTCACCAACCCCGACATGGGAGCCTTCAAGCGGTTGTATTCCAATCTCAAAGATTCCATTGCCTACTTCGGTCTCCGCTCGGTCTTCAAACAGGCTATCACGCCTTCCAATCGACGCTCCTAGCAGGATGCTGAAAATGCCCCTCAGCGTCGTTCTCAGTCGCTCGTCTCCCTGCAACGTACCCCTTCGGTGACAGAGCTGTCTTGGCAGCTCGGGGTGGGCGGGTGGAAAAGGAATACGCTTCAGTCGCCGAGCTCCGTGCGGCCCTGCTGGCATCATGCGGGAGTTTTCTCCTGTTGTTCTAGCTCACGTTATTCATGAGCGCTTTGCTGAAATTGCAGACTCGCCAATGCGTTCTTGCTGGCAAGGAGTAAACAGTGGAAGGCAGAGAGACAACACGGCTACCGCAAAAATCTAAGGCGTGTTATACGAACAGAAACCAGAGATCCGCATCTTATGCGGATTGGTCTAATAATAGTTACGTCTTCCGAGACCAACGTCACCATGGCTAAGCGTCAATCTCAATTTGTACAGTGGATGGGGCCAATCCTTGATGCGATTCGCGAATTAGGCGGTTCCGGCAAACCCCGCGAAGTGTGCGATCTCGTTGCAGAACGTTCTACTGTTACCGATAAGAGTCTTGAAGAGTCTCTGAAGTCGGGCCAGACGCGATTCTACAACCAAGTCCACTGGGCTCGGCAATATTTAGTTTGGGAAGGCTTGTTGGATGGCTCTACGCATGGCGTTTGGGCACTGACACCGACAGGCTATGAGGCCAAGCTAGATGCTCCTGCCGCTCGAAACCTTTTCCTCAAGTGGGTTAAAGTTCACGCTGCAGCGAAACGAAAAGGCGGAGCTGAAGGAGACGACGGCGCTCTGGCAGATGATGCCGATGCTGTAGGCGATCAGGACCACAAATATCTTCTCTTGGAGCTTTTGAAAAAGGTTACACCAGAAGGCTTTGAGCGAGTCTGTGCACGCTTACTCCGTGAATCTGGCTTCGAAAAGGTAACGGTCACGGGCCGCCCCAAGGACGGAGGAATTGATGGAATTGGCATTTTGCAGGTCAATCCATTTGTCAGCTTCAAGGTGCTATTTCAGTGCAAACGCTACAAAGGAGCAGTCTCACGAGCTCAGGTTGGTGATTTCCGTAATGCCATGATTGGCCGAGCTGATAAAGGCATTATAATCACTACTGGCTCGTTTACCTTGGACGCCCGCGGGGAAGCGGATCGAGACGGAGCCCCGCCAGTTGAGCTTGTCGACGGCGAAAAACTCGTCGAGATGTTTGAGCGAGCAAAGCTCGGTCTCAAGCTAAGAACCGTGTATGAACTTGACCACTCCTTCTTTGCTGGTTTCTTGCCAAGTGAAACCTAGCCCGATGCTGTAACTGACCGCTGAGACATGCAGAAAACATAACAGTAAGAAAAAAAGTAGATATTCTGCTTTTTTTTGAGCTTTACCGTCTATACGGATTACTCTGCCCTTGCAGTGAAGGTACCGACCGCCAATAGGGGTCAGGTCTTGCACCAACACATCGGATCTCTCGCATGCTGAGGACCTTTCCCATCTTGTCGGGCTGCCCACCCTTGCAGCGAAGAGGCACGGGTGAAGCGGGCTAGACCCAGTTCTCAACGCGTAGCGTGGGAGCGCGACGAAATTCTCTTGCATTGTTGTGACGAGACGCACACCGAGGCGGAGAGACGGCGATGCGGAGATTCCGGTCTCACCGTTTTTGGATGGCGGGTTGTCGGCGCCCCTGCGCCATGAAATCTGCAGTGAACTTCTTCAGACTGTCCATGAGCGGCGCCCAGTAGAGTTTTTGGGGGTGAATGATCTGGGTATTGCCGCTCAGCCGGAACTCGCCGAATTCGGATAGCTTGACTATTCCTGCTCATAAAGAGTCGTGTTTCCTTTGTAGCCATGAGGGCACCCTCCTCCAACTCCAATTTATATAGAGGCGACGGTCTATAGGTCTACAGAATGAGTCAATGGATCATCCGGCGATCGCTTCCCTCTTGTCGAACTACTGGCCTCTCTTGTTTGTTTGAACCAGACAAACCAGATAGACCAAATGACCAGATCAACTCTCGTGTGTATGTGCGTCGTTGATTTCAAAGGTATTGCCGTCTATAGTTTGCCGAACTGGTACGAGCCCCGTTTGTCTGGTTGATTTGGTTTGTTTTGTTCATCGGGGTAGTCTGGTTCAACCAAATAAACATGACAAACCAAATGAACCAAAGAAACAAGACCGGTTGGCTGATGATGAATCGTCTCCTCCGGCATAGCGCCATCGTACTGTTTGCCTTGTATCCGGCCATGGTTTCCCCTCTTCTCCCAGTCCCGGCGGCGGCTGAGCAACAGGATGCCGCGCAGCGTTACTACGAGCGAGGC
The DNA here is from genome assembly GCA_965232965.1 of uncultured bacterium. Lineage (GTDB taxonomy): Bacteria > Nitrospirota > Nitrospiria > Nitrospirales > Nitrospiraceae > Palsa-1315. Next base: position 155,375 of record CBDDRB010000015.1, read on the forward strand.
ACCGCGCTGCTGAAAAAAGGCGACCTCGTTGGGGCATCCGAGGCTGCCAGGAAAGCCATTGAATTGAATCCTTCCTCCGCTGAAGCGCACCATCTACTCGGCCTAATTTATTTCAAGGGGAAGAAAGCGACTCAGGCGGTCGATGCCTTCACTCAAGCGATTAAGCTGAAACCGGCTTATCCCGATGCCTTGAACGATCTGGCTAAGGTCTATCGGATCCAAGGAAAATCGGCAGAGGCAGAGCAGGCTCTCAGACGGGCGATTGAGATCGATCCACGGCATGCGGATTCCTATTTCACCCTAGCGAAGCTCTACGAGCAACGTCGCGATACCGCCTCCGCCGCCAGGACCTATGAAGCGTTATTGGTTGCCCATCCGAACCACCGTGGCGCTCTGTACAGTCTCGCGTTGCTGTATGAAGCTCAGGGAGATAGTCGTGGGGCACGAGAGACGGTCGGCCGGCTGCTCAAGCTCGACCCCAAGAATGCCGATGCCTGGTATCTTGCAGGGCGGGTTGCGGAGAAGAGCAACGTTCTCGATGAAGCCGCCGATTCGTACAGACATGCCATCGCGGTGAAGCCCACCTTAGTGGACGCGCACTATAACCTCGCATTCATTCATCGGAGTCAAGGCCGGTCCGTGGAGGCAGAGCGCGAACTTCTTGAAGTCTTGCGATATCGCCCGGAGTATGCCGAAGCGCACATGAACTTGGGGGTGATCTATACCGAGTTGAACAGGCTTGAAGAGGCTGAGCAGTCTTATGGGCGCGCTGTCGCATTGAAGCCAAACTATGCCGAAGCGCACTACAATGTAGGTGTTTTCTATGAGTTGCATCGGAAAGACTTGCCGAAAGCATTGGCCCACTATCAGCTGTACCTGAATCTCGGTGGGCACGACGATCGAGTCGCACGGATCGTCGGGTCGTCGGGGCAGTGAACGAGCGAGACGCGGGGGAAGAGCGAGACTGGAGAGGCGTGATACGAAGTTCTATGTTCTGGGTTCGAAGTTCTGAAAACCTCGAACTTCGGACCTCGAACCTTTCCTCGCCCCGTGAGTGTTGCTTACCAATAATACGGCCAGGGCCGCCAGTAGGGGCTCCAATAGGGACTTGGCCCCATATAAGAATAGGGGGAGGTACGACGTGACATGTCTTCTGATCCGGGCCAAACTTGCACACGCGTGATGTCGAGAACAGGGTAGGTATAGTCCGTTTCATCCAAAGGCAATGTGGTGGAGCCGGATACCACGCCGGTCACGGTGATTCTAGTCCCTGGGGGGACGGTCGCGGGATCGAGAAATTCGCGCTGCAGCGCGATGAAGCGGCCTTGTGATTGGGTCAGGTCATGTCCGGGGCGCATCGATTGATCGAGCGGCAACTGTAGGATCTCGATCCTCGTATGGTCTTTTTGTCGCCGGGCAGTCAGGACTTTTCCGCCTAAGACTGCCGATTGACCGATGAAGGAATCCGGAGCAGCTTTGACTTGCGCGAAGGTGAGTGGCTGACTGCTCTCTGCCTCTTGCCTCGAGGCACAGCCTGCGAGCATGACAATCAAGACGATTATGGTTGAGACCATACCAGGCAACATGGTCTGAGTATAGCAAAGAGTAGAGAGTAAAGTTCACGGCGTATTCGATATAATGACGATCGGTATTAAGAAAGGAGTTGAAATGGTGAAGAGACAGTATGCGCAATGGACCTTGGCGATCTGTGCGGTTGTATGGGGTCTCGTGGTCCTCTGTGGCGTACCCGCCGTCGCTGCGACTCCTGAGTTGAAGGGCTCGTTCGAAGTCTTAAAGAGCGAAGTGTCCACACATACGCCCGGTAAAGTCAGGTTGATTGAGTTCGCCGACTTCTACTGCCCGCATTGTCATCAATTCGATGAGACAGGATTGCCGCTGCTCATGAAAGAGTTCGGGAATAGGTTGGAGATCACGATGGTCGGTTTCCCTGTCATTCGTGGAAAGCTTCCGACGGCATTCGATATGTATGAGCAAGCCAAGTTGATGGGGAAAGGCAACGAAATGCGGACGGTGTTGTTTCGCACAATCCACAAGGACAAGATTGATGGTGTGCTGGATCGCTCGATTCGGGAAGCTCTGATCAGGGAAGTTGGACTTGACCCGAAAGCATTTGAAGAGGGAATGGCCAGTGGGAAGCCGGCCAGGGCTGTTGAAGACGGGCGGCGGTGGGGAGAGCGGATTCAGTTGACATCCACTCCTTCGATTTTGTTGGACGGCAATATTAAAGTCGATGGTACAAATCTGACCCCTGAAAATGTCATCACGGTTATCCGGAGCATTCTGGATGCGGACGGCAAAAAGTAAACGTGAAGCACTGAGTACTGAATCACAGTGAGTCCCAAATCTCAGCACGGACCACTTTCAATTCAGCACTCCCTTTGAGGAGAGATGGCGATCGACCCAATTTGCGGAATGACGGTCGATCCGGCTACGGCAGCCGGAAGTCACGAGCATGGAGGCCGGCGCTACTACTTTTGTGGCGCGTCGTGCCTGGAACGGTTTAAGGCCGATCCGGAAAAGGCATTGCAGGCACGGCCAGTCTCTCCCGCCAAGCCGACAACAAGAAGATCCCTTCCGATGATGCAGCCACCTCCTGCAACGCAGGAGGTGGGGGTGATTGATCCCGTCTGTGGGATGACGGTGCAACCGGCTACGGCAGCCGGCTCCTATCAGTATCAAGGGAAGACCTACCATTTCTGTGCGACGAATTGCCTCACGAAGTTTCGAACCGACCCAAGCTACTATCTCACTCCTCCCGAGCAGCGCGCTCCTCGTGTCGTCCAAGCTCCGACCGGTGGAGTGGTCGAATACATCTGTCCGATGGATCCGGAGATACTTGAGACGCAGCCAGGGGTTTGCCGGATTTGCGGAATGGCGCTGGAGCCCAAAGTCGTCTCGCTCGAAGAGGAACGGAATCCCGAACTCGAGGACATGACCAGGCGGTTTTGGATCTCTCTCGGCCCCTCCCTCCTCGTGATGTTCTTAGCCATGGCCGATATGGTTCCCGGATTGTCTCTTCCCCAGATCCTCGCAGGCTCAACCAAGAACTGGGTGCAATGGCTGCTGGCGACGCCGGTGGTGGTCTGGGGCGGGTGGCCGTTCTTTCAACGAGGATGGATGTCGGTAGTGAACCGAGCGCCCAACATGTTCACGCTCATCGCCATGGGAACGGGTGCGGCCTATGCCTACAGTACCATTGCCACCGTCGCACCGACCCTGCTACCCGGTTCATTCCGGTTGCATGACGGTTCGGTCGCAGTGTATTTCGAGGCTGCGGCCATGATTACTGTGCTCGTTCTGCTCGGCCAAGTTCTCGAACTGAAGGCTCGGAGTCAAACAAGCTCCGCGATTCGAGCCTTGCTCAAGCTTGCACCAAAGACAGCCAGGCTGATCAAGCCGGACGGACGGGAAGAAGATGTGCCGTTGGAACACATTCAAGTGGGCCAGCGGTTGCGGGTCAGGCCGGGGGAACGAGTGCCGGTCGATGGGATGGTCCAAGAAGGTGCGACGGCTGTGGATGAATCCATGATCACAGGAGAATCGATCCCGGTCGAAAAAGCTGTCGGATTACGGGTCACCGGAGGGACCATCAATGGCACAGGCGGAATTGTGATGGTTGCGGAACGAGTCGGACGAGACACGATGCTCGCTCGGATCGTGCAGATGGTCAGTGAGGCACAACGGAGCCGGGCTCCAATCCAACGTCTTGCCGATGTGACGGCCGCATACTTTGTTCCGCTGGTTGTGGCAGCTGCGATCATCACGGCAGGGGCGTGGGCGATCTGGGGTCCAGAACCGAAGTTGGCCTATGCGCTGGTCAATGCTGTGGCGGTTCTGATTATTGCCTGTCCCTGTGCATTGGGATTGGCGACGCCAATGTCGATTATGGTTGGGACTGGTCGTGGAGCGACGGCGGGTGTCTTGGTGAAAAAAGCTGAAGCGCTGGAGATATTGGGCAAGGTGGACACGCTCGTGGTTGATAAAACGGGGACGCTCACGGAGGGTAAACCGAAACTCCTGTCGGTACTGGTTGTGCCGCCTTGGTCTGAAGTCGATCTGTTGCGTTTCGCGTCGACCCTTGAACGAAGCAGCGAACATCCGCTGGCAGTAGCGGTGGTGGCGGAATCAGAAGCGCGGGGAATCTCGCACACGCAGGTCGAGCAGTTTCGTTCGGTGACAGGGAAGGGCGTAACCGGGACGGTGGCCGGCCGTCGTGTCGCCATCGGGACGGCTGCGTTCTTGCAGAAGGATGTCGGTGTATCCAGCCAGAGCCTTAAACAGTTGGACGAAGAAGCCGCTTCGCTCCGTCGTGAAGGGCAGACGATGGTATTTGTTGCCATCGATGAACAGGCTGCGGGTCTGCTTGGTGTGGCAGATCCTATCAAGGTCTCCACTCGCGACGTGGTGCAAGAACTTAAGGGCGAAGGCATTCGTATCGTGATGGTGACGGGAGATCATCACGATACGGCAGAAGCCGTGGCCCGGCAACTTGGCATTGAGGAAGTCATGGCGGAAGTGTTGCCTGACCAAAAGGGGCACATCATTGATCGCCTGAAGTCGCAAGGCAGAGTAGTCGCGATGGCCGGGGACGGTGTGAACGATGCCCCGGCTCTTGCCTTGGCCGACGTCGGAATTGCGATGGGAACGGGGGCGGACACAGCGATTGCGAGTGCGGGGATCACACTGGTGAAAGGAGACCTGCGAGGGCTGCTCCGAGCGCGGAGACTGAGCCAGGCTACGATGCGAAATATTCGGCAAAATCTTGTGTTCGCGTTTCTCTATAACGTCATCGGGGTGCCGATCGCGGCGGGCGTGCTGTATCCGATCTTGGGAATGCTCTTGAGCCCCATGATCGCCAGCGCCGCCATGACTTTCAGTTCGGTGTCCGTCATTTCTAATGCTCTCCGCCTGCGTCATGTGGAATTGTAAGTGCGCCTTCAACACACGCGTGCTAGAGTCAAAAACGCCAGCGAGGGTTCGATGTCCGAAGTTCGAGGTGTTCGGAACTTCGAACTATGAACTTCGAACTTCTACAGCAGTTAGAAAGGACCGTGTGGTGTTTCGACTCAATCTTTCATTGGGAATCGTGCTCGGGATCTGCGTGGGAAGCGCGGTTGTCAGTGGAACAGCTCTGGCCGGGAGTCGCCTGATTCCTGTTGCGGGCGCAGGCGAACTTCAGACACAGATCAAAGCAACCGCGACCAAAGTCATCCCTGCTGTCGTCAGCATTGCCTCGACGGTGATGGTCCGGGATCAAGCGTTCAGCGATGAAGCGCTGCCGTTCGGATTGTTCAAGGATGTTCCGCCCCGCCGGCAATATGGTCAGGGTTCCGGTGTCATTGTGTCGTCGGATGGCTACATTATGACGAACAATCATGTCATTGCCGATGCAGTGGATGTGGAAGTGATTCTCGCCGATCGGCGGCAATACAAAGGACGAGTTGTGGCCACCGATCCGAAGACTGATGTGGCCGTGGTAAAAATTCAGGCAACCAATCTGCCGACGGTGACGTGGGGGGATTCGAGTACGCTCGCCGTCGGAGAATTTGTGCTCGCGATCGGGAATCCCCTTGGATTGAGCCGCAGCGTGACGTTCGGTATTGTCAGCGCTGTCGGTCGCGCCGATGTCGGAGTCGCCGATCTCGAAGATTTCATTCAAACCGATGCCCCCATCAATCCGGGTAACTCAGGCGGGGCCTTGGTGACTCTCAATGGAGAACTGGTAGGGATCAACACGGCTATCGCCAGTCCCACGGGTGGCAGTGTCGGTGTGGGCTTCGCGATTCCAAGCAATATGGCCAGGGCCGTGATGCAGAGCTTGCTCAAGACGGGGCATGTTGTCCGTGGGTTCCTCGGCGCTTCGACGCAAGATGTCACACCCTTATTAGGCAAGATCTTTCGTTTGCCCGATGTGAAAGGCGCCATCGTGACCGATGTGCAGCCGAAAGGGTCTGCCGAGAAAGCGGGACTCAAGCGCGGCGATGTGGTTGTGAGATTCGACGGGCGGGATGTGATGGACAGCGGACATCTTCGAAACCTCGTGGCCGCGTCCACGATCGGGAGTAAGCACCGGCTGGATCTCATGAGGGAAAGTAAACCGTACCAGACCGAATTGATGGTGCAAGAGGCGCCGCGTGAACGGGCCAAGAAGAATCAAGGCGGATCGGCGTCAGCGGCCACGGCTCATCCGCTTTCCGGCGTGGTCTTCGACGATGTGACCGCGCCGCTGGCTCGGCAGATGGACCTGGCTGTCACCAGCGGGGTGGTGGTGACGGACATCGAAGAAGGCAGTCTGGCGGAATCCTCCGGTCTTCAACCTGGTGACGTGGTGCTGGAACTCAATCGTCAGTCTATTCCCAACTTCGACGTCTTTCAGCGATTGGCGGATCCTATCAAGCCATCCGATCTTGCGCTTTTGCTGGTCAACCGGCAAGGGAATATCATCTATATTCCCGTGAAGGGCGAATAGGTTCCCGCTCAGATGCTCGCCCATTATTCTCCTTCGCCGATTCCCCCATAGTACAACAGCCGTCCTTGCTCTTGCACCCCCCTCCCGCCACAGGATTGGCCAGCGCAATGTCCCTCTCCTATGTCTCCTGGCCCCCGATTGAACGCCACACATAGGATTTCGTGTGGGTAATACCATGGATGATCCTAGTTTCCTGGACCTTTCATGCCGATTACGATTGTTAAACATCGTCCGCGCCAAGTCATCCTTTTGCAAAAAAAGGAGATAGAGGTGAACACGATTTTTGCCAAGCAGCCATTCCAGTGTGAGAGATAGTATCAGGGAGATTCTGATTATCGGTGCGGTCAGCAGCTTAACAGTGCGACAGCAGTGGTTTGTGGAAAGACGGAAGGGCAATCGGCATGGCGGCCGATCAATGCTATCAGCCATATCGTCTGGGGAAGAAAGGCGGCGCAGAGGAATCTGCTCACTCCGCGATATACAGGCGTGGGCTTCGTGCTGAACGGCGTGGCGTGCGGATTCTTGGCTTGGCTCTATCGGCACTGTCGACGTTCGATGACGTCATCGGACTCATTCCTGTCATCTGTCGGGAGCGGAATCGCCATTTCTACGCTGGCCTACGTGACGGATTATTATGTCGTGCCCCGGCGTTTCACGCCCCGGCTTTGAACTCACTCTTTCTCGCCGTAGCTTCCCCTGGCTATATGGAGCTTTGGCAGTCGGCTTGTTTACACCGGACGTACTGGCGGGCGGGTCGAAAAGGAAGAAATGAAGAGATTGATGCCCAGCCCAATTGCACAGAACATAGACATGCATTCTGTCAGACGATACATTGCTGCTCATTCACGGACTCGGTGGCAGCCAGCGCTCGTGGGCGCAAAGGAGACCGTATGAAAGCTCTCGTATATAACGGTCCCAAAAACGTCAGTGTGAAGGAAGTGCCGGACGCGAAGATCGAACATCCAATGGACGTGTTGGTGAAAATTACTACCACCAACATTTGCGGGTCCGATCTCCATATGTATGAAGGGCGCACGAACGTTGAGACCGGGAAAGTGCTCGGCCACGAAAACCTGGGCGAGGTCGTCGAGGTGGGGAAAGCGGTGGTGCGAGTTCAAATCGGCGACATGGTCTGCCTGCCGTTCAATATTAGCTGTGGATTTTGTCGAAACTGCGAACGTGGGTTCACGGGCTTTTGCCTCACGATGAATCCCGGCAATGCGGGCGCGGCCTATGGCTATGCAGGTATGGGACCCTACAGTGGAGGCCAAGCAGAGTATCTGCGGGTGCCGTACGGTGATGTCAATTGCCTGGTGCTTCCGGAAGACGCACTCGAGAAGGAAAATGATTATGTAATGCTTGCCGATATTTTCCCTACCGGCTATGAATCAACCGAGTTGGCTGGAGTGAAACCTGGTGAAACAGTGGTGGTGTATGGGGCTGGTCCGGTCGGACTGATGGCGGCCTATTCTTCCTTCATAAAAGGCGCAAGTAAGGTCATGGTTATCGATCGTCTGCCCGATCGCCTCAAGCTTGCCGAGAAGATCGGAGCTATCCCCATTAACGATTCCAAAGCCTCGCCTGTCGAGCAGGTTATGGATCTCACGGATGGCGAAGGCGCTGATCGAGGATGCGAATGTGTTGGGTATCAGGCGCATGATCCGGAAGGAAACGAACATCCGAATATCACGCTGAATAATCTTGTGCGGTCGGTGAAGCCCACCGGCGGCATTGGGGTCATCGGCGTCTTTGTGCCCGAAGATCCCAAAGCTCCCAGCAAGATGGAACAAAAAGGGCAGATTGCGTTCGACGTTGGACTTTTTTTTATGAAAGGCCTTCACATGGGATCCGGCCAGGCGAATGTAAAAAAATACAACCGCTATCTGTGCAATTTAATCCACGAAGGTAAGGTCGAACCGTCCTTCATCGTGTCCCACGAATTGTCGCTGAAGGATGCGCCGGATGCGTACAAACATTTCGATGCACGAGAAAACGGGTGGACGAAGGTATTGCTTAAGCCGGCGGCGTAAAACGGACTTACGATTGATGCCGCCGGCGAGCGTGAGCAAAAGGGGACCCGCAGACTTCTCCTCTCCAAGCATGGTGCTGCCGATTTGCGCGAACGCCCTTCAGTGCATGAAGGCCATGGGCTTCTCGACGATGTCGCTCTTCATCGGACCCAGTGCGCCGAGCAACTCACCTTTCTCGCGTTCTGGGACCTTGAATTTGTTGAGCGTTGCGACGAGATCACCAGCCAATGCATCGAAGTCGCTGCTGCTGACGCCCATACCTGCATGAGTGGCTTTCATACTGCGGCCGGTATAGGTGCAAGGACCGCCGGAGGCCTGGCAGATCTGCTCCACCAGCAGCATCTTCAGGCGTGAAATGTCGGTATTGGAAAATTTCCCATTGATGCGGCTATCAGCGGCGACACGCGCGACGAAGTCGTCCACCACAGCCGTGATCGCGGGTTTGCCACCCAAACGATCGTAGAGCGACTTGTCTGCCATGGCCGGCGATTTGGACATCGGGGAGCCCTGCGTCGATTCCATCGTATTACAGCCCGTGATTCCGAGTACGCATCCACTGATAATGAGATACGAGGTGATCCTAGCCTTCATAGTCCTGCCTCCTAGTAAATGGTGAATGACGCATGCCTTGGCGATATCCCTGTGCCTAACTGTAATACGAAAACGACAATGCTTTGGATGTGTGTGCTTGATATAGGACCTGCCCTAGCTGGGTCTTAGTTTGAACGCCGCACGGGGCTAAAAAAATCTCAGACACAAAGATCCATTTCCCCTGCCATCGTTCAATTCGTTTGTCCTTCCTGTGCTGTAGATTTATGATTGCTCCGTAAGAACCTGCCCCCCTCTGGTGAATCCTAGGACATGATGCCAATGGTTGCCTAGGGGATTCATGAGGACTATTGAAGGCCATGGTCGGCTAGTCTGAATGTGACTCTCGGTTCGTTTAGAGATTGAGCCCGGGCTCTTTCCCTGCGAGTTGGGTCAAAGCAGCAAGGGCGGAAAAAATACTTTTAAAAGGAGTCTTTTTATGGAGATCAAAGCAACACAGTGGAATATCGGCGGGTCGCACATACGCTGGGGTGCTGTTTTTGCGGGCTTGGTGGTCGGCATATCGGTACAGATAGCCTTGACGCTCCTTGGGCTGGCCATCGGCGCCTGGTCGGTTGATTTGCGCGAGTCCCAACCGGCGCAAGGCGTTCCCATCGGCACCGGCATTTGGACCGGAATTTCAATGCTGGTCTCGGCGTTTACCGGAGGCTATATCACGGCGCGATTATCAGCCTCAGCCTTACGCTCTGATGGCATGTATCACGGTGCGGTCGTCTGGGGCGTGACGTGGCTGGTCTTTACCTGGCTCGCCACTACGGCCATGGCCACGATGGTCGGCGGGCTCTTCAGCGCCTTCGGCTCGGGTCTGCAGGCGATCGGCCAAGGGGCCAGTCAAAGCGTCAGTGCGGCTGTTTCAAAGGTGGCCGAGAACGTGGACGTAAAAAATCTGAGTGTGTCCGCGGAAGGAATCAAAAAACAGATTGAGACAGTCCTGCAAGCGACCAAGAAACTGGAACTGCAGCCCGGCGAGATCAAGAAGGGCGCGGACAAGGTTGCCGGCCAGGCCCAGAGAGGCCAGCCTATCAGCCAAGTGAGCGATACGACGGTGGCTGAAATCCAAGAGAAGCTAGCAGCGCTCGATAAGGACGCGGCGATCAATGTCATGGTCAACAAGTTGGGGATGTCCAAAACCCAAGCGCAGGAAGTGGTGCAATCCACACTCGGGATGATCGAACCGCTGAAAGAAAAAGCCCAGGAAGTGAAGGAACAGTCGATCGATACGGCCAACGTGGCGATCAAGAAGCTCGCATCTGCCGCGGGGTGGATGTTTCTCTTAGCATTATTCTCTCTTGTCGCTTCCATGGGCGGCGGTGCACTCGGCACTCCCGGAGTTGCGATGGTGGAGGCTGAACGAACGGAGATCCGAAAGGCGGCATAGCACTTCAGTGAAACAATGAGCTCCGGCGTGAGAATTCGTTGGGTTCTCTCGCATACCGTGCGGCATCCAATCGACCGAAGAGCGGGCATGCACAAGCAGGTGTCTAATTTAGTTGGTCGATCAGACTTCTCAAAGAATTTGCAGTGGGTGGAAAGATATATTCTGCTTGGACGGGGTCGGAGGAACTTGTTAGGTACCTAGTGAAAGCCACTGCACAGACAAAGTATCCAACGGAGTGCCCAGGTGATCGTGATAATTTTCGCGGGTGTCTAATTTCTTGCTTCCGAAAATGAGTGCTCTATCCTTTATCAATTGGAGGTCCCCAATGCTTAAGCGTCCCACACATCTCATAATGCTGAATGCCCTGCCTCTTCTTCTCTTGACGGCATGTGTCAGCACCACTGTGGAGCCTGGCGAGCGCGGACTTAAGTGGACTTCAGATGGCCTCGCGAAGGAACCGTTAAAGGACGGGGTCTACTGGACCGCGCCGTGGAACGATGTCTATCGCTATGATGTGCGCTGGCAAAGTCATACGGAGAATGTAGATGCGTTGAGTGCAGACAACCTTCAGGTTGTGGTCAAAGGTGCGATTATTTTGAGGCCGATACCTCAAGAAGTTTACTCTTTGGCTCAGACGCTTGGGAGAGATTATTACGAGCGCATCGTCAAGCCGGAGTTTCTGGCAGCTATTCGCAGCGTGGTATCCGGATACTCCGTGTTGATGGTACCGGAAAAGAGTTCAGAAATTGCGATGGAAGTTCAAACGCTGGTTGAGGAGAAGCTCAAGGGACGTCCCTTGGCGATTCAAAGCGTCGCGCTCGCCGACGTCGATTTGCCGCAAATTGTCTTAACCGCCATTGAGCAAAAACAAGCCAAAGAACAGGAGAAGGAACAGAAAGAGTACGAACTACTCATTGCGACGAAGGATGCTGACATCGGCCGCGCACGGGCAGTGGGCGAGGGAGATGCCATGCGTATACGCGCCGAGAGCCAAGCCAAAGCACAAGATACTATTACCAAGACCCTCACACCCGAATATCTTCGTTACAAGCTGTACGACAGCCAAAATTCGAAGATGGTCCTGCTCCCCGACAATCTCAAGCTTCCCGTCCTTATTAACCCCGGAGAACAGCAGTCAGCTCAAAATCCTTCTCCAGAGTCTCATGCTAAATAAAGTGTATTACTGATAGTGCGAGTGGACGACGCGGAACAGTTAACGGCAAAGAAGACCTCCAAGAAAAAGTAGGGCAAATTGTCGGTCGATGTGTAAGGGGGCGCCGAGAAAAAAGCATGAGTCACGTGGTTCCCCGGTTGGCTTCATCGCCTGACATACAAATGAAGCCCATGGTCAAATTGGCAATCACCACGAATTGAGAGATCGGACCGTTCCGCATGACTGGCTTACGGGAAAGAAACAATGAAGCGGTGGACTATGCGCTGGCCATGGTGTTGTTCTCTCCGAGCGTGATGATCGCAACTAATGGTCAAAAACCGAGATGTGATTCGGATCATGCCGGATGGCTAAAGGAATATCGGATTAAGGTCCGGCAGGATCGCATTTGTATGGTGGAGCATGGCAGGGCCGACCCGGTAAAGCTCGACGCGGCCTTCACGACTCGGGGAGACGTCTATCGCAATGACTTAGCTGAAGACGTGGGAGCTTCGATCGACCCAGAGGGGGAGATCATCGTCGATGCCTGCCTGAGGACGAGTGTAGTTGGTCTCTATGCAGTCGGCTGCGTCACCCCGGCGAATTGTCAAATGATCATCGCCGCCGGCCAAGGAGCAATCGCCGGACAGGCCATAAATCGCGACCTGTTCGAGGAAAGTCTAGGACAGCATACGTTACCGCGTTTCGGGCCAACCGGTTGGAGGCATGCGAACTAGGGATGCTGAAGAATGAACGACAAGGTTGAACGCCAGCGAGGGATCGGTAAATGTTCGAAATGTCGGATGCAGATAAAAGTGGCGAACTGAGCCTAGCGGAGCTTTACGGTTTAATACGCAGCCAGATTGAACATGAGAACGACCTAGTTGGTCAACGGGTTATTTGGCAAATTCTCACGCAAGCCTTTTTCTTTGGTGCGTATGCGTCAGTGCTGAATGCCCCATATGAAGCTAAGAATTCTCTCTTCGAGGCGGAGCAGATATTGCTCCTATGGTTGGTGCCGATCGCCGCGCTTCTTGCCGGCGTCCTGGCGTATGTCGATATTCTTTCGTCGTTAAAGACCATTGTTCATTTGCGAAAATCGTATGACCATCATTTAAGTGCAAGGGGTTCAGGCGATCCTTCAAGCAAGTTGTATTGGATATTCAGGGTCCCCCGCACCTGGGAAAACTTTCGATATTCTCCCCGGCGGTGATGCCGATGGTGTTTAGCGTTGCATGGCTGCTCGTTCTTGGACAACTTCTTATCGCATGGTGGTAGCCCGACCAGGGGGCTCGTCAAGACGCCCGATGGTTCAACCTAGGGAGGTAGCCAGAATGACCGCGAAGCTGACCATAGTAGATTATGCAGGCTGCGAGGCACATACCGAAAACTCTACTCAAAGAGGGACCAGGAGAGATTCAGACCGTATTCCAGAGGTGAGATTGTATGTATTCCCCCGAGCCGAGAAGGAGCGCATTGAACATGAGAAAAGAAAAAGAGGGCAAAAAGAATGATAAGGACAAAGATCTCTCCATGTTTCAGGAGGCCGCCGCGGATGAATATCTCACGACGAATCAAGGGCTCCGAATCAACGACGATCAGAACTCGCTGAAAGCGGGAGACCGGGGACCCTCGTTACTGGAAGATTTTCACCTGCGCGAAAAGATCACGCATTTTGACCATGAGCGGATCCCTGAGCGGGTCGTGCATGCACGCGGGACGGCCGCGCACGGGATTTTCCAGGTGTACGAATCACTGGCGCCTTACACGAGAGCCAAGTTCCTGCACGATCCGTCGGTGAAGACACCGGTCTTTGTCCGGTTCTCGACCGTGGCAGGATCGCGTGGATCTTCAGACCTGGCGCGCGACGCGCGAGGTTTTTCAGTGAAGTTCTATACCGAAGAAGGGAACTACGATTTGGTCGGCAACAATATTCCCGTCTTCTTCATTCAGGATGCGGTCAAATTTCCCGATCTTGTGCATGCCATCAAGCCCGAACCGCATAACGAAATCCCGCAGGCGGCATCCGCGCACGATACCTTCTGGGACTTCATTTCATTGATGCCGGAATCCATGCACATGATCATGTGGGTCATGTCGGATCGCGCTCTTCCAAGAAGCTTCCGCATGATGGAAGGGTTCGGGGTGCATACATTCCGATTTGTCAATGACAAGGGCACGTCGCGTTTTGTGAAGTTTCATTGGAAGCCCCTTCTCGGCTTGCACTCGGTTGTCTGGGACGAGGCCCAAAAGATCTCCGGTATCGACCCGGACTTCCACCGCCGCGACTTGTGGGAGTCAATCGAACACGGCGACTTTCCGGAATGGGAGCTCGGCGTGCAAATCGTCGAGGAAAAAGATGAGCATACATTTGACTTCGATTTACTCGATCCAACCAAACTCATTCCCGAAGAGATGGTGCCCGTGAAGCGCATCGGGAAAATGACGCTCAATCGCAATCCGGACAACTTTTTCGCTGAAACCGAACAGGTCGCGTTTCATCCAGGCCATCTCGTACCCGGCATAGATTTTTCGAACGATCCGCTCCTGCAGGGTCGCCTCTTTTCCTATACGGACACGCAATTGATCCGTTTGGGCGGTCCGAATTTTCACGAGATTCCCATCAACCGTCCTGTGGCGCCGGTGCACAACAATCAGCGAGACGGGCATATGCGGCAAACAATCAATCAAGGCCGCGTGAGTTACCAGCCGAACTCGCTTGGTGGGGGATGCCCCATGCAAGCCAAGGCCGACATGGGTGGGTTTATCAGTTTTGCGGAAAAGATCGACGCGCCAAAAGTGCGCGCGAGGAGTGAAAAGTTCTTCGATCATTTCAGCCAGGCTGCGCTGTTCTGGAACAGTCAATCGCACCCGGAGAAATCTCATATTGTGCAAGCTCTACGCTTTGAATTGGGCAAAGTCGAAGTGCCCGCCATTCGAGAGCGCATGATCGGCCTGCTCGCTCAAGTCGATAAGACGCTCGCGGGGCTTGTCGCGCAAGGACTTGGGCTGACCGTCCCATCCAAACTCGACAGCCCTGAGAACATGAGCGTTCCGGCGGACGGCAACGTGAAACAATTTCAACCTAAGCGCCTCGCCCCCTCAATGGCACGCTCGCCTGCCTTGAGCATGGCGAGCACGATCAAGAACGGCATTCAGACTCGCAAAATCGCTATCCTGGCCGCCGACGGGGTTGATGATGCGGCACTCTCCGGCATGAAGAAGGCCCTAACCGCAGCCGGCGCTCAAGCAAAGGTGGTGGCTCCAAGACTTGGCGTGTTGAAGGGCGCAAAAGGCGAGTCAGTAACCATTGATTTCAGTTTCCTCACTGCCGGGTCAGTCCTTTTCGACGCAGTGTATATACCTGGCGGAGAACAGAGCGTAGAAATTCTGAAGGGTGACGCCAAGGCGCTGCTCTTCGTCAAGGAGGCGTACCTCCACTGTAAGACTATCGCGGCAACAGACGCGGGTATCAAATTATTATCGTCGGCACAGCTCGGGTCGGATAAGACGGCGAAGAGTCATGCCGAAGGTGTCCAGCGGGATGAAAGCAAGTTTATGACAGGGGATGAAGGCATCGTCATGGGTCGTGGCGCGCAGACCAGTCAGATTGCTGCAATGTTTATTCAAGCCATCGCCCAGCATCGCCATTGGGACCGAGAAGCGAAGGGCCAGGTGCCGGCATGATTTGGAGGGGGACCCGAGGCATGGGCTTCGGATTGCGTAAACGAGAGATGTGAGCCAGCACCCATCTAAAACCAATAAGGAGAGCATGATGAAAAAGGAACAGCTCAGCGAACTTTTATACCAGGCATTGGAAACCGAAGCCGGCGGTGTGCAGGTGTATGAGACGGCGATACGGTGTGCGGTCAATAAAGATCTGAAAGAGGAATGGCAGAAGTATTTGGACCAGACGCGCGATCATGAACAGATCATGCGCAGACTGATTGAGACCATGGGACTCGATCCCGCCAAGGAGACTCCAGGACGTCAAGTCGTCCGGCACAAGGGCGAGTCGCTCGTGGAAGCCATGAAAATGGCTCTGAAAGCGGGGAAGCCGGAAGCCGCCCAGCTGGTCGCCAGCGAATGCGTTGTGACGGCTGAGACCAAGGACCATCAAAATTGGGAGCTCATGAGTCAGGCAGCCGAAAACATCTCAGGCCCGGAAGGCAAGGCCCTGAAAGAAGCCTGCGAGGAGGTGGAGGATCAAGAAGACGAACACTTGTACCATAGCATGGGGTGGAGCAGAGAGTTATGGATTGAGTCTCTCGGATTGCCCGCGGTGCTCCCGCCTCCTGAGGAGAAAAAGGATGTCAAGTCAGCTGGAGAAGCGGCTCAAGCAAAAAAATCGAGAAAAGAAATGGTTCGGTCTAAAAAGGCAGCTTGAACTGAGCCGGACATGTCTTATGACAATGAGAATGAGTTTGTAGCTGAGTCAGGACCTTCGCTTAAACAGTAGTCGCCTGTTGACTATATGATGGGTCCACGCTCTGGTTGGCTGATCGTTGCTCGTGAGCTATTCACCGCAAGTGACGCAACGGCAGCCACCGAGAGGCCCTTCGCCGTTACAATCTTCCACCCGCCATCGATAAGAATTTTTGATTACTGATTAGAGTCTTCCCGCCAATTTACATATCGATCCACGTCAAGCTGTTTCCCGAGTTCAATGCCACTCTTGTAGTAGAACAAACTGTCCTTGCGTTGACGACATGGTCGTGTTATGAAAGTTCAGTTCGTGCTACCAGGAGGATCGTATGGCTCGGCTGGTCAGATTCGGCGTCTCATTGGACGATCGTTTGTTGAAGGAGTTCGATCAGCATATCGAGCGCCGACATTACACCAATCGCTCGGAAGCGTTACGGGACTTGATCCGCGATAATCTCGTCGGCCAGGAATGGGATCAGGACAAAGAGACAGTCGGTACCATTACCTTCGTCTATGACCATCATGTGCGTGACCTGACTGGAAAGCTGACCGACATTCAGCATGACTACCACGGGCAGATTCTCTCCGGCATGCATGTCCATCTCGACCATGATCATTGTCTTGAAGTCTTGGTGGTAAAAGGGAAAGGGTCGGATATTCGGAAGGTGGCGGACGCGCTGGTCTCGGTCAAAGGTGTGAAGCATGGCAAACTCACGATGACGACGACTGGTAAGGGTCTGGTGTAGCTGATGCGTGTGTGTGTCATCGACGGGCGGGGCGGTGGGCTTGGATCTCGACTGGTAGCGAGACTCCAGTCCGAAATCGGTCAAGATCACAACATTATAGCGTTGGGGACCAACCGCGTGGCGGCGGCGGCGATGAAACGGGCCGGCGCGACGCAGGTTGGTGTCGGGCCTCGCGCGATTGCCGATGCGTTGCCTACAGTGGACGTGATCGTCACCTCCTTGAATCTGGTATTGCCGGGCGCATTGCTCGGTGAGGTGACACCGGAGGTCGTGCACGCCATTCTCGGCGCAAAGGCCACGAAGGTCCTGCTGCCGCTCAATCGGACTCGCCTGGAAATCGTAGGTGCGGGGCCATGCACCCTTGAGGCGTTGATTATGCAGTCTCTGTCTCGAGTCCGTTCCTTGGTCAGTGCAGTCCAGCCCGCATAATCTGGGTTTCCCCAGGTCATAGGTGTCGCCGGACCACGAGGGTCTGCGCCAGTCGATGAGTCGGCTGTCGGGAGATCATCGTGGGCGTCTCATCCGTCCATGTGTTGAAAGTGGGAGACGTGAGAATGCGGCGCCTGTTCTTGTTGTTGCCTGTCGTGATCATGGGATTGACCGTCGCGGAGTTGGGGCAGGCGCACGACCCGGACGCGCCTGCATTAAAAATTCCAGAGGTCAAGACCACGGCCGAGCGACCGGTCGCGGCTTCATCACAGCAATTCATCCTGGACAGCGAAATTCTTCTCCAGCCACAGGGCCGTCCGGCGCAAGTGCTGCGGCTCATTCCCGGTTTTCTGGCCATCGAACATTCCGGTGGCGCCGGGAAGGCCGATCAATATTTTCTGCGTGGCTTCGATGCCGATCACGGCACCGATGTCGCTTTCTTCACCGACGGGATGCCGATCAATTTGCGCACCCATGCGCATGGCCAAGGCTACACCGACTTGAATTTTATTATTCCGGAAACGATCGAGCGGGTGGAGGTCGACAAAGGGGCCTACCTGCCTGAATATGGGGACTTCGCCACGGCCGGGGCGGTGAATTTCAAGACACGACAGGTGGTGCAGGAGGGCGTCGCACAGGCGGCGGGCGGTCAGTTTGATACACAACGGTATCTGCTCATGTTCTCGCCGACCAAAGACAAGGTGCGGACATTGTTCGCCGCGGAGGGGTATTACACGAATGGTCCGTATGAGCATGACAACCGCTATTTTCGAGGAAATGTGTTGGGTAAAATGACCACTAATCTCACGGGCCGGGATGAACTCAGTCTGACCGGCACATTCCAGAGTTCTAAATGGAATGGCTCCGGAGAGATTCCGTTGCGCGCAGTGTCTGACGGCACGATCACCCGGTTTGGCGCGATTGATCCTTCAGAAGGCGGCAACACACTCCGGAGCACCGCCCGATTGAACTATCATTACGATACCCTTTCAGGCGGTCAGTTCTTTGCCAATGCCTATGCCCAGTATTACCGGTTGGATCTGTTCACAAATTTCACGTTTTTTCTCAACGATCCTGTCAATGGCGACGGGATTCAGCAAGCCGATCGGCGCATGATCTACGGGGGGGACATCGGATACAAGCACAGCGGCGAGGTATTGGGCGTACCGAGTATTGGGACCATCGGCTTTCAAACTAGAGTGGACGATATCCATGCCCGGTTGGGACTCCAAACGACGAGAATACCAACGGGAACCACCACAGACAGCGCTATTCTCGAGGCGTCCTACGCGCCGTTCGTTAAAGCGGAGGTGCAACCGATCGCATGGATGCGGCTCTCGGGGGGATTGCGCGCGGAGACCTTTACCTTCGATGTGCAGAATCGCTGCAGCACGTGTGTGGAGCAACCGGACGGACGGAAAAGCTCGGAGATTATTCTCCCGAAAATGAACCTGATCCTGGGGCCGTGGGTCGGCACCGAAATCTTTGCGAACTATGGCGAAGGTTTTCATAGCAACGATGCACGATCCGCCGTGACGCCGGGATCCTCGCCGCTCGCGCGATCCAAGAACTATGAGGTCGGGGTGCGATCACGACCCTGGGGGCCTCAAGGAATCGAATTCACCACTACCCTCTGGCGATTGGATCTCCAGTCGGAACTGGTGTTCGTGGGAGACGAAGGGACAACGGAAATTCGAGGAGCGAGCAAACGAGAGGGTGTAGAAGTCGCCGTGCGCGGACAAGTGATTGGTCCGATCTATGTCAACGGAAGTGTGACATATACGAAGGCTGAATTTCGCAATGGCGATGCCATTCCTCTGGCTCCTGAGCTGATGGCCTATGGCGCAGTCATCGTGCGTTGGCCCGAAGGCCTGACCTCGCAACTGCAAGCGACCTATCTGGGTGTACGCCCGCTGGTGGAAGATCGAAGCGTCAAATCGCCATCGTGGGTTGAATTCAACCTGACTGAGCGATATCGGCTGCCGATCACACTGTCCCATGGCCGACTGGATGCGTTTCTCTTCATTAAGAATCTGCTCGATACACAGTATGAGCAGGCCATCTTTTCATTTGAATCACGACTGCGGAACGAGGCGGCGGGAGTCAACGATATTCACTTCGTGCCCGGGAACCCGCGCACGTTTATGGGCGGCGTTGCCTGGTACTTCTAACAGCTCTAACAGTCGGCTGAAAACGATCTCCAACTGCGTTCTCGGCTTGAACACATCCTCAACGTACCCGAGAGGGTACGCCTCCGGTGTGTTCTTCGCCGGCGGCATGGCTGGAAGATCGTTTGGAGCAGCCTTAAAATGCGAATGAGATAATGCTTGCGAGCATACAACGATAGAATCAGATTCGTGGGCTTCAGTGAAAGAATGGGAAAGCTGATCGAAGAAGATATTTAACCCCGCTGATTTTTATCCTTATGGAAAGCGCATCCCCCAAACGTATTCTTACGCGCGCATATTTCAATCGTCCGACGCTGACCGTGGCGCGATCGTTGATCGGCAAGTACCTCGTTCGAGCAATCGATGGCCGTACCATCGCGGGTCAGATCGTTGAGGTGGAGGCCTACGTCGGGCCCGAGGATAAGGCTTGCCATGCATCGAAAGGGAGAACGCTGCGTACGGATGTGATGTTTGGTCCTGGCGGGGTCGCTTATGTCTATCTGATCTATGGGATGTATCATTGTTTGAACGTCGTCACGGAACGGGAAGAGTTCCCCTCCGCCGTCTTGATCAGGGCGATTGAAATCGATGAAGAGTTGATTGATGGTCCGGGGCGGCTCTGTCGCGCGCTGCAGATTGATCGACGTCTTAATCGCACGGATCTGACGACCGGCGAATTACTCTGGTTCGAGGATCGGGGAGCAGTCGTGAAAAAAGGAGATGTGTTGGCTCATCCCCGAGTCGGTGTCGACTATTCAGGTGAGTGGGCTAAGAAACCTTGGCGATTCCGGCTGCGTCGGATCACAACGCTCACTCCCACTGCACGCACAACAACAAAGCGGGGCGCCGGACGAGTCCGGCGCCCCGCTGTTGTACTTCCCTGAACGTCTCGACTATTCGATCTTCCGGTCTCCGCTGATCTTTGTGGCGGAGGTGACCGGAGGAGCGATCTTGATCTGTGGTCCCTGCACGGTCGGGAGCTGGTTCGCTCCCTGACCGGTGGTAATGCGGGCATTGTCCGTCTTCAAAAGATTTTGCTGAACATGGTTGTCTCCGAACGCGGCGGCCTTGAGCTCCGCTTTCTCGCCGCTTGCATTGGTCTGGCCAGGATCATTGGCAGTTGGTTGCCCGTTGACGGGGCTTCCGCTGTTTTTCATCGGATAGCCTTCGTGCTTGGGGAGGAGCGATGGATTCGCAGAGGCCATCGACAGCGCGAAGAGGACACCGGAGACGGTCGCAACAGTGCCGATTACGAGTTTCATACGCTTACTCCTTTAATGATGGTGGTCGGAGACCATATGTTCATTGTTTCACGGTCGAATCAAGTGGCAGGAATGATAGCCAGGAGGGGGGTACCTCTGTCAAGAGGGGGAGAAGGGGAGCCGCCGACTGTCCTTCTTGCTCGCAGAACGCCCACGATGAAACTGTGGTCGTCCGATGCGCGCAGTAAAGGACAGTTCGGCGGCTCCCCTTGAGGGCAAAGTGGGGGAATGAACGGCCTGGTGGCTTCCTACTCGCGGAACGCGCACGATAGGAATGTGCTCGCGCGGGAGAAGAGCACGTCTCGGCGTGCTCGGGATTGGGCGGGTGAGAATGACGCGCGCAATCGAGGATCAATCAGGCTGCCCTTAAAAAGAATAAGGGAATTGAGAATGAGGAGAGGGAGCGGCCAGGTGCCCTTCTTGCTCGCAGAACAGAGGAAGGGATGCAGCCTGATGATCTTCTGTGCTCGCGCAACGCGCTTGGGATCGTCTGTCTGGTTGGGCGGTCTTTCTGGTCTGTCTGGTTCTTCTGGATAAATTTCCAGTCCGATCAACCAAACAAACCAGATAGACGAGATAGACCAGATGAACCAGCATTCGCTGGACGCGCGCAGTGGAAGATCAATCAGCCCCCATCCCTAGAGAGAAACCGAGCAAGCTTGGAAGGGAACATGTAAATCGTCCGATGCGCGCAGTAAAGGGCAGCCTTGGCCACTCCTTTTGACGGAAGCTTGCTCATACGTGTTTGGGGAACTCAAAATCGGTCGTATACGACTGTGTCGTGCTTGTCTGAAATGACACTCACGCATCAACTCCCATGAGGGGATGAGTAGAGTCTGGGCCGTATAGCCGGAATCTCCTGTTCAGGCTAAACACTGTAAGGCCTTGTTGCGTGATGCGCAACATGCTATATCTGGCGTATGATCCAATCATTCCGACACAAGGGGCTCAAGAAGTTCTTTGAGTCGGGGAGCGCGGCGGGTATCCAACCGCACCACTCCAAACGCCTGCGCATGCTGTTAGCGGCCCTGGATACGGCTCTGTCCATTGAAGACATGAACGTTCCAGGGTTCCGACTCCATTCCTTGAAGGGATCGGAGCGTGGTCGATGGTCTGTGTGGATAACTGGAAACTGGCGCTTCACGTTCACGTTCAAAGACGGACACGCCTACGTCTTGGATTATGAGGACTACCACTAAAATGGCTATGCACAATCCTCCCCATCCCGGCGAATTCATTATCCAGGTCTACCTGGAGCCCAATAATCTGAGCGGCCGTGAACTGGCCGGGAAGCTTGATGTGGCTGCTTCAACGCTGAATCGCATTCTTACGGGTACTAGTCGTGTCAGCCCTGAAATGGCGCTACGTCTTTCCAAGGCGCTTGGCCGTTCTCCGGAGAGTTGGCTTGCCATGCAGTACAATCACGATCTCTGGCAAGCCAAGCAGCATGTGAAACTCGGCAAGGTCGGAAAAGTCCGGCTCACAGCGGCCTGACAGGCGCTTCAGGATGAACGTGGTGAAACAGGCCGGAGGTTCCTTTTACGCTCTTGGCCGCACAACGCGCGGCCTCTGAAGGCCCTCGTTGGACGCGCGCAGTAGAAGATCAATCAGCCCCTCGTTGGACAACACACCCCTTCTACACCATTTTTCTTGAGTGGTGGGATTTTCCGAATGATTTGAACTATCCTCTGACTAGTTCAAAAACACCGCAGGTCATTCGTTGACCACTTTGGAATGGAGGATCAAACCGATTGGGTGCGTACATGGGTATGTAATTCAGAAATGGTGCGCACATCGTTGTCTGTCCCCTGAGACAATTTCTCCATGGGGTAGGCGCATAAAAGCTCAAGGGAATGTTCCTTCACGAGTTTGTTCCAGAGTTCTTCCAAATGGAGTGCGGCTCGGGTATACCCTTTGGCCCACAGCACGGCCACCATTTCCCCGAAAATGCGCACGGGACCAGACTGACGCGCCTGTCCCAGCATCTCTTCAATCACTTGCCGAAACCGTAACTCGCTCGGCCACTCTACGACGATGAATTTCGATAACTGTTCTTCCGCGTCAAAAAACCGCAGCTTGTGATGAGTCAGTTGGGCGGGAGTCAATAACCGCTGAAGTTCTTCACGATGGTGCGCTGTGGCCACAATGATGACGGTCTCATTGGCTTCTAACCCCGCTGTCACGAAGCGGGCTATAGATTGCGCCAAGAAGATGTCGTCACGATAAAACTGAACGGTATGGCTATCGATGCTCATTGGTCCTCCATGGGTGGGTTGTCAACGGGACGCACCTTGCGTGAAGTTTTTTCCCTCACGACGGTCTCCTGTGCTGACTGAACGGATCAAGCGATTGAATATAGGACAGAACATCCATAGTACTGGTGATGAGCACACAGGTGCAGCCGGTCTCGCTCCAGACGCGCTCGTCGCCCGCTCCAGGCGCACCGTAATTGTAGTCGCCTGGGACGAGCTTGCGCTCGTCGATCCACAGCTCACCGTCGAGGAGATGCAGTTCTTCTACGCCGGCATGCGTA
>CBDDRB010000016.1:0-116243 GCA_965232965.1 uncultured bacterium
GAGTCGCAGGTTCCCATGTGCTCACTGTCAAGGCGACCTATGCGAATGGCACGACCGACACCGAAACGGTCACAGTCAATGTGACTGAAGCCGGGGTGTCTCTGGCAGTCGCCGGCGCTCCGAACCTCCCGCTCCATGGGACCACGACGCGGGTGACCGTCGGGATCAATGGCCAGATGCCCACGCTCGTGCAATTATCACGAGATGGTCACCCGCCCTTTGCGACGTGGCCCTCGGGAACGTTTTTTACCTTGGCGCCGGATGGCCGATCGCTCACAGGGAATTGGTGCATCACGAGTGGATGTTGGCAGGAAGTCCCAGGCCCTCATGTGCTCACCGTCAAGGCGACCTACGCGAACGGCGAAACAGACACTGAAACGGTCACGGTCAATGTGACCGATTGATTTCGCTTCTCCAGCACACCGCTCTGTCACAATGTAGCCGTGGGCCGTGACCGGCATCCTCAGACTAGAGCCCTACTCTTGTTCCAATTATTCTTGTTCTTGATCGTTGGATAATCGATGAACCGAGAGCACCAATTCCGCATAGATTCTCGCATCCAATAAGGCAGCCCGCTCGGCTTCAATTCGTTTCACCCTTGGGGCGCAATGAACGAAGTCGTCAGCGGCATTGATCAGTCGTTGAAAGGCTCTCACTCCATTGCGGTTATCATTGGTCGGTCGTGTCATTGCGGCCTCCCTTGTCAACTCGGCTCAGCCCTCCATTCACCTCACTAGGAGTCGATAGGTCTGCTCGAAGGTCACCGTGTTGCACGGATAGAATTCACCATCTACACCCTTGATGATCCAATCCCCTCGCTCGGCTTGCAGGACACCAGCGCGTGTCTGAATCCGAAGCTTTGCCAGGGGGGTTCCAATATTGACCACCATAATTTTCCCACTTTTCAAGGCATCGATGGCCCATACGGGGTCTTCTTCCTGGGCCACGTCGGCGGTCCAGTGAAACGCTTCCAGCACCAGCGGTTTGGGTCGCACTCTCATGTCATTCCTCCTTGGTTGAATTATTCCGCTCAGAGGCCGTATTCTTCCGACGCATTCGGCGAATGTGCTCTAGGTCGCCAAACAGCATGCACCGAGGATTTGCCGGTCGTTCCTACGGACACGAAGCGATATCACCCATGACTCCATCATCGCGAATGCGCGAAACCCATCATGCGAAATTTCATCGATCCAGTCGGGATCATCAAACGGTTGGCGCTGGTGACGCAGTGCGGCACGCACGTCATAGATTGTCACTTGCTCGGAGAGCACACCAAAACTAGGAGATCCCCTACTCCATGTCGTTTCGTTGCCACCCTTTTCCTTCTCATAACTAGGCTCTTTCCCAGCTTCACTGTTCTCACAATCGCATAAAGTGAAATGGTGCGTCGGAGGACAGTACAGAGGCGCGAACAATTGACCATCTGCCTAAGCGGAGTCGAACCGCATTAGGCAAACAAGCAGCCAAGGTAGCCCTCGCCACAATGCGTGAAGCCACATGATCGCCTAACCCACTCTTCCGGTATTCGACCCACTCGAGCAAACAGTTCGCAATTCGTACATGTCGTCCTTTTTTATTCACTCATGAGGGCGGCTCAGCCCCAGAAGATGATTCACTTGAAACCGATGTCCAATAGGAACAAAGACGTCATCATTCTAGGCGCTGGTGCAGCTGGACTTATGACGGCAAGGGATCTCGCCATCGCCGGCAAGGAGACACTCGTTCTTGAAGCTCGAGAGAGAATCGGCGGAAGAATTTGGCCTCTCCCATCAGATGAATTTGGGTACCATGCGCAAGGTGGAGCAGAATTTGTTCATGGAGAAGCGAACGTGACCACCTCACTTATTCGACAGGCCGGCCTCACGCTTCTTCCCCTCAATGGAGAGGTATGGACCCTTCGAGGCGGTCAATTATCGAAATGTGGCGGTGGACCCACCGCGAATCCAGTGTTTCTGGCTTACGCAGACAGATTGTACAAACAACTCCGAGCACTGACGCACGATATCTCACTGGCTCAATTTCTTGAGCGATATTTTAACGAGGATACGTATATTGCCTTCCGGGACTGGATCAGACGAATGGTTGAAGGATATGAGGCCGCAGATCTCCGCAGAATAAGTACATTCGCACTCCGGGAAGGATGGCTCGGTGGAGAGGAGTGGCGACAGAGCAGGATTAAAGAAGGCTACGGGGCTCTGCTACAATTCTTAGAATCCGAATGTCGGATGCATCATGTAGAAATACGTCTCAATCACAAAGTGAAAACCATTCGAGCTGGAGTCAGTGGGATCGAGATTGACTGCATCAGTGGGTACATGTATCACGCTCAAACAATTGTCGTGACTTGTCCCTTGCCCATACTCAAAAGTCTTCGCTTTATCCCAGCCTTCCCGGAAAAGCTCACAGCTGCATCACAAATCGGCTTTGGGCAAGTCATCAAATTCCTGCTTCGATTTAAAGCAGACTGGTGGAGGTATACGCTCGGGAACGATTTGAGCAAGATGATGTTTTTACACTGCGATGAAGCCATTCCCACCTGGTGGACTCAATATCCAGAATCGTATCCAGTTCTTACTGGCTGGCTATCAGGAATCTCAATGGAAGAATTCAAACATAAATCGGCCCAAGAACTGCTTGAAACAGCCATCACATCTCTTGCCAATACGTTTAGAGTCCATGAAGACTTTGTACGAACTCAATTACTTGCCTCCAAGATTGTTAATTGGTCGGCTGATCCTTTTGCACAAGGCGCCTATAGTTATGTCACACCGGAAGCCGCACAAGCCCGTAAAGTTTTGGCAGAACCAGTTCGTCATCAAATTTTCTTTGCAGGAGAAGCGCTGTGTAGGGGAACAAATACGGCTACCGTAGAAGGAGCGCTTGCAAGCGGGAAGGAAACTGCCGAACGAATTTTGGGTTTAGGCCGATGAAGTCATCTTAGTGTGTGTCTAGCTTAGGCCGCGGTTTCAGGGGTATCCGCTAGTTGTTCAGCTGTCTCGATATCGATAGTGTAGAAATTGCTCAAAAAGAAATTGTGGTCTATTTGTAGCAGAACAATTCAACCAGGACATCCCATTGACCGTGACGAACAAGAAGGATCCGAAACGCTCAGGGTACTGGTCCGCCGATGTTCTGAAACACAGTAATGCGCTCGATCTGGAGCGAGGGGTATTTACCTTTGAGACTCCAAGAAAAATTGCAGCGTCGCTCAAACGTTCGGCAGAGCAAAGTGGACGCAGGAAGAGCACTCCCTATCAGTCAGCGATGTCAATGCTCAATTTTTACATCAATCGAGCGGGCAAGACGCTACGCGCTTCGCAGAAAAGGAAACTGGAACGAGCGAAGAATGAATTGCGGACATTATTCAAGAAACATTGAAACAAACAGCATGATCCTCCGCGTGCCATACGGGTGATCCTGACGGAGTTCTACTGGAAGTATGTGGAACTGAGTTCGATTCGTTGCGCTTGTCATGAAATCGTCGCGACAAAGGTCTGACCATGAACAATCTCCAAAAATCGCCGCCAAATCCGAACCCTGATCCTGATCCAGGCCCCATTCCGCCCGGTCCCGATCCGATTCCATCTCCGGACCCTCCGAAACCGTCACCACATCCCAGCCCTCCACGTCCGCCGATTCCCCAGCTGTACCACAGACAAGCCTCGACCAGACATTGGTCTTAGGCCGCCAGGTAAGGCCGAGCTATGCACGAATGAGAAGCTGGTCGATGTGAGCAGACGTTCCAATATGCAAGGTTACGCGGGTCTGGATAAATCGTTTCAATCTTGACCGATCAGTTGGGCTCAATCGAATCACACCCACCGTGATCCAGGGGGTGTGCACCTTACTGACGACAGCCAGCGGAATGTCAATAAAGTCTTCCTCCCCTTCCAACCATAATTGGACCTTCACAAGATCCCCTGCCCTCAGATAATCAGGCGTAATAAGCTTATGTCCATCCTCCAAGCTTTCGAGCACGCACCCGTCCGCTTGAAGCTGCGTGCTAGCGAGCGGAAGCACACAATCAATCGTAAACCTCGTAGTAAATCTCGGACTGTCCCTGGTGTGTTGTGCCTCTTGAACCATCTTGTAAAGAATAGCGCAAGATGGAAATTGAGGCAGGAGTAAAGCTATTCCTCAAAAGATGCGCGGGCTTACACAAACAGCGATGATTGATAACATGGGAAACCCTGCCGCCGGACCAATACGCGAAACTTCATGCGATTCGCCATGGCGACTGCGCAATCATTTCTTATTGCAAGCGAATTCCCACAGGGTTTGAGCGATGCTCTCCGGCACAATTGGTTCCCACTTTTGTTCGTTCGAGTTACCCCAAACCACATTACCGGTTCCCATATGGCCGGAAAATTGTGTGGCTGCAAGAATCCGAGTGCGCTCGTCGACACAATTAAATTCGCGCTGTTTCTTGGCAGACAGAAATGAGTTGTCCTCCACGGTTTGTACAGTTTTGAAATCGTTCAATTGCCACATCTTCACCAGATTTCCTTTGCGTCGGATGGTGTCTGGATCGGCGTATGTCGTCATTCCAATTGGATCGTTGCCACCAACCGGTATCCACTCCGCATACGTTGGCGTACTACACAGCACTAGGAGCGTGATCAATAGCACTCGTGTCAATGGAATGGCCTCTATATGAATTTGTCCAGGATTGCGGGTCGAACTGCAGCAGTTTGCTACTATTTCCAGGAAAGTTTCAAATGAAAACTGGAACGACAATCGGGCAGTAGTTTGCCAGGAAATGCTTAAATAGTTGTGTCTCTGCCGGTGCACTTGGGAAGAAGAGATCCGCTGGCCGTAGTCGAGAAGGAGTGTCCAAGCGGAAGGAAAAATAGGCCGGCGGGCGCGATGATCAAATTATTTCCGCAAAATCTTCTCCATTGTTTTTCCCTTTGCTAATTCGTCGACTAACTTATCCAGGTAACGAATTTCCTGCATAGTGGGTTCTTCTATGTCCTTAACTCGGACCCCACAAATTATACCCTTGATCAAAACTCGCGAAGGATTCAATTGAGGAGCTTCCGCAAAGAAGGTTTCAAAATCTGTCTGTTTTTTCAGTTGGGCTTCTAGCCCTTTCTGGCTATATCCAGTCAACCAACGAATGATGTCATCGACTTCCTTTTTCGTGCGTCCTTTTTTCTCCGCCTTAGCAATGTAAAGGAGATAGATACTTGCGAACCTCATTGTGTATACGCGATGTTTTGTCATGACCATCCTCTACTGAAACCTGCAAAAAACACCCAGTATCACTAGGCCGACAGCACTCCATAACGGAAGCTCTCGATATAGATATAGTTGGTGCGCCCGGCTGGAATCGAACCAGCGACCCTCAGCTTAGAAGTCACCAGACCTCAGTTCTACACAGCCCCCTGTGTCTCCCTGTACCTTGACAATACAGATGTTTATCAGTACTGTCAAGCCACATGCTCTACGATCTACCACCCTCAAATTCGACCTCTCGGTTCTACATTTCTTCTACACAATGCCTAAACTAACCAAACGCGCTCTCGACCTGGCGAAGCATCCGACGGAAGGGCAAGTCTTTCTGAGGGATGCAGAACTGCGAGGGTTTGCCGTCCGGATCACGCCAGGCTCCAAAACGTTCGTCCTCGAAAAGGAAATTCATGGCCGGGTGCGTCGGCTCACACTGGGTCGCTATGGACCGATGACGCTCGATCAAGCCCGACAGCTCGCACAGAAACGCATGGTCGAAATCAACGAGGGCCGCGATCCAGTCCAGGAACGTCAACAGCGACAAATCGCGCCGACCTTTGGTGATCTGGAGACGATGTATCTCGCTCGACATGCCGTGCTGAAAAAATCCATCAAGAATGATCGGGCGATTTTGAATCACCATCTCGCCCACTGGCGATCACGGAAACTTCGGTCGATCACTCGTGAGGACATGGCCCGACTGCATAGCCAGGTGGGCACAGAACCGAGCAGCGTGATCCGTCCAGGCCGACCAGTACAGCGACCGATGCCACGCACCGCTAACGCGATGCTCGGCCTTCTCCGGTCCATGTGGAATCTCGGGATGGATTGGGGACTGATTCCACCCGGACCGAACCCCTGCACCAGAATCAAAAAGTTTCCTGAAGTCTCGCGAGACCGGTTCGTGAAACCCGACGAATTGCCGCGACTGTGGAAGGCGCTCGACGCGGAGAAGAATGTCTATGTCCGTGCGGCGTTTTGTGTGGGCCTCTTGACCGGGGCGCGCCGCGATGAGGTCTTGACGATGAAGTGGACCGACCTGGATCTCCAGCAATCTCTTTGGAACATTCCGACAACAAAAGCAGGCCGGCCGCATATCGTGCCCCTCCCCGTCCAGGTGCTGCAAGAACTGAAGCGGCTACCACGGCTGAAAGATAACCCTCATGTCTTCTGTGGGCGGTGGGGGAAATCGCATCTCGTGAATGTGAGCAAGCCATGGCGACGAATCAGAAAACAAGCGGGGCTCGATGATGTGCGCATCCACGATCTCAGGCGAACGCTCGGAAGCTGGCTGGTGGCGGCTGGGGCCAGTTTGCCGCTGATCGGAAAAGCCCTGAATCATTCCAACGTTTCCACGACGCAGGTCTACGCTCGCTTACAACTCGATGCGGTGAGGACGGCGTTGGATGCGAATGCTGAGAGGATGTTGGACGTCGCCAAGGGAAAGAACCAGTCATGACTGCGACGAAAGATCTCGCAAAGGAATTTGCCAGAGGTTATTTGAATGATCAGGCTACAGATGAGGAACAACAAAATCTCATTGCGCTGATCGAACCGAGATACCGCGATTTCATCTATCGTGCATATCGAAAGGGCGATGGCGAAGGGTATGACGCAGTCTTTGCACGCGCATCGCAAGGGAATATTAAGTCCCTGCTAGCCCTGCTCTCGGTCTTTCCAGATGCTGAACTCGAAGAGCCGATTCGGACACAGGTCTATCGTGTGTTACGCGAGGAGCCAGAGTTTCAGCGCAAATGGCGTAAATTGAAACGCGCACCTAAGATACACCCGCATACAAGAAAACACCTGCGTCTACTGCACTTTCTCTGTATCGATCGGGACATGGTCATGGCTCATGCTGCGGGGCAGCTGACGCTTCAAGAGATGATCGATACGCTTCATGAGGCGGGAATTACCACGCAAGAACCAGACACGTTTGCCACTTGGTTGCATCGGACTTTTTCCGATATCTATTCCTGCAAGTCCTAGCTTCATTTTCCCCAGACATAACTTTCTCCCCTTCATGTCGCATCCCATTCACGGGTTCTGTGCCATCCTACGCAGCACGACGATATTCCCCCGCATATTGGGACATACGTTGAAGCTTTAGAAATAACCATGGAGGTCTTTATGGAGCGAACCCTTCGAAGTATCGAGCCGATCTCTCATCTCGTCGATGAAGACAGCGCAGCTGCCGTATTGAATGTTGAACCCAAGACGTTGCAGGCATGGCGTTGTCGTGGTGTTGGGCCGCGCTGGGTGAAGGTAGGCAGGCTCGTGAAATATTCCCCCGACTCGTTGAATGCCTGGATTGAAGCGCAGACAGTTCAAAGCACCAGTGAAGTTCGATTTATGAGGTAGGGACAAGAATGAGTCAACCGATTTCATCACAGCAAGAGGTGCGACTATGAGCCGTCCCGACGTGTCACGGTACAGCCGGGTCTCGACACGCTTCTGGACGGATGAAAAATCCTCCGAGTGGAACGATCGTGTGAAGTTGGCGGCGCTGTATGTGATGACCTGCCCGCATCGTAGCTTGGAAGGAATTTTCAAATTACCCCCACAGTACGCGTGCGCGGATCTCCACTGGAACTTAAAAACATGGAAAAGCGCATGCTCGATTCTCCAAGAATCCGGTTTTCTAAAATGGGATTCTCGAACAAACGTGATCCTGATCATCAACGCCTTGCGCTACCAAGCGCCAGAGAATCCCAACCAGGCAGCGGCAGCACTTCGGCGGATTAAGGACTTGCCCGACACGCTACTTCTCAAAGAATTCTGCGCCCTTGCCTTAGATCACTGCTATCGGAAAGGGACTGGTCCAGCAGCGCAAGCGTTTGCCCAACAGTTACAGGAACAGTTGGGGGAACGGTTGGTCCAATGGTTGCCCCCTCTTAATCTTCAATCTCAATCTGAACCTCAACCTCAACCTAAAACACAACCTCAATCTGAATCTCCTCGCCTCAACGGCGAGGGGCATTCGGAATGTGTTTCACCACAAGTTGAAACGGACGAAGAACGGAAAGAGTACGAGACCAGAAAGAAAAATCCGCACCTCGCCCAAACAGCAGGATTCGAGACGGTTGGTAGTATCGCTCGAAAGACTAAGGCGAGATCGCTCGTGGATCTTCTGTGACCGTCATGTATGACATTGCCTGAAGGAGAAGAAGATGAACCGCTGGCTACAAACAAAAATCTTCACCTGTCCCAAGTGCTCGGCAACCTATACGCATGACCGGGCTTATCGGCATTCACTGTTCGCTTGCCCCAAGCTGAACAAGCCTGTGGTCGTGGAGCGTGCCAAGTTCAAAGAGAAAATCTCATGCACTACTTGAGATGATGAAAAAACAATGAATGAAATCAATGATATGGGATGCCGGAGCTCAATCTCCACGAAAGCAGACCGTAGACCGATGCTCTTCCCTCGGCGTGTGTCTTGGCGCTTGAGGATTAGGGGGGGCCTTTTCACAGGAGGAAGTTATGTCTTTTCCACGAAAATCTGACGCGATGAAAAAGTTACAGGGAACCGGTCGCGCCGATCGGGATCCCAAAGGGCGTGGCGAGCCCATGCTGCTATCGCCCCCCGCTTGGTTGACTGGTGCTGCACGCAAAGTGTTCGGCGAAGTGGCACCAGTGCTTGCGGACCACGGCCTCACAACCCTTCTCGATGTCCATGCGTTGGTCCGCTATGCAACGGCGGAAAGCAGGAGGCGCGAAGCCGAGAGCGCGGGTCACCATGCGGCCGCAATCAGGTACAGCAAACTGGCCGAAATGCTTGGCGGCAAGTTAGGGCTCAATCCAACAGACCGGCAACGGCTGCCGGTGCGGAAAGCCATCAAAGAGCCTAGCGGCGTGAAGCGATTGCTCGATGGTGACACTGGAAAATTCTTCACCTAGAGACCGCACTACAACAAACCATAAGGAGGCGACACCAATGAACGCAAAACAACAGCTCTTAGAATACATCGCACGTATCCACCCCGCACAGGAATTTTCTCCCCTCGATCTTGAACCTGGCGGAGCGCATGCCCTCCCGGGCGGGTTCGCTATCACTTCAAATCCGTTTGCGGTTTCCACGCAAGTCGACCCGAATCGACTCACTCTGTTTGGTCCCCTCGATACC
Source organism: uncultured bacterium (assembly GCA_965232965.1). Classification (GTDB taxonomy): domain Bacteria; phylum Nitrospirota; class Nitrospiria; order Nitrospirales; family Nitrospiraceae; genus Palsa-1315. The sequence goes on from CBDDRB010000016.1 coordinate 9,356, forward strand.
GCCGTCGCGGTCCCAACGCTGGAGATGTTCGGAGGCCGCGTGGTCATTCGCGGGATCGCCTTACTGCAAGCCATCGCACGATTGGTCGAAACAGGGCCGCCAACATGGTCGAGGAGAGCCGCCGACTTAAGCGAGTGGTGGAAAAAAGAAATTTCTGGCTGCGCGCCGTTCGAGGTGCCGGACCCCGCGCCGAAGAACAGACAGGAAATGGAATCACATATCGAATCGTGCACGCTCTGCCAGCCGGTGAGCATGGCGATGGCCGCGTCAATCAGTGCTGGAAGCTCAGCGTATCGCGATAGCGATATCGCAGACATGGTGGACCGTGCCCACAGTGACCAAGGCAGCGCAATCCAGTTTTACGAACAGAAAACCGCGTCACTCTCTCGTGTCCTCCCAAGCAATCCAGTCAAAACACGCACACGAAAAGTAGCAGAGGTGCCAGCATGAACTGGATACTTCGCTTGATAGACACGTTGAGGAACCTCATCGTGAAGCCTGCGAAACCGGCGGAGCCCATGCCGCTCGATCGGGCGCAGCGCTTCGAACGGTTGGCAACACTCGAAGCACAGCGAACAGCTGAGCACGACGCATTACAGATCGCGCTTGTGGGTATCGGCGCTGAGGTATCGGCGGCACGGTCGATCATCTCCGGATGTGAACAGCGGGCAGCGGCCGTGCTGGCTGCCGATCGCCTCAAGGGCATCACGATAGATGCGGAAATGGACCGCTTGAACATGCAGATCAGGGAGACGGCACCCATCTCTATCGAGCTGTTCATCTCAGAAGTGGACAGCGAACTTGCGCGATGGCGGCACGCCGAGGCTGACACCCGCCACGATGGGTCTGACCGTGACTATCTCAAGCTCACAAAAACTCCACGATTCTTGAGCAATGCCGGGTCAATCAAGCGACGGGTGGCGGCACTCCAGCAGGCGAGGCAGCGGGCGATCGAGCTGCAGGTGGAACCGCTGAGTACGGCCGACATTGTGGCAGCACTTCGGCAGCTAGAGAAATCATTCCCCGATGTGGAGCTTGAGCCTGTGCGTGGCCACGGGGCCATGGTGGTGTCGTAATCATCATCGACAAGGAGGACTACTCATGGAGACGACAGATCGATCGGCAACCGCACCGTCAGAAGCAAGAAAATCCCTCCGAGCCTTCAAAGCCAGTCCCGGCTATCGCAAACTGCTGGAGCGGGTGACCGCACAGCAGGAAACCCGTGACATGAACCCGCTGGAACGTCGGCGGCTTCGATTGGATCGACTGACCGCAGAGCTTGAGCTCCAGCGGTTGAAGGCAGGCGAAGCTCCTTCGGAGTTTACGGGCTTAGTGGCACTGCCAGATTCACTGAAGCACCTCGGCTACATCCCTGGTGGGGCGTAACATGGAACAACGATTGACGACAACAACAGGCTTGACCGCCACGCGGGGCACACGCCACACCGGGCCCACGTTGACGGGGTACGCAGCCATGTTCGGGAAATTCAGCCAAGACCTTGGGGGCTTCAAGGAAGTGATTCGCAAGGGCGCATTCGTGGATTCCATTACCACCCGTGACGTCCGGGCGTTTTTCAATCACGAACCGAACCTGATCTTGGGCCGCACGAAGGGCGGGACCTTGGTCTTGTGGGAAGATTCTATCGGTCTCGGCTTCACCATCCATCCGCCAGATACGACGCAAGGGCGAGACGTCCTGGAACTCGTGAAGCATCACTACGTCACCGGCATGTCGTTTGGATTTTCGCTGCCAGCACACGGCGATTCTTGGGAGTACAAGAGCGGCGTTAACATCCGCATTCTGCACAAGGTCACCCTCCATGAAGTGAGTGTGTGCCCGATACCTGCGTACACAGACACAACGGTTTCCGTTCGGGAGGCGTCCAGTCCTGCCGCCCGTGCGGCGCTGGATCAACGGCGGCGGCGGTTGGAGCAAATGGAACAATACGCTCATTCTTTGCGATGAACGCACTCAGCTAAATGAAGCATGAATAGGAGGTCGTGATCATGTTTGGAGGTGGATCACTCGGTAGTACGCCATTAGGTGGGCTTACCTCGCACGAGGGCCCGAGCAATGATGAAGCGAAGAGTCCGATCGTCACCGAGATCAATGGCACGGATAGCCGCGCTGACCTTCTTATGCATACGTTGACCATCGACGAGACGTTAGGGCAACCCGTCACGGCACGCTTCACTCTGGTGAATAGGCAGCCCCAGGTTGGGGACCAGATCCGCATCCGGTACTTTTCGCAGGTCATTTTTGCGGGGATTGTCGACCATTGGAACAAGACCTCCCCGGATCTCACTACGATGCGCTATCAGTGCGAATGTCTCGACTGGTCGCAGATTCTCTTACGGCGAAAGCTCAGGCGGAATTTTACCAACGTCACGGTGCAAACCGTCGTCGATTCCATTTTGGATAATGAACTGGCTGGAGAAAGCCTCACCATCGGGACGATCGATGCCCGGTCGACGCTTCCGCTGGTGGATGCGCGAGACGCGAACGTGTTTGAAGTCCTCCGGACAATCGCCGGTGCGACCGGACAAACCTTCTATGTGGACTTCGATAAAACCATCCAGATGAGGAGTACAACGATGCCGGTTGCGCCACTGGTGTTGAATGAAGCGAATACCCTGCTCGATGGCTCAGTGCTCAACACCGATACCGAAACCTATCGCAATCGACAGACCGTCATTGTGACCGGCACGCCAGGCGAGGATGAAGACGCCTTGACGACCAGCATTCAGCGAGAGAATACCGATCAGATTGCGGCACGGGCGGCATTGGAAGGAGGGACCGGGATCTATGAAGAGATTGAAGAAATTACCCATCCGATTTCCAACGATGGAGTCGAGCTGGCGTTGCTCGGCATCGGGTACGCGAATCTCCGGCTGGCCACAGCAGGCGCCACTCGCTTTACGTTCTCCTGTCAGGTGCGCGGCTACGGCTTCCGCTCTGGGCAGATTGCCACCGTGGACTTGCCGACCTTTGGGTTAGTCGGCACCTATGTCATTGAGCGCGTGTCGATCCGGGAAGAAGCGGGGGTACGGTTGGTTTACACATTGCAGCTCACCAACACCAGTGTCCAACTGCGGGCGTATGACGCCTGGCTGAAAGTGGTGGGCGCGGGGAAAGTCACGGTGCAAGTGCCCGCCTCGCTCACCAACAATCTCCAGACCTTCAATACGCCCGGGGCTGATACGTGGACCGTTCCGGCTGGCGTCACGACCGCAGAGTTTACGTGTATCGGGGGAAGCGGTGGCGGAGGGGGTGGCAGCTACATTTGGTGGCCTGGGATAGGCGGGAACCCGTCGGTGAACTCTCGCAATGGCGGCACTGGTGGCAATAGCGGGAAGGCTATTTCGATTGTGAATGTCGTTGAAGGACAAGTGTATGACCTCGTGATTGGGTCAGCCGGGACACCTGGCGTTTCCAGCCAATGTATTAGTAGCTGCGTGAATGTCTCCGGCAGTGCTGGGACGGCTGGGACCGTATCGAGGGTCTCCTTAGGTGGTGGATCCGCAGTCTGTCAAGGTGATGGCGGGGGGCTTGGAGGGGGAAGCAATACGACCAATGATGGATTCTATCACTATGGCGGATTTAATGGTTCGAATGGATCCGCAGGCTCAGGCATTGGGGATGCTGTGAGCGTTGGGGGAGGGAAGACGGGAGGATCACGCGGCACTGGATCGCCATTCGTCCAACCGACAGTCGGTCAAGACGGCCTGGTGGAGGTGAGATGGTAATTATTTAGGGTTTCAAGCTATGATCGCGCACTCAATTAATGGAGTGTGCGCATGAGTGAGGTGTGGAATTACTGGTGGGATGTCACTGCAATTTCGTTCACTTGGGCGGTTACGTTATGGCCCGTACATCCTACTTTGTTCGGAATTCTTGTCACTGGGGTAACCATGTTCGTGTTTTGGAAGTTGGGGCAACTCTCCGAAGTCAAAAACATTGGAATCGCATTCTTCGTCAGTCTAGTTGTCAGTGCGGCTCTCTTTGTGGGGATCGTTATTCTGATCGGGCCAATCCTGCATTGGGAAGTTATTAAGCAGAAACTAGCCGAATTGGATCAATTACAAAGCGAGAAAAAGACTTTTTTGTCGGCACTTGATCAATCCAATTTAGAGCGGGACGAAGCCATAAAACAACAGAAACTGATGGGAGAAGCCAATACTTATTTAGAAGAGGAACTAGATAAAACGACGAGGCAATTGGCAAATGAAAAGGCTGCTAAATCCAAGTACACCAAAGCAAAAACCCGGAGTGAGATGTTGGGTTCGCTGATAGAGGCAGGGGAATGGCATTTGAGAAAATGTCGCCATACTCCCGAGAGTCAGCGGCAATACGGGGCCATGAATCAATGGTTAGATGAAGTCGGAAGTTTTCTGGGGACCAGCTTCGCTCCACATCTAGAAAAGGATTTTCGTGCACATGTGGCAGATTTAAATGCGCCGGCAAGCGTGAAAGCGTTATGTGGTGGGAGAATACAAAAAGGTATGGACTACCTGTCAGTGTTTTCAAGGAATCTTAGTGTGCCGGCCAGCTGAGAGACTCCACCCGGCGGCCGGCTTTACGGTCCTCCCCCAAAACAAAGGCCCGGGTCCTTTCGGATCCGAGCCTCACTCCGATTCCACCATGGTTTGATTGCGCGAGTGGGCTGGCTGGCCTCTCAGGCAATTATTCCATGGTGGTTTCTTTGTAACGCTATCCTAGCTGATGGACCCGAATGGGGGATACCTAGGAAAAGCCCTAGCCAGCTCTCAGCCTTGGTAGTGTTCTAACTGAGCCTGATATGAACCATGCCGTTCGATTCCCAGAGGCAGACTACTGAACCGATCCGCCTGTTTCTGCAATGCTCGATCGACGGCCTGAACATTCAATCGTGCATAGACGGAAGTCGGGCCCAGGCTCCGATGATTCAAGACATTTTGAATCGTGGGGAGATTTTCTCCATAGATGCTGAGATAGGACGCGCACGTTCTCCGCAGATCGTGCACCGTCACGTCGTCGAGATCGATGCGATGCCGAAACGTCCGCCATCCTTTGTGGATTGAACTCTTCGCCCAGGGCTTCCCTTCCATGCCAGGAAACACATACTCACTGGTGCGCGGGAGCTCCTGCAGCGCATCAATGACTTGTCGGGCAAGGGGAGTCAATTGTCCCTGCCCGTTTTTAGTGCGAAGCTTCCGCCACAGTCGCATATGCCAATCGATCTCTGTCCATCGTAAGGTCCTGGCCTCTCCGGAGCGGCAGCCCGTATAGAGGAGGAGGAGCACAAAGACGCGCATCTTCTGTGGCGCGTGAGCCAACGATTCAAACATTCGTGTCGCTTCCTCCAGTGTGAGAAAGCGCTCACGGGCTCGGCGCGGATACATGGGAATGTTCTCTGTCGGATTGGGACAGTCGACCAACTCATATTGGAAGCCCCAGTTATACAGCCGGCGGAGAAACGTGAGGGCATGATTCGCATGCGCGGGAGTGTTCGAGAGTCCCATAAACCAGGCGATCACCATCTTGCGCGAAATGCTGGCAACCGGACGATCGGCCCATACAGACCAAAATTGCCGATAGCAGCGATCGAAGAATTGCCGACTGGGGCGAGAACCTAAGCATTGCGTCGCATACAGCCGGGCGAGTTCACCGATCGTCACAGGTTGTAGGGTGCGATCGCGCTCCATTACGGCCAGTATTTCTTCCGGCTTGGGAGCGCTGAAGGGCGACGCCAACGACACCAACGGCCGGGCCTGCATGCCAGCGAGATCGAGTGAGGCCCGGTACCGACGGGCGTACTTTTTATCAGAGACGCGGAGCCCGTGCTGAATGGACGAAAGCGGGAGGCCTTGTTGAACCAATCGAGCCCCGCAGGTATGTCGCAAATCCTTCCATGTCAGTCGAGGTAATTGAGAGGCAGTCACAGCCGGATCCCAGATCCGCAGGCAGAAGGTACGGAAATCCATCGGGAGACGGGCGTTATAAGGGTTCGGGAAGACCCACAGCCCGTCGTTCGACATGCGCCATTGTTTCAGAAGCTGAACCGCTTCCGAGGGCAGCGTGAGCGTTACAACGCTCCTCGTCGCGGTCTGCGTGAGGAGGATCACACCTTGCGAGAGATCCACGTCGGCCCAGCGAAGGGGAAATTGTTCAGAGGGACGCAAACCGGTGAGCAGTGCAAATCGCATCCAATCTTTGGCCGGCGCGCCCAAGGCCATCGCGAGTCGTTCCTCTTCCACGTCGGTCAGGATTCGATACCGTGCTGGACGCTCCTTGGGGAGCGGCAACCCTGCACAGGGGTTCTGGAGCAGATGCCCCGCCGTGACGCCCCAGGCGCATGCCTGACGGAGAAACCGCAGATAATGCATCATTGTGGTTTCTCGGTTTCCCTGGCTCACGAGCATATAGCCCATGTCGGCAATCGCAGCGTGTGTCAGATTCTCGACCTCAGCCGGCCCCCACTGCCCGTTCCACCATCGGGCAATGAATTCCAATCTGGTCTTCCTTCGGCCTTTCGGTAGGCTGGCCATGTACTGCTCAATGAGTTCTTGAATCGTCATGGCTGCACCCCTTTCAGCGTCGGCACCCCTTCGACGATGTAGGCTTGCGTTTCCTTCACTTCGTTCTCCAGATCAAGAAACTGCCCCAGCTCGATATCAGCCACAAACCACGCCAAGACCTCAAGGGCTTTGGTTCTCGTCGCGTAGGGACCAATCCTCCGAGGATAGAGACCGGTCACGGTTAATCGAAGGAACCAACCCGCTCGACCGTGCGCATCCTTTCCGCGAAACAGGATGTCCTCGGTGATCGGCGTTTCCAGCCAGTTGCGACCGTTGTTTTCGGTATCCGATGTCTTTTGCTTTGCCATGATGGCCCCCTTTGGTGAGATGTGAAAAAACCTGCGCGAAAGTTCTACACAGGTTCTACACGGAGGGGCTATGAAGAAGATGATGGCTGTAAACTGGCTCTGGTGGTGCGCCCGGCTGGAATCGAACCAGCGACCCTCAGCTTAGAAGGCTGATGCTCTATCCGACTGAGCTACGGGCGCGAGCCTGATTGTCTAAGATCCAAGAAGGAGCCATCTCTTCAGCTAGAGATGTGTTCCTCGTTTTGTGACATTTTGTGGGCCTGTTGGTCAAGCACGGCATTGTCTGCACGCCCGAGAGAGACTGAATATCAAACAACGACGGTTTCTTACATGTGCAACTCAGGGATCGTGGTCACAAACAGATCAAAACGATAGCCATCTTTCACCTGGTGCTCCTCGCATTTTGAGACAAACTCAACGGGGATTTCGAACAGTGTTGCCGCGCCATCCCTCGATTGAAAGGACGTGAGAATGTGGAAGTTTTTTTGACGAGTCAGATACTTTTTGATGTCTTCTTCCGATGCATACCCGACGTAGTACACGATGCCGCCATGCTTATGAATCTCCAACGAGGATGTGTTGTCACGTTTCGCCCTTAGGGCTGCGACATCACACATGGCGAAGCCATACACTCCGTTCGGCACATCCTGTATCTTTATTCCATCTTCTCGTTCGGTCAGCGATCGAAGTTGCTGCTCGTATCGCAGCTTCAGTATTTCTCTAGGGACAGCGTGGCCATCCGACGATTTCCCAGCTTCACTCTGCGTATGTTTTGCGCGATTGTCCTTACCCACACCGTCTAAAAAAATAGTCGGAGTAATCCATCTGACGGCAAAGTACGCCACAATCCCCAATCCGACCAGGACAGGTATCAGAAACAGATACCATCGCTTCATGCCCGCTAGAATACGCCAAGTCGTTCCTCAAGTAAAAAAGTAATACACACGTTAGCCCTTCTACGGTGGGCGTCGTTCTGCGTAATGGAACATTTTGACCTCTTTGGTCCAACGGCTGCTCAATCACTTGATGAGCAGAGAGCGTTGGGCAGCTGAGCCATGCGGCAGTTCAGAATGTTCAATGAATTTGAAGGTGATGTCTTCCCCGGTCATGACGACTACATCGGTGCGCAAGGCAGCCTGCCTGCCCATCTTGTGGTTTGATCGGTACCTTTCTAGAATGGGCCTCTCTTTGAGGCTCCCATGACCTTCTCGATTCGTCCCTATAGTCGCTTCCCTGTGCAATGCGCCGCTATAATTCCGAGGAGCCTTCTTCGCGAGCAGAGAGAAAGAGAGGGTCGAGAATGGAACTGATCTTCATTGGCATTGTCATCTTCATGATCTGGCTTGTTCAAGCCCTACACAAGATCCGGCGCCGTGAGCAGGAGGAGGCGGACAGGAAAATCGCATTCGCCAAGTGGGCCAAAGAACAGCAGCACCCAGACATCGTGTCCATGGTCCAGAACTCCATGAAGGAAGGGCGGTTTAAGACCTGGGAAGAGGCGGCGACCCATGCTCAGCAAGTCCTCAATACAACACCGTCGCCGGGGAGCCCCTCAACCAGCCACGCCAACGACGCGGAAGGAAAACCCTCCTGACACTCGTTCGCATCCCCTCCTCGGAGGATTGTGATCGCGAGGTTTTTTCATCCAACCTTCTGAAAGAACATGTACGTATGACTTGCCAGAGAGCCTCACATGGCCAAGATTAACCCTTCGGCTTCTCGAGTGACTGTGACTGATGGTCCAGGCGGACTCGGTCTTCTCATTCCTCCAAAACGTAACTGGTTTATCATCTTGTTTATGGGATTCTGGCTGTGTATGTGGGCAGCTGGTGAGATTATGGTTCCCATTCAGTTCCTAAAAGGTGAGATCACTGGCATAAGTGAGGTTTTTGTTCTTGCGTGGTTAGGGGTGTGGTCGGCTGGTGGAGCGTTTGCCGTTTACTTATGGCTCTGGAATCTGATGGGGCGACAGATCATTACCATGCACGGAGACACCCTGACGACACGCCGAGATATTGGTGGTTATGGGTTTAGTAAGGAATATGATCTCACACACGTTCGTGACCTGCGTGTAAGTGCGAGAGGATCCAACGCGTGGAATTACTCTGCCAGCCTAGAGTTCTTGGGGCTTGGAGGAGGGCTGGTCGCCTTTGATTATGACGCCAAGACCTATCGGCTTGGTGCAGGATTGGACGAAGCAGAAGCCAAACTCGTGGTACAGAAGATTACAGACCGCTCTTCAATCGCGAAGAGCAGCCGCAGCCACAGTTAAAAACCTTTCTACTCACGATATTTCGGCATGTAGGGGGCGGTCGGCACTCGTCGGCTTCAAATCCTCTCGACTCTCATTTTGCATTTTTATACGGGTTAGAGGGAGGTGCAGCTGCTCAATGAAGGTGGCCGTGGAGGTGCGGTGTGAGGGCAGACTACCGCGCCGTCAAGTCCAATCTCACCAAAACATGCTCGGTGTTGGAGAGGTCGCCGGTGATTCTTCGAATCGGTTCAGGCAGTGCGCGTATGAGCGTGGGGACCGCCAAGATTTGATCGCTCTTGGCTAGTTGCGGCTTCTTGAGCACATCGATGACTTCGATATGATAGTCGCCCTTTAGGCGCGTCTCGCATATCTCTTTCAGATTGGCGAGGGCCAGCAGAGACTTTGCCGACTGTCGGGCGACATACAGCTTCAGTTGCCATTGTTTCTTGTGTCTGGAGAGATTTCTTCCGACCTGTGTTTTTGTCGAACCCCGTTTGGCTTTCATCGCGGATTCCGATGCTGATGTTCGACAATACGCCAGAGTGCGAATGGGAATGCGATGTTTTCCTTATCATAGCGTCCGATTAAATAACAATATTTATATTGGGAAAATGATCCCAAACTGGGGATTTTCCGAGTATGCCCAGCTTCGGTGTTGGGTAGACTGCAAACGAGGGGCACGCCATGGGAATACTGCACATGTACGGTTATCCCCCCGGCATTTGTCGGTGTGACCCTGGCGAAATCTGAAGGCTCGGCTTCGAAAGAGGCCGAGCCATTTCATCGCATAGCCCACATCTTACCTGGCATGGATGAAATGGAGCTGATGAAATGGCCATATCCTGCATGCCCCAAATGTCATTCCTCTGAGGTGAAACCTGCGTGGATCTATCCTATTTCCCCTCTGTGGGCCTGTCAGAATCCACGGTGTCTGCACCAATGGCCAAGAGACGTGATAACCTGATTCATCAATTGAGCCTTTCGGCTCATTTACCCGGCCATTCCTCTGCGTTCTCTGTCTATCGCATTGGTGGAGGTCCGGTGGTGACGAAGTCAGTCGATGATTAGGAGAATGGTAGATGGTGTGGTGTTAGAAGGATGCTACTGGCTCTGAGAATTCGAAATACATGACGAGGTCGCACTGTCGTCTTTGGCGACGATAATTCGCTTGTCGCTGTTCTGGTGGACGCAGTCAACAAATGAGCGAGCAAGAATGAACCCGAACTGTACTATTGACCGCATGGCTGATAACGATGAGGCCACCCCGTACTCGCTAGCTTTGTATTGGCGAGCTTTTCCTTGGACCAATACCTCCAGCAAAAGCGATCCCTCACCGACCGGGAATTAAATTTTCTGTCTTTAACCATAAGTGGCCTACAAATATCCCTTGATATCTGGAAGAAGAATCATGGCAAAAAGAAATAAATCATCCGATGTGAACGTCACGGCCTTTGAAATCCTCAAAGCTGTGACCGCCAGTGAATCTATCGACCCTCTCCGCAATGGGAAACCTGCCAAGAAGCCAGCCAAGCCGCCAATACCCCTAAAGAACCCCTGCCGCTGTCGCTCTTGGACGCCTAGGAGGGCTCAAGGGAGGGAAGGCGAGGGCTAAAGAGTTTATCGGCCAAGAAGAGGTCAGAAATCGCTAAGAAGGTTGCTTACCGCACGCTGGAGGAAATGAAGGCTTAAACTTTCTTCTCCCAAGCAGCGCGTTTATCAAGTCTCAAGAAAACTAGTGTTTTCGGAGGCAATACCATTCAATTGGGAAGTGCTCCGAGGGAACAGATTTAGTCGGCATGAGGTGGATATAGGGACTTAGCGTCTACTGTGATGAGTCCATGCTTCAGCGTGGATTGTTCCCCCGCCTGTGCCCCCAAGTTACTTTTCAAGCAAATATAAAACGTAAGTACTTGCAATGTCTGGTCGGGGCGAGAGGATTTGAACCTCCGACATCCTGCTCCCAAAGCAGGCGCGCTACCGGGCTGCGCTACGCCCCGACATTGGAATTACAATCACTTACACCTTGCCCCGATGCTGGCGAGGAGGCAAGTGTTATTACCGTGTTAGCCGTATACTTCTGAAGCTTCGCAGCGGCCTCATGCAGGTCTTCTGACTTGATCGAATTATACCGCCTGTGCATTTGTTCGCTCTTGTGGCCGATGATCTTCATGGCGGTCATCGTATCAACCCCAGCTCGCCTTAAGTTCGTTGCTGCACAATGCCGGAGATCGTGGAACCGGAGGCCCGTAATCCCTGCCCTACGACAAGCCGCCGCAAAGGCTGTTCTGGGGTTCTTCCACGGCTTTTCGTTATACAGGAAGACTCGTGGAGTGTCTAGGCGTCGCTCGTGGTGCAATTCGACGAAGGTGTCAAATACGTCCGGGGTCATGGGAACAACCCGCGTCTCACCATTCTGGACTTCTGAAGCTGTTCATGAGCGCTTGGCACGCGGCCCACTCCCGCCTGACGATCGAGACCTGATCGAGTTCAGCTGCATCGATCTGTTGAGTAAGCTGAAGCCGGAATAGCATGGTGTCGTCCGATGGGTGTCAGAGCGCCTCCGGCCCATGGGTGAATTTCTCCTATTGGGCACTGTAAATTCCTGCGCCAGCGACGGTACCACTTCGACATCCCAGCTGCACCGCGAGATTCGCGGTTCCCGTCAATACCTTTGATATTTCCCGATCTCGGGATTGTTCTAGCACCAAACTCTATTTTCTTTTGAGAACATATACCTCTGGCGTGATGTTCATGGAGAGGGACCTCATCATGAGACGGTTTGATGTTCAGAACTTCTGGACGTTCATCCTGCTGGCGCCGGCAATCCTGACGATTCTCGGTGTGCTGTGGTACTTCTGGGATGATTTGATCTTAGGAAAATGATGTTCGTCCTATATTTGCCGAAACTCGGGTTCTTCCGAGTAGGCCCAGTTCCGGTCTTTGATAGACTCACCTCACTTTAGGAAACCGCCATGGAAACACAGCGCGCACGACCAGCCCCGTGCAAATCGTGTGACCATGACGGAATCTGAAGGCTCGGCTTCGAACGAGGCCGGGCCTTTTCAAATCGCGCCGGATAATCTGCGCCATCGCCCCAGCCCTCCCTGTTTGGTGTTTCGTTGAATAAAGGTTTGCGGGAATTGTTCGAAGTTCATGAGTTCCTGGGTGCCTCTAGAGTGTAGTTGTCTGTTTTAACTGGTAGCATTTCCATTATGGAACTCAAGGATGAGAAGCGCAGAAAGGAAGTCCAGGAATTCATGCGCACTTGCGAACGACTCATTGGATTTGCTCGCCAAAACAATGGGTCGTTGTGCAGCGAGGAATGCGAAGCCATTCTCTACTATGCCAAAGATCTGGAACGAGAGGTGATCCCGTACTGCCGGACGCATCACGACAAATCAAAGCCATGTCCGCTCTGTTCAAACTGATCCCTCTCTGTTCATCCCGGCCATTCCTCGCACCGCGAGCTTCTGCGTCACTGCCGACGGCACATATTTTTGCCAAACAAAAGTGGTCAATAGTGAACAGCCCGCCGATAAGCCAGTGAGTTATAACTTCCATAGATGTACCCCTAATCGAGGTGCCCATCATGAGCCTCTGGCGTCGCCGTCAAGACTTTATTGATACACTGATACGAGACGTGCTCCTCTTGCTGGCTCCCATTGCCGCGACGTGTGCGATGATTCTTCTGTGGTTTTTGGGCTGATTCGCAGTGGCGTATGGAAAACACTGTGCCCATTGTGCCGTGCCGTTCGAATGTGCGGCCCCCTGCCCGAGTGCTGGTGCAAGAGCATTCCTGCCTGGCAGCCGATCCGTGATAGAGCTCCAGATTGTCTATGTAAGACCTGTCTGTCCCTGTTCAAGTTCTGGTCTCCTGAACAACTGCATACGGTCTGGCGCCTGTAGCTCCTTTCACCCCAGCCACTCCTCGCGCACCTTATGTTACACAATGCTCTGCTAGCACTGTTGCAGTACTTTGCTCTACAGGTGCTAGACGAATGACCGCGCGCCCGTTCGCAACTGCACACACCTCCCAGACGGAAGCGGAAGCCGATCTTCAAGGGATCGCCTATGGCCAACTCATCATTGACGGCCAGGTCGCAGGATTTTCGGTGGACTAGGGGGCTTCTGACGAGGGGAAGAAACGAGGAAAATTGAACACTGTTTCATTTCCTCGGTGAACACTTGATATTATTCGTAACTAATGATCGAGTCCGACCACGCTCACCATTCCTCACATAAATAACCCAGGAGGCAGTATGTCAGAAAGCAAGGTACTCGTACTCCAAGGCCAACGGTCAGCGATGAAAAAGCGCACGTTCCTGGATGTCACTATTGCGATCACCATCATCAATAATTCCAGTCTCGACTTTAGAGATTCGGAAGTTACCGTAAAGGACGATCAAACAAGCACCGTACGTACGGCATACTTTGGCCATATACATAACCACACAAGGGATAATCGCACCATTAGCATGCCAGGTTATATCGAGTGGTGTGCGTATAAGATTACAACCATGGATGGAGAAATTATTGCTGGTGCGGGGTTGGCCGAGAATGCGCCTGGGGTCGACATAACCATTCGTGATTGAAAGATCGTGTACGTCGTTCAGATTTAGAAGTGCCCCGCGAGTTACTCTGAAGAGAATGTGAAAGCTGCACTACGAAGCCCGCGGCCCGCTATCCCCTAAGTTCACCGAGAATCGTTTGCAGGGCAAGAGTAGATTATTGCACCGGCTGTTCCCACCATTCCTAGCGCTTTGTGTCATCAGACTGCAGGCGGTTAAAATGGCCTGCTCGGCGTTCAGCTCAACGCGGAAAATTTGAGGGGTGGTATACGGCTTCTTCAAGGGGATGTGCGTCACTCCAGACCAACTTCCTGTGACGGACTCGTGATTCGGCACACAATAAATGGAGCAGCACATACACGTCAAGCAAGTGTGAGCTAGCGCCACCAACCGGATTCTCCCCGCCAAGCGAGTGCGGTCTGGAATCTACGCCCTTCGCGCTCAGTTGATGCCAATGTGGTAGATGATGAATCAGTAGCCAACGTGATCGGCTAGAAACCTTGGGTGGGAACGTCATGACCAAGAGGCAAGCGGCCGCACTCCGCGCGACGTGGGCAGAGAGAGCGGAGCGACCGTGTCCACATCAGCAGCTGGAATTGGAACATGATAACGACCACTATTTGACGGACAACTATCACTATACTGCTTGCGGTGAATTGGTAGCGGCGAATACCCGAGATCCCTTTCAGGCTATCTGAGCCTGCCCAATCTCATCCATCTGTGTACGTTCCTCCAGACCGAATCCTTCTCACGCTCCCCACCTACAGACTATCGCGGTTCCCGCTCCGGCAGTATCACAGCCAGGGTATCCCGTTGTTCCTTGATGTATCGCTCCATGATGACCTGCTGATTCGTGAGGGCGTCATTGGGAACTGTCCTTCTTTTGACGAGCCCGATGAGTCCCCCTAAGAGCATGATGACAACGGCGATCACCACTAAGAGAGGAAGAAGTTTCTTGCTGTCGTCGGCGGGTTCTCTCATCGCTCCCTCAACAATCGACTGCGTTTGATCATCACAAGACCCAGCGGAACATGAGCACCGAGGATGGGCATGGCCACCACTTGTACAGGTGTCGGTGGGTCATAGAACTAGGAAGAAACCTAGACATCTACATCACGCACCCGATCGGTTTGACGCCCCTCACCTAGGCGGGGAAAGACGGGGCTCGTTTTCCGCAGACGGAGTGAAGGCCCCACCACAGCCGCGCCACAGTCCATACAAAGGTAGTTCTTCGTTGAACGCTTGGAGGTGATCCGGTCCAGGAAGAGGTAGTGATGCAGACACGTGAGGGTACCGGCTCGCGCCTTCCACGTGACGCGCAATGCCGCGGCTTCTGCTCTAGTGATCATGGTCGTGTTTCTCCTCACCAGTTCGGAACTGTCCGTGTAAACGCACCGGAGATATATAGGTATAGGGCCATCATCCCCACGAGAAACGAGAACATGATCGAAATGAAGAGAATCAGATTCGCTGAAAGAAACGAATGGATAGTAGAGCATACCCATACTCCTCTCTATTGGCCGCTTTTCTGAGGGAAGACCTTCGTCATGTCTGCCTTAGCAGACAAGAGACAGGCATTCATTCAGAGAAATCTATGAGATGGGAATAAGGGGGAGACTGCAGAATCGATCACGCCCAGAAGGATCGGAAGCGCAAGAGATGGGACAGTCAGCGAGCTTCACACCTCGCAAGATCACTCTGGGCGCAATCAGGCTGGGAGTCAAGCACTATCAATGTACTGGTACTGCAGAGTGAAGAAACCCATGACCCTCGCACGACCTCGCAAGAGAGTCCCCATCCGATCAGTATTATGAATGCCCCCTTCGTCGCTTGCGCCTTCCTTCGCCTCCCTCCCATAATACGCCTCCCCGTGAGGCAACTATGACCTTCTCGCTTCCATCCCATGGCTTTTCCGTGCAACGCGCTGTCACCGCTCTCACTGAACGGGTTTGTAGACAGCCATTCTTCTACTGTCTGGGTGTCTGGGTCCTGATCACACTCCTGGTACTCCTGTGTAGTGGGCCCGTGTATGCGGAGTGGGTGAAGGTCGCTGGGAATGAACAAGGAGATGTGACGGTATACGTCAATCTTGACACGATGAGTCGGCAGGATGAGATGGTGACGATGTGGGTCCTCTTCGACTTCAAGACTACACAAACTGTGGGGGGCCACTTGATGTTGTCCGTCAAAGGGCAAGAGGAATACGACTGTGCCGGAAAACGCCGCCGCGTGCTTTCATTCTCGGAGTTCTCCGGCAATATGGAAGGCGGTAAAGAGGTGAAGAGGTCAGACGAAAGCACCTGGGGACCGGTTGGCCCAGAGAGTGTTGTGCAAACTCTGTGGACAGTGGCCTGTGGCAAGAAGTGATCGTGCAGTGACACGACTGCTCCTGGCAAGTGTTGCCGTTTTTCTATTCCTCTCTGTCTGCTTCGCTGACTTCACCGGTCCCGTTGTCTCGGTGCTCGACGGCGACACGATTGAAGTCCTCCACAACACCCATCCTGAGCGTGTCTGCCTCAGCGGCATCGACTGTCCTGAGAAAGGCCACGCCTTCGGTGCCCGAGCGACGCAGGCGGCGTCCGCATTCGTCTTCGGGAGAGATGTCATCCATGGCCAGGACAGGTACCGGCGGACGTTGGCGGATGTGTTCTTGGACGATGGCACGTACGTCAATCACGCATTGGTCAGAACTGGCTGGTGCTGATGGTACCGGAAATATGCGCCGGTCGATGCGGTCATTGAGAGGTTAGAGAAGGAGGCACGAGATGCGAAGAACGGACTGTGGGTTGATCCGCACTCCAATAGAGCCAAAATCCCACCTAGAAAGCGGAGTACTTCGGTCGATTTTCAAGACAGTTTCCATTAAGCTGCGGCCAGTCCAATACCATGTTTTTCACGGGAGCTTAGCGATGAATGCATTCGCGCACTGGGGGATGATCGCGGCAGTCAGTAGTTTTTTGAACCACCAATTCACGACTGCGAACCAGATCCCTCCGCTGCGACCACACACCGCATGTCACATTTCTTCGTCGATTTAACAATCCTTTCCTTATGTTGGACAAGGGTTGAACTTGGCAAGCGTTCCTTGTAAGTCCAACGCCTGTTGGAGCAGGAAGCCAAGATCAATGCGAGCGCGGCGGGGAAGATCCGTGAACTGCTCATTTCTCTCATCCAAATGAATGCTGGTCATTCGTCACACGAGTCTTAAGACGATTCCCTTGCTCCGCCATCCAGCCCTACGAGTGGACTCCATCGCAGATGGGACCCATTTAGGAAAGAAGGCCGGGGAGGGTCTTGCTATGGTGCGATTGACGGAATGTAAATGTTTGGGACAGAGCGGGATCGATGCATGGCTAGCGCGGGCTCTTTGAGAGGTTTCAACTGTACCTACTGGAATTCAGTGGGACGTTGTGATGGTCGCGAACACACCAGCTGCCTTCGTATCATTCGCTTTCGTAGAACGGCTGATGCCGGATCGACTCCTAATGCACGGTGAGAAACTCTTCGCTCAATTTCGCCGCGCGGTCGGCCTTCACTTGCGACAGAATCGCTCCGGCCGATTTGGTCTTCAGGAGACGGAGAATGTCCAGCGCCTTCCGATCCGCCATTCGTTCGAGTCGTGCGGCGGCCTCTTCCGGAGGCATACTTTCATACATCTTTGCCAGCTGCGCAAGCTGCTGTGTCCGTTGGTCGGTCGCCTGTTTACCGGTTGACGCTGGTTTACCCGAGGTGACTTTCTCTTGCCCGAGTCGGCGCTGCTCTACCGCCTCGACCTTGCTCAAAATTTGCTCGACCTCGGCTTTCAACAATGCGAGCTGCCCCTCTGCTGTGCGAACCGCCTGCTCACGATGCTCCAAATCCAGCTTGCGCTGTTGGAACATGGCAACCATTTCCTCCGGTACGATGAGCGCCGGTCCTTGGAACGGCTCTGCCGCCTGTGCAGGTGATTCACCTATCGGATTCTTGACCGGTGTTGCCGATACCGATCCAGACTGAGCATCCTCGCCGGGAACGGAAACCGGCAAGCCCGTCGAAGGCCGCTGGGAGTCCACCGCCTGCTCAGCAGACGCTTTGACAAGTTCGGTCATCGTCCAAGACGACGCGACGATCACTCCGATCCCAACGCCGATGGCCGCCATTCGGCCGATCCACGCGCTGGAAGCAGACACGCTCCTCCCCGCACGAGACGGTGAATCGGTACGACAATCTTGATGCTGATCGCCTGAATCCTTATACATAGTCATGTGCGACACTCACACGCCGCGCCGCCTCATCCATTTCTATCTGCTCGACTCTCTGTTGGACAAGCAGGCGTTGTTGCCGCCGGCGTGCGGCCAGCTGATCGAGTTTTCGGCGATCCTGCATGACCTCGCGCAGGGCATCCTGCTTCTGACTCCATGTCTCTCGCAGCTGCTCTTCCACTTGCCGAGCCGCCGCCAGCTGCGTGATGGCGCCGACACAGCGAGATTGCCACACCAGAAATTCTTCCAGTGTCACGTCCACACCGGACGTAGCCGGATACGCATCCATCGCGAGTCTCATGTGCGCGTCGAGCCGGCGAGCGTGCGCTTCGGCATCTTGAATCTCCTGACGCAGACGAAAGAGATCGATCCGTGCAACCTCTTCCAGCTGGGTGCGATAGCGTCGCAACGCATCGAGTTTCATGCAATCGCCTTCGCCAGTGCCAGTAACTCTTGAATCGCGGCGCCGATCGGAACGGATTGCTCGATATCCTGACGAAGAAACGCATTGATGCCATCTTGAGCCCCCACGGCTTTGTCGAGATCGCGATTCGCGCCCGCCTTATAGGCGCCAAGCAGGATGAGATCCTCGGATTGTTGGTACCGTGCCTGAAGCTCGATCATCGAGCGCACTGCGGTATAGTGGTCGCGCCCCACAATGTCTTTCATCACCCGGCTGGTGCTGTTCAAGAGATCGATGGCCGGAAAGTGGTTGCGCGCGGCCAACTGCCTCGACAGCACGATATGGCCGTCCAGGATCGAACGGACCGCTTCTGCGATGGGGTCGGACAGTTCGTCACTCTCCATGAGCACCGTGTAGAGCCCCGTAATGGCGCCGGTACCGGGCCCGGTTCCGACTCGTTCCAGGAGCTTGGGCAACATGGTAAACACAGAGGGGGTATACCCTTTCGTGGTCGGCGGCTCTCCAATGGCGAGTCCGACTTCGCGCTGGCTATGGGCCAGACGGGTGAGCGAGTCCATCATCAGGAGAACCTGCTTGCCGCAATCGCGAAAATATTCTGCAATAGCCGTGGCGATGAATGCGCCCCGTAATCGCACGAGTGGCGGCTGATCCGACGTCGCCACAATCACCACCGAGCGGCTGAGCGCTTCAGGGGTCAAATCGCGCTCCAGAAATTCGTTGACTTCCCGTCCGCGCTCGCCAATCAGGGCGATCACATTCACATCGGCCTTCGTGTAGCGGCTGATCATCCCAAGCAACACGCTCTTTCCGACACCGGAACTGGCGAAGATGCCGACCTTCTGACCACGGCCGCAAGTCAGACAGGCGTTGATCGCTCGAATACCCAGGTCGAGCGGTTCCGCGATGCGGGGCCTCTTCAGTGGATTGATCGGCGCGGCATGCAACGGGTATCGGTGTTCCGTCATGAGGGGGCCACGCCCATCTAATGGCTCCCCAAGCCCATTCAGTACACGGCCGAGTAGTTGCAGGCCGACTGGAACGGAGGCGCAATCTCCTTTCATAAGCAGCCGGCTGCCGGGCCCGATGCCGCGCATTTCACCGAGCGGCATCAGCAACACTCGATCGCCGCGAAACCCGACCACTTCTGCCGGCACGGTTCCTTCTCCATCCTCGCGTGTGACGTCGCACAGCTCGCCGACCGATGTCATGGGACCATAGCCTTCGATCACAATCCCTACGGCCTGGGCAACACGGCCCATGACCACGAGCGGATTTGTTTGATCAATCAGATCGACGAGATGCACGGCGGCCTCGCTGTTGTAAGACCTCTCCAAGTCGCAGCAACTGCGTATCCAGCGAGGCATCGACCAATCGATTCGTGAATTGAACCACACAACTTCCACGGGTCAGAGATGTATCGCCTTCGACATGCATGGCAAAATCCGGAGAATAATCCCGTCGCAATTCCGCGCGAGCCGCTTCAAGGACCGGAACATCCGCCTGATGCGTCCGCACAGTGACGACCCCCGCCTCTCGAACTGTCGCTAAGGCCGACTTCAACAATGCGAGCACGGCATCCTGACGTTCGAGAATCGTGTCACGCAGGATCCGTGTCGCCAGACTAAAGGCCAATGCCGTCACGTCATCTTCGACGGTCTGGTGCAGCGATACCCGAGCGTCGTCGAAGCGACGAACCGCGTCGGCCAGGAGCCGCTGCTCCTGCTGTCTCGCTGCCGCGACTCGCTCGCCTGCTCGCCGTTCACCCTCCGCAACACCTTGATCGTAGTCCGAGAGACCCTGGTCGCCGACAAAGCGATCGCCCGTATCGAAATCGGTCAGCGCAAGACTGCGGCAGCGAACCCCCGAGGCACGGATCACCGCTTGCTTCAGAACCGTATTTTCTGAACGCAGGTAATACAGATCCAGCAGGCGATTCACGGTGCGCTGGAGCACTTCGTTCTCGAATGGCTTCACGAGAAACTCGGCTGCGCCCGCCTTCATCGCCTGCACGGCAAGATCCACGGTACCGTATCCCGTCATCACCAAGCCCATCATGCGGTGATCGAGCTCGCAGGCTTGCTGGAACAGCGTAATGCCGTCCAGGTCCGGCAATTTGACGTCGGTCATCAGGAGCGAGACCGGAGACTCTTGCAATGCGGCGCGGGCTTCCCGTGCAGATCCCACCGCACGCACGCGATGCCCGGCCGCTTGCAACAGCGTCACCAGTAGTTCCCGGATGGCCTCCTCATCGTCGACGACTAAAATCGAACTCTCCCGGTGAAAGCCGAGACTAAGGGACGGCTGAGCGAGTATGGCGTGGCCGTTCGCAACCTGTTCCATTTACAGCATCGCCTCCGCCCCACCGGCGCCGGCAATCACGATACGCCCTTCCTCTTCGAGCTTCCGGCAGACTTTGAGGATGTTCTGCTGGGCCTTCTCGACATCCGCCACCTTCACCGGCCCCCGGGCTTCCATGTCGTCCTTCAACATCTCCGCCGCGCGAGCCGACATGTTCTTGAAGAACTTGTCCTTGGTTTCCGGACTCCCTCCGCGCAACGCCGCAGGCAGGTCTTCCTTACTAACCTCTTTCATGAGTTCTTGCATGCCGCGGTCATCCAGTTTGACCAAGTCGTCGAAGACGAACATCAATCCCCGGATCGTGTCGGCCAATGTTTGATCGCGCTCTGCGATTTTCGACATGATGCCCCCCTCCGTCGCTTTGTCGAGGGTCGTCAGAATATCCGCAATCGCTTCGGCGCCTCCGACGCTCGTCGCACGATTGCCGGTACTCGTCACGAGTGAACTCTGCAAGGCCTCGCTGAGTTCTTCGAGGACGCTCGGCTGCAAATCCTCCATCGTCGCGAGGCGCAAGGCGACATCCGCCCGCAGGGATTCAGGCAAGTCGAGCATGACGACGCCGGCCTGATCCGGATCCATGTGCGCCAGGATCACGGAGATCGTCTGGGGATGCTCGGTTTTGATCATTTGTGAGACAGCTTTGGCATCGACCCACTTCATCGCATCGAGTCCCGGATACACCTTGCTGGTCATGGACTCGAGCAAACGGTTGGCCTTGTCGGAACCGAGGGCCTTCGACAGAATCGTCTTGATATATTCTCTGCCATGGAACGTCACCTGGCCGCTCGCGCTCGCCTTCTCAAATTCATCGATGACGATCGATTCTTCTTCCCGCGTGATATTCGCCGTCGTGTTCATGGAAGCTCCCAGACGGCGGATCTCTTTGGGATCGAGGCTCTTCATGACCATGGCAGCGGCGTCCTCCCCGATCGCCTTAAGCAGAATCGCCGCCTTTTGTTCACCGCTGAGTTGGATCGCCATCGCTATATTGACCTCAGGGATTGGTCTTCAACCATTGCTTTACGACCAAGGCCGTGGAATCAGGATTGCTCCGGGCCATGTCCACAATCTGTGAGCGAGGCTTTCCCGCCAATGCCGCTTCGACCTGATCTACCGACGCCGGCAGCGGCGGCGTCGCCCCGTCGCTCGATGACCCCACTGTCCCCAGCATGGCCATGAGGGGGCGCACAACCATGAAGAGGATCAGGAGAAAGAGGCCTCCTCCCACCCCATAGCGAAGATAGGGCATGAAGGAATTTGTCGACTCTGCCGACGCCTCAACTCCCTGCACAGGCGGGTCTTCCGTCGCGATATCAAACTGCACGTTGGTGACCTGGACTTGATCCTGCCGCTCCGCCGAATAGCCCATGGCTTTTTTGACGATCTCTTCAATGCGTTTCATGTCTTCTTCCGACCGAGCGACATAGGTCTTCGCCGCATCGGTCGCGGATTTCACACTGCCAGCCGTCTTAACTGTTTCGTACATGCCATCGACGAGAACCGCCACGGACAGTTGTTTGATGCTGCCGCTGGATTCCACCACCCGGGAGACCGTCCGGCTGATTTCGTAATTCACCGTTTCGTTCTTCGTCTGATTGGCGCTCGAGCTCGTTTGAGCCGGCTCGGCCGTCGTCCCGTCCGGCACATTCGATTGGACGCCCGGCACACCGCCGGATACACCATTGGACCCGTTGGCCTTTTCCTGACCCCGCTGCTCGCTCCGTACGACTTGACTGTTCGGATCGAATCGCTCTTCGGTCGTTTCGATTTTTCGAAAGTCGAGAATGCTCGACACGCGCACCACGGCTTTATTGACCCCGACGATTCGTTCCAACATTGTCTGGATGCGTGTCTCGATATCCTTTTCAAGCGTCCGCTGATGCTCCAACTGCGATCCGGTGAGTCCCGCGGCATCGTCGCTCCCCGACGCCGACGAAAGCAGCCGTCCATGTCCATCCACCACCGTCACATCCTTTACTTGAAGTCCTTCGACGCTGCTCGCGACGAGATGAACGATGCCATTTACTTGCGTCTTGGCAAGCGCCTGTCCGTTCCGCAACGACACGACGACCGACGCACGCGCCCGGTTCTCATCGTTGGAGAACAATCGACGTTCCGGGGTGGCAAGATGAACGCGGGCTCGTTCGATTTCAGGCATTTGAGCAATGGTTCGCGCCAGCTCACCTTGCAGCGCACGGCGATAGTTAAGCTTCTGGACGAAATCCGACATGCCGATCGAGGTTCGGTCGAAGATTTCAAAGCCCACGCCTCCTCCATGAGGCAACCCCTGTGTGGCAAGCTGTAATCGTAACTCGTGGACTTGTGCGCTGGGAACGAGGACGGTGGTTCCTCCGCCGGTCGTCTCATACGGAACTTTCGTTTCTTTCAGCTTGTCCACAATCCCCGACGCATCCTCGGGATTCAGGTTTGTGAACAGCACCTGCATGTCCGGCTGCTGAGTCCAGAGCGCGATGGCGATGAGACCGGCAATAGACCCGGCCAGCGCGACCAGAATGATCATGCGTTGATTGATCGAAAACTTAGACAGCATAATCGACCCTACTCCTCGTTAGCTGACATGATCCACACGTTTGGAACAACAGGAACCACACTCACAGGAGGCTCAAACTGGTTTGTTTTGTTTATCTGATTTCTCTGGTTCATTTGGTTAGTTTCGTTCAACCAAAAAACCAAATAGACCAGACAAACCAAATAACAATCTTCTTACGCTGGCGGGCTTTTTCAGCATCCTGTCAAATCTGCATCCGCTGAATTTCGTCATACGCCGACACCAACTTGTTCCTGATCTGCATCATCAGCTGAAAGGACACATCGGCTTCCTGCAAGGCCACCATCGTCTGATGGATATTCTGTGTCTGGCCGGTCATCAACGCTTCCGTCGCCTGGTTTGCTTCCAGTTGAATGTCGTTGGCCTTACTGATCGCCTGCTTCAGGCTATTCGCAAATCCACTTGAATGCGCGCCATCGATCGCGGGACCGGCGGTGGCGCCGTCCATGATGGAAACGGTTGGAATGGTGATCGCTTTGATCTGATCCACGACTACCTCCCGATCTCCAGCGCCTTATTCCACATGGCGCGAGTCGCGTTGATCGCTTGCACGTTGGCTTCGTAGGATCGGGATGCCCCCATCATATTCACCATTTCCTCCATGACGTTGATGTTCGGCATCTTCACGAACCCTTTCTTGTCCGCGTCCGGATGGCGCGGATCATAGATCACCTGGCCAGGCCTTGGGTCTTCCTGCACGCGCAAGACTTTGACACCGTCGAGCGAATGAGCTCCCGGTCCGGTCGATACCTGCCGGAACGCCCGTTGGAACGGACTGGCGACCCGCGTGGATTGGAACACCACATCCCGGCGCTTGTACGGACCGCCTCCCGGCGTATGCGTAGACTGCGCATTGGCCAAGTTGCTGGAGATCACGTTGAGCCGTTGACGTTGCGCGTCTAAGGCGGTCACGGACACCGCCATGCTGTCTGTCATTTCCATAAAAGCCTCCGTTGAAGAAGGTTGTGATTGTTTATCGCCCTTCGCGGATCGCACCCATCAGGTGACGAAACCGGATCGCCATGATCGAGGCGGCACTGTTGTACTGCATGGCGTTATCCGACATTTTTGCCATCTCCAACTCGATATTCACTGAATTGGCATCCAAGGGTAAGTCCCCCGCAGGGACTGGTCCGAGATGTCCCGTCACTTGCTGAATCGGATTTCCGCGCGGACCAATATGACGCCCCTGGGTGACCGCAAGCGAGACGACATCTCTCCCTCGCTGTACGGCCTGCAATGAATCCTGAAAATTCAGATCGCTGGCGCGATAGCCCGGTGTTTCTTCGTTCGCGATATTCGAGGCGATCACCTGTTGCCTGGCTTGCCGCAGATCCAGCGTGCGATGGAGCAATTGCATCGTGCGATCAAAAATCGTCATGAAGCGCCTCCTTTCGTTTCTGACCCGCGAATAGCGGTGCAATCGTAATGCCGTCGACGACAGAAGAAGGGACGCGGCCACGGTGGAGACTGCCGACTGGCGCATGCTCCCCACATCTGCCGATCGGCAACACATGCCGGGTGTTTTCTACCCATGCCTTGGTGGATCGGCGAATTATGCCGAGGCCTGGCAATCGGTCCCTCGATATTCTCGAAGCTTGTTCCGCAAGGTTCGAATGCTGATCCCGAGTTCCTTCGCCGCATGGGTACGATTCTCCCTCACTCGCGCCAGAGTTTGAAAAATCAGTTCCCGTTCCATTTCCCACAGCGACCCGTTTCTGGATGGTTGGGGTGTGGATGAGAGTGGAGCGGGAGACACAGGCTGCCCGTCGGATTCCAACAACACGTGGCGCGGAAGGATCGGTTCGTTCCCGGCTGTGAGCACGGCACGCTCGATGACGTTCTCCAGTTCGCGCACGTTCCCTTTCCAGCGTTTGTCCTGGAGCATCGCATAGGCCTCTGCCGACACCGCCGGCAGCGGAAGGCCATTGCGCGACGCGGAAATCGCCACGAAATGTCTCGCGAGCAACGAAATGTCGGCTGGCCGCTCGCGCAGAGGAGGCACCGTAATGGGAAACACATTCAACCGGTAGTACAAGTCTTCCCGAAACCGTCCTTGCTCTACTTCCTGATAGAGCGATCGGTTCGTCGTTGCAATCACCCGAATGTTCACGGATACGGGTTCCCGGCCTCCGACCCGATCCACTTCCCGCTCCTGAATCACCCGGAGCAACTTGGCCTGCAAGCCCATGTTCATCTCGCTGATTTCATCCAGCAGCAACGTGCCGGTATGCGCCATCTCAAACTTGCCGAGCTTCTTCATGATGGCCCCGGTAAAAGCTCCACGCTCGTGGCCGAATAGTTCGCTCTCCAACAGCCCGTCCGGTAAGGCCGCGCAATTGACGGCAATAAATGGGCGATGCGCGCGCGGGCTCCTGCTATGAATAAAGCGGGCCAGCAGTTCTTTTCCTGTACCGCTCTCTCCATGAATAAGAATCGTCGCCTGGCTTGCGGCAACCCCTTCCACCGTACTCAGCAGGCGGGCCATACCCGGGTCTTGCGTCAGGATAGACCGTTGGTCGATCGGCGCCTGCGACGACGTTGAAGCATCAGCACCACGCGCCTTCAGGTTGGCGATCACGCGCTCGAAGAGATCGGTGGAAAACGGTTTGAGAATGTAGTCGCTCGCGCCATATTTCATCGCCTCCACGGCGGTCTCCACCGTCCCGTAGGCGGTCATCAGGACCATCAAAGTCTGCGGCGAGCGGCGCTTGATCTCCTGAATCAGGTCAAGGCCCCCGAGACGCGGCATCTTCAGGTCCGTCACCACTAACCAAGGTTTGTACCGGCTGACCTGTTCGACGGCATCGACGCCATCGATCGCACCCTGCACGTCATAGCCCAGACGGCGGATGGACTCCATAAGCGCGGTCCGCATGGATGGATCGTCATCAACGATTAAAATTCGCGCGGCTTGCGCGGAACCATCCGCCGCGAGGTCTGCTGTGTCCTGTTCGCTCATGCCGAAGTCTCCTCTTCAACGAAGTGATGCGCGCCGAGCACGGCAGGGACACCGGCCCGGTTGCTGCGATCAAGGTCGGGCGATTCCGGCGTCTCCGTGCGATCCGCCTCCCGGCGATGCGGCAACACAATCCTAAATGTCGCGCCGTGTCCTTCAACACTTTCTACATCGATCCGCCCTCGATGCGCTTCGACGATCGCATGGACAATGGCCAATCCTAATCCGGTACCTTCGTCCCTTGTGGTGAAGAAGGGATCGAAAATTCTCGAACGTTGGGCCGCGGCAATGCCCACGCCGGTATCAGAGACCGAGAGACGAAACGACGGCCCTCCGGGCGCCTGCTCCTCTGCGAGGATCGCCGACAGGGTCAACGTGCCACTATCGGGCATGGCGTGAATACTGTTCAGGATCAAGTTCAACAGCACTTGCTTCATTTGCCCCTCGTCGCACCAGATCCGGGACGCGAGAGGATCGACTTCCAGGCGAATGTCGATTCGGGTGTTCGCGACGGCATGGGCGGCGAGTGTCAGGGCATCGAGTATCAGCGCTTCCGTCGAATGCCACGCCCCATGGGAGCAATCGGGTTTGGTATAGAGCAGAAGATTGCTCAAAAGACGATCCATCATGTGAACGGACGATGAAATGTGCTCGGCATATCCTCGCAACGCCGGGACACCGGTCAAGTCACGG
Source organism: uncultured bacterium (assembly GCA_965232965.1). Lineage (GTDB taxonomy): Bacteria > Nitrospirota > Nitrospiria > Nitrospirales > Nitrospiraceae > Palsa-1315. The sequence continues at coordinate 36,288 of CBDDRB010000016.1, forward strand.
CGCAGCATTGAGGCAAACAATTCGATACTCCCGAGGGGATTTCGAATTTCGTGAGCAATCCGCCCGACCATCTCACCCATGGCCGCCAGCCGATTTCGGCGCTGCAGCCGGTCCTCCAGTTCTCGTACCGCTGTGACATCGTGAATCAACAGCACACTGCCGGCATGCCGCCCGTCGCCGGTCTGCAACGCTCGTTGAGAGAGTGTGACGGCCGCGCCCTGCTGCGTCGTCAAGGGATAGACGTCACCGTCCAGCTTCGCGTCATGGAGGCAGGCGGCTAAAGACCTGCCGATGATCTGCTCACGCCCCAGACCGAGGAATTGCTCGCCGGCCTGATTGCAACGGGTTATCTCACCCTCTGGGTCCATGACGAGCAACCCCGTCGAAAGAGACTCCACAATCGCCGTCAGGTGCTCGCGCAATTCTTCATTTACACGCAGATTCCGGCCAAGCGCCTCGTTGCGATCAGCCAGCTCCACATCGAGTTGCTCCAGCCGGGAGGTCAATGTCTGATAGGACTGTTGCAATGTCGTCGCCGCTTCGTCGAAACTCTGAAAGGCTTCCTGCAACATACGGCTATCTGTGGTCGTCGAGACAGGGTGAACGTGCATCACGTCATTCTCCTTCCTTCGCTAGGACCGCCTGGAGTTCTATGTGCCTCGCCTCCGCAGCGCGATGAAGCAGCGGATCGTCAAAATCTGCCTTCGGCTCATCGGCTTCCGGCCGGGTCCCTGCAGGCTTCTTGGCTTCACCGTTCAATGCGATCTGCACTCGTGCCCATTCAGCCTCAGCAGGGTCAGGTTCGGACTTGAGAACTTGCCGGTAGAGATCCACTCCACGCTCCGGTTTATTCAGCTTCACGAGCACATCGGCATAGAACAGGAGATCCTGTGGCGCATGGAGCGCGTGGTTTCGCAGTGCGACCTCGAACGCCTCGGCCGCCTCTTCCAGCTTTTTGTCTTCCGCCAACGTCCGCGCAAGCGTCACGTAGATCCAGGCTTGCGCCGCATCTCGTGGACGTAACCGGAGCCAGTGCCGCATAATCCTAATGGCGCTCCGCCGGTCTCCCTGATCCAGCATGGCCGTCGCCAATTGCCTGGAGACCAGCGCGGACCGGGCGCTCCGCGGATACTGAAGCCGGAAACTTTCGAACACGTGCCGCGCTGCCGCGGGATCGAGTTGATCCACATAACTCTCGCCAAGACCAAGAAGCGCCTCTTCATGAAGCGGGGCCGCCTTCCGATTCTTCACCAACGTGTGATAGAGATGGATCGCTTCGGGTGAGAAGCCCAGCCGACGATGCGTGTCTGCCACCTCCAATAACGTCCGCGTCCCCGTGTAATACTGCTCGGGAGCATGTCCGTGACTCTGGAAGAGCGTGAGCGCCTGAACATCCTGCTTGTTTTTGAGTGCCGCTTCCAATTGAGGTTTCAAGATCGAGGCCAGATGGAGTCCGGCAGTCTGAGGCCAGGGATCATCGGGAATGACACCGGTCCGCCGGGTCACGTCTTGATAGATGTGCATCGCCCGTGCGGAGTCTCCCCGTAACTCATAGTGCGCTGCCAAATGGAACAATGCCTCGCTGCCGAGAATGTCGTCCTTATGTTCACGCGCAATAGCGTGAAAGCGTTCTTCGCCTTCGGAAGCATCCAGATAGGAGATGCCGCGCCCCCGGATCATGCCTTCCACTTTTTTGCGCAAGAGGTGCTCTCCAGCCGACGCCGCCGTTTCCTGTTCAATCCATGACAGGCGCATGCGTGCGACGATCGCAGCCGCTGTATCCGGATATTGGGTCTGAGCGACCGTGTAGAAAAACTCGGCCGGAATTCGCAGGCCGATTCGACTGTGGATGTCTCCAAGACGGGCAATCGCCGTTCCCGCGTGCCGGTGCGAAGGAAACAGGTTGTACAGAAGCAGATTGATTTCACCGGCTCGTCTCAGTTCTTGAATCTCGAAGAGCGCTTCACCATATCGGTGCAATGCATCGGCATTGCTTTTGAGATGATTCGGCCAGCGCCGATACAGGAGGTCGTACAACGGCAACGCGTCCCGCTTGCGTCCCTGTGCATAGAGGGCGTTGGCCTGGTCCAACGTCGCCCTCACGACAAGACGATCCTCGGTTGAGCGATGCCTGACGGTGTCGAAGGCCCGTTCTGCTTCTATCCATCGCCCCAACTCCCCAAGCATGCCCCCCAAGGCCAGCATGGATCGATCTGCATCGTGGCGAGGCAGTTCTCGAGAAAGCGCGTATTCATAGGCGACAATGGCTTCCTGAAACCATTTCATTTCGGCATACAGGTCACCGACCCGCCAATATGCTCGGAACGCATTGGAATTTTTCGGGTACGAACCAATGATGCTTCGATATTGTGTGATCGCCTCTCTCCGCCCATGGTCGGTCGGATCTTCGAGCAGAGCGAGCTCGGCCAAGAAGGCCTTCAATGACGGGGTCAACTCTCCCGAGGAATCGAGCTTGGCGAGCGCCTCAAATCCTGCACGGGCGACGGTATACTGCTTGCGGTCGAGCGCTTCTACCGCCTCTTGGAATTGCACGGACTCCGCCCCCTCCACGGTTCGCTCATAGCGGGGCCCGTCATCCGGCAACGCAATCCGTGACGAATGAATCCCCGACGCTGCCTGGGGAGTGATCGCACGCGTGGGCGGCGGAGCTGTCGGCAACGTTTGAGGGTCTGCGGCTGATGCGACCTGAAGCGAGAGCCCCTGCGCAAGCACACAGACGATCAACCAATGGTATGACGCGTGTATTCTCATAGGCCATTTCGGAGTTCAGCAATTTCTGTGCCCTTTTCATTGCATGGGAAAATGGCTGTCGTGCGAGAAAACTGCGGCCAGAGGCACAGTGATTCGGCGGCACTTGTCAACCGGCCGACGCCACGCTCGTGCGTTCGTCAATCAATTGACGGAACGCCCGTCGGAAAGATCTTTAAGTTTCACTGAGTGAGTGAAGAAGCTGCGGGAGAGTTGTATTGGAGCAGCGATCGATCTGGCTGGGTTGGAGCAAAAGCGAGGGTTCAAGGTTGAGGAACTTCGAACCCAGAACTTCAAACTTCCGGGCGTGCGTTTCTCACCGGTCCCGCCTTTCCCGAATGTCACGCATCCCGTTAGAAAGCAGCACAGGCCTGTGCCTTCGCGGCAAACCCTTTCCGCTTCATCTTCTCAACGAGGGTCGTACGGTTCACCTGGAGCAGTTGTGCCGCCTTGCTCGTGATGCCATTGGCGTGCCGAAGCGCGCCGGCAATGAGACGGTTCTCGAGTTGTTCGATCTCTTGTGACAGATTCACTCCATGATCACTGAAGGCGATGCCAATCCCCTCCTTCTGATCGACGGATACCGAACGGCCCTGGAAGCGTTCGGGAAGATCGGATACTTCAATCGTCCCTGATCGACTCAACACGGCGAGGCGCTCGATCATGTTCTCCAATTCTCGAATATTTCCAGGCCAGTGATGCTCCATCAGACGGGTCATCGCGTCCGGAGAACAGCTTGTCGCAGCAGTCTGTTTTTTGCGATTCAATCTCCCCAAGAAGTGATCCACCAATTGAGGGATATCGCTTCGCCGCTCCCTCAACGGCGGAATCGTGACGGGGATCACATTGAGGCGATAGTACAAATCCTCTCGAAAACGCTTCTGCTGCACGGCCAACTCCAGATCCTGATTGGTCGCGGCGACGACTCGGACATCCACATCGATGGTTCGAGTGCCCCCCACCCGTTCGAATGACCGCTCTTGCAGCACGCGAAGCAACTTGACTTGCAGGCCGAGGCTCAACTCACCGATTTCGTCGAGGAAAATGGTCCCGCCATGGGCCAGCTCGAAACGGCCCTTTCGCGTATGCGCAGCGCCGGTAAATGCGCCCTTCTCATGCCCAAACAACTCAGATTCGAGCAGATTCTCGGGAATGGCGCCGCAATTGACCGGAACAAGCGGACGGTCCTTGGGCTCACTGTTGAAATGCAGCATTCGCGCGACCAACTCCTTGCCGGTCCCGCTCTCCCCTTGAATCAAGACCGTGCTGTCGCAGTCTGCCACTTTTTCGACAAATTCAAGCACACGCCGGATCGGCTCACTCGTGCCGATGAACCGCTCTAAGCGATATTGTTCACGGGCGATCCTCCGCGACGTCTGCATGTCGTTGCGGCGGCGCGCCTCCAATGCTTTACCGATCGAGGCCACAACGACGTCGTTGTCGAATGGTTTGGCCAGAAAATCAAACGCGCCGGCCTTCATCGCCTTGACGGCACAATCGATTGAGCCGTAGCCGGTCATCACAATCCCGATCACCTTGGAATCGATCTGGAGGATACGTTCCAGGACGGTCAGGCCATCCATATCGGGCAACTTCAAGTCCGTCACCAACACATGCACCGGAATCTCTTGTGCCACACGAAGGGCCTCCTGGCCGCTCCCGGCAACCGTGACCTGATGGCCCTCCTGAGACAAGAGTTTCAGAAGCAGACCCTGCAGGGCCTGATCATCCTCAACCACAAGAATAGACGACACATTCATGCTGTGTTCCTCATAAAAAGTGATGGTAGATGAATTGGAGATACCGCGAAGTCCATTGAATCAGTGCAACGGCGGGACGAATATGAACCAGCCTGCTGACATTCTTCTGCTAAGAAACCTGCACAGCGCATCGTTATAAGCGTATAAGAGATCCCTTTATCGGAAAGCGCCTAATGGCTCTGACGAAGTTGATATTTCAGACGTATATGAACAGAGCCAGATCATCCTCAATTCGACATACCGTCCTACAAGACTCTATAGAGCGAGACTACGTATGTTTATGCGAATCGGTGTGTGTGTGACAAACCGCGGGGCGTTACTGCTCCCCCTGATTGAGTCTTGCCGGAGTGTGTATCCACTTATCTACGAGCAAGTCCCCGGTAAGAGCTGACCACAGCAGACGCGTGTGAAGTAGGCAATCAGAGGGAGAATGACGCCTTCGCGGAATGTCACGGACGAGGGAGGCAACACAAGTTGTGAATGGCTACGGAGATTTCAGCGATGTTTTAGGCATCGCCAGCGTCGGTTGCAAATCCGGTCGCTTCCCCGAGGGGGAGTCGCGGATGAAAAACGCCGCAGCCTGAGCACGCCGGGTGACTTTCAACTTCTGAAAAATAAATCGGATGTAGTTCTTCACGGTCTTATCGCTCAGATCCAGCGATGAGCCGATCTCCTTATTCGTTTTCCCCTCAGCTACGAGGGCCAGGACACGCTGCTGCTGGAGGGAGAGGGTCGTTCGCTGAGGCTCGGATGCTTCCTCTTTCTGGAGCTGCATGCGGGTCAAGAGCGGTCTCGTGATAGCCGGATCAAGGACCGATTGTCCTTGGGCCACAGCATGAATGGCCCGCAGCAACCCCTCGGCATTCACTTGTTTCAACAAGTAACCTGACGCGCCTCCGACGATCGCAGCGAGTACCCCCTCATCGTCTTGATAGGAAGTGAGAAAGAGCACTCGCGTGGAAGGGCAGGAATCCCTGATGGTACGGCACGCATCGACTCCGCTTCCGCCAGGCAAGCGGACGTCCATCAAGACCACATCCGGTTGAAGGCGGCAGGATTCAGTCACGGCGTCCGTAGCGGATGCGACTTCACCGACCACGTTGATCCCATCCTGCCGGCTCAGTACCGTCCGCAATCCCACTCGAACCACTTCGTGATCGTCCACGATCAAGACTCGAACCGGCTTCATGCTAGGTCTGACCAAGAGCGTTCTCCCTCGTGAATGCCGTCCAGTACATGGAACATACGGCCGGCCACAGCTGTGCTGAATACGGACTTACATCGATACGCGGGTCCGTTCGGAGTAGAGCAGACAGAGATAAGAATCTTGTATAGAGTGAAGATCGTATAGGAGCGGAAAAAAGAATCGTCATAAACGTGTGAGCCCCACGATTCGACTGCCACGTCAATGCGCGGATGGATACACTATGAGGATCGTAAAATGTACTAGGCATCTCCCTAGGAATAAAAAGTAATTTCCCCAGTCGGACCAATGAGGACCATTCAGGGACGCTTCCAGTGAATTGCTCTCAACGCAGAACGGATTCGACTGTACCTGGCGCGGGATCATAAGTCTGATTTCTACTTATAGCAATGAGTCTGATCGGCCCTACGTCATAGGCTAGCGCTGCGTGAATTCTGACATCATGTAGCCTACGTATTTTACCTTTTCGATACGTGCGCCTCATCAATCAGGCTATCTCTCTTCCCTTCGCATTTCGGAAAAAAAGTCTTCGTATGAGGGAGGGGCAGGCATCAAAGCCGAAGCACTTGACATAGAATGTCCCATGACCTGCATGAATCCGGCTATGTGATCTACTCTTCCGCATATTAAGGTTCCGAGCCATTCTACCGACAAGAGAGTGTACTGACCTACAGTGAACACCAATCGGCATTGGGGATTGGCTGAGGACCGACTGCAGCATGGACGCAACAATCCTTACTCCCAGCAACGCGAACATGCCGGAGCAAGTCGAACGGGCCTTAGTTGAACGGATCGATAAGGATCAGATCGACCTTCCTGTACTTCCGCAAGTTGCCGGTCGGGTGATGGCCCTCGCGAATGATCCATCGGCAGATGCGGCTCGACTCTCCGCCCTCATTCATCAGGACCAGGCATTGGCGGCACATGTATTGAGAATTGCCAACTCGCCCGCCTATATGCCTCGAACGCCGATTGCCTCGCTCCAACATGCCGTGGCCATGCTCGGTGTCAATCAGCTGTCTGAAATCGCTGTCGCAGTGTCTCTCAAAAGTGCAGCCGTCACTATTCCTGGACACGAGGCGGATGTTCGGCAGCTTTGGCGTCACGCACTGGCCAGCGGAGCCTATGCGAAAGAGATCGCGCGTATGCGTCGGTACAACGTGGAGAGCGCGTATCTGTGCGGACTCCTGCATGCCGTTGGAAAACCGGTCGTCCTCAAGACCGTCACGACGATCGCCTCAGAAATGCATATGTCGTTGGATCCTGGCGCAGTTGTCGCGTTCCTCGACGGCTATCATGCCCGCGTGGGTAGTTTGATCGCGACTGAATGGGCCCTACCCCCGCAAGTTGCAGAAGCCATCGCCTATTATTGGATCTATGAGCAGGCGCCCACACATCGACAGGAAGCGATGATGACGTGTCTGGCGGACCGATTGGCGACCTATCTCCTCGATCCCGATTCTTTCAATGACAGCACTGTCCGTGACCACAGTGTCTTTGCCGATCTCAATCTCTATCCCAATGACATCGATACCCTCATTGGTCTGAAAGAGAAAATTCTCGGTCTCGTCAATACGATGGCACAATGAGTACAACTATTCACTATGACATCGTCGTCATCGGGAGCGGTCCAGGAGGCCAAAAAGCCGCCATCCAGGGCGCCAAGGCCGGCAAGCATGTGGCCATGATTGAACGCGAGCCGGGCGTCGGTGGCGGCTGTGTCTACCGGGGAACCATTCCAAGCAAAACGCTCCGCGAGAGCGCGCTGCAAGCGGACCGAATGAAACGGTCTTCCGCCACGCTGGACGCGCAAGTCCCGTCGACCATCATGGTCTCCACACTGATGCGCCGGTTGGACGAGGTTGTCACGTCGCATGGCGACTATATGATGAACCAGTTGACGCGCAACGGCATCACGTTGTTCCACGGCCGGGCTCAATTTCTCTCCGACCATCACATCGAGATGCTGACGGTCGACGGCATGAAACAAACGCTCACTGCCGATACGATCATCATCGCCACAGGCTCCCGGCCTCGGGCGCCGATCGAAATTCCAATCGACCACGAGCATATTCTCGACAGTGACTCGATTCTCTCGATGATTTACTTGCCACGTTCCCTCACTGTGTTGGGAGGCGGCATCATTGCATTGGAATATGCATCAATCTTTGCCGCGCTTGGCGTGCACGTCACCATCATCGATCGAGCCGATCGTCCCCTTCAGTTTTTTGACGGAGAACTCGTGCGCACGTTCGTGCAAAGCTTTGAGCAACAAGGTGGTTGCTATTGCGGAGGCCAGGCGATTCAAGACGTCCGGTGGGATGGAGTCTCTCAGGTGGTGACGACTCTCCAAAACGGGCAGACATATATGGGCGATAAAATGCTCGTGGCCGTCGGGAGGCAGGCAAATGTCGAGGAACTCAATCTCAGCGCCACCGGCTTAACTGTCACCGTGAAGGGAACGCTCGCCGTCAATGAACATTGCCAGACGGCTGTTCCCCACATTTACGGCGTCGGCGATCTCATCGGCCCTCCCGGACTCGCCTCCTCTGCCATGGAGCAAGGCCGGCGTGCCGTATGCCATGCTCTAGGTCTACCCGAAGGACAATCCGCCGACATCATTCCCGTTGGAGTCTATACCATTCCAGAAATGGCCAGTATCGGATTGGATGAAACGGCGGCTCGAAAACGCTATCGAGAGGTCATCATCGGACGGGCAAAATTTCACGAAATCGCGCGCGGCCAAATCTCAGACATTCGCAATGGCTTACTGAAGATGGTGGCAGATCCAACAGGTGAATCCCTCCTCGGCGTTCAGATCATCGGTGAAGGCGCGACGGAACTGATTCATGTCGGACAAATGGCGCTTCAGCATGCGGCGACGATCGACTCCTTTGTTGAAAACATCTTCAACTTCCCGACATTGGCTGAAACCTATCGCGTCGCCGCACTCGATATCGTAGGCCAACGTCAGAAACGTCTATCCTCGGCCGCTGCATAAACCGTTGACAAAATACGTTCCTGTTTCGAGTTTCACGTTGCGAGTTTCTAGTTCGTCAACAACTTGGAACCAGGAACTCGAAACTAGAAACTCGAGTATTGCGCCGACAATCCAACTCCGATAAAGCGCGCATCGATGACGTCCAGAATATGCCGCTGAAGCTCTTCACGAAACGGCGCGAGAGACTCGTCGTGAAGGTACCGATCGACCGTGCGTGGTAACCGCCGTCGCCAGGCCTGAGCAGCCTGCTTCGCGCCATCGGCGACGCGTCTTCCCTGGACGAGGATGGCCCGGACTTCTCGCTCGAAAAATCCCACATGGACTTCTTCATCCTCTGAAATCGAGGTCAGATCAGGCCGCAGTTGGACCAACAGTCTTGCGAATTCCAACCCCAACGCTTCGTATCCATAGAGGTGTACCGCGAGGACACTCCATTGATTGGGCATGCGCGGAAGAGCCATCTTGCCGTGCGAGCTTACGCCCAGCAATCGCTCAAACTGCTTGAGATGCTGCGCCTCTTCTTCCTCATGACGGCGCAAAAACTGCAACACGCCGGATGGAACGTCCTGCGTTTGCGCAGAACGTACCGCCCATAAGGCCATCGCCTCAGCCTTGAGGAATTGCTCCAGGATCGCCCGTTCACAGGAGGAAGGAAGCGAAAGGATCATGAGCCCGAGTCTACCGGAATACGCGGTCAGATCCAACTTGCGCTCAGAAGAAGATCCTGCTGGTCTGACGCGTTCTGAAGCTTGATACGACACTCGACCACGTTCTTACAGCATTTCCACCGCTATCGCAATACCCTCTCCACCTCCGATGCAGAGGCTGGCAATGCCGCGCCGGCACTTGCGGCGTTGTAACGCGTGGATCAATGTTGTCAGAATCCTGACGCCGCTGGCGCCGATCGGATGTCCGAGCGCGATGGCGCCTCCATGCACGTTGACGCGCTCCCGCTCCAATTGCAGTTCTGCCATCACCGCCAGGGGTACAGCCGCAAACGCTTCGTTGATCTCAAATAGATCGATGTCATCAATCTTCATTGATAGCTTCGAGAGAATGTCCCTGATGGCATCCACTTGAGCGAGCCCAAACCACTCGGGGGCGGATCCTCTCCGTGAATACGCGAGAATTTTCGCAACAGGCGAAACGTTCAGCGCACGAGCCCGGCCCTCGGAAAGCAGGACCAATGAACTGGCCCCATCGTTGGTTCCCGACGCATTCCCCGCCGTCACCATGCCATGTGGAAGAAACGCCGGGACCAGCCTCCGCAATTTCTGCTCGTTAAACCGCCTCGGCCGCTCATCCTCATGAACGACCGCGGCATCCTTGTCATTTGAGGTCGCGACGGCGACGATCTCCCCGTCAAATGCTCCCGTCCGCCATGATTCCAACGCTCTCGTATAACTGTGCACACTGAAATCATCAAGCTCGTCTCTCGAAAACCCATACTGTGCGATCAGTTCCTCAATGCACACCCCCATATGCTGGCCGGTGCCGGCATCGCAAAGACCGTCCCACACCATGCTTTCCGTGAGATCGCCTACTTTCCACTCTGTCTTGCGTTCGGCTTCGCGCTTTGACAACAGGTATGGCGCCTGACTCATGCTTTCCATGCCGCCGGACACGACCAGCTCGGCATCCCCCGATTGAATCGCTTGACATCCTAAGATTACGGCTTCCAACCCTGATCCGCATACCTTTCCGATGGTCGTGGCCGGAACCTTGTCGGGAAGGCCTGCAGCCCTCGCTGCTTGACGGGCAGGAGCTTGCCCGACGCCTGCAGTCAGCACATTCCCCATCAGCACTTGATCGACCATGGACGGATCTATGTGAGACCGGTCCAGCGACTCGCGTATGACACGCCCTCCCAACATCGTCGCGGAGAGTTCGCGTAGCCCACCATTCTGATTTCCAATGGGCGTACGGACTGCGCCGGAGATCAGGACCTGGAACATCGTCATAGGTTCTCCTTACGCCGCAAGCTTCTGCAGATCGATCAGCATATCTCGATCTTGCTCATGAACTTCACCCAATAGCTTCACTCGAACACGTGACACTCCACATACCTGCATGTAATCCACCACCGCTACTTCACGAAACCCCGCTTTCAGGACCGCGCGCCTCGACGGCCTATTGTCTACTTCCACTTTTGTGACGATGTTTCGAATCCCCTCCTGCTGCAGGCTTTGGGCAATCGAGCACCACGCTGCAGGGGCAATCCCGCGGCCTCGATACTCTGTGCCGGTCACCGAGCCCTCCAGACACGCCATGCTCAATCGGAGGCTCTTCCATCCGCCACGGGCCGCGGCAACCGGCGTGCGGCTGAGGAATATCCAGCAGCAAAAGGCAATCCGTTCTCCTTCTCGCACAACCCAAAGGTCGGCGCCCTCAGCAAGAAACACTTTTGCTGCCTTCCGGCCGCACAGGTTCGACTGTGAAAGGAGGTCCAGACACTCCCGACCGGCCCGCTGCAATTTCAATCCTTTCGGCAGTGCATGCTCACTTCGAATCGCCGAAGTCACTGCTGCATACCAGACATGGCGTTCGTGTTGATAGAGAATCGTGAGGAGATACCGCGCAATACCGCACGCGGCAAGCATCACACAACCTGTGAGACCATGTCGGAGGATGACCCGTTTGAGACTATCCATCGTTAGCCCCTTGCACCGGAAGCGCATCCATGAACCGGGTATGAAAAAAAGCGGCCGCCTGTCGAACACAGGCGGCCGCCTGATGCAGGGAGGCTAGAACTTTGTCGTGCCGATCCCGTTGGTGCCGTTTCCCGTTGGGGTCGGAACGGCTGGTGTCGCCAGCGTCCCATCTGCGTCGTTGATCGCAAATCGAGACACCGCATCGGTGACATTGTCGGCCGTGAACACGAACCGCCCATTCGGATGCACGATGATAAAGTTGGGATCGGTTCCGGTAGCAGGCGGAGGCGTCTGAATATTCGTGAGGGCTCCGGTGTTAGGATCTACACGGAACACATTGATCGTGCTTGAGTTCAAATTAGCCACGTAGAGGGTCCGCCCATTAGGATGTATGGTCATAGAATGCGGCTCATTTTGGGTTGCGAACGTGCTCGGCGGCGCAATCGGAGTCAACGCACCATCGTTGCCGATCTGGAATGCTTCGAGCTCATTACGGTGTGTGGCGTAGAGGAATTTACTCTGGGGGTCCACCGTAACTGCTAGGGCGCCCGGCAGACCTGTTATCGTGGGCAGAGCCGTCAATGCGCCAGTGGAGATATTTCGGCTGAAGGCATGTACTTCGCCTGAGCCTTCGCTCGCGGTATACAGGAACCGATTGTCCGGCGAGAGCGCGATGTTGTGCGCATGAATGCCAATGGGGAAGCTCTGGCCGACTATAAATGTGAGTGCGCCTGTTGTGGCGTCGATGGTATAGGCCCGCAGGGTACTCGTCACATTATGTCCAGAGATCACGTAGAGGAACTGCCTTGTCTGGTCCATGACTGAAGAATGGGGTTGATTTTCCGAGGGATCGGATCCGGTGACTGGAGATCCCTGCCTAGGGTCAATGGGGGTCAGAGTGCCGTCTTGTTCGATTCGATAACCGGATACGAAGGACGAGTCATGATTCGAGACATAGACAAACTTTCCCTGCGGATCGACGTTGACATGGTGAGGCACATTCCCTGTGAAGCGGGCATGTGGAGGGTTGCCGGTCTGGTTGCCTACGGCAGTCAAATTTCCGTCCCCGTCTAAGCTGAAGGCCCGGACATCGCTTTCGCCAGCATTGATCACATAGGCAAATTGTGCCGCGCCTCCCCCCCCACCCGGACCCGGCGGCGGAGCGGACGAGGAACCGCCTCCATCATCGCCGCTACTGCATCGGACCATGGGTAGAATTGAAGCAATCACCACCATCGCCAACAAACCCTGACGGATTTGGCCCCCAGTTAGACGGCTCATGATGCAAGTCTCCTTTCGTGTGACGAACCCCTGGGCTCCGCACCATGCGTGAGCACCCTCCCAACGAGGCTCGGAAAAACTTCAACCGGAAATTCTTTTGCATTTCTTTCACGCCTCCGGTCGTCGCGAGCGCAGCGTGAGCAAGATCTGCACCGAGCTTGCGCCCAAACATATACAAAGAATTTCAAGGGTTATTGCTAGGAACGATACAGATGCAGGATGAACAACGTGTCCCGAAAAAAAGATGGGCGAGACACTTTGTCCGGAAGAAGCAACTACCAATGTTTTGATCTACATAAAAAAGACGAACAACCCGATTCCTTCCTAGGGCTTATCCTAGTATACGTAGCCAAGACATTGGGTGAAACTCCGTTCAGTTCTGGGAAACGTCATCAACGAAATGATTCGTCCGCAACCCGATGAACATCAGGTCGGTTTGCAGTTTTGCGCGGCGGCATGATGGAAGAACATTCACACGTCTTAGTCGTAGACGACGATGCCGATACCTTAACCTTGCTGGAAGAGGTCCTCTCAAAGGAAGGCTATGAAGTCGGCACGGCGCCGGACGGCAACACCGCGTTGGATCGGATCGGCAGCCATGCGCCTGATTTAGTCATGTCCGACATTCATATGCCTGGCTTGGACGGCATGGCCTTGCTGGCCGAATTGCGAAACCGCCAACACGACATCCCTGTCATCCTCATGACGGCCTTTGGTTCGCTGAAAACCGCTGTGGACGGCCTGCGTTCCGGCGCGTTCGATTATTTGAGCAAACCTTTCATCGTGGACGACATTCGTCTTGTCGTCCGCCGGGCGCTCGAACATAAGCAACTGTCCCGTCAAAATCAGGCCTTGCGAGAACAGCTGAACAACCGGTACCGCTTTGACAATCTCCTCGGCAGTAGTCCCGGCATCGTGTCTGTGTACAAGTCCATCGCTCGCGTAGCCCATACCGACAGCACCGTGCTTCTCCAGGGAGAAAGCGGTACGGGGAAGGAATTGATCGCCCGCGCGATCCACGCCAACAGCGCACGTAGCGCCGGTCCGTTCGTGACCGTGGACGGTGGCTCGCTGGCCGAAACCCTGCTCGAATCAGAACTGTTCGGCCACGAGCGGGGCTCTTTCACCGGCGCGCTTGCCATGAAGAAAGGACTCCTGGAAAAAGCGCATCTCGGCACCTGCTTTCTGGATGAAGTCGCCGATCTGTCACCTGCGTTGCAGGGTAAACTGTTGCGTGTCATTCAAGAGCGGGAGATCCGGCGCGTCGGCAGCACCTCTCCCATGACCGTCGACGTACGGATCATCGCCGCGTCAAAAAAAGACCTGGATTCGCTCGTCAAAGCGGGAACCTTCCGGGAAGACCTCTTTTATCGGCTGAACGTCGTCACCATCAATATTCCTCCATTGCGCGAGCGCGTGGAGGACATTCCACTGCTGGCGCAATATTTCATCCAAATGTACGGCACAAAAAAAACTCCTCCCACGAACGGCATTGCCGCAGAAGCCATGACGCTGTTGACGCGCTATTGGTGGCCCGGAAACATACGGGAATTGGAACATGCGGTGGAACGCGCCGTCGCATTGACACCCCACCCGATCATTTTTCCGGAAGATTTACCACAGTCCGTACAAACCGCGACTGTGCAGGCCGCCGCCCAGGCCAAAGGCTGGATCACCCTCGACGAGTTGGAAAAGGATCATATTCTTCGTGTGCTGGAGGCCCACAATCAGGATCTTGCAAAGGCCTCCGAGATTCTTGGGATTCACCGCAAAACATTGCGGAGAAGGTTGCGGCATTTTGGTTTCCCCTGTTGACAAACACGCGGGAAAGGCGGGACTGGCGCGACACGAAGTTCGAAGTTCCGGGTTCGAAGTTCCGAAAACCTCGAACTTCGGACCTCGAACAGTCATTCGTCTCACAAGTCACGCAAGTCTCGCTAATTCTACACTCAAGGAGGTAGATCGGTGGATGGTTATGGAAAACGAGTGCTCGTAGTGGAAGACGATGAGAATGTACGAACCGGCATCTGTGTTCTTTTGAGTGGAGCAGCCTATAACGTGTATGAAGCGCGAGACGGCGTGGAAGCGCTCGATGCGCTAAAAAAGCGCCGCTATGATGTCGTGCTGACCCAATATCGCACGCCGAAAGAATTGGAATTGCTCGACCAGGCACAATCGATGTGGCCTGCTACGCCGGTGATTCTTGTGTCCAGTGATGCGTCCTTGACGGATCAAGTGGGAAACAGTCTCCGCATGCCTGCCTATGCGGTATTGCCGAAGCCGTTCGATTCTTCGGATCTTCTCCGGACTGTGCGATGTGCGACGCAAGGATGGCCGAAGGAACGGCGAGGTCCTACACGGGTGAATGACTCCCGCGCATATCAATCAGCCGCGTAACAAGCGCGCACCATTGTGAAATGGCAACGGTACAGAGGTCATCATTGGAATGAAAGAGGCTGGCTCATGGAAGTTGACCGGCCATGTGAATCCATGGCGGGTCATCACCGTCATACACAGAGACGAGAAAACCCATCATTTGACGACCTTGCCCGTTTCTGCATCGATCGATACCTTGCGTGTCTTGTTCACCGCATCCACAATTTCAATCTGATACAGCACGCGATTGCCCGCTGACTCCAGTTCAGCTTTTACGGCTCGTCCAGGTGCATTCGCTTCAGCGATTTCAACGGCCTGGGGGAGAGTGACAGCCGCATGCCGGATCAGATAACTTTTCCCTTGATCGCCGCCCCCGCACCCTGCAACCACCAGCAGCATGACGCCTCCCAACCCCATCCACGCACATCCCTTCTTACTCATCACCGCCCCCCTCCCCTACACATGTCATGCAATGACACCCAGTCAGTCGGTTTGTTTGGTTTGTTTCGTTTATTTGGTTTTTTTGGTTCAATTACCAGACAAACCAAATTAACGCAAAGAGGCCTTCACATTCCACTAGCCGGCAATGTATACCGTTCTTCAATAGCGTGAGTCACACGTTGACGGCTTTCCTGCGCCGACAAGGAAGAATCTTCTTCGATCCTGCGCACCGCTCCGGCCAACAGCTGATCCTTAATGGCCACTTCCATCCAGCGGGAATAGTCTCCTTTCTGTAAGTGATAGAGCCATGTGCCGTCGTCTACCCCCTCAGCCGTTTGCAGGAACAGGTAGAGGTTTTGTGCTCGAAGGTTCAGGCGGCCATTGCGCCCACGAAAATAAAAACTGCGATCAGGAGGGAGCTTGCCTTCCGCATATTTACGCCGATGGCGGTGCTGCTCGCCTTCACTCGGGGCAATACGCATTTTTTCAGGACGGCCTCCGGCTGCAGGTTTCCAGATCAGCGCATCGCCTACGTTCAGGACGTTCGGCACCTCATGCGGCTGTGTTGGAAAGGACAGGCCTGCGCGATCGGCATACGACCGCAGCGTTCGATCCGGCGCATCCCCTAACGCCACAGCCACGTCGATCGTCTTGAGCACCCGGGTGGACACTTGATCGGGATGCACGGAGATGAACACCATGCCGTCAAGTTTCTCCATCCACACGACCGAGGCCGGCTCCCATTCAGGCGGAAAAAGATGATGCGCTTCGTCTACGAAAATCCGATGCGGCCGGCCGGTCTTTCCCCGCCATTCTTGTAAACGCGGCAGCAATTCCAGGAAAAACGCCGGGCGGTCCTTCAAAGGCAATCCAACAAGATTCACGACGATCTGCACATACGGATTGTTGAGCGCTGTCAGAACTTCCGGCACGGTTGGACCGCGTTGCGCATTGCCGAATACGATGGCGTTATCGAACGATTCGTAATCGCCCTCCGGATCAATGACGCAAAATTGGTATTTTTGGCCGGCAAGCCGTTGCAGCAATCCATTTGCCAACCTAGATTTCCCGCTACCCGACGAGCCTGCGATCAAGAGATTTGCATCCATCGGGGAGATCGACACCGTGGCGCCGCTCTCCAGTGAACCCAGCAGGATGTGATGACGGTCGGATTGCATCGAAGCCGCGTTCGCATCATCGGCGACCAAGTCAGCGATCAATTCGGCCACGCCGGCCCCATCTTCGCCCTGTGTCACTCTATCTGCGATCGATTTCAACATCGGCACCGCATTCCTCACCGCCACGGCATACCCGCAAGCCTGAAAGAGCGCATGGTCGTTCTCGGCATCCCCGATTCCCACCACATTGTGCGGAGACAGCCGTAAATCCAGCAAGGCCGCCTTCAATCCCGTCCCCTTATCCACGCCGGGAGGAAGCACCATAATCGATTCCCTGTTGAAGACCATATGGTGTTCGATGCCAAGATCACGAATCGTCTCAAGAATGGTCGTTTCATGCGGCTTGAGCGTCGCCACGATTGATGCTCCGACCTCCAAAGGAAGCACTCCTTTCTTTTTCAGTGATTCCACCAATGAGGCGGGAGCCGGGGTCCCCAATAACTTCTGGTCCCTCGTGTTCGGCCGATAGAGGATCGCCCCATTTTCGGCGACAATTCGGCTACACAACTCAGCTTGGGGAAACACTTCCAAGAGATCGGCCAGCATGCGCCCTGTCACAAGGATGAGTCTGCGCCCCGAGGCGATCAACCGTTCGATAGCTGCAAGCGTGTTCTGACGGACAGTGCCATCTTTTGCTAGGGTGCCGTCATAATCGACCGCCACTGCCATAATGCGCATTGAGACCTCACTGTACTGCTATGCCTGCCTCAAGATCTCTCGATGACACTGCTGCTATTAATGTACTACTTGATGTATGGATTGCAGCTACTCGGCTAATCTAGATCTTCTGTTCGAGTACCAGATTTAAGACCTCTTTTCTGCTCGCATTAATATACATCCCCCTTAAGAGGTTCATCCGATACTCTCTACTTGCATAACGGGGGCTTTCGGGTAGGTCAAGAACTCTCAACTACTCTACGAGACAACCTTTACATCCAAATAGTCACAGGATACGCCTCCCCCTTCGCGCTTGAATGTCAACGCGTGGCGCTCCTACAAACCTTCGGCTGTCACGCCGCAATCGGCCAGGTCAACACTAAGTCGTCCTGCACCTCGTCGGCCCCGGCGTCCCACGCAAGGTCAATCGCAAGAGAGCGATCTCTCTCGCTGACGATATATCCGTGGAGCATGGCAATGCCATCCACCACCATCACTTGGATGCCTCTTAGAGATGGCCGGCGGTGATACCATTCGACCAGCGTCATGCACACCAACTCATCGTGATTCGTTTCCTGTACCACGAAATCGTCTTGTACTAATTGCATGGATGTACCTCCTTTAGGCTTCCGGCAATTGCACTCGTGCGGCAGAGTGCATGAGAAGTGAAGGAACTCATGCGGCATTTGACCAAAAATCGTAAAACTATCGTACTGGCTAAATCCCTAGGTGCGGCGACTCGTACCCTAGGGTCTCACTGCACGGCGTGAGCCATAAGATGGTTCGAGGTCCGAAGTTCGAGGTTCATGGAACTTCGAACCCAGAACTTCGAACTTCGATCAACGTACGTGGAAGGTCTGAGCGGCAAGCGAGGCCGAGTCACCATTCGATGACTGCCTTCAAGGGAAGATGGTCGGATGCGTAGATGGAGCGTGAGGTGCGATGGACGGATATCTTTCGTAAAACAAAAGCGGGTCTGCTCCAGATGCGATCGAGCGGCAATACCGGTCTGAATGCGGGAAACGTAGGCAGCGCCGGAGCGTGCCCGAACATCGTCTTGATCCACCGCAGCGGATGTCCCCAAAGCCACCATTCGTTCAAATCTCCCATCAACACACATCGTGGCCCCACCACTCGCTTGAGCAGGCGCTCAACTTGAATCCGCCGTTCAGATGGACGGAGTCCGAGATGCGTGGCAATCAGTTGCACGGTGTCTCCTCCGCACGACACATCCATATCGATGGCTCCCCGAGGCTCCCGCCCCGGAAGGCTCAGATCGATCAGCCTCACATCCTGATGTTCAGGGCGAAGTAATACCGCATTGCCATGATGGCCTTTGCGCTCCATCAGAGTCGGACCGGCCACGACCCGTAACTTCGTCTCTTCACCAAACCACTGCGCCAACTCCAAACCATGCTGGCCAGGAGAATCCACTTCTTGAAGGGCGATAATATCCGCATCCAATTCCCGAATCACATCACGGATGCGATCAGGATCATACCGTCGGTCCCACCCGACACAACGGTGAATATTGTAGGTGGCCACGACAAGGCGCATGATCAGCGCCGCACCATGTTGCGTTGATGGTGTGGGGAACGTTCTGCCGTGAAGGTCCGGTCCGACAGCCAGCGCCGGATTCGCACTCCTGCCAGCACGATGACACCGGCAATGATCGCCAGCAGCACGATACCTCCGACACCCGGATGCCGGATCGTATTGTTGATCTGATCGACGAAGAACGCGAGGCCGAGCAAGCCGGGCAATTCGCCGAGAACAGTGCCGATAAAAAATTCCCTCGTCCCGATATGCGAGGCCCCGGCCAGCATGTTGACGATTGAAAAAGGAGCGATGGGCAAGATGCGCACCGTCACGACCCCCAAGATGCCTTTGGAGGCCAGCGCACGGCTTAAATGATACACTCTGGAGCCGGAAAGGCGATCCATCAGCCGGCGTCCCAACAGGCGCCCGATCCAGAAGGTCATCAGCGCGCTCAACGTCATGCCCACCAGCGAATAGAGAAAACCCCACCATGGTCCAAAGGTCAAGACGGTGGCAGCGATCAGCACAACGACCGGCACCACGAGAAGCCCGCCGACGAGAAAGGCGCCGATTGTCGCAGGCGCCGCCATCGGGCTTTGTGCGAACTCTTCCAAGAATGACACCATGGATTCGGTGTCGAACTGTTCCCGGACGGGAGTCCATTGCCAGAACGCCGCCAGAAGAAAAAGGAAGAGCAATCCGATACTGCTCGCAATGATTTGACGGCGAACCGGTCGGCGCCGCTCCTGTGGAAGCAATTCGGCTTGATACGGACGGCTCGGATCGATAAACCTTGCGTCCGGGACCACGTCATCGACCGCTGCCGAAATATGTCCGTTGAATACGTCCAGCGATCGTCCACCGCTGCGAAGACGCTCGATGGTGTTGATCAATGATCTATCCTTGGCCATGTCGCGCTCGACGATCTCGGGACTCACACCCAAGTGTTCCGCCACCAATGCATGGCGAAAAGCCGCCATCCGGCGCTGAACGGACCCGTCGCCTCCGGCTTCGACGGCCAAGTCGCATTCGGTATCAAACCCCATCGATCGATTACTGAGATTGGCCGAGCCGACCCGGACGATGTCGTCGTCGACAATGCACACCTTGCTGTGCACGCTGATGCACTGACCATGTAAATCCGGTATGCGGGGATAGTACAACGCCAAGCGATGAAATCGATCGACGGCGCGAAGGCGTGTCAAGACGCGGCTCCGAAGAACATCCATCGTGTGCTGCTCCAGCCACCCGTCGCTGTTGGGATGCAGGATCATGACGATCTCCGGCCCATCAGGCTCTTGGAGTCGTTGCTCGAGGCAATGGGCGACCGTGTCCGACGTCAAATACTGCGTCTCGATATAGATATACCGCCGAGCCACCGAGAGACTGTCGAGCACCAGCCGCTCCACTTCGTTCACCGGCTCCTGCGTCTCACACTCAGGAATCGTCCGCGCGATCGCCACCCGCACGTTGATCAGATCAGGCTCAACGGAACCCGGCCACAGATCCTGTGTTCCGGATGGCGTCGGGCCGGCCATCCGACGCCCGCCCGCCCACTTCCATCGTTGCCGAGCCAAGTCTCCCAATGAGGCAGCCGCCGCTCCGTCTACCATCATCTGTACATCGTGAAACGGCCTGCATGGCCGTCCGTCGATGAACAGCCTGCGACCCGGATGGCGGGGAGCATGGACGGGAGAATCCCAGCGGCATTGCGCGAAGTCGATCCCGCCGCAGAACGCTACGGCATCGTCGATGACGACGACTTTCTGGTGATGCGAAGCACCCATCGGGTGGACGGCATCCTTCAGAAAATGGAACCGTCGATGGCTCGGAAAGTTGCTCGGCAGCCACCATTCGCGCTCCATCCAAAAGATCATGTGATAGTCCCACGTCAGAACATACACCCGAAGTTGCCGGCGCCTCTTCAGCAAGCTGCGGAGGAACTCACCAAGACGATCCGGATAACCATCCGGTTCGCGATCGATCAGCATTGAGATGCGGCTGTCGAAATCCCAGCCGAGAATGACGATAGTATGGCGTGCGGCCTTCGCCGCCTCTCGAAACGCCGAGTAATACGCCGCTCCGTCAATGAGAAATGCGGCACGGGCCGCAGGCTCAACTCGCCAGCAATTTCGCCCGACGTCAAAAAGCGACGAGGAGCCGGAGACGGACCGATTCGGAACCAGTAGCTCCATACGTATTGACCCCTCCGTCGTCTCCAGAATGCAAATGAAATGCCCTTTACATTCATTGCATGAGCCGCGTGCGCACCAGGTCACGTCCGCGCATCCGGAAGAACTGTCCTGAGAAAGCACACTCTGTCCGCCCACATATTTACTCCGGCATTCATCCACATGCTCCGGACACAGTACGCTGATCCATAAATCGCGAAGATTTCTTATAGTTCATTCGCCTGTGGTTTCGTCTGGAATACCACCCGTGCTCCGTTGTCGTAAGCCGTAATGGGTCCGCATCTTGCACAATCCACAAAATAAATCCTTACAAACTTGAAGAATCACGACGCGAGGTTTCGCGTGAGAACGATAGGCTTATCGTTGGTTGAGAGAGATCAAGCGAGGAATCGTCAACCAGAAGATCGAGCTCAGGAAGATCGAGTTCAGAAGGAGACACCACAATGAATGAGAATACGCCGAAACGTACTCGATCGACGAAAAGCTCTCCGAGAAAAAAAGCATCTTCCACTCAGTCCCATGCGGTTCAGATGTTGATTGCTGACCACAAGCTGGTGAGAAAACTGTTCGATCAATTCCGCGCCGCATCCGGAGATGAAAAGACCCGCATTGCAGACCTTCTGTCCACCGAATTAATGATCCACTCTGTTCTGGAAGAGGAACTCTTTTATCCCGCTGTCCAGAGCAAGCTCAGACCAGTCGATCTGCTCCAATCCCCAGCCGACGTGGAGGATATGGGCATGTCGGAAACCGGCGAAGATGAGACAGGATATCTCGAGTCGGACGACATCAACGGAGCAAGCTTGCAAGCAGATGATGGGGAGAACGATGAAGAGATCGTCACCCAGGCGTATGAAGAACATCAGGCAGTGAGAGAACTGCTGGAACAATTAAAGACGCTTGACCCCAACGGCCCTGACTATCAAGAGGTATTTACGGAACTCGAAGACGCCGTCATCGAACATATCGCCAGGGAAGAAGACAGTATTCTCCCTGTGGCCGAGTCCCAGCTGGATATGCAGATTCTGGGAGCCGTGATGCAACGACGGCGAGATGACCTGTCATCCTCATTAGCTGCCTAGGCGGGATCAGAGCGAGCAGTCATAGAGCTGTCATGTCGTATCGGCCGGCGGTAGTGTGTTCCCTGTCATCCGACTCGATTGGTCATGGCACATGAGAAGTGAGGACGTTGTCTTCAGGGCGCGACGGACTGATGACGAGAAAGGAATTCGAACGTGCCCCCGTTCGGCTTTCTGTCATAAGGTCGATCGAGAGTCACCCACTCTCGATTCTTATGACATTCCCGGAAGCGGTTCGTAGGCTGGAAGACAACTGAGGCAGAGGACATGATACCTCCTCTGCCTCCCTCTTCCTCTCGAAAGCATAGGCGATGCTCATGAGTCTGCTTCCTGTCGTGCTGGTAAGAAAAACTTTCCTCGGTCTGTATTGAAAAACACGTATCCGGCACACAACACCAGAGCTCGGTCACCGTGAAGAGCTTCCATGAATCGAGCCACGGCATACAAGGATATCGTACTTCCATCGGTAGGGGGCGACGTTGCCGGGCGATTGTACGAATCATCCGGAGCCCGGAGGGGCGTCATCTGGGTCGGCGGCATGGGAGGATTTTGGGACGGTCCCGGCAGTGATCTCTACTCCAACTTAAGTGAATCCCTCCTGGCCGATCACATCACGTCCCTCCGCGTGAACGTGCGCTTCCCCACGCAACTCGATGAATCGGTCGCAGATATCTTGATCGGCATTACGTTTCTTCAACGAAAGGGCGCGCAGGATATCGGCTTGGTGGGACATGCCTTTGCAGGCGCCGCGGCGATTCGCGCGGCGGTATATTCCACGATTCCCAAAACGGTCATCACGCTAGCGGCTCAAAGCCTTGGCGCGGAATTGATCGGACAACTCCCTCGCCATTGTGCCCTGTTACTCATTCATGGCACAGCCGACGAAGTGTTGCACGTCTCGAATTCAGAATATCTCTGTGCCTTGGCACATGAACCAAAAACACTGCTTCTGTTCGAAGGCGCAAAGCACAGGCTCGAGGAAGCAGCCCAAGAGATTCGCAGTGAAGTGGGTAGATGGCTACGCCATCACCTTCGGCCTTCCGGACTCCCGCCCTTACAACAGGCGAGTTGAATTCAGGTCCCTCCCTTTCCATCCGGTCCATCATACGAGAGGATCAACAACTGCGAGCCTTTTTCAGGGCTCTACCCACCTAATTATTCATTACCAAGGATTTCTCTTGTTCCAGCTGGGGTTCCTCCCAGTACGGGAGCGTTCAGCGCCGATATATATGACAGAACGGGAGTCCACAGCGGTCTTTCCTATCTTTTTTCTTATGGTGTCGATTATGACCACACTTCTGAGAATGGTCGTCCTCACCCTCGTGCCCCCTTTGTTCGGCATCGCATCGCTGCAAACCACCGAAAGC
This sequence comes from uncultured bacterium, assembly GCA_965232965.1. Classification (GTDB taxonomy): domain Bacteria; phylum Nitrospirota; class Nitrospiria; order Nitrospirales; family Nitrospiraceae; genus Palsa-1315. Next base: position 59,783 of record CBDDRB010000016.1, read on the forward strand.
AATGTGGCGCAGACCATCACCGGACAACACGCATCCGGGTTGATTACCGGCCTGGCAGGCGCTCCGCTGGCGGGGACAATCGGCGACGCAACCAGAAATCTTTCCCTTGGCAATACCGTCGCCACCGACGAGGAATTGAATACCGATCAACATGGCATCCTGGAAATCCTATGGGACCGGCACGCGCTTATCTTCATACAACCACAATCGAAGGTTCTCATTCACGAGTCGAAGGCGGGGCAGACGGAAGTGTCTCTCAGGGGTGGCAGTGTTCGCGTGGCGCTTGCCTATAATAGCGGACGGACGAGCGACGTGGTGACTGTGCAGACCCCGTCGTCCCGAGTATTCACACGCGGCGGCATTCTCGAAGTGGATGTTCTGCCGCCGTCGCCATCCGTGTTCTCCCGCATCGCATCCGTATTTTCACCACCCGAGGCTCCTGCCGCCTCCATGATGCTGGAAACCGTCCGAGTGGTCGAAGGAGAGGCTGGAATCGAACCGGTGACCGCTCCCGGGCTGTCTCAAATGCTTGAAGCAGGGCATCAAGCCCAGATTGCCGCAGGAAAAGTCGAACGGAGCGCCGAGCTTGCCCGGGATTCGTTCAAGGGCGCTGGATTGGCGAACACAGATCGGCGGCAGGGAACTCCTAGTCCCCTCACCCAACGCCTCGTGAACGTCCACATCACTCATGCATTAGAGGTCGAGCGTCAGATGAGCGCCCAGAGTCCGGCAGTTGACCAGGCGGGAGTGCCGACAGGTTCGGATCTTAAAGGCACGGTCATCGCGACAAGTGTCGTTGTTCCGAACGTCACGCTTGGACAACCCGGCACAACGAGAGGCCCGGCTCCTACACCTCAACTGCCCCCCACTGCCCCTAGCGCTCCTGCGCCACCGCCCATCGTGATCACACCACTGCCGCCGCCGAGCGGTCCTGTCACTTCGGGGCCACCTCCCACCGTGACAACACCGCTTCCACCACCCGTCACATCGCCGCTTCCTACACTGCCACAGATTCCGACGCTGGTTTCCGGCCAGTCGGGCGGACTCAACAGTCGCAAATTGCTCCGACAGTTTTTTGACGACGATGACGATGACAACGGCCGAAGAAATAGAAACAGGGGCAGAGATAGAGACCGGGATGATGACCAGGACAATGATGACAGAGACAACAGGGGCAGAGATGCCGACAGAAATGATGATGACGGAGACCGGGGTGATTTTGACGTGGCTGATTAGCACCGGAAGTCTCACTGCATGGGGCACCTGCCAGCCGGCAATCCGTAAAATGTGAAAGGTAAGTGAGGGAGGGGGCGCAGAGTCATGCTCATGACATTCCTTCCGCGCGTTCGGTTTTTCCTACTTGCTGCAACAGCCATCCTGATCGTGATCGCCGTACATGCCCACGCTCAAGAGCCGGACGCCGAGGTCGCCGCAACGGAAGGTGTCCTCGCCTATCGCATGCGTCATTATGATGAGGCTCTCGTCTTGCTCCGCTCGGCGCTGGAGCTTTCTCCGCAGAACGCCAGAGGGTTGTATTATCTCGGATTAACACATCTGGCTTTGGGACAAACCGAGCAGGCCGTGTCACCTCTCGAAGCCCTCCATGATCTCCGTCCGGAGGATGTGGATGTCATGTATCATCTCGGCGGCACCTACTTCGCGTTGGCCCGATTCGATCAAGCCGAACCATTGCTTGAAGAAACGTTTCGCCGGCAACCTGACATGGAGCACTTGGGATACTACGTGGGGTTTCTTCGGTATCGGCACCAGGATTATAAGAGAGCTGCAGAAGCCTTCGGTGCGGTCCGGTCATCGGATGCCGACATTCGGCAATTGGCCAAATTTTATCGTGGGCTCTCTCTGGGAGTGCTCGGACTCTCCGATCAGGCCTTGGCAGAGTTGGCGTCGGTGCAGCAAGAACAGCCCGTGTCGCCCATGACGGGCGCATCGGTTCGCATCAGAGAAGCTCTGGCTGCAGTTCCAAAAAAGAAGGCGCTTTCCAAACTGCGTGCTCATCTCAGCGTGGGCGGCTTCTATGACGACAATGTCGCGATCAATCCGAATGCCAATCCGGATCCGTTCGTCCAAACGCTGCGTGAGCGTCCGACGAGCACCCCTGGGTTCATGACTTCACTGCGTGCCGATTATGCTTTCTATCGACAGGGCCCGTTCGAAGCCACCGCCACATACTCTTTTTACCAGACCGTCAATACGAACAGCGGTGTCGGCGCCTTCGATATTCAAGACCATATGGGAGGACTCTCCGGGGCCTATCGGGGAACGCTCGGACCCTTGCCGTATGAGTTGGGAACCCAGTACACCTATGACTATATGTTACTGGGCCTCGATGGTTTCTTAGCAAGACGGTCCCTGATCGTTCCGGTCGTCCTTGTTCCGCCCGGCACCACAATCCCGGGTCTGGGAACCGTACAACACCTGAGTACGCTGCTGTATCGCCATCAGAACAAAAACTTTTTCCGCGAGCCTGGCGACAATGACATTCGTTTTGCTCCCGAATCACGGGATGCCGACAACAACATGTTCGGCTTTCTGCATGTGTTTCGATTTGCGCAGGACCGCTATCTCTTCCGGCTGGGGTATCAGTACGACAATGAAGCAGCCAAGGGCACGGCCTTCACGTATCAAGGGAATCGGTTACAAACCGGCGGGGAAGTGCTGCTTCCTTGGCAAAACTTGGCGCTGCGGCTGGATTATGAAATCCATTGGAGGGATTACGAATTTGCGCAGACCGTGTTCACTGACAATGCCGGCAATCTCTCACCCAGATCCGATACTTCACGGCTTTTGTTTCTGCAACTTTCAAAGCCGATCTCCCGGTTATTGACGTTGGCATTGCAGTATCAAGGCATAAGGAATGAGTCGAATATCCCTGTGTACGATTATACGAAGAACGTAGTCACTGCCATGATCACATGGACGTACTGACCGGTGAGAGACCCCGAAGTTCTCGCTCATGGCTTGTTCCGGACAATCTGTCCTCCATCGAGCCATCAAGGACAGCTTGTCTTTTTCAAATCACTCTCCTCTCACAAAACCCTTATCATTATTCTCAATCCCGCGTCCACGACCAGGTGCAGTTCTTGCTGAGCCATCTTTTGCAGAATTCCGCGAAGAATAATCGGGGGCAAACCACACGCCGCAGACAATACACGCGCTCACCTATTTGGTGATCGGCGTCTACTCATGCGTCCGGTCACGACATGGCCCAGGAGGATTTGTGATGTCTACCTCTCCCGCTCTATCCAAAGGCTCTGTGTGGGCGCGTCTTGGCATGGCGATGTTGGCCGGTGTCTTTCTCGCTGTCCACTTGCAATGCAGTGGAGGAAACGACGGTGAGGTCGGAAATGTGCCGCCCGGCGCGAATAGTTCAGAGGCAGCCAAGGCAATCGCCCGCGAGAATGCGCTTCCCGGAACATCGGCATGGCGGATCCGGGACCCCGAAACCAATGGAGAGATCGCGGCCTATACAGATCGCGACGGCTACGCAGCAGGAGCGGAAGTGCGAATCTCCGTGTCTGCAAACCCGGCCGGCCAATTCACATGGGAAGTATTTCGCATGGGAGGGTATCGTGGGATGGGGGGCCGCTTATATGCGCAAGGAGGGCCGGTCACGGCGCCGCGTCAGGCAGATCCTACGTTTGACCCGATCACCGGACTCGTCGTGGCCGGCTGGCCCGTCACATTTTCCGTTTTGACGCGGCATGATGATGGAACACCTTGGCTGACCGGTGTCTACCTCGTCATGTTGACGAAAGAGGACGGAGAACAGTCAGCCGCACTCTTCATCCTGCGGGACGATACCCGGGACGCAGAGGTGGCGGTACATTTCCCAACGGCCACCTACCAAGCCTACAACGATTACGGCGGTGAAAGTCTCTATAAGTCCACACACGGACTATCGGGCGGGAAAGCCCGTAAGGTATCGCTGGACCGGCCCTTTGCCAGACAATACGGGAATGGAACGGGAACGTTCCTCTACCAAGAACACCAAGCCGTCATCTGGCTGGAAGATCATGGATATGACGTGGAGTACGTATCGAGCGCCGATATCGGCGGCAACAATGGGCGGATCGGGAATCACCGCCTCTTCATGCTTGTGGGGCATGAAGAGTATGCCACCATGGCGGAGTTCGATCGCTTGGAAACCGCATTCGCCCGCGGCACCAGCCTCGTGTTTCTCACAGGCAATACATTGTACTGGCAAATACGCTATGAGAATAACGATCGGGTGATCGTCTGCTATAAAGATCGAGTCGATGAAGATCCTATGCGGCTCACGAACCCACGCCTTCTCTCGACCCGCTTTCGCAATCCTCCCGTGAACCGGCCGGAGAATCAGCTTGTCGGCACGATGTCAGACGGCAATTACATTGAACAGCCCGCGGACTGGGTGGTCACCAACGCCAATCACTGGGTCTACGCGAAAACGGGGCTGGGCAACGGCAGCCGGATACCGGACCTCGTGTTTACCGAATGGGACAGTCTCGTCAACAACGGGCTGACGCCGCAAGGCATTACCGTCCTCGCATCTTCCGAAGTAGCCAATACCATCCCCCCCACACCGAGCCGCCACGAAGCAACCATTTACGAACGAGGAGGGTCCTTTGTTTTCGCAGCGGGAACGATTTTTTTTAGTGAACATATACGAACCCAGCCGGCCGTCGGACAGATGGTCGCCAATCTGCTCGGCAGAGCCGGCGCAACGGAGTATCAACCGTAGTGGTGACGGTCCAGCCCATCGCTCGACTCGGCGATGCCGGCGCTATAGGTATTGCGTGTTTCAGGAGGAGGAGACTGCGGAAGGAACTCGCCAGGCGCGAGCCTGGATCTCATAGCAGGAGGGGCAATAGGTATGAGTCAGTCGTACATCATCCTGGCCCAGGTGATGCCGATAGAGATAGATCTCCAACGGCGTCCAATTTACTTGGGCTGGAGCTCCAACCGCTTCCTCGGACACTTGCTTGCACATGCAGCAGATCGGAAGCGTGACGGTAGCAATCATAAAGGACTCCCTCCAGACGGCTATCATGACTGTACTGGAGGGCCGGAGGGATCGTACTAGGTATACCCCTAGTTTTCTTCAGGGAGCTTCTCAGTCACATACGTAGACGGCTTGGATCAATAAAGCGATCAATCGGGGGTTTACCTAGTATCCGAGGCGTAATTATGCGTATACGGTGAAAAATGGGGAGCACCACGGCAATGAATGAGTCCAGAAAAGAAGAGGAGAACACAGGAATGCAGGAGCAGACGTTAACGCGAATTTCCCCGGGAGCCATACAGGCCGATCGTCGAAACGACCGAAATGTCCAAAAGGCTTTTTTCCCTCTGTCGTTCCGCATCATGCTGGCCGACGATCATATATTGCTGCGCCAGGGAGTGAAAGCCCTGTTGGAGGACAACGGATTGACGGTCGTCGGCGAAGCGGGAGACGGACGCGAGGCCATCCGGATTGCGCAGCAGACTCAACCGGACTTTGCCGTCCTGGATGTCATGATGCCGTTGCTCAATGGGCTGGATGTCGTTCGGGAAATCCGACGCGTCTCGCCGCAGACGAAATCCCTCCTCTTGACGATGCACACCGATGACGTCTTCGTCATGGAATCCTTGCGCGCCGGAGCCAAGGGCTATTTATTAAAAACGGAGGCGATTGATGACGTGCTCAGAGCCATCCGTGAGGTGTCGAAGGGGTCCTTTTACCTAAGTCCAGGGATTTCACAAGCCGTCATTCATGCCTATCTCGCCAAGACCGATCTGCCTCCCGATCCCCTGACTAGTCGGGAACGGGAGGTACTGCAACTCGTGGCAGAAGGGATGACCACGAAAACGGTGGCCGATACGTTGGGGGTCAGCGTGAAGACTGCCGAATGTCACCGCCAGCGGATTATGGACAAACTGGGCATCCATGATACAGCCAGCTTGGTTCGGTATTCCATTCGACGCGGGCTGATTGTTCCATAGCGCTGGAGATCCGTATCCGTCATGGCCAAAATACTGATCGTCGAAGATATGGAGAGCGTCGTGACGCTCCTACGTACACTCCTGGAGCGTGAGGGCTTCGAGGTGACTGCCGCTCAAGATGGGCTGGAAGCGCTGGAAGCCGTGAGGCGGGACAAGCCGGATCTCGTGCTCCTGGATTTGATTTTACCCGGACTGGACGGATTGGAGGTCTGCCGGCGCATCCGCCACGATCCGTTCACCGCGCATTTACCCATCATCATCCTGAGCGGAAAAGAAGAAGTTGCCGACAAGGTGATCGGACTGGAAATCGGCGCCGACGATTACATGACAAAGCCCTTTCAGGCCAACGAACTCATCGCTCGTGTGAAGACCCACTTGCGACGTTCCGCCCCAACCGATCCGGCACGCGTGCTCAAAGTGGGAAGTCTGGAAATGCAACTCGATCGCTATACGATCACCCTGCGCGGCCAACCCATCCATCTCACGTCGAAGGAATTCAATCTCCTGCGGGCGCTCATCATGACGAATGGACGAGTGCTGAGCCGGGACGCGTTGTTCGAATCGGTCTGGGGACATCACAAGGACGCAGACCTGCAATCCCGGACGATCGATGTGCATATCCGGAGCTTGCGGAACAAGTTAGGGCCTGAAGGTAACAGGATTTATACCGTCCGCAATGTGGGCTATCGCCTCGATCCTGCTCCGCGGGAATAATTCGCCCACCGGCATTCCCTCTTTTTTCCATCCCTCCATCTCCATCCCTCCATCGCACGCCACCAGCATCCCATAGACGATCCCATCAGATCTTACCTAGATTTTACAAAGATTTTTCCTAATCTACTCACGCGCCTTCCGTGCCGTTCACATGGCCCAGGAAAAGACATGGTAGTTTTCCCCTTTATTTTTTCGGCATGACACGACCCCGGGTGGGGCACCGGTGATCCCGTGTCATGCCGTGTACTCACGGAGGGGATCACCATGTCTGTATTTCATTTCTGGTTGTTTCGTGTCTCTCTCGTCTGTTGCCTATTCCTTTCACCGCTGGCGGCCGATGCAGAAGCTCCCGGCGGATGGATCGAGAAACATGGAGCCGGCGTTCGGACCAAGCTGAGCCGCGAACAGATTCTTTCGTTTGTCCCGCCGTCACGCGGCGCCTTTACCTTTCCCGCCCCCTACAACACCGACGCGATCCGCATTACCGATCCTGGTGACTGCGGCGGCATCGATTGCCTGAATCCTATCGGATATTCCTACTGGCGCAACACCAACAATCATGCCGGCAGCAACGAAATGTTGCTCTTTTTGAGTTTCGACCGCAAGAAGGGCGGCGCAGGGCCCACCCTCTTCAGCTATGACAAATCGAAGGGCACCATCAAGAAAGTCGGCCCGCTGTTCAATTCTCAGAGCAGGTTCAGTTGGCACTCGGGCCAAGGATGGTATTTCAGCGCGACACGGCCGAACAAGCTGTATGTCAATGACGGGCCCGCCATGCTGCGGTACGATGTCAAGACGAACCTCTTCGACACGGTCTTCGATGTCACCGCCATGTGGGGCAACGATAAATACATCTGGCAGATGCATTCAAGCAACGACGATGTCGTGCACTCGGCCACATTGCGGGTCGAGAGCACGGGGGAAATGCTCGGATGCGTCGTCTACAACGAACGGGAACAGCGCCTCTCGTTCTTCCCCAAAATCGGACTCTTCAATGAGTGCCATGTGGATAAGAGCGGTCGGTGGCTGATGATCCAGGAAGACCTCGATGGCCGCTACAAAGACGATATGCGGATTTTTGATCTCTCCAATAACACGGAAGTCCGCCGGGTCCTGGACCAGAACGGAGCGATAGGCCATGCAGACCTTGGGTATGGCTATGTCGTGGGAGCGGACAACTGGAATGCGTTACCCAACGCCACCGTTTTATGGCGCTTCGGGAACGCAATTTCCCGAGGACCTGTCGTCCACCACAACATCAACTGGAATCTTGGAATGTTGAATCATGTATCCCATACCAACGCCAAGTCCGGCCTGCCCATGAATAAGCAGTACGCGTGCGGGAGCAACGCGGACCATTCCGGTGTTCAAAACGAGATCGCGTGCGTTCGGCTGGATGGGTCCGACAAGGACTTGATCGTCGCGCCGGTGATGACCAACATGGAGACGGCGGGAGGCGGCACCGACTATGGAAAACAGCCCAAAGGCAACTTGGACATCAACGGTGAATACTTCATTTGGACCACGAATATGTCGGGAAATCGCCTGGACGCCTTTCTCGTCAAGATTCCTCACCACTTACTGACAGACTGAGTGCTTTGCGACGCAGATCAGCGGGGCCAGGCGTTCCGCTGATCTGCGTATTGGAGAGAGAGTCAATTCCCTTCGCCACGATCATACTTTTTACCGTTTCTTAACGCAGATCTTTCTATCTTTTCACATTACATTCACGCGTTTTAACGAAGGACTCTCAAGCATATGGTACGGTCTGCCGGAGTGAAGTCCGAATTGTCCCTCTGCAACGGGAGTCTCCTACTGCAAATCTCCGGGAGGAAGTCATGCCGCTCATGAAACAGGGTTCGACAATGCTTCGTACTGCCGGGCTGATCGTATTCCTTGTCCTGTCGATGACCGCTCCGGCTATCGCGCAACTATCACCGGGCGGCTGGGTTGAAAAACAGGGGTCCTCTACACGCTCGCGCTATACCGATTCACAGATTCAATCGTTTGTCCCCCCGACGCGAGGCCCTTTCAGATTTCCCTCTCCCTATAATACTCGGGCCGTTCGCATTACTGACGCATCGGATTGCGGCGGGGCGGATTGCGTGGCCTATGTCGGCTATTCATATTGGCGGAATACCAGTGCGCATGAAGGCAGCAATACCATGTGGATCTTCATCGGGCTGAAACGTTCCAAGGGAGGGGCCGGACCGACGCTGTTCCAATTGGACAAGACCACCGATGCAATCAGGAAGATCGGCCCGCTCTTTGCGGATACCAGCAGATTTGACAGTCAAAGCGGTGAAGGGTGGTATTTCAGTGCCTCCCGGACGAATAAACTCTATGTGAACGACGGCCCAAAGATGCTGCGCTATGATGTCGTCACCCATCTCTTCGATACGGTATTCGACGTCACGGCGCAATACGGAAGTAACCGCTACATCTGGCAGATGCACTCCAGCAACGACGATATGGTTCACAGCGTCTCCTTGCGCAGCTCGGACACTGACGAAAACTTGGGCTGCATCGTCTACAACGAAACGACACGGCAGTTTTCGTTTTTCGCCAAACAGGGCACCTTCGACGAATGCCATATCGATAAAAGTGGACGCTATTTGATGATTCAGCAGAATATCGACAATCAAAACGACATGGAGAATGTCTTTGTCGACTTGCGGACCGGAACTCGAACGACGGTATATGACCAAAATGGCGCGGTATCACATGCCGATACGGGTTATGGTTACGTCGCCGGTGGAGATAACTGGAATTCCCTGCCGAATGCCTCGATTGTCTGGAACTTCACGCCGACCGTTGCGAAAGGCCCGGTCGTGTTCTACAACGCCAACTGGAACATCTCCCAGTCCAATCACCTTTCACACCAAAATGCCAAACCCTCCCTTCCGATGAGTCAGCAGTTCGCTTGTGGGAGTAGCGCCAATCGGAAGGCGCCTCAAAATGAAATTGTCTGTTTCCCTCTCAACGGCTCCGACAACCAACTCATTGTGGCGCCTGTCATGACGGATCTCGATGCGCCCGGTGGCGGCGATGACTATGGCAAGACACCGAAAGGCAATCTTGATATCAGCGGCAAATATTTTGTGTGGACGTCCAATCTGGGGGGCAATCGATTGGATGCGTTCATCGTCAAAGTGCCGTCCCATCTATTGATCCCGCCTGGAGATGTCACACCTCCGGCCTCACCCGTCAATCTGAGATTGAACTGAATCGTAGCAGCCACTGACACGACAAGAGGGGGGATTCGAACGCGACCGACATATCCGGATAGCCAATGCGGGTCGTCGCCGATTCACATCACGGTCCGGCGCATCAATTGTTCAAGTATTCGGCCGGAGGTGCGCCAGGCCGATCCTTTCACGGGTCTGACGTCGTCAGTCAGTCGTAAGAGACAATTCGGGACTGTCTCGGCAAAAGTCGTCACCTCAAATCGGTCCTTATTCCTCCCGAGATATTTGACCAGATCGTCGAAGCGACGGCAGACAATCTGATCCACCTGAGCCTTGCTGCCTTGCTGCCGGATCAACTCGAATCCATGGGACACAAATACAAAGGATGGAAAGCCGCGGCGTTGTGCATCGTCCAGCGCCGCCTGCATCTCACTGAATGACGCCGCTCTGATCTGCATCGGCCGATAGTGCCCGGGGTAGTCACGGATAAAGGTAATCGGCACTTCGATCAATCCCTCCATGTGCCGGGGGCTCGTACATGGTTCCTCCATGGCGATTCCGCATGGGGAACCGGGAATGTAGCTCGAATCGAAGAGAACACCCTCGTCTGCGAGAGCCCGCAACGTGTTCCGGTCCGCACCATAATTGCCGGCACGAAACGACACGACGGAACTCACACCACACTCTCTGAGCAATCGCAGGGAACGATCGATGATCCAGTGCTGATCGGCAATCGAAAAGTCCATCAACAGCTGTCTATTCGGTCCGCCCAACGGGCTATGGTCCAGCCACCCCAACCACTCCGGATGAATATGGAGGCCCACCTCGTGTCCACGCTTTTGAATAGTACCTACCATCTCGCGCAGATACACGTCACCGAATCTCAAGGCATGTAGCGCTTCAATAAAGAATACGCCCTTGAGTCCCTCGGCTTCGAGTGCATCCATCTGATAACGGATACCGTACTCTCCGTCGCGCGTGACACCAAACACGTCCCGCAGAAAGTCGTCCCCCGCACCCGCCCAATCTGGATTGTGCGGATCCTGAGGCCAAAACTCCGTGTCGATCGTGTAATAAATATACATCCGCTCTCACCCCTTTTTGATAGCCCCATCCATAGCCGGTCTGCTGGAATGTGACATCGGCTTTCGCCCCAGGACGTTCACGATACGCTCTTTCCAAAATTGAACTGCGGGAAGTAGGTCATCGAACCACTCGACATCGTGATAGGGGCACCTCAAAACGTCGATGAGCACATCGCGAATACACCTCCACTTTGTCATACCGACCGCCCTATAGACTCGTTCCCCGTTCATCCGCGTCACGGTCATGAGCCAATGGAGATCGGCGCTTAACTGCTGGCACTTGACGTTGAGAGGATACTCGCCCAACTTTCTTTTTGGCGGACGACCGAACCCCATTGATTCCAATAACACATAGGGAAAATTCACTCCGCACAGCACCGGCAGACTGAGCGAACCCCAGAATCGTCCATTCACTTCCATGAGCCAGTACCGGTTCGTTGTTGGATCGTATCGATACTCGACCATGGCAACCCCTTGCCACTCCATCGCCCTCAAGAGACGAACGGAGTCCCTGAATAATACATCTGTCAGCGGGACAGAACGGCGCATGACGCTCACGCCGCCGGTCGGAGGATTCTCCCGGATTCGTTCGTGCTGAAATGCCGCGATTGGCTCTCCCTCGTGCATGCACAACTCCACCCCGACCCCATGACCGGGACAATACTCCTGCACGAGCGGAAAAAACGGCGCGCCGGAAAACCCTTGTAATATGTCAAGTACCTCACGGACTGACGAGCAATGTTTGTATTGGAAGCTACGGGCCTTCCACGGATGATCTTCATACGCACGAGGCGGCTTGAGGACCACAGGGAATTCTGCCTCTGCAGGAAGAGACTTGGACATCCATATGTCTTCGGGCGAATACGAGGCCGGAGTGGGAATGTGAAGACGTTTCGCGATTGAAAGCACGCTGGACTTGTCGAACGCGCGATCCAGGATGTGCTGTTCAGCAAACAACAATTTGGTCTTCTCAGGTAACTGAGACCGCTGTTCGTTGAGTTGTCTCATCAATGATTCGCTGACAGCCATCACAAAATCCGGCTGCGCGATGTTAATGAGCTTCATCGTCGTTACGATCATCTCCTTCTCGTTCAGTGGCCGGCATGCGGCATAACCCTTGAGATACCTCGAAGAGCACCCGAATGCATACCCCTTATATGACACGCCCAAGCAGGAAATACCCTGCCTCCCTAAGGCTCGTGTCAGAGTAAGTCCGATGTGGTTCTCCAGTTGCAAAACGAGAACGACGGGCGAAGACACGCCTTGCCGTGGAAGGAAATGATGAAGCTCTGGTTCCATAAGAGAAAGGGACCCCGTCACATGGGTGGGTAATGCGTGGATGCACCTCTCGCAGAATCGGTCGCCCTTCTGCGACCAACGAAAAGAACCCGATTTTCTTCTAATTGCGTAAACCGTATGCAATCGAACCGTGTTTCAAATTCGTTATGGAACCATTCCTGTGTGTACCATGCCGGGGCCGGTGGAGCATTTGGAGTGGTGACTCCCAGCGGCATGAATTCGATGAGAATATAGCTGCGGCAATAGAGAGACAGCTGATCCAAGACCCACCCGAGGGGGAGCCCATGCGACAACACCAAATGGTGGGTCAACGCCATGACGACAACCGCGTCAGCCTGAAAACGAACCGCCGGACTCTCCTCGCCTGTGGCCAGTTCGGTAAATACCGGGTTTAAGACGGCCCAATTGATGCCTAAGCGTTCTGATTTGCTTGCACAAAAACCTCGGTCAAGAGCCAACTCGTCTCCATCGGTGCATGTGATACGTAAACTGGGATTCAATCTCTTCAATGTACGCGACAGGAGGCCCTGATTACCGGCGATCTCTAAAATGGACGACACTTCTAACGACATCAGCACATCAACGACGTATTGAAAGCGAGGTGACAACAGCATTTCTCCGTCTTGCCGTGCAAAGCCACCTTGATAGTCTGACCATGCCGTCTTATCCGCTCGGCGATGAACCCGTTGAATGGTATGTCGCATGCCTTCAATGGATGCACGGGATCTTCCGAAACGCCTGCCACGCTCTGCAAGAAAAGCCTTCCAAGCCGGATGTCGTGCTTTGACCTCACTAAACCGTTCATCCGTCCAGGAACAGACCCTGTATACTTTTGATAATGCCTTTCCGATAGGATCCGCGATGGCATACCTGAAGATCGGCCATCGGCATCGCAAGTAGTCTTCTGTATTCAACAGGAGGCCCGGTCGTTGGACCGCTCTTGAGCCCCACGCGACCCCCACTGAAGACCAAATCAGAAGTGGATACTGGTAGGTACGAATAAATTCGTCCAATGCCAACATCGAGAGTGTGTGCTGCTGAAAGGGGATGAAGCTTTCCAGATCGATGTAGAGCGGGCATTCTCCAACAAAACGCACAGTGTACGCGGGGCAACGTTTCAGCTGATACCCGAATCCAATAGCAACCTCGTTGACACGAAGGACCAAAAGGGCTGCACCCTTGAGCATCGAGAAGCTCCACTCACGTGGATACGACACGACATCCATCATCTGATGCTCGATCACAAGCTCAAATCCATCGAGCTCGTATGCCGTCAGTTGTGAATGAATGAGTAATCCCTCTCTGACGAGGGCATCGACTAATCCTGAGCTGAACAGTTGCCGCACATCGTCGCTATGCTCCGCCCGAATAGCTCTGAATAATCTCCCTTCCCATAGAAATATCCGCCCTTGTTCTACAAGGGACGGGGTCACAAATTGCACGTCATCGGATGAGATGTGTATTCTTTCTGTCACCTGGCAACCATCTTCTATCCAATCCATAGGACTGATCCCTCCATTCAGAAAAGGAACTCAGCGCTTAGGCGGCGGGGCGTCTATTCTGAGCCACGTCTCGCGGCTTCCACTCGGAAGCTTCTTGAGGCTGGCGGGTCGTTCTGCTCCACGTCGGACTCGCCAGACCGAAGATGTATTTCAGCGTTCCAATCCCAAGCGCCACATTCAACACGAGAAAGTATCGTGCCGCAGAGGCGGCCTTACCCACGACCGGAATCCCGCGCAATCGTCTGGCCGATAGGCCTAAGCCATACCCGATGACTTGCATCAAGAAGAGCACTCGATACATCCAATGATTCAGCATGCACACGGTACCGGCCATCGCTGTGAGCAAGATCCAGGGCCCACACAACCTCAAGACCTTGTGCGACCAAAAAGCGACTGCGACGGTCCCCCACTCAGGAAGGAGGAGCCGCCACGCCTCGGTCAGTACATGGGTAATTCCTCCTCCTGTCCGAATGCGGCGATGGAATTCATCCGTCACATGCTGCGGCGTAAACTGCCAGGCCCGAGCGGCATCATGGAGGACGACATCTCTCTTGGTATGCAGACGAACGAGCATCGGTTCAAGCAAGTCATCGGCCATCGTTCGAGGAGGAAGCAGACGGTAATCTTTGCGCCTTACGGCATAAATGGCTCCACTCGCTCCGAGTCCGGCCCCGAGCTGTGATTCGCTCTTCTTTAAAAACATTTCACATCGCCAGTACAGTCCATCCAAATTCGCGGAAGTGTCCGCGCTGCGAAGCTCCAGCTTTCCACCGATCACGCCGGCGGTAGGATAGCGAGAGAATCCTGCCATCAACTCCTTGATGGAATCCGGATAAAACACTGTTGCAGCATCGGTGAAGACAAGGTATTCCCCGGTGGCTCGCATGACGAGGTCATTGAGGACGCTCGCCTTGCCTCTCCGGTCTGAAAATGCCGCAAGCTGCACCCCGGCAAACCGATACCGCTTGACGATCTCATGGGTTCGATCAGTCGACCCATCTGAGCCGATGAGGATTTGAACCCGGTCCTTGGGGTAGTCCTGTTCCAGCAGATTCTGAATCCGCCGAGCGATGACCGTTTCCTCGTTACACGCGGAGATCACAACCGTGACGGTCGGCCAATGGTCCGGTAATCCTGAAACGGTCTTCAGTGGCATTCTCAGTCTCACAACACACCAGAGTAACGCCGGATAACCCACATACGCATAGACGAGCAATCCCAGCGCCAGCAGGGTAAGAAGGGCAGGTATGGTGTGCGGCTCAGTGAGAAACGTAACCATGATTGATGGAGAGACAGATGAAAGAATACGTGCGAAAGACTCTGACAGGCAGGCGTATCGAGCAGATTAAGCCATTTTGTGTATCTCAAACACCCGAATGGCGGCATAGTATTCCAACCAGGGAAACCGGATAAGCAACGCGCGATCACACTGGCGGAGCTGCATCAGATAGCTTCGCAGAAACGGTACATGCCTCGCGGCACGCGACCATGGCAACTCAAAACTCCTCGATCGTCCAAGGCTGAACCCGTTGCAGAATGTGTGTATCTCCGTGAGAGTTAATGGCCGTTCGTAAGGCGACAGATGAGGGGGGAGGCGGTAAGGAAATAGTTTGCGTAACTTCCGCAACGTCGGAGAGCTTCGCACGGGTTCGCTAAAAATTGCCCTCCCGCCGACACGAAGTACTCGATACACTTCCCGAGCCGCCTGGTCCAGATCGAGGTGATGCAAGATCATCATCCCGAATACGACATCCACAGACCCGTCCGGACAAGGCACGTCATAGGCTGATGCCACGCTAAGACGTACGCCGTTCGTCACTCCGTTGACGTCCATCCGCTGTTGATTGATGGCAATGAGCTCGGGAGAAATATCGAGAGCATGGACGCTGGCGCCACGACGCGCCAGTAGGATTGTGTTCTCGCCATAGCCGCAGCCATACTCAAGAACATCTTGCCCTTTCACGTCGCCCAATAAGTGAAAGGAGTACTCCAAGTGAAACAAGGTGTCCGGTGGCGGGCAGACATATTTCCTGAAGTTCTCTTCACTCATGCGTAACGAGGCCCGATTGACTTGTTGAGCCTCCGCCGCACTGCGTTTGACCTCTGCCATCTCCCAATCGCGTAAACCGGCCGAATCCTTTGATTGGAAGATCAATCCACAGGCCTCCGCTGTATGATGAGCGCTGGTTGATGACAACAGATCGCGCATGCCAACCTCCTATTGAATCCAGTCAATCCTTCGCATCGATTGTGCGTAGCGTGACGGGGGCGTCTCCGGACATGGACCCGTTGCAGACGGGCTCCTGACGGCCGGCCTCCCCGAGCGCGGCGCAGAGTGCATTTGCATCCACACCAGGAGTGTGTTGAGACGTCGAAGCCGTAAATCCGGTCGGCATCGCCAGCCGGTAATCTCCTCCGGACCACTTGATAAATGGAACGTCTTTCATCGCACCGGGAAAAAAGTTTCCCTCAGGGTATTGTTCACGGTCGCCGCCGATGATGACATTGTGCGTGACGATCGATCCCGGAAAGTGCCGTTGCAACGTTCGCGTGCCATTCCCTGTCCCTGCGCCTTCAATCCCTTCGTTTTGGGGCGTGATGTTATAGCGATAGAAAAATCCTTCGTGCGGATCCCCTTCGGCCATGAGGATGTGTCCGGTCTGGAAGGCGGTGTTGTGTTCGATCACGACGTCTTTCGTGCCCCGCAACAACTGAAACAGCCTTCCTTTTCCTCCCCATCGGGGGCCGTTGATATCGTCAAAGATATTATTTCTGATGAGAATTCGTTTGCCTTGTTCGCTGGGCGGATGGCGATCGTCGAATCCCATGATGTTGACCGCGCTCGGACTGTGACGAACGATATTGTTCGTAAAGGTGACGTCCTCGATGACGGCCCACGGAGACCGCCCCTCTTCGTTCCGCACCGTGAATGTGATACCGAAACCGTATCCGGGACGCTGCCAGTTGTATTCGAAGAGATTTCCGTCAACCAACACGCGACGCGCATTCTTCAATTCAAACAGAATCTTCACCTGCCAAGGACTGCCCTCGTATTCCGGCTCACCGGGTCTCCAGGCAAGCGGTTTGGCGACATGATTGCCCCGAATTTCAATGTCGGAGGGGACGAGACCGTGAATCGACGGATCGCCGCCCCCGAAGAGGAGGTTCTCTCCCGCTCCCTGTAGAAAATTATTCACCACCTTAAACGGCCCGCTTCCGCCCCATCCGGCCACTGCCTGTGAGTCTTGCCCGATCTCCTTCAAATCCGAAAAATAGGAGTCGATGACTGCGAGGTGCCGGCCATTCATGACCAGGCCTCTGCGCGCACCTTTCTTTGGGTCCCCGTGCACGAAGCACCGGTCAAGAATAATATGGTGCGGGAGATCCTCGACCGATGCCTCTGTGTTATTGCCGAGCAGCACGAGGTCACGGATGAAATGTTCATCCGCCGGCCTCATTTCGATCCCGATGAAACGGAAATGATGCGCACGGCGTTGAGCCTCGATGACGGAATGGTGACTGGAAACGAGTTTGGGCATCTTGGCGGCATCCGACGGCGCCACCCTTGTTCCCGGCGAGGGAAATTGCCGCTCCACGGCACTGGACCGGATGGTGATCCACCCGGATCCCTCCTTCTTGTCGGGTAAGAGAAACGGGCCTCGATAGACGACGCCCGCTTCCAACACAATTTCATCGCCCGGCTGTGCCTTATCGATCGCCGCCTGGAGACTCCCGCCGGAAGGCACGGCCAGTCTCCGGCCCGGCGAAGCCGCGATTGTCGTATCGACCGACTCCCGAGGCAATTGCGGGAGAACCGGATTCGGCCTCTCGCCCTCCATCGCCGCATTCGCCGGCGACGACATCGCGAACAATAGGCCCAGAGTTGCCGTTGCGATAACCGTGTGCACGCTCATGCCGCCTCCGCGAGCCGACCTTCTAAGACGTCGGACATGTCCGACACGCGAGCCTCCCAGCTCTCGCCTCGCATGGCCTCCACGCGCCGGCGATCGAACTCGGGAGATCGCTCCTTCAACGCCGCATCGATCGCCCCCAAGAATCCCGCTTCATTGACCGCGATATGCACCAGGCCGTTGTATCGGACAACCTCCGGCAAGGGTGTCGACACCACCGGCAGACCCGCAGCCAGGTACTCGCGTAGTTTGAGTGGGTTGACACGCAACGTGAGCTCGTTCATACGAAACGGTATCAGACCGACATCGAAACCCCGGCAATAGGCAGGGAGCGCCGTATAGGGCTGTTGCCCCAATCGATGCACATTCGGCAGACGCGCCACTGCTCCCAGATCAGTCTGTACCTTGCCCACAAGCGCGAACGACCATTGTGGACGCGCGCGCGCCAATGCTCCGATCATGTCGAGATCCACCCAATCGGCCAGAAGGCCGAAAAACCCGATCACCGGCTTGGGTAAGCGTCGGATTTCCTCCGGGATTTCTGTCGCCGGATCCAGCGCGCGACTGAAATGCGCCACATCGACTCCATGAGGAA
Organism: uncultured bacterium; assembly: GCA_965232965.1. Taxonomy (GTDB): domain Bacteria; phylum Nitrospirota; class Nitrospiria; order Nitrospirales; family Nitrospiraceae; genus Palsa-1315. The sequence continues at coordinate 78,059 of CBDDRB010000016.1, forward strand.
TGAAGTAGGTGCGTGGATTCACTTGCCTGCGCTCATCACACAATTTTTCTGCGGAGGTAAATACGACATCGGCGCGCCGGATGAGATCCTGTTCCATTCGAACGATCACGTCCTTCGGCACGCCGCTGAACTCGGAATATTCATCGACACAGTGATAGACCACCATTCGCTCATTCAGCCGTCCCAGCAGCCAATTGACGTTGGGCAAAAACGTCCAGAGCAACGGCCGGTCGAGACCCAGCCGGCGGCACAACCGGCGCAACCACGCCGCCAATACGATCCGATTCACCTGTTCTGCCGCCGCCACTCCGGGAAGCGGCAAGACCGGAGGATCCATGACGAAGATGTTCGGCTCCACCTGCCGCACACCTGCAACGATGCGGCGCAGCTTCGCGACTAATCGCCGCGCATCGCTGACAGCCGCCGTTGGGCGCCGCATCCCGATCGAGTTGACCCACAGCACACGATTCTTTCTCGACAAGACTCGCATGATATGTTTCTTGCTCGTCGGATCGCCCTGCCAATCCTGGGATACGCAAATAATCGATCGTCCTTCTATCATCGTCATTCCTTTCCGGTTTCGTCGTAGCGATAGCTCCGTGTCAGCTATCAGCGAAATGCCCGCTCCAAATGCGCGACCGTTTGCGCCACCCCCGTGTCCAGCGCGGTCCGCAGCAGCGGCTGTAACTCAAGATCGCTGGAATATTCCTCCCAGCCTTTGGCCCCCGGAACAGGCAGTGAGCTCACCACGTCGTGATACACGATCTCCCCTGTTTCTACGCGCACGATCTTGCTGGTGACCACGACCGGCGGCATCGTCCCGTACATTCTCGCCAGCAATCGTTCCCGCCAACCGGGGCCTTCGATACGGAACAGCACGATGCTGTCGGCTCCCAGCATCTGTCCGGCTCGTGCCGCCGTCTCGTCGGACACATGTCCGGACAAATGCCAACGCTGTTCGGTCGCCACCGGTAACACGTCACGCCGATCGAGGACACGCAATTCAGGCCGGAAGATTTTCAACTGAAAGACCGCTCGTTCGAGCACGAGGTATCCCTGAGACCATTCACGTTCGGACGTCGGGAAATAGAATACCGCCAGACGGCGCACATCACGTGATATGGGGGGCTCTAGCCTTTGCACAGAGGATTCGCCGGGTGCGGTCACCGCTACCGGCGTCGGTCTGCAGGCAGACAGCAGCACGACGAATACGAGCGCGGCTATCCCGCAATATCGACGGCAACGTGTCGCACCATCGCTGAACGGATTCGAGTGCCCGGCGTGCGGAGTCTGGAACGCATCGGTTATGATCGCCATGTCGCCACCTCTGCTGCCGATCCATAGGATGAATCGGTCTGACGTTCGCCGTCGAGAAAGAGCCGTTGCCACAGCTCAAAATTCATGAGCAACCAGAGACGATCGGTATGGGCACGGCGTCCGGTTCGATGTTCTTCCGCCAGACGCATGACGGCCGCCGGATTGAAATAGCCGCGGTCCATCGCTCGTGGACTGAGTACGAGATCTTTCACGATGGGCCAATACGGTCCTTGAAGCCACCGTCCCAACGGAACCGGAAACCCCATTTTGGGTCTCGTCAAAATCTCGTGCGGGATGAGACGACGAACGGCTTGCCGCAGAACCGCTTTGGTCTCCCATCCGCGGAGACGGAACCGGGCAGGCATCTTCCCGACCAGGTCGACCAGCTCATGGTCGAGGTATGGGACGCGGCTCTCGATCGACGCCGCCATGCTCATCTGGTCCTGTTTCATCAGGAGCTCTACCAGATGCGTTTGTAAGTCCACATAACTCATGCGCTCGAGCAGACCCTCTTGATGTTCATTCCAGTATCGAAGCCCGTCCGCATGCGGATCGCGGGAGGACAGGCCCCCCTTATCCAGAAGTAGCTCGCGCTGCAGCGCGGGTGGAAACACGGAAAAATTATCGAAAAACACTCCCCGCGGACCCGGCGGATACGCCAGGAACGATCGCTCGGCATAGCGGCGGATGGCACTCGGCAGACCTCCAACCATTCGGGCGATGCCGCGACGGATGGTCTCCGGCGTCGCGGCCCAGTATGGACGACCCAGCCGCTCGTTCAGCGCCGTGACACGATAGCGGTAGTCATAGCCGAGAAAGAGTTCATCGGCCCCTTCTCCGGTCAAGACGACCTTGACGTGCCGCTGCGCCAGCTTGGACACGAAATAGAGGGGCACACTGGAATTGAACGCGATCGGTTCATCCTCGTGCCACACGAGGCGAGGCAGCTCATGAAAGAATTCTTGAGGCGACACGAGGACCTCGTGATACTCGGCTCCCACTGATCGGGCGGCAAGCTTCGCGTAGGGCAGTTCGTTGGCTTCGACCTCCGAAAATCCAACCGAAAACGCATGGATGGGCCCGTTCGCGGCCGGTGCCATGAGCGCCGCAAGCGCTGTAGAGTCCAATCCTCCCGATAGGAACAATCCCACGGGGACATCGCTCATCAGGTGGCTGCTCACGGCGGACTCCAATGTGTGTCGGACATCCTGTGCTCGCGTCTCCAGATCGGCGGTCGATCGGTCGTTCTGTACGGGCGGATGCCAATACCGACGCTCGCGAAAGCCTTCCGTCATGGACCAGGAGAGAGTACGGCCCGGAAGCAGCTTGCGCACCCGCCGAAAGAACGTTTCCTCTCCCGCCACAAACCGGGATGCTAAAAACTCCGGCAGGACGGCATCGTTGAATTCCGGACGGAACGCCTCCGCAGCCAGGATCCCCTTGATCTCCGAGGCGAACAGCAACTCCTGATCCGTGCAGGCATAGTACAGCGGCTTAATGCCCACACGATCGCGCGCAAGTAACAGGCGACCTTGCACGCGATCCCAGAGCGCAAACGCGAACATTCCGCGGAGCCGTTCGACACACCGTTCTCCCTCCTCCTCGTACAAGTGCAGAATCGTTTCGGTATCGCTGCGGGTGCGGTAGTGATGTCCGCGTGCTTCCAGTTCCGGCCGCAGTTGCGGATGGTTATAGATTTCTCCGTTGAAGACGATCCAGATCGACTCATCTTCATTGGCCATGGGCTGATGTCCCCCGCCCACGTCCACGATCGCCAACCGGCGATGGGCCAATCCCACCGGTCCTTCAGCCCATAGCCCCGCCCCATCGGGACCGCGATGACGTTGGACATCGCGCATACGAATCAACCGGTCTTTCTCGATGCGATTGTTCATGGAGAATTTGACGATGCCCGCAATTCCACACATGGTGCTAGACCTCCTCTAGAGATATCGTGTGATCTCCGATGACAATCGTCTCGATACGATCGCGCACGATGACGCGGCCGGGACGGCCGTCATCGGAACAATCAACGGCGACCTCCGGAAGGGCGGCGCTCCGATCCGGCAGAGGGTAGAGGAGCGTCACGATCCGGAGCGGCAGAGGAGCGGAGACCGAGTAGCGTACCATGGGAGCCGGAACCCGACGGCCATACTCCGGCGCATACCATCCCGCGAGCGGCACCTCGGAAGCTTGCTGCAATTCAGCCTGCAGCGGACTGCTCGAGAAAGGCACGAGGTAGAGTCCCGGTCCCGTAGTGCTCCACACCGTCGTCCTCACATCCTCCAATTCGACTTCAAGCGGAAGGAACTGAAAACGGAGGTCGATACGATGCTGTTGCTTCCCCGACAGATCGTCGATAAGGATCCAATAGCGTCGTTTGACGAACAGCACACGCCGGCGATGCAGCACGGGATCATCCAAGCGCCGATAGGCGTCATGATCGGCATCCGCCAACTCGAACGTGTCGTTCAGCGTCCATTCCCGCAAAGAAGCCCGCGGCATTCTCTTCCAGGAAACCAGCCCCGAAGGTTCCGCTTGATCCGTCCTATCCACCATCACGGCGCTGTGCGCAGCCGTGCTCCGGAAGTAGTCCCGCCACTCAGAATGTGCGAACCCCGACAAGCCGGGATCAGCCAGCATCGGTTGCCCAAAGGCCGAGCACTGAATGCTCAAAAGATCAGCATGATCCTGTTCCGGGCGAGTCGCGGAATCCAATGAGCCCACGTCGAAAATCAGATGATGCGAATCGTTTTCCCATCCGCTCCGCATCGTGACGTAGCCTCCGTATCGGAAGGACTGCGACGGCCTGCCCGCCGGTACGTCGAGACTCAGGGACTTGAACTCGTTCATTCCCGGCAACCCCAGGAGCCAAAGCAGTTCAGGAGTCGGACCTCCCGCCGCCCACGCATAGTCAGCGCGTTTGAACAAGACCGCCGCAACAGAGAAGACATCACGGCAATCATCCGCTCCCCTGGCAGACAGCGGTAGGAGCCGTCCTCCGTCCGAATCCCCCATGCGCGGGAGAATGCCATTGGGCTGCCGCAGGGCCACCAGCACATCCAGCATCGTCTGCAGTCTTTCCTGCACGAACCAGGGCACAGGAATGCCGTTGATGTCGGCGAGTATCAGAAAATGAAGATAGCTGTCGATCGTGTATCGCTGATAGCCCGTGGACTGGGCAAAATAAATATCGTCTGCAAACCCGTGTTTTCGAAGTTGCTCTACTAGGAGGCGGAATCCAAGCGTGCACCATCGATCGGCAGACCGCAATTCCTGAAAGAGCGTACCGGCATAAAACAGCCCGAGTGCCTCGGTCGTGAAACGGGGATTGGGCGAATCTGAATAACTCAGATACCGTTCGACGTGTGCCGCGTGAGCACGGATCGCATCCAACAGGAGCGTGAACAGGTCAGGCGTGAGCACCGGAGATTGCTGGAACAGCACCAGCGCCCAACACCATGCCAGCAGCCGAAACGAGACTTCCGCGCTGTCGACCCAATTGATACCCATTCCGATGGGATTCGTACGGATCCAATCCCGCACAGTTTCCGCGAAACACAACGCATACCGTTCATCACCGGTGAGCCGATAGATTTGTCCCAACGTGATCAGCCATTGATGTCGATTCAACGCCCAGATGAGGGTACAATCACCGACCACCGCCGGATCAAACGGATCGATCATGCTCCAATGGGTCAAGGGTACTCGCCGGCGCGCCTGAGGATCGAGATGCCAGTCGACCGGATCTCCAAAGGAGAGATCGCGAAATCCGAGCAGATCGAAACGGCCCTCGCACAACCGGTCCGCTGAAACCTTCAACCCTTCCTCGGCACCCGGACAGACGTCGGCCAACAGCGCGCCGACGTGACCGGTTGCCCCTTCGAAGAACCGCCCGGGCAATTGCTCTCGAAACCTGTGTCCAAGCAGCGAGGCAGCGCCCCACAAATCGTCGATGCTCACGAGCCGGCGCACATCGGAGAGCGATGGATGCCGCACTAGTTCGTGGAACGGATGCCAGGCATCACCGGCCGGTACCGGTCGCGATGCAGTCCGGTCGATGAATTTCAATACCCGTTGGCGGCTGAGCCCCACCACTTCTTCCATACTCATGTGAAACAGTTTGTTAAGCCGCATAGTCCGCCCGCTGAGCCTCGCGTTCCATCAGACCTGGAGACACCACGAGCCGGCCGGCGTAGACGTCCGCCCATGCGTCACGAACATGGGACCAGGTGTGAGATTCGATGCGTTCCTTCGCACAGTAACTGATCGTGTGAGCGAGTTCCGCCTGCTCCAGCAGGACGGTCGCGGCATTGGCCATCCGATTCGGATCATGCCGGGGCACGATCATTCCGGTCACGCCGTCCCGCACCAGTGTGGGAATATCGCCCGCATCTGTCGTGATCACCGGCAACCCCGACGCCATCGCATCAAGCACAGCGGTCATCTGATGATTCGTCGGAGATGAATTTAAGAACACATCGGCCTCCTCATACACATGAGGCATGGCGGAATGCTCGATCCCGTCCAGGAACCGGATGCCCCTGTTTCCCAGGGCATCGCTGAGCTGCCGCAATTCGTGTTCCTCGCTGCCGGCGCTCACAATAGTCAACGTCGCGGCAGGATAGCGCGTGCGCACGAATGCAAACGCCAGCAACGTGTTTTCGATTCCATGCACGGAGTGAAACCCTCGTGTGGAGAGAAAATGCGGGAGGAGCGGTGCGCGCCTCCGATAATGGAACACACAGATATCGACGATCGAGGGAATGATCCGTGCACAAAGCCCTTGCCGTGCGAAGACCCGCTGAAATGACTGAGAGGGCACGACGATATCATCGATTCGCTTCACCCATGGTCCGAGCGCCATGGCATGATCGGAGGCATCTCCGCTGCAATAGCTCCACACCACGCGCTTCCCCCTTCGTTTGGCGAGCCGGACAACCGAACACGCCGTCGAGAGGAAGGCTCGATCGAGCTCAGCGCAGATGTGAATAACGTCCACCCCGTAAAGCCATTTCAGCCATCTCGTTCCATTTGGAAACGGTGGATCAATGGGCAGAAACACCACGTCGAATCCTTCACGCCGCAATTTGGAAGCGAGCGTCGACGCCTGAGCCCCTTGTTCACTCGGCGTCCCCGGACCTGGGGCGATCAGGCCGATACGAGAACGCCCGTCACTCACCGAAGGAAACGAGTACGCCATGTCGAATTCCCCTGCATCCATGATGGAGCCTCCAAACTTTGTGCAATCAGCACGACGTCGGAATCAGGGCTGTAGCGGAAGCGAGGATGAAATGCACTGAGAGGATGCTAGACTGTCTGCGATAGGATGCGGCCAGCCGCCGATGCGAGGGCAGGAGACCTCGACGTCATGGGACGAACGGAAAACGTCTGTCGGCCATCCAAAAACGTCCGGCACCACAGTTCGAAGGAAATCAACGTCCATAACTGGTAATCCAGCGGACGTCCCTGTTCATGCCGTCGAACCAACGTCTCGATCGCAGACACATCCAGGATGCCACGGCGCCGGCATGTGTCCGACAAGATGGTATCTTTCATCAACTGACCCAAGTGCCTGCGCAACCACGAACCAATCGGGGGAGCAAATCCCTGTTTGGGCCGGTCCAGTACTCCATCCGGGAGCATCCCGCGGAGCGCACGGACAAAAATATGTTTGGTTCGGCCGCGCTTCAGTTTCATGCCGACGGGAATCCTCGCGGCAAACTCCACAAACGTGTGATCGAGCAATGGAACCCGGGCCTCAAGCGAATGTGCCATGCTCATCCGATCCACCTTGGTCAGGATGTCCAGTGGAAGGTAATGGTCCAAATCCATCGATTGAAGCTCAGACAACCAATGGCCGGTTCCATTCTGCAGACGCTCGATGCGCGATCGTTCGGTGGCACAATGCTGCAGATGAGCCTTGGTTTCCCTCGTCAGGACACGATACCGGTCTCCTTGCTTAAACAATGTCACGGCATCGAGATACCGCTCCGGGCCCGGCAAAGAAAAATGATGCAGCCAGTTCTTTCCTCTCATGCCGTCCGGCATCGCGCTGGACAGACTTCCAAGCGCATGTCTGGCCATGGCGGGAAGAAACCTGGCGCGGCGTTCACGGCCTTCAATGACATATTTTGTGTACCCTGCAAACAATTCGTCACCGCCGTCTCCGGACAGCACCACTTTGACGTGCTGCGCCGCCAGCTTCGATACCATGTATGTCGGAATTGAGGATGAATCTCCGAGTGGTTCATCGAGATCCCAGGCCAAATCCTTCAAGAGTTCCATGACGTCCGGTTCGAGGATCAACTCATGATGGTCGGTGTCGAACCGCTCTGCCACCATCTTCGCATAGGGCAATTCATTGAAGCCTTCATCGCGAAATCCGATGGAGAATGTCTTGATACGTCCCGATGCCACGGACGACATGGCCGCAACCACTGCGCTCGAATCCGTGCCCCCGCTCAAGAATGCGCCGACGGGGACATCACTGACGAGATGCAACCGGACACACTCCGCCAACCGCGCGCGCAACTCTTCCGCCACATCGTCTTCGGACCGGCCGTATTCCGGTTGAAACTGCAGGGTCCAATACCGCTCGACTCTCGGCTCACCCCCGACTGTAATCGACAATAGATGGCCGGGCTCCAGCTTCCGCACGCCGGCCACGATACTGTCCGCTACCGGGGTCGTCATATAGGCCAAGAGGTGGTCGAGCGAACCCCAGTTCACGGTCCGTTCCACTTCGGAAATCTGCAAGATTGATTTCAACTCCGAGGCAAACAACAGTCGTCCCTTGACCATGGCGTAATACAATGGTTTGATACCCAACCGGTCTCGTGCAACCAGCAAGCGGCTTCGGCGAACATCCCAGATCGCAAATGCGAACATGCCCCGTAACCGTTCCACACAACGGTCTCCCAGCTCTTCGTATAAATGGACGATGACTTCCGTATCGGTTGCCGTGGAAAACACGTGGCCTCGACCGATCAACTCGCTACGAAGATCGCGGTAGTTATAGATCTCTCCGTTCAAGACCACCCAGATGCTGCGGTCCTCGTTGCACACCGGTTGGTGGCCCGTATTCAAATCGATGATGCTTAATCGTCGCATTGCAAGACCTGCCTCTTGGGCAAGATACACTCCTTCGTCATCGGGGCCGCGTGCAATCATCGCGGCGCACATGGCACGCAGCTCTTCTTCCATGACCGGACGCCCGCTTACGCTCATAATGCCGGCAATACCGCACATAGTGGTTCCTTTATGAGAGGTCGTATGGACTGTTCGACGGGGAACTGCCGTCAGGGATGAGACGGCTGGATGGAGTTATTCGTCATGTACCTTCATGCCCAACCGTATGCCTCCCATGAGAAGTAGGCGGAAGGCGCGATTTTTCCGAATGCTTGGAAGTAGCGTAAACTTCATGCGATGCAAAAATCGGCAGATCCGGCGGTTTGGAAACACGAATAACCAGGAGTGTGGCCGCACCTCATTCGCCCAGTTCATTTTCCAGCGCTCGACCGCCCCCAGCAGGTCGATCTCATCATATTTGAGACTCCATGCCTCCGCCAGCATGAGCCAGCAGAGCAATTGAGACGGCGCGCCCGCTGCGAACTGCGGGGCATAGCCCGATTTCAAGACATACAGCTTGTTGTGGAAGAGCAGAGTGATTTGAACGGAGACCCGCTCGCCGTTTACGAGTAAGAAATAGAGCCGCAACCATCCTTGCTCAGCAGCAGCAAGCATGAGCCTGCGGTAGAAGGCTTCGCGTCCCGAATGGCACACGATTGCAGTCCCGGCTTTCCGTTTCCAAGCGGCGCCTTCAATCCTCAATGCGTCATCCATCGCTTGCGGCAAGTCTTCTCCTCCTTTCACGACTTCGTGCTTCACCGTACCGATCCGGCTCAATCCTTTCAACCGGCCCCTTAAATGCGACAAATGTTTGCGTGACAGGCCCTTCCCATACTCTTCCCACGTGCGCACAATGGGGATGTATGGGCATTCATTCGATGCCCAGAGCCCGACGAGGAATCGATCATCAATGGCCAACCGGGGAATCGTCTGCAGTAACCGGGCGCCCGGGGTCAATTGGCGAAGTTCCACGACATCCCATTCCCTCGAACGGGAAGCCAGAAATTTCCATATCGCACGGCAGGCGTCCTCCGGACGGCGCGTCAGGATGAAATCGAACCGTTCGGTATACACATTGGCGATTCCGCGGAGACGCCGCACCGAGTATCCGTACATGCGTCCATGATCCAGCATCAGTGGGGCGAGCGCTATCGCCTGTGACTCCTCTTTGACGACAACGATAAACAGACTTCCTTCCGGTTTGAAACAGTCCCACCATGTGCGAACCCATTCGTGCCGCAGGAACGGATGGTCGATACCCCCTTCGTCGACGAGACGATTCCACACGGGCTCCAATTCGACAAAGGATTTGTAGTCCTGAAGGAGCTCGATCTGCAATTCCGTGACCGCTCCCTCCATGACACCCGTCATGACGAGATCTTGTGGGTTCACTACATCCTGCTGCGCGACCGGAACCGCCCCCGTCGATTGCATGACTATTCCTCCCTTCCTCAGTTTCCGGATTGACTCCGGATGACCAGAAATTACGCGACAGGTGACTCGAATGCCTCGACACCATTGACGGACGAACCCCGTATCGTGATCGATCTCGATTGAATTCGAACGGCCTCGGGAGACGGCAATACAATATTCAGCTCTCTCACTTGCCGCGCCATATAGTCGATGTGCAGCCCTGTAATGTCCTGATGGATCGGCAGCTCCAGGACATGTCTCCGGAGAAACCGGGCATCAGGACCCTCATGTCCTGCGACTGAGATATCGCCTTCATTCCACAGTTCCGTCGCCATCACACCCTTCTCCGACAGACCTCTGGACGCATGGGGCTTATCCGAGACCAGAAGGGGGAAAAACAACGGGCAGACCCCGGCGCCCAAGTCGGTGCGCACCGCAGCCTGTTCAGGCAGTTGCTCGCGCAGCCTGAGAAAGTTCTCCCGCCGGCGCTGGTAAATATGCGCATAGTCGAACCCCGTGAGCAGGCCTCCGGACCATGAAGCCATGCCGATACCGGCATGTGAGGCATTGAATCCTGTGTCGCCGACGGGAATTCGTTCGACATGCAATCGGTTCAAAAGACGACCGACGCCCTGTTTTACGTCACTCAATCGACGCCCCAGACGAGGATAACGGCTGCGGCATCGTTCGAGGCCGAGTTCGGCTAATCGTCCGGCGACAAACATTCTCCCGCATTGCCGAAGAGGCAACGTGGTCAATGCCTCGAACACGTTTCGATTCTGAACCAGCACGCCACCGTCAGGAAGCGGCAGCGTCTTGTACAGACAAAAGACTGCATGGTCACCGAATGTCCCGACCGATCGGTCGCCGATGCGGGTCAGCATGGCCAAGGCGCAATCTTCGACCAGCACCATGTCATATTCCGAGCACAGAGCAGCGAGTTGGTCCATCGGCTGAGGCCAGCCGGCATAGTGGATGAGAAACAGAGTCTGCCCGGCATGTGTTCGGCAGAGCACACGCAAGGTCGCCATATCAAGTTCAAACCGGCGGCTGACGGGATACCATACGATCCGTCCGCCGGCATGGCGAATCGCTCGCACCTCGTTGCCCATGTGGTAGTCGGGCACCAGGACGATAGGGCGGCCGCCCTCCACCAACTTCTGAAACAGATAGTAGATGGCACTGCGGGCAGTATGAAAATAGGTTGTGTGGGGAGCGTTCAATGGAAAGGGCACGTCTCGCGTTCTCGAATGTGGAAGGAGCTCCTGCAGTCCGAGGCCTTGCCACGCGGGAAGATACATCATCGGTTCCTCCATGGCAGGAAGGTGTTTAGGCTGAAGGCTGTTAGGGTGACGGTTGTAAGACTGACGAGGATCGCCGAGGCATTCTCTTCCTTCAGCCTTCAGCCTAAACACCTTCAGCTTGGCTGCTTTAATCCCGCGGTGGCGTCACATCCATGCTCGATGCGACACGCCGTAACGACGCGTCAAGCCGGCTTTCTCTGATTCGGGGAATGAGATTGACTTTGAGGTAATGGAGAAATCGAGGCTTCAGACGCTTCGGAAATGCAAACAGCCAAAAGTGTCGGCGAAGATCTCGTGCCCAATTCAGCTTCCATCGCTCCGTGTTACCGAGAAAATCGACTTCGTCGAATTTAAGACGCCACGCCTCGTCGAGAATCTTGTGACACAGCACATGCCCCGGTGAAGAGGCCGCGTACTCAGGGTCGTATCCCGATTTCAGCATATACACCTTGTTCCGGAAGAGCAGCGCGATGCGGACGGCTATCCGTTTGCTGCCCAACGTCAAGAAATAAATCCGGAGCCAACCCTGCTCACCGGCGGCGTGAAGGATTTGTCGATAAAACGCCATACTGTCCGGCCTGCTTCGGATCGCAGTTCCCCCTTCGTCCTTCCAGGCTACGGCTTCCAGATTCAACGCCTCTTCAATATCGGCATCAAGACGGACATTGGAGTCAACGACTTCCAGTTTGAGGGGCGCCGAAGACTCCAAATGATGCTGAGATTTCCGGATATTGGCACGATGGGCTTTTTTGAGACTTTTAAAGTATACCTCCCACAGATCCCGGACAGGGACATACGGAGAGTCCGACGCAATCCATTCGGTCATCAGCAATCGACGTTCGATGTCCTCTCTCGGCATATAGGCCATGGCGCTGCTTTCCGCGGTCAGCTGCCGTAGCTCGAGGACATCCCATTCGCGGTCATGTTCGGCCAGATAGGTCCAGATGGCCGCGCAGCACTCTGCAGGATGGGCTGAAAGGATGAAATCGAACCGCTCGGTATAAATATTGGCGATCCCCCGTAAACGCCGCACGGGAATCCCATACATTTTAACGCGATCCAGCATGAGTGGAGCGATAGCGATCGGACAATCATCCTCCCGCACAACGACAATGTGTAAACTCCCGCCATGATCAAAACATTCCCATAGGGCGCGGACCCATTCGTGCCGGACGAAGGGGAATTCGACCCCCGCTTCGTCCACCAAGCGATTCCAGGTGGGCTCAAATTCGATGAAGACCTGATAGTCCGTGATCACCTCGACAGACAAAGAAAGAGCCTGCTGGCGCAACTCACACGGTACTTCCATCACGGAAGCGTCAGAATCAGGCCGCATGCCGAATCCCCTCCGTACGTCCGATGTGATGTCGGCGCTTCATGTCGTCGTATAACGTTGTCCACTGGCTGCCAACCCGACTCCAGGAATATCGGTCCAGCCGCTCGTACGCCCGGGATGCCATCGAACGCGCCCGGTCCGGTTGTTCCAGCAAACTTATCACGGCGTCGGCCATCGCAGCAGGGTCTCTCTCCGGCACGATCGAGCCGGTCACGCCGTCTTCGAGCATATTGGCAATATCCCCGACACCCGTGCTGACAATCGGCAGCCCGGAGGCGACGGCCTCGAGAATGGAAAGCGGCTGATTGTCGATGAGGGAGGAATTGAGAAAAATGTCCGCGCCATCATGGATGGAGGGCATGTCGGAAGGTTCGATCGCCCCCAGGAACCGTATGCCGCTGATGGCCAGCGACCGACACAATCGCTTGAGATCCGCTTCGAGACTCCCTGCGCCGACGATCGAAAGCGTCGCATCGGGATACCTCGGTTTGAGAAACGCATAGGCGCGAATCGTCTGTTCCACCCCGTAATACCACTCGAAGTTTCGTATGGAAAGGAATCTCGGTTGTAACGGAGTCCGTATGCGGTATCGAAACCGTTCGGTATCGATCGTATTGTGGATCACGCGGGCTCGATATCCGTAGGTGGAAAACACTCCCTTCAGATATTCTGACGGTACCACGATTTCATCCACGAGCCTCAGCCACGGATGGATAAGGGTCCCCCATTGAGCCAGATGATCCTCCGCTTCCCCGCTGTGGTAATTGAGGACGACCGGCCTGCGGAACAGTCGCCCTGCGAGGATGGCCGGGAGCGGCGCGAGGAGAAACGACCAGTATGAGGCCGAGGAGGCATGGACGATATCTGAACGGCGAAGTCGAATCAGTCCGGGAAGATACAGGCATTGATTGGCGACGGTTCGGACATACGGCAACCGCCTCAACCATTTCAGCCCCCTCGGAAACGCGGGGTCGATGGGAATGAGTTGGACGTCGTACCCCTCGCCCTTCAGTTGTTGAGCCAGCGTCGACGCATGGAGCGCTTGACCTCCGAACGTCCTTGCGCTGGGTGCGATGAGCGCGATTTTTGGCTTGCCGGGTGTCATGGATTCGTACTCTGCAGAGAGGAAAAGCGTCGAGTGATCCACTTCAGCAGGAACTCTCGTTCGCTCTTTCGGATCAACCCGACAGTCCACGACAACACAAGATACCCCACTCCATAAATCGAACTGATGACTACCAAGCGGGCAAACGGCGAGCCGGGCATCTGCGACGCAATCCACAGTGCCGGCAGGGATGCGGCGACTGCCGCAGCGCCGATGTTCAACAGATCACCCCAGGGAAGGAGATGTCCGACACTCGTACGACAGCAGGTCATCATCTTTGCCAGTCCCATCACCTTGCCGACGGCCAGTCCCACGATGGTAATGAGTACGGCGCCGACCAATCCCATACCGGTGATGAACCAGTACATACCCCCGGCTATTACAACCATCCGCACGATGTTGATCACGAGGAGATACCGCATCTGGGCATAGACCCGCAGCAACCCGTCTATCGGAATCACCGCAAAGAGAATCGAGATCACCCACGTCATAAAGACCGGTGTGCTCGCCACATAGGCTTCGGTGAACAGAAACACGATTAAATCCTGTGCCACGATGAGCAATAACGCGACGAGAGGGAACATGACCAGAGCCAATTTCCGCACGGTGTCGTTCCACATAGCAATGACGACGGTTTCCCGGCCGTCTCGTATGGCCTGCATCATGCTGACCATCATGACATTGATGATCGAAGTGCTGACGATTTCAACCAGCGGGACCTTGAGACATCCCACCGAATACACGGCGAACGTGGCTGCATCGAAGAGAGAGGACACCACGTACTGATGTAACGATTGCTGGCCCGTTTGAAATATGACGTAAAACGCGAAGGGCAAACTGTAGGCGGCCTGCCGTAGTAGTAGCGGCCAACTTGGATGCAATAAAGCCCCGAATTGCTTCCGGCAGTACCAAATCGTCGCGCCAAGACGGATCACTGCAAAGATGATCACGCCGTATAACACACTGGCTAACGTCTGAAAGAAAAGCACGGGGACGACGATCAGAGCCGCACGAGTGGTGTCGGACAAGCAATAGGCGGCGGCAGCGGCGCCGTATTCATGACGGGCCGTCATCACGATCTCCAGGACGTAGGAGGCGAGCATAATGAAGAAAAACAATGCGAGCAGCGGCATAAGAGGAGCCAATGCCGGATTGTTCATCCATCCGGCAATGGTATCGCCTCCGCCAAAAAACAGAGCCGCAACAAGTACGCCAAGGCCTCCCAATACCAACATCGAATTGCAAACATACCGGCCGGCGTCCCTGCCCGCACCGGGCAGAAAATAGAACAAACTCTCGGACATGCCCATCTGTGCGAGATTCAAAATGCTTCCGTAGAGCAAGAACACCTGCTTATACGTCCCAAAATCCGCTTGACTGAACATCCTCACCAGGATGAGAGGCAAGAGAAATGAGACGGCATAACCAAGTGTCCGCCCACCCATGATGGTCAATGCAGGCTTAATCATGTAGCGTATCCTGGCCTTCGCATGGCGGGCAGGAACCGATCGGCTCGCACTCGACACCGAACGGATCCACCGTAGACGCCGAGGACACCATGGTTCGGCTATGACGCATGATTGTGCGCACAGGGAGACCAGAGGTCATACAGACGGTTCGCATGACAACTCATGAGCGACGGTGAGAATCGTCCCGTCGCATCCGTGGACGATCGCTCCCACATTTGCGTGCGAGGAATCGTAAGGAAGGGAAATCTCGAATCGCGTCGGAGACAAGTTCCGTAAGCAAAGCGATATCCGGCTTCGGCAACCGCCGACAACACGCCGGCGTTGTACCGCCCATCCGGATAGGCAAAATGCGCGATCGGACCGTTCAGTTTTGCCCTGAGCGTCGACATCGATCCCACCGTCTGATTGACCACCCGTTCACCACTTTCCATAGTCAGAAGCGCATGTGTTTGAGTATGAGAGCCGATCGTGATGCCGGAATCGGCCATGACCTGCACCATCTCCCAGTTCATTGGTTGCAACTCCGGATAGTCGCCGTCGTCGATACGGTCCACTGTTTCCAATGCCTCGATCGCGCGCAGTAACCCATTTTGGGTGAGGCCGGTGAACAGCCACCGCATCGTCGAGAAGGGATCGTCGAATCGTTCGCTGGCGCCGCCGAGATGGACGTCCTTGGCGGCCAGTATGCGCCGGAATCGCTCTTCGGACCGGTCGAGTATCGGAAGAACTTTTTGAAGCAGCAGATAGACCTTATCAAATAACTGAAGCTCCCCCCGGCCCGTGGCTTCGGTCACGATAAAGGTGCCGGCAGGAATGCCTTTTCGTTTCAACAACGGCCATGCATGGTGATAGACGCCGGCATATCCGTCGTCGAACGTGATGACCGCGGAAGGCTTGGAGAATGGTTCATTCCGCTCCAATTGAGCGCCGAGTTCGTCCAAAGTGAGAAAGCGGTATCGGCGCCCGATCCACTCCAGCTGGCTCTCCAGCATCTCGACGCTGATCAGGTTTTGAAGCATGGCTCGACCGACATGAGCGCGGATGTCTTCCACGACCGCGTGATAGCCGAGAACGAGGGGCAGGTCCTTAGTGCCCGTCCACCAGGCAATGGCGCGGTCGGCGCCCGTCCAACCCAGCGCGGAGACGACTCCGGTCTTGACAAGGGTTCGCAACATAGGCTGAAGGGGTTTAGGCTGAAGGTTGAAGACTGAACGCTAGATGGAACGCTGAAGGCCCGAAGGCGTTTAGGCTGAAGGCGAATGCCAAGATTGAAGAATATAGATTAGGTAAAAGTTGAACGTGTAATCTTCCCATTGATAAACCATTGGAGCTAAACAATTGCTTGAGTTTTTAAAATTCTTACCTTCAGCCTAAATGCCTTCAGCCTTCCCAACCTTGGAGTCAGCCTGCCTTCGCGTCAGCCTGCTTCGCGTCAGCCTGTTTTCGGCTCCAGGCGACCATGCGATCGACCATCGCAGGCGGAAGCGTTCGGCGCGCGGCCGACTTGGCCTGCTCGCCGAACGCCACAGCCTGGCGACAAAGGGCGCCTCGGGCCGACGGGGGAAACAACTGCACACGGATGAGTTCGTGGGACTGGCTCGCCCACAATGCTTTGTACGTTTCGCTCCCATGCAAGAGGTCATAGACCTCCACCCCCTCCGCCACGGCATGCTTGATCGCCAATCCCATTGTCACCAGACCCACGCTCTGCTGCCGAAAAGCCGGGTCAAATCCCGATTGATAAAAATAGAAGCGCCGGCCATAGAGAAATCCGTATAGCGACCCGATAGGACGGCCGTCCAGCCGCAAAATGAACAGGCGGAGCCAACCTCGCTCGAGCGCCAGGCGGCTGAACGATTCATGGAATGCCTGCATGGCCGGTAACCGGAGGGTCTGGGAGCCTCCCCGTTCGTCCCATCGAAGGTTGTGGAGGTCAATGAGGTGCTGCAACGCGTCTCGTCGTTGATCCTCCTGTTCCACGACGTCGAAGGTCACCGTACCGAGCTTATGAAGATTTTTCAGCCGCCGATTGAAATTATATCGATGTTGCGATCCCAATCC
This sequence comes from uncultured bacterium, assembly GCA_965232965.1. Classification (GTDB taxonomy): domain Bacteria; phylum Nitrospirota; class Nitrospiria; order Nitrospirales; family Nitrospiraceae; genus Palsa-1315. The sequence continues at coordinate 95,195 of CBDDRB010000016.1, forward strand.
GGCCAGGTAGGATTCCCAGGTATGCCCCTTCAAGAGGATGTGAGGAGCGACATCGACGGCACTGTGCTGGACAGTCCAGCCGGACTGCTGGAGTTCTTGGACCAATCCGGCCGCGAGTGCGCCTTTTGCGTGAAGATGACTCAGGGTCATCACCGATCGCCGCCGGATAAAATATTCCGCCAGAGTTCGGGAGACCTGTATCTCGTGTCCTCGCCGGATCACGACGTCCAAATAGTCGGAACCGGCCAGGCCGGTCCCGAGAAACTGCAGCGATCGGTGCGGTATGAACCCGCCGAACCGAGTGCGCTGGCTGAACAACGGCGCCAGGCCAAGCAAACGGCTCTGGCGGCGTACTGTCACGAGAGCGAGCGTTCGGTCATTGGAAAAATGCCGCCACCATGTCTCCAGCCACTCTCTCGTGAGAAAGACGCAATCGGCATCGCTGTCGCTGAGGAGCTCGGTCCATTCTTCCGCCACATGCGGGAGACGACTCGGGTCTTCGATGATGGTCACCAAGAGATTGTCCGTTGACCGATAGGACAATGCATCCGCTTCTTCGGGAGACTGGAGGCAGCTATAATCTGCGATATCGATGTCTTTTCGAACCAACTTGGCCGGAGCGCCCGCGAAGACAGTTCTCGGAGGCACATCATCCAGCACGACAGCGTTCGCACCAATCACGGATTCCGCACCAACGGAGATCGGCCCGAGAAGCTTGGCTCCTGCTCCAATCACACAGTGGTCTTCAATCACGGGCACTCCCCATCGGCGGGACCGCCCGCCGAGTGTCACCTGATGACCGACCGTCACGAACTTGCCGATTTTGCAACGCTCGTGTAGCACCACTCCCATACCGCCATACGCGAACTCCGTTCCCTCTCCAATCTCCGTGGACATTGGAATGGCCGCATTGTAGAGGATACAGATGGCGTGATAGATCACTCTCGGAATTACGGGGATACGGTGCCGATAACACCAGCGCCCGACTCGATACAAGGACAGAGCATTCATGGATGGCCTTTGATCAAACGTGCGTTCAGAGTGGTGAGGGCTTTCGTCACGCCCACCGCTTGGAAGAGGCGCGCTGGAGGAGGTCGCGATACAGCCGCTCGGTCGTCATCACCGCTTGCTCGAGGGAATAGCGAGACATCACCAGTTGCCTTCCGGCCTGACCCAACTTTCCGGCCAGGACTCTATCATCCAACAGCCGGCAGATCGCACCGGCCAGGGCCTCCGGGTCGGCGGGCGGTACCAACAGTCCGTTTACACCGTCCTCAATGATTTCAGGGGTTCCGCCGACTCGGGTCGCGACAACCGGCAGACCTGCCGCCATCGATTCCAGGAGTGAATTCGAAAGTCCTTCCAACCCGAGGGAAGGGAGGACGGAAACAGACAACGCTGCCAACAGCTCCGGGACATCCAGCCGGAAACCGGTAAAGATCACCCGATCCTGCAATCCCAGTGTGACCGCCAATCGTTTGAGTTCGTCCCGGTAGTCATGATGAATTTTGGTATCGCCCACGATGAGAAACCGGACCTGTGGCACACGTGCCGCAATCAAGGCGGCAGCCCGAAGAAAATATTCATGGCCCTTGATTCTCATCAGGCGCGACAACACCCCGACAACCGGGGCGTCCAGGGGAATATTCAACTCCCGGCGCACCGGCTCACCGGTATGTGACATCTTGAACCGTTCGAGATCGATTCCATTGGGAATCACTGTCAAACGATCGGGGCTATAGCCTCGCTGCAACAAATCCGTCCTGATCGCTTCAGCATTCATAATGATGTGATCGGCCATCCGGAGACAGACTTTTTGCACCTCATGTTGCCAGGGAGACCAGATGTCGCCGATGTCCCGGACCGATCCAATAATCACCGGCACACCGGCAAGGCGGGCCGCAGGAATCGCAAACACGTTCGGATAGAAGCTATAGGTATGAAGAATCTGAATGCGCTGCCGGCGCATACTCCGCCCGAACTCCATCTGCTTTTTAAGCGTCGCATAACCGTACAGGCGGCGGATTTTGTATTCCGTAATGGTCCAGGACCGCGCGTGACATTCGGCCAATAGTTCCCCTACCCGGTGCAAACAGGCGAACTGGAGGTCGAAACGTCCGGGGTCCAACCCCTTGCCGATATTGACGACTTGCCGCTCCGTCCCGCCGATGGCAAAAATGGTGACGAACTTCATGAGTCTGATTCGTTTCACATCTCCGTCCACACACATGTCGACGTGCCGGGCAAGGCCGGTATCCAAAAGCTCTGGCGCTTCAATTATTCTCGACATGTGGTCCTATCGATCGTGAAACGGCCTTCGCCGCAAGCGCGAGTGCCGCGATGTAATAGAAATAGGGGTGATACGCCACCGGGTGAAACATGGCTGCCAGTGCAAAGCCCAGCAAACTGATTTGAATGCCTTCTGCCAGAAACGCCAAGGTCTTCAGGTCCGGGGCCTGCGACGCCTGTCGCTGCACCTGAACGGTGGTCTTTATGCACGAGAACAACAGCCAAATGAACACCAGGGCCCCCGTCACTCCCAGATCCAAAGCCAGCTCTAAAAATACGTTGTGAACCGGTCTCCAATCGCCTCCTCGCGCCTCCTTCATGGCCAGAACATTCATGCCCACCCCGACGCCGGTGATCGGCGAGGAGATGATTTGACGCGCCGCGATCGTCATATCCGTCCACCGTTCGCCGGCGGACCCTGTCGAGTCGGCTTCTGTATGAACGATCGTGCTCATGCGATCCAAATAACTGGACGGCAGCAGGGGCACGCACAGCAATGCCAAAACCAGGATGCCATACACCCACACGCGCTCGGCGCGACGGCGAAGCTTCCACGCGTAGATAAGAAAGATCGCCCCCAATGTCAGAAAACCGGCTCGAGAAAACGTGAGGATGACCGTGAAACATTCCATGGCCAGCATGCCCAACAGTGTCACCCTGAGGGCCGGACGCTCACTGCTCAAGAGCAAGGCCATGGTCAATGGAATGATGACATTGAGCATCAAGGCCAGATCGTTTGGATTTTTTGTCAGGGCTCCTTCATTTCCGATCACGCGATCTCTATTGCCGCCTTGATCGATGAATGCCCCCGACGCATAATTATAGAGTGTCAACACCGCCAGCCCGATCGCCATGATACTCAGACACCAGGCGATCTGCCGGAGACGCGGCATCGTCACGGCCGTATGGCTCACGAGCCAAAAAATGGCGAGTGTCTTGAGGTAGTAACCGGACAGAAAGTCCACGCTGCCGCCCGGTGAGATCGAGAAGGGTATGGTCACGATCGCCCAGGCGACCAACGCGCCGATCAACCATAGTTCTTTGGCGCGCATGAACATCGGCGCGCCGTAGACGAATCGATCGACGAGGTAGGCGCCGATGCCGATGACGGCGACGAACATCGCCGGCCTTAATGGTTCCAGCACCGGGAAATATGCTTGCGGCGAGAACAGCAGAATCACCGTAAGGCCGATCGCAGCCCAAAACGGGACTCCGCTACGAGGGGAATCCAGACTGACGATGGAGCGGTGCCCTGCCCACCAATCGGCTTGAGCCGTTCCAGCTCTCCACCATCCGCTACTGGTACGATCAATGAGTGTTTCAGGCATGGAGTCGACAGATGCGTACGGACAGTGACATTGGTACACCGGCACCCACATCGTGCAATGGGCGGCCAAAATCTTGACGATGCCTTCGGCTATTTTGCCATCCTGTAAAGGCGATCCTCCACAAGAAGACCTGGGTAAACAGTCCGAGGATCGTGGCGAACACAACGAGCGTGGTATTCGTTCCTTCCGACATGGGAGGGTCCCCTACGCCGCGTCCAATCGGCTATCGCTGCCGACGTCTCGATCGGAAGCCTGTGACGGTTTTGGACTTGGCCGCCGATGTTCCTGACCGAGGATCACCACCACGATTGTCCTAAACAGAATACGAAGATCCAACCACAGCGAAGCATGTTTAATGTAATACAAATCGTAGGACATCTTTTCCGTTTCCTCCTCCAGACTGTTGGCATATCCGTAACGCACCTGCGCCCATCCCGTGATGCCGGGCAGCACCATCGAACGAAACGCGTAGAACGGAATACGATCCATGAAGAGGGTATAGTTGGATGCCGGATGAGGGCGAGGCCCCACAAGATTCATATGACCCATCAGCACATTGAGGAGCTGCGGCACTTCGTCGAGCCGAAACTTCCGGAGCCATCGTCCGACCCGAGTGATGCGATCGCCGTTATCTTTCACCCATTCAGAAGTCCGTACGGCGACCGGACGCATAGTGCGAAATTTCACCACCGAAAATCTCCGTGCGTCTTTCCCGATTCGCTGCTGCACAAAAAACACCGGTCCGGGAGAGTCCAGCTTGATCAGCAGGGCAATCACGGCAAAGAGCGGTGCGCACAGCATGAGTCCGACTGCAGACAAGACAATGCTTATGACCCGTTGAAGAACACCATGGACGACAGACCGGCGCAATCCGTGGAGATAGATCAGATGGCTGGGGTACACCCGATTGACGGCCAATTTTCCGCTGAGCCGCTCAAACATGTGTAAGCCGTCTTCAATAACGATGCCCTTCCGTTTCGCATCAAGAAGCGCCTCAGTCGGAACAAGGCCGCGGCGTTCATGTAACGCAACCACGATTCGATGCGGTTGTTCGTTGGTCCGGCAGAACGGATCTGTTTCAAAAAACGAACTGTCGCTTTTCAGACCACGTTTCGCTGCTGACTCCAGCACCCGATATCGGGATCGCTTTTTTAGTTCCGCGATGACCGCATGAGCCAACTCAGTCTCGCCGAGCACAAGCACGTTTTCCACAAAGGGTCGTGACATCCTCAACGGGGAGGATTCGGGTCGGCTCACGCGCAGCCCGGCGACGATCACCGGCAATAGCGTGCCGACACTTGACCACGGCGGCTCATCGCAAATCGCATACACAGCCATAAGAACAACGAGCACGCCGGCTGAGGCGCCAATCGCTGATGCGGAACGCGATAATCGAGATGAAAGATGTATACGCAATCGCACGATGTTTGTGTTGAGCACGTGTGTGGAAGAGTGAAAGAAGAACCCTATACTCGTGAGCTTATTGAGGCGGCAGGAAGTAGGGACCGTATTTATATGACTTCAGAAGTTCGTCGTCGCTGTTGAATACCAAGCCGACCAATTTCGACGGCCCGAGCACATCCAGCGCTTCTCCAACCTCTGTACGACGTGTCTTATGCGCGCATACCACCATGACAAATCCATCTACGTAACGCCCGATCGAAACACAGTCAGGCGCCAACACCAATGGAGCGGTATCGAGAATAACCCAGTCGAAGTCTCGGCGGGCCTCGTCGATCAGTTCCGTGAAGCGGGCCGATCGAAATACTTCATGGGGCATGACTTCGGCGCGGCCGACCGTCACGACGGACAGGTTCCATTGCGGCAATTGATGAACGATATCTTTCAGACTTAGCTCAGGATTGACGATCGCGTCCAACAGCCCGATCATACGGGACTCCCTCATACCCAGTTTCGTCTGAATCGACGGCTTCCTGAAGTCGATGTCGATCAGGAGCACGCGTGCCTCTGCAGATTGCGCGAATGCCGAGGCCAGATTGATGGCCGTGACTGTTTTTCCGTCTCCAACTGTCGGGCTGGAGATTGCCACAACCTGGAACAAACCGTTCTGACGCCGATTCTCCAAGATCACGCTGAGCGTGCGATACTGTTCGGCCTGCATGGTGTTCGGCGACACGAGACTGACAAGGTGCTCGTCCGGCTTAAACCGTCCAATGATTTTCTCAGGCACCGATTCAGGGACGCCGGCTTCGAGGTTGCCGTAGGCCTGACCGGGAGCGCAAGATCCCAGTGACGTGTGCAGTGTAGGATTCCCTTGTTCATTCATGGCTGACGACATCCTCCTTCGCGAGAAACGAAGCGTATGTTGTTAGCGAGTTTGCTGCGGCTGAGACTTGCTTTCACTCAACATCCGTACTAACGATTCGTTTTCCCACCCAAAGTAGTACGACGCTCCCACGATCAGCACCAGACAGATCGTCGAAGCAGCGAAGCGAAACGTTGCCCGCGCATAGTTTTTCCGGCGTTCCCATTTGGTGACAATCGATGGAATTCGCACCAAGACCGGCACGCGCGTGAAGGCACGCAGACTTTCCACATTGTGAAACGACGTATCGCGATGTTCCACCCACATAATTGCCACGAAGGCAAGGCCCACCGAAAGAATGAGTCCGCCAAGAATCAATTTTAATCGGTTCGGCGCGATCGGAGCATTGGCCGGCATCGCGGGATCGACGATCTGCATTTGCCCGCTGAACTTGGCTCTCTCCTTGGCTTCCGCGAGTTGCGCGTCTTCATACCGTTGCAGAACGGAGGCATACAGGTCTTGCGTCATCTTATGATCTCGTTCCATCTGCTGGAACTCTTGGGCGTGGTGCGGTGATCGTTCGACCCGGCGCTGATAGGCCGCGCTTTCCGATCGTAAACGCTGCTCTTCCTCTCCCAACTTCTTCAGCTCCTGGTCCAAGTCACGCAGCACGCGCTTGATGTCGTCGGGACTCGCCAGCAACGCCGCCGTGTGGGAAGCATCGAGCTTCGCCTCCTGTGCCGTTTCAGCCAGGGCTTTCTCGATCGCAGCGATCTCGTCCTGAACCCGACGGACGTCCGGATGCTTCGCGCTCGCACGAGTCCGCAATTCGGTCAACTCAGTACGAAGCTTTTCGAGATGATAGGGCAACGAGTCGGGACTCATCGTCGCGAAACCTGAATTGAGGTCAAACAATTGCTTCCCCAATCGTTCTCGCCGTTCGACGACTCGCATCTGTCGCTCGCCGTTGTGGCTCAATTCTTGATTGAGCCGCCCGAGCGTCGACAAATTCATTTCCATTTGCTCGGGCAGTTCGCCCATGTTGCGTTGCTTGAAGTTCGTAATAATATGCTCCTGTTCGACATGCCGTTGCTTGATGTCCGCGAGCTGCTTTTTTAACAGAGTGGCCGCCTCTGATGCTTGCACACTGCGCATCTGCACATGTTCATCGACGTATTGAGAGGCCAGTGCGTTGGTGACCTTCGCAACCGTCTCAGGGTCACGTCCGCGATAGCTGACCTTGAACCCGAACGCGTTGTCACGTCCGTAGACATGGCGTTGCAGCTCAATCGCTTCAAGCGTGATGTCGCGGAGCGTGATGTCACGTCGCATTCGTTCCGCAATGGCTTCTTCATGCGCATGTGTCCGAAGCTCCGAATAGAGGTCGAAGCGGGTGACCAGCGCGAGCAGGCTGGCCCGGTTCAACAGCTTTTCGCGAATCATGTGCAGACGCTTGTCTCCTTCCCCCATCACAGTGGATTTGACGATCGTTTCTGGAATCGGTTGTTCGATGAGGACCGTGGCAGTGGAACTATACAGCTCAGGCAAGGACAGCGTGAGGCTCAAGGCCCCGGCCATCGGAACGGCGAACAGAAAGAGGCCCAGCCATTTTCGACGGCCCCACACTTCGACCGCTTGGCTCATTGCCGATCGGGCTTCGGTGTTCTGCATCGATCCCTCCTCAACCTACGGGACGACAATGATATCGCCGGGCTGCAGAAAGAAATTTTCCAATGCGCCGTTACTCGACACGATCTTGTTATAGTTAAAGGGAATCTGCCGCATGGTTTTGCCCTCAGGACGAAGCACGACAATCCGGCCCCGGCCTGCAAATTCACCGAAGCCTTCAGCCATCGCCAAAATGTCAAGAACTGTTGCCCGACCTTTGAGTTCGTGCCGTCCGGTTTTTTTGACTTCGCCGATGACGGACACTTTGAAACTATGGACTTCCCTCACGATAACCGACACTTCAGGCGAGGGCACATACTCGGCCAATTTCTTGAGCAACACACTTCGCAACTGCGTCGGCGTCAATCCGGCCGCCTGCACGTCGTTGACGAGCGGAAGGGATATCTTCCCGTCCGGTCTCACGGGCACGGTCCTGCTGATGGCCGTGTTGTTCCACACCGATATATCGAGCACATCTTCCGGTCCAATGCGGTAATCTCCGATGTCCTGTGCTTGCGTCACTGCGTGATCCATCTCGGATATCGAAGACGAACTCGAAGCGCTCGCGGAACCCGATGAATTGGATGAAACCGGAGGCGGATCTGCTGCGAAGCTCGGCACGACACAGAACCAGCCGATACCGAGATAGATAATTATGCGTGGTATCATCGTATCCCCCCTGTGGACTGTTATTCCCACCGTGACGGAAAGGTGAACTCCAGCCGAAGCCAATACACATTGCGGGGAATGATAAGGCTTCCGGCAGGGCTTTCCCCGGTTGCGACAAACTCTCTATCTTGATAGCTGAAGTAGGCCGATCCTTTTGCCGTCACATATTTATTGAATTGATAGGCTCCTTCGAGATATGCGGTGTAAATAGTCGCATCGAACGATATGGCTTCGATCCATCTCGCCGCCGGCGAGATGGTCACGGTGAAATGCTGAATGGGTGAATATCTGGCGCTCAACGTAATGCTGTCTGCTTGGACGGGGCCTATGTTACCGATGATTGTGGTGACAGTACTGAGATAGGACAATCCGATATCACCTTGCGGAATGCGATGCCGGAGGTCGACGAACACCTCGGGTCTATCGTTGAGTCGACCGTCCTGCAAGCGAGGACCCGCCCTCGCGTCCAATCGAGTATCGGACGAGAACTCATGGGCCCAGGATGCCAGTATGGCGTTTGACTGGAAAGAATCGGCCTCACTTCTGAGAGATTCAGGTATCGATGCTCCCGGATCGAGATTGAACACGAAATAACGCCCAACATAGCTCGCGCCAATTGTATTGTGGGGACTGACTCTATGCTCGGCGCCAAGAGTATAAATGTGCGAGTTGGTGTCCACTTCACCGAAGGTATCTTTCGAGTAGGAATATTGTCCGATCAGCTTGGTACTCAGACCAAGCCGGTATTCGACAGTGGGATTAAGGAAATACCGCTGAGCACGGAAACGCCCTGCTTGTACGGCAGTGATCACATTGAGCTCGAATGGCGTATTCGTCTCCGCATATCCGACGGTGGCTCCAATATCCAAATTGGACTCTGGACGCCAGCGGGTTTCCACCGTGGCGAACTGGCGCTGTTGCGCTGAATTTAATTCGGTGAACTTGTTGTACACTTCCGAATCGAAGCGGTAATTGCCGACAATCGTAAACGGTGTGGATTGATAGCTTGCCTGCAGGCCGGGTGTGACTCGAAGAAATACGTCATCAACCCGTCTTTCTCGTGAGGTGAAAAGCACGTTATCGTCGTATACCACACCCCCCGCGATCCAGGGCATGATGTACACATCTTGTGGAACTTTAGATCCGGACATCACGGTTGGCGCAATCGGTGAGCGTGGAATCCCTTGTATGAATTGAGCTGATACAGTCGCCGGTAGGAATACAAGAACAAGGACGATGCCTCTGACGATGCCCCAATCGTCGCGCATAATCGATCACGCTCTTTCTTTGCTACGCTCACGGAAAAGTCGTCACATTACGGTCATGCGGCCACAGCAGATGCGCAATCCACTTCTACCGCGACGCTGCGTTGGAACAAATGTACCGACAGCACGAGTAATCCCTTGCCGGCATGTCGATCGATCAGAATCCCTTCTACATCCGCCAACGGTCCATCGGTGATCCGTACACGCTGACCCGCCTGCAAATAGGGATGCGGTACCGCCTGGCAGTTGGAGTGCACCAGGGCACGGATCGCATCGATTTCAGTGTCCGGCACGGCCGCCAGACGACCATCCCCGTTGCTCAATACACACACCAACCCTCGCGCGCCAATCAGTTCGGCATACCGACGGTCAGTCAGTTGGTCACGCACGAAAAGATACCCGGAAAACATCGGCGTCTGAATGCGGTGCCGTACCCCAGCCCGACGAGACCAAGTGGCGATCTTCGGAAAAAAAGTTTCAAATCCTTTGGCGGCGAGCTGATCTCGTACGAGCTGTTCGCAGTGACTATGTGTCCATAAGGCATACCAGTGAGCCTGCTCGGCAGGGCACACCGTTCCCCGGTCGATCCCACTCCGATTGTCGATGTCGGTTTGCCCCAGCAAGGCTTCGCCCCCTTCGGTTTTGGACAGTTCTCCAATTCCGAACCCATTTTCTCTTTTCCCAGCGCCCACATCGGTTCGATTTATGCCGACGAACAAGAACTTATCGAACCGACACAGGCACAACCCGGACTCTCTTTACTTTCTCTTCTGCCGATCCTGAATCTGCTGCCACAGTATCCCAAGTGAAAGATGCGCACCATCGAGAGAATTATTGAAAGTACGGTGGGAAAACCCTTGACCACGGCTCCATATAAGTACCGAATACGGGTCAAGGGCTGAATGTTCTTTGTGCTGGGGCGGTAACTCGTTTCTGCTAGGGATTTACCCAGTGGGAGAGGGGGAAAAGATGGATCTGAGGCGTTTTTGAACTCGTGGGTATAGGCTTTTACACCACATCATCAGTGTATTACCCCGTCGCGATATCCCTGCCGGAAGGCAAATGGCTGAAGACGTCCGTCGCTGACGTGGTCAAAAAAGAAACTTTATGAAGGTGCCATCAACAGGAATCGGACAGATTGTTCCAAAAACGGCGCATTAATATCCCGTTCCAATGCCCACGCCTCCAAATCCTCTAGTTCGCCCACCGCCTCCTCCGACCCCAACCCCGATGCCTACCCGGGGAGAGGAAGATCGGCGGCGATCATACACATCAGGTTCCCACACATGGACATGCTTCACCTCTATGGTGGGATACCGGTATTCTGAATCATCCAGCTGCTGGACGGTTTCGCCGGTCACTTCCCCCACCAGTGTGACCCGAGTCCCCGGCGGCATGGCAGCCGGATCAATCTCACCTCGGTGGATCGCCAGAAATCTTCCCTGGGATTCAGTTCGCTGTTCCGCCGGCGGATCGTCTTCCGACACGGGCAATTGCAGCACTTCAAATTGAGTCCCAGTGGACATCCGTTTTGCCGAGAGAATTTCTCCGCCAAGCAATACCGTCCGTCCCGAATAGGACGTCGGTGCAGAATGAATCTGCTGGAATGAAACGGACTGATCAATACGCGATTCCAGCTCTTCAGGAATCACGGCCGGTCCAGACGAACATCCGCTCACGATCGCGATGGTCAACATCGATATCGCAAACCATTTGAGGCGGTCTTCGAGGCTGAGATTCCGTTTAGTCATGATTATCGTAGTGGCATTGTCGTCGTTGCAGACCACTGGAGCTTACACTTTCGAACTGCTGATTGCAGGAAGGATCCCATCATGTGCAATCTAACATTCGTCGATCAAGACAGAACCTAGCGGCATCCCTAAACCAAAGCAGCAGCCCAAGCTATTGATTTTATATATGCAACCGTTCACTTCTCGCCTTTTCGTGCAACCTATTGTTTTGCTGATTTTGATGACGCCTGCACAATAGGAGCGCCAACTCGCGCTCGCGCCTACTGTGAGAGTCTAGGAAGAGACACCATATGGCCTAAATCCGAAACGGAAGCCGCCGGAAGAGTTCGCTGGGAAAGGATCACACAATTAGACGTCTAGGATTTACGAACAATGAGAGACACGTTATCCAGATTGGGCGAACCCCTCCTACCCCTTCTATCCCCTTTATCCCATTACCCTTTCACCCTTCAACGCCTTCTGAATCGCATGGTAGAGATCATCCACGGCCGCCTCCTTTGTCAAAAGCATCGTCGCACCGGCGTTCATCATTGTCTCCTGATTTTCCGCGTTGGCATTCACCGACAAACCAATGACGAGAATGTCGCGATAGGACGCTTTAATCCGCGCCGTCGCCTCAATCCCGTTCATCTTCGGCATGTTGATATCCATGACTACGACATTCGGATTTAGCTTTTCTGCGAATTCTACAGCTTCCGCGCCATCTGATGCCTCACCGACCACCTCCACATCGGGATACGACTCCAGCACGCTCCTCAAACCTTGCCGCATCATAAGATGGTCGTCAACCAGAAGAACGCGAACGCATGCAGCCCGCGAGAGGGGCGAGACAGGCGAGAAAGGCGCGACTGGCCCGGAAATATTCTGCTCGTCTCGCTTGTCCCGCAAGTCTCGCTCGTCTCGCGCTTGCAGCGGCAAGCTGAGCGTCGCCGTTGTGCCTCGGCCCACGGCCGAATCGATGTCGAACCTTCCGCCCAGTGCTTTCATCCGCTCCTGAAGGCTAAAGAGGCCGAATCTAGAGGAGAGCCCGCCATCGTGAGTCTCATCCCGAGTAGGAGCAGCAATGGCCTCAAGGTCGAAGCCCACCCCTCTATCCCTCACCTGAATGCGGAGCCCCGTATCGGACCGTTCAAGCGTAACGGCCACCTCGTTCGATTGGGCATGCTTCGAGGCATTGATCAGTAGTTCCCGGACCGATTGAAACAAGAGAATTGCTTGATCCTCAGGCAGAATGATGTCGTTGGACTCCGGCACGTACACCATGACTTTCATCTCATGCCGCTTCATATACTCAGCGAGCCATTTCAGTCCCGCCGCCAACCCATGTTCGCGCAGCACCGGTGGACTGAGTTCCGCCACTAGGGTCCGCGTATATTCAAGCGCATCTGAGAGCACGTCATCCGTCTGTTTGATGATTTCTGCGCAAGCCGGAATCGGTTGTGCCAAGCGCTTGCCCTGTCCCAGCTTCAATTTTCCCAGCACCAACATCTGCTGCAGATGGTCGTGCAGCTCCGCCGCCAGCCTCTTGCGTTCCCGTTGCTCTGCCAAGTTGAGTTCGGAGGCCAGCGCTCGTAGTTGCTTCTGCGAGTACTCCAGCTTCTCGGTGCGATCCACCACTTGCCGTTCCAACTCGACGGCAAATTGCTCGATCCGAAACTGAGCCTCCTTCCGATCCGTGATGTCATAGTTCACCCCGACCATCCGAACGGCGCGTCCTTCCTGGCTCCTCACAATCGCCCCGTGGCCGGCAATCCATCGCACATGACCGTCAGGGCGGACAATACGGAATTCCTGTGTAAATCGCCCGCTCTCTTCGGCTTTGGCAATGGCCCGTTTCACTCGCTGCACATCGTCCGCATGCACCATGGTATACAACTGAGTAACTGGCGTCGGCGACTGAACACTGGGGTGGCCGAACAACTCAGACTGTTTGGCGTCCCACGTCACGGTATGCTTCGCTAGATCTACGTCCCAGGCGGCCATTTCTCCCGCGGTCATCGCCGACCGCAAGAGCTCCTCGCTTTCGCGAAGGCGAAGATTCGACGTGGTCTGTTCAATGCCAAGGGCCAGCGTCGATGCGATCGCCTGAGCCAAATCGAGTTCTTCATTATTCATGGTATAGGGATGGTTGAAATACAGCATCACTTTGCCGAGCAGCCGGCCGCCGTGCATCAACGGGACAAACGCGAGCGCTTCGATACCTTCGTGTTGTATCACAGCCCTGAGTGAAGGGTTGATTCCGGATTCCTTAATTGTGCCGATCGCAAACGCGCGCGGGTCCTGTGAGTCCTTCTGCCAGGGAGAGTGGCCTTCTACTGCATGGCGATAGCCGTCCGACACTCCTCTCCAGGCCTTGAAACGCATGACGCCGTCCTCATCGAACAGCAAAATAGACGCCCGGTCGGCGGCCAAGGATCCAATAATCGTGTCGAGGGCCTTCTCATAGAGAGCGCCCAGAACACCGGCTCGATTGACGGCATCAGCAAACTCATAGAGACGAGATTGTTGAATATTGCGACGCATCAGCTCCTGTTCATGATGTTTGCGTTCAGTGACGTCGAGTGCGGTGCCGGTAAATCGCACCGCCCTCCGTGCTCCGTCGTACTCCTCGAAGAAAGCGCGACCCATTGCCCTGAGACATCGCTCGGTTCCGTCCGTCCGTCTAATCCGATATTCGACGTCGTACAACCCGTCGGATAATGGATCGACCGACCGTTGGATCACTGCTTCGACACGAGTCCGGTCACCTGGATGCACCATCGTCAAGAATGTGGCATACGACACCTCGGTATCCGCCGGAAAGCCGAACAATTCCTTGCATCGGTTGTCCCATCGATTCTCTCCGGTAATAAGATTGAGATCCCACGTACCGATCTCCGCCGATTCAACAGCCAAACGCAACCGCTCCTCCGCATCGCGCACCGTTTCGCGCGCCCGTATTTGGCCCGAGATATCCCGGAAGTAACACACGACGCCATAGCGCCCATCCGGCAACGTAATGCGATCCAGCCGCCATTCGTAATATTCCGTCACACCGCGATCGATACGGAATTCGGCCCACTCCGGCGTCCAATACGGTTCGCCGCTGCTGAGCGTGTGGCGGAAAATATTGACGATCTCGTCCGCATCACGTTTTTCCAAGAGGATGTGGATGACTTCGTCGAAATCACGTCCGATCAAGTCTGGAATATCCCCGAAGACCGGGCGTGCAGTGGGATTTATCTGCCGAATCCTGAAATCTGCATCGACGAGGTACACGCCGAGCGGCGCCTGATTCAGCAGGGTTTCGAACTGAGCTGTACTGTAAAGAAGCGCTTGTTGCGCTTCCCGTCGCACACGCGCCAAATCAAGATGACTCTCTATCCGGGCCACCAATTCCTTCGCGTTGAACGGCTTGCTCAGATAGTCGTCGGCGCCTCGCTCCAGTCCTTCGATCTTGGATTCCTCACCGGCCCTGGCAGTGAGGAGAATAATTGGAATGGTCTGTGTCGCAGGATCGTTGCGCAGCTCACGTACCAACCCAAAGCCATCGAGCTTGGGTATCATCACGTCGCTGAGAACCAAGTTCGGAGGGTGCGTCCTGACCGCTTCCAGCGCCGCTTGGCCATCCGCGACGACCTCGACATCGAACCGGTCTCGCAACAGGCGGCTCACATAATCTCTCATGTCGGCGTTGTCATCGACGACGAGCACGCGAGGGCGCGTGCGAGAAGGTTCTGAGTTCTGAGTTCTGGGTTCTGGGTTATCAGACCGGAAAGCCAATTCAGAACTCACAACTTCTAACTCAGAACTGGCTGCCTCGGAAGGCAGCCATCGGAGAGCTTCCTCGATGAAGGCGGACGAAGCGATGCTGGTAGACGCTAGTTGGGAGGCCTTGCCGACGCGGCGTAGATCGAGGTGCGCCGTGCCCAAGGGGATGGTGACCGTGAAGCAGCTGCCTTCCTTCAGCACGCTGTTCACGCCCACGGCCCCGCCGTGGAGTTTCACCAATTCCTGCACCAGTGCCAGACCGATGCCCGTGCCCTCATACGTGCGGCCGCGGCTTCCCTCGACGCGATGAAAGCGCTCGAACATACGTGGCAATTCTTCCGATGGGATGCCGACCCCCGTGTCGCGCACCGTCAACTGCGCGTGACCGTCCCCCGCATCGAGACGCACCTCGATCACCCCCTCGAACGTGAATTTGAAGGCATTGGAGATCAGGTTCAGAACAATCTTCTCCCACATGTCGCGGTCAACATAGACCGTCAGTGGCGAGCAGTTGACGATCAACTGCACGCCTGCCTTCTCGCAGGCGGACCGAAAAATGCTGGCGAATTCCGCTGTGAGTGCGCCCAAGTCGGTCGGCACGTAGTTCGCCTGAGCCCGCCCAGCTTCGATGCGGGAGAAGTCCAGCATCGTATTGACGAGCTTCAGCAGCCGGAGGCTGTTCCGGTGAGCGGCCGTGAGGTCACGGGCTGCACCCATAGGAAGAATTCCATGCACGTTCGCCAGCGCATCCTCCAGTGGACCAAGCATCAGCGTGAGCGGCGTACGGAACTCATGGCTGACGTTCGAGAAAAACGCAGTCTTGGCGCGATCCAGTTCAGCCAAGGCCTCGGCACGCTTGCGCTCTTCTTCATGGGCTCGAGCACTGGTGATGGCACCGGCAGTTTGCTTCGCGACGAGCTCTAGAAAACTTTCACCTTCGGTATCCAATCGTCGCCCAGAGTTCACACCTACAACCAACACGCCCCCAAAGGTGTTGTCATGTACACCTGCACGAAGCGGAAATACCATTGCTTCGGCCGGGGCAATAGACCACGTTCCTTTCGGTAACTCGCCATAGCGCTGAATAAGGTCTTGGACAATGACAGAAGAGCCTTTTTTCAGAGCCTCCTTCAACGGCCACTGACCTACCTCCCCATCTTTTATAAGATCGATCTTGCTAGCTGGCAATTCTCCGTCGCCCGAGAATCCGCTCGATCCTGTCAGCACTGCTACCTGCCCCTCTTCCTGAAGCTGATAGATCAGCGAGAACGGGATCTCCGCGCGCTGATGGTCTAGAATATGTGCCACATGCCGGCAGGCGTCTTCGACGCTTTTCTCCCTGGCCGCTTCCGCGCCAAGCTCCCGCAGGATGCGCAATCGTCGCTCACCCAGCACACGACCGGTCGTTTCATTACAGGCGCAGAAGACACCGGCCACTTGGTCCGCATTATCGAAGGCCGGACTATAGGAAAAGGTGAAGTATGTCTCTTCGACATAGCCATTTCGTTCCATGACGAGCAGTAAATCTTCATTCCACGTCGCCCGTCGATCCTGCTGTACCGATTCGACCTGAGGGCCTAGAACATTCCAAATCTCCTTCCAGACTTGAGGCGCGGGATGTCCCAACACGTTAGGATGCCGCTTACCAAGCACGGGGATATACGCATCATTGTAAAGAAATGTGAGTTCGGGTCCCCAGGCTAGAAACATGGGATACCGAGAATTGACCATGACGGAGACGGTCGTCTTTAGGCTCTGAGGCCAGCGCATGATGGATCCCAAAGATGTCACCGACCAATCATGCTCTCGCATCAAACGGCCCATCTCGCCACCGCCGGCAAGAAAGGCGAGAGGATCTTGATTGTTCGGATGTTCGTCCGTCTGATTCATAGTTTTGCTTTCTGGCTAGTTTAGTCTGTGATGCTTGCAAGACGCGCGTGATGTGCGAGACAGGCGCGATAGTAGAACGCTATTCCCCACCCTCATGCCCACTCACCACATACCACGCTCCACGCATTGCCCACCTCTTCGTTGAAAATCGTACAGGTGCGATGAGCCAACTCTCGGATAGCCTTTATCAAGATTCAGCATATAAGCCCGTCTCACGAGTCTCGCCTTTCTGGCTTGTCCCGCCTTCGGAGCACTCACCACCTCCCAGAGTGGAAGGAACGCCATTGTAATGGGTCTCTCCTGCCCGCCTAGCTAGGGGAAACCCTAGTTAGGGAAGACATGGATCGCTTGGTGTCGTCGAGGGTTGGACCGTCCGTTCCATCTCACGTGCAACGTCGATACGATATCTTGACGGCAGCTGCCATTTGGCAGTATGATTATGACAAAAAGGCATGCAGGGAATGGCCGCACATGATTTCTACTGAGACTCTCATCAAGACACTGGGTGGCCCCACCGTTCTCAAACGAGGCATTGCCACTCTCCAAGATCTCCACCGACTCGTCGAGGCCGGTCTGCCCTATGCTGCGCTGGAAAAGATCATGCAGCGATTTCAGCTGGGCCGGGGGGAGGTCGAATTTCTCCTTCAGGTTCCCGCCCGCACCATGGCCCGACGAAAACAGAGCCGTCGCTTAGACCGCAACGAATCCGATCGGTTGATGCGCCTAGCCCGGCTTGCGGCCCAGGCCACTCAGGTCTTTGGGGCAGAAGAGAAAGCCGCTACCTGGTTACATCGGCCGAACCGAGCCCTTGGACAGGCCATTCCGCTTCATCTCCTTGGAACCGATGTCGGAGCCAAACAGGTTGAGGAACTGCTGGGGCGGATCGAGCATGGCGTGATCAGCTAATGCGCGTGTGGCGTTTGTGCGCACGACGGCACGCCACTCCCGATGGAGAAGGTGCCCGGCTCTTTGGTGGGCGATGGAATCCTCCTGGCATCCCTGTCATCTACACCTCCGCCACCCTCTCTCTCGCCACGCTGGAATACCTCGTCAATCTCGATTCTGATCTCTTACCTGAGGATCTCGTCGCCCTCTCCGTTGATATTCCATCTCAGATCACGATACAGTCCATCACCCGCGCGGATCTTCCATCTAACTGGCAAATATACCCAGTTCCGGACACGCTCCGGACCATCGGCAGAACATGGGCGGCAGCCCGCCACACCATGATCCTCTCCGTCCCTTCAGTTGTCATCCCCGAAGAGCGGAACTATCTGCTCAACCTCGGCCACCCGGAT
Organism: uncultured bacterium; assembly: GCA_965232965.1. Taxonomy (GTDB): domain Bacteria; phylum Nitrospirota; class Nitrospiria; order Nitrospirales; family Nitrospiraceae; genus Palsa-1315. Next base: position 113,369 of record CBDDRB010000016.1, read on the forward strand.
TTCAGCCGAATTCACTGGAACGCGCCAGAGCCCTTCCGATTCGATCCCCGCCTCCGCGGCTAAATTCCTTCACCCCTCCCCTGTAGGGATTTGTAGGACACTCCTCTATCGTGGTAGAGTTCCCCTCCTATTTTCAGACCAAGACAGGACGGATGAATTGATGGTGTGTGTCATGGCGAGAGGACGAGTGGGTTGGCATGTGGTGGACACTTTCAAGATGCTCTGGTCGCCTCAAGTGTAAGTTCTTCAGTAAAATCAATCGAGTGGCGGTGTAGCTCAGTTGGTAGAGCAGCGGACTCATAAGCCGCGGGTCCCCCGTTCAATCCGGGGCACCGCCACCAAACTTTCCTCTTCAGAATCCAAAGGCTTACCAGCATCGGCACTCTGACTCATTCTCCCGATGGAAATTCCATTCTTCATCTGGTTGATGATCCGCATGACGAAGCCGGTCGTCGTGTGTGGAGACTACTAGAAGAGGATTACTGTGGAGGTCAGCCTTCAGAACTCTATCCCAATCATGAGCGACCACAAGTCAATGCCCATTGCAGGACGCTGAATCCCGGTATTCGGCATGCGCCACAAGTCGAGGGATAGCACATACCCGCCCTGTTCCACATAGGCCCGTGTGTCTTGTTCAAACGCACTACTGAGTGGACGTATAGGGGGTTTCGATGAGCGCATAGGACCGCTCAAGGCCTGAGCTGACAGATGTCTCGCACGGTGTCGCAACACTCATGACAAACGGAAGAGACATGAAACAGCTCGTCACAACTCACCTTCATCGCCGCCGTAAGAGATAGGGCATCCTGTACGAACTCATCCCATCCCTTCATCAATTACATCTATGGTTGCGCAGAACTTCCATGGGTGCTGTCGAACATGGAGCATCTTCGGTCTACTGCGCCAGCATGGACTCGGACTTTTCATTTCGGCGGTCCGTCGTGGGAGTCGAACGAATCGACAGCGCGTGATTTTGATCGTCCACCTGCGCCTCAATACGATCTCCCTGGTTTATGTCTCCGGTCTTTTGGGTCGTGTCATCGGTATGCATACGCACTTCATCTCCGCCCTCTGCCTTGACGAAGTAGTTCTCGCCGTCGACGCGCAACACTTCGCCTTTGATTGCCTGAACGCGCTGCGACGGTTTACCTTCCATCTCCTCGTTCATTTGAGTGCCACCCTCCGCTAGGGATTGGATTTGCAGGTTGTTGTTCACATTTCTCACCCCTGCCACCTGCCGCGCGAGATCTTCTGCCGCCGACTTTTCTTCCACGGTTCGGACCACCCCATTCAGGGACACGACACTCCGATCCGTATTGACATTGATGCGGGAAAAGTTCGACATCTTGTCCCCTGTGAGCTTCGCTTGAACCGATGCGGTCATCGTTGTGTCGTCGATATTTTGCCCCGCAGTTTTTCCGGTCATGGACTCGCAGCCCATCATGAGCATAAGACTGATTCCGAGAATCCCGACTATTCTAGTGCGATACATAACAATCCTCCTCACGTGGACTATACACGCTCCTATTGTCATGGTTGCTTGGCACCTAGCGGTATTGCGACGCCAGTTTGTCTTTTGTTTTATTGACCGCTTCCCTTCCCGCCTCGGCAAATTCCTTTGCCTGGTAGCCAGTCTCACGCAAAGAATCCTTTCCCTTCTCGACGGATGTCTGACCATGCTCAACGGCACTGTCCAAAACCTCTGCGCCATGATCGATGGCTTCATCGAGTTCCTCTTTTGCGCGCGCCGCAGAGTCGCGAAGAGACCCGCGTAACTGCGCGCCAGCCTGTGGTGCGAAGAGCAACGCGAGGCCCGCACCAACCAACGCTCCAGAAATATATATCGCTAGGCGGCCTAATTGATGCCTGTTTGCTGATTCCACTGTGCTCCCTCCACGAATTTTGTGTCGTTACACTCTTCCTCAATTTCGGTCCTAGTCCGATACTCGTACAGAAATCGTGCTCTTACCACTCGGCTAAACCCTGGAGGTTGCGAAGAAAGGAGGAAAGCTCACGCAAAGATCGTCGGACGGCGCTGGTCACCAATCGTGCTGAGGGGAATGCGCCGTTGACCGTGGAGGGCCTGTGGGGATGTTACGCGGCTAGAGCTTCTTGGCGATAGACTCACCGCAGGTCGTGCAGCGATATTCGCCCATCAAGTAGCCGATTTCGTTCTTCCCCGTATGTGCGGCAATCTGGGATTGCGTGAAGCCCTGGCGACGCAGCAAGTCGTGCTCGTCTTTCGTCACACTCTGTGGATCACGTGAACATTTCAGCGCAAACTTAATCATCTCGCGCAGCTTCAGATCGGGAGGTCGTCTAGATTGCGGCCTAAAATATCGATCAGGTCTGTCTTCACGCCTAACATCCGACAACACGCAATATGCGCCGCTGTGCAATAGCGACAGTCTCGATCCTTGGAGATTGCCACGAACATCATGTCCTTCTCTGGAGAATGTCAGCTTCCCTTGAAACGAAGAATGATTAGATTGCCTGGCGCTGATCTTCCTTGGGCATCTGTCCTACAAACGCCATAGCTTGTTGAATGGCTTTATTCAAGTCCTCTCCAGATGTGTGATGCTTGTGAAGGCAAGCGTAGGCGCCCTGTTCCTTTGCTAAATCCCACAAGCGTCGATACCCAAGCTGAGTAAGCACAATCACTGCGACTTGCGGCTTGTTGGCGATGGGTACGAGGTCTGCCAAGACCTCAAGGCCTGTCTTGCCGGTCAAGGCTAATTCTGTTACCACGCAATCAATCCTCTTCGACCGATAGAGTGCTAGTCCGGATTCCGCGTCCGAGGCTTCAACGATCTCATAGTTCGGGGAGCACCGCTTCAGTTGATCTGCCCAGTACGCGCGCTGGTTCTTGCTCCCA
>CBDDRB010000017.1:0-61452 GCA_965232965.1 uncultured bacterium
GGAAATGAACTTCGCCATGCCCTTATCGGCCGATACCTTCGTCAACGCCGCCGTCAACGTCGTCTTCCCGTGGTCCACGTGCCCGATCGTCCCGATATTTACGTGCGGCTTCCGCCGCTCATATTTCGCCTTCGCCATACCTTGCTCCTTTTCTAGAAATCTCCGGAAGCTATTCCTTCCGGCACTTACTCAATGAGCATGCGGATCGAGCGATTCCTCTCTGGAGCCCACGACGCGGATCGAACGCGTGACCTCGTCCTTACCAAGGACGTGCTCTACCAACTGAGCTACGTGGGCGTTCTTCGTCAATCGTGAACCGCAATTCGTTAATCGCAAGACAAATTTTCCGGACTGCATCAGTGCTCTTGACCCTTCACGTATAACGAATAACGCTTCACGTCTTCTGGAGCGGGCGATGGGATTTGAACCCACGACAGCCAGCTTGGAAGGCTGGAACTCTACCACTGAGCTACGCCCGCCCGTTTTCTTTCCGCACCCCCGCAGCTCACAAATGGCAAATCCGCACTCGATCAGCCAGAGACTTCCAGGGTGTTCATGCCTGATGTGGTGGGCAGGCAAGGATTCGAACCTTGGAAGCCGATGGCAACAGATTTACAGTCTGCCCCCTTTGGCCACTTGGGTACCTGCCCGAAACATCTTCCTACACTCCACGAAGAAAGAATCTTTGTGTCCTATCGATAGCCTTCCTTTTCATCCAATGATGAAAAAAGAAAAGCAAGCCAGTCCACGCACGGCTCCCCCTCCTTAATGAAAAGGATGAATAGAGTGAGCTGTGGGCATAGACTTGTTTATGAAACGTTGGATTCTATTGATGAAGTATTATGAAGTCAAGACCCAAAAGCAGAATTATCTTGTTTTAATTCGAAATTGTCTATCCACAGGATCTTCTCGAGTATGCCCCTAACAGACCATCTCGTCTTAAGATTCCCACTGACCCCATTTGCCTTGCTCGACCAAGGTACGGTACTTCTGCTCGCCTCACAGATATTTCAGTGGTTTACAGAGATATGTGCTTCCTTATCCGCATTGACCATGCCGTTCAACCCCTTGACCCGACCCGGAAAGTATTTCCCTCGCACGAGCCAAAAAGCTAGGGGAGAATTCAGTGACATTCTTCATAAGCATCGTCGCTTCCGGCTCAGACAAACGCGAGGCGGCAGCCAAGTAGCGCTTTCGAACAACAGCCCGTTCACCTGGATCTTCCGGTTCATAATATCCACGGAACGTTCCTTCTCGATCTGCATTCCTAAGACGGCTCACCCATTCATCCTGTTTCTTCACTGATTTCTGAATCGATCGGTCTGTTCGGCTGGTCAATTCCAAATGATTCCACACCACCCATCCAACAAACACCGCCCATGTTTCGTTGAGTGCTTCCCAGGATTCACGTTCCGTCAAAAATCGTTCCTCAGTTTCGCCCTTTCTCTGCGCAACCGGGTTAATCAACACGGCGCCATAATGACAGCCTTGCTGCACCCTCGCAAATACGAGTACGGGGTCTGACGCAATCTCGGGGATTGTCTCAGCTGCGGTCACCAGATAGTCAATATAGGCGTGGAACAGTTCATGATAGAGCGTTTCGATCTCGGGATGGGTGAGTCTCCTGAGTGGGCGCAACGTCGCCCCGGCTCCATTAAAGGACAGTGCGCGATTGAGCACGAGCCGATGTTCTCCAAGATGATACTCAGCGGCATAGCTGCGCAAATCGTCAAACTCAAACTGAACGAAGCTCGATGGGATCACTTTGAGAAACTTCGTCGGAAGACCCAGCGCTTCCGCCTCGTCGATCATCTGACGCCACATCCGCTCGCTGGAAGGCTTACGGTCCTCGCCGGCCTCTGCAGTCGGCTCCGTCAAGACGCCGAACGTGACCAGCCCTACTGCGAGTATCCACACCGCGGCACATTGCATGGGTGACTCAATACAGTGGATGAAGCATGCGCGAGCAGCGAATTACACGTATCGATCGTCGCGAGGATACCAGTCTGATCGCCCTCCCTCTTCGACCAGCGCCAACGTCTCGAACATCGCGGGGGAAACGTGGTCGAGAAATCGAGTCGGCTTCGAGAGCAGCATGCCGCTGCCCTTGTCGAACACATTGATCGGATAGGTCAGGAGGAGATGCCGCTTCGCCCGTGTCACAGCGACGTAAAAGAGCCGGCGCTCTTCTTCCAGGTCCTCATCCGTCACAAATGAGTACACGGATGGGAATCGGCCATCCACGATCCAAATGACAAATACACATTGCCACTCCAGCCCTTTCGCCGAATGGATCGTAGACAACACCAGCCGTTCATCTTCGCGGTCCGGCGCACCCACATCAATCGCGCTGCCATCAGGTGGTTCCAGCGCGAGGTCCGCCAGCAGTTGATCAAGTTCAGGATATCCTTCGGCAATGGTATGGAGATGTTCAAGATCCCTGATCCGCTTCGGATAATCGTCGTACTGCGTCTTCAAGATAGGCAGATAGTATTCATAGATATGATGCACTTGCTCTGCCGGACGCAGGTCGTCCGAGCCGGACAGACTTTCGAGTGTAAGCGCGAGATCCTTGAGTCCCTTTCCCGACTTGCCTGATACCTCCTTTAGGACGCGATACGGATTGTCCGCCTTCACGATCGCCGCCAGCAGATCCTGAGCTTTTTTCGGTCCTACGCCCTCTACCAACATCAACGCCCGATGCCAGCTGACGGTATCCAGGGGGTTCGCCACGACCCGCATATGCGCCAGGAGATCCTTTACATGCGCCGTTTCGATGAACTTCATCCCGCCTCGCTTGACGAACGGCAATTCGGCACGCGACAAGGCGATTTCAAGATCGAAGGAGTGGAAGCTGGATCGAAACAGCACCGCCATCTCGTCGAGTGGAATGCCTTCTTCACGCAACTCTAAAATTTTCTGCGCGATGAACCGCGACTGCGCATTCTCGCCCGCAGCCTCGACGAGTGCTGGCAAGGGCCCATCGAGCCGGCGCGTAAAGAGATGTTTCGTGTATTTTTCTGCAGCCACTTCGATGATGCGGTTCGCGAGATTCAGAATCGGCTGCGTGCTGCGATAGTTTTCTTCAAGCTTGTAGATGATGGCGCCTGGAAACAGTGTCGGAAATTCCATAATGTTTTTGAACGTCGCGCCGCGGAACCCATAGATCGATTGCGAATCGTCTCCAACAACCATCACATTGTGGTGAGTCGTCGCCAGGTGCCGGATGATATCTGCCTGCAGTCGATTCGTATCCTGATACTCGTCCACTAAGATATAGCGATACAAGGATGAAATAGACCGCCGAACAACCTCATCCTGCATCAGCAGGCGGCGCAAGAGCACCAACAGATCGTCGTAATCCACGAGCTGCTTCTGGCGCTTCGCCGTCTCGTAGGCCCGCTGCAGTTTTTCTAAATCCTCCAGGTGGTCAGAAAAGTGCTCGAATTCCTCGACGACAATCTCATCGAGCGACCGCAACGTATTTTCCGACTTGCTGAACATCTCGGCAATCGTGCCTTTGCGGGGGAATCGCTTGTCTTTTTCGTTTAACCCCAGCTGCGCACGAACCAGGGCGATCAAGTCTTCGGCGTCGCTCCGATCGAGAATCGTAAAGGACGGCTCAAGGCCGATGGACCGGCCATAGCGCCGGAGCAACATGTTCGCCACGGAGTGGAACGTGCCGCCACGGACCCGTTCGCTGCCGGAACCGATCAGCGCACCGGCTCGATCCACCATCTCTTGCGCCGACTTGCGCGTAAAGGTCAGGAGCAAAATATTCTCCGGATCCACACCGGAATCGATCAAGTAGGCGACGCGATAGATAAGCGTGCGGGTCTTCCCGGTTCCTGCTCCAGCGATGACCAACGAAGGGCCATCCTTTGCAGTCACAGCCGCCAACTGTTGCGAATTCAACGCAGCCGCATAGTCGATGGAGAGCTTCCTAGGAAGAGCCTCCTCAACCGGCCGTCTGAGCACATAGGTCTTCGTTTCTCGTTCCATAGAGATACGTGAAGGATTTGTTGGGCAGTCCAGTCATTCAGGGGAAGCGCTGTATAGCATACTCTCCACCGCCCTTTCAAAGCACGACGAGGTTTGGCAGGATGCTGAAAAAGCCCGCCAGCTTCGTTCTCGTCTCATCAAAATCCTCAACGTACCCCTGAGGGTACGCCTCCGGTTTCGATTCGCCTGCGGCCTTGCTGACAGACTTTTTGAGCATCCTGCGGTTTCTTATACAACTGCACCACTATCTAAAATGCCACCGATGTATTGTGTGAAGTTGATCGTGGTGGACTCGATCCGGTGAGGACAGCAGGCATGGTGTGAGTTTGTATCAGCTCGGAAAGCTTTTGCGATCGCAGTGAGGTATCAAGTCAAGCAACGACCCCATCGCGGGGCTTGAAGGCTCTCAGGTGAAGGCCACTTCCTATTGTTTCCTGCGTAAGGACCATCCGTTCGCATTCATACACGAACCAAATGCGGCATCCCGGTTGGACTGATTAACATCGACTGAACTGGACGCGGGTGGAGTGTAGGTACCTGGCGTGGTTGTGCAATTGGTTTGTCCGAAGGAGTACGATTGGCAGGTTGTCTGTGATGGTGTCTGCGTGCCAGTACCGTAGGTCTGTGTCTGCATCACGACAGGAAACGACTGTGCAGATTGTCGTAAACAAGTGTACTTGTCTTGATTGAATTCACTTTCATTCTTGGCGAGATGGTACCACGCCATGCAACCACTGAGGGAGACAGTCAGAACAACCAAGGCAAATCTTGATAGACGCATATCCACCCCCATGCACTTGTTGGATTAAACATACAATGAAGAGAGAAAATAGGTACCATCTTTCAAATAATCTCAACCCGCCCACTTCGCCATTGCGCCGTCGTTCGTATCCCTCTTATAATGCGCCTCCCCGCGAGGACTCAGGATGGCAGACACCAAAGAAGCCGCAGTGCAAAGCTTACGTTATGGTACAGACCATCGAACGAAGTGGTACCCCATCTCAATTGGGTGCTGGGATGAAGTCTTAAATAGCTTTTCTTATGATGGGAACCAGATCCTTCCAGACAAAGACATTCGCAAAAACATTGCCTACAATCTGCAGTACCTTGAATACCTGGAGCAGACAATAGCAGAGATCAGTCTTTCTGCTGTTCTCGTGAAGCAAACTTATAAGTCATACATAATCGTTGCCGTTGGCGTGGTCGAAGCGCTTCTTTTCTTCATAAATGCTGCTACCGGAGGCAATGAGAAAAAGTTTTTTGATGTCCTCAATAGGCTTCGGTCGACAGCGTTTCTTAGAACAGACAAACCTCTTTATGACGACTTGCAGCGGTTTAGGAAGCTGCGAAACAAGGTGCACCTGCATGAATTTAAGGACGATCTTACGACCGATTACGCTACGTTCAGCGATGGAGAATTTAATCAGATGAGGAAGATCCTTTACAAACTCGTCACGAAAAGAAAGTTGGGACTGTCTACTGAAATACTCGATTCTTTTGAGTTTCTTAATCGTCCGGTGCAACAGAAGTGAAATCCAGCAACGTGCGTTCCAACTAAGGAAATCGCTTGCTGGCGAGGGGGAAAGCCATGAGCCTAAAAGACGAAATTGACAAGCTAATTTCCGCTGAACGCGGGCTGCTTGAACAGCGAGACACCAGCCTTACTGAGTATGACAGGTTAAGGAACGCACATTTCCTTCCACTTCGTACAGCCCTTCAAGAGATGAGCAAGGCTGTCAACCCGGCCTACCTTCAAGTTCGGTTTGAGGACAAACAAGCCACCATGGAAGTAACGAACCCCAAGAGTGGTAAATCGGAACTGCGGTGGCTGATCATGTCCGGTTGGGTCAAGGACATGCCAGAAGAAGCGGAGCTACTTGATGAGTACCGCATTTTCGTAGTTGTAGAATATCGTCGCACTTTGTGGTACTCCGACGAATGGGTTGACACAGATTATAGGTTCAAGACACCGGCAGAGGTTCTTCAACATCTCCTGGAACGGATACCTCAAAAGATTGCACAATACCAGCATGATGGAGGAGGGTCGGTCGGTAAGGATAAGACCTAACCCCCTAGTCAGTCTTCCCCTTAGCTTCGTCGCGTAGTTCCCGATTCATCGAGACCATGAACATTTCAAACTTCGAAACAGATGGGGTCATTGCTTGACCTTTCACCTACTCTCCTTACTCACATCTCGCCACAGGTTGCACTGAACAGCAGACGAGCTTTCATGATGAGACCCACCAGCAGTATTACCTGAAATTGTTCGGCCAAGAAATCCTCCGGTAGTGCTGGCGCAACCCGATCCCGCATGATTGGAACCGAGTGAGATCAGGTTTGGCATGCCAGCATCACAGGTCTCCAAGAGTCACCGGATCTTGGAATCGACACCCCTGACACCGCAGAAGCAACAAGTGGTTGACCAGGGCCAGCTCACAATGATCCCGTTGCCACACACAATCCTTTCTTTCCATTTCTTTCTCTCTTCGGCTCGGCTGGAAGGGATGTGGACTGAGGCGCTCGACATGGCACCTGCCATATCTCACTAGGTGGTGACGGCAACGCACGACGGCATTGCGACGCTTCGGCGCAGTTTTATAGTCGTGCAGGTAAGGTGTAATGCGGTTCAGTAGCAGTGGAAGACCGTCGCATTATGGCGACGCCGAAGTTCCACGCCCCTTCGTCAGCCGAGCCTCTTCACGTTCCGTGGCACTTCTTGTATTTTTTCCTGCTGCCGCAAGAACAGCAAATGAGTCAGACCTGAGCACTGATTTTTCTCTGCATGTGCTCTACGGCATCGAGTCCTTGATCTTAGCGGCCGTCTGCCCGGCTGACTTCTCCAATGTACTTTCCACCTGACGGGCCTTATCCAGCGGAGTCTGTATCGCATCCACCGCCGCTTGCCCTGCTGCCTGCGTCGCCGCACTGCCGGATGCAGCTGCAGCTTTCGTCTTCTCTATCGGCGTCTCCTGGTTACAGCCGAATAGCCCCACTACAGCCAATAACCCGACAACGAATCGAACACCGCCCTTAGATTCTCTCATCTCGATCTCTTCTGTCAGAATTCAACATCGCAGGATGCTCAAAAGACCGTTCAGCAAGACCGCAGGCGAGTTGAAACCGGAGGCGTACCCTCGGAGGGTACGTTGAGGATTTCGATGAGCCGAGAACGACGCTGGCGGACTTTTTCAGCATCCTGCCAAAACTCATCGTACCCGTGAGGCAGCAAGCGGGCAAGATATTGCTGAAACAGACTCTTTGATCACAGAACGTGTCTCCGTTATAATCGCGCCACCGAAATAGGAGACCCGATGGGAACCGCCAACCAAGAAAACCAAACACAGCTTCGCCAGCTTGCCGAACTGATGCTGGCCGTCGCGGGCGAATCCGTGAGCGTCATGAAACGGAACGCGCCGGAACGGGCGTTGAAATTGAAACGGCACGATGAGTGGGACATCTATCTGGAATTTCTCAAGGTCATGTTCAATCTCACCGACCGAATCTCCGCGCTGTATCTGCCGATCAAAGAACAACCTGCGTTCATGGACAATCTCGAAGATGCCGTCACCGTACAATTGAAGAACGTGCTGGAACCGGCATTCGGTTCTGGCACCGACCAAGCGGAAATCATGCTCACCATCGGTACAGCAGTTTCACAGAGTCGGCAGATCTATGAGCGATACCGATTCCTCGTCACCGAAGATAATCCGGCGAAGAACGAGATGTTGAAAGATTTTGGTGGACGAGTCGCCGATGCAATGGGAGTCACCGAGAACGCCCAAGTCTCCTCAGCCGCGACGCTCTGCGCGAGTGCCGTCATTCCGGCAATCAAAGCAATCTTGGCCGGAGAAGAGCCGCCAACCCCAGTGATCAGTGCTGGTACCCATGCGACAGAGCCAATGTCCGCACAACTACCTTCCACAGCGACACCCGAGTCCCACGGGCGGACAGGGACCGACATCACATTGGTGAGCGTGATGTCGACCGTCGCCGGAGAAACCGTGGAAACTCGATGGGGACTGCACCCTCGATTCCGACAGGATCTTCCGCCAGAGGAAGTCCAGCAACTCAATAAACTCATGAACCGAGTTGCAAAAATACTTGGCGAACGATATGCCTCCGTGGCATTCTCCGACGAGTGGACAACCTGGCATAAGGCCGGTCACGCGTGAACTCATCAGGATGATGCTGAGAAAATCTCCCAGCAAACCGTTATTTGGTTTATTTGGTTTGTCTCGTTTGTTTGGTTAAACCAGACAGACCAGATGAACCAGATAAACAATACAAACCAGATTGAGCATCCTGCGAGAGCGTTTTCTTACTGTTAGCACGTGCGGACGATTGAAGCGTTGGCGCATATACGAAGTATGTCCGCAACCAATCAGACAGCCCATCACACCCACTTCGATACCAATATCAAGGAAATGAAATGGACATTCCGCAGACCACAGACACGTCATCACGGGCCATTCCTTCCAGCCTCTCACGTCTCAAGGAATTGGCGCTGAATCTTTGGTGGAGTTGGACTCCGGAGGCTCGACGGCTGTTTGAACACATCGATCCAACGCTCTGGGTGCTGACAAAGCATAACCCCGTCAAAATATTGGCCGACGTGAGACTGGAAAGGCTTCAGCATCTCGCAGAAGATCCCTCATACATGCGGTTGTACTCTTCCGTCCTCAAGACATTCGACGAGTATCGCCAGAACGGACACAGTTGGTTCAAAGCACGGCATACGGATTTGAAAGCTCCCACCATCGCCTACTTCTCTGCGGAATTTGGTCTGCATCGATCCATCCCCATCTATAGCGGTGGTCTCGGCATTCTTGCAGGGGACCATTGTAAGGAAGCCAGCGATCTCGGTGTACCCCTGGTAGGAGTGGGTTTCATGTACCCGCAAGGATATTTTCGGCAGCGGATCACGCCGGAAGGATGGCAGGAAGCCGCCTATGCGCCGTTCAACCAGGCAGAGTCGCCGATTCATCCCGCCCTCACTCCATCAGGAGAAGCCTGCAGGATTACAGTCGAGATCGGTAACCGGATCGTGGCTGCAACGGTTTGGAAAGTGCTTGTCGGACGGGTGCCCCTCTATCTCATCGATACAGATGTTCCCGAGAATAGCCCTGAGAATCGAGCGCTCTCAGCTCGATTGTATGGTGGCGACCAAGAGATGCGGCTCTGTCAAGAGTTCCTCTTAGGCATCGGCGGTGTCCGGATGCTCCGGGCGTTGGGCATCGCGCCGACTGTCTGGCATGCCAATGAGGGACACTCCGCCTTTCTTACGTTGGAGCGCATTCGGGAATTCATCCAGAAGGGATCAACGCACGCGGACGCCTGCGAAACGATCCGCCAAAGTACGGTCTTTACTACCCATACACCCGTACCGGCCGGTCATGACGTATTTCCCCATTACCTCATGGACCGATACTTTTCCGGGTATTGGGAACAGTTAAGCCTCTCGCGGGAGGATTTCCTCCGCATGGGGGATACTCCCGAATCCCAGGGACGAGGCTTCAACATGACGGCCCTCGCCATCCGGCTGGCCGCTCATGTGAACGGAGTCAGTCGTGAACACGGGCAGGTCTCTCGACAGATGTGGCACCATCTGTGGCCTGGCTTGCCGGTTGAGCAAGTCCCGATCCGCAGCGTGACCAACGGCGTCCATGCGCCGACGTGGATTGCACCGGAGATCAACCAACTCTACGGCAAACATCTCGGCCCGGAATGGGCAGAAAAATGCGACGACACAGCGATGTGGCAACGGGTTGTGGATATTCCCGACCAGGAACTCTGGGCTGTCCGCCAAACCATGAAACGCAAGCTCATGAGCTTCATTCGGGAACGGGCCAGGAGCGGCTGGATGCAAGGCCATCTTCAAGCCTCGCAAGTTCTCACGCGAGGCACATTGCTCGACCCCGAAGCGCTCACGATTGGCTTTGCAAGGCGCTTTGCCACCTATAAACGGGCAACCCTGTTGTTCCGCGACCTAGAACGACTGAAACTGTTGCTTCATAACCAGTGGCGCCCAGTCCAATTGATCTTTGCCGGTAAGGCCCACCCGGCCGATGAGCCTGGTCGTTTTTTCATTCATGAAGTTTTGCGGTTTTGCGATGACCATAAATTGGGCGGCCACATCGCGTTCCTGGAAAACTACGATATGCACATGGCAAAGTTCCTCGTCCAAGGGGTCGACATCTGGCTCAACACTCCACGCTTTCCCTTGGAGGCGAGCGGAACGAGCGGGCAAAAGGCCGCGCTCAACGGCGTGATCAACCTGAGCGTGCTTGATGGATGGTGGAAGGAAGGCTACAACGGAGCCAATGGATGGGGGATTGAACCGCTCGTCGAAACCCAAGATGCTCAAGCACAGGACGAACATGACGCCCAACAGCTGTACCGTGTGCTGGAGCAGGAAGCCATTCCTCTCTATTATCAACGAGACCTGGATGGGATACCCCGCGGATGGACGCAGCTCATGAAGGAAAGTATTCGGACCAACGCCCCCCGATTCTGCACCAAGCGGATGGTCAAGGAGTATGTCGATACCATGTATGCGCCTGCCATGGTCCTCGCGCCTTCGACATGGTAACGGGCCGTGAATCGTTAAACGTGAACGGTTTCGGAGGAAGAATCCTCCGTAGTCCTACCTTTCACCCTTCACGTCTTACCTTATTGAAGAGAGCCCGTCGCTACGCTACCACTGCGCCCCTGCAGATGCTTTTGCTGCTGACCCTCTGGACAATTGTCGTGAGCCAGCTTTCCGTGATGGCTGCCACACCGACAGTGCAGAATGACGTCGCTCTGGAACGTCAGGCCACAGATGCCTTCAACCACGCCGAATATGACCGGGTCCTGAAACTCTGGTATTCGCTTCCCCCTGAGACCACGCCATCCAAACTACTCATCCGCCTCGCCTTCCAAAGCTCCCTTAAACTTGGACGACCGGAAGAAGCCCTCACGCTCTATCAACGGCTAGTCACTGCAGATCAACCGGACGACCCAGCCCTCTTACACCCCTTGGCCCTCAGCTTTCTGACCAGCTATGTCCGTGACGCGCAAGAGTATGTGCGGATCACCGCCTATACAATCCTGGCTGAACTGGGCCTTGCAGACACACAGGCCGTTTTGGAAGACGGACTGCTGGATCCATCGATCCTCGTGCGGGCTCGTGCTGCGGACGCGATCGGCAAAGCCGGGCTCGCAGGAAAATCCGGTCCCCTACGGCGAGCCCTGAACGACGCGATGCCGGCCGTGCGAATTGCCGCGATGAATGCGCTCAGCGAGGCCAACGTCATCGACATCAAACCCTATCTCATCGAAGTGGCAAGAACGGACGACGGACCTGAAGCGGTGTTTGCCTATGCAGCACTGTACAGACTCGGAAAACTGGATATGCTGACCGACATCACCGGAGCCGCGACACTTCCGGACCCCGAAGTCCGCATGGCAGCCTTGGGGGTATTAGGACGCCTGAAACGCCCGTCGAGCCTCTCGGTCCTGAGCCAGGGAGTGTACGATCCTGAACCGCCGGTTCGCGCGTTTGCCGCCGGCGCGTTGGGAGACTACGGACAAGCCGGTGGCGTCGCGCCACTCACCCATGCCCTGGGGGATGAAAGCGCGCGCGTGCGTGCAGTTGCAGCCACAAGTCTTGGTCGGCTGGGGATTCGCGAGAATAACCCGTTATTGCGAGCGCTCGTGCGCGATGCCAATATGCAGGTACGGGCCAGCGCGGTGGAAGGACTGCTTCGCCTGGGCGATCTATCGGCCGTTCCGCTCGCCGCGGAGTTGTCGAAACATGCGGACCCCACGGTACGTGCCGCTGCAGCGCATGCTCTAGGCGCGACGCCCGACAAGGAGGCAGTGCCAATCTTACAAACGCTTCTGCAAGACCAGCAACGGCAACCACGCCTTGCAGCAGCGAAAGCTCTGGGCATGAACGGCGCACCTGTGACGCCGTTACTCAAAAAGGGCCTGCGAGACTCAGATGTTGCCGTTCGCCTTGTTGCGGCAGGAAGTCTGCTCCAACAACTACGCCGCCCCTCAACTACCACCAAAGGCCGATAGCGAAAAGGACTCAACGATGTGGAAATTCGTTCTTGCTCTTGCGTTGATTGCCGCGTCGTTCGGTCTGGGATTTTACTTCGGCCAACGTCCAGTCGGCACACTCCAGCAAACAGTGACAGACCTTCAACTTTCGCTGAAAGACACATCTCGCAACATCCTCGACACGACAATGGGAATCGAGAGAGATCTGCGTAGACGACAAGGACTGCTCGATACCAAGTCACGAGTCCTGCAGGCGAAATCAGAACTGCTCGACAAAAACCTCGGAGAAGCCGCCAAACATTTGGGCGAGGCGGCCGAGTTACTGGAAAATGCCACGAAGGGCGCGAAGCAAGACGAATCGATCCTCGCCATGCGGACGTTGATTGGAACGCTTCGGGAGGTGCGACTGGAATTGTCGATAGGAAAACCGGTGTCGATCAAAAAGCTCGAAGAGATCCAGCGGGAGGTGGACAGCCAACTGAATAAGTAGGGCCTGGCAGGACGTTCAAAAAGGCCGTTCAGCGCGGCCGCAGCGAGCGAAGAGGCGAGGCGTACGCTTCGGTACGTTGAGCCTCTGAGCGATGCGAGAACAAAGCTGGCGGACTTTTTCAGCGTCCTGCCGGCTGTTTCTTCCACTTCGCTAAGATCCGCTCCACCCGCATCCGTACCACCATATCCGGATCTTTCATCAACGGCTTGATTGCCTCGCGACCCCGGTCGTCGCCGATGGCTTCGAGCGCTGCCGCGGACGTCAGGCGGGTAAACCAGTCGCTGTCGGAGAGCATGTCGATCAGCGGGTCGATCGCCTCGGCATGTTTGATCCGTCCGAGTGCCAGCACCGCTTGTTTTCGAACATTCTCGTCTTTGTCTTTTAGCGCGTTAACCAACCGCGGCAGCGCCGGCTCACCCAGCTCGACCAATGCGTTGGTCGCATCGTCTTTAAACTCATCGTTCCGCAACTGCAGCATCAGCGGATCGAGCACGCGCTCATCGCGTATCTTCCCTAGCGCGGTGATTGCATATTTCCGCACATCCCAATCACGGAGCAATTTGACCAACAGTTCGACGGCGGGCGAACCGATCTGACCCAGCCCCTCGATGGCCACTTCCCGAACTTGCCAGTCACCATCGCGCAATGCATGACCCAACGGTGCGATGCAACGCTCATCGCCCATTTCTCCGAGCGTGATCGCAGCCTCGCGACGGACCACCCAATCTGAGTCTTTGAGGAGGTCGATTTGGATCTCGATCTCATCCTTGACCTTCTCTTCTTCGAGAACAACCTGCTCCGTCAGTTCCGCTGCCGGCTCAATGGGTACCGGATGTTCTGATGTGAACTCTGCCGACACCTGATCGGACAATGCGTCGCTCACCGTCTCTGAGGCGGGTGGCGTCGCGCCTTCTTCCTCTATGGGTCGTGATGATTCCATTCAGCCTACCTTAACAATTCTCTCGTCGCTCAATCGACCTGACGGAAGCACTACTTCGCAGCTGGAGCAGCCGTCTTTTTGCCTGCAGCATGTTGCTTGCGCAACGCTAACGTGCGCCGTTTCCGTTGTGTCCGTCGCAGCCGCTTTCTCAGCGAACGAAGGGCACTGTCCTCTTTCGTGTCCTTGTGATCGGCTAATTTCGCCGCCACTTTCTTTTTCAGTCTCGTCTCGTCTGATTCACTTGCAGCTTTCTTTGCCATACGGATTCGGGCCTCCCTGTCTATCGAATTCACCGCGCTGACCGCCGTCTCGACATGTGATAAGGCAGTCTAGTAGAGCGGTTCGCGCCCTGTCAACCGGAGCCGTACGCGGCCCGTTCGTTACACGTTAATCATTCAATGTTCAACGTGAGGGTCCTGACGATGAACGAATAACGCATAACAATTAACGGAGCGGGGCTCGCTCAACCCGAATTGACACCCTCGCCCGCTCATCTCTAGAATGCCGACCTGATGAACGAACGCTTCCTCAAAGCCTGCCGACGAGAGCCGGTCGATTGTACGCCGGTCTGGTTCATGCGCCAGGCAGGCCGGTATATGGCAGAGTATCGTGCACTCCGCGCGAAACATTCGATCCTCGAATTGTGCAAGACACCCGAGTTGGCCGCGCAGGTCACACTCCAACCGATCGATCGTTTTCCGCTGGATGCCGCCATCATTTTCGCCGATATCCTGTTACCGCTTGAACCGATGGGTCTTCGCCTGGAGTTTGCCGAAGGCGAGGGGCCGGTGATTCATAATCCTGTGCGAGACCAGGCAGCTGTTGAACGGCTCAATGTCATCGACGACGGCGAACTCGATTACGTGGCCGAAGCCATCCGTCAGGCTCGACGCGCTCTGAACGGTCGAGTGCCGCTGATTGGATTTGCCGGGGCGCCATTCACACTCGCCAGTTATGCCATCGAGGGGGGGAGTTCGCGGAACTATCTCATGACCAAACAGTTGATGTATGGCGAACCAAAGGCCTGGCACCAACTTATGGACAAATTCGCACGCGTGATCACCGGCTATCTCCGACGGCAGATCAAGGCCGGCGCACAGGCAATTCAGTTGTTCGACAGTTGGGTGGGCTGCCTCTCGGTCGGCGACTATGTTGAATATGTGATGCCCCATGTCCAATTGATATTTGAAGGGTTGAAACGGGAAGGCGTGCCGATGATTCATTTCGGTACAGGCACCTCGGCGATGCTGCGCCAGATGCGAGAAGCGGGCGGCGATGTCATTGGGATCGACTGGCGCATCCATCTTGATGACGCCTGGAAAACGGTGGGACATGACGTGGCGGTGCAGGGAAATCTCGACCCCTTAACGTTGTTTGCACCGTTGCATGAAATCGAGCGCCGAGTGGAAGATATTCTGCGCAGGGCCGGCGGGCGCCCTGGGCATATCTTCAATCTAGGCCATGGAATCTTGCCGACGACTCCCTTAGACCATGTGGCCGCGACCATTGACATGGTCCACAAGCTGAGTCAGCGCTAAGCGTCGTGATTCGTTACAGGTGAATCGTTCGTCAAGAGACGTTCCGGCGCTCACGATTCCTCAATAGCGAGGAGAAAGCATGTCTGTATCAGAACGTCCAATTGCCGTTCCTACACTCGCTGTGTATGACTCCCCTTCTTGCCCTACGTCGTGAGCAACCTTCACACCGTCGCCGTCATCGGTGGAGGGATTTCAGGTCTCTCGACTGCCTATGCCCTTCACGAACAAGCCGCAGCGGCCGGTATCCCAATTCGTTGCACCGTCGTCGATAGCGCTCCCGTCTGGGGAGGCAAGATCGTCACCCATCGTATCGGCGATCTCGTGACAGAGGCAGGACCCGATTCCTTCCTGTCTCAGAAACCTGCCGGTCTTGAACTTTGTGACAAATTGGGATTGACCGATCAACTCATCAACACCAACGAGACCAGCAAGAGGGCTTCTGTCTATTCGCGTGGCCGTTTGTATGAACTGCCGGAGGGACTCGTCGTCATTACCCCCGCTCAGTTGGGACCCTTCCTACGAAGCGGCCTCTTGAGTTGGGCAGGCCTCGCACGGATGGGCCTGGATCTCGCCGTGCCCGTGAAACGGTCGCCGGAAGATGAATCGCTGGCCTCGTTCTTTCGACGGCGTCTCGGCCGGCAGGCGTTCGAACGGATGTTGGAGCCCTTGATGGCCGGCATTTATGCGGGAGACGCCGAACACATGAGCGTGCAGGCAACCTTTCCACGGTTCGTCGAGCTGGAACAACAATATGGAAGTGTGATTCGCGGCATGATGGCGTCCCGCAAGGCCGATCCTTCCGTTACGTCCTCCAGCCCGAAACGCACGATGTTCGTCAGTCTGAAGAACGGACTATCGGATTTAGTCGCCGCCCTTGTCCGTCGGTTGACAGACCACGGTGTCGTACTCAAGGGAAGTTGTTCGGTCGATGCGCTACGCGTACGATCCCATCAACTCGGTCGTTGGATGTACGATGTCATTCTCAATGACGGCTCGGCCTTGTCCGTGGACAGTCTCGTCCTGGCAACTCCGGCCTATGTATCGGCTGAACTGGTTCGCCCTCTCACGCCCATTGCCGCCGGATTGCTGGAGATGATTCCCTATGCCTCTACAGCCACCATAGCGATGGCCTATCCTCGAGCAACGGTGACCGATGCGGCTGAAGGCTTCGGGTTTGTCGTTCCGCGGGCGGAAGGGCGCGATCTCATTGCGGCGACATGGACATCGCTCAAGTGGCCACATCGCGCGCCGCCGGACCAACTACTGATTCGTTGTTACGTCGGCGGAGTCGGGCGAGAAGCTATTTTAAAGTTGGATGATCAAGCCTTGGTGGCACGAGTCAGGGCAGAATTGGCGAGTATATGCGGCGTCACCGCGGAGCCGGAGTTTGTGGAAGTGAATCGCTGGATTCGGGCCATGCCACAGTATACGCTCGGACACCTTGACCGGCTGAACCAGATTGAGGCGGCACTCAGTCGCTACGGGGGGCTGATTCTGACAGGTGCCGGTTATCGCGGCGTCGGAATCCCTGACTGTATCCGTGACGGGGCAGTTGCAGCCGAGCGTGTTATACGCTATCTGTCGGGAGCACGATCCTAGCAGGATGCTGAAAAAGACCGCCAGCGGCGTTCTCCCCTCGAAAGCATCCTCAACGTAGCCCAGAGGCTACGCCTCCGGCGCTTTCATCGGCTGCGGCCTTGCTGGACGGCCTTTTTGAGCATCCTGCAGCTATATTGTCCTATGTTGTCATGGTATCGCTATACAAGATTCGAGCGGTAGTTGCGTATAAACTGATTTTTTCTGCAGCCGACTGGAGATTGCAATGGATACCCGGTTGAAGATTATCGATGTGACTGGTCCGTACCGCGAACCCCGCGAGCAGGTGTTTTCCTATGACTATTCGATTCAACGAGCACCCTGGCCGACCCCCCAGGGTGTACGCGTGAAGGTAGCTATTCCGGAGGAATTGGATGTGCTTCGCAGCAAAATCCTCGGAGCCGTTGCAGGAACACCAGGTCAGCAGCTGATGATTTCCAAATTCCTGTCGAGGCAGATCGCGAATGAAAAAATCCGCATCGCCGACGTAGACGGCATGCTGGCGGAGCGTCGCGATACCGTCGTGGCTCCCTTCACCGGCCCATTAGTTCATCTGTTCCCAAGACTCGATGCCTGGGCGGATGCACAGCACGAAACATTGCGGGCAGAAATAAAAAAACTAGTGGGACTATAGTAACTGCGTGACGCGCGCGACAAGCGAGAAAGGCGCGACGTGAAGGTCGAGGCTAAGGTTGAGGC
The DNA here is from genome assembly GCA_965232965.1 of uncultured bacterium. Taxonomy (GTDB): domain Bacteria; phylum Nitrospirota; class Nitrospiria; order Nitrospirales; family Nitrospiraceae; genus Palsa-1315. The sequence continues at coordinate 17,312 of CBDDRB010000017.1, forward strand.
GTGAATATAGGTGGAAAGTCGAACCGGAATCCCTATCGGATAGGCGGACGGAACAGCCCGCATACCTTGCGCCGCTCTGACAAAGGTGATACCGTATCGGCATGACACAATTGGCTCAGCAACTGGACCAGAAGCTCGCCACGTGGAGCCCGCAAGTTGTAGCACAAGTCGAACAGATCGTCACCGAGGTGATGGAGTTAGCCGACGCCAACGCCGTCGATCTCCTCCCGTCTCGCACCGTAGTCCAAGAAGTCCTCAATACCCTTGATGAAAGCCAAGCCGGGTGAAATCTGGCTAGCCGATCTAGGATTGGCCGCCAAAGTCCGTCCGGTGCTGGTCGTCTCCCGTTATGATTCCGACCCACCTCGTGCCCTCACCATCTATCTCCCATTGACCACCCAAGATCGCGGCAGTCGGTATGAGGTATCAGTGGGTCCACTCCCATTTCTCGATCGCACCTCCGTGGTCAACGTCCAAGGGATTGGGGCACTGATCGAACCTCGGCTGGAACGCAAACTTGGCCAACTGCCGGCGGACACCCTTGCCAAGGTCAAAGAGGCTCTACGCTTCGCCCTTGAGTTGTAGGCTCCAGCGCCCCTTCGCCAATTTACACAAGCAGCGTGACATCACCATTTGCGGAGAAGCAATTGATCTTTAACACAGACGCGTATGGGCTTGAATCATCTCCAAATTGAGAGGCTGCAATGACGAAAGTCCATGAACAGACACTGTTAGAGAAGCTCCGGGGCCTCCCTCCAGAACGGCTCGCTGAGGTTGAAGATTTCGTCGACTTTCTAGCACACCGGCAAGCTGGGCGAGCGCGGTCTGACCCAGGCCGCTAGCCAACTCGCCACTGCTACCTTCACACGTGTCTGGGACAACCCTGCCGACGCCGACTATGACCGGCTATGAGTTCGGGGATCTCGTCCTCGTTCCCTTTCCATTAACGGCGATCCTCACCACCATCGACCCAGCCCTCGTGCTCAAGAAGCTAGGACAACTAGCCCCGACCGATCAAGCCGCTCTTCGGCAGGCGCTCAGTATCATTCTCGGGTAGCCCCACGGCGCCCCTGCCTCATTTCTTGCACGCGTGCTTCGCGTATCGCATGCTTATCATCCAGATACGCCATCGGTTATTCTGCCTGGCCCCTTATTTTCTCCGAATGAAGGTGGCGATTCCAGAAGAGTTGGATGGGCTTCGCAGCAAAATCCTTGGGGCCATCGCAGGGACACCGGGTCAGCAACTCATGATTTCGAAATTCCTGTCGAGGCAGATCGCGAATGAAAAAATCCGCATCGCCGACGTAGACGGCATGCTGGCCGAACGCCGCGATACTGTCGTGGCTCCCTTCACTGGCCCACTAATTCATCTGTTCCCACGCCTCGATGCCTGGGCAGTTGAGCAAAGGGAAATGTTGCGTGCAGAAATCAAAACGTTGGTTGGGCTGTAGTAACTGCGTGACGGCGAGACAAGCGAGAAATGCGCGACGAGAAGAGGGAATAAAGGGCAGTCTTTTGTCATGAGCCCTTCGTCGCCCGCGGGGACAGAACGTGGACACCTCAGGCACAATTTTAATTGTCCAAACTTACCACCTACCTACGCGGGTCCCTCTCAGAAGGAACAATTGGATCATCGCTTTGAGGCAATGGGCCCAAGTCATCTTTTACACTGTCATACTCAGGGCAGTCCTTCGATTGCTTGCTTGCCAGCTTACCGTGTTCATACCTGCAAGAGTATTTTACTGATGGACTTGATGGATCGGTCGCATCAAACTTAATCACACGACCTTGCTCAAACGTCAGCACGATCACCTTAGTCCCTTTTTCGTCCCACATGGTCTGACAACCGCTGTAGGATGCATTTACCACCCTCGGATAGACGAAGTAGAACAATCCATGGTTTGCAGTGCTGGCCGCTTGGCGTGGCGGAATTTTAAATTGGCAATTCTCTTCTACACTACTTGCAAATGCCGGGAATCCCCATGCAAATAAAAATAGAACAAATGTTCCCCTAAAGACCCAATGCATCATGGGCTTCATTTTTTCTTGCATCCGCATGCCTCCGGATCGATCATGAGCCACTTCGTTCGTTGGTCTATTTGGTTGGGGCAGAATGCTCAAAAAGGCCGCCAGCAAGGCCGCAGCGAGTGAAGACCGGAGGCGTACCCTCTGGGGTACGTTGAGGATCTGAACGATGTGAGAACGACGCTGCCGGTCTTTTTCAGCATTCTGTTAGAAGATTTTTCGATACTGTTTGGAATGCACCCCCGACTCATCTGCAAAGCCAAGAGAGGCGTTGTCGGGATTGCCCGTATCGTTGAGATCGATTCGATAGTGCCCACGGATGGCCTCCATCGCCGTTTCGAAAGGAACGGCCTGGGGATACAGGTTCCCCGGTGCGTGCGCGCCACGAGTCAGAATGCGGATCACGTCGGGCTGGGCATACTGGACATCAGACAAGATGTAGATGTCCGCGACGGCATGGTCGCCCAGTTTATGGCCGGGCGTTGTGGCGGGCAGGAGCTCACTCAAGGTGCCGGCTAGCCGATCATGTTTAAACCGCTTCAGAAGTCCGGCGACTTGACTGTCCGTCGCTTCTGGGGGAACCGTGAGGCTGATGGCATTCATGTCCAAGATCGTCGACTGGACTTTGAAAAGTACTGGCGCCGCTTCAGGATCTTCGATGGTGGGCCCGGTGGGCCCTTCTGTTCCAGTCGCTTGCTTGTTCTTCGAACTTGGCACAATGAGGAAGACAAAAAGCCAGAGTCCTATCAACACTGCGAAGATCACGATCAGGGGGTGAATGCCGGCACGCTTGCCTTCCTGGTAAGGATTGGGCTCATTACTCATGACGATGTTCCTTGGTGCGTGTGGCAGTATCCTGCTTCTTGGCTTCGTCCCACAGCCGATCCATTTCTGCAAACGTAAGATCACCAATTGTCCGGCCCGATGCGGTCGCCTGAGCTTCGATGAACTGGAATCGCTCGACGAATCGATTGACGGCCTGGCGCAGCGCGTCTTCCGGGTTTACCTTCATGAAGCGGGCGAGATTCACGAGTGAAAACAGCACGTCGCCGAATTCCTCGACGATTCGCGCTTGTCGAACCGTCGTGAGTCCTGCGTCGGACTCTGTCTGGTTCGCTGCGGGGGCTCGGATCGCCACGCGGAGCTCCTGAATTTCTTCTTCAATCTTGCCGAGAACCTGATCGAAACCTTTGGCATCGTGTGTCCAATCGAAGCCGACTCGGGAGGCTCGTGCTTGAATCTGATACGCTCTCAGGAGTGCCGGCATCGTCTGCGGCACCCCGTCGAGAGCGGAGTCCGGCCGACCGGAAGCCTGACGCTCCGTCCGTTTGATATCTTCCCATCGCGCGACGACTTGATCGGCATTCATCGGAACCGGGTTTGCCGCCCCATTTCCGAATACGTGGGGATGCCGCCGAACCAATTTGTCGGCCAGTTGCTCCAGCACGTCCTCGATGGTAAAGCTGCCCGCCTCTGAAGCGATCTGACTATGAAAGAGCACTTGCAGCAGGACGTCACCCAGTTCCTCCGGAAGTTTGGCGCGATCCTGCCGGTCAAGAATCTCTAGCACTTCATAGGTCTCTTCGAGAAGATAGGGCTTCAGCGACTCATGTGTTTGCTTGCGGTCCCAGGGACATCCGTCGGGCGCACGCAATGCCGCCATCAAATCAACCAGAGTATGAAATCGTTCTGACATCGTTTCCTCATAGTCGCATAGAATCGGGAGCCCATTATACCCGGTTCTCAACAGGCTTCAATCTGCAGAACGGCCGGCGCGTCAAACGACTCAGCTTGCGATGCTTCAGAGCCTATGGTAGGGTACCATCGCTGCATCTGGAGCGGGGGAAACGCCTGTGGCCGCAGAACAGGAAGAAGGATTTGTCGTTCGGGATCGGCGGGGCGGGAGCGGACCCGACCGTCCATCCGTCACTCCGCCTGCCGCATCGGGGATAGAGACTCCCCAAGAGGCGCCGTCCTCCGATCCGCACCAGGGTCCGGGAATACCCGTTACCTTTTCATCCTTCGTGATTTCCCTAGGCAGTTCCTCAATGATGTTGATGGGAGAACAGTTGGATCCCCATCAGCCTCCAATGCCGCTGAATCTACCGCAAGCGAAAGACATTATCGACTTGCTCTCGGTCTTGGAAGACAAGACAAAGGGCAATCTCACGACGGAAGAACAGGCGGTGCTGCGGGATATGCTCTACGCTCTTCGGATGAAGTACGTGAGTTTGGCTGCCAAGTAGTCGTACCCCCTGCCGCCTATCGACCCCAGACGTATCTCTCAGCCACGATGGTTGATGCCACGTGGGGAGATGTCCCTGACTCGGTGAGAATGGGTATGCTGACTTCCATCCGTCGCAGCGCCGACAATCGGGGATGCCGGCAGTGAATGATTTCAAGAAAGACACAGGGCCTTTTCCCGTGACGAAGACGGATCGTGGCGCCATGAGCAAGATCCCACCGGCTCGTACCGGGGCAGACCGTCCTTCACGGCTATCCGGAGATAGTCTGGAACCAGAACACCAGACGATGCATTTTCGGCCGGTCTGGATCGTCCTCATTCTGCTGCTCCCCTGTCTTGCGTTGACCTTCTACTATTCCCAGGTCGTGGCGCCTGCCGGCGAAGACTCAGACTCCTTTCTGCCGACAACCAGTTACGCCTTCGTGCTCCTGCTGCTCAACCTCGATCTGATCGGGTTTGTGGTCCTGTTGCTCTTGCTATCCCGCAACCTCATTAAGGCCTATTTCGAACGACGGCATCGACTGTTCGGGTCAGGGTTTCGGACGAAACTGGTGGCGGCCTTCATCGGGTTTTCGCTCATCCCGACAGTGCTTCTTGCCTTGGTCGCAAGTGGGTTGGTGAATAAGGCCGTGGATGTGTGGTTCAGCGATCAAATTGAGCAGGTCATGCGGGATTCGTACGACGTGGCGCGGATGCAGCATGCCGGCCATATCACCTTGGCAGTCAACAGCGCCAGAGCCATCAGTCATGAAATCTATCGGGAAGATATGCTGCTGGCTGAACAGCGCGATCTTCTGGTGGCCGCTATGTCCCGCAAGCGGGCGGAGTTCGGCGTGGCAGGGATTGAGGTCTTTTCAGCCAAAATGGAAACACTCACCAAAGCGCTGGATCCCGAAGTCCCATCTTCGGCTCTCGATCTACCGATCGGCCAACTGGTGCTCCAAGTGATCAATGGAAAGCAGGAAGTCAACGCGGTACAGGAGGCCGAAACCGGGCGCTTGGTGCGGGCTGCCGCTCCTATCGCGGCAAGCGGGCGGAGCGGCGAGATCGGTGGCGTGGTTGTGGTGGAAGCCTACGTGCCTGAATCATTGCTGGCAAAAATGGAAGGGATCGGCCATCAGTACGACGAGTATAAACAGACCAAGGCGATGAAGAATCCGATCAAGGCCGGAGTCTATCTCTTTGTGGCCATCATCACCGTCCTCATTCTGTTCGGAGCGACCTGGTTTGGGTTTTATGTCGCGCGGAGCATCACGGTGCCAATTCACCGGCTGGCTGAAGCGACGGAGGCCATTGCGCAAGGAGACCTCTCTGTCCGGATCGAAGCGAAGGCCACCGATGAAATCGGCACACTCATCGATTCATTCAATCGCATGACCTCCGATTTGCAAGGAAGTAAGTCCGAGATCGAAGAAGCCAATATCTCGTTGCGCCACAGCAATCTCGAACTCGATCGCCGCCGCGCCTACATCGAGACTGTGGTCGAGACAATTGCCGCGGGCTTGCTCTCCATCGATAAGAACGGACTGATCACGAATTTCAATCCGTCCGGTGAACGGATCCTTGGGCGTGCCGCGGATCGATTTCGTGACAGGCCGGCCAATGAGGTGTTCAAAGAATTCAAACTCGATCTGTTCCAGACGGTCTACGATAGGATGTTGGCCGATGAGCGCGATACGCTCACGCTCGAGGGTCCAATGGAGATCGACGGACGATTTTTGACCATCGGTCTTCATGGTTCGCGCATGAAAGATGAATCGAACAAAGACCTCGGCATCGTCCTGGTGTTCGAAGACCTTTCGGAGTTGATCAAGGCCCAAAAAGTGGCGGCATGGCAAGAAGTCGCGCGACGAGTCGCGCACGAAATCAAGAACCCGTTGACGCCCATTCAATTGTCGGCGCAGCGATTGCGGAAGAAGTATTTTGAGAAGTCGCCTGATTTCGAGACGATCTTCGATGAAGCCACCAATGTGATCGTCAACGAAGTAACGAGTCTCAAGCATATGGTCGACGAGTTTTCAAAGTTTGCGCGGCTGCCGACTCCACAAATGGCGCATCAGTCGCTCCACGATGTCATCAACGAAGTCACAGCGCTCTATCGAGGCGCCCACAAGGATGTGACCTTGATCGTGGAACTGGACGACGACCTCCCATCGCTCAATTTCGACCGGGAGCAGCTCAAGCGGGTTCTGGTCAACCTGCTGGACAATGCGATCCAGGCGATGCAGCAGAAAGGCCGAGTGTGGCTCTCGACAAAGTACGATACGAAGCGCCGGCGAGCTGTGGTGAGTGTGGCGGATGAAGGAGTCGGCATCGCGGCGGAAGACCAGGAAAAGCTGTTTGTGCCATATTTTACGCGGAAGAAGACGGGAACAGGGCTGGGTTTGGCGATCGTGCGGCGCATTATTACCGATCACGAGGGACAGATTCAGGCCAGCCAGAATCAGCCGAAAGGGGCCGTATTCACGTTCGAATTGCCGGTCTAAACAGGTGAGGGGTTTAGGGGTACGGCGCGGCTCCTTTCGCTGCTCCGGAACACCGTACGCCTCACGTTCAACGCATAATGGAGCGCTATGTCTGCATCGATCCTAGTCGTAGATGATGAAGAGGCGATTCTCACCTCCGTGAGCAGCATTCTGCAGGATGAAGGGTACGAGGTTACGGTGATGAAAACCGGCGCCGACGCGTTGCGCGCCTACACCATGGATCCGCCCGATCTCATGCTGCTCGATATTTGGATGCCGGAAATGGATGGCATGGAAACCTTGCGCCGGGTTCGCGAGCTGGTGCCGACGGCACAAGTCATGATGATGTCAGGGCACGGCTCGATCGAAACAGCCGTCAAGGCGATCAAATTGGGAGCGTACGACTATATTGAGAAACCCTTATCGCTCGAGAATATCACCCTACGCGTCAAGCATGCGTTGGACCAATACCGTTTGGAGCAAGAGAATCGGACACTCCGAACCACAGTTCAGCGAAAATTCGAGTTGGTGGGAGAGTCGCCTGTGATGCAACAGATGCGTCGGTTGATCGAGACCGCCGGACCCACGAATAGCCGCGTGTTGATCGGAGGAGAGAACGGGACAGGAAAGGAACTTGTGGCTCGGGCCATCCATGTGCAGAGCGCGCGGGCTAACCGGCCGTTTGTGGCGGTGAACTGTGCGGCCATCCCGGAGACTCTGATCGAGAGTGAATTGTTCGGACACGAAAAGGGCTCCTTTACCGGAGCAACATCGATGAAACGCGGCCAATTCGAGCAGGCGGACGGTGGCACGCTGTTTCTGGACGAAATTGCCGACATGAGCTTAAGCACGCAGGCGAAAGTCTTGCGGGCGTTACAAGAACAGCAGTTCACTCGCGTCGGTGGAACGAAACTGCTTAAAGTGGACGTGCGTGTCTTAGCCGCGTCCAATAAGGATTTGATCAAGGAAATCGAAAAAGGCGCGTTTCGCGAAGACCTCTTCTACCGGCTCAATGTCGTCCCGATTATCGTCCCGCCGCTCAGGGAGCGCCGGGAGGATATCCCGCTCCTCATTCGCCACTTCATGAAGGTCCATGCGGAAGAACAGGGATTGCGGATGAAAGAGGTCTCACCGGAAGCGATGGTGGTCTTTCAACAATACGACTGGCCGGGGAATATTCGAGAATTGCGGAACTTGATTGAACGATTGATGATCATGGCGCCGGGCCTCGTCATCGATGCGATGCAGGTTGGTCTCTCGTTGCAGGCACGCCCGGCCGGACCCACATCCCAGCCTGCAGCCTCCACCGTGAATCCACTCATGACACAATCGTATGACTCGCTCAGAGACGCCCGCAATGCGTTTGAGAAAGACTACATTGCGAAGAAGCTACGCGAACATCACTGGAACATTTCTCGCACAGCTGAAGATTTGAAAATTGAGCGGAGCCATCTCCATCGGAAAATCAAACTGCTGGATGTCGAGATGCGTCCGGAGGGATAGGGAGGTGGAAGGGCACCCACGTTGGTCCTGTGCTCCCGGAACGCGCGCCCTGAGAAGGGCCTCGTTCGACGGCCGCACGTAGACCAACATGGGTGCCCTTCCCAAAAGAAAGAGGTGAGCAAGCTTGGAAGGATAGATGGCGGTCGCTCGATGCGCGCAGGGAAGAACAACCTGCCTACCCCTCCTGTGGAAATTGGAGGGTTAGAAGGACGCGCGGTGGGAGCGAACACTAGTTTTTGGAAGCCGAACAGTCGGAGCAGACCATGTAGTGGAACTTGGCATCGGGATGGACCTGAAGATAGGCTTCAAGCGCGGACTGTGCGGTCGGATCTGCCAGCGATTTCTTGCAAACGGGACAGACTGGAACGAGCCGCTGCAATGTGACCATCTCGTGCAGGACAGTATCCAATCCACTAATCGTTTTATTCAGTTCCTGTTCCCAGTTCTTCCTCGCTTCGATTTCGTTCTTCAGCTTCAGCGCCGCCTTGATCCGCGCAAGCAATTCCACTTCCTCTAACGGCTTCCTGATGTAATCCGTCGCTCCAGCCTCGAACGCGGCCCGCAACGCCTCCGGTTCGCTTCGGGCCGTCATCATAATGATCGGGGTATCGCGGAAAGCCTCGACTGCCTTGATACGACGGCACGCCTCGATGCCGTCGATCTCCGGCATTCTCACGTCCATCACAATCAAGTCGATGGCTTTCGCTCCGGCCCCCTTATGTTCCAAGTCAAGGCATTTGAACGCGTCAGGGGCTGAGGAGGCCGAGTGAGTATCGCGATACCCTGCATCCCTCAAAATCTTATGGAGATGCAATCGCGCATCGGGGGAATCGTCAACCAGGAGAATCTTCATGATGTCGCTCTTGTGACGTGCCGGCCACTGCGACACGATTGACGCACGCACACGTATGAAGGCTTCACCGCCTATGCTCCACGATTGGTGACGCTTTTCCAATGATACGGGACACGCGACAGTTTGCAAGAAAAAGCTCTGTTGATTCTCTTCGTTGACCGATCTGCCGATGCTCCGCTAAGATGCGCCACTCATGACAACCTATCGAGATGCCGGAGTCGATATCGATGCGGGCGACGAATTCGTCGACCGTATATCGCCGCTGGTGCGATCCACATTTCGCCCGGAAGTCCTGACAGACATCGGCGGGTTCGGGGGATTGTTCCGGTTGCAAGCGCATCGCTATGCCGAACCGGTCCTTGTCTCCGGCACCGATGGAGTCGGGACGAAACTGAAGATCGCCTTCCTCACGGATCGCCACGACACCGTGGGGATCGATCTCGTAGCCATGTGCGTGAACGACATCGTCGTCAGCGGTGCCGAGCCGCTGTTCTTCTTGGATTATTTCGCGTCAGGAAAACTTGCCGTTCCCAAGGCTCAATCCGTCGTCAAGGGGATCGCTGAGGGCTGTCGTCAAGCCGGATGCGCCTTGATCGGAGGAGAAACCGCCGAGATGCCTTCTTTCTATGCGGAGGGCGAGTATGACCTGGCAGGATTCGCCGTCGGAGTGGTGGATCGCCCGAAGATCATCGACGGCCGCAATATCATACCTGGTGATGCCCTGATTGGACTGGCTTCGACCGGTCTTCATAGCAACGGATATTCGCTGGCGCGTCGTGTCCTACTGGATCAGGGAAAACTCACTGTCACCAGTTGCCTGCCAAACCTCGATCAGCCGCTGGGGGATGTGCTGCTGACACCGACCAGGATCTATGCCAAGCAGGTGCTCGCATTGATCCAGGAATATCCCATCAAGGGCATCGCCCATATCACCGGCGGCGGCATCACCGAGAATCTTCCGCGAGTATTTCCCTCGGGGGTGCGGGCGCAGGTGCAACGAAGTGCGTGGTCGGTACCCCCTATCTTCCAGGCAATTGCCCGACTCGGACAAGTCGAGCGTGAAGAAATGTACCGCGTCTTCAACATGGGGATCGGCTTGATTCTCGTGGTGCCGGAAGCAGCAGCCCAGGCTGTCATCCTGCGAGCCACAGCGCTGGGCGATCCGGCATGCCGGATCGGAACCATCGTATCATCGACCGGAAAAGACGCATTGGTAGAGTATGTCGACTAAACGGACGGAGGCCCTCCGAGTCGCTGTCTTGGCATCCGGGCGCGGATCCAATCTCCAATCCATCATCGACGCAATCGAAGCAGGGAAGGTTCAAGCGAAGATTGTCGCCGTCATCAGCAACAAGAAAGAGGCACTGGCATTAGAACGTGCCCGCCGGCATGGACTCTCCGCTCGTTTCATCGATCCCAAGCCTTATGCGGGCAGACCCGATAGTCGCGAGGCCTACGACCGCGAACTCCTCGACGTGCTTCAACAGCACAATGTGGAGTTGGTCTTACTGGCCGGGTACATGAAGATCGTGACCAATATCCTGGTGGATACCTTTGCCAATCGCATGATGAACATTCATCCGTCCCTGTTGCCTTCGTTTCCAGGATTGGACGTGCAGAAGAAGGCCATCGAATGGGGTTGTAAACTTGCGGGATGCACGATCCACTTTGTGACGGAAGGTGTCGATGAAGGACCGATCATTCTTCAAGCAGCCGTTCCGATCCTCGACGACGACACGCCCGACACGCTGGCCGCACGCATCCTTGAGCAGGAACACAAGATCTATCCCCGAGCAGTCCAGCTGTTTGCTGAGGGGCGCCTGCGGATTGATGGGCAGCGCGTGTTCATCGATGCTGGAAAGCCTGAGGGTCAAGCCGTGATCAGCCCGTCATAGCGCTGCGCGTAGGCAGGCTGAGGCTAAGCGTAGAGAATTTTTATTTTTTAGCCTTGACTGGGTCTCAACCTGTTCCGGGTAGAGACTCGGAAATTGGTTGTGTATAATGCGACGGACAGTGAGGCATTCGTCTCACTGATTGAAGGCCGGTCGAGTGGGGGGCTAGCTCAGTTGGGAGAGCACTACGTTCGCAACGTAGGGGTCGGGGGTTCAACTCCCCTGCCCTCCACCAAACTTATTTTGACCGGTCGCCAGCCGCATGAGCCCCGTATAATCCCCCGTCACTTCCGCCGTCAGATACCGTCCCTCGCCATCGGCGCAGGGATGGAGCACAATCTCTTTCCCGAGCAACATTCGTAACTGTGCCCGTGCCATATCTACTTGGCGCTGTGTCACATTCGCCAGGTCGGTCAGCAGGGCCTTAAATCTGCCGATGGCGTTCGGGAGCAGAGTCGGCACTGGGGTGACGGCCTTTGGCTCGGACTTCAGGAGCCGGGTGCGCTCCGCTTCGAGTTGATCCAACGCCGCCTTGGTGCTGGTCGTGAAGATCCCGGCCTTGATCGCCGTCATGATATGGGTGAGCTCCTGCTCGACCTCCTGCAGCCGCTTCTTGGCTTGTAGGCTGTCAGGGTTCTGAGTGCGTCGACGCTCAGTCAACAGCCGGGCCGTTTCCCTGTTGAACATCGCCTGGCCCTCTTCGGTGAACAAGTCGTGCTGAATGGCCTCTAATAAGCGGCCTTCGATAAGAGTGCGTGTGGCCATCGTCGTATTGCCGCAGACGGAGAGGCCGCGATACTTCCAGCCGCTACACCCGTAGCGAGTGGGATCCAGAATCACGAACCTGTGCCCACACTGCCCGCATGTGAGCAATCCACTGAACAGATATTTCGGTCCGCGTCCGGTGCGCGCGTTCGCATGAAGGGCCGTGCGGATCGCCGCACTCGCCTGGTGGATGTCGCGTTGTCGCTCCTTCACTCGCTCCCACAAGGCGTTATCGATAATGCGTAGATGCTCAGCTGGACGCGTGAGCCAATCCTGCTCCGCAGTGAGCACCCGCGTTTTCTTCCTGGTGTCTGGATTTTTCGGCCACCGCGACCGGCCCCAGGTCACTTCACCGATGTAGCGACGGTTATTCAGCATGCCGAGGCCGTAGGTCACGTTGCCATAGAGGGCACTGGCGCACCAGGTCGGGACCTTTGCGGATTTCCGCTTGTAGAACATACCCGGTGGTGGCACACCTTGGCGGTTCAATTCCTCGACAATCTTCATCGGTGACATCCCGTTGGCATACTGCTCGAAGATCCATCGGACCCATCTGGCTTGTTCCGGTTCGATCTCTAGTCTTGTGCCGATCCTGGCAGGTTGCCCATACGGGTCTTTCTTGCTGGAGTCGTATTCCGGCACGAGGCGATACCCGTATGAGCGGCCTCCACAATGATAGCCTTTTAATGCTTGCCCGACCATGCCACGTCGAGTTTTGTCCCGCAGATCGTCCCAAAAGAAATCGTTCATCAATCCTCTGAATCCCGACATCATCTTGTGACCCCTGCTCGCGGTGTCAATCCCATCACTCACGCCTATGAGTCGAATGTCCCAATGCACAAATCGACGCCGGGCCGTTTCGGTTTCCACTTGGTCGCGAGACAGGCGCGAGAAATCATCTACGAGCAACACGTCGAACCGCTTCGGCTTCGCTTGAGCATCCGCAAGCAGTTGCCGATAACCGGGCCGTCCATTTGCGTCCTCGCTTCCGGAGATCGCCTTGTCCTCATACCTCTCGACGATCTTCCAACCCTCCTGTCGCTTTGCGTAGTTCTCGCAGTTCCTGAACTGATCAATGATGGAGCTTTCTTTTTGGTTCTCACTTGAATACCGAGCATACAACGCGACTCTCATACTTCCTCCAGTGTGGCGTCGGAATAGACGGCTTCCTCTTGTGTGGTCAACGCGACTTCAATCAGCGTGTTGCCATCGGCGAGAACCGAACAGCTATGCGTGAAGATCGCGTGCTGGATGCCGTGCCACGCGATGTCCGCGAGTGGGGAGTCATAGAGGATGGCGTCGCCCACAAGACACTCGCCCTGTTGCCTCACCTCGCAGAGACCGATCACAAACCCGGTATGACCGAGCGTGAACCGGTACAGCCGGTCTGATTGGAAACGAATCCCAAAAGGCTGCACCAGAAACCGCACCATGCGCCCGCTGAGGCCGCGAGGCTCTGCCAGGGCCTCCCACTCTTCTTGATATACGGGCAAGCCGAGCGTGTGTTCCCACTCAGGGAAGGACGTGCTTAAGTTTCCTGTGATCACCACATCTGGACGGCCTGCCAGTTCCACCCGTCCATCACCGGTATGCCGGAATTGAATCGGGCTCATGGTCGGCAGCTCAACCATGGGACACCTGCTTGAGCCGAGGGCGTGCCGGTGGAATGCGGGCATTGATCGCCAACGACCCGGCGAGCGAAATCACCGCTCCGGCCAGTCCCGCCGGCAGCGACCCTGCTGTGAGTGCGGCAAACACGCCGCCGAGTGCCGCCAACCCACCACCTGCCGTGAAGGCTGCCAGCACAACTACCCCGATCAGTGCGACAATGCGCATGACGCCCTTCCCGCCACCTCCACCGCCGCCCATCGGGATCGCTCGCGCGGTCACAACCTGTCCGGGATTCAAGCAATAGGTGCCCCATTCAGCCCGATCGATCCGCTGCCCATCGATCTCCACTCGCGCATGGACGCCCTCCAGCCGTGTCCAGACCATCGAGAGGTAACTCGCCAGCGGCAAGCCAGGCGGCAGCGTCAGGAAGACCCGGTCGGTATCGGCCACAAGGCGACGATGGGCCAGCACCTGAACCTGTTCGATCAGCTTGTCCATCTTCACCTCCGTCGGTCGCTCGTGTTCTTTTCACTACTCATTCAGTCCTCAACCGTCCCGGCCCAAAAATAAGTGCCATGATACATCGTCGGCAAGGCGTGTAAGAACTCTTTTGGATGCAAAACGCTATCCAGTAATGTCACTCGATCTTGTGGATCGATCAGATAAACCGGTTGACGGAGGACGTTCTGTAATGGAATGGAATCGGCCGGCGTCGCGACTAATTTTCCATCGACTAATGCAATCGTCCCAACCGGCATTTCCCCATCTATTGTCTGCCGGTAAAAGGTGACGGTCATGGCCGCCTCCGGTCCTTCTTCTTCGCTTTTCCGACGAGGGCATCGACGAGCGTCAACATCGTTTCGGCATCGTCGCTACTCATCGCCTCTTCGATCCGCTCCACGTCACGTGCCGTTAGGTGCTGAAGGCCGAAGGCGTGAATTACTTCCTTGCTCGTCATGGCTTCGTCTTTCGTCGCGGTGTCCGGGTCTTAGGCGGGTCAGCCAATTCTCGCGCCAGCAGCGAATTGATGAAGCCGTTCAACGTGAACCCTGCCATCCGCTTCTGGTCGAGCTTCTGTTTGATCGCGTCGGGAACCACCAACAGAATGCCCTTCATCATGAACCTCCATGTCGTCAATGCGACGACTACGACATATGCTTGCCGACCATAGTCTTCGCTACGGAAGGATACAACCGACTTGCACGCCGTGTGCACTGTGGGGTATCGGCACTGGAAGGATTTTGCGGGTGCGGGCGTCCGGGGCTGAAGTTCACTCTTTGGCGCGGCAGGCTTCAGCCCCGGTTTCGTGCGAAGGCACCGCCTCGGCACCTCCAATCCCTCCCCGCCGCACCCGCTCCTACGCGCTGACCATCCGCCGCGCCTTTTCGATGGACGGCTCCGGTGGCGCATCGCCCCCTAGCGCCTCGTAGATTTTGTTCGGGTCACCACCCAAGCCTCGCAACCACCCCACCAGAGTGTCGCGCAAATTGTGCAAACTGTCAGCGAGCAGATCGGACTGATGCCACGTGGCGTACAGGGCGGGGTGCAGGCGTCGCCCGCGTTCGTCGAGAGCGCGTTGCTGCATGTCCGGCGTGGCCAACGCAAAGCCCGGAGCGTTTAACATCGCCCACAGCACGTTCGTGGCACGACGCTGGGCGTCCGGGTCCGCGATGCGCTGTTCGAGGTCGATGAACTTCGTGATGCCGTCAAATAGTTTGCATTGAAGATACAGACCCGCTTTGGGATGCTTGGGAGGCTGTGAGGTTATGCTCATAGACCCGCCAGGCGGCGGTAGGAACGAATCGAGAAGGGCATAGGAGCCTCGCAGGGAGGCCCATTCTAGAAGGGTTGCGAACGAATGCGCAACTTCCGGCCAGATTACGGTCTTACCAGCGTATTACCCTGGTAAGACAGATGTTGAACGGTCGTAAGGCGTGTGAGCGCAAGACCGTTGCAAAACAGGCGCTTACATCGTAAACAGATATACAAAGTGTTATACATTTGTGCTACACTTTCTCAACAGTAGCGCCGTAGTAGTACTGTGGTAGTACCGCAGTAGCACCAAAAGATTAAGAGAGATCTGAATGACACCTAAAGAGCAAACTACCGTTCTTGAGCTAACGCGGGATCAGATTGCCGCAGAACTCGACCGCGAAGCTCAACGACGCCTTCACATTTCTGGTGAGGAATTGGTGCGCCGCTATCGTGCTGGTCTTTTAAAAGATTGCGGTACGGTGGCAGATTTACTGGCGCTCACTAGTCTCCTCGCTGAGGATGATCCTCTGTTTGCTGCCGCCTGACCTACAGCCTCTCCTCGCAGAGATCCGTAGCCTCACTCAACGCTACATGGCCGGAACAAATCCCGGCTCATTTCACGCCTTTCGTGATTTGTCTCAACTCCTCTTAAGCAAAACCATTCTCAGAACTGGTGCAGCAGCACGCCTCACCAAAGGCCCAAGACCAGATGTGCATATCCTGGGAGGATGGAATGGACCAACTGATCCATTGCCTCTGACGAACGGAAATTTCTTAGGACTTGCAATGAAACTCTCGCTCAGAGAGACAGAAGAAGGGCCACGAGTGAAGGTGGAGACATCCAAATTTCAGTACCAACTAGATAAGGAGGGTGATCGCTGGATTTTCCGCTACGACTATGTTCGAGAGCCACCTGATCCACACCCTTCAGCACATGTTCATGTGCGTGGATCTCTGACAGAGCAGTGCCTTGCCCACAAACAGACCTTAGAAGATGTTCACTTCCCAACCAACCGCATGTCGCTTGAATCTGTGATTCGTCTTCTCATCGAACAATTCAATGTTCCTCCCAACAGCCCACAAGAAATCTGGCGTTCACTACTTGCCGAAAGTGAAGCACTCTTCATGAAGATTGCTCACAAGTCGCTATCCGGTCCGGTCAGTTAATGCCCCTTCTCGGTGGAACAAAACACCACGGATTCGCGCTTAAACATGTGGAGCCTTGACAAGATGAGTACTGCAGGAGCAGCCTAAAGGGATTATGAAACGAAAGAAACCATGCCCTGGTGGACAGAATACCTAGGCCTGAAATTAGATTGGCCTTGGGTTGCTCGAAAGCTGCGATGGGCGTACCTTTTGTATATCCTCCCACCGCTGTCAGCCTTGCATAATGCCATCACGACGGAACGCACGTTGTCCCGCCGCCGTCACACGCGATTGATGCTCACCTGGCAAGTCACGCAGCTGTAAATGAAGGACCGGTGGTTTCAGGGGAATCTAGCAATCTGGTTTCCATCAATGTGTACGATTCGGTCAGCATATCTGCGAACGAGTCCGTTTCTATCAACAAGAAACCTGAGAACGGTCAGCCGGAACCAAATGGCGGTCCTTCACCGCATGTTATCACACCGCTCACCGGCTTAATGATGATTGCGGGACAGGGCGCGGTAACAGCAAGCCACTCTTCAGTGTAAGGCCTTCACTACTTCGTCATAGCTCAGCAGCTCTATCCCTTCCTTTAACAGCGACATCGGCATAGCGTTGCAATGCAGCGGCTGGGGCCGATATCCTGATTTCATGATGGTGAAACTCCTCACAGCACTGTCCATCACGGCCCTGGCTCTCCTTGCCAAGCGCCTTGTCATGCGGAAGCCTCCCCCACTCCCGTACCGTCTTCAGAAGGACGAATGGTCCAAGGTTCGTGCATATAGGCGGCCTTCGTAGGGTCAGCATTTAAGACTCAGGCAATCCCCTCTCCGCAGCGGCACCCGTATCGTCGGGCAAAATAAATCAGGTAGTGGGTGCGCTCCATCAAAACCATTTTGACCCTCCAGCAGCCATAATGCCCTCATGGTTTCCCGAGGCTTCTGCCATGAAGTCTTAGGGCGCAACGAACTAACAAACCGCAGGTCAATACGACGGCTTTTGTGAGCATGTAGAACGTACATGACGTTCTACAAAGTCGGTAATTCGCTTGGGAATGCAAGTTAGAGAATAGTGCGAGTAAAGACCCGCGAAATGACCTACCACATTGAGAAGGGTCGAAGGGGTCATCATCTTACCACCAGGCGATCAGAAGCCTCCCTAAAACACGCACCCACGTAATGGTAAACACGATCGGCATAGCCGCTGGCGAAAGCATCGCCAAACGTCGGAGATGGGGTGGGCCTGGATATCTGGATATAACTTACTTGAAGAATCTCCACAGGCCTTCGAATTTGCATGATCTTCATATAATTGTCGCAAGTGCACAATGGTCTTTAACGATGGATGTGGGTCAGCAATCCTGCAAAGAGCGCGGCGGTCGGCATTAGCCAGAGAAGTAATGTCTGCTCCGATTCGAAAAGAGCATTTTTTGCTTCCTTGGAAGCATTGAGGAGGACCCGCTGACTCACTAAATCGTTCTCATGTTCGATCTGGCTGCGAATGAGCCCGTAGAGTTCTGCCAGGTTCAGCTCGCCGCTTGTTCTATTCACGGTACCCATTCATCCGTTGTGCGTTAACCGACAAAGAATCGGCATTCGTAGAAGGACGCTCTGGCGCCAATACCGTCACGCATCTCCCCGGAGGTTGCTCTGCCATGACAGAACGGTGTTACCAGAAACGGTCTGATTATGCTTTTAGGTGCGGCGTTTTCTGCTGCCGGACCTCATCTATCTATCAACCGCTCCCCAACGAGGCAACGTGTGCCGCCACAAACTTGATTCAAAAAGATCTCTATTGATGGCTTGACCTCCAATTGCCCCTTGACCAGCTGCGATGATCATTTGACAATTAGCCGCCGTCACACATCCAGCGGCATAGAGGCCGGGCACAGTCGTCCTCAAACACGCATCTACGACGATTTGGCCTTCGTTGTCGAGCGATGCGCCAACGCCTGTGACAAGGGTGCTGTGGGGTACATCGCCGCGTGTGGTAAAGATCGCATCGACCTTGGTCGGTTCCCCTCGGACAAACTCAATGCTTTCAAGCTGCCCCTCCGTGTGCTCCAAGCTCACGATGTTTTCCTGACGCACCGGAATCTGGTACTCCTCCAACCATTTCGCATGGTCCTCATCCCATACGACTTCGCCACCACTCGTGACGAGCGTGACATATGATGT
This sequence comes from uncultured bacterium, assembly GCA_965232965.1. Taxonomy (GTDB): domain Bacteria; phylum Nitrospirota; class Nitrospiria; order Nitrospirales; family Nitrospiraceae; genus Palsa-1315. The sequence continues at coordinate 35,749 of CBDDRB010000017.1, forward strand.
GAACATCAGCATGCCGAGGGCATAGTCCACGGCCTCATTGTTTCGCCCGATGATCGCGATTTGTTTGCCTTGTAGGCGATGGGCGTCACAGTCCTTACAGAAGAAGAGACTTTTGCCAAGGCATTGCTTGACGCCAGGAATTTCCGGTGGAAGATGAGTTAAGCCTGTGGCGATCAAGACTCGTTTCCCATCATAGGTATTTCTTATACCTCTAATTTGAAATGTTTCCCCACTCGTCCTCAAGGACTGGACCTCATCTTCGACGATCGCGACGTCATACTTCGCCACGTGGGTCATGCCTTGATGAAGCAACGTTGAGCCCGAGATCCCTTCCGGAAATCCGAGATAGTTCTGCACCTCAGACTCCCATTTGGCCATAGATCGGCCCGAGTGAATGAGCAGAGTATCTCGTTTGCTACGGCCAAGATAGAGTGCCGCAGAAAGACCAGCCAGCCCCCCTCCCACAATAATCACGTCTCGCATAATCACAGATCTTTAAAGGAAAAGTTGTAATTCAGATAATGAATCCCGAGGGCATCTGGACAGATGGATCATGGGGGGCAGCAGGCCGCCGTGTCTGTTAGCTAACACGCAATGAATTAATTGATGAGTCGCAATCCTCGTTTCTTGGGTGAATATGCCTCAGAAGACATGATCCCAACTCCGCAGACTCCCCGCAGCTCGTAATTTCCCTTGTTGCTTTCGATTAAATCATGCCTCGGTGGGTGCTATCCAACTCGGGGAGTCGCTAGTGGTTTCTTCTCTCATTCCCCCTGATAGTAAACGAACAATCTTTACCAAGGAGGCAACCATGCAGTGTGCAATTAGACGTCTTATGTTCATGGTGGTCCTTACTCTTGCGCCATCTCCGTGGGTCTTCGGAGCCACACCACCCATGACTGCGGAGCCTGCGTCCTTTCTCGAACACGCTGCTGCCGGTCAACAGAGTGAAATCGATCTGGGACAACTCGCCATCCGGAAGGCGGCGGACGAGCAAGTGAAGCAGTTTGGCGCCCGGATGGTTGCAGACCATCAGAAAGCGCAGCAAGAGATTCGTCACCTGGCGTCCAAGGAAGGCCTTGAGTTGCATCCCCAGCCGAGCGAGCCCCAGAAACAATTGAAAGCCCAGCTGTCGCAATTGTCAGGGAAGGAATTCGATCATGCCTATATCACGACTATGTTGCAGGGGCATGCCCAGAAGCTGAAGGAACTCGGAAAGCAGTCGCTCACCGAGAAGAACCCAGACGTGCGGCAGTGGGCTGCGGGAGCCTTGCCCATCGTCGAAGAGCACTTGGCCAAAGCGAAAACGATTGCGTCCTCACTCGGCATCACCGCACAGGCACGATAACCATCCAACACGTGAAGGAGTTCTCTCATGCACCTCAAAGACATTACGGCCTCGTGCCTCACGGGACGTTCCCATGCGTTTACACTCGCCCTCTCGCTTCTCACGACGCTGGTGGCAATTCCCACCTTGTCGTGGGCTGAGGACAAAAGCTCTCCCATGGCGCCGACCGGGGCGCATGAACCCGCCGTCGCGGAAGGTAATGCCATCACGACCAACCAGGGTCTGCAGATCGACGACAAGAACAACTCGCTCAAAGCCGGGCCGCGAGGGCCGACCTTGATGGAGGATCACCATTTCCGGGAAAAGATCACTCAGTTCGACCATGAACGCATGCCGGAGCGCGTCGTGCATGCCCGGGGGTCCGGCGCACACGGATATTTTCAAGTCTATAAGTCCTTAGCTCGCTATACCAAAGCGGCGGTGTTGCAGGATCCATCCGTTAAAACACCCGTCTTTGTGCGGTTCTCAACCGTGAACGGGTCTCGAGGGTCCGCGGACACCGTCCGCGATGCACGCGGATTCGCCACAAAATTCTACACGAGTGAAGGCGTGTGGGATTTGGTGGGCAATAACATCCCCGTATTTTTCATCCAGGATGCGATCAAGTTTCCCGATCTGGTGCATGCGTTCAAACCGGAAGCGGACAATGAAATCCCGCAAGCGTCGACGGCGCATAATACCTTTTGGGATTTCATCTCCCTCACACCGGAATCCACTCACATGATCATGTGGGTCATGTCGGACCGGGCGATTCCCCGAAGTTACCGGATGATGGACGGATTTGGCGTCCATACCTTCCGCCTCGTCAACGATCAGGGCAAATCAACGCTGGTCAAATTTCATTGGAAGCCCCTGCTGGGCGTACATTCCCTCGTCTGGGATGAGGCCCAGAAATTGGCTGGGAAAGATCCGGATTTCAATCGGCGGGACCTGTGGGAGGCGATTGAGAACAAGGCGTATCCGGAATACGAGCTGGCCCTCCAACTGATCCCGGAAGAGGACGCGAACAAAGCCCCATTCGATATCCTGGATGCCACCAAAATCTGGCCGGAGGATCAGTTCCCGCTTCAGCGTGTCGGCAAACTGACGTTGAACCGCAATCCCGGCAACTTTTTTACAGAAACAGAAGAAGTCGCCTTTCATCCCGGCCATCTCGTGCCGGGCATCGACATAAGCGATGACCCACTGCTGCAGGGACGAATGTTCTCCTATGTCGATACGCAGTTGAACCGGTTTGGGACGCCAAACTTCACACAGCTTCCGATCAACCAGCCGAAATCGCCCGTCAATAACTTTAATCAAGACGGGATCATGCGGTTCTCCAATCGACCGGGGAAAGCGAACTACGAACCGAACTCGCTCACCGGGACACCGGAAGAAGTGCCGAAGAAAAAAGACGGCTATGTTCATTACCCGTCGGCGGTGCAAGGCACGAAAGTCCGTGAGCGCAGCCAGACGTTCGGCGATCACTATACGCAGGCGGCCCTCTTCTACAATAGTTTGACGTTGCCGGAACAAGATCATATCGCCCAGGCGCTGACATTTGAGTTGGGGAAAGTGTCGGACACGAAGATTCAGAAACGGATGCTCGATCATGTGGCGAACGTGGATGAAGCGCTAGCGGTGACCGTGGCCGGCAAGCTCGGATTACCGGCCCCAAAGGGACAGCCGGCGACTCGAGCGGGCAAGACGAAAGGCTTAAGTCAAGAAGAAGGCCCGAAGGATTCGATCAAGAGCCGCAAAATTGCCGTGCTGGCCGCCGACGGGGTGAGTGCCAGCGACATCAAGCGGCTGGAAGCCGGGCTCAAGAAGGAAGGGGTCACGGTTGAAATTGTGGCGCCCCATTTGGGGGAATTGAAAGGCGGCGTGAAAGTCGATAAGAGCCTGGCCACGACGGATTCCATTATGTACGACGCGGTCTATGTGCCGGGCGGCAAAGAACACGTGACGGGTCTGCTCGGTGAACCTGAGGCGCGACATTTTGTTCGAGAAGCGTACGACCATGGGAAAGCGATCGCGGCCAGTGGTGAGGGGGAAGAATTGATACAGGTCACGGGGATCAGCAACGCGCCCGGCGTGATTGTCGACAAGGGCAGCAATGATTCAAGCAAGTCCTTTGTGGAAGCCATCAGGCTGCATCGTCATTGGAACCGCCCGAAATAGCGATTGCGGATAAGGCTACCGCAAATGCCCTAGTTCTCACAGCAAAGAGTGTGGGATGGGCTGAGCTTTTCACATTTGTATCATGGCAGCTAATGAACCCATTCAGCATGGTTCTTGCCGTGGGAGCATTCGGCGGATGGTTCTCGTTGGCCAGTCCATGCCTGGCACAAACGATCGTGGTCCCGAATGACACACTGAATCAACCTCCGCAGAATCCTCAATCAGGACAGGTGCAGCTCCCTCTACCTATTGGGGGCATTCCAGGAAATATCATCACACCCGAGACTACGCCGAGGCTTGCGAGCATGCACCCGATTTCGAGTCCAGGAATGCGGTTTGGCTCGGCAGGTAGAGGGCTGCCGGGAATGCCGGGAGGTCCGCCCATCAAAGCACCGATGGGAGCTCAGGACCCATCGGCTAGTTATATGCGTCCGGCAGTGATCGGGCCATTATTTTGTGACCCGTCGATTAATATTGCGTGTTGATAATCCATCATGATGCTCGGTATAGCGCTGGAGCGGTCGTCGTTGCGTTGTTCAGCCGCTCCCGCCGCTTGTTGCGCCGCGAGATGCTTCGATCAAACGGGAAATGTCGCGCAGTGTGCAATTTGCGCTCGAAGCTAATGCGATCGCACACGAAGCAGAGGTGGGGCTCGTGTCGCACTGCACGAGAATCTCGTCTCTCTGTACCCTCTTCCTGAACCTACTCCTCATAAACGAAACAGACGGCTGTGGTCCACGGCTCGGCGGAAATGGACCTGCTAAGGCGGCGAGGTGTATTCAAAAGATCCTGCGAGCCATAAACTCCCTATTTGACAGAGCCCCTCCAGGCGCCTGTTTCATGGCCGCGTGTTTCGATGTAATCTTTGAATCTCCTCAAGTCGCCCTCGACCCGCTGTGTCACCATGCCCGCGGCATCGCCGGCTTTCTCCATCATGCCGTGAGGCTCATACTCCAAGTGGAGGATGATTTTCGATTGGGCCTCCGACAATGACTGAAACGTCACGGCGCCTGCGTTCTGTGCCCCCCCTTCGCTCTTCCAGGCAATGCGTTGATCCGGAACTTGCTCCGTAATTACCGCATTCCACTCTTCCTCTTTGCCGCCGATGTTGGCTTTCCAATGTAGGCGATTATCATCGAGTTGCTTCACCTGCTGGACGCCTTGCATAAACTTGGGGAACTCTTCAAATTGGGTCCATTGGTTATACGCTGTCTGCACCGGCACATTGAGATCGATCGACTTTTCGATAACCGACATAGAAACCTCCTTGGTTAGTGAATAGATTATTTTTGCAGTCGTGACTCCACGAAGGAACTGGCCCATCCCCTAGCGATCCCATACTGCCGGTTCAACTCTCTATGCCACACAAGCTCATCAGCCATGGGGGCTTGTGTCCTGGGGCTGCTGGTCTCAAGGAACTGACTTTAGGACTAAGTCAGCGAGCAGAAATAAGGGAAGATAAAAACGGCAACACATGGGTGGCATGTTGTAGGAGGAGCCATAGGGAACCGCAAGAGTCTCGCCGATCCTGAAGGATTGGGAGAGGATGAGGACAAATAAACGAAAAGCCGATGAAGGTTAACGTTGAGGCGGGGATTTTGAATCGGTTCAGCGTCTTATGCAGCGTGCTGGTCCTCTTCGGACTCCCAATCTCGGTCGGCTTCCATGTCAATCCGGAACGCCGAACATAAGTCGCATGGACATGTGGAGGGATCTCCCGTGCAACCCAGAGGATTTGAGTCGTCTTCATTCGATTCTAAGAGGTCATCCAGATACATGATCATTCCCCCCGTGCGTTAGCTTCATGATGGAATGATCGCACATGCCAGACCTCTGGGGAACTGGAAGAGATTTGATGATTGCATTTCAAGGATTAAAAATGACGGCCCGAAGTCTATTGTGCACGTTGGTACGGACATCAAAGGCATATCTTTCCGGATGGCACAAGACCATCCGGCATACGTTATTCGGGCTTACCGAGATGCCGAAATCCTATGAGGGCGCTCTCATTGTGGGGATGGCTCAAACTACTCCGTGGGAGTTCCGAGTCTTTGTCGACATGGATGTCAATGACTTCTTCCTCCTTGCACACCGCAATCGTCACCGGAGTCCCGACAGCCATATCTCGAAACATGCGGCTTTCTGGCCTCAGCTTAAAACTCTCCTCACCATCAGGCATTGAGAGTGTGATTTGAGACCGACCATAATTGATGGAGACAAGTTTGCCGGACACAAAACGAGGCGACAAATTAGCTCCTTTTCTATTGGCATCCATGATGTGGTTGCCATCATTAATCCACAGAATCATTTCATCTCCGACCTTCGGCCTGTCCCGACCATACCGGGCCTCAACCGATTCAGCCAGCGTGTAATTCGTTCCCGTGGCGGTTCGTACGGTATAGAGACCGGATTTCATCTGAGTTACGACTCCTTCAACCATTGTGTGTCGGGTTCTCATGTACGCGATATCCTCACCGTTCGCAGGATTGGCTTGCGCATCCAAAGGACTCATCGCTATTAAGGCCGCCGATAGTGCGAGAGCGGAGGGATGGATATAGATTGTCTATTCATGGTCACCTGCCTTCATCCTAGCCCCTCGCCTCTTTCAGGCAGATCTGCTCCATCAGCCCACGAATTTCTTCGAGGTGCCGGTCCTCCTCTGCTAACGCGCTTGTGAACTCCGCGGCCATGTCGTCCTGACCCATCTCTGTCGCGAGTGCGATGAGCAATTGCCAACCATCATTATCGGCCAGTTCGGCCAGGTGGATGGCATGGAGACTCTGTGCAATGGACATGCGAGGGTCTGTGATGATCTGCATGAGTCCGATCGAAGCCACGCCATTCGTATCGGCCATGGGCGTGACGCAGGTCGGGTCCGCGCCCAACTGTCGCAATGCATCCCAGACTATCCCGATGTGAGCCGCTTCCTCGGCTCGAAATTGTTGCAAGCGCTCCATCGGGAGCTTGGCGGCCTCGTCGGAGCGTATAAGAGCTTTGCCCAGGAACGCGTCATACAGACGCGTCCCCGTTCGTTCAAAGGCCAGTCGGCCGCCGAGCGCATCAATGAGTGTCTCTGGATGCCGGCCCATCAATTTTTGCACGCTGGTTTTCGCCACTCCTTTCACGGTCCCGGGAAGCGGCACGGTGCCGATAGGGTCTGCCTCGAGGAGGTAAGACTGGCGAGACTCTGCGAGTGTCTGTACATTCCCGCTGGAGGTGGGCGGAAATTCTTGAACACTCCTCATCATCTCTTCGGCGTTCAGGGGAGCCATGTCGATTCCAGAACGATTCATGCCCTGTGAGGTTGGTGACTTCATGCTGCCTCCTTCATCCCGCGTTGGGCGGTGAGTTCGCCGCCGGGGGCCCATTGCCATCCCGCTGCGACGGTTTCAGTCGGGGAGCCGTCGCGATTCATCTGCTCCCGATACTCCAGCGACCTGGTGGGCTCCTCGCTCTTCGCCACAAACTTGGAACCATTGGCTCGCAGATGGACTTCGTCGCGCAGCACCTGCCGCACATAGTCGCGGTTACTCTTATAGGCGATCGGCTCGGGCAGGACCCGCGGCAGAAATTCTGCGGGATCTTTCCTCTTGATCTCTTCACAACACGTCATGGCGTACTGGAGGTGGCCGAGTTCGTAATCGAGGAAGCGTTCCCAAATCGCTTTGATATGAGGGTCCTCTTCCTGGGTGGCGCAGCTATAGTAGTTGTACACCTCGTTGGCCTCATGCAAGAGCCACTTTTCTATCCAGCTTTCCGTCGGATCGATCATCGATTCGTATTGCGTTACATGCTGTTCCTCAATGGAGGCGATTTCCGCATAGAGCTGCCTGGCCAAGGGATCCGCAAACCACGGGCCAAAGTGCATGTAGTAGTCATGCGTCTGGTGTTCCCCTGCGAGAATGGTATAGGCATTCAATTTCGTGATCGGAGACGCCATCCCCTTATGATAATGGTCCCGCAGATCGTCCATGGGGTCGCGGTGCTCGTCCACCGTGGGACGGCCTGGCGTGATGTCCGTATAGCCCTGCGTGATGGTATTCGCATCGATCCCCTGCAAGCGATCGAGGAGGGCGGCATAGCGATACAGGTGATCGAAATCTTCGAGAAGGCCGAAGCGCAGTACTTGCGCGATGTAGGGGTCCGGCTCGACTTGGGCCAAGGCGGCCGTCACTTCGATAGCCACCTGTTCATAGGCAATCGTCGTTTCGAGCGGCGAATGATCGGCCGATAAGAGCCAGTTGACCATCGTTTGCTGGTGCTGCTCTTTCCGCCGGACGGCCGCTAATGGCGCTTGGAGCGCTTTGTTCATGCGGGCGCACGAATGGCTGAATCGGATGGTTTCCGATTCGATCCCATTCATCAGAATAATCCGGACCCGCGTAAAGGCATCGACGTTCATCTTGCTGATCGGCTTCTGGACCAGATCTTTCCAGGTGAACGTCTGCCTATCGAGCGGCGTCCCTTTGTCAGTGAACAAATTAAGCATGGGATCCTCCACAGATTGAGCGAGGAAGTTATTTCATAGTGCCTGAACCGCATCGCGGCATGATTCGACATCGCTACCGCTCCTTACGCCTCGCCCGCCGCCTGCAGCTTGGATTCGATATGGTCCTTGAACTGTTGAAGGTCCTGGGCGAGCTTGTCCTCTGGATCTTCACCAAGCCACTTCGCAACAGCGCTGCCGATCCGACCTGCCGGCGGTTCGTACTGCAACGTGACGGTCACTTCCGTCCTTCGTCCATCGTCTATGGGCTTGAATTCCACCGATCCGGTGTTGTCGACATCGGCATCGTGCAGCGAACGCCATCCGATTCGTTCGTTCTCGACGTCATTGATAATTTCCGCATCCCACTCAACGGACGGCGCACCGGACATGGTCTTCACTTTCCAATGAGACAGCTGGTCATTGATGACTTGGACGGATTCCAGATGACTCATCACATGCGGCAGATTGTCGAACGAGCGCCAAAAACGGTACAGCGCTTCCGCAGGTCGATGGACTTCGATGGCCCTTCTGATTTTCGTCGCGCGGCCCGTGCGTACTTTGCGCCGACCCAGAGAGTTCGTCAGCTGTTCATTGCCGCTCATGTCGATGCCAGCGGCGTGAAAGAGTGCGCAATACCCCGTCAAGCCGCGATACAACAACGCGCATCCGAGCAAGGATAACCCGGCTCCTGTCCACGATCGCCGATACAATCCAGCTGCCAACAACCCTCCACCGGCGACGAGGGATATTCCCCGTTGCGCGTCTCCGATGTTTTGGCTCTGTCCGCCTTCATGCGCCCGCTCCTCACTCCAATCCAGGTCTTGCGTATTGGTCTTGTACCGCTCCCCTTCGGTGAATGTGCGAGACATCGGATGTACCTCCTGATGTGTATCCTTACAGACCAGTGAACCGTCGTTACGCATAGATCATCTGCCTAGCGATTCGACATAGCCGTATACTTGAGATCGATTGTTTGCTCGTGCATCTGAACTTGAGCGGAGAATTGTGCACCCATGACTCAGCGTCGCAGGAGGCCACGGACTCGGGTACTCGCCAACTCCCTAGTGGCTCACAGTTTCACATGGTCTACATAGATGCTTCGAGAAGCTAAAGCGGGTACGTGCCCTTTTGCTGACATTCCGCATTTTTTTGAAAGCATTTCCAAACCGTCCCATGTTGGCCTGCTGTCCATAGACATCCAACCACCTAGGGCCACTCACAGGTCAAAAAACATTTGACAGGAGCACCATGCGTCTAAACCTTTACCAAGGAGGGTAGGATGATATCGACACCTCGCACAATTGTCGGTCTTCTGTTTTGCGCGTTCTCGCTCTGTTTCTTATTGTCCAGTAATACCAACGCAATCAACAATTCGGCCGAAGAATTGCAAGAACAAAAGAGCATACAGAAAGCGGATGGCCATGCTGGTCCAAGAGAGAAAGAAAATGCCGCGACGGGCCTTCGAACGATTCATGCCGAAGTATTGCATGTGGAAGACGATGCATATGTAGTCAGAAAGTATGAAATCTCGTACGCTTGCGGATCGACGACAAGACTGACTTGAGCGGTCCCTTTATTCAAGGAGATCGCATCGTAGCGGAGGTGAATGATAAGAGACAGACGATGTCGATTCGCTTCCTAGACGAATAACTATGTCGTACCTTTAATGTAATGGACAGTCTTTGCCAGTCCTCGTGTGGGTAGGAAACACACTGCTGGCCTATTGATCTTCCTAGTTCTCTCTCCGCCCACATCCAGATACAGTGAACATGGTGATTCCTTGCCCTCAAAGGCACACCAAGATGCAAGATTACATTCACGAATTACCGTAACCATAGGAGGCTTTATGATTGTGATGTCAAAACTATGCCGAGTGTTGTCAAGCGGAATATTGTTCATGGGCCTGCTCAGTCTGCCACTGGTCGGTGATCTCGCGTCTGCCGCAGACGAGCTGAAGGGAAGCCCGTGTGACGTGCCAGATGGGCAAAATACCACGCGCGCCGAGCAAGGTGCGACGCAGAGAACTCATATGATTGAAGGTGAAGTGATGCGCGTAGAAGACGAAAGTTATGTTCTCAGGGAGTCGAGCGGGAAGGAAGTGACGTTAAAAACCAACAAGAGTACGAACCAACCTGTCATTGATCAAGGAGACAACATTTCTGCCAGTGTAGACGATCAGAACACCGCCGTGTGGATCCGATCGAACAAACAGACGGATCGCCGCACTGAGCATGCTTCGGTAGACTGCAATCCGAATTAAAAACCAGGCACGCAGGGAACCAGGCGACGGAGACCCTAGTTCCTAGCTGTAACGCACTTATTGCGGCCTACGGATCGGCTCCTGAGCGAAGCCGCCGTTAGATCCACGGCGGCACTGGCCGCGGCCCCCTACAACCCCGATCGTAGTAGACCCGCATCCTAGAGTGTGTGTCACGCGGCTTCTGCTTCTGTGTCGTTGGGCTTGTACACACACCTTGGCAGACAAGCGAGTCAGCATGGCCTGCAACAAGATCCGTTCAGATTGAGAATAATGCTCGTGTGAAAGGGCTAGCTAATTGCCCGAGTGAAGCAGGACACCATGCCGGCCTATTGATCCTCCTAGTTTGCGCGATACCCAAGTCCGGTTACTGTAAAGGTGATGAGGAGCTAAGGACGAATCTTAAACGAGGGAGTATCAATGAAGAAGATCTATATGATGTTAGGAATGGCGATTTTGGGCCTATTGAGAAGACACCTGACCAAGAGGTAAGTGTTCGCCGAAAGTCGATGAACTACGGATATGCCCCAGAACGAAGCCGCCGATACAACCACGGCGGGATAGGTCTTTATCTACCCATAATCCCTTCCGCGTTCGGATCCAGTTCAACGAGATACACAACCTCCAACTGGCAACCCTGACGCGCGTCTTCCTGCCCTGCGATCTGCTTAATTCTTAATAGATAGTCCTCGGTGACGCTTACTAGAAGCAAGCGTCATCCACAGGGTTCAACTGCTGGTGGACAAGAGGTAAGCAAGACTAGGGCTATTCCTAGTAGGCGCATTATTATGGGTGCCGTACGGTGCGCCACTGAGAAAGAATCGATGGGGAGGTTGCAAGAAAGGGGGGGCGAACCATGTGGGCGATGAAGGATTGAGTCCAGATAATCGAACAGGACAGCGAGAATTTCACGTTTCTAGGAAAGGGTGCGGACTTCAAAGGCGTCGTGAGTTTTAATGGCACTATTCGAATCGATGGGCGGGTTGACGGGGAGATCTATACTAGCGGAACTTTAATCGTTGGAGAGCACGGCGTAATCGAGGGCGTAGTGTCCGCCGGCGTCCTCGTGAATAGCGGAAAGATCAACGGCAGTATCATTGCCGCTGAGAAGATTCACATCCTTAAGCCTGGCGTTCTTGTCGGCAATATTCGGACTCCAGTCATTGCGATCGAAGAAGGCTCTGAGTTCCATGGCATGTGTGACATGGGCGCTCATTTTTGGAGCGGCCCACTAGCGGTCGACGGGTCACCGGGCCTTCTTGCATCCGCCCATTAGCAGCCCTTTACGCCTGTTACCATCAACGGTCGTCCAGGGTAGACTCATTTCAAGAATGGCAGAACCCGTGTTTCATCGATGCCCATCTCCATTCGGCGAGTTTAGAGGCATACATGGCCAATTGGGTTTGTCGGTCGACCAGATCATACGGCCGGCTCTAGTGGTCCCGTCCATTCGCCGTGTATCGCGTCAATAATTTTGTCCATCCATTCTTCAGGGCCATAGTGCACGCGCAACTGGCACCATCCATAATTCGCCGTCTATCAGCTTCACTTCAACATAATCCAAGGGGTCTACCTTCGTCCCCGCCAAGCGTTCGCGCACTGCGCGATCACTCATGACCGCAGACCACTTCCCACAATGCTTGATTAATACTGTCTGGTTCAACCGGTAGCCAGTTGTCTTTGTCTACGTATCCATGATTCCGTCTGTCGGTACCCATAGGTCGTAAGAACTCCATGTATGCCAACAATCGGAGGCGCTTTTCTACACAATCGACTTGCTTGTGAGTCTTCGTCGACAGAAATCGGCTGGGGTTTAATCCGAAGCGTCCTAACCCCGCATTCCCTTGCATCGACTTATAGTCAGTCAATTGCCATATCGTCACCAGGTGCCCTTCCCTGTGGATGGTGTCTGGATCGAAGTACACCGTGTGTAGTCCTGGTGTTTGATATCTTTCGTCAATCGCCACCCACTCCGCATACGCTGGTCCACTACTCAGCAATAGAAGAATGCTTAGTGACAAGAAACCGGAGAGGTAGGCCAGGGGCAAGCAACGATGGGGACGAATCGAGAGGGGCATGAGAGCCTCGCAGGGTGGCGCATTATAGGAGGAAAGCGAAAGAACGCGCAACGGGATTTACTAGGCCCTAGAATGGCAAGCTACGATTGAGGTGCATCTCTTCGGTCTCAGCATCCAACGGCACAAAGTCCGATATGTCGGGCGCTTGCCCTCGAGGCCCAAGGCGGAATGGGAGCAGGATCAGCCCACAATCCTTTCTTGGCGTCGTGCGTCTTCCCATAGGCTCTGAGATATCTACTTCACCGCCGTTGTATGTCTTGGTGAAATGGAGGCGCCGAGCGGAGTCGAACCGCTAATCACAGGGGTGCAATCTGTGCCCTTCGGCCTAGGTACGGCGCCTTTTGGGAATTCGATAGATTAGCAGTTCTAAGCGACCCCTTCGCAATGTGATCACGCGGCATGACGGCGGGTCTTGGTAGCGTGGGAATTTTGCTCACGGTAGAACCGATTGATGGCAGCTTTGGCCTTCCATGGTCCGACGATCTTCTCAAATTGCTGGGGGGGTGTGGTGGTGGATCAGCCAGTCGTTGAGAAGGTGGCATCAAAGAACCCCAGCACACGCGGTTCTCCATCTTCCTTTGTGATCCCCGCAATATATGGCGTGAGCTATGGTCCAAGTAGGTTGAATTGTTGTTCATTTGGACATGTTGCGGGGTGGCATATGACGGTCCTTTCACTGTGTTTCAGTTTTAAGCGTGCTCACACTCTCCTTCCCCCAAGTCAATCACCAAGATAAAAAACCCCCCTTCTAACCATTGTGGATTACGAGCGGTTTTTCAGGAGATGAACGCCAGTTCCTCGTCCAGTTTATTGCATTACTCGACCTGGTGAATCGACAGCACGCGTTTATGATCGTCCCTATCTCTCACATCGTCCACTTGCGCCTCGATACGATCTCCTTGATGAAGACCTTTGGTCATCTCAGTATTTGCGTCGGTATGCAACCGCACTTCCCGGCCGTCAAACCGCTGCACCACATAATTATCGCCTGAAATACGTAGCAGTTCGCCTTTGACGGTCTCGCCACCTTCTGTCGATCTATTGCAGTTCATGGTCGATCCTTGAGGTTGACCGATTTTATTCTCCTGGTTATCTTGACCGGTTGGCTTCTCGGAACAGGGATCTGATTTCATGTTTGCAGACGGAATATTCGCAGTGTCACCCGCGTGTGTAGCATTGGCCAGACTCAAGCAGAGAACACCGCACGCCATCATACCCATACCGACGATTTTGGGAATGGATACCATGTGGAACCTCCTGGTTAAGATGTAGGTGCAACAATATTGTCGCAACGTACGCTTCCCAGCGCGGATGGGGAGCTATCAAGGTCCCTAGCGGGGCTGACAGGAATGCCTCCGCCCGAGTCTGAGTCTTCCCTACGATCTTCATAAATTCCTCATTGCTGTGTCACGCCAGTCGACGCAAATACACTATCCATCACCGCCAACACACGCGACCCTTGCTCCTCTTCGATCCAGCAGAGGATCATCGACATCGAAATGATCGTACATCGAGAGCACGAGTAACGTATGCAGGCGAGCTCTAGCGGCTACGACACTCGTGGCAACTTCAAGGGATCATGCTAGTTGGGGCTGACGAAAGAACCACATACTCTCTCACGAACAGTGGCGAGTTCTTCAATCCCTAACTATGTAGGAAGGAGTTGTACATGAATAAATCCTCTGCCATTCACCTCTGGTGCGCAGTACTCTTCAGTGGAGTAAGCGTGGTCAGCCTCCCCGCGAGCCATGCTCAGACCACTGTTCAAGAAGACCCGGCGAGACCAGCACAACAGCCCGGGGGAGCACAACAGCCCGAAGTAGCCTCGGACAGCGAGCGGGCGAGGGCCGCAGAAGCGGAGCGAAATCGAACGAACGATCAAAGACGGTCCCATCGCGATCGCGGTGAGTGGTATGTGGGAGGCTTTGTTGGAGCAACCCTCGGCCACGATTTTAGTGACGTAGAACGGACCGGAGCCGGCGGAGATATTGGTCTGAGTAATTCCGTGGTCTATGGAGGGAAGCTCGGCTACTTCCTGCCTGAGCGGTGGAACTGGCTGGGGTTTGAGACAGAGGCCTTCAACACGACGCCGCACCTGGAGCAACAGGGGTCTATCCCCGGGTCCAATATGCGTGTGACGACGTGGGCATTCAATGTGGTTGCCCGTGCCCACATGGCCTGTGAGGATAACCGATCGGATCGGTCCGATGACGGTGGTCGGTCACGAGGGGCTTCGCCAGAGAGAGACCACCGGAAATTTTGTCATCTTCAACCTTACGTCGGTGCCGGACCAGGTGTCTTTTTTGCTAACGCGTCTAACGGGACCAGCAGCTCCGACAATGGAGTGGTCGGGTTAAACGCCTTAGCAGGGGTCCGATATTTCTTCACGGAGCAAATGGCTCTGTTCGGGGAGTACAAGTACAACAGCGCCACATTTGAGTTTGATAATGTCTCAGGCGCAGGCGGCCTCAAAGGCGATTACTCCGCAAGCCACCTAGTCGGGGGACTCTCGTTTCATTTTTAAGATGATAGCGGCGACATCTAATCGCGGATGAAGACCCAGTATGGCATGCAGGTCATGCTGGGTCGTCATAATCATATGACGAAGGCTTTAACATCGTCAGTCGGGAATCGATCTATACGATTGCCCGAGCGGCCCACGCCAAGTCCCCTTAGCCTCTGCGACAGGTGTGTGTTCTCAGCATATGTGCCGCATCATCTGTAACTCGTCGTCGATTATGCGCACTTCGAACATCACTTCAGTCGTGTCGCGTGTGAACCAGTACCCGCCGGGCGAACAGAGAAGCAGATTGAATGTGCGTATGGTGCACAGAGTTCATTAGGAACAGCAGGGCCGTCTGCCTCAATCCTCGGGAAAGACCTTCGAACAGGAGGCTTTGAGGAAACCTGGACAAGGCTTTCCGCGTTTATAGGGGTATTGCCCAGTTACCTTCCTTCGACATGCTGCACAGAGTAAACATCAAAGGCACATGGTCTAATGAATGAGACGGCACCCCATCGACCCTGCATGCGGTGGGATGAGCCAATTCTAAGGCCGCGCAGATATTTACAAAACTCTGAAAGCCCCTAGCTCCCGTTAAGCCTACGGGATACGCGCCAAACAGGCCGCCTCAGCCTCGCCTTTGAGAAAGAATTCACCCTTCAGACATTCGGCAAGGACAAGTACGGCGCTGTGGCATGAACCCCAATCAGAATGAGTCAACCAGGGGTGGCGCTTGTGGTACCATACAGTTGAGGAGATGTCGCAACTCATAGCCATCAACTCGGTGAGCCTTACCTTCGGACCAGGGACGACAGATTTCGATTGATGGCAAAGCCTTCAAAAAATCACGTTACAAAGATGGTTATCCGGCATTTAGCATTATCTTGCCTAATACTGCTAACGCCTTTGAAAGTATACGGCCTCGTGAGGAAATCCCGATTTGGTATTCCCCATCTGATGATGCCGAATTTTCTACCCTGCAGAATTAGGTCGGCCTATTTTCATTGGGCGTAGCGGCACCCGAATCGTCGGAAAAAATAAGGCCGGTTTTGGGTGCCTGGAGCGACTAAACAGGTCCGGGAAGTTCAAACAGAAATCGAGTGCCTGCCAGGTACATCTTGACTCGGGCACTTACCGGAATGTGGCGGGTCCAACACACATCCACCAATTTGATGCTCTGCGGCTTTTCCGCTTCCGATGGCACCTTAATCTCAACCACCTGTCGTTTGTTCACTGGCTCAGGGAGCAAGAGCAACATACCCCTGATACTCCTGTTGATCGCGTGCCCAGATCCCTTTGTCAACGTCACAGTGCTGCTGTCCGCAGGCCTCATCAACTCAAACGGGCAAACGAATTTGCAGGACACACGCTCGCGATCTCTTCGTTCCCGTCGAATTAGCATATCTATTTCTGAGATTGCCATAAACGCGCACCTCAACGCGATCAATTGAATTCTGCCTCCCGGTCAAAGACATTTACAAACCATCTTTCGTAGCATGCAGTCGGTTCGCCCAATCCTTTGTCACATAGCCTTTCGCGACCAGGACTAGGGTTTTTCCTAGCAGGCAGGAACATGGCGACATAGACACCTTGTGAACGTGTTAGGGAAGTGTCTTTCGACGATTACCGCTCACTGATATCACAGTTAGTCCTCGCTTAAACTGTGCAAGTGTGGAACGGCTCAGGTCTTCAGGATTCATGACGACGATCAAACGGAGGGCGTTATCTCATCGTCCTTTACCTAGCTCCTACCGATCGCAACGGAACACGAATTATGGGACAAAGTAAAGCCGGTTGAGGGCGCCTCCACCATAAATTACTTAGGTATTGTGATTTGAGGCGAGAGTCTGGTGCAGATTTAGCACAGTTTCTTCACCTAGGGTTCTCAAATAATGACGGAAAGGAAAAGGATCCCTTCCTCCAAAAAAGCTTTAGCAGGAAAGAGGCTGCCAATAAATTAATTTTCTCCCGATCAAGAAGCAACCGAGCTTTCTTTCCTTTGAATGGGCATCTTGTAATAGGGTTCGAAGACCCCAAGTCCCCGATCGAGTTCCAGGGTCTCCTCATAACCGTCCGCCGTGGGAGTCAGCACTTTGCGAGCGGCCATGGCAGGCACGTGGTGCGGCACCCGATCCGCAAACATGAGCCGCCTCTCCTCAATGACGATACGAAACTCTTGGATCAGTCCACCGTCTGTATAGGCGCGGCTCACGAGTGTGTCAGTTTCCTCGTCCGGACCGAGAATAAGAAAGGCCTGATGCCGATCCCATGAACCGTCCGTCCGTCGATACGTCGCGGCCATCCGAAGACTCAAAAAGCGCCCGCCAGCCTCCCAACTTCCGACGACTTCCTTCTGGATGGATCGTTGCTCCAGAGGCAACTCCACCGTCCCCTCGAAATGTCCCAACAGGAAACGGACGGAATCGAGTGCTGCACTGGGCTTCACCGGTTCATGAACGGGATCGTACCGGAACGGCTGGGCCGTACCGGTATCGACGAGCAAGGTCTTCGCATGAGCCGCTCGTTGAGCGAACTCCAACACAGCCTCCCATTCGCGACGGTGGACGAACTGGGCAAACAGTTCACATCCCTGCCCTACACGCAGCAACGCCACTGGCGCTTGTTTGCAGGGTCCTTGGCAAGCCGTGGGTGAAATCCGACAGCCGATACGTTCGGCCTCACGCTGCAACGCGTGGGAGCCAGCCTCGAAACGTCTCCGCTGCTGACAAGGCTCTCCATCACAGAGAAAGAAATGGGCATCGCCTTGGGCAAAATGCCGTTTTGCGCGCTCCAAGGATGCATCGAATTCCAACGCGCTGTCGGTGATCCCTTTGGACTCGACATAACGGCGAAGATCCGACACCGCTTCGTCCATACAGACACCCAGACCGCTGACGACCAGTCCGAGGGTTAAAAGATCGAGCGGCGACGTGTTGGATTGACGGACTGATTGCTCTGACATACGTCCTCCTCCTTCTCCACCTCTCATATGCTTGTACCTTGTTCGCTTGTGGGCGCTCGTCGCGACGAGAATCACACCAATATACCAGCGGTCTACTTGTCTGGTTCCTCAGGCCTCATCTGTTGCTCCAATTCGCCAGGCTTCAGAATTCCACATTGTTCGAGCATGGCAATCAGTGCCAAGGTGTAGCGCTCATAGTAGTCCCACCGTATGTTCCCATCACACGCACGGTGCTCCCAAGCCGCGATGCTGTTCATCAAATTGTTTCTGAAATCATCCCACTCGAAATGGCCTTGCTTGGACAACGCCAGCGCCATTCCGAATACCGTGCGCTCCCATTCTTCGTTGAAGAACAGCTTTCCATCGCTGCGTGGCGGCGAGTCAGGTTGCCCGAGCATCTGCGTCGCAGCATATTCTTCGAATCGGGTAAACATCGGATGCCTTATGCTGCTGATGGAACAGGAACCAGCGCGACCCCCATCATGGCTTCCGGTGTGACCAGCGCCGCCAGTTGGGCTTCGTTCAGATGTTCAGAGTTCGCTGGCCGTTCAGGAATGACAAACCAGCGGATCTGCGCGCTGCTGTCCCAGACCTTCACTTCCTTCTCTGCCGGAATCGGCACCCCGAACTCACGCAGCACGGCGCGCGGTTCACGCACACCGCGCGAGCGGAACACCGGATCTTTGTACCAGTATGGCGGCAGGCCCAACACCGGCCATGGATAGCACGAGCAGAGGGTGCAGATAATCAAATTGTGCACAGACTCGCTGTTGGCCACGGCCTTCATATGCTCGCCTTCGGCGCCAGTCATGCCTGGGAATTGAAGTTCAGCAATGGCCTTCGGCGTATCTTCCAGCAAACGCTGCTTGTAGGCTAGGTCCACCCACGCGCGCGCCACGATCCGAGCGCCATTAAACGGGCCAGCAACAGTTTCGAAATGACTCAGCACTGCATCGACGGAATCACTGCCCAGCACGCCCTTTTTAATCAGCAACGCCTCTAATGCGCGGACTTTGGCCGCGTTGGCGGGTTCGCGATTCTCATCATAATCAAATAGTGCGGCCATGAGCTGTCCCTCATGTGACGTTAGTGAGCCGGCTTTAGGTACGCCTCGAACAGATCGGCATAAATGATGGTATTGGGTTCGCTCTTGTCTGCTCCCCAAATATCCGATGCGAGAAATACCACGCAATACACATGCTGTGGCCCGGACAACCCGTCCGGTCCCGTCGAGACAAAGTATTCGAACGCGCCGGGATACACTTCGGTGATCGTGCCCTTCTTGTTGCGTAAAAAACCTGGGAGTCGGGTGTGATCGGCGGCTTCTGGATCGGCGACATAGACAGTCTCACCGACGGTAAAGCGAGCCGGAGCAACGGGTGTCCGCAGACCGGAGTCGCCATGATGGAGATACTGAACCACCTGTTCCTTGAGGGCCGGGTTGGGCTGCTTGGGTAGTGGTGCGCCGGGATTCGCACGGTAGTGCTCAGTCAATGTGACCAACTCTTCGGCGGACACGTAGCCGTGATCGACAAAGAATTGACTGATGCCCATCAGCCATTTTTCATAATAGCGATATTTGAAATATTCAAACGGCTGCATGCCTTCGGCACCGGTACGGAGCGAGGCCCAGGTCCAGGTGTCTTTGAACGTAGTCGGCACGTGTGCGATCGGATATTTCTGCAGCGCGTTGGCCAAATGGCTGCTTTCGGCCATCATCACGGTGTGAATGCCAAAGATGCGCTTTTCCCACTCCGCCATGAACACTTTTTTATCAAAAAAATTGACCGGTCCGAGATTTTCCAGGCCGCCGAGGTAGTGTGGTAGTCTCACGATGCGCTCCGATTACAGCACCGGTTGGGGGAGGGGGCGACGAGACATGTCGTACACGCAATCGAGAAAACCCTGTTGGAGATCCATGGGATTGAGATGACGGCCGATGAAGACGAAACGGCTCTGGCGCGTCGCAGCAGACGGCCAGGGTCGGCCCGGCTTCGCGTCCAGCAGCATGTGCACGCTGTGAAAATAGAACTGCCGCACCTCGCCAGGGAAGTTCAGCACCCCTTTCATGCGCAGGATGTGTTGGCCCTGCTGCTGAACCAACTGATTGATCCAGCGATTAAAGCGATCGGGGTCAAGCGCATGGCTGGTCTCCACTGCGCAGGAGGTAATTGAATTGTCGTGTTCATGGTTGTGCTCGTTTTGCAGTATGCCGGGTTCGATTGCCAGCACATGCGGCAACGAGAAGCGGGACACGCCAAGCAACGTATCGGTGGCTACCTCGGAGTTCGTGGCTCGAAGGATGGCCGCGATCGGATTGATCGCGCGCAGACCCCGTTCCAACGCCGTAATGTCATCAGCTTCCAGCAGATCGACCTTGTTCAGCACAATCAGATCGGCAAAGGCAATCTGTTCACGGGCAATGGTGTCGTCGATCTGACGTTGGAAATTGCCTGCGTCGACCAGTGTCACAACGGATTCCAGTTCGACGCGGGTCAACAGTTCAGTGTCGGCCAGAAAAGTCTGCAACACCGGCGCCGGGTCGGCCAGCCCCGACGTTTCAATGATCAGGCGATCCAGCTTGAGGTCACGGCGTTCTAATAGACGCTTCACGCCGGCCACCAGGTCGGTGCGCACAGTACAGCAGATGCAGCCGTTGCGTATCTCTATCAGGGCTTCTTCGTCGGCGACGATGAGGTCGCCGTCGATCCCCACCTCTCCAAATTCATTGACGATCACCCCGATGGTGGCGCCGGTGTGATGCGTGAGGACATAATTGACGAGAGTGGTCTTGCCGGCACCGAGAAACCCGGAGATGACGGTGACAGGTATTTTCTTTAACAACATGGTAGTTGAGCGACGAATCAACCGCTTCAGGTTGGAAAGTTCCTAAAATATTTTGTGATAGCTTAACGACGATTGTCAATCGGTTGCCCTTCAGCCTATAGCAAAAACCTGAAAAAAGTGGGTGTCCCCTCCCGGTTCTACTGCCTGAAAACCCCCTCAATAACCCCGTTTTGAACCAGTATTTCGCATCATCCCTGAATGCTCTCACACGATACGCAACGGAGTCAGGCATCCAGATCAACCAACGCCGTGGCCGAATCGTTTTTTAGCAGCGTGAAGAAGGAACGGATCAAGAAGCGCATCGACAAGACTCGTGATATTGCCCATGCCGAGATCTACGAGTACATCGAGAGGTTCTATAATCGCACTCGTCGACACAGCCATCTGAGCGGGGTCAGTCCGGAGGCGTTTGAAGCCGTGTCGAAACAGGCTTAAACGGTATCCGCAAAAGTCTGGGAAGACCAATCTCTGAACATACAGCTTGAGATTTCAGCATATCCGTGCGAGGAAGACTGACTTGCTCTTCTCGGCAGGAACCGGCCCGACCGTGCTGTTCCATACTTATCATTCTTTTTGACTCTTTCATCGGCGGTCCTCCGTCGTGCTGCTCCCGTTTGAGGTTGCTTCATCGCTGCCACAGGATGTGAGTAAGTTCCAGAGGGATCGCCACGCCGTCGCAGTGCGGGATCACGCGCGCCGTATAGTCTGTTGCGGGGCGGGCTGCAGGCACCGACGTACGATAGACATGCCCGCCGACCGATCCCGCCAGTTGCCGGACGCAACTCATCTCTTGCCGGTACGGACCGGCGCCGCCCACGCCGTCGGCGTACAGCTCGACCCGCATGGCTTCTGGATCGAGATCGCCGAGATAGAACTGAACTTCAAAAATATGCTCTTCCCCATGAGTCTCCACCCTCACGGCGCCAAAACGTAACGCAGCCCATTGTTGTTCCAGCGCGTGCCGCCAATTCAGCAACCGCGCGCCAATGGCGCCTTTCTCGGCAGCGCGCGTGCGATAGGCGGCTGCGGCCGGGAGGTAACGTTGCTCGGTGTATTCGCGCACCGCGCGGTTGGAGGAGAAACGCGGGGTTAACCGCGCCATGCTTTCCCGCATCCGGTTGATCCAGGCTGTGGGAATGCCGTGCTCGTCTCGGGTATAAAACTCCGGGATCACTTCGCGCTCGAGCAGGTCGTAGAGCGCATCGGCTTCAATCGCATCCCAAGCGGGATCGTCGCCGTGTTCTTGGCCGTCCCCCAGAGCCCACCCCACGTCAGGCGTATAGGCTTCCGCCCACCAACCGTCCAACACCGAGAGATTGAGTCCGCCGTTGACGAGCACCTTCATGCCGCTCGTTCCGCTCGCCTCCCAGGGTCGCCGTGGCGTGTTGATCCAGACATCCACCCCCTGCACCAGGTGCTCCGATAACAACATGTTGTAGTCGCTCAGGAAGATAATGTGGGAACGCGTCTCAGACCGTCGGCTAAACTGTACCCATTCTTGAATCAAGGCCTGCCCTGCCTCGTCTGCAGGATGGGCCTTGCCGGCCATGATGAGCTGCACCGGACGTTGCGAATTGGCTAACAGACGCAGTAGTCGTTCCGGATTGTGCAGGAGCAGATTCGGCCTTTTGTAGGTCGCGAAACGACGCGCGAAGCCCAGTGTCAAGGCGTTGGGATCGAACAGATGTTTGGCCCTGTTAATGGCTTCGGGCGATGCGCCGGAGCCGGCCAATTGTCTGGACAATCGCGCGCGAGCGTATTCAACAAGAGACTGGCTGGCGGCGAGGCGAAATTGCCAGAGGCTGGTGTCGGAGACGCGGCGAATGTGCTGCTCCAGAGGTTCCGTCGGGCCTAGCCAGCGCTCCTTTCCACAGACTTCCGTCCACAGATCATCCGCCGAGGCGGAGTCCCATGTCGGCATGTGAACTCCATTGGTCACATATCCGACCGGGATGTCGCTCTCCGGCCAACGGGGAAAGAGTGGCTGAAAGAGGCGTCGGCTCACCTGGCCGTGCAAACGGCTCACGCCATTGACGGCCCCGCTCCCGCGGATGGCCAGATAGGCCATGTTGAATGGTTCCGACGAGTCGTTCGGATTCTGGCGGCCCAGGGCCAGCACATCGTGGAGTGGTATGTCGAGCTTCTGCTCGGCATATCCACCGAGGTATTGCTCGATGAGAACCGGAGCGAACCGGTCAAAGCCGGCGGCCACTGCCGTATGGGTGGTGAAGAGGTTCCCTGCTCGCGTCACGGTCAGCGCGACGTCGAAGGGTTGAGCGGTCTCTTGCACGTAGCTGCCGGCGCGCTCCAACACGGCAAAGGCCGCATGCCCTTCATTCAGATGGCAGACTTCCGGCTGAAGGCCAAGCGCCACGAGCAGGCGCCATCCGCCGATCCCGAGCAGCAACTCTTGCTTGAGGCGCAGCTCCGGTCCGCCGCCATACAGCGCGCTGGTAATGCCTCGATGCGCGGGGAAGTTCGCCGCGTCATTGCTGTCCAGCAAGTACAGCGTCACTCTGCCGACCCGGACCTGCCAGGCGCGCAACCAGACCGAGTATCCCGGCAAGTCAATCTTCAACCGCAACCACTCGCCGTTCGCTTGGCGCACCGGCGTGATCGGCAACTGTCCGGGGTCGTTATACGGGAAGAGGGCCTCTTGCGCGCCGTCCTTGTCGATCATCTGGCGAAAATAGCCTTGCTGGTACAGCAGTCCCACGCCGACCACGGGCACGCCCAGATCGTTGGCGGCCTTGAGCTGATCGCCGGCCACATTACCCAGGCCGCCCGAGTAGATGGGCAACGCTTCGCTCAACATAAATTCCATGCTGAAATACGCTACACAGGTCAGCGGAGAGTGTGGATAGGTGTACTGAAACCACGCAGGCGATTCCGCCACATTCCGCCTAGTCTGCACGAGATCGTCAACGTGTTTGCAGAAAACTGGATCGGCCAACACCCGCTCAACCTGGTCGCGCGAGACCGTCTGTAGCACAACCCAGGGGTTATGCGTGAGCTCCCACAGCACAGGATCCAGCTGCCGCCACACGTGGTCAGTGGCATGATTCCAGGACGAACGCATATCCAGAGCCAGTTCGGTCAAGGAATTGAACCCTTCAATGTCCGTGTGGAGAAGATTATAGATCGGGTGGCTGGCACGAGGGTGTGTGCTCATATATTTTCCTCCAGTGTTGGCTCGGACGGAATCTCTGGCTGCTCGCGGTATGCTATGATCGAACGACGAGCACAGCACAGGTCGCATGCTGCACCACCCGCGTCGACACGCTCCCGAGGAGAAACCGATCAATAGCGCCCTGCCCTTGGGCCCCCATCACGATCAGATCGGCATCGTGTTTGACGGCCGCTTTCATGATCTCTTCAGCAGGGTTCCCAAGCTGATACACAGGCTCGGCCGTAAATCCCGCCTTGATCAACTTCCGCACGCTCTGGTCGATGAATATGAGGTGTGCCTCCTTCGGCTCCGGGGACTTCATCCACGGGATCTTGATAGGCGCCAACGGGCTCGACGCCAGCACATGGATCACGCTCACATGAATCGGCATGTGCCCGCCCTTGCCGGTTGGACGATCCGGCAAAAACCTAGTCAGAACAAACTCCAGTGCTTCGGCCGATGCGGACGACCCATCGATCGCCAAGATTATCCGCCGCAAGGGTACCGCCTCGTTCTTGACGACGAGCACCGGACAGGTTGCATGCTGGATGAGTTTCGTCGACACACTACCGAGCAAGAACCGGTCGAGGGCGCCGAGGCCCTGGCTGCCCACCACTAAAAGCCCGTCTCGTTTGGGCGCGCGTTTCAAGATCACCGGTGCGATCATCCCTTGCTCCT
This sequence comes from uncultured bacterium, assembly GCA_965232965.1. GTDB lineage: Bacteria > Nitrospirota > Nitrospiria > Nitrospirales > Nitrospiraceae > Palsa-1315. The sequence continues at coordinate 60,243 of CBDDRB010000017.1, forward strand.
TGCGGGTCGTCCCTTTAAGTTTCAGCGACGCCAGCTGCTGCTTGGCCTTCCTGAGGGTTTGTGTCGAGTACGCTTCAATGCGCCGGATCTCTCGCGGCGATAGAAACGACGCGCGGTACGCATAGATATCAAGCACATGCAGCGCCGTGACTTTTGCAGGCTTCACGAACGGCAGCGTGGCCACCCAATCCAGTCCCCATTGCCCATACTTCGATCCATCCGTTGCCACAAGTACATTCATGGTGCGCCTCCGTGTGTTTGAGGTCCCGTCATGATCGAACCGATCGCTACGACAAGCCTGACGGCAGGTAGGCTCACTGCTCGATCAGTCATCATATTGTCCAAGCATGTCTCCCTCCCTCGTGGGTTCAGCCCTAAAACCTGCTTCGCCCGCTCTCACAAGGGGTTCAGTCCCTTGTTCTCAATCCTGCTTTCTTCAATGCGTGTGGCAGTGACGCCTTTGTTGAACTGCGGATTGTGCCGGGACCGCGGCACCGTCCTCACATCCACGACACGAGTCGTATCGTGGGCATGAAGCAAGACGATGAATGCCTCGAGCGTGCGCGTGGAATGCCCACTCGTCAGCACGATGGGAGAAGGTTCTATCGTTCGCACTCTTCTCCCTTCCCTCACACGTCTCGTTCACCAGAGTGACTCACGCTTCATTTCCTCTTCCGGTTTGACCCTTCCTGGGATAAACGTGTGCTGGTGCTGACCTTCGTGAGTGCCGCACCGTTATGCATGGCCAGGTGGTCGGTCTTGTCGCTCTTGATCAAATACTGCGGCTCTTCCGTCGAGGCGCGGACAGTGTAGGTCTTACACGTGATGGCAGAGGTGACCTTTTTCTTGATCGTTCCGCGGACATGGCCCGCCTCCGAGTTCCACTCCACAGGACCTCCCCCGTTCAATTCGAGTTTCATCGGTATGTTTCCTGTACACACGTAGTATCGATGTGGTTGCCGCAGCCTGTCTGTGGGTGAGAGGTTCCTACCGTCAGAAATCCAGCTTCGTCCAGTCGGTCCAACAACAGGTGAAAGTAAACGAGTCCGCTATACGGGCGCCACCGCCCCACTGTGCGGTATACCCCCGCGTAATCAAGTGGTTTCACGAGGTGCAGCCAGCGCTGCAAATTCTTCCGAGCCCCCACATCGTCACCTGGAAAGACATGGGTTCGCCCTAGGCCGCGCAAGAGCACGTATTCTGCCGACCA
>CBDDRB010000018.1:0-120431 GCA_965232965.1 uncultured bacterium
TCGACTACAATCAGCGCCGTCCGCATAGCTCGCTCGGGCACCTGACCCCAAACGAGTTCGTCGCACAACGTCAGGTGATCTGGGCCGCCGAAGAAGCCATCTGTTCTAGTTAAGAGCTGTCTCAGAACGGGACCAACGTCAGCAACTCCCCGGCTATGCATACCAGTACGGAATTCAAATTGGCTATTGTACCTGCCGGGCAAAGCCCCTTAACGATTCGACCGACCTGCATGACTAAACTCGTCCTCGAAAGGATGAGGGAGGACGGTTTCGGATTGATGGTAACTCGGACCGGTCCTGTCCGAGAACAACTCTCGACCTATAACATAGGAGTATATGCCAATTAGAGATATGTAGAAGAAGTTCACTCTACCGTTAGTCGCGAACTCAGTGATAAAACAACTACCCATGCTGCGAATAAGCATTGTGCTACTAATAGGTTTCTTCGCTGGTCCGGCGTATTCAAACCCATCATCCCACCTCCACTGAAAGCCAGTCAGGAACAGAAGCACCATGCCGATGAGTCCGCACAAAAATCCAGCTCCACAGATGGCAGATCCGATAAGGCGCCGCTTTCCGTAATACTTGAGAATCCTGTCACAATACAAAAAAGTGACCGCGATCGTATTGATGAAAGAGATGAAGGCGATCGCAAAGCGTCGAGCGATCGGTGGCTCGTATTTGGGACGGGGGTCCTTGCCTTCGTCACCCTTATTCTCGCGAGCATAACCGGAGTACTCGCTAGATATACGTTTAAGTTGTGGGGTGCCACTGACAAGCTGGTGAGGGGCGCCGATGACACCGCTAGAAAGCAGTTGCGGGCCTATGTAGCTGCTACGCCGGGTAAGCTCAATGCAATTCTTTTCTATCGCTAATCATGGCCAAACGCCAGCCCACAATGTCATGGAGACCGGCTTGATGGATATTTTCCCATATCCCTTGCCAATCAACTTTAACTTCCCCGCCTTGCCAAATCCTCGTCATGGTCGAAATGTTCTTCATCCGCACGGGGTAAATTACTCTGGTATCGCTGGCTTCGCTCTGAGTTCTATCGAACAAGATGTAGAAAATATTCTTACCGGCTAATACAGGCTGTATCTTTATGGCCGTATCGATTACACCGACGTTTTCGAGAAGCCTCATATGACTAAATTTTGCATTTCCTTCCCAAGTGGTATTGGGCTCATGCGATTCCTTCGAGGAGATCTCACAGCTGGCGGGTCTCTCATCACCGAGGCCGCAGATCAGCACAATGAAGCAGATTAGATAGCTACCGCTCGTTCGACCACACACCAAGAGATATACTAGATCATGCTTCCCTGGTTACTTTCTGCCCTCATCTGTATGTGGCCTCTCGCGGATGCTCTTGCGCTCGACCCACGCGAGGCTGACTTGGTTCCCATCGGAACCGTGCTCGCCGACCCTCAGCATTACAACCTGAAATCGGTTCGGTTCCAAGGGACGATTACAGGAATCACCATCCTGCCTCTGCAGGGTTCAATTCCTCTCGCCATCTCCACATTCTCAACAAATTGTCATTGATAGAATTTGAAGACGAGAAGTCGACAAAAAGAGGAGTACCCTGGGCATTACTGTGGGTAGGAGGAGGTCCCGTCTGTTGGGACGCTATGTAAGTTTTCGCAGATCATCTCCCTTTCGTCTCTTTTGATTCTCTCCGATGCGGTCACGCTCGCGCTCGTAACCCAAGGCCGCGTAATACAGCGCGCGATCGAAGAACTGGCCGAGCAGGTGCAGAAGCTCGAGCTCCCCATGCAAGTCCATGGCGCTCTCGGACAGTCCCTCCCTTTGGACGAAGGCACGCATGTGTTCTTTGGTGGCGGTGATGGCCCAAATGAAATGGCTATATGCCACGCCCTGCTGAGCGCGCGTCTCGCCCAATTCAGTGTAACGTCGCTCCACATCCGCTTCAGTCTTGTGCACCAACCAGTCAGTCAAATTGCGGTAAATCTCGCGAGTGCGGGCTTCGAGCTCGGCCTCCGGGACTTTGTGTAGATCGCTGCATCGAGGAGAGCTCCACACCTTCTCGCTTAGCTCGCGGGAAAGCTGCTCGGAGTGAGTTTCGATGAGCTTCACCAATCGCATAGCCAGCATAACGCACCTCCAGCTAGAATACGCGTCTGCGTGATGGAGTTCGCGGACCCCCAATTCTGGGCGCAGACCTTACTAGAGAGGTGGCACCAACGTCAATCACACGTTGGTCAAAGACGGCTGGCTCTAACAGTATCGGAGGTGGTTTCGGAGTACATCTGTACCTTCGTGGTGAGCGTGCAAGGGCGTGACGCGAGAAGCAACGAGCGTCACGCCTGACGTCGGCGAGATGGCGAGCCGGCCGCGAGGGAGTCTTCATGCTGAAAGAAAGTTGAGAGAGATTTAGAAGAGACGGTACCGATCCTCCCTTGGTAGCTCGCCTACAAGGCAACCACACGTTGGATCGCGTTATCCAAGTCTTCACCCGATGTGAAATGCTTGTGAAAACAGGCTTGCGCCCCATGCTCCTTGGCCAACTCCCACAAACAGAAACTGAAAAATTGGCAGAGGATATGGTCCGTACCACTGCGTTATCTGTCCGCTAGGCACCCCTGAGGATGGATGTAGACCGATTGCTGAGCGGGACAGTCAAGACTGACCATTTCTAACGTTCGGCTTCCGTGAGATCGCCGTCCTCTTCCAACTCTTCAAGATCGGCCTCCGCTTTGGCCTTCAGGGTCGAAGGGTGCAAGCCGTACTTCTTGAGCATCTTGTAAAAGTCTGCTCGATATCGTCCGGCAAATTGGGCGGCGCGTGAGATATTGCCGCCGGTAAGTTGGAGCACATTTTTGAGGTACGTTTTCTCAAACTCTTCCTTGGCTTCGGTCAGTGGTTTCAGGGGCGTGTCCGCTGACGAGCCCATGGAGGGCAGGAGGTCCGGTGTGATCATGTCTTGGCGCGTCATAACAGCGGCCTTTTCAATGACATTCTCCAATTCGCGGACATTCCCAGGCCATGGATGTGTGACAAGCCGATTGAGGGCAGCTGGTGTAAATCCTCGAAGCAATTTATTCGCTCGTTTCGCGCTTGCGGTCAGGAAGTGCTGTGCCAATAAGGGAATATCATCCCGGCGGTCTCGAAGCGGCGGGATAAACAACGGAACGACAGAGATGCGGTAATACAGATCGTTTCTGAACGACCCCGTCTTGACTGCCTCGCCCAAATCCCTATTGGTTGCGGCGATGATACGGACATCGATCTTCGTTGACAGTTCAGACCCCACCTCGCGGACTTCCCGTTCCTGCACAGCCCGCAAGAGTTTGACCTGCATTGAGAGCGGCATTTCACCGATCTCGTCGAGAAAGAGTGTGCCACCGTTGGCGCTTTGAAAGAGACCTCGCTTGGCGCCGTGAGCACTGGTAAACGCGCCGCGGACATGTCCGAAGAGTTCAGACTCAAAGAGCGTTTCGGGAATGGCCGCACAATTGAGAGCGACAAACGGCCCTTTGCTCCGTCGGCTGTTTGAATGGATGACCCGTGCGAACACTTCTTTTCCTGTCCCGGTTTCTCCGAACAGGAGAATCGTCGCGTCAGAGTCTGCCACCTGTACGACTTGCTGGAGTATGCGCTGCATCGCCGGACTCCGTGCGACGATGTTTTCCATGCCGTACAATTCGTTAACAAGCGACTTGAGACGCTGGATTTCTCCTCTCATCCGTTGTGGAGACAGCCCTTCTTCGATCTTGGCCTTGAGTTCCTGGTCATCGAACGGTTTGGTGAGATATCCGAAGGCCCCTCGCTGCATGGCTTCCACGGCGTTGGGGATGCTGCCGTGGGCTGTCAGAATAATGACCGGAAGACCTGGATGAATCCGCAATAGTTCCTCCGTCACATCTAATCCATCCTCACTACCCAGCCTGAGGTCTGCAATAGCGAGGTCGAACCGGTCTGTCTTCGCTGCGGCAATGGCTTCACGCCCTGTCGTGCAGCCTGTGACGGCAAAGCCCATGGCCTTCAGCCGCATCTTCACGAGATGCAGCAGTCCCTCTTCATCGTCGACTACGAGAATATGTTCTTTTTCCATGAAGTTCCTTTTATGGTATCGTCGGTTCCGGCACAGTCTGTGGTGGTGCCACCGTCGATGGGGGACGGATAGGACGAACCTTATCCCGCATTTCCTGATCGATCCGCTTCAACGCCTCTAATTGGCTCGTCAATTCCTCTATTTTTCTATCCTGGTCTGCCAGTTGCTTTTGTAGATTCAGCACGAAACCTGCTTCGGTGTGATTTCTAGCACTCCCTTTCCTGCCGTTGGTAGAATCCATCTTCCGTTCACGTTCGACCAGTTCCCGCTGGAGAATGTCCATAGATTGGGCATCGGCGTCCTTCATGGCCCTTAATTGTTGGATCGTCAGCTCTCTATCAAGCAAGTCTCGCACCAGCCGATCAGAAGCTTGAGCCAGGATTGCCTGACTTTTCGAAACGGCTGGGGCTGCTATGATCGATTGGAACCAGGATTGATCGACAGGAGCGGCGTGGTGTTCGAGCAGCTCTATCCAGAGTTTGCTGGAAGCCGCCAGTTGGCTCTTAGGAGCAACGGCGATCACTTTCCCGAAGTATTTCAAAGCCGTATCTCGACTTTCGTATAATCCTAATATGGCACGAGTAAAGTAGACATGGTCGCATGAATTGTGTTCAGCACATTTCGGGAGCAGCGCCTCCTGTTTTTTCGACAGCACAAGGAGGGATTTTGCCTCTCCCGGCTCCACCACGAAGTAAGGCTGCGAAAATTGCGGAGCCGACGACCATGCCGCACATCCCACGAGAAAGAAAAAACAGAATAAGACCCCGGATGTCAGGCCAATATGCACAGCCTTCACGCCATCTCTCCCGGTTTCGTAAGGCGGAGGATGAACCGTACGGTCGTCCCCTTCTTGGCCTCGCTTTCGATCCAAATCCGTCCTCCGTGAGCTTCCACCACCTTTTTCGCCAGCGCCAGCCCCAGGCCGCTCCCCGGTGTCGCATGTTTGGCCTTCGTGCTTCCTTGATAGAAGCGCTCGAAAATATAGGGTAAGTCCTCCGCCTGAATGCCGGGCCCACTATCAGTCACGCTCACTTGGAGGATTCCCGCTTTCTGTTCTGCATTCATGAGAACCTTTACAATGCCCCCTTCCGAGCTGAATTTCAAGGCGTTTGAGAGCAAATTGTCCAGCACTTGTTCAATGCGAAGCGCGTCCGCATTGACCCATACACGTTGTGTGGGCGCTTCCAGCAACAGCTGCACATGCTTGGCATCGGCAAGGAGCTGAACCTTGTTGATCGACATATCCGTGACCCGTTTGAGGTCCGTCGGGACGATTCGATATTCCATCATTCCGGCATCCATCTTGGAGAGATCCAAAATTGTCGAGATGAGGGTAATGAGCCGGCGGCTGCTGTCTGCCATGATCCGCAAAGTCGTGCGTTGTTCCTGCGAGAGAGGGCCTGGAATCTCATCCAGCAGCAAATGCGTACCTTCCTGGATCGAGGCCATGGGTGTGCGTAATTCATGAGAGACGTGGGCGAGAAACTCCCCTTTCATATCGTCCAGCTCTTGAAGTTTGGTGCCCATCCAATTGACCGCGTCAACGAGATCACGCAACTCGCTAGGCGCTCGAATATTCAGCGACGTACGGAAATCACCCTGCCCGATCTGTTTGATATGACTCTGCAATTGGCGCAGCGGACGTAGGATGGTATAGCTGGCAAAACCGGCAAGCGTAATCCCGAATACGAGCGCAAGCAAAACGAGCTGCTCGGTCACTGCTTCGGCCTGCGCCGAGCTCTCTCGTGATCGGCTGACGCCGACACTGATACCGGTCTCATGAAGATCGATAAACTGTTGGAGTGTGGCGCTGATGCGATCCATTAATGCGTCTCGCCGACTTTCGTAGTCCGCAGATAGTGGCGCAGGGGGTGACACGCCCTTCTCCAACTCTGAATGGAAAATGACAAGCCGTTCCTGCTGCAGGCGTTTGGCATCCTCAAGTAGCTGAATGCCTTGGGGGGTGAGTTCCTGTGCTTCAAGGTTCTGGAGTCCACGATGGAATTCGTCGACCTCTTCATCGAAATGGAGTAGGAACGTGGCATCACGTACAGCCAGATATTTCTTTTCGCTATTGAGTTGGGCATAGAGCACGGTGAGCAAACGTTTGGCTGATTCGATCGCCGGATAATGGCGAGTAGCCATATTGGCGCTCAAGGCCGTCAGCTGACGCAATTGAAACAACGCATACAAGTTCACTCCCGCCATCACCACGATGATAACGAGGGACGTGAGCACGATGCGCCAAAAGATCGACAAACGCATAAACGAAGCTCTTCCTCAGCTTTGAGAATTGCGGATATCTGTAGAGATTGTAGGTGCTTCCATACACTATTTTCCCTTGAGCCTCAAGGGATCAGGCAAACAAACCCTTCCCTGCCCTATCCGCCTTCTTATTATGGGGAGCGACCGAACGAGAGAGTTTAGGGCGACTTCCAATCAGGAGAGTCGGACCCGCACACTTTTCTACGACACGACACGTCTCTACTGGTTGAATGGTGAGACAAATCGGCGTTGGCGTCGTGATACCCCATGCAAGGATGCAAAGAGATGGCCACGAAACAATAACATGGCGACGGCAAGCGGTGGTGTGAGCACCACACCCAAATACCAGCTGATCGAGGAAGGCACACCCACGTAGTCTAGCCAGCCGCCTATGATCGTGAAAGGTAATACGAGGACCTGGGCAAAATCCAAACCCGCCCCCCTTCCTGCTCGATTAGAGAGAGAAAAAAATGTTTGCAGGCCCGTGGGTGAGAGGATGATGGGGATCATCATGACGACAAAAGGAAGAAACCATTCGATCCAATTCTCGAGGATGAACTCATACGAGGTCTTCAACACCTCCAGCGGGGAATCATGACGAACTTGATAGATGATTTCCGGCGCCGGGTTCAGCAAGAGAAAGATGAGCAAAAATGCTGCGTATGAGAGAAGTTGTCCATAGGGGTTCGCCTGCATGGTCAGGTCGAGAGCCATGAGCGGTAGCCATAGGATAAATCCAATGCCGATGACATCCCAAAAATAGTGACCGAAACTTCCAATGATATCCTGGAATGCCACTGATCTCCCCTGACGAATCGACTGCTCGATCAAACTCAGGGTCGCACCAACCAACAATGCATTGACCGCACCGAGCAAGAACCCTCCAATCATGCCGAGCGATGAGGCAATCTGACTCGCTGCGACCAGTAGAAAGCCAAATCCCACAACGGCCAGCATGGTCATCCAGCCTCGCGCAAGCGACTGTCCAGTTTTGCGGAAGGCGTTCCGATAAAGGGCGAGGGTGTCAGTGAACATGAGTGACATGGCAGACAATAGTCTGAGGGGGGTGACCGGGTCAAGGAGTAGACGTTCGTGAATGGTTGACTTCACTCAATCCTATGATTATGTCTATGACACAGTGCGAATGGATAGGCGGTGAGGGAGTGATCCAATGGATATGAATCGAATGACGATCAAACTACAAGAGGCCCTCCAGGCTGCGTCTTCTCATGCCGCGAGGCGGAGTCATCAGGGAATCGATGTAGAGCATTTGTTACTCGCGTTCTTGGAGCAAGAAAACGGTCTCGCGGGCTCGCTCCTCGAACAGGCGGGATTGTCAGTGCCTTCCGTTCGTCAGGCTGTGGAACAAGCACTGGCGAGGTTGCCTCAAGTCCAAGGAACCGGGGCAAGTCCGGGCCAACTCCATGTGACGTCACGGCTCAGTCAGATTGTGACCAAAGCCGAAGACGAACAACGCGCGCTGAAAGACGACTATCTCAGCATCGAGCATGTCATTCTCTCTATGGTCCAAGAAGGAGGCGTCTTCAAGAAGCTTGGCCTGACAAAAGAACGACTCTTAGGCGCGTTGCAACAGGTGCGAGGGTCTCAACGTGTGACCAGCCAGGACCCGGAAGGTACCTACCAAGCCCTTGAAAAATATGGCCGCGACCTCACCCGGCTGGCCGGGCAAGGGAAATTGGATCCCGTCATTGGACGGGATGAAGAAATTCGTCGAGTCATCCAAATTCTTTCACGTCGGACCAAGAACAATCCCGTCCTCATCGGCGAACCAGGTGTCGGAAAAACGGCCATTGTCGAAGGACTTGCGATACGCATTATCAAGGGAGATGTGCCGGAAGGGCTGAAGAAAAAGCGCGTGATTACGCTCGACATGGGGTCGCTCATCGCCGGCGCGAAATTTCGTGGCGAATTCGAAGAGCGATTGAAAGCGGTTCTTAAAGAGGTACAGGCGTCGGAAGGGAATGTACTGCTCTTCATCGATGAGCTGCACACCGTTGTGGGAGCGGGCGCGGCGGAGGGAGCCGTGGATGCCGCCAATCTGCTCAAGCCCATGCTGGCCCGTGGCGAGTTGCATTTAATCGGTGCAACCACTCTGGACGAGTATCGAAAACATATTGAGAAAGATGCCGCGTTGGAGCGGCGGTTCCAGACAGTACTGGTTGATCAACCGACGGTGGAGGACACCGTCTCCATTCTGCGCGGACTCAAGGAACGCTATGAAGTGCACCATGGCGTACGCATTAAAGACGCGGCGCTGGTCGCCGCTGCGAAACTTTCGAATCGGTATATCGCCGACCGCTTTCTCCCGGACAAAGCCATCGATCTGGTTGATGAATCGGCTGCCCGTCTGCGTACTGAAATCGATAGTTTGCCGGCGGAACTCGATGAAGTCTCGAGGAAGGTGATGCAGCTGGAGATCGAACGAGAAGCCTTGCGGAAAGAACATGATCAGGCCAGTCAGGCTCGGCTGGCGACGCTCGAGGAGGAACTGGATGAGCGACAACGAGATTTACAGACGCTCAAGACTCGATGGGATTCTGAAAAGGCTTCAGTGGCGCGGCTGCGCAAAACTCGAGAAGCAATGGAGGAAGCGAAGCAGGCGATAGAGCGCGCGGAACGCGCCTACGATCTCAATCGCGTCGCTGAACTACGATACGGAGAGCTGCCACGGCTTGAGCGTGAACTGGCGTTGGAACAACAACAACTGGGCAAGAAACAGGGTGAAAGCCGGTTACTCAAAGAAGAGGTCGATGAAGATGACATCGCAGCCGTGGTCAGCCGCTGGACGGGAATCCCCGTCTCCCGGCTGGTCGAAGGTGAAACGGAGAAGCTCCTAAAACTCGGCGATCTGCTGCATCAACGAGTGGTCGGTCAGGATGAAGCGGTGCAGGCGGTTGCGGACGCGGTTCTCCGAGCGCGCTCCGGTATTAAAGATCCCAATCGGCCCATTGGTTCGTTCCTCTTTCTCGGCCCGACCGGAGTCGGAAAAACCGAATTAGCGCGAGCCCTTGCTGCAACGCTCTTCGATGACGAGGCGAACCTGATTCGAATCGATATGTCCGAGTATATGGAGAAACACACGGTGGCCAGGCTGATCGGAGCCCCGCCCGGCTACATCGGTTACGACGAAGGTGGGCAATTGACCGAAGCTGTGCGGCGGCGTCCGTTCTCCGTCATTCTATTCGACGAAATCGAAAAAGCCCATCACGATGTCTTCAACGTGCTGCTCCAAGTATTGGACGACGGCCGGTTGACGGACTCTCAGGGCCGGACCGTCGATTTCAAAAATACGGTATTGATCATGACATCGAACATCGGGAGCCCGCTGATTCTTGAGGCACAGCAACGGCACGCGTCCTATGACGAGGTCTGTTCCCTCGTATTGGCGGAATTACGAGAACACTTCCGTCCTGAATTCTTGAACCGTGTCGACGAAACGGTCGTCTTCCACCCGTTGGAGACTGAACAACTCGCGAAAATCGTCGAGATCCAACTCGAGCGGTTGCGGGCACGCTTGGCAGAGCGACGAATTTCTCTCTCTGTGACGCCGGCGGCTTTGCGGCATCTGGGAGAGCGTGGCTACGATCCAGTCTATGGAGCGAGACCTTTGAAGCGATTGATCCAGCAGGAAATTGAAACGCCGATGGCGCGGCAGCTGGTCAAGGGTGAATTGCGGGATGGAGAAACTGCAACCGTCGATCTCAAGGACCGGCACATCGTCATCGTACCGGCGGTCACAGGCTAACAGGCGGAAGACCGGTCTATCTGGTTCATCTGGTCTATCTGGTTAGCTAAGAGCCGACCTTACTCGACCGAGTGACAAGACAGACCAGACAGACCGAATAGACCAAATGAACAAGACGCTTCAGCCAAGAACGACCGATCCGCCTTTCGCATCGTGAGTCGTGCCGCTCGCACGCAACTTGTCGATCTTCCATTCTGTGGCAGATATCTGGATCACGTGGCCTTTGATCGTATGGAACTCCCCTTTGGTGAACGCCACGATGCCGGGCGCCTTCACATCTATCTGTAAGATGACGGTTCCCGAAACGGAATGTGTGAGTAGGAGATTCTTTGGAGTCTTCGTCACTTCGTGCGCGCGCTTTTCATTGACCATCAGGGTACTCTCGTTGAGCTTCGCCGTCAGTTTCCCATCCGCATCGAACAGCGCAAAGTTCACCAGCAAGGCGCCCGTGTGTGGTTTGAACGCGACTTGAATCTGCGGAACTCCCTCGATCTCAATCACGCCGTCAGTGTTGCGGTACAGATTCGAACCCACTTCCACGTCCATCTATGACCTCATTTCACGATGATGCAAGACGCACGATTACGATTTCTTGATGCGATCCAGAATCAATGCAAGACAGCCACCCAACAGTCCCCCTCCTAAAATAGTCGTGAACAGCTCGACCAACTTCAGTCCCCACACGGAACCCGGCGTTTGCATGGCTTCCCGAATGCCGCCTTGCAACATGATCACGGCCAGCGCCATGGTGGCGCCGACAATGAACCACCAGAGAAAGACTTTCACGGACGACCACACAGGAAATCCTTAAAACTCCATTCGACGGTCGAGGCTGCGGTATTGAATCGCTTCCGCCACATGCAGCGACTCAATCATATCAGAGCCTGCGAGATCGGCAATGGTTCTCGCCACACGCACAATGCGCCCATGGGCTCGAGCCGACAGTCCAAGCTTGGTCAGCGCATGTTCCAGGAGTTCATGAGCCTGCACATTCAAACTACAATACCGCTTCAGGAGGCGAGGCTTCAACTGAGCATTCGAGTGAATCCCGTCTTGACGATACCGGTCACGCTGCCGATCGCGCGCAACCATGACGCGCGACCGGATCGAGTCGGAACGTTCCGCCAGTGGGCCATTATCATGCAAGTCCCGCACGGACACTGGAGGGACCTCGATGTGAATGTCGAGTCTATCTTGAAGAGGTCCCGACAATTTAGCTCGGTAGCGGCGGATCTGGTGCGGAGTACAGACACATTCACGCGTGCGATCGCCATAATATCCGCAAGGACAAGGATTCATTGCGGCAATCAGCATGAATCTCGCGGGATAACGAAGCGAACCGCTGGCTCTCGTCAGGGTCACATGCCCGTCTTCCAAGGGTTGACGCAATCCATCTAGAACGGGACGTCGAAACTCAGGAGATTCGTCCAAAAACAATACGCCATTGTGCGCCAAGGATACTTCTCCCGGCCGAGGAACTGTTCCCCCTCCGATGAGCCCGGCGTCGGAAATACTGTGATGTGGAGCACGGAATGGACGGATGGTGAGCAGCGGATGATTGGCCGCTAACTGTCCGGATACGCTATGGACGCGGGTTGTTTCGATTGCCTCTTCCGGTTCCATGAGGGGAAGAATCGTCGGTAATCGTTTGGCCAGCATAGTCTTACCCGATCCGGGTGGTCCTACCATCAAAAGATTGTGCCCTCCGGCTGCCGCAATTTCCAGAGCGCGCTTCGCATGATTCTGTCCTTTCACATCGCCATAGTCATCCTCCTCCACCGGGCGTATGGCAAAGAAGCGGTCCCGGTCCGCATACGCAGGGTCGACCGAAGTCGTGCCATTGAGAAATGCCACGGCTTCGGGGAGCGTATGGAGCGGATAGGCTTTTACGCCCTGTATCACAGCCGCTTCCTGACTGTTCTCAGCCGGCAAGAGAAGACTGTGGTCAGGCCGGCAGGCAATCCCGATGGATAAGGCGCCGGTAATGGCCTTGATGTGTCCGTCCAACGAGAGTTCACCGACACACACGCGACCTTGGACGTTCTGAGGTGGAATGACTTCTTCCGCGACGAGAATCCCAATGGCTATGGCGAGGTCGAGGCCGGAGCCTTCCTTCTTAATTCCGGCGGGAGCGAGATTGACGGTGATTTTCTTTGCCGGGAAATGGAAACCCGTATTCTTGAGCGCCGAGCGAACTCGATCGCGGCTCTCCCGTACCGTCGCATCGGGCAGACCGACGACCGAGAATTGCGGGAGCCCTCCGGCTATATCCACTTCCACATCGATCAGATGCGCATCGATACCGACAAGTGCCGCGCTCAAAACTTTTGCAAGCATGGAGACACTCCCAGAGGAAGGTGCGAAGCCGTTGGATTATAGAAACGGCATCGAATGGTTTCAACCGAAACCGTTGCAGACAAAAGGAATTGGTTCCATTTCCCCTGTTGTCATCGCCTCGTCGACCGCTAGCACCCTCGACTGCCCTTCTGTATAATCCCTTCTCATGCTTGTCCGGTCTCACTGTCTGCCGTCAAGCCTGCGAGCACACCCCTCACACATCACACTGCCCTATCATTTGCCGCTGTATTTTCTCGTCAGCGGTCTCATCTTGGGAGCCGGCAGTCCGATGTGGGCTCAAGTGCCTGGCCGTGGAACGACTCCGATCGGACCAGTTGGCGCGTCGATGGCAGTCCTTGCCACACTTCAGGATGCCGAAGTACTGCCGCCAGAAGACACTCCCGAGGCGAACCGTATCATCAAAGCCGTTATCCAATTTCAATCGGTATTTCTGAAGAGTAGTGATCCGGACGTGAAGGTATTCCTAGCTCATGCGTTGGCAACACAGCGAGGCCGCAACGCAGACACAGCTCTGTCCCGATTCCATTCGTCAGGCTGGACTTCAGACGTGCTTGAGGCACTCAGTGACCAGTGGGCCGCCACACCGATCGATCAACGAGAACGTTTAGCGCCGGGCTTTCACCAATTCAACGTCAATCCGGCGGATTTCGATTGGTTGATGGAACTCATTGCAAAGGCACGCAAGACCTTCGTGCAACGGGGACAGACCTTTCAGCAAGTATTTGCGCAACGGAGGCAAGAGATGCCTGGCGGAACACACTCACTGCAATAGGGAGGAATGCAATGGCAACCAAAGCCTATATTCTCATCAAGGTCAAAGCCGGCCGGACAAAAGATGTGTTGCAGTCACTCAAACGCCTCGCCGGCGTCGAACAAGCCCACTCATGCTTTGGGCGGCCGGATATTATCATGTTCATCACTGTCGCGGACGAACGGGCCCTTTCGGATGTGGTCATCACAAAGATCCACCAAGTCGATGGGGTTGAAGAAACAGACACGCATATCGTTGCCGATACCTGACTCAAGTGAGACGGGCGAGACTGGCGGGAAAAGCGCGACAACCCGACACAAAGTTCGAAGTTCTGGGTTCGAAGTTCAGAAAACCTCGAACTTCGGACCTCGAACCCTCGCTCGTCCCGCACGTTTCGCACGGCGATCTTGCTAGCGGAGAGAAGAGACGCTAACGGTGACTCCACCAAGTTCTGCCGAACGATAGCAGGCGTCAGCCACCTCAACGGCGCGACACCCATCCCGCCCGGAGATAGGCGGCGGTGTATTCGTTTCGATGGCGCGGGCAAAGGCACGGAGCGTGGCGAGAATCGTCTGCTGCGGTTCGACGGCCCATTCAAATGGAGCAGTGTCGCCGAAGACGACGCCGCTTACCCGCTGGTGAAACCAATCAGCGGCGATCTGGCCCTGAGTTCCCACCCATTCCATTCTTGCCACCCTCCCCGCTGCGACACGTGCAATGTCCATAATACATCGCACACCACTCGCGGTGTAGGCCTGCACAATCGCCATCGTATCCGGCGCCACCGTCGGAAGATGGTCCAACTCGGAGCGGACAGCGACCACTTCTTCGCCGATGAGAAAGGACACGGCATCAAAAAGATGAATCCCAAATTCCAATAGCGCCCCACGTTGACCTGGTATCGGCGATCGAACTTGAGCGCTGACATTCGTTTCGATCCGGCTGGTGAACGTGGCGTACCGGAGCGGGCCGATTTTCCCCAAATGATCTTTTAGCATGAGCATCGTCGCATCGAACCGCAAGGTCTGTGCGGTCATCAACAACAGGCCTGCTGCTTCCGCCGCCGCCACCATGGCTCGTGCCTCACGACCTGTCGGCGCCAAGGGCTTTTCAATGAGAATGGGCTTCCGCGCCCTCACAGCCTCAAGACAGATCTCAGGACAAAGCGACGGAGGAGTCACCACGACGATTGCCTCGACTGTCGGATCGGAAATTAGGGCGCGATAATCTCCATAGATCGGGATATCCGTCGGGGCAAGCGAAGACAGTCCCTCCCCGATCCGTTTACGGCAGAGAGCAGCAAGACTCACTCCCGGCAGATCATGCAGGAGATGGCGGATATACCGGCTACCGTGACGGCCTGCGCCGATGAGACCGATTCTAAGCGGCATCGTCATCATTCACAGTGTGAAAGTCAGAAAACTTTAGTCTTCATTGCATGCAGGGTCAACTAAAACTCATTCAATGCAATCACATTGACAGCGTGAAGGCCCAGTCCCTATAGTACGCGCGCGCGTAGTATCAGCCTCGTGTGAATGGGGCTTGTCCAGTACAACGCTGATCGAGAAGAGTTTGCACAATGACATCGACCATCGCTCCCTTTACTTTGGATCAAATCGGCACCGGCACAGCCCGCTTTCCAAGCGGTGTCGCCATTCCCACATTAACGGATGCTGCCGCCGATCCCTACATCCGCACACGCGTTTCGAAAGATGTGCAGGTGGAGTGTATTCAATTTTGGCCACAGGAAAAGGGAACCTATCCCGGACTCGTCCTCTTGCATGAAGCGTGGGGGCTGACGGCGCAAATCAAAGATCTCGGCGCCAGGTTGGCGTGCGAAGGCTATGGAGTCATCATTCCGAATTTATACGGGCGACTGGGAGGCATGGTGACGGCCAATGCAGAGGTTGCGGAGGCGCTCATGGGCAAGCTGAACGAATCGCTTGTCTTGCAAGACATCAATTCCTGCTGTGAATTCTTGAATACACGCGATCACATCAAGCGAAATATCCACGGCGTGGTCGGGTACGGCATGGGCGGATCGTTTGCGCTTCGATTCGCCTGTCAACGAAAACGGTTGCGAGCAGCGGTCGTCTATTACGGACGAGTGATGCAGACTGACGCCGCCATCGCAAATCTGTTTTGTCCGGTACTCTATCACCAGGCCGGCCAGGACCAGTGGGTGCCCAGCCAGGATGTGGATCGCTTGCGTGTAGCCGCAGCTCAGCATCGCAAACGCGTCGAAATCAGAACCTACCCGAATGCGTCCCACGCGTTTTGCAATGAACAACGCGTGGAGAGTTACCGCGCCGACACGACCGCGGAAGCGTGGGAGTCAACCGCTCTGTTCCTCAAGAACTGCTTCCAGGGCAGCTAACCAATCGTTTCAGCGCATACGTTCAGAGGTTCTCGCTTGAGGGCGTAGAGGGTAGCACGGTAGAGTAACGCCATGCGCACATTCATCCTCTTGAGAGGACCAATCCACGCTCGAACCGTTCTCGCTCTGGCGATGACACTCATCTCTGTATTAGGAACTTGCCTCAATGCCGGGGCAGACGAATCTCTTCCAAGTTCCACACCGGATTTTCCATCGGTCATTCGTGCCCATGCGGATCAATTGGCCAAGATGGCGTCCGACAAAGACGCGCTCGATCTATTCGCCTCGGCAATCGGTCCAACGTTACGAGTAGGCGATGTCGTCAGGACATTGAAGACCAAATCTCTGCCGCCCAAGCTCGCAAAAGAACTCCTCGTGCCGGATCTGACTGCCGCATCGCTGCGGTTGATGGGTAGTCTGGCGGCTTGGCACCTCGCCTCAACCGTCAGACAGGCAGTCGAGAGTCAGCAACTCGCGATGATGAGTGACCGATTACTTGAATCCTTCCGATCCAGGGAATGGCTCGACCAACAAGCCAATGCAGTCTGGCATGACGCACTGAAACAACTCTTGGAAGTGGTCGACTCTCCAGAATGGGCCAAGGAAAAACAGACGTCATCTGCATCGCCCCTGTTGGTTACGGCCCTTGAGCGAGCCATTCGGCTGGAAGTGGACGCCGTCCAGACCAGCTATCAGGAGTGGGATCGGATAAGGAATTGGAAAGACCGGGTGCGGGGACTCCGCGGACAAGCCCGGCTCTGTGGGACGTGGCAGTGGATTATTCACAACCATCAGCAGCACCATCAAGAACAGAAACTTCTGCTCCTCTTTCCGCCGGCAGGACATACGCAGACTACTCTGGTAGGACTCGTGGAAACGATCGTCTTGGGCGAGAATGTCTATTTACGGTGGGAAATCGATGGGCGGATCCAAGAAGATAGCCTGCAATTCAGCAAAGAAGGCCAACGTCTCGAAGGTACCTTCTCAAATTCCGAAGGGGGCTGGGGCTCTATTAGTGCAAAAAGAACAGCCGGCTGTGCGCCTTAGTAGAACTGCGCGACTGGCGGGAAATACGGGACAAATGAGACGAGGCGACGACATCCAAACTCTTCGAGTCGAACCTAACTCGCCTTTCTTATGCTCGATTCGTCATGATTAGGGAGTACGGCTTGCAGTATGAGGAAGCGCTTCTCGCCAGACTCCCCACGCTAACAGTATCCAGCCTATCAAAAACGCCAGTCCACCGATTGGTGTGACAGCCCCCATCCATCGGATACCCGCAAGGGAGACCACGTACAAACTGCCGGAAAAGAGCACCATCCCCAGAATGAAAAACCATCCTGATTTTTCAAGGCCTTGTCGCGGATAACGGTCAATGGCCCAAGAAACAATACACAGCCCAAACGCATGATACATCAGATATCGAGTCGCGGTTTCGAAGACCTGGAGCATAGGCACATCCAAAATTTCCTTGAGCGCGTGGGCGCCAAATGCGCCGGCTGCGACACCGCATCCCGCCAAAATGGCTCCAAGCCCTAGGAATCGCTGAGAGGGTGACCCGCCTGTCATAGTAATTTCCTCCTCATTCATGGAACTGCAAATCCCTGCTTCATCCCATTCAAATGTCGTGATATGTCGGTTTCTTTGACTCAACGGAACAAGACATATCAACCGGTCGCGTCGAGATTGAACTCTGAAAAGAAACACAATCCGCCCAGTTCATGAGCAGCTCATCGCACATTCGCTGAGCATCCTTGCGAGTTCGATGGCCGAAGACTCATCGTCGAAACGGTTCGGCGTCGGCGATTGTAGCAGAAGCGACCATGAATAATGCGGCTAAGTCTCGCTATCTTCCCTGCATTGTCCGAAACTTACTCAAAGATAGCCGTTCAATAGGTTCGAAGGATACAGAGTGCATCACCATTTCGGGTAAGCCTCCCCTTCTCTTGAGGAATAGCCGGACCCCCATGGGTCACACTATCCTGCAGAACTCTATGGCTCAGGGATCACAACAGGTTGGAGGAACTGGTCCGAAGATTACTATTGACTGCGTGCTCGCCAGCGAAAGCAGCCAGCTTCAAGCCGATGGGTGTGTTCTCGAAAAGTCGGGGGATGGACATAAGCTCATCACCCCGGATCACCTACGGGCAGGTGATCTTGTGAAAGTCCAATTGTGGTTGGAAGGCGAGGAGGCCTTCGTAGACATCCAGCTGGCAAAAGTCAAAAAGATTCAGAAGCACTGGATTGAAGTAGAAGTGATCCAGGTGAGTCAAAATGACCGGATAAGACTCAAACGATGTATCGATCCTCCCGCATCCAGGCCTATCCAGGGATCTGCCTGCATTGACCATCTGCTTATTCGAGCATAGTTTCGCGCGAACTTCTCCTGGGTGAATCAATAACCTAACGAACCCACGAGATCACATCGATGCCCTTTTAGATGGCTAGGTGCGGGCCGTTGGTCATGCAGGGATTCAGTACAATCTCATGCGGGTGGTCGTTGCTTATTTGGCTTTGGGTCTCCACTCTTGGGCTAATTTTTGTGCCTCGTCGATTTGCTCGGGAGTCATCTGTTTGGCGAGGGTGTCCCGTAGCGCAATCCCTCGCTCTGATCCATTGGCGGCTCCGAGGATGTACCACATATAGGACTGAACATAGTCCCGTTGCACCCCATCCCCACGCTCATACATGAGCCCCAGCCTTCTTTGTGCTAAGTGATTGCCTTGCTTCGCTGACAGGCGATACCAATACACGGCTTTCTTGAAATCCTGCTGAACACCCCGTCCGTAATCATAGAGAATCCCCAGGTTGACCTGGGCATCTGCGTATCCTTGTTCGGCGGATTTCTCGTACCACTGCCGTGCTTGCGTATCGTCTTTTCGCACACCTTGGCCGTTGTCATACAGTAGTCCAAGTTGGTACTGCGCGATGGCATTCCCCTGCTCGGCCAATGGTTGCGACTCACGCAAGGCGGTCGCATAGTCACCGCGGTGATAGGCGTCCGCACCGGTCTTGAGGTCCGCCCACGCCGGAGCAGCCAGACAGATGAATGACAAGACAATGGTGAGGGTATGGGAGAAGATCACGTGGCAGTCCCATACGCCTGCCAGGCCCCGTCGAACCTGCACTTACGTGGAGAAGTAAAAAGAATCTGACGCATATGCTCCATAGACTAAACGTTTTTATGTCGTGCCCGATGATTGCACAACTAGTCGTCTCATCTGTCGACTGGCGTAATCTTGTGTCCGCTCTCTGTCATACATCTCCAAAACTTGAAATTCTCTCTGTCGATACCGATAGTGTTCACCATACCTCGATCCGCAGACGCTTCAAAGTGACCACCCGGCACCTGCATTTCAACTGTCTTCACGCAAGACGCAATGGCCTGTTCGAGCTCACGTCGTTGTGACACCGAGGGCGCAGGATCGAAAGGCACAGTCTTAAAAGATTTTTTATCGAGTGGCACTGTAGGGGGCGGCTCGACTGTTGCCTCAGCCTTGGTTCCCGGCAAGAGCACACCCGCTTCGCTCATCTCCAAAGTGGTGCCCGTCAACAATATAAACGCCAAGCAACTGGGTGAAGCAATCCTTGTCAGTTTCATGCTCAGCGTATCTGCGAGACCATGCTCGGGAAATGCCGAAGGAACGATGTCTGATGGCCATGGAGATCGCTCACGGGGTCGTATTGTAGGAGGGCTATGAAGCAGGGCGCAAGAGGCTAGCGAGAGGGAATGAATGGCTCTTCGCCGGCCCTGTTTTGTCGAGAGAAGGATCGCAGGCACAAAACAACGTCTGATGGAATGAGGCTCAATTAATCTCAGGCAGCTTTGGCACGGCTGAGAAGTTGGACAAGTTTTTCTTTGAGAATTTCTAGTTCGTCGGCCCCCTTCGGATTAACCCTCAAACACCGATTTGGATCAAGACCAAGGTGCTGGAGTCTCTCCACGGTTGGAACCTCATCATCTATCCAAAGCCAGTCACGCGTGCCTGTCTTCGCGACCGCGTCCGCAACCCAGAGTTCTTTGTTTTCGTACTTCTTCCAGTTCGCAGAATGGAAGCCTGGAGCTTGTAAAGATTTCATAAATTTCTCGACCATAAGTACAGACAACAACGTGTCAATTTCTTCATGTCTCCACATGGTGAGAAACACAATATCGAACTGTTCATGTGCCCACTTGATCCATGTCTTGGTACCAGGCCGGAGTTGGAACTCTCCCGCGTATTCACCGAACAACACACCATCAATGTCATGATAGAGGATGGGTTTACTCACAGATCCCTCCTTTGCAGATAAACGTGACCATCTAAGATTCACTGCTACCAACAAACTTTAGCATAGCCATGAACACACTAGCGTAACCCATGAGTAATACAGGGTGTAACGTCACGGGTGTCCTTGGCCAAATTACCAAGGTGAGGGTTTTGTGTGGTGGGATTGTGCCGTGAGTTTGCTCGTGGCAGGGCTGAGAAATATTCACCCCTGCCTGAGGCAATATGGTGCGGATGGTGGGACTTGAACCCACATGCCCTTTTGGGACCCAGGATTTTAAGTCCTGCATCCCCGGCTGCAATTGCCGCAGTTATCCAGCACCGTAGAGAGAATCTTGGCGAAACCGACGATACTTAACTAGAAGCTGTGAGTATGACGCAAGGGGCTTATACAACCATCCCCCGCTATCCTGCCCTTGCGCCTTCGTTCGCAACCCTTCTAGAATGAGCCGCCTGGTGAAGAGCAGCCTTGACCTTCCCTTCACGGTTCTTAATGCCGTTAGGCCAAAGGAAATTCATGGCATATCCAACGAATTACTGTGTCCTATGTAAAAAAGAACATGACGCAGCGTTCTGGTATCACAGGATGGCTGATGGAACAAAAACATTTGCTTGTGGGAGTAAATACAACGAACTCACCGCTGGAGAACGTAGCACATGGTTACATCCCGATTCCTAGCTCCCAACCGACACGCTTTCTTCTTGTTTATCCTCTTACTATTGAGTAGCGGACCAGCGTATGCGGAGTGGGTAGTCTTGCCGGGTGGCGGTGACGACGCAGGATTAGCTGTGTACTTAGATCCTGGCACTATTCGCAGTAAAGGAGGCCTGGTAAAGATGTGGAGTTTGTACAACTACACCACACTACAAACCAACGCGCCCGCCCCGTTTTCGTCTTACAAGGTGCAAAACGAATACGACTGTGCAGAAGAGCGCAGTCGCACACTCGTGATCACGTTCTTCTCAGGACAAATGGGAAGAGGCCAACCCATTCACTCCGACTCAGCCGAAGACGGATGGCACCCAATTGCACCAGAAAGTATTGGCCGATCATTGTGGAAACGTGCATGCGGCATGAAGTGAAAGGGGAATTCGGCTGGGGTACTTCGTCCACACGGATTCAAACGTCTTCTCTATCGCAATCTGAAGTGTCCAGACTTTTCCTGTGATCGTGCCGGTTTGGAGATTACTCTTCAGTATGTCTCGAAGTTCGATGCATTCTTCGATAGTCGCAGGCTGTGCCTCTGCGTAGTGAACCGTTGACGGTGACACTACACTGCCGAACTGGTCCACGCTTGCGGATATCGAGCGGAAGGCAGCTGGTTGCGTTGCGAGGGATTGGTGGCGCTGTCGGGACTTGAACCCGAATGGCCTTTTAAGCCGGGGGATTTTAAGTCCCCTGTGTCTGCCGGTTCCACCACAGCGCCGCGCTTGGATTCCGTCGAGGGCGACTTGGGCATGTGGCGAAGGGTAGCACAAACATGACTGAAACTGAATGACTGATAACCATTGTTGCCGTGTGGGATTTGTCAGGACTCTATCCTCGAGAACTAAATCTGCCCTGATCGAGGCGATGGAGCAATCGCCGTTGCCTGACTCAAGTGAGACGAGCGGGACACGCGCGACTGACACCCCAGAATCCACACATCACGCGAGTCCCACTCCTCGCGCCACTCCACATTGTTCGTGGCAGTTCGTCACGAACAATGTGGCATGGCAAAAACAGTTGCCCCACAAGCTTAGTTCCTGAACGAGCCGACCCAGGCCAACTAGACTGCTTCGATCCGTGGCTTCTGATCGTCAGTCTGAATAAGAGGCTTATTGCGGGCCATGGCTTCTTTCACACCGGATTGAACGGTACGACCCCACCGAACCGTTTGCAATTGGGCCTTTCTTGCATAGCGACCGACATCTCGCCGGGTTTCTGCCCCCGTTTTCGGGGCGAAGAGCAATCCAATTCCCGCTCCAAGCACCGCCCCACCTGCCACTATTGCTGCGACCTTTGCTGCCCTATGTTCCTGGGTCGACATGGTACGCCTCCTTGACACGGTTGAATGGAGAATATGATTACCGATGCGCTGCACGTTCATGCGCCATCTCCTCAGCAGTAAACGTGCCAGACCAGAATCCGAGGAATTCTCCTTTTTTTAGCCGCAGCTCTCGTTCCACGATTAAGAGGCGCTAATTTTCAGTTGCGTTTTCCTCACAGCTCACAACACAGGCGTGACAGAAATCCAACAGACGAAAGTGGTAGGTCTCTCAAATTGGCTCTGAGCAAGGATCAGCATCGATCCTCTGTGGACTACCGGCATGCTTGCAATGGATGACACCCTCCCCTATTATCCTCGATGTGAAACACGAGGCGTCAATGACTTCGTTGCACGAGATTCCCTTCCCCAACATTAGCCCGATTTTTCTTGAGCTGGGTCCCCTGCAGTTTCGCTGGTACGGCTTGATGTATCTGATCGGACTGGCGGGCGCCTATTTTCTGATCAAGCGTCGAGTGGAGTCGAGCGGCCTCTCCATGACCAAGGACCAAGTGTACAATATGATCGTGTGGGCTGCGTTCGGAGTGTTTATTGGGGGACGGCTTGGGTATACCCTCTTCTATAATTTTTCCTACTACATGCAACACCCGGCCAGTATTGTGGCAGTCTGGGAAGGAGGCATGTCCTTCCACGGCGGCCTGCTTGGTGTCATCGTCGCCTTATTTTGGTTTAGCCACCGGCATGGTTTTCCCACATACCAGGTAGCAGACTTAGCAGCCGCTGCCACGCCCATCGGCCTAGGGTTTGGGCGAATCGGCAACTTCATTAATGGGGAGTTGTATGGCCGAGCCACCGATGTCGACTGGTGTATGGTGTTTCCGAGCGGAGGACCTGCCTGCCGCCATCCCTCACAACTGTATGAGGCAGGGCTCGAGGGTGTGTTCCTATTCACCCTCTTGTGGATCATCTGGAAAACCGCTCCACCACCAGGGACCCTCTTCTGGAGCTTTCTCACAGGCTATGGAGTCTGCCGGATGATCGTGGAATTCTTTCGCGAACCGGATGCCCAGCTTGGGTTCATCTTCGGATCCTTCTCCATGGGCCAACTCCTCTCCTTTCCCATGGTCGTGGTGGGAGTCGTCATGCTTGCCATCGGCTATCAGCGGCGGGCCTTGATTCAGGCCAAATCCTAACCCAGGTAGTTAGGCTGAAGGCGTTTAGGTAAGGTCGTAGAATTCGAGAAAACGCCGGACGGTTTGGCTCGTACTATTAGATAACCTTCGCCTAAACGCCTAATTTAGTACGGCATCTCGTCGTCATCGAGCCCAACATGGTGCCCGAGTTCATGGACGACCGTATCACGGACCTCTTGAATGACTTCAGCCTTCGTTCTGCAGAGACGCAGGATGGGACCGCGATAGATGGAGATACGGGCTGGCAGTTCACCGGCAGATTGGAAGAACGACTTCTGATCGATCGGGACACCTTGATATAACCCTAATAGATCGTCTTCTGATTCCAATTCCAAATCCTGTAGGACTTCGGCCGAAGGCTCCTCCTCGACCACGATGGAAACCTCATCGGCAAGCTTCGCAAAATGGGCAGGCAGTCCGGCAAGCGCCTCTCGAATCCATGCATCGAATTCTTCCGGTGTGACAGTCATTGGGTATTTACCCGGTTCATCTGGTTTGTTTGGTTTATCTGGTTTATTTCGTTCCTCTGGGTCAACCAAACAAACGAGACAAACCAAACAAACCAAATAACGGTCTGCTAGACGTCGATGGCGATACCTGGCCTTAAAAAAATAAATTGGAAGGAGGGAGACGACAATCCTATGAACGTCGCAACAGCTCGCGAGTAAATCTCCGCCTGTGATCGGTAGCGACCCGCCCTAGTCTCTGCTTCCTCAGCCGTCACATCATCCGTCTTATAGTCGGCAATCCAGATGCGCCCCTCAAGCCGGTAAATCAGGTCGATCACCCCCTCCATTATCTGTCCCTCACCCATAGGCATGACGAACGGGACTTCTCGTCCAAGCACCGTTGCACATCGTAGCCTCTTGTAGAAGTCAGAAGCGAAAAAGCCATGAAATATCACTGAAAGATCATCTGTAATATCAGCTGTTAGTTGAAGATGGTCCTGTGTCACATAGCGGCGACAGGCCTGCTCGATGACAGAACTTATTTCCATATGATTCCGGGTGAAGTCCCACTCTTCGAGTACCGCATGAGCGCAGACTCCCACCAGCCGACTCAGATTGGCGTCACGACCTGTGCTGATGTACGGCAGAATGGTTCCGCGATTGTTTTCTCCTAGGCTCGAAGCGGTAAGCCGTCGAGGCATCGTTCTACGCCGCTCCCATTCGTACTGTCGTGCCTGTCGGCGAATGAGAATGGGGCCGAGGGCCAGTGGAGGAGGAATAGTGGACAGAGAGGATTGTCGGTGCCGTCTCACTCCCGCAGTGGCTGGTGTCGTAACACGAGTCACCCGACTGGTCCCGATACAGATATGGTTATCCGACGAAGGAGCTCCTCCGTCTGCAATCGTCTCGCTAAGCAGGGAAAGCACGGTATCATGTCCAAGTTTGGTGGTCTGCCCGCCGGATAAGACCAACAGGTCACGCGCTCTGGTCATGCCGACATACAGGAGTCGCCGTTGTTCCGCCTCTTCACGGGCCGCCATCTTCATCTCGACGAGCACGGCTCCGAGATTCATGCGGCCTCCGAGCTGCACGCTATAACATCGGCTCGACCAATCATGATGAACGGAGGGCCCTTTGCGAGGATTCTTGGATCCCTGGTGCAGGCCCGGAAGAATGACCACCGGGAATTCCAATCCCTTGGCTTTATGGATGGTCAGCACACGGATAGCGTCCAGCGATTCTTCAGCCAGTGCGGTTTCCGCTTCATCCGGCTGTTCCGATACCCTAGTCATCATGAGATGAACGAACCCGGTCCAATTGAGATGGGGACGATCAGTCAGTGCCTCGGCCATTTCCCTGATCTTCCGCAGATTGGCTACAGCTTGCTCCCCATGGAGCGACGCGGCTGCTAACTCAAGTATGGGTAACCTTTCAAAGATCAAATCGATGGCGTCAGGCACAGGTCGCAAGGGAGCAAGTTGGTGCAGTTCCGCCAACACCTCATAGAGCCGCCTCACCATGCCTGCCTGGTGATAGTTCCAGGTAGAGAGCCGCTCCCGTAGCCGATAGTCCAATCCCTCTCTCTGCCGGAGATCCAAGAGGTCCCGGTCCGTCAACCCGCCAAGGGGTGAGCGCAAGATTCCCACCAGCGCGATCGTATCGTATGGATTGTCGATAACTCGGAGGAGGTTGACCAAGTCAATCACTTCCTGCCGCCGATAAAAATGTTTTTCCCCGTCAGTGATATACGCGATGTCGTAGCGGCGAAGCGCATCGAGATACACCTGGGCCTGGGTCAACTTTCTGAAGATCAAGGCAATGTGGCCCGGTTGGAGCGGGCCGTCTTGACGATCACGGTCTGTTATCGTCGTGCCTGATAGAAGCTCCTCCCTCAGCCAGCGTGCCAAGGCTTCCGCCTCTGCTCTGGTCGCAGCCTGCACATCGAATTCCTCGTCGTCCTCTCCCGGCGTGACGAGGCGGAGTTGCGTCCCTGAGACTGAGACTTCCGGCATACGCTGAGGCTTGGCCGACAACCGTTCATGCGCCGGTTGAACATGTTCTGTCGGAAGGAAAAGCCGGTCGAAGACGTTGTTGATGACATCAAGCACGGCGCCGTCACTACGGAAGTTCGTGACCAGAGAATAGACCGCTCCGCCACCCGCTCGTATTTTCTCCACCACTCGTTCGAAGGCTTCGATGTCAGCCCGGCGAAAGGCATAGATCGATTGCTTGGGGTCTCCCACGACAAACAGTTTTCCAGGCTCCAACTCCACGTCATGCCATGCGATGCAATGGCTGTCCACCCTTTCACCAAGGTAGAGGATGATCTCGTACTGCACCGGATCGGTGTCCTGAAACTCGTCCACCAGAATCGCCCGATAGGTCTGTTTAATCCGAGCACGGACATCCCGGTGATCCCGCAAGAGAATTTTGGCTCGTGCCAACAACCCATCGAATGCAATCCACCCGGAGTTCAGAAACTCTCGACGCACTTGTTGGAGAAAGGGCCGCACGAGCGTCACGATATTGTGAAAGTACGATTGGTCGACCAGGAAAAATTGTTGGACAAACTCGATAACGGAAGTCGCTTCCTGGAACGCAAGCTCATCCCATCCGGCAGGGGCTTTTCCAAGATCTTTCTCCAGGGCTGCTCGTTCATCCTGAGATAACCGACTGAGCCCTGATGGGCCATGTTCCAACAAGAGATTCAGCGACTGCAGCGCAGCAGCGAGCATCTGTTCCACCTTACGTCGTTTCGGTCGATCTTGAGCGGCAACAAGCGTGGCGGCACGATCATGTGTTGCCGCAACCCAGCCGCGCAAGGCGCCCTCCAATTCGATGCAACCGCATTGGCGATCCAGCTCTTCGAGGTCAACAAAATCCCCGGCAAGCGCGGCAGTAAATTGTTGGAGATCATCGAGGCTGGCCCGCGTCAGAACTCGTCTCCATCGGTCATGCTGTGGTCCGGCCGCTCCGAGCTCATCGTCCAGCCATCGGCCCCAGCTTGAGTGAAACATTTCCTTGAAGCGTGATCCGTCATCCTCCTGAAATGATGGATCAATTTCTGATTCAAGTGGATGGAGTCGCAAGAGATGCGCAGCGAAACTATGCAAGGTCCCAATCTGAGCTTTTTCCATCTGCTCAAGGGCAGTCTTCGCTCGATCCACGATCTGATCGGCCGGGAGATGATAGCGGGTCCGGAAGGTTGCGATCATGTCTTCCGCTTGCTCGGTCAGTTGAAGAAGTTGCGTGCGAAGCCGTTGCTTCATTTCAGCGGCGGCTTTATTCGTAAAAGTGAGGGCCACGATTTCTGTGATGGCGACGGGGCTCGGCTCTCTCATGAGGAGATTGAGGATACGATTGACGAGAATCGTGGTCTTGCCGGTTCCGGCTCCTGCGACTACGACGACATTGCGATCGCAGGTTGTCTCTGCCAGGAATCGATCCTGAGAGTCCGTGAGTGTAAACAGATCACTCATCGCGTACTTTCTGTTTTCTCAAGCGGCGTAAGACTCGGGCTTGAGGCGATCGATACGAGCGCCACCAGGCCATGGCATCGTGGCGGCGGCAGGCGCCGGAGAATTCGCAATAATCGCAATAGCCATCAGGAAGAATAAAGAACTCTCTCTTCGTGAGCCCATGAATCAATGTCGAGAGAGTCTGTCGGATCATGTCGCCGGTGTGGTCGGTCCAGAGGCCTGCGTCGAAGGCCGAGCGAGAGATCTTCTGTTCCCACTGCGGAGCCAGGAACAGTAATTGGACGTCGGTGACAGCCGGCAGGGAAGGGAGCGTCATGCGGGCATACAACGGCGGTTGCAAGCGAAATCCGCGTACGGCCGAGAGAGCCAGATTGCGATCCATAGGCGTGATCTCGCTCCCCTGCTTAAACTTATAGTCCACGACGCGCAGCGCCGGAGGCTCGGCTCTGAAATCGACACGATCCAGGGTGCCATGAATCTTGAGGGAAACCGGTGAAGCAGCGTGCTCCAGTGGGACGGCTCCTTGGGCTGCTACCTCAAAGGCGACAGGACGAAACCCGGTTACGAGATACTCCTCCCGGTCGAAAGCGACAGCCGCCCCAACCAATGCGGTCACCTGTTCACGAGCCAACGTCCACAGCAGAGCATGCCCCGTCCCCTGGCTTGCAGCATGCACAGCAAAGATGTCCGCCACGGTTTCCTCCACCAGAGAGTGCACCGCAGACTCGGTCAGTTGAGCATCCGGCCACTGACGCTCCAGCAATCGCTCATAGCTTGCACGAAGCGATTCGTGAAGCAGCGTTCCAACCATGACGGGAGGTACGTGGTCGTCCTGGAGCCGTCGAACCGGTTCCAACCGTAGGACTTTTTCTGCGAAGTACTGAAAGGGGCACATCGCATATCGCTCCAACGCGGTCGGCGAGAAGCTCCGTTCTGCTGCCGCCGTTCCGTACGCGCCGACCATACCGTCGAATGGACCAAGTTCGGGGGATTCTCGCTCGATCGTTTTCTGGGTGGTAAGGCCTTGCTCAAAGAGGGGCCGATCGCGTCCCATGACATCGAGTATTGGTGACGCATCATAGCCATGCAACAGGCAGCCCAAGGCCAATTCCTCGACCGGCAACAGATCTTGAATCGACGGCTGTTCGCTGATCTGCATGGTCAACCGTCGCGGAATCGACTTTTCCACCTTTCCGATGAATCGTGAGTCGCGCATAGCCATGGCGATAAAGCCGGACGGCGCCATGACCCGCCCGGTTTCATCCGCTCGTTGGTACGAGAGATACAACCGATGGGTTGCCGAGCGGCTGAGGAGTTCAAACAGGAGTACCTCCTCTTCGTGCCCAGCCAGTTTTTCATCGATTTTGTAGCCCAACGTCGATTCCAGTACGGCTCGTTGCCGGTCCCGCAAAAATGGATCTTCCCGTACGTATCGAGGAAAGACTTTTTCGTTCATGCCAAGAACAAAGAGCGCCCGAACCGTCATCCCTCGGGCGGTCATCGCATCCAATACCCGAACGCCCTGGCGCCGATCTTCCTCGATAGGAATGCGCGTCTCGTCCAATACCCGCCGGAATAGTTCCGTCCATTCTTCCCATGAGAGGTCTCCTCCAAGTGGGTCCAGGTGCTGCAGACGGGCCAATGAGGATTGGATCAGCGAGCCCACCTTGATGAGATTGGTCGAATCACGTAGCTCGCTCGACGGGGAATCCGAGAGTTCAGGTAGAGGAACATGGGATTTCGTCAAGGTAAGAAATGCATCCGTCAAAACTCCAACTGATCCGTGTGAAGGGAGCGCCCGGCAATCGTGAATCAATCGCGACACCATCTCCCACAAACACATGCGCTGGGTCTCGTCGCAAGTCCTATCTATCGTCTCACCGGCTTCGTCAGGCTCCATTTCCGCATCGCGAAGAATCAATGAACTGGCAGGCTCCGCCAGACGGCTCCATTCCGCTTCTCCCTTTGTGATGCCCAAGGTGTAGACAAGAGAGCGCCAGAGATCAGGGCGGTGATGCGTTCCGGTAGAGCCGGTGCCCTTGGCACAATAGAAAGGCGACGTCACCACATCCAGCACGGCCGCGCGGTCAAAATCGTGGAGCGGAAGCGAAGCAAGGCGCAGGAGTGTCTTGACCAAGGGTTCGCGAAGCAACGGTCTGCCGGCCGTTGTTGTGAACGGGACCAGATGGCGATCGAACACTGATTGAAGCCGGGCCTGGAACGGCTCCAACGTACGAGCCACTACACTCATTTCATCGAAACGATAGCCATTCACTTCAACCAAGGTCAGAATTTCACGGCATACCGCCGACAACTCCTCTTCGATCCCGATCGTGTTTGTGATCGAGAGTTCGACGAGCTCGCTCGTTGCGATTCCCTCGCTCCGATCCTCGTGGGTGTCTGCCAATGGGAGAAGATGACGCTCGAAAAATCGGCGGCCAAAGAGAAAGGCCGGGCTACCCTGTAACGGAAAATACAACGTGGTCTGAGCCACACGGACCACCGACTCGAAGAAGGAGAGTTGAACTTGCGAGAGGTCGTAGAAACCATAATAGAATAGACGATGCAGCCTGTTAAGAAACAAGGATCCTGAGAGATCCCGGCCCAGTGACGCAGCGAGGTCATCCGGAGATCCGACGCCGAGCGACCGACCGGCCTCCCTAACGGCCGCGTGCAAGGTGAACAGGGAATGGAGCCAGGCTCGATCCTCCTCCTCGAACACCCGTTCTCTAAGAGCCTGCAACGCCGTATTCGGGTCAACCACCGCGTCCTTTAAATCGCGCACAGTCGCCCACAGACCTCTCCAGATCCCGAGTGAGCCAGGCAATCGCCCAAGCGGTTCGAGCCCAGGAAGCTTGCGCCGAACCACTTGCCGCACCAATTGTTCGAAGAAGAAATCGTCGACCAGTTGCAGGATCGGTTCCGAACCGGCCTCAGAGGGCGTCGCGAGATCATCACGCAGACGAAGGGCCAGTTGGTGGAACGTCAGGAAATGGATATTGAGGAAAGTGCCAGGCTCATGTCGAGTGAGTAACAGCTTCAGCTGTTCGACCAGGGAAGCCGAGGGAACAATGACAGCGAGTGGAGCAAAGGGATCGTCGGCCTTACAAGACCGAATATCCTCGACCAGAGCACGGTCAAGAACCGGATGAAAAGGCCCGGTGACGATGCGGAGCATCTGATGTGAATGAGAAATATTGACTGTCTGAACACCGCTGATTCATCGAATGGTGCCTCGGCTATCCGGTTTCCGGCCCTAACAGTTCGCCGTTGCAGTCTACACAGCACCAATCGCCATCGATAAATCCCATCGGTTCAGCACAAATGGGACAATCGGGAGGAGGCCCCTTATCGATGACAGGGAGTTCGGGTAGTTCAAAATCGTCGTCGATCATGCAATCCTTCTCCTAGTCACGCGGTTTCATTTTGAGCAAGAGAGCCTTCTCGGCGCTCTCCCGGCTCGGCACACCGACAAACGTGAGCCGTCCATCTATAATGGTGGCTGGTACCGCCCTGACCGAATGCCGGTCGGCGAGGCTCCGTCCATCCTCCGTAGTGATATCCACTTCGCGATAGCTAAAGCTATACTTCACCCGTAACTGTTTCCAGAGACTCTTTGCCGACGGGCAGGCCCCACAGCTCGGCGAAACTAACAACAAAATATTCGGCACCGATTCCCTCCAACAACTTCGCGATCTTAACACCTGGTTGAATGAGGCGGCAAGCGACAGACATGGTGTTGGTTCGACGGCCACGGTCTTGCAAACTGACCGTCACCATGCTAGCGTGCCAAGGCTGTCGGGGTCAGGAGATCAGCTCCTTCTTGCATAATCTCGTGCGAGCAGGATCAGTATCAAATTCATATCGACGTCACGGATGTCGCTCGACTTGAGAATAAGGGGGCCAGCCCCCCTCGCCTGCTTCGGCCGGTGCTCTGCAAGTCTTGAGGGGAGGTGAAGGCATGGGAGTGGTTTCGATCAAGGAATTATTGGAAGCGGGTGTCCATTTCGGCCACCAGACGAATCGGTGGAACCCGAAGATGAAGAAGTACCTCTTTGGAGAACGCAACGGCATCTATATCATCGACCTTCAACAAACACTGGCTCGGATGGAGCAAGCCTATGCCTTCGTCCGCGACACCGTCGCCGGTGGCCAGTCGGTCCTCTTCGTCGGGACCAAACGGCAGGCCGCTGAGATCCTTCAAGAAGAAGCTCTGCGCGCCAACATGTTTTTTGTCAATCAACGCTGGCTCGGCGGGATGCTGACGAACTTTCAGACCATACGGAAAAGCATCGAGAAAATGAAAAAGCTGGCGGCCAAGTTGGCGGATCCCAGCCAATATGGATTGAAGAAAAAAGAAATTCTGAAGATGCAAAAGGAAATCGTCAAGCTCGAGAAGTATCTCAGCGGTATTAAAGACATGCGCGGCGTTCCTGGAGCCGTCTTCGTCCTAGATACACGAGTCGAGCACATTGCCGTGCAGGAAGCGAACCGGCTGGAGATCCCCGTGATCGCGATTCTGGACTCAAACTGCGACCCGGACCACGTCACCTACCCAATCCCAGGGAACGACGATGCCATTCGCTCCATCAAGCTCATTACGTCCCGCATTGCCGACGCCTGCATTGAAGGCGCTCATGTACGGACGCAGCGAGAAGAAGCGGATTTCAAACCCGCGCCGGCAGGGGGAGACAAGACTGCAGCCGTCAGTTTTGCGAGCGCGCCGGCTTCATAGTTCCCGGCCTCTTACGCATCAACGACCACACTCACTGTGTACCGAGAAGGACCGTCACGTATGGCTGGATTAAGTCAGCTTGTCAAAGAACTGAGAGAGAAAACCGGCGCCGGCATTCTCGATTGCCAGAAAGCACTCACCGAGAACGGCAGCGATATTGAAAAGGCCATCGATTACCTTCGCCAAAAAGGCTTGGCCGCTGCGCTCAAGAAATCAGGACGCGAGACCAATCAAGGCCTCGTACACGCCTATATTCATATGGGCGGGAAGATCGGTGTCCTCATCGAGGTCAACTGCGAAACCGACTTCGTCGCTCGAAATGATGAGTTTAAGACATTTGTCAACGACCTGGCTCTCCAGGTGGCCGCAGGAAAACCCTCCTATGTCAGGCGGGAGGATGTTCCTCTCTCGGTCATTGAAAAAGAACGATCGATTTATGAGGGTCAGGCCCAAGCCATGCTCAAGCCTCCTGCCGCGTGGCCAAAGATCGTCGAAGGTAAGTTGGAAAAGTTCTTCCAAGAGACCTGTCTGATCGAACAGTCCTTCGTCAAGGACCCTGCCGTCACGATTAAAGATCTCCTTGCGATGAAGATTGCCATCATCGGGGAGAACATGAATATCCGCCGCTTCACACGGTATCAACTGGGCGAATCATGAACCCTGGCAACTATCGGCGCATCCTCCTCAAGGTGAGCGGAGAGATGTTGGCCGGTGAGCAGGGCTACGGCATCCAACCCTCCATTCTTGAAGGCCTCGCTTCGGAAATTGCGTCCGTCGTGGCCCTCGACATCGAAGTCGCCGTCGTCATCGGCGGCGGCAACATCTTTCGTGGGATTGCCGCCAGCGCGTCCGGTATGGAACGGGCGTCCGCCGACTACATGGGGATGCTTGCGACTATCCTCAACGCGTTGGCTCTGCAAAATGCGCTCGAGCGTACCGGCATTATGACTCGGGTCCAATCTGCGATCGAAATGCGCCAACTGGCCGAAGGGTATATCCGCAGGCGAGCCATTCGCCATCTTGAAAAGAAACGTGTCGTCATCTTCGCCGGCGGTACAGGCAATCCCTACTTCTCGACCGATACCGCTGCGGCGCTCAGGGCGATGGAGATCGGAGCCCAGGTGATCATGAAAGGGACCAAGGTAGACGGCATCTACGACGCCGATCCGGTCAAGAATCCCTCCGCCAAGAAATATGCAACAATCTCTTTTCTCTCGATTTTGAATCAGGATTTGAAGGTGATGGATGCCACCGCCATTAGCCTCTGCATGGATAATAACCTTCCGCTCATCGTGTTCAACCTGAAGGAACAAGGCAACTTCAAACGCGTCGCCACAGGCGAACCGATCGGAACCGTTGTCACCCCCGATCGCCGCTAATTACCTGGGGAGTGTCTGTATGTCCAACCCTGCTGCCATACATCAGAAGGTCACGGAAAAAATGGATGTCGCACTAGAGCATCTCAAGCGAGATTTGGCTGGCCTGCGCACTGGCCGAGCATCGGTCGCCCTCTTCGACGGCGTTCGGGTCGACTATTACGGCACGATGACTCCGTTGAAGCAGGTGGCCAATATTTCGACACCGGAAGCCCGCCTCATCACCATCCAGCCTTGGGAACCGGCTCTGATTAAAGAGATCGAAAAGGCGTTGGCAGGGTCGGGCCTCGGTGTGACACCGTCCAATGACGGCAAAATCATTCGTGTTCCCCTTCCTCCTCTCACCGAAGAACGGCGCAAAGAGCTCACCAAGATTTGCAAAAAACATGGCGAGGACGCAAAAGTCGTGATACGCGGATTTCGTCGAGATGCCAACGAAGAGTTGAAGAAATTGCAAAAGGATGCCAAGTTAACCGAAGACGAACTGCGAAAGGCCGAAACCGATACACAGAAACTCACTGATCAGCACATCCAAAAGATCGACGACGTGGTGAAGAAAAAAGATCAAGAAATCATGGAAGTGTGACTTCAATTCCGACCTTGCTACCCACGTACGCCACTATCAATCTCGCAGCGCTTACTCATAACCTCTCTTGCATCACGCGCTATCTGCCTCCTGGCTGTGAGGTGATGGCGGTCGTCAAAGCCAACGCATATGGGCATGGAGCCGTCGAAACCACTCGAGCGCTTGCCCGGCAGGGCACCGAACGGTTTGCCGTGGCGTCGCTCGACGAGGGTATCGCACTTCGTCAAGCCGGAATTTCAGCATCGATCGTCGTGCTAGGCGGGCTGTTTGAAGAACAGGTCTCTGAGCTGGTCGCACATCGATTGACCCCGGTCGTCAGCGATGGGCGACTCATTCCCGCCTTGGCCAAGGCCGTTCATGCGCATCAGGCTCCCTATCCGATTCACCTCAAGATCGAAACAGGGATGGGGCGACTAGGATTTTCTCCTGAGGAGTTGCTCGTACTTCTCGACAACCCTTTCGTAAAAAACCCCCTGCAAGTCGAAGGTTTGATGACTCATCTTGCCGACGCAGACGGAAAAGACAGCGTCTTCACAGACAGGCAACTTGACGCATTCCGTACTGTCGTGGAACAAGTCCGGCATCGCGGTCTCGCTCTCCCATTGGTGCATACCGCAAACAGCGCCGCCATCGTCAGATTTCCCGACGCACACTTTTCTCTTGTACGACCCGGCATCATGTTGTACGGGTATCACACCCTGCCGGCCTCAGTCTCCGCTCCTGATCTCAAACCTGTTTTGTCATTGCACACCACGATTGTCCAACTTCGGACCATTCCTCAAGGAGGAACAGTCAGCTACAACGGCACATTCGTCGCGACGCGACCGACGCGTATTGCAGTGCTGCCGATCGGCTACGCCGACGGTTATTGCCGGCAACTGTCCCATCGCGGCTCAGTGTTGATTCAAGGACGGCGTGCCCCGATCGTCGGACTGGTCTGTATGGATATGATTATGGTGGATGTCACCGACATTGCAGAGGTGCAAGTCGGTGAGACCGCCACGCTGATCGGTCAACAGGGGGGGGAAGCGATCTGGGCCGATGAAGTGGCCGGTTGGATCGACACGATCCCATATGAAATTCTTTGCGGGATCGGCTCCCGCGTCCCACGCCTGTACGAATCCGCCTGAGACAGGCGGATCCGCGCGAGACGTGCGAGACGTGCGAGACTGGCGGGAAATGCGGGACGAGCGGGACAAGACAAGAATTCAATTTTTCTAACCTTTCTCGCGTGTCTCGCTTATCGCGCTTTTCTCGCCGGTTAATAGACCACTCGGATCGACCCGCTCCCCACATACAACGTCGTCCTATATGTTCCATCGACAGCCGGATTGCGATTGCCGGACACGGTACGGTCTTCGTAGAGCGCCGTTTGAAACGAAAAATCGATTCCAATCGCTTTGGGCTTCAACGATCCCACACCGAGATCTCCACATCTCATCAAACCAAAAAGCGATCCCTCTTCCTTGCACAGTAATCCAATCCCTCCTCCCACGATATTGAGGTCCGAAGAGGGAATCCCTGGATCAAAGGTCACATCAGGCATTTGATTCTGCTGGTTGGTATAGCCAGCTCGTACTGCCATCTCCCAGTTCGGAAACGATTCAATCGCCAACCACTTGAATTCGGTTCCGAACATTACGGCATAGGTGCTATGCCAATTCTGCGGCCGTGCAATCGTCACACCGTTTCCCAGCATGACGTCGAGATTCCGGACAGACTTCCACCCGACGTAGTCGATGTCCATCTCCAATTTCCATTCCCGTTCATTCGTTCGAACCGGCCAGATGGCAATCGCCCCTGTCATGATGTACGGTAACACCAGTGTGGCTTCTGCATCAGATACCTTCGCCCCATTGGCCAACAATGCACCGCTCAAGTGTAAGGTGGCCTGACTCCGGTAGACGAGCCCGATGTTCGCCAGGGGCTTCCCATCCGCATTGCGTAGCGCCGTATACAAAAGGCTGGCGTTAAAACCGGTCGCAGTGTCTTTGCCGGACAGTTCCATCTGTGAACCGGCTGGAATTCCGAGACCTCCCGGCCAGACAGACTGTTTTTCCACATGGCCTTCGCCAACGAGTCCGGTGAAGGTATAAATATCCGCACCCAGCCCCAGAGAGAGATTCTCCGTTGCCTGGTACGCAAGGGTAGGTTTGATGTCCAGAAGCGGGAGCGCGCTAAAGGTCGTCGCTGTCTTGAACGGCCCATCGATTGGCCAACGAGTTAGCGAGCCGAACGGGGTAGTGAGACCAATTCCAACTGAAAACCCTCGCAGAGCCGTCAGTCCGAGATCCTTCACATTTGCCGTGATGTACAAATGGCCAGGAGGTGGCCATGCAACATTTCCATTCCTGTCGCCACGAGCGGTGACGCCAGTCGGGCTGGTGAACTCCGTCGATCCACCGGAGGCGAGTGCCCCGACCATGAATTGAATTCCTTGCAACTGTGTCATCCCTGCAGGATTGTAGTGCAGCGCAGACGGGTCATCGGCTTGGGCTGAAAACGCATTGCTCATAGCTGACGCGGCGGCTCCTTGCCCCTGAATGCGGGGCACCTGCGCGGTGGCCACCCCGGACAAATCGGTCAAGCAGAGCGCGATGATACTGATCCTCGTCATCCACATCCGGAGAACCGAACTATATCGAGTCAACACGTGCGGCCATTTCTAACAATGTTCCTCCTCATCTGACTCATTCGAGCATGCTCGACTTCCCTGGAGATTCCGATGTCAGGTGCTCCAGAGGTCGAAACCAATAGTCTGCAACCCGATGTAGTTCATCGACATCGAACGGTTTCAACATATACGCCTGTGCACCCATGCTGATCGCTCGGACCGCCAATTCCTTCGTACCTGACGCCGTAATCATCACGATCGGAATCTTCTGATCCCATCTGCGGATTTTCTGAAGCACGTCCATCCCATTTATTGCAGGAATACCGATATCCAGAATCATTCCCTCAAACGATTCGGTATGCACCGCATCCAGCGCCTGCGCTCCGTCGATTGCCGGCTGAACACGATACCCCTTGACCTGCAAGCAATCCTGCAAGAGTTGACGAATATCCGGATCGTCTTCGACAACCAGAATACGAGGTGCTTCGGCCGATGCACGGCCAAGAGGTACGGCCATCGTGGGAAACAACGGAATCGTGAAGTACAGTTCAGCGCCCTGCCCCGGTTCGCTCCGAGCAGCGATCGTCCCACCGTGTAACTCCACCAATGTCCGTACGATCGATAGGCCCAATCCCAGCCCCTTGATCTCGCTTCGGATCTCCTTGGCTCGAAAAAATGGATCGAAGATCTGATCGAGAAACTCCATCGGGATACCAGGTCCGGTGTCCTGTACGGAAACCCCGGCGAGTGTCTGAGTCTCTTGCCTGACTATCACCGAAATTCTGCCGCTCTCCGGAGTGAACTTCACCGCATTCTGGACCAAATTCGTGACGATCTGGATCAGTCGATCGCGATCTGCCCAGACCATCAACGGAACGGTAGGAACGATCGCCTCCAACGTCTGTTGTTTCGCTTGGGCCAACAGGCGCAACTGTTCGACCGCGTCCGTCACACAGTGCCCCACATCGACCTCGTTCGGAACGAGATCCAACCTCCCGGATTCAATCCTCGTACGATCCAACAGGGCCTCAATCATGCGAATCAACCGGTCTGAATTGTCCAGCATCCGTGACAGATAGCGCTGCTGTTTCTCATTGAGCGGTCCCGTCAATCCATCAAGCAGGTTCTGCAGGAACCCTTTGATCGAGGTTAACGGTGTCTTGAGCTCATGCGAGACATGTGAGAGAAATTGAGAACGCAAGCGATCTCCCTGCTCGAGTTCAGCCGTCCGCGCGCGCACTTTGGCTTCGAGTCCCACGTTCAGGTACTCGATTTGCTCGTATGCAGCGACGTTATCCAGAGCGATTGCGACTTGATGGGCGACCGTCATCATCAGCTCAAGATCATCCTGCGTCAGACTGTGCGGCTGCATACGATCAATTGTCAGACTTCCTAGAATCCTGTCTTTGGTCTTCAACGGAACAGCGATCAACGCCTTACCCTGCGTCATCGAAGCGAGTAATTGGTTCAACGGATGAATGCGATCCCACACCGCCTGCACATCCCCAATCAATAGCGGTTGGCCCTGCAGCAGCACGAGGCCTTCCGGGCTCATAGGGTCGGTAACCGGGATCTCGCGAGCGCGCGCAAACGCCTGGATTTCAGGCGAAACACCAAGGAGGCGCGCATCTTTAACGATTCGACGAACCGGATCGTAAAACGAGACCATCGCCCGATCGTATTGCAGATCGCTCGTGAGAGCTTCCAACACTTTCTGCATCAACGTTTCTCGATCCAGCGTCGAACTGAACAGCAGTCCGGCCTGGTGCAGAGCCGTCAGCTGGGTCACTTTTCGGCGGAGTTCTACGCGCGTTTGTTCCTGCCCCAAATAGGCTTCTCGTAATTCCTCATGCCGCGACTCCACGAACGTAATCTGCTCCTGAATCAACGCCTCGCGTTGTTGGCTCTCAACACGAAGATGGCGATTGATCAGTATCCCTGCGACAAGCATGGGCACCAATCCTAGAAGCATGATTTCGCCCACGCTCGCAGAAGGATTGATGGCACGGAGCCCGATAGCGAGAGTGCCGCCGGCTAGTGCCCCCCAGACGGACCATGCCACGTGCCGTTGCGATTGTTTAGTGCTTGCCGCCGCATGGAGGAGCGCCACCTCCACTCCACGGTCACGGACATGTTCTGGAGTAGCTTCGCCCGGTCCGTGCGAAGGAGAGGTTTCCGGTAGTGCCGGTGATTCCCGGTCTACTTCCGCGCCTGCAACCATACGCCAGAATCTTTGGCACCATCTCCCCTGTTTCTCCATCTGCCAAGAGATTTCCCACTGACACCACTCGTTGTCGTTGGCAACACACGAGAGTTCTGTCAGAGTGGCCGGTGGCAGGCCATGGACACGCACGGGAACCGCCGCCATGATGCCTTGAGCGGCTTGGCACATGATATGAGCGCATCGCCGTCGATACGGGCCAAACTGACGAAGCGTCCGGTCGGAAAACTTCATGGCGAGGGTCGCGGAGCCCGGCGTCACGTGAATCACTCGAAATTCAATCGAACCGGACGCGAACTTGTCCCCAAAATAGGGAAACATGCTGTAGATCTGCGACAGCGAAAAGGGACGGGCCAGCACCTGCATGATCGAAGATGCCTTCTCTATTCCACCTCGAAACAGAAACCGAGGATCGCCGGACATGCGCTCGCAAAACTCATACAGATAGGCGGCGAACTCATACGAGTATCCATTCCACGCATTCTTCAGAAACTTCGGCGTCACATGATAGACGGGGTCTCTAATGCGCCGATTGAGTAGACCGCACAGCTCTTCTACCGCTTGACTTCCGGCAGAGGCTCCTTTCTTGCGGGCCAGAGATTCCTCCAGATAGACGACGACAGCTCTAACACTCATCCCGCTCAGATCTCTAATCGTGTCTCCCTGTTCGTCAGTCCCAAACGGACGGAACTCCATGACCTCCCGCTCAAGAATCGTGCGGTCCTTCAGCAGGAGTTCACAATCAGAGAGAATCGTGAGTTCGGTCTCGTCCGTCATAGGCAGATCTTCTGGGCTTCTTTGGCTGATTCGCAAACGGCCGCAGTATACATAGGTTACCTATTACTTACAAATACAAACTATATGCCTAGCAGCTTATGACCTGCCGGCATTTCAACTCCTTACCTAATCGGATAGTTCAGCCGATTCAGACTTACTGACCGGGGAAGATGTAGGTGTGCTCTGATGATGGGATGGCAGATTCAGTGAAATATTTTTTGCCAGCGACAGGGAATTGAAGGTGCGGAAACACCACAATGGATGGCAGAGGGTAATAATGCTCCCGGGGGATGCTAAAAAAGACCAGACTTCTCACCCGTCCAACCCCGGTGTGCCAAGACGCGCCTCTTCCCAAGCAAGGCCGCAGCGAGAAGAGACGGAGGTACGCACCGCACTTCGTGTGGCCGTTCACCCTTAGAATGGATCGTGGTGAACGGATAAGCTCCGCTGTGCTTTAGACCTCCGAAAAGGTCTCTTCACCGTTGAGTCGCTGCGCGACGGGAGAACACTGCGTGGAGAAGGGCGCGGCTTAGCGCGCCTGAGGCGGGTGGATGAGAAACGAGGCTTTTCAGCTTCCTGCTAGTGCTTGATCGATCGCTTGAGCGTCTTCTCAACACTCGCCACTTTGCTTTGCAAACGCCCAGTTCGCCCTTTTCGATAGTCGACTTTAATCGTGCAAGAAATACGGCCGCAATCTTTCTTCATCCGCTCATAGCATTGCTTGACCACGTCAAATACTTCGTCCCACTCCCCTTCCAGCACGGTTCCCATGGGATTCAACCGGTAGTCCACCCCACTCTTGTCGATAATATCGAGCGAACGCGCGACGTACTTGCCCACGCTCTCTCCCTTCCCCAACGGGGACATACTAAATTCCAGCAATACCATAACGCTCCTCTCTTCGTTCTTCGCCTAACGATTCACGATTCACGTCTTCCCCCTCTCACGTCTTCGCAGCCCGCTCATCAAGCCAGACCTTCGGATACTGGACCTTGCCTAACAATCGAAACCCATCCAGCGCCTCACGCAACAAGGCTCGGCGTTTTTCGAATTCCGGCTCCGTGGCCTTGGTTTGCTCGCGAATTTGGCCAAGCCACTCCACAAACGAGGCAAACTCCTCGCTGAAGATCTTCTCCATATCTTCTTTCATGAAGCCTGACAGAGCCGGGGCCACTCCGCTCGTGCTGATGGCCACACGCAAATGCCCGCAGGCAACGACCGCCGGCATCGTGACTGTAGAAAATTCCGGCTGATCGACCGACCATAAGAGGCATTTCCTTCCTCGCGCATTCGCGAACAGCTCACGGGAAAATTCACGATCTCCGCGAACCATATTCAGCACCAAAATTGCGCTTTCCAAATCGCTTTCGCGAAAATGGCGCCCACGGTGCACAACTTTCGCCGACGCAGCGAGATCTTTCAATATCTCGTGTAAGGTCGGCGCAACGACGGTGACTTTCGCCCCTGCCTCCAGCAACCGCTGAGTCTTTTCAGCGGCATCCTCATCTCCCCCGAGTACAAGCACCGGGTAGCCTTTCACATCTAGAGACAACGGAAAGCCAGGATTTGCAGCCATAATGTTCCTCCGATTGTAAGCAAGGGAGGTATCATACAACACCCTGTTTTGCACCGTAAACCGCGCTGCTGCTTTTTCTATCAGCCCCCGACCGCGTGAAATGGATAGGTCATACCTGACAGCACAAGGCACGATCGAAGACCGGGATGCGATCTCATTTCAACTGATCATGTGGGACTGTTTATGAAGGAGAAAGAATGCGCGGTTAAACCACTGCGAGGATCAGAGCGGGAATGTAGGGTTTATCATTGAACACTATGTTTCAGCAGGGTCGGCATCGAGTTCCATATTCCAATAAAAATAGTCACGCCAGCTGTCCGGCGTGTTCCGAATCCCGATGGTGATTGTGACGACCGGATTCCAGCGTGGCTTCACCGGCTTCTTCATCAGCTTCATACCGGCTTCCTCCGGCGTACGACCGCTCTTCTTGTTGTTACAGCGCCAGCACGCCGTCACGATATTTTCCCAGGTCTTTCGCCCTCCCTTGGCGATGGGGACGACGTGATCGAACGTGAGCTCCTCAGTTCGGAACTTATGACGGCAGTACTGGCACGCGTAGCCATCTCGCGTAAAGATATTGATGCGGGAAAATTTGACCGCTCGATGGACATCCTTGAGCCGGACCAGCTTGAGGAGCCGCATCACCGAGGGGAGCTTGATGGAAATCGAGACCGCGTGGACCTCTCGGTCATAGACCTCGAGGACTTCGACTTTGCCTTGCCAGAGGAGCGCAATCGCCTTTTGCCAATGGACGACCCGCAGGGGTTCGTA
Organism: uncultured bacterium; assembly: GCA_965232965.1. GTDB lineage: Bacteria > Nitrospirota > Nitrospiria > Nitrospirales > Nitrospiraceae > Palsa-1315. The sequence goes on from CBDDRB010000018.1 coordinate 41,623, forward strand.
CGTCGCGTTGAGCAGAAGGGTCATTTCCATACCGCAACCTCATCCCAACCAAGGCTCCTTCTATAATAGGGCCCGGGTGTAGTAGTGGACCGCGTACCCATTTCTATGCCATAAGCCTTGGTCGAAATCAAGTCACTGGCGGGTCTGCGCCCTTGTGTATGTTCCATAGGTTGCCAGAAGAAATAGAAGGATCATCCTTATGCCTGAATTTGTGAACGTCGCGTCGGTAGATGAAATTCCACCGGGGACTGGACGGACCGTCGAAGTCTACGGAGTCTGGATCGCACTATTTAATGTCGACGGGAATTTCTACGCCGTCGACAACACCTGTCCGCATGCGGGAGGACCGCTCGGAGAAGGTCATCTCAATGGCCACGTCGTCGAATGCCCGTGGCATGGATGGAAATTTAACGTACAAACCGGAAAACGACCGGAGAATCCGGAGATCACTGTCGCCTGCTGCCCTGTCCGAATCGAAGGGAATCAGGTGCAAGTCGCGCTGCCGGAGAATTTAATATAGTTCGTTGCAGAGAACCATCTCGGTACAGCAGATTTTTGAAGGCTTTCATATCATGTCAAGAAGTGAATTATCTCATAGGATGCTCAAAATGGCCGTCCAGCAAGGCAGGAGTCGAAGAAAGCACCGGAGGCGTAGCCTCTGGGCTACGTTGAGGATGCTTTCGAGGCGAGAACGAAGCTGGCGGGCATTTTCAGCATCCTGTTATGGAGCAGCATCAGGAGCTTTAGGTGTGACCCCATCAGCCGGAAGCGACGCAGCATTGACCTTTTTCGTCACAAGATCGACATGCCAAATGAACTCCCGCTCGAACCATTGACCTCTCTCCCCTTCATCTCGCAGCTGAACCCGTATCTCGTAGAGATCCCCTTCCACCTGCTTGACCCGCCACTCGCCTAATCGGGCACCCCGATTGCGTTCGTTCATCGAATGCACGTGCCCAGTCATCGCCTGGAGAATGGTGGGATAGTCCACCGCTCGAGAGGATTGCACCATTGCCAGTGCTTCGGCAGCCCGATGATCAGCCACAGGATTCAGCGAGGGAGGCTTCGTCCAGAAGTAGTAGACCGCGCCCACCACGAGCACTGCCACGGCCGCATAGTGGACGATCTTCACAGTTGAGAAACGGAATGTCGCCCGTTGGCGGAGGCATGATTCTCTGACATGGGCAATCTTAGGAATAGCACCGGCGCGATGTCAATCCAACGAGAGCGAAATTACTACATCGTGCGAGGCACGGCTTGTGCGTGCGAAAGGGGTTATGTTACAAACAGTGGCTCGACCGAGACACAGGGACCTTTGGGCGTAACTCATCAATGAAGTTCTTCCTCTACGGCGACCACCTCAACCCAACTCAACTGAAACGCCGCGCGCCGGAGCATCAATTCCTGATGTTGGCCACGCTTCCCGAACACGCGATCAAATTCTGCCGATGGTCTTCCCAATGGCGATGCGGCCTCGCCAGCGTGACACCCTCACCGGGGGAACAGGTCTGGGGAGGAATTTTTGAAGTCACCGACGAAGATCTCAAACTGATGGACCGCTTCGAAGACGATGTGCCTCCCAGCGCGTTTCGCCAAATCCAAGTCACGGTGTTGACCGAAGCCGGAGACAAGATGCCCGTCACCACCTATGCCGCCACTCCCATCGGCAAGTTCAAACCAAAAGCCCACTATCTCGATTGGGTGATGAAAGGCCTTAAGCATTGGAAATTACCCGAAGAGGCCATTGAGACATGGAAATCGTATGCACCGCAGTAAACCTGGAGCGTGTGGCCTATAGCTGATATCCGGATTTGAGTAGGAGCTTATGGCAAATGGCCTATGGCATGAAGTCGGAAATCTGCAAGGCCCAAATTTCAGACCATACGCTATATGCCATAAGCCATTAGCACTTACTACGATGAACCGTACGCCATTCACTTTCATAAGAAGGAGACTCCATGCCGAAGCCCAAGTATCACATTGTTGTCTGCACCAACGCTCGGCCCCCAGGCCATCCGAAACCCTCTTGCGGCAGCGCAGGGTCGGCCTCTCTGCTTATGGCCTTTAACATCGGCCTCATGCAAAAGGGCGTGACTCCTGGCGAGGTCCTCGTCAGCGGCTCTTCCTGCCTCGGCCCCTGCGAGCAAGGACCGACCGTCGTCGTTTACCCGGACGCGACCTGGTACTCCAAAGTGACGGAAGCAGACGTGGCGACGATCTTGGACGAGCACATCAAAGGTGGGAAGCCGGCAGCGAAGTTGAATCCGGACTCGGTCTGGAAGTAGGTCGAGGCTACGGTTGCAGTTGAGGTCTCAACCTAAACCTCCAACGAACATGAGTAGCCCGACAGCTCACGAACACAAATCCCACGCACCTCGCACAATCGGGTGCGTGGTCATCACCTGCAGCGATACTCGCACGATCGAGAGCGACACAAGCGGCTACCGCATCATGCACATGCTCAAGGATGCCGGTCATGCGGTCATCGCCTATCATCTCGTGAAAGACGACCCGACGAAAATCAAAGCCAAGATTAAGACCGCTGTCGCAGACAAAAAAGTTCAAGCCATCATTATCAATGGCGGGACAGGAATTTCTCGACGGGATTCAACCTTTGAAGCAGTCGATGCGATGTTGGAAAAACGGTTGGATGGATTCGGTGAAGTGTTTCGTTATCTAACCTACCAGGACATTGGCTCACCAGCAATTATGAGCCGAGCGACTGCGGGCATCATCAAAAACCGCGTCCTCTTCTCAACCCCTGGTTCCGAAAACGCCGTCCGCCTCGCAATGGAGAAGCTCATCCTCCCCGAACTCGGCCACCTCGTGAAAGAACTGACCAAGTAGCAATATATACAATTTCGCTGGTCCAGTTTTTCGGGCGGACGTCAAGGGTCAAGTCCAGGAGTTCACTTCATCCTTCGTGAAATGGGGGAAAGGTCATCTCCAGCTTTCACTCGACATCGTGAGATCTGATTCTGTTCCAGTCACCGTCATATTGCCCTATCCCGCCAATGTATTTCGTAATTCCACTACGGAATCGACCGTGAGTGTTGGAGGCGCCGAGCGGAGTTGAACCGCTGATCACAGCGTTGCAAACTGTGCCCTTCTCACTTGGGTACGGCGCCCTGAAGAGAAATATCTGGTGGTCCCAATGGGATTTGAACCCATGTTTCCAACTTGAGAGTTGGCGTCCTAGCCGTTAGACGATGGGACCAAAACATCTCATAGTCCGAAACTCGCACGGATCGTTCCCTCAAGCACATGGAGGTGGGTTTGGCGGAGAGGGTAGGATTCGAACCTACGGCCTGGAGAGCCAGACGGCAGTCGTATCGACTGCTACGATTAGGCCACTCTCGCACCTCTCCTTGAACCCACCATATCCTCTGCAAGAGACCCCAAAAACTAGGTAGAGCACTAGTTCGACAGCGACGTGACGAGGGTGAAGTCGAGCCTGGCAACTCAGTCTGTGACGACAACATGTTTGGAAAGTTTTGACATGTCCTTGCCCGGTTGGAGGTGGGCAATGACAAGGGCTACTTGTCTTAGGACGGATAGACCTTTTTGTGTCTACGGGGCGGTACCGAACTCGGACTCATGAATGACCGTGTAGTATCCGGGTCGTTCAATCTCCAGCTGCTTGATCCACGCCTCGGCGTCCTCGCGAGTCGCAAAACGCTTGACCGAGATGAGATTGTCCTCGTCGCCGATATTGGCATAGGCGTGGAAGGGAAGGTGAGGTGGATTGGTGGTAGATTGCCCTTCGTGACTCATAGCCGTTCGATCCCCTATTGAGCTGGCAGTAGCACCTCGATCAGAGACGCTTCTCCTCCAGGTCATAAATATCTTACCAGTGATAGACCACGATAGACCCGCGATGCTTCGGAACGAAGGACACAATATATTCTTCCATGTGTTCCTGCAACTGCGGTGAGAGATCGCTCAAACGCAAATCAAGCGGACAGTTGGAGTGGTACTCGCCTTGCCAACCAATGAGGTCGGGCACGGCACTTATTCACCGCACGAGAGGCGAGCACATAACCACCCAGCGTTTCACGCGGACTGCGAGGACACTCTTTGTCATTTCGTTGATCGCGAGCTAGAATTTTTACCTTCTCAAGATTGTTTTCATAAGACCTCTCTCCTTACGCTGCCCAATCGATGGCACCAATTACATAATCAAACCAAAGGCCCGAGTCCTTTCGGATTCGAGCCTTCCGCTTCAGTTTCGTGATGCTTCCACTGTTCGTTCGCAATGTTTCCATTGCGCTTGTACAGTTTTTCCATCACGTCACTGAAGCAATTACACTCTATTTCAATTCTCAAGTCATGCCCACAAGGAAAAACCCTAGGCTGCGTTCACATTATCATCATCCAAATTAAAAACTGAAACTCACCAGGGAGACTCACTAGGGACTTAACGAGTATCCGCATCCGTGATTTCGTGCCATTCTAAGTTATGGGTGCGCAACGCTCCCGATCCGTAGGGTCGCATTTCACCAGCCCTGCTCCCCTCAATCTCCTCGGGATCAAGCGTAATATTATCGTCATTGGAGCGTCTGCTGGAGGCGTGTCAGCATTGCAGCGTCTCTTTGGTGCGCTTCCACCGGACTTGCCCGCCGCAATCGGCGTGGTGCTCCATCGAGGGGCGCAACCTGGGGAGCTGGCATCCGTTCTGGGGCGGGATTCCTCAATACCGATCGTCGAACTCCATGAGAAGGAGCCGGTGCAGGAAGGAACGATCTATCTTGCACCCGCAGATCGACACATGGTGTTGCGCGAAAGCTACGTCACGGTGCAACGAGGCCCCAAGGAACACCGTACGCGGCCTGCGATTGACCCCTTGTTTCGCTCGGCTGCAGCGATTTACGGCGCACGTGTCGTGGGAGTCTTACTCTCAGGATTTGGTCATGATGGAGTCAGCGGACTGATTGCGATTAACGAAAATGGCGGGATCTGCCTCGCCCAAGACCCTCAGGAAGCTAAAATACCATCGATGCCGCTCAATGCCATTCGCGATGACGACGTGAGCGGGATCTATCTCATTGACGACTTGGCGCCGGCCCTGGTGGCGCTGGCGAAGGGCCAATCAGTCAGCGAGCGCTCCAGGACAGGCGGTCCATGAAATGGATGCAGCCCTCTCCACGCCTTCCTTCACTAGCTCCACTCTATCTCGTCTCATCTCTGGCAATTCTCCACCAATCTTTGTCTAAGGTTCAGCTCGTTTCACCACCGTGAAAGGAATCGTGAAAGTCTCTATGAGCTTGTACTGCTCTGGCAAAGACCATCTCTCGGCGCAATTGGGGAAAGTGCCAGCGCGCCTCATAGAGATCGCCAGCTAGAGTTCTCTATAAAGGGGCAGACGCTACCGGAATAGTATTCTTCACCGCACATGGACATCGGATGACGACAGAGGTTCTGCGGAAGGATTCTATGAGCATGTCTGGAGAAGACGGGGATTCGATCTGAGACATACATTCCTCAGTCCCTTATTCAGCATTCAGCAAGCGCCAACGTGAACTATATTCAGTCGCAGCTCGGTCACAGTAGCATCAGCATCACCTTGGATGTATACTCGCACCTGTTTGAGGGGACCATGGGCATCTCGATGATGTGACTGAGAATATTGATCAGCGGACCTGGACAGTGCCGAAACCACCCAGGCCACACCTAGGTCCGGCCTCGACATGAAACCTGCTGAAATCAAAGGGATACATGCGGAGGGGTGACGGAGTGGCCGAACGTGCCAGTCTTGAAAACGGATTCAGATACGTCAGAACCTCAATAAAACCGCACCAATCAAGTGTTTGAGTGAGACAGGGAGAGTCATTCAAGGCCATTCCTGTCTCACTTTCGCACCGCCCCCGCACCGTCAAATAATCTCAGTCCGACCCCCCTACCACCCCAAAATTCGCAGCCGAACCCACGCTGGCAACTCAGTCTGGCGCGGTACAACTTTTCACGAAGTTTTGAAAATGTCCTCACCCCCCTGAGAGCGTTCGTGTGTCAACAGGTCCGCCACGAGTACCGTACGCAGTCATTAAGCTGCCGCTGCCGGAGATCGTGCAGACTTTCATGGGAGGGCGCTTGAGAACCTTCAGTATAGCTCGACAGCTCGGCCTTCCCAGCTGCGTAGGTCTCGCACTGCTCATGGGTCTTGTCTTGTGGCTTCATGCACTGACGATAGTAGCCAATGTAGCCTTCACCGAGATTGCGGTCGGTATATCCCATCGGGGAACCACAGCCGACCAACATGACAGAGATGGAGGACAGTATCAGGATTCGCATAACCCCTCCCATCGCTTTCAAACTCCCTAGAGGCACAGGTATCAAACTTACTCTCATGAATTGACAGTATAGTACCCAGGTCGTTCAATCTCCAGCTGCTAGCACCGTTGGAGAGGCAATGGGCAGGCAAGCACAGGGCTACTCGTTATAAGGCGGGTAGCCCTGTGTTGTGTCAAGCTAGAGGTTCAAGAACTCAGACTGATGGATCACTTCGTAGTAGGCCGGTACCTCGGCGCTTTGCCGTACGATCCAGGCCTCGGCCCCTGCGCGAGTCGCGAACTGTTTGACAGGGATGAAGTCGTTCTCGGGTCCGTAGTTGGTGTAGACGAGGAATGGAAGGGGAGATAGCCTCGTCGAAGTTTGCCCTTGGTTGCTCATGGCCGTATCGCTCCCTTCTTGGGCTGGCAGTAGTACCTTGGCGGCTAGACCAGGTTGCCGGACGCCTCTAACGAGCCAGGTCTCTCGGCGTCACTCTGGATAGAGGGAAAGTATTACGCTCGCGGAGGGCCTGTGGTCAAGTCTGAACTCGCGGTGGGCAAGACCCAATGGCGTTCCTTCAATCGGTAGGACTGATGGGTCATCATCAAAGCAAAGGCCCGAGTCCTTTCGGATTCGAGCCTTCTGCTTCAGACTTCGTAATGCGTCACTGCTCTCTCACAATGTTTCCACTGTAGGTAACAGCTTGTTCATCACGTCTTTCTGAAGCAATTTCACTCTATGTCAATCATGAAGGTATGCCCACCAGGAAAAACCCGAGCTAGTTTTCACATATTCAATGACACCCATGATCACACACCAATACTCCTCTGTACCTCTGTTCTCTCCAAGTAGTTTAATTTAGGCTTAATCCGCCCTTAATGTGGATTGGTTATTTTAGTAATTTGGATGGCAGGACGTGTAACCATCACTGAAGAGGAAAGAAAAAATGATGACGATTACTGAGGCGGCTCGCAGACGGGCACTCTGGAAGGGTCAGTCGGCTATAGAAACATGTACGCATTTGACACTGGAGTTAGAAGTTAGCGACCGAGGCAACTTGTCGGTTGGCAGATACGTCTGTGTCGTCTGTGGTGAAATGGTAGCCCACGCATAGCTGCGTAGTGCGAGATTAACAATCAATTCTTCGTGTTGTGTTGTACCGATAAGATTTTTTATCTCCTGCTCAAAAAGGAGGTTAATCCTATGACAAAGGACCAAGCGACAACCTTACGACTGAGATGGAGACAACGTGCCTACCCCATCCCGTGCGAACATCACACGCTGGAATTACAACGCAATGGCAGGGGCAGGGCACGGGCCAAATACATCTGCGTGCTCTGCGGTAAACTCATCGCCCAAACTAGCCTTGCTTCGTAACTCAGACGCTCCAGCGGCGGTGAGGTTCTCACCGAACCTTGAAGCGCCTCCGCGTCGCTCGCGAGTGTTGCATAACTCATCGGCGCATATCATGCGGTAGGGCTGGTCCTGATCATCCTTAGCCACCTGCGCGACCTACTTCCATTTTCCTGTTGACCACCCCCTCAGAATTTTTTACCATTTTGAATGTGATAACTGGACCACGTATCTCCGCGAGCGTCGCAAGTCAAATCATGATGACGAAGGCACAGGCCACCACATTACAGGCAAAGTGGAGAGAACAAGGAGACCTTCTCCCGCTCTGTGAGCATCGGAACCAAGAGATGGAACACAGTGAAGGCGGGTATTTAACGGGCCACTTTTACTGCACTGCTTGCGGGGAACATTTGATCAAGTGAGTGTAAATCTGCACGGCTGTAGATTACACGCTAGGCCGGTCCCGATCTTCCTTGGAGAAGTTCCCCACAAAAGGCTACCGCACGTTGAATCTGATTATCCAAATCTTCAGCCGATGTGTAGTGTTTATGCAAGCAGACATAGGCCCCATGCTCTTTGGCTAACTCCCACAAACCGCGATGCGAGAGCTGGGTAAGAATAATCACCGGAACTTGTGGTTTACTTGGAATCGGTACTAAATCCGTTAAGAGCTGGAAGCCTGTTTGATCAGGCAGCCCTAGTTCAAGCACCACACAATGAAACCGCCGAGATCGATAGAGACTGAGCCCCGATTGACCGTCAGACGCTTCCACGATTTCATAGTCGGTGGAGCAACGTTTGAGTTGTTCCGCCCAGTATATTCGCTGGTTGTCGCTACTATCAATGAGGAGTACTGAAGTAGTGAACGGTAGGTGGTGCATCGGAGCCATAGACTAGCACTCCGCTTGGGATGTTATTATGAACCATAATTAAATTGTGGTCAATACAGGCTGAAGTGGCGCAGGGCAGGGCTTTGCAGATGCCTGCAAATATCACTGATTCGGCTATCCTCTCAACATCCCCACCAATCCCCGCACCGCCAACGGCGCATTCCCTTCTGACCGATTGCGTCTGTGGCTTCCTTCTGCTCCTTCGCCTTCGCATCTCTTTGATGTTTGCGGTTTCGTTGTCTAGGAGAAACTAGATAGACTCTTGGCGCTAATGGGGCTACCATCAACCTTGGTCGAGGTAACTTGAACCCAGCACCATCAACCCAGGGAGGACATCATGGAAATCGCCCTTATCCCCGGTCTCTTCGTCGCCATCTTTGCAGCGGGCGCGGCTTTGATTTTGTGGTGGCCGTATGACGCACCCAAGGGTGGTCGTTAGTCGTTAGCGGGGGGAGACCGTTTTTTCTAGAGTCGGGTGCGTGTATGGACGCTCCGCTGGCGCTGACCTTCGCCTTGGAAGCCTCTGAGACGGCCCCATCTCTTCTGGAACGCTATGTCACCATTCTATTCCTACCGCTGATCGGGCTGGCGATTGTACTGCTCCCGTTTATCATTTTTGTGCTGTATACGTGGTGGTCACAGCGGCATAATGGCGGGCAGGATAGATGGCCCTTTTAGCAGGATCATATAGGAAACGCCGAATGCTCATTGAAAGGGAATTTTGTCTTTACCAGCTCGACAAATGCGGCCCCGGTCGCCACGTTCACACAGCGTCAGCGAACTAATGATATTTCATGCTAGTGTTCATGAATCAGTCTACTGCAAGTAAGATCGTGGATTTTAATATCGCCCCCAGCGAGTGATAGTCGGCTTGCCAAGTCCGCAGAGATGAAGTCCGTATTACTTCTCGACATCTGAAACCCTGTGGCAAATACTCGACGTGTCCCCGATATGGCCTTTGGCAGCAGGAGCTGGACATTCATCTTGTGGAATGCGAACCCAAGAAAGATGAGCTTGGGCGACGTTTCCATAATTGACCGGATGGAGCTTACGTCTTTCAACGATTCATGAGTGACTTCCGTGAACGTTTTGATTTCACTGGCCAGCTCTAAGAGGCGCTTCGCATGCGTAGACGCACCAAACAAAATCGCATTGTCAGGACTAAGCCAGGGGAGCGAGCCAACAGCACCGTAAGGGTGGTATATCTCAAGACCCTGAAGTAGCTTGGCCACATCTTCGGCTTTCATGCGGTAGTAATTCTGGATTGCGTAATATAGGTAATGCTCGAAGCAGCGGTCGTAGTTGAAGATTATTAGCGCGATAGAATGTAGTCGCGTTGCAAGATCAGCGGCTTTACAGTTCTCAGTTAGGAGTTGCATGAAACCATGGAACCAGGTGGTTTCAAGGCGACCAAACTCGATTCGTGGAGTACCTTCACGATGATCGACAAACATAGAACTTGCGGCCTCTGCCTCTAGGATCGTTGTAACGATTGCGAGTTTGCCGCATAAATTGATCGTGTTGTCTCCGCCATGTGCATCTAGGAAGTGGTCGATAGATATCGCCTGCGACATTGCATCACGTATATGCCAGCCCGCCATGTGAAAGGAGCGCAGCAGGTTGTTATCTGTTGACTCTTTGGCAGCCATCATGCGAAGCGCTTCAAAGATTTGATCGTTGCCGCTAACCAGTTGGTTAAATCTCGCGAACCGAATGTCTAGAGCCGCAGCTATCGAATTCTTCAGTTCGGAGCCTATAGGCAAGCCTGCTTCTTTGCTTGCTCCTGCGCCGATAATGAAGGCGGTCTTTCGAGTTGGCTGACTGGATGAAGGTTCAGACATAGAGTCTCGCAGCAGGAAGGCACATTCTAGAAGGGTTGCGAACGAAGGCGCAAGGGCATGGTGGAACAGCCTCTTAGTCACTTCGGGGGGCTCTTGACGCCCTGTCCAGACGCCTCTAGCATACGGTCCCATGACCAGGGCGCACATCCTCCATGAAATCCAGCGCACTGCCAAGGAGAATGACGGCAAACCTCTTGGGCAGACGAAGTTTACATCTGAGACTGGCATCAAACTTTATGATTGGCTCGGAGTGTACTGGGCCAACTGGAGCGATGCCCTCAGGGAAGCAGGATTTACGCCGAACCAATTCCAGGTGGCGTTTGATAAAACAGAACTCCTCGATAAGTACGCAAGACTCGTTCTGGAGTTAGGTTGTCTTCCTGCATCACCTCAACTTCGCCTCAAATCACGAAGAGATCCAACCTTCCCGACTCACACTGTGTTTGGTCGCCGGTTTGGTACAAAGCGCGAACTTGTAAAGCAGCTTATTGAGTACTGCCGTGATCGGAAAGGATATAAAGATGTCGTGAAGCTATGTGAGGCATACTCTCCTCGCACTGGGCCTGATGTTCTCAGGAATGAAACGGAGAACATCGAACTTGGCTTCGTTTACCTCGTCAAGTCTGGCCGATACTTCAAGATTGGTCGGAGCAATGCTGCCGGACGTAGGACGTATGAACTTGACTTGCAGCTTCCCGAGAAAGCCACAACTGTCCATGTGATCAGGACAGATGATCCGATAGGCATCGAAGCGTACTGGCACACTCGGTTCGTGGCAAAGAGGAAGAACGGCGAATGGTTTGACCTGGATACGAAAGATGTATCCACGTTCAAACGGCGGAAGACCATGTAGTCGTGCGGTATAAGCATCCTATGTCCACCAAGGAAGAATTGGTTTCACGTCTAAAAGATCACGAGGATGGATTCCTCGAACGTAAGACCGAAGCTGCGGCCAATGCACAAGAGATTAGAAAAACATTGGTAGCCTTCGCCAACTCGGTTCCGCAAGGAAGGACAGCGGTGTTCTATATCGGAGTTGAAGATAATGGCACCGTTATAGGAATAACCAGCCCAGAGTCCTTGCAAAGGACGATTGCTGATCAAGCCAAACGTGTCTGTTACCCTCCAGTAGAAGGCTATCAGGTTGAAGTGCTTTCCGTAGATGGAAAGAATGTACTAGCAGTCGCGGTTAAAGCCAGCGATAAGCGCCCACACTTCTCAGGCCCCGCTTATGTTCGAGAAGGGTCACAAAGCAAGGTAGCCTCCGACAAACTCTATGAAGAACTGATAGCGAGCAGAAATACTAAAGCTGGGGAAATTCTCAGGAGCAAGGGGCATGCAATAACGTATCGTTTCTACGTCAAGGCGGGCCGAACAAAACTTCCCTTTAACTCTGAGTGTGTTGTCGAAGACTGTGATGCCCATGTTGTCCAATTACATGACACGAGAAACGGGCGTCACTTTGCACTTCCGCTTGAACGGATAATGATTAATTACGATGCCTCTGTTAGGCGCTTGATGCTTGAAGCGCGACATGATTGAGGCTTCGCAGCCTTCAACCGCTTCGTCATACCTCAACTTCTCCAGTCCATCCCGCAGCAAACTCATCGGCAGCCTAGTGCTTTCCCCACGAGAAATACTCCCCTTGAGACTTACCCTTCATCCTACCCGCTACATCGTCCGCGACAAGGCGTTGTTGAGTCTTTTCGGGAGTGTGGCCCTGATCTGACAGTTGTGCCCAATAAACCTTTAATTTGTATTCTTGGTCGGACGATTTCGTCACGGTAAACGTGTGTGAACGAGGAGCATCTGATTTTTCGGTAAGTCCAAACCCTTTGAATTGGATTTCCAGGTATTCTCGAATCACTTCCAGGTTCGCTTCGATGTGGGCTTTGTTGTCGTTGCTCACTCTGTTCAACCTTTCGCTTCCAGTGGATATTCATGCCAAACCTGGTCTTCTCCAGGGATTGAGGAGCGCCAACTGTATGAAGTTGGTGGATGATTGATAATCAGCAACATCAGTATAGCCGATTCGTTCCAGTGAAAAGGTCTAGCTCCTCACGCCTCATCTTCACCACCCGTCCACTCCCCCTCTTTGGCCCTATTGCGGAATCATGTATCTCCCTCATAAACTGCGCCATCCTAACGAGGCTCTCATGCCCTGCTCGATTCGTCCCTTCGGAAGCTTCCCAGTGCAATACTTCTTTCTGACCTTGCTAGTTGCTCTCGCATTTTCTGGATTGGCAGGGTGCAGCATTGATGCGGAAGGCAATCGAGTAATCGGAGGCCCTGGATTTGGTGCCGCAACTCTTTATGCGAAACCTAGTCCTGCTATCGGAATTAAGGATCGGTCAGACGTAATAAGCAAATATTTCGCTCAGAAAGAATTATCGCCTATTGAAGGGGTATGGGTGTGGGACAATCATTCGCAACAACACAGAGCACTACAAAGAGTATGAATATGTGGGGGCGGTTACCGATACGCGAGCCGATTCTTGGACGCGAGGGCAAATTAAACTGCTATTGAGAGAGACTGCCTCTCCCCAGGCATATAGTGGGATCTACTTCGACATAAACCACAATGAGATAGGCACCATGTTTTTTCTGCCGTCCAAAAACATTATCGAGTTTACTCTTCCAGATGCGTACGGAATTCAGCACCGAACCATGTTGGTTCGTACATTTCCAAAGGACTCGCAATCACGACAAGTGGCGGATACCGAGGATGGGTCTGGCACTGGGTTCTTTGTGACACAAGACGTGGTGGCGACGAATTATCACGTTGTCAAAGATGCGAAGCAGATTTCGCTGTTAGTCGGAGGAATCACAGTCCAGGGAGAATTACTATTAAAGGATTCACAGAATGATTTGGCCCTTCTTCGGATCACCTCTCCGAATCTCCAGATGATGACAGGGGCACTGAAGGGGATGAGGTGTCTCGCGATTGGAAATTCTGATGGAGCTAGGACTGGTGATGCCGTACTTGCCATTGGGTTTCCACTCGCAGGAATCTTGGCTGCGACACCCAGTGTTGCACAAGGACTCATCAGTAACTCTTCCGGTATAGATAATGATCCGCGTATGTTTCAGATCAGCGTACCAATCCAGTCTGGTAACAGCGGCAGCCCGTTGCTGGATTCCAATGGAAGAGTGATAGGAGTCGTTACTTCAACGCTGAATAGTAATGCCTTACTGAAAGCCACAGGGAACCTTTCACAAAATGTAAACTTTGCAACCAAGAGTTCCTATTTGAGGAGCATCCTGTCTATGGCTCCTTCAAGCGAGTGTGCAGAGCCTACATTACTCAAACAGCCTCTCACGGCGAGAGACATACAAGATCAGTATGCGCGTAGCGTGGTGCCAATTAGAGTATCTCGATAATGGTCAATGATGTTTGCATGTGGTCAAATTGGCTGACCTCCTCAACATCAACACGGACACTGATCAGCAAGTGAAGGCATTAGTAGGAATTGACGAGGCGGCAAAGTTCACAGCATAAAATGTCTTCTAACCTTCGTTCCGCACAAGAAGCTAAAGCAGACCACATCCTCCGCATGGGGGAGAGCTTGGGTACGGTCTATGACGCACTCTGGCAGCAAATCGCATGGGTTCATGCAAAGTGGGGCGAGTACGTTGTGGTATTTGGTAGCAAGGAGTCCAGAGTCGAACTTTTGAACAAAACGGCACCCTCTTTCCTGACTCCGCACGGGAACCGTATGACGCCAGAGGTTCTGCGAAAGGGGTTCTATGCCAGTCTGGAAGCGGCGGGCTTGAGACGTGTGAGGTTCCACGATCTGAGGCATACATTTGCCAGTCTGCTGATTCAGCAAGCCGCGAACGTGAAGTACATCCAACAGCAATTAGGTCACAGTAGCATCAGTATCACCTTGGATGTATACTCGCACCTGTTTGAGGGAGACCATCGGCATCAAGTCCACCGTCTCGATGATGTGACTGAGACGACCGACTCAGTGAAGCTGGAAAGTGCCGAATCCGCGCCGCCGCCGCACCGTCAGTTAGAAGCTCATGATGGCTCAAGCAAGCACGCTGCTGAAATTAAAAGAGATTGTCTAGACGGAGGGGTGACGGAGTGGCCGAACGTGCCAGTCTTGAAAACTGGAGACCTCGCAAGGGGTCCGCGAGTTCAAATCTCGCCCCCTCCGCCAACGAGTCTGAACAAGAGATACACATTCTCTGTTTCTCGTAGAGTGTACATGCCAAGAAACATTCTCGCCAAAACATCGTTGTCTGGAACAATACAGAGCGGGATTTGCGTTTGAGCGATCTCTCACCTGAGCTACAGGAACACATGGAAGAGTCTATCGTGTCCTTCGTCCCGGAGCATCGCGTGGTCTATCACTGGTATGATTGTGTATAACTTGGAGGAAAAGCGTCTGTGTTTGAGATCAGCTAATTTGCTGGCCGCTCTTCATCCAAAATGATCTTGATTTCAATCATGTGCAGTGGCAGAAGGGCTACATTCGATACCTTATGCGCTGTCAGTGAGCAGCGTGTGATTGACGTTGATACCATCCCAGCAGGAACACGTCTCCAAAAGTACCCGCACATGTCATGGCCGTGGGTCTGAAGCAAGACATCTTTTCCGAAGACTAACGCTGATTCAGCCTGCTTCGCTCAGGTACCCAAGGTTTGGTTTTTTAGGGCAGTCGATGCCACTGAGACGGTTATAGACCGACCATCATCTCTTTTGCGGATACGCGCTGGACAAGAGCCCCGCCATCCATGTCACTCCGCCAAAACGCGCTGCATATTAAGTTTACCGGTACCTCTGAGCCGGGGAGCCACAAAAGACCTGTCCTCATTGTCGTTGTCTCCTGGCTGATCTTTTGTACCTCGCTCTCCATCGAAACGGAGACCGAGCAGGCTTATGCAGGCTCTCAAGAGGCAACTTCCATCATGGTCGATGTACGGGAGAATCTCGAGCGATTGCTCGCGGAGGAAGATACAGATGGCGACAAAAAAATCACCATTCATGACACGTACAAGCAAGGCAGCGATCGCGGTGATCAGCGGTTTTGGCTCATCGCTTCGAACGGAAAGAGGTATGAGATTGATGGTACCTACCATTTGTCCAACCTGCTTCAGGAGCTGACGTTGAAGCAACGAGCTGGATTGGAAGTCGCGTCAATCGACTTCGAAATGGTCTTCGAACAACCGGTGCACCGAATCGCGCGGCGTATTAGAGATTTTTATTGGGATAACCGCACAAGAAGGATCGATTGGGACGGCATTGATCGCCTCTTGACTGATGAGAAAATCTCCACGGAAGACGTTCACTACCTCTATGTCCCGAAGGGTGACTCTGACGCGTTGGGATACTATTCGGCACTTGCCCAACTGCGTCCGGAATTAAAGCTGCGCGTCGAATCGTTGCCGGCCACGGTGACTCCACAATATGTCCGTGGGCTTAAAGGAAAGCATGGGCTCCTGAGCCTAGCCTTAGACCGTATGGCAAGCGGGGCATTCGTCGGTGTCCCCTTTATGGTCCCTGGTGGCCGCTTTAATGAAATGTATGGATGGGACAGTTACTTTGAGACCCTTGGGTTGTTGGAGGATCATCGAATCGATCTGGCCATGGGGCTCACGGATAATTTGATTTATGAGCTTGCCTATTACGGAAAAATTTTGAACGGGAATCGCTCCTATTATCTGACGAGGTCGCACCCGCCGTTTTTAACCTCCATGGGATTGGCGATCTATAATCATTTGCCAAAGAATGAGGAAACGCGACTGTGGCTCGCACGTGTGTTCCGTGCAGCCATCAAAGAGTACTACACCGTGTGGATGGTTCCACCACGTCTGACCGACACGGGGCTTAGCCGATTTTACGGCGAAAGAATTGGACCCGCTCCGGAGGTCGAAGAAGGACATTTTGATGCGATCTACCGACCCTATGCGGAAGAGCGCGAGCTGGACATTCGAACCTTCGAAGACCAGTACAAAGCGGGAAAATTCACGATTCCGGCACTCGATCAGTTCTTCGTCCAAGACCGGTGTATGCGAGAATCAGGGCACGATACGACCTATCGCTGGGATTGGCATGGAGATCGCTGCGTGGATTTCGTGACCGTGGATCTCAACTCCCTGCTGTATAAAACGGAAACCGACATCGCGCGAACTATCGAGACAATATTTGGTGGGACGCTCAAAGTGGAGGATGGGTCGGAGGAGACGAGCGCGACGTGGTACGCCCGTGCGGGGAGACGGAAGCAGCTGATGAACCAACTGCTTTGGGATGACGAAGCGGGCATGTTCTTTGATTATGATGTTGTGAATAAGAAGCGGTACGAGTTCGTGAGCGCGACGACTCTCTATCCTTTGTGGGCAAGGTTGGCAACAGTGGAACAAGCAGAGACGCTAATCCGCAATGCACTCCCATTGCTCGAGATGCCAGGCGGGCTTGCCGGTTCTTCAGAGAAGTCCAGAGGGACCATTTCGGAGAGGCGCCCGGCCAGACAATGGGATTACCCGTATGGGTGGGTACCTCATCAGATGCTGGCGTGGGCTGGGATGTCGAACTACGGCTATGAGGGAATCGCGCAACGGCTGAGCTATCGTTGGCTGTATACGATTACCAGAAATGCGGTGGATTATAACGGAACCGTTCCAGAAAAACTGGACGTGGTCAAACGCTCGCACGAGGTCTTTGCCGAATACGGCAATGTAGGAACTAAATTTGAGTACATCCCCCTGGAGGGGTTTGGCTGGATGAACGCGTCATATCAGGTGGGGCGTGCCTATTTGCCACCTGACTTGGGCGTACGATTAAACAGTCTGATCCCTCCCGAGTGGCTCTTTGAGTAGCATACATGGGAATGTTCATGTAAGAATGGCCAAGTATGAATCATTATGTGCCGATATGAAGATCAAAGACCGAATCAATCCGCAGTTGGTTGTTCCTGGTAGCGGCACTTCATGATCTCAAATGTATATATTGCGACAATTATTCGGAACTGGAACAGTCCATGGGAACGAGTTGTAAGGTTCCTTAATTTCGCAACCTATGACGGCATCGGCGCCTCCCTTTTTGGCTCGCCCCAGTAAATTGTCTGCTGCGGGAACGGTATCTCAATTCCTTTGGCGTCGAATGTATTCTTGATTCGGCGATTCATCTCCCGACCGACCTGCCACTGTTTGAGAGGCTCCGTTTTGATGCGGCACTGGATCATCACAGCAGAATCGGTAAATCGGTCCACGCCCAACATCTCCAATGGCTCCAGAATATCATTCGTAAACCGAGAATCCTGACGTAGGTCTTCCGCGACCTCCCGCAGCACATCCATTACCTCATCCACACTCTCTTGGTACGCGACTCTGACATCAAACAGATAGTAGGAGTAATCCTTCGTCATGTTCTTGACCTTATCGATGACCCCGTTAGGGACGACGTGGAGGTTGCCAGACAGGTCACGGAGATTGATCGTTCGCAATTCCACGTCTTCGACCACGCCGGACACCCCGGCGACCTCAACCACATCCCCGACCCGGACAGAGTCTTCCCAGAGGATAAAAAATCCAGAAATCAGATCCTTCACCAAACTTTGGGCTCCGAAGCCTATGGCCAATCCACCAAGACCGGCTGCCGCCAACAGGGGCTTCAAGTCAATGCCGCCTTCGGAAAGGATCATCGTGACCCCGATGAAGAGGATCATAATGCGTGCAACATCCCTGACGATGTGCGTCAACGTATAGGCTCTTTTGGCACGCACGGGAAGCGTCTCTCCGTAGAGGCTCCTGAGTTTCGCGACGCCTCGCTTCAGCAACGCCAACAAGACGAGCATCGCCACTGCGATCAAGAGTATGCGTAAACCCGATGTAAAGGCCCATTCCAAAGAGCGATCAAAGAATCGCGTGATATAGGATTCCGGCATCTCACACCTCCCACAATTGAACAGATTAAGCCATTGCACACATGCTGTCCGTGCACGCGACCGTCGGCACTTTCGTTTGCTCAGCTACCTCTCTGACCCCAGCTTTCACGCATGCAACCATTTGCCGAGGGGGTGCCAGCGATCGGTTTCACTCATGGATTCCTTTGCCCAGCATCATGAACGAATGTCTCTTTGTCATGAGAAAAATATTCACTACGTATAGTTTGCCATGCCGACCCACTCATACACGGTCGGTTTTGAGATGCCTCTGGCAGAGTCCAGTTTCTATCGTTGTGTGTTTATTTTTCATGTTCATTCGAGATAGCTGGGATCGATCGGAAGTTATTGTGGAGGTACAAGGATTGGTCCTTCCCGGGTGTTTTTAGGGTGTTGCCTAGTACCTCCTCCTAGTACATGAGAGGAACATAAAGATCATCGTCGTCGATTGTCCCCGGCCATGAACGCCGTCACGACATCAGATAGGCTTCCACTTTCAGGCTCTTTACCAGTCATAGTCCCCTCCTTGATTGTTGGGAAAATGAGAATAGCAGTCCTAGTCAGTATATGAGGGAGCTTGGTTACCTCTACTTGGGGAAACCCGAGTTCGAGACCTGCAGAGCACACTGGTACCTGGTACACAGTGACAATTTATCAGAAGGATTTAGGGCACTAAATTGACGATCCTGGTTGTAGGGGCGCCTCCAGTGGTTATTTTTGATAAGGCCGTTGTATGACAAAAAAACAGACTCGCCGACGGCGTGGTGCACAAAGTGCCAATGGTTTTACGGAAGACACTTACTTCTTCCCCCACAGCGCGAGCAGTGTGGGAAGATATTACACCACTCGCTCGTAATGAGTGGATTTGTTGGGTTACATCCGCCAAGAAAGCGGAGACGAGGCGCCACCGGATTGAAAGGACGCGCACATCGCTTATAGGTATAGACGGAAAACGCAGGCCCTGTTGTTGGCCTGGTTGCACTCATCGTTGAAATAATCAGCGCACAGAAATCAACTTTTGTCCAACAGAAAAATGGATAAACTAATCTAAGCTCAGCGAGGGAGGTGACCATGCCGTGAGCCATCCGAGGGTCTATACGGCGCATGATGTGGCGCAGACGCTGGATGTGCCCGGAGACATCGTTGCCAAAGCCGTCGTTGTCAAGGCCGATCAGAATTTCGTGATGACGGTGCTCCCGTCAACATGGCGTGTTGATTTGAAACGATTGCAGGATGTATTGGAAGCCCGAGACGTGCGACTGGCAACGGAAGCGGAGATTGCCAATCTGTTCCCTGATTGTCAAGTGGGAGCAATGCCACCGTTCGGAAATCTTTACGGTATGGAGGTGTATGTGGATCAGCTCCTGTCAGAGGGTGAATCTATCGTTTTTGAAGCAGGAACATATGTCGGCGCGATTAAACTGCAGTATAAGGATTTTGCCGGTCTCGTTCGTCCGAAGGTCACGGCATTTCATTACGAGTCGTCAAAGATCGACAGCTAGCTCGGATTATTCATGAAGGTTCGTCACGAAACGAACACTTTGTCATGACCCTCACCCAAGAAAGGAGGAATCTCATGTCCGTAGCAAAAATCATCGAGATTAGTTCTGAATCGTCGAAAAGTTTCGAGGATGCCATTCAGAACGGGATCACCCGAGCATCCAAAACCGTACATGGCATCAAATCAGGTTGGGTGAAGGAACAACATGTGATGGTCGACAACGGGAAGGTCACTTTGTATCGGGTGGATTTGAAAGTGACATTCGTGTTGGATTGACATGAAAGGCTTGTGAACGGGCTACGAACATAAAGCCTGCTGTGTATGGACGGTTCCTTCAGCACGCCCGCCCGTTGTCGAATCAGAACTTGAGCGGATTGGGCGATACGTGTACCACAGTACGTACAGTACGTATGGGCATCGCCATCTTGCCCATGCTGCGCGTAACTGGGGTGCATCCTAGGCACAGGCAGCGGTTTCCTCTCCTACCCTAGAATAGAAATTCTGTAAGGAATGATTGCCGGTCCCGACGGCTGCTGGCTCCTGCAGAGAAGGGTTAGCTGAAGACTGGATCCACCGGGCAAGCGTATCCTATTGCACCGCCTGGTCCCACCATTCGCAGCGTTGTTTGTCATCAACGACTATCGGTGAACCTCGGGGATAGCGGACCGCATACCTCGTAGACCCAGCCGATTAAGACTTTATAACACTTCTCTCATCTTTCTCTCACCACTGTGTGGTATGATTGACTACACTTACGTGCCAAAATCTGGTTTCCACGTCGCAGAAATGAACAGGAAGATTTTATGATAGTGATGCGTGGACTGATTGCCTCATGGTTCATGCTCCTCAGTTTGGTCATGCCGATCGGCGGGGCGCTGCTCCTTGCACCCGCATCCGACTGCATGGCGAACGAAGCGGCCGAGATGGATGAACGCTCGGCATCGGACGAGACCTTCGCCGGAGTCGTCCGCATCAGTACTGGTGAGAAGGCGAGGAGGCCGGTGCCCCTCGTCATGACCTTCTCTCACCCTGTCGGCACACAGATCAGTCTATCCGCTCCTCCCATTGAACGCCCCGTGACTGCCTTCCCGAGCAGCTATGCGCGGCCTGTGTACCAACACATCTCCGTGTATCGGATCTGAGATTCTCCATCCGCATCCCTGATCGCCCGCTTCTGCAGTAAGCCCTGGCATGGGTATTTGCTCTCTTTGCAGCGGCGGGTGCTCTCCGCCTATACCGGTCCGCATCGTCAGGGATAGCGCTCATGGTCAAACGATTCGAGCACACCGAGGAACTCGGGAAGCGCGCATGGACGCCACAACGCCGCACTGGAGTGTCACGGGCGAGAACGCGCAGACGGAGCCGTCGATGATTCCATTGGGACCAGGCAATCACCGTTGCACTGAGACGAGAACCGATTCCTGTTTCCTATCGAGGAGGCGCCGCGAATCTTCAATGGCGTCTTCCGCTGGGACAGATACGCCCTCTCTTCACCCCGGAGGAGCGTATCTGCTCGGTGCGACACAACAAATGTACATGATGCCCTTAAGACCTGGGTTTCGAAGCGGGCTGGACTCCCATTCATATTGGTGGACCGTGATGACATAGGGGCTGCCACCCCATTTCTGGATGGAGATACAACGATGACACGTCTCGCGATCATGAGTCTCATATTCCTGCTCTCCGCCTGCATATCCAATCCGTCCGCGCTTCCTCATGCTTCCGCTGACAGGGTCGCGAACTTTCCTGTCTCGGCGACGGCACTCTCGGCGTGTGTGCATCAAGCCACGGAAGGATTGAGCATGCCCTATACCTTTCGGCTCCAGCCGCATCCGCATAAGCGGACCTTTTCGATCACGGCCACATCGGTGTCTGCTGTGATCACGCGGAGGCAACTGATCGGACTCGAGGTGCATTTCATCGCACAGGATCGGGCCACGACGGTTGAAATGCGGAAAGGAGTGACGGGTGGCTGGTGGCTGGCACCGAAAGTGTGGCCCCTGATTGAGCGCTGTTCCGAACAACAGGCCGCCCCACTGGACGAGCGTTCCTCTGGTCTCTAACCGGTATAGCCGGAGCGCACAGTCCGACGCTCGATGCCCTGATCCGAGCCTGTGGAATCGCGGTCGTGGAGACGATGTCCGACGTCGTGACGGGGGCGTTCGAGTTTAGGCAGGGGCGAGTTGACTCACGCAAGGGAAAGGCTCATCGACAACTGTTTTGTTTTCAACTTGGAGCTTGCCTCTGCCAATTGGCGCTACCGGCTGCACTGGGATTCGGTGAACCTCCGGGGAAGGCACACGCACGATGCCCACTGCCAATAGTATTAATCTCATCTTCATCATTTTCTCGACCCTGCTCATTCTGAGCATTTTGACGATCAAACTCTCGAGCCGGTTTGGCATCCCTTCACTGGTCTTGTTCCTCGCCATCGGCATGTTGGCGGGGTCCGACGGTTTTGGGGGTATCACATTCGACAATCCGTCTCTGGTGCAATCCCTGGGTATCACCGCGCTTATCTTTATTTTGTTTTCAGGTGGATTGGACACGGACTGGTCGGCGGTACGCCCGATCGTTTGGCAGGGACTGTCGCTCTCGACCCTCGGAGTGCTGATCACAGCACTGCTCATCGGCGTGTTTGTTGCCTGGGTCCAGGGATTCTCGATTCTAGAGGGCCTCTTGCTCGGCGCGATTGTCTCGTCCACCGATGCTGCAGCCGTCTTCATGGTGCTGCGGGCACGGCAAACCAAGATGCCCCGGCGATTGATTCAATTGCTTGAGTTCGAATCCGGCAGTAACGATCCGATGGCCGTCGTGCTGACGATCGCGGTGATTCAACTGCTGACACAACCCTCGACCTCCTTCGCCGATCTTGTCGTATTCTTTCTGATGCAGATGGGCGTGGGAACGGTGATCGGCTTGGCGATGGGCGAGATCATGCGTCGATCGTTCAATGCGATTGATTTGGAGTTGGAAGGCGTCTATCCCGTCTTATCGATCGCGCTGGCGTTGCTGACCTTCGGCCTGGCCGACTACCTGAAGGGAAGTGGCTTCCTGGCCGTATACCTTGCCGGACTCGTCATGCAGAGAAAACCCTTTACGCACCAGCAAAGTGTGTTGCGTTTTCATGATGGGCTGGCCTGGCTGATGCAGGTCACCATGTTCTTGGCGCTAGGGCTACAAGTCTATCCGGCAAGACTCATTCCGATTGCGGGGGTGGGCCTCCTTGTGTCTCTGTTCCTAATTTTTGTCGCTCGCCCTGCGAGTGTCCACACCGCGCTGGCTTTTGCGCCGATGTCATTTCGAGAGCAGACGCTTGTGGCCTGGGCAGGACTCCGAGGAGCCGTGCCGATTATTTTGGCCACATTTCCTTTAGGGGCTGGAATCGAGCAGGCCGACACCATCTTCCATCTCGTATTTTTCATTGCGCTCACGTCCGTCGTCATGCAAGGAACAGCGATTCCCTTGCTTACGCGGATGTTGAGAATTGGAGACCTACCATCGCATGAAGTTCGATCCGGGCCCCAGCTCGATCCGCGTGCACCGCCCAAACCGATGCCGTAGCTCGACTGCTTAGTTCTTGGGCCAGATACAAAGAGGTGCACCATGCATGTACTCATGGCGACGGATGGATCGAAGTATGGGGAATGGGGACTGAATTGGGTGGCCACGTTGCCGTTTGTCGAGGCTCCGTGGGTGACGACATTGCATGTCCTGGATCTCCGCGGCCCCCGAGGGCCACTGATCATGCAAGCCGGCGGTGAGCGTTCTCTCCAGAAAGAAGTCCAACGCATGGAAAGGTGCTCGTCCAATACCATCACGAAGGCCACGCAGCAGATGGCGTTGCTGAAGCTCACGGGCACGGTCTGCGAGGAACGAGGAGCGGTTGAATCGGTAATCCTGAAACACGCGCCCAAACGGGACGGGCTTCTCGTCGTGGGCAGTCACAACCGCGATGTCCTCGACCGCTTCATGCTCGGGAGCGTCTCGACGCATCTCATCCATCATGCGCCCTGTCCGGTGCTCGTCATCAAGGGCGAGGCAAAGCCGTTGAGGCGGATCCTCTTCGCGACGGATGGCTCGGACGCGTCGACTAAAGCGCTGACATTTGTGTTGAGGAAGTTTTCGCCGGATGGCTCCACCGGCAATGGCGTGCGCATGCCGATTCATGTGAGCGTGATCCATGTGATGCCGTTGGTCACATACCCGGGACTCAAGGAGGCTGGCGACAAGTTCATCGAGCAGAGCGTGCGGAAGCTGGTCAAGCTGGGATTTATGGCTGAGCCTGTATGCCGGTTTGGAATCCCCGCTGATGAAATCGCGAAGGCGGCCGCCAAAGAACATGCCGACCTGATTGTGATGGGTACCCGAGGGCTGAGTGCTCTTGCCCGAGTGCTCCTCGGGAGCGTATCGACGCGGGTAATGCAGCGCGCCACCTGTGCCGTGCTCGTTGTTCGATGATAGAGCGACATGCACGATGTGCTGGCGTTTTGGTACTGCTTTATGTTGCAAGTACGGAAATGACCCTGCTCATGGCGACCGCGCCTCTCATGCTGGCTGGATAGTCGCTGACCACGACCGTCGTGGTTGATCTGATCCGGGAGAATACGCAGCATCAGCACCGCGAGTCCGTTGAAATCCTCATCAGTATCGCCATGTACCCCAATTCCGCGCCAAACGGTGATCACTAGCTTGACGATCGTACAGGTTCTCAGTCCGTTGACGATGGCGAGGGCGAAGCCTGCGGGAGTTTTCCTAGGCCTTACAGGATGCTGCACCTGACCATCAATCCGTCGCCCCTTGATCTGAAGAGGTGCCCCGTGCTGCCGGACCCTGTGTTTTTTTCGGGATCTTGCCGTTGTATTTCTCGCCGCCGTGGTCGTTGGGGGGCTCACCAGGATCGCACGTCAGCCGTTGGTCTCAGGTTACGTACTCGGCGGCATTGTCATCGGTCCATTTAGCGCTCTCGGCAAGGCCTTCGAGTCGTTCGCCATTCGCTATCTCGTGATCGAACGGGATCCGGACATCATCCGTCGGTTACGAGTCCGCGGCACGCCATGCCTGTATGGAGATGCCTCGTATCGTAAATTTGCTCGTCACAGCTGGAACCCCCGAGGCGCTGCTTGTCATCGTGGCCTTGCCGGAATTCGAGCAGGCCGCGCTCACCGTGCGCCGCGTCCGTTCCCTCAATCCCCTAGTGCCGGTCCTGGCACGTGCCCATGGACGGATTGGAAGCTGCCAAACTGATAGCAGTCGGTTCGACTGAAGTCATCCAACCCAAGGTGGAAGCGTCGGCAACGCTCATTCGGCATGCCCTGAGTCAACTTATGTCGTCAGTGCGTCGTTGCTTCATCAGCGGCTGGCCCACGTCTCTCCTGCTTTAAATTTTGCCGAGCATAGCGTGTTGTATAGGGTTCAATCGCCCTGCGATGCCCGATAGGCCCTCACCTTCAGAATGATGAAAAAGTCCGCATCCTTCGTTCACGATCCCTTCATCTGAGATTGTTACAGTCGTAGTGGGAGTCACGGCGTCTCGAATTTCATCTTTGGAGTTTCGAGTGGCCCGGACTCAATATCGACGGAGCATGAGGGGAAAGAAAGGAAGGATCGCAATCATGGACATTACCGCATTTGTGGCGATTTCATTTCCACTAGGCATGGTAGGGATGGTGCTGGTGGTCACGTGGATCATGAGCAATGTGGGGTCGCGCCGTACAGGATTCGACCAAAACAAGCGCAAGCAACATCAGATGATTGAGCGGAAAGCCGCATGACCGACACAATGGGGCACAAACAGACAAGGACTCATGGCCTATGTGCTGGTCAACAATCGATCGGAGGGAAAATGCGCCGTTGACAGTAGAGGGATTTGTAGACGGAGGGAGGAGTGTCGAGGTTTTCTTACCTGCATACCAATTTTAATTTAGACTTAATGCCTCACTAATGTATATCGGTTACCGTAAGCTATGACCAAGGACCAAGCGACAACCTTACGACTGAGATGGAGACAACGTGCCTATCCCATTCCATGCGAACATCACACCCTGGAATTACAACGCAATGGCAAGGGCAGAGCACGGGGCAAGTACATCTGCATTCTCTGCGGTAAATTCGTCGCCCAAACAAGCCTCGCCGCGTAACATCCTCACAACCCCTACCCTCTTCTTTCGGAGTGTCTGTCCTGAGTGGGAGCCGCGGCTTCGTTTGACTGGGCTGTTCCTTCAGTTGTTTGATCTCGGTTCGGTGACTTTCGATATTCGAGAAATCAGAAAGCTCTTTAAGCGGCCAACCATGCGTGAAATTGCCAAGCTATGGGAAAAAGGACTTCCAAAGTTTCGGCGGGATATCAGAATCATTCCAGGGGTCGGGTACCATTAACTTGCAAGGTTCAGCAACGGTTTCAGCCACCGGGTATGTGTTGCCTGGCTCAAAAGCCTCTCTTGACGAACGGGTCGCTTTCCGAAACGCGAGGGAAAAGAGGCACACGCTCAGATTCGTGCAATACAAGGAACCATCACAGAAGAAAGTCAAAAACACAGGCGCGCCCTTGCCACCGTTGTTCATAACCCCAGGCCGGAGATAAAGAGAACGCTGCGCTAATTCAAGAATCCATGGCTGGCGGGCTTCAGCGGAGGCATCGGCGCGGTCTTTGAGGTTGTCCGTAGCGGGGGACATCGGGTTTGTATCCAGTCGGCAGAAGGCCGCTGCCGGGATAGCCCCGCGTTGGCGTTCGGTCTCCATTGGTCTAGAGACTGGCTTGCCCATGGTGAGGAGGAGTTCGCTGTTGGATTGCTCATGTCTTGCGGTGGCGTTCGCGAGGATGTGCAGTCGTTTTTATTCCCGTAACACACTGAAGCGCAACTGTAGGCAGGCATAGGGATCGAAGACTTCTCACCCCACATTCGCCCCCAACTTTAGTTCGGCTCTACCTACCTCTATGGTATTTTCATTTTTTTCCCCCTGCCTCAATATCACACTCGATCGTACGCTTCATCGGTATCGCTCTTGGAGGATACACAATGCACAAACAGATAGGGAAGATTGGGGCCATTCGTCGCGAACTCGACGGCAGTGCCTGTCCCTTCTGCGGTGGTCATAAGTACCAACTTGTGCTTCGCGGGAACTTGCAGCACAAGTCTGATGAACTGTCAGCCCGCTGCACTCAGTGTCAGCGTTCCCGCGGACTCGATGAAGACCTTGGCCGAATACTCTGGATGTGAGCAAGCGTTCTTCACCTCAAGCCAGAAGGAAGATTCGATGCACAGTCTCACTTCTCCAATCCAGTATCTGAAGTTGCGCAGAGTGCACAAGAAGCGGAAACAAATCGCGTTGCACATGCTGGCACTCAGCGGAGTCGTCAGACCCAG
Organism: uncultured bacterium; assembly: GCA_965232965.1. Lineage (GTDB taxonomy): Bacteria > Nitrospirota > Nitrospiria > Nitrospirales > Nitrospiraceae > Palsa-1315. The sequence continues at coordinate 68,731 of CBDDRB010000018.1, forward strand.
CCATGTCGAACTCCGTTACCCGACGCACATGGCCCGCAGTATCGCCTCCGATGCACAATCAGCCAGGAGCGGGGATGCCCTCACCCACCCCCTCCCTCTGCAGTCATGGGACCACCGCATCACACTCAATATGAAACAGACGAGGCAATGGGCGAGCAGCCTTTCATCCGCCGTCGTCCAACTCGCGAAAAGCCCGATCCTATTTCGAGCGACCAAGCAATTGGATCTGTGAAGGTTTTCTCATCAGCAGATCGCCAACCGCTCACCCGACATTTCAGATCACATCTAGGCAATTGCCCGCCCGGTAGGATTCGTGCCGTCGCTCGAACGGCAAGCCGCGATGGTACATCTTCTCTTTGGGACGCATCATCCGGTCCAGCCATGTAACATTTATCGCTTATCTAAAATGACGGTGGGGCTGAGAGGAACCATCTCGATCGGCAAGTAGCACACGAACAGAGCACCGCTGATCCCACCGCCCGATTCAGCAAGAACGCCATTTTTCAAATACTAGAAGGGATCTCTCAATATCAGCTTCATGAGCAGTTCCTACCGGGGGGACGCAAATCTCGATGCATGATGATCTTTTCCATTGAGAGCCCTCTGAACATTTCACCTTCTATATGTTGTCTCCTTACCAGGTAAAACCCTTGGTCCTCAGAAAATTCATCTCGTTCACGTCACATTCATCTACGTCTCGCACGGTTGATTCATTGAGAGAATTTCTTGACCAAGCCGTGCGGCTCGTTCGGTTGCGCGCAATTGTAGGGTTTTGACCAGTACTCTCCTGGCGTCACATCTCGTAGAGTGAGAGATGTGCATCAGCAGCAGATTGTGATGTTGACCTCAGCGTGCTCATCTGCTGACCGAATTCTTCTGCATAGAAGCACGATGCGGTGATACCGAATCGTACGAATTGAAAGGAGGACTACCGCATGCCTACTACGAAATACATCCTGATATATGCGATCGGTTTCGCCATGCTTCTCGGACAAGCGCCGGCTTTAAGTCATGCCCAAACAGTATCGTCTCTCGAGAATGATGAGACAGTACGGGACGGAGCAAAAGTGACAGTGCTATTTCATATCACGCCTCAGAACAACCCCACCACAACCTATAGCGATACCGAGAAATTCATTCAGGGGCAGCACATGATCCCCTCCCGGCTCGAGCAACGTGTGGCGGGCATGCATCCGGGAGAGGTCACGACGTTTTCTTTATCTGCAGAAGAAGCCTTCGGTCCTTACGATGATACCAAAATTGAAATCATCCCGCCGGCAGATCTGCCTCCCGACGCACGGGAAGGTGACACCCTAGATGATGGTACAGGCCGGACTGCCAAGATCGTAAGAATCTTTCCCGAAAAAGCAGTACTCGATCTCAATCATCCTCTGGCGGGACAACCACTCATTGTCACTTTGCAGATCATGACGATAGAGAACCCGGGTGACAGGATAAATATACCCTAACCGACATGACAGACAGTGAACTGTCAGACTTAGAGAACTTAAAGCATCGGTTCATTTATACCGCGATAGCCAAAGAATACATGTGGCCATCCAATGGCTGTGGTGACGATATTCACGACGCCAGAAGACTTTAGATCGTCTCTCACATCACTGGAAACGTGTTCGTTGCAGAGTGAAAGACCGATGGGGGCGAGGCAAACGTACTACTAATGGGCGCCACGAGGACGTATCATGCTTCACGCGAGAAAGGGAATTCGCTTCTTTTCAAGAATTGCTGGTGAGATAGGGCGCGACCTTTGAAGGCTTTGCGCCACCGAGATTGTGTGTTGTTGGCAGGAATGTGGTGCGCGACCCTCTTCTGTCCTGACCTTATTGCATCGGCGCATTCTGAATCCTCGCCACCACGGGCGCCCTCGTCCGGTCCCATGAAGCGATGGGTGCAATTTGAGTTGAGTCAAGCGGAGCTGATGGGAAATCCTCTACCCGGCAAGCCCATCACGCTGACAATTATACTTGGAGGCGTGACGGCGGGTAAGACTCCGGTCGTAGCGATCAGTGAATCGACTGTGTTTCACACTCAACGTGTCACGCTTGAGCCGGATGCCGAATCGCCCGCATTGAAGGGGACGGTGACGCTCGACCCGATTCAGATGAGCCGGACCTCGGTGCCGCCGAAAGCGGCGCGCATCCAAGTGACGTTTGCCCGATCCCGCCAGGGCACACTCGAACCGTTCATGCGGCGGATCGTCTATGTCACGATGGATTCGGAACGGGGCGAAGCAGAACGCGATAAGCCACCCCGTGATGCCGAGGATTCGCCGAACGAGAAGCTTATATTAGGGGAGCAGAAACCGGCCGTGGCACCAGTCTTGACGTGTACCGTCACCGAGGAAGATTTGGTCCCTGCTCCGTCTCCCGTGGAGGCTGAGACATACTGGCAGCAGGTGAGTCACCTCATCAGCCAGAGTTGGACTCGCCAGATTCGCGGCATCCGACGCGCGCCAAGCAACGGAACCGTGAAGGTCCATTTCAAGTTGTTTCCAAACGGTCGAGCTCAATTAGTCGAGATTGAGAAAGGCTCCGGATTGCGCGAGATCGACGAAGCCGGAATTCATGCGGTGATTAATGCCCAACCATTCCTGCCGGTTCCCAGCGAACTGGAAAAGGACACCGTAGACGTGCATGTCAGCCTGCGAACTGGTAACCGTGGACGGTCTCGCGAAGTGCAGGTGACAGGAAATCAGTCATATCGGAAGTAGATATTGGGGTGCTGTTTTCTTACGCCGCGCGCTTGAAGTACTGCACGGCTCGTTCATGCCGCTCCGCCTGCACTCTCGTCTCAAATGTCCCAAGGTTTCTCCGTTTCTGTGTCGTTGGATTTTTCTTGCGTGAATATAATCGATACTGACCTGATTTCAATTTTTTGATCATCGCAATTCTCCTTGTCTGCTGCCGCTATCATGCTTGAGGCACAACACCGGTTTCAGGATCGACAATGACGAGATCAGGATAATCGCCCTTGCCGGGTACGACATGCTTGTCCAGCTCCTCCGGATTCTCAATCGCTATGATCTGCAGGGTGACCACAAGAGGTTTTCCTGCCAGAGGATGATTCAGATCGAGCACTGTTGTCTCTGGAAATATTTTTGCGATTCTGGCAGTCCGGCCTGCCTCATCGTCCACAATATCGCCTTCCTGTGCGTCGAGAGGCAAATCGGCTGTAGGAATAGTTTGAGTCTTGGTTTCATCATAAGGACCAAAGGCTTCTTCCGCCGACAGTGGAAACGTTTTAGCCTCTCCCGGTTGCATGCCGGCCATCTGCTGCTCGAGCGCAGCTGGGATAACATGCTGGCCTTGTATGAATTGCTCAATAGAGCTATAGACGGTAGCAGGGTTATCGCGAAGTGTGATGTGATACCGCACGGTCACTTTCGCTCCGTCCCGCACTGCCTCGGAATCGGACTGTCCGAGGGCCTGGAATAGAAATCCCCCCTGGACCAACAGCAGAACTGCGCCGATTGCACTCAAGATAATCATAAAGTGTCGTCTGCCCATGTTCCCCCCTTTCTACGGATCGCATCCGCAAGGGTCATTAACAAAATGGATTGTGCACCGATCGAACTGTGTACATGTCTGGCAAATGGCTTGCCAGTAATTTTGCAGGCACAGCGATCGTTCACTTTCCAAGTTGTCAGGATGTTAGACTGATTTTCACGGAACGGAGAGGGAAGCGGTCTCTTGTAAACAAGACCTTTTGTCCGCCAAAGGACATTCTATCCATCAATGCTCATACGGATAGATCATTTCGGTTTTGACCGACGCGAAAATCTTAGGTGGCAGGAAGCACTTTTAATCCGGCTTTCGTAAAATTTTCCTCGATGGAGAAGCGCAGGTCGCTGGCCACCTCGTTGGGGTCGACGTCCGGCTGGATCTCCAACCAATAGTTCAACGTGAATACGCGCGCTTGGGCGCCGAACTCATCCAACAGAATCTGTGGTGGGGGGGCTTTGAGGATTGAAGGGTTTTCCCCCAGGACCTTCTTCAAGAGCTCCATGATACTATGCGTGGGGGATCCGTATGGAGCTCCAACTCGAAGAGCAAACCGACTTTGTTGACTCGAATAGGTCCAATTAGTCAGATGCCGTTCGAGAAAGCTGCTGTTGGGAATCAGTGTCTCCATACCTTTGGCATCCCGGACTGTGGAAGAACGTAGACCGATCGTGGTGACGCGTCCTCGAACATTGTCGACCTCGATGAGATCGCCGACACGTAACGGACGTTCGATCAGAACCAGAATGCCGCTGATGACATTCTTCAAGAGGTTCTGTGCGCCGAATCCCACACCAATCGCAAAGGCGCCGCCCAAGAATGCAAAAATGGTCAGAGGAATTTTTACCGACACCAGACTGAGTACGATGAGAGTCGTGATAAGACACGCCTGACTCCATTGACGTATGAGATTGGCGACGCCGGCCGACATGCCGAGGCGCGTAATGGCCAGATGTCCTATCAGTCTGGACAGGTATAGGCACAACCAATAGCCGACCACGAGAATGATCAGCGCACTGACAATCTTTCCCAAGGTCACACTTCTGTGTCCTGTAATCTTTCTCCCATCCAACTCGATGGTGTCTTCAGCCGAAAAGACTTCGAACATCCACCCTCGTTTCACGCTCCCCCATGCCTGCTGAAACCAATCATCGATTCTGGCGGAGATCGGCAGCTCATGTCGTTGCTCTTTGAATTCGGATGTCCAGCGCCCCAAGAACCTGGACGCGTCATCCGTCCGCTGAAGCGAACGGTTATAGATTGCTTCTCTCTGGCGGTACACCTGAAGCATAGAAGTGAGTTGACGGCGATCTACTGCGCCTGACGTATTGTGAAGACGATTGTCCAGTTCACTGATCCGTCCGGACGTAGCGACGAGCTGTTGTCGCAGGTGATCCTGGAATGCTCGAAAATTGCCAAAAAGTGGTGCCAGCTTGGCATAGGCTTCCCGAGCGCGGCCAGGAATCGGATCATGCGTGAGGGCAAATCTGCTCTCCCACAACTGCCGCTCCCCTTCTATGACATCCAGCAATTGCCGCAGGAGGTCTCCCTGCACGATCAGATTGTCGAGTTCGGCGCGTTTCAGCTCGACCGCCCTTTTGGCCCATGTCAATCGCTGCGCGGCGGCGTTCTTTTTGGTGGCCACGACGGAGGGCTGCGCGCCCAACTGTGCTTCCTCCCGCATACTGACCTGCAGAGCCTGAGATTGGGCCTGCTGTTCGACGATAGTCCGTTCCAATTCCTCTTCTAACGCCTGTCGCTCTTGCGACAGGCGTGTTCGGACTTTCTCGATGTCTTCTTCCCCAAAGACGGTCAGGCGTTCCGCCGTTTCCAGTTGCCGATCGGCAAACGCCAGACGTGCACGAGTCTCCACAATCTCGGCCTCCACGCGTTTCTTGGCAACTTCCGCGGCCGTCACGATGACGGCTGCTGCACGCATCCGCAATTCCTCCATATCGCGCAGTTCTCGATGCTGCCTGGCTTGTGACGGATCGGCGAGAGACTCCAAGCTTTCCGACGCTTGGCGAAGGTGTTCTTCCGCCGTCGACAGTGAGTCGCGAGCCCGGTCGAACCTCAGTTGAATCAAATTGAACTGTGATTGAAGCCCTTCGACGGCGAGTTGAAGAGAAAACATCGTATCCCAGAGCTGATCGACAAAGAAGATCGAATAGGGCGGGGGTTCCACAAAACCCTTCCATTCGGCACTGGATCGAGCGATCTCCGCAAGGCGTTGGCCTGCGTCCTTCAAACGTTCGTAATCATCAATCTGCTGAGCGTATCCTCGTGCCATCTGTTCCAATAATGCTCGCCGTTCACGGATCTCTCCTTGTGGGTTCGCAGAACCGGTATGCGCGGCCTGCGCCTTCAATTCTGCTTCGACTTTCGCACGCTTATCTTCCAGTTCGCCGATCAACACTTCTTCGGATGGTGCGTCCTTGGAGGGCTCTTTCACAGGCATCGGAGTGGTGATCCCGCTAGGAATCTGCGCGAGGGATACGTTCAACGCAAGAGCCATGACGACAAAAACACAGAGGACCACGCATGCGCGCTGTATGGTCATTATGGAAGACAAAGCCCCTCTTTCGGTGTGCCGTTCATCCTATACGCAGAGCATCGTCTGCGCCGGTCACTTGAGTATTTTCAGAGACCCATGTGGATCACGCGATCAGCCTTTGGGATCTTTTTTGAGCATAGTGATCATGTGTTTTCTCCTTCCCGAAGTGTCGCATTTAACGCGTCAATTTGTGGCCTGCTCAGATTGCCTCGCGGAGGGTGGCGAGCATCCTCATAGGCTCCGTGCTCGATTCTGGCGAGATACTGAGACCAGGAGAGAAGTGTGCCCTGACAGAGCCGTTCCGCTGGAGGAGCACTGTTCATTTCCAATCGAATGCGGCGGGCCAACTCGACCATCAGCCATTCGGGGACTTTCGAGCGCTCGGATGGGTACACATACCCGAATAGGATGAGATGGCTGAACAGGACGCGCCAATGAGAATTGAATCGGCGAAGGAGCCGCGCCCAGTCCAATGTCTTGCCGTACGCGCTGAGTATATGCACGACGTCGGCTCCGTCAAACCGGTCCCTTTCCATGACAAACGCCTTGGACCAGATCATCTCCTCAGGTGGGCAGAGTTGGATGGGTACGTCGAACATCGTCCCAGGAACCGCATACGTGAACCAGTCTGCATCCACTGTGCAGAGGCCGTTCCCTGAGCTAAAAATAATGTCAATGACCTGACCATCTTGAAAGACCTTTCCCAACCAGTGCGTGAATCTTACTTTCGTTCGATAACCGGTTGCTGCACACATGTCGAGAACACGCGAAAAATCTTCCGGAAAAATGAAGAGATCAAGATCCTTCGTGGCACGCGAGAGTCCAGTATGCTGAAAGAACGCGAATCCTCCTCCTACAAGAAACGGTACCCCTGCCGATTGTAAGACGCGAATCACATCTCGATAAAATTCGTGCTCGGATATTTCCGGAGCTGAACCTGCATGCATCTGGCCGGCAGGCTGTGCGACATCCATCATCAGACCTCCGCTGCCGTAGGAACCTCTACGATGCGAACCGGCGGTCGATCCGGAAAGGTCCGCTGCAACAGTGGCAAGGCGACGTTGTAAATCGGAATCTGATCTTTGGTGCGACCTTCCGACGTGCCGTGGTGCGCGTGACCATGAAATGCCGCCGTGACAGCATACCGATTCAACGGATCCTCCAGGTGACTCGATCCGAGAAACGGGATAATTTCCGGGATTTCTCCGTTCGTCGTGGCCGCAATGGGTGAATAATGGAGCAAGGCTATTCGAATGGAGACCTGCACTTTTGCGAGAGCCGATTCTAATTTCAGCCCTTCATCAATCGACTCACGAACGAACCGTTTGAGGGGCTCTTCCCCCCACGGCTGCAACGCCCGATCCCCGAACCCACCGGCAAAGCCCTTCACTCCCACGAATCCGATACCGTAGTGAATGCAGGAGTCTCCGTCCAACATTGTGACGCCGGCATCAGAGAGTGTTCGACTGACCTCCTCCCATTTTCCCGACTCATAATCATGGTTGCCCAGCACCCCCAGCATTGGAATCTTCACGTGGGTCAAGAACTTCGCCAAGATCGACGCTTCCTCGGCCTTCCCGTAATCTGTGAGATCGCCGCAGAGCAGAAGAATATCCGCGTGTTCATTGGCGTAAGATAAAAGAGTGCCAAGCACATTTTCTGAGGTTTTGGGACAGTGTAGGTCTCCGACCGCAGCGAGACGTATGGTCTTCATGCGAGGCATGCCGTTTCTCCCTTGCGTGACATGAAGCAAAGTAAATGCCATGGAAATTTGGACTTTCGGGAATACCGTAAGACGCGTAGTTTCTCCGCTCCAGCAAACGCCTGAAGAAGCGTGCGCTTAAACCCAATGTTTCATGTTGTTTTTTTTTAACGGACACATTGTCCGGAGAAAGACAGCTTATCTTGTTCCCTGCCAGACATCGTGCAAAGAGATCGTGGCCAACCATTCTCGATGAAGGCATCTGATCTCTTACCGTATCGTCTAAGAGCGGCGGGACCTGAACTGTCGCGAATCGCGAATTTCTATTTGTAAAGCCGGAGGGCAAACTCGTATACTTCCGTCCGCAACAGCGTTGAGACCACCTGCCAGTTGGTCAGTCTCAGGGACGTGACGCCCCCGGAAAGCTGAAGCGATCAAGAGACTCCTGAAGAAGTCTACAGCGTTGCTCACGACGACGGAGGAACTTCGAATCGGAGCACCGACGTAAATAATTTTTGCTGAAAAACCTGGTCCGGAGAGGTGGCCGAGTGGCCGAAGGCAACGGTTTGCTAAACCGTCGTAGGGGCAAAACCTCTACCGAGGGTTCAAATCCCTCCCTCTCCGCCATTATAATTAACCATCAGTTTTCCGCCTAACAGCCCCGCATAGGTGCCTACGGCAGACAGCGCATAGCCCCGCCCCCGCCCGTCGTCAAACGGCGCACAGACGATCCGCCCCGGAATGAGCTTCCGTAATAATTGCCGCGTCTGGGGAATGTGCCGCCCGAGCATGCCGCGCACGTCAGCAACGCGATCCGCCAGCATGTGGGTTAGACTCTGCCCCTCCATGGACGCCAGGGATGAGAGCTGCTCCATCTTCCGTATGCGTGCGATGAGCTTCGTCTTAGTCGCTTCGGTATGCTGCAATTCTGTGAAGACCGCCTCCGTCGCCTTGCCCGTCGCAATTGCGTCGACCAAATGTTTGAGCCGTGTCTCAATCAGGGCAAGCTGCTGCTCTAAGCCCATCCGCTCGTCAGGGATGGGATTTGCCCTAAGCGTCTGGCCCGCCAATAGGACGGCCGCTTCCAGGAGGCGGGTATCGAGGACACGATGCAACGCGTCCAACACCGCCCGATCCATCACGTCTTGTTTCATCCGGAGATCGTTCACGCAGACCGCCTTCCCCCGTCCGTGGTGATAGGCGCACATATACACATTCTTCCCCTCGCACCGTCGGCGAAGCTGGCAGACGATCGACCCGCCACAGACTGCGCATTGCGCGAGTCCACTACGGAGATAGGTGGAACGCAAATCCGCCCCGGATGGACGGTTCACCAGTTGCCCGTTCGGGCGCCGGGTGTACAAGCTGCCGGCATGCGTCAGTTTGGCTTGGACGCGGGCCCAGAGTTCTGGCGAGATGATCCGCAACGCGGGCGCGTCAACACTCTCCCATTCAGAGGGAGGCCGCCGGGTCGAGGTCTTGGTCCCTCCCCGATTGATGGCCTTCGTTTTATTCCACACCACCGTACCGCGATAGAGAGGCCGATACAGGATCGCCCGAATACAACTCCCCGCCCAACCCCGTCGATGGCCACGCGGCGGCGGGATGCCGTCCGCATTTAAGATCTTCGCGATCGCATGGGTCCCGATCCCATCAGCCGCGTACAACTCGAAAATGCGCAAGAGCACATCGCGTTCTATCGGATTGATCTGGCGGAGCACGTGCTGCCGTTTTCCATCCGGTCCCAACACGTCCACATTATCGTAGCCATACACTTTGCAGCCCACCACATGCAGCGCCCGCGCCTTCTGGAGGAGCCGATCATGAACCCGCTGGCTGGTTCGTTCCCGCTCAAACTCCCCGCCGAAGTTCTTGATCATGGAAATGAGCTTGTCGGTTGCGGTGTCCATCTTGCGCTCTTGATCGTCGAGATAGAAGAACACCCGGACGCCGGCCTCGACAATCTCTAACAGGGCATATTGCGTACGCGTCTGTTCACGACCCAGACGTGACTCCTCGGACATGATCAAGACCTGAAACGGCGCAGACGGCTTGATTGCGGCCATCAGACGGAGGAATCCCGGGCGACGATCGCCAAACTCGGCCCCACTGATCCCATCGTCGGCGTAGATATGATCCTCGCTGACCGTCCAGCCCTTTTTGAGTGCATATGCTCTGGCGTGCTCAATCTGACGCGTGACGGATTTTTCCTCGTCATTCATGCCGGTCTGCTCGGTCGATTTTCTGGCATAGATAGCCGCAATCATTGGTCACCCCTCCTATTCATCGTGAGCACCGTTCGCCATTGAGTTCATAGCAGACCATGCCCGGTTAATAGGCTCTCCCAGGCCTCGTGCGCCTCTTCGAGCAGCTCCACACCCGTATATTCGGACCCATCCTCCAGGCCTATCGTAATGGTTCTGTCCATAGCTCCATCATGCAAGCTGACCGTCGAAGTCGTGCTCTTCAGCTCTGCGCCTGTACGAATCGTCTTTGTGAGGATGAGGTGCTTCGTGCAGTTCGCGAGATCGGCAATAATATCAAGCATTGGGATTGTCGACGCCTCATGAGCAATCCTCTGACCAAGCGGACCCAGGGTTGCATCGTTCGCGATCCAGTCTTTGAGATGCCAAGCGTCTTGAACGGCATGATAGAAGTCGTCGTCATACTCGTCGGCGATTTGATGGGGAGCGTTAAACCGCTCGCGCGAGCGTTTCATGCGGTGATATTGATGTCGCCATCCTTCATCAAACACACGAATGGTCATCGGAACACCTGACCGCGCTTGTAGATCATGCCCATCGCTCAGCCCTCCTTCCGTGTCAAAAGATCCGTACGCAACATGGCCGATATCTTTCCCCAGTAACCGCTGTCAGACTGTGCACTCCTTCCCTCACTCCTTCCCTCATTGTCTCTCCGTACGTATGGAGGTCCCCACCATGGTTAAGCTTGAGAAAACCGAAGCAACAGAATTCGTCCACGCCTGCGAAGCCATTCACGCGCTGTTGGCACATGGGCGGCTCACATCCTAGGATCGAGACCTGATCGAATTCAGCTGCCTTGATCTGCTGAGTAAGGTGAAGCCCGTACACGCGGTCTAATCCTCTTACTGGGTGGGTGTCAGTCCCTTCGTCTTGCCTGGGAACCCAAATGCGATGGCCGTACCCTGCATGCCCCAAATGTCAATCCTCTGATGTTAAACCTGTGTGGCGCTACCCGTTGTTGGCTCTGTGGGCCTGTCAGAATCCATGGTGCCTACACCAATGGCGAAGAGAACTAGCCGCCTGATTCATCCATTGAGACTTTCAGCTTCCTCACCCCGGCCACTCTTCGCGCTCGATGGGCCATGAGCTGTATCCCATCGGCATGGGTGCTGGAATGGTCTGGCTCGCCACGGCCGGCGCGATCAGAGGTGGCGGGGTGGGTTGCGCAGGGAGAGGCTCGGTCGTGTCGGCCTCATGTTCAATGGCATAGCGGATCAATTGCGTCACGTTCTTCAATTGAAGCTTGCCTAAGAGACGCGTTCGATAGGCGCTGACGGTTTTACTATTAAGCCCCATCCCCGCCGCAATGGCACCGCACGATTTCCCCTGAGCGAACCAGGCCAGGAGCTCGCGTTCTCGCCCTGAGAGTATTGGCGTACCCACGTCATCACACGCCTCGACGACGGGCAGTGCCTTCTTGGGTGGCGGGGGTGGAGGGAGTGGGATCGACACGGCTTGTCTGTTCGGCATCGGGGCTAGGGCGCACTCCTTCGGTGCCTGTTTCAATCCCCACAGCCAGTCCGCATAGGCTTGAATCGGCTTGATCAGTGAATCGAATGATTTGTGTCGGTAGTGACTGAGCGCCGACGTGTCGTGATGATTCAGAATCGCCCGAATCGTGGAATCGTCGTAGCCCAGTTCATTGCTCATCGAACTGGCCAGTGTGCGGCGAATGTCGTAATTCCACAGCCCGTGAATGCCGAGTCGCGTCCGCATCTCACTCCAGCGTAAGCGCACCAACTCACTCGAAATGGGCTGTTCAAACCTCTGACCAGGAAATAAATACGGATTGGGTCGGTCTGGGGTGCGGATCGCAGACCAGGCTGCGAGCCACGGCATGAGCTGGCGCGGCACCGGCACCTCTTGCTTTTCGCCGGTCTTCGTCGTGCCCTTGACCCACGCGCCCATGTCACCGTAGGGGGAGATTGCGTCCACCTTCGCCCGGATCGCTTCAGAGGGCCGGCAACCCGTAAACAACATCAGCCCGAACAAGGCGCGATAGCGAATAAACTCTTCATGGGTCATATCTTCTGCATCGTCGATCGTGGCTCGATCGAAGAAGGCCATGAGCTTTCTCAGTTCCTCATACTTGCCCGTGCGCGTCCGCAAGGGGCGCCGCCACTTCTTAATCCCCGCAGTCGGATCGCCCCCGTCCCAGACTTCCTTATACAACCCCCAGCGACAGGCCGCACGGAGCAACCCCAGCTCCATATTCGCTTGGCAAGAGCCTGGTTGATAATGCCCCTTCCCTTTGGCCAAGTGCCGCGCCAGCACGTCCTTGCGTGTGGGCGTGGTGGGCAAGGTGAGAATCCATTCCGACGCGGTATGCGCAGCGGTGCGATAGCAGGGCCGCCCGCGGAGCGTCTGAAGATAGGCCAGCACGAGTTGCGCGAGGTGCTCATGGACCATGGTGTCGCTCACCTTTCTGTTCTGACTCTATCCCGGCCACTCCTGACGTTCTTCAACCCTCCCGCTCACCGTCGGCGAGAGGACATCTTCGATCTCTCTAGCACCGGAAACGGCAAATTGTCTTAATGCGTCGGTGCCGTCTAAGTCGAGCTTGTCACGAAGCCTGGCTCGATACGTCCAGACCGTCTTGACACTGAGCTGGAGCGCTTTGCCGATACTCGCAGTGGAGTGCCCTTCGCGAAGCATGGTCAGGACTTGCTGTTCTCGTGGAGATAACGGCTGATCTCCGCTTCGGATGACGGCGTGTCGGAGTTTCTCAGTCGTCGATTCGATGAGCAGTGGATAGGGCTCCGGGTCTGGCTCAGGGGAGGCCGCCTTGGCCCACTCCTCCGGCTTCTTCGTTGCTTTTCCATAGGCCAATAGGACGGCGCGAAGGAGCTTGGGGTCATAGCCCCGCGCCTGAAAAAAGGCCGCGAGCGTGAACTCTGGAAATTCGCAATCCATGATGGTCTCCTCCGTTAGGCTCGCGTGAGAATCGGACGCACGGGTTTCTGATCCATACGCGTCAAGGTGAGTCGGACCACGAAGGCATCAGGCAAGCTCGAACGCATGCTTCGCAGTTCAGCCTCGGCTTCTGCTCGGGTGTCATGTGAGCAGATACACTCCCAGACATCCCCATCATCGACACAGACCTGCCAATAGTACCGATCAATCACCATGGTGCCCCCTTGGTTGTGCGTTATGCCGCCTTCTTGCATTGGAAATACTTGTTGAGTAGATGCCGGATCAAGCCCGCTGCGCTCGTGCCGCGCTTCCGCTCGGCGTCGAGCTTGGTTTTGAGCGTTTTGGGAAGCGTGATATTCATCCGGATCAGTTTCATAAGTCCTCCATTACGAGAGTTACAGATATGTAACAGCTGATACACTAGTGTGTCAAGTGGTGTTTGCCTGTACGGTCAGTCCTTTGCTACACTCCGCCCCCATGCTGCGAAAACCATCCGCCAAAGACGTTGGGGCGCTTAATATTCGTGATGTACCGAAGGATTTCCTCCACCGAGTGAAGCTAGCGGCAGCAGTGGAACGACGCAGCGTTAAGGGCTTTCTCTTGGCTCTGGCTGAGGAACGCATTCAAGACCTAGAAAAGAAGGGCCTCCTGCCGAAGGGCAAATAGCATGAGCGAGCCATCGAAGAAAAAACCCTACACCACCCCGCAAGTGTTCCGAGTCGAGCTGGACCCTGAACAGGCCATTTTGACCGCGTGTAGTCTGGCGACCATGAGTGCGGCGAACGGTGGTACTGGTACGTGCCGGTTACAAGCCGGCGGCTGCAAGCGGCATAGCAGTGCTAGCGGGGATTCTGGCCCGCGCCTCTCTTGAGCGTTAATCTCCTCATGGTTTTGGCTTCGATCTATTTGACGTGGCATTATTAAGAGCCTTCCGTTAAAACTGCTCGCTAGGCTATTACCGAGTGTCACTCCGTGAAAAACTGAGTGATAAGTACGGCATGCCTTTCTCGACTTGCCCAAACTGCGATAGTGAGAATGTGAGATCGATCGAACTGTGGCGCAGTGTGTCCGCCAATCCGCAAGAACCGTCTCGGCTCATGTCATTCTGTCTGAATCCAACCTGCCTGCATCGCTGGTTAGGAGCGCAGCCTTCGGATACCGCCCCATGCGATACGGCCAGAGCGCACAGGTGATGACCGGGCAGTCCCGAATCAGATTCTCTTGCTGACAGACACAGTCGGAACATTTAGCGCGAATGGCTACGCCGTTACGAGAAAAAAGAAAAGCCCCGCACTGCTCAGCGCCGTATCGGTCAGATACTACGCCGTCAATGCGAGGCCTTGTAAATTGAACTCAAACGCCCTAGTTAAGGACGGGTGCGTGCCTCCCTCTCCGCCAACAAACAGTAACGAGTGCTGAGAACTGAGAGTTGAGTTCAGAGGCCATCGCTAAACAAATTTAAGAGAGGGAGGGATTTGAACAAGGGGGATCGCGGGGGAAACGTTCCCCCGCGTGGGGAGCATACGAGGGGGCTTGGCCCCCTCAGTAGGAGCGCGAACGCACCGGGAGCGCGACTTCAAATGCCCTCCCTCTCCGCCATACCCATCGCGTCATAGCCCAACAACACATCTCAGTCAGTTGAGCATCCGAATTGAGTCGGAGATGGAAAATTCTGGTTGGCAACGCCTGCTCACGAGTGTTGAGCGAGGAGTGCAGGTACACTGGAGCCAGCGGAGACGAGGAAGATTTCGTTCAGATGAGGGCTATCCGTAAGTAGGGTTGAATGGGCGGGCGACATCAATACGCATCGATGGTACAGGCACTATCCTGAAGACTTCCTCCGCTTTTCCCGTATTCCCGATAAGCCGCGCACCCTTCTTCGCTGCGTGGTCAGTCGACTCCCATATGCCTGGTGTAGCGCATGGGCAATAGCCCGCTCCAGCCGGAGGAGATCTTCAGGTTCTTCATCAGCAAGAAAGGCATCCACAATAACTTCAGCTTGCTTTTCCGCCCATCCCGTCACCTTTCGAATTCTGCGAGGTTTGACGACACGGGATCTTCGTGGCGCACGGGCCTTCATAATAAAGAAATTTTATCACTCTCATTACGATGCTGTCCAACTGGACAAGGAGGCGGTGCTTCGACGATACACCCTCGCTACCTCACCCTCGTATCTTCTCCAGGCAACTGTGCTCAAAAAAAAGGATTGTGCCCGTATAGGCGCAATCCTTTGGTGAATCTCGGAGCCCGCTTCTCAATCTAACGAAGATGCGTGATTCGATCTCGAGATGAGTCACTCACTATTATCGGGTTACACGGCGCTGATCCTCAGTTCGCAGCGCCGACCGCCAAGCCGGTGGGACTCTTGACGTCTTCCTTGATCAACTCATCGGCCCATCCATTTTCAGGTCGCATCATTTTTGCGGCTGGCTCCTCGCTTAAGAATTTCGCATTACTGTAGAGCGGACGTCGATAATCGCTGACTTGTCCGCTCTCCAGCGCTGTAATAATCTGTCGAATACCTTTCTGGAGGGTCCAGCGAGGATGAAAGCCCAGGATGTTCCGAATCTTGTCACAACTGACTCGATAGTTCCGGAAATCGCCATTGGCGCCGGCGTCGACGATTTCAGCCGCCGGGAAGAGTTCTTGGATCAGACGTGCGACCTCCGCTAACCGGTAGTTTTGCTCATTTGAACCAGCATTGAAAATTTGTCCGTGCACGGCATCCATCGGGGCATCAATCGCACGCAGTAGAGCGGCCGCCGCATCATCGACGTGGATGAACGGCCTCCATTGCTTGCCGCCAAATACCGTGATCTTTCTCTCCACCACCGCTTTGGCCGTCATGAGATTCACAACGAGGTCGAACCGAGTGCGTCCGGAGAGCCCATACACAGTCCCAAAACGAAGGATCACTGGAGAAAAAGAGTCCTCGGCCAATTGACGCAACACTTTCTCTGAAGCCAACTTGCTGCGGGAATACAACGAAAGGGGATTGAGTTCGGATCGTTCGTCAAGGATCTCCTCCGTCGCCCCATAGACCGAACACGAGCTGGCGAAGATAAAACGATGGACACCGCTTCCCTTTGCCGCCTCGGCGATCATGCGTGTAGCGATCAGGTTGACCTCCATCGTGAGCGCCTCGTCCAATGCGCACGCCGGATCTCCGACAATACCGCCGAGGTGGATCACCATATCCATGCCTTGTATCGCAGGAATGACTCTGTCGAGGTGGCGAAAGTCGGCCTCGACGATCTCAAGTAAGGGGTGGTGTAACACTGTGGCGAGAGGATCTCGACCGAATAGAAAAAGATCCAAGATTCGAACATGATAACCGCGGTTGAGTAGTTTGGGCACGAGGGCTGAGCCGATATAGCCGGCCCCCCCGATCACCAACACACTCGGTGGTCGTGCAGATTGCAAATGGGGAGATGGCATGGTTGCGATCTCTTCTCCGGCATAGTACTGCCAGAGCATGGACCAAATACGCGAAACGACCAGCAGAACAGAGGTGATGCCCCACCCAAGAAACAACACGGTGCGAGGAGGAGAAATTTGACCGTGCGACAGAAATGCCAGGAAGCCGAACAGGAGGTAACTCAAGGACACAGCCTGAGCCACCACAATGGCCTTGTACCGTCCTTGATAATACCGTCCACGAGAATAAAAACCCGACACATAGAACACGACAAGACTGATAAACGTCAGGAGGCCGAAACTACGAAGGTAGTCCCTTGCATACTCTTGCAGGACTACCGGAGCCGCTTCGATGCCGGCGGAATTAATTTCCCAGACATAGCGAATGAACATTGCCGCCACCAATGCGGCATTGACCATCACCGCGTCCGCCAATATACGAAGACTTCTTCTCCCCGCCAAAAGTATTCGACATCGCGATAACATGGTCTTACCTCCGGTTCAATCCGACAACGTCCTGAACTGCGCGGATGACATCTTGAACATCTTCATCTGTCATACTTGGGTAGAGAGGAAGCGAGACGATGCGATCAAACAGTTGCTCGGCCTGCTGTAAATCGCCTCGCCGATATCCGAATCTCTCCTGGTAATAGGGATGCAGATGAACGGGAATAAAATGCACGCTAGTTCCGATGTTATGGGCGTGCAACTCCTGGATAAATTGAGATCGATCGATCTCGATCCGGTCGAGCATCAATTGAATGACATATAAATGCCAGGCATGTCGCTGACCTGGATTCACCTTTGGTATGGCGATCTCGGGAAGGAACGCAAAGGCTTCGCTATACATCTGGGCATATCGAGCGCGAGCGGCGATGAAGCTGTCGAGTTTCTTGAGTTGGTGAATCCCCAAAGCGGCCTGAATGTCGGTCATATTGTCCTTGTAACCCGCCGCCAAAATCTCGTAATACCACGAACCGGATCCGGTATAGCGTTTCCATGCGTCACGGCTCATGCCGTGCAAGCTTAACAGGCGCATCCGCTCAGCCAAGTCGTCGTCGGAAGTGGCGATCATACCGCCCTCGCCGGTCGTCATGTTTTTGATCGCGTAAAAACTAAAGCATACGGCGTGTCTCTTAAGACCCCAGTTCTGAGTAAAATACGCGTTGCCCACCTTACGGCCACCATATTCGGTGCCGATGGCATGGGCGGCATCCTCTACAACATCCAAATTGTATTGCCGGGCGACTTCATAGATGGCCGTCAGGTCACATGCCTGGCCACTGAAATGCACTGGAACGATGGCCCTGGTACGAGAGGTGATTGCGCGCACGATGTCGTCATGGTGCACGTTAAAATCGGAACCGACGTCGACAAGAACCGGTTTGGCGCCGAGATGCACCACGACATTGGCGGTGGAACAAAATGTGAGTGTCGGCACGATCACCTCATCGCCTGAGCCGATACCGAGGGCCGTGAGCGCGATATGTAAGGCCGCTGTGCAGGAGCTCACTGCAATCGCATGCTTGCAGCCGACATACTGAACGAAGTCGGCTTCAAAGCGTTTGACCTTGGGGCCGGCGGTAATCCAACCGGAGCGAAGTGAATCGACGACTTCGGCGATTTCTTCCTCGCCGATGGAGGGCAGCGCAAAGGGCAGAAAATTCGTTCTGACTGGGACTTCCGTCGCCATACGTTCAAACATGGATGTGACCTCCTGGTAAGGAACATGGATATTTCCCGAAACGGATCGGAATAGGTTCTGAGCACGCAGAGGCAACTGAACCAAAGGGGCCAACGGAGGCCTCTGCATGAGTCGGCGCTAGCGCGTGGAACGTTCTGAACGAGGAGACATGACGACGTCGTTAACCCGTCGACGTACGGAGCAGGCGATTAAAGGCGCGCTTTGCGGAGCATCCCCATCCGGAGTCCTTGAAGCCGACGGCGTCACACGATCCATCAAGAAGCCGTGCGAACATGAAATCTTCAAACGGTTCTACATGGAAACGCCGCAGCCATTTGCCACGACGCACGCAGTCAAGTGTGTTCGGCCCGGTGAGGGCAACGAACGAGCTTAGATAACCGGCTTCACGGACCAAATCCTCAAGGGATTCATTGAAATCCTCGGCTGTCCCCTTGGGATAGCAGAAGAACCGGACCGGCTGGTTCAAATGGTCTTCTAGAAGCGCCTTTGAGGAGTAGATTTCCTCCTTGGCTTCGGGCAGAGAGACCTGCGTGAGCCGTCGATGGCTCTTGGTGTGCGAGCCGATCGCAAAGACATCCTGCATCGCGCGAAGCTGCTCCCAATTGAGAACAGGGTTGGCCATGGATAACCCTTCGTCATGAGGATACGGTTTGCCGGAACCGATGTAGTCCGTGGCCGGAAAGAGCAAGGCGCGCAGGCCCAGCACTTTCAATGCCGGATAGGCCTCGTCATACACGTCTCGATATCCATCGTCGAAGGT
Organism: uncultured bacterium; assembly: GCA_965232965.1. Classification (GTDB taxonomy): domain Bacteria; phylum Nitrospirota; class Nitrospiria; order Nitrospirales; family Nitrospiraceae; genus Palsa-1315. Next base: position 87,564 of record CBDDRB010000018.1, read on the forward strand.
CAACAACACAGCACGATCTGGAAGCGGCTGCCCGGCGGTCATGACGCGAACCAGGTCTTCTGGGGTCATCACCGTGAAATGAGTTTTCAGGAAATGCAACTGTCGGACGAACGCGCGAAGGGGCACCGACAGCGTATTTCCTGGGATCGCATTCACCTTGTAGTAAATCAAGATGCGGAGGGACGGTCCGGCGCTCAAAGAATTCTTTGCCCATGTGAGTCCTGAGAAAAACGACGTGCCACCCAGGAGAGCATAGGCCAAATTCTTGATGCGTTGTTTCCGGACAACCTGTTCCGGAAGCATGGTGGAAACAGTATTCATGTCGGGTCTTGTCAGGCGATCGCGGTCTCAGTCTGTTCCCTTGATGAAGAGGCTATCAGGTCGAGGTCGTGTGCAGGCGAATGAATTTGTCGACTCCATTCCAGGGCAAGAGTTTAACAAGTGTCAGAAAAATCAGGGTCAAGTCCAGCCGGACCGACGACTGTCGCACATACTCTTCGGCCAGCCGAAGCTTGTCGGGCAAAATCCGGTTGAGGTATTCCTGTTCGGGATCGGCGGCCTGGGCAAGGATCGCGGACTCATCACGGTATTTGAGCGATGCCCAATCAGTGATGCCTGGGCGCACGAGCAGAATCGTGTCGTAGTGGTCTCGAAACAGTTCGACGTATCTCCGGACTTCAGGTCGTGGCCCCACGAGACTCATGTCTCCCAGCAGGACATTGAGCAGTTGGGGAAGTTCATCAAGTTTTGAGCCTCTCAGCCATCGTCCCACACGGGTGATGCGTGGATCCTCACCTGCCGTGAGGAGCCCTCCCTTGAGGGGGGCATCGACGATCATGGTTCTGAATTTGTAAATCGAGAAGGGCTTGAATCCTCTGCCTATGCGCTCTTGGCGAAACAAGACAGGACCTGGAGAGTCGAGTCTAATGGCTGCGGCGATGACTCCGAAGAGTGGAGCCAGCACAAGCAATCCGCAACCGGACGCCAGCACGTCAAGCAGCCGTTTCACGATTGCGCCTCCACTGATGTGAGGGAACGTATTCACGAGACATTGGAGGTATCCAGTGCCCATGGCCGTGCGCAGGTGAACGGTCCGGCGTTGCAGCATGCTTGGAACGATCCGGCAAAAAGGTAGCATGGTTGGGTGCGTGGTCCCCTTCCTCCCCTTCCTGTATTGAGTTCTCGACGAGATGATAGAGCCGAAATTGCCCTCCTAATACGGAAATCTGCTGTTGAAGGCAGAAATGGATAGCATGCGCAAGGCGATCGCTGCAGATCTTGCTCGAGCACACGATGAATGCAGAAACGTTGTGGGAGGACACCACTTCGGACAAGTCATGACTGGACCCCAGCACGGGCACCCGATGAATTCTGAGATTGGTCAACTCCGGGTCATCGTCGATGAATCCGACGACTCGGATTCCGAGCGAAGGGTCCGCGATAAGTTCTTCAAGCATCGCGACTCCCCGTCGTCCCGCGCCATAAATCACTGCAGGCCTGTCCGCTTGGGAACGGTTCTGCCGGTGTAAATCAAGCAACATTTTCTGCACAGCTCGCCAGCCCAACAGTGCGACTTGCAATAGGAGTCCATCAATCACGAGGAATCCCCACACGACGAATGGCGGATCGAAAAGAGCCAGCACGACGGAGGAGAACAACACCGCCATCCAGATGGATAGACTTACAATCACAAAATCTGAAACGCCCACCGTGCGCCACCCCGTCCGATACAGACCGAGGCTCAGCAGGGCGAGGAGTTGACTTGCCATGACAAAGGGAAACGCTATGAGATAGAGCTGGAGCGGAGAGGATGTCGCGGCGACATCATATTTCAAGACGAATGCGAGCCAGTAACACAGGGCAATCAGCAACACATCGACTCGTCCGAATGACGAGACACGAGTGAAAAGCATGCGCTCGCTCCATCTTATAATCCGATGACTCCATTCCCTTGCAAGCCATGCATAACCCAGCTTCCGTACTCCAAAATATCCGGAGACCAAGAGGATAATCAGAATGGCCTCTGCATTACGATACTGTGCAGTCACGGCAGCCACTGCCAGGACAGAGAGAGCCAGTGCGAACGTATACAGCGTCAACACTGCGGAACGATGCGAATGTCCAAGGGTGAGCATTCGATGATGAACATGGTCTCGATCCGCATGGAACATCCCGCTGAGCGCGCACACCTTTTTCCAGAAAGAGACATGACTTTGTGCGATGGGCTGGAAACTCTGATAGCTTCTCCGAGCGATGGCCAACATAGTGTCCAGGATCGGAAGCCCCAAAAAAAGAACCGGACCGATCAGAGTTAACTCGGAAACGCCATGGCGACCGCCTTGACCAATGGCCGTGACGGCCAGCACGTACCCGATGAGCTGACTTCCAGAGTCACCTAAAAAAATCGATGCCGGGTAAAAGTTGTAGAGGAGGAATCCCGCAAGAACTCCACACAGAATCACGAGCAAGATGCTGTTCGAACCGCCGCCGCTCACATACAAGATCGCGACACAGGTGGCCGCCGCGATCAGCCCCAAGCCGGAAGCCAACCCATCCAGTCCGTCGATCAGATTGAACGCATTCGTAATTCCCATGATCCACAAAAACGTCAGGGGTAGTCCGAGCATCCCTAACGGGAGGCTCCACTCACCCAGAATCGAGACAGCTTCGATGCGAGCCCCCAGCCAGATAGTAACCGCTGCGGCCGAGGCTTGAATGAGGGCCTTGGCCCAATTTGGAAGGGGCCTCAGGTCGTCCCAGAGGCCGCCGAGCCAAACGATGGCAGCTCCGATTCCGACGGGTATCAGTGGTGCAAGATCCTGTTCCGTTATACCGATGAAATGACCGAATAACACGGCGAAGAGCAGGCTCAGACCCATGGAGAGGGCGATCCCTACTCCTCCGAGCCGCGGTGTCGGGATTGCATGGATTTTCCGCCCACTCGGCTGGTCCAAAATCTTCAAACGCAGGGCAACCTGCCGGACAAGGGGCGTAAGCAGGAACGAAGAAGAAAACGCAATGAGGAGGAGAAACAATAGATTCAATTCCATAGATTCAATCCCATCACAACATTCACCATGTGTGAAAAACGCTAGGCATTCTCACACCCAACGCCCTCAACACTGTTCAAGTAACTCTTGATACACAGCGAGCGTTTGCCTCGCCATCTTTCGCGACGCGAACTCATCAACAACAATCTCACGGCCGCGCATTCCCATACGCCGCCGCAAAACAGGATTTTCGACAAGCACTTGAATCGCCTTGGCCAAGGCCCGCGGGTCCTTTTGTGGAACGACGAAGCCATTTTCACCATCCCGGATGATGTCGCTGCAACCCGAAATTGGCGTGGTGATGACAGGCTTTCCGCAGGCGCAGGCCTCGATCAGAATCTTTGGTATCCCCTCCCCGTAGAACGTGGGGAGCACGACCACCCATGTCCTGCCTATGACATTCGGCATATCGTCACGATGTCCCCACCACTCGATCACTCCTTCCTTCTGCCATGCGAGAAGCTGGGGTTCGCTGATTGCCTGAGGAGCCGCAGGATCGGTTCTCCCTACCAAGACAAATCTTGCGGTGACTCCCCGCTGTTTTGACAGCTTTGCGGCTTCAACAAAGTCGCCCACGCCTTTGCTCCAGATCATTCTGCCGGCATGGAGAATGACCGGGTCCTGAGGCCTCTCCCATTGTGGTGTGAACATCGTCATATCTGCGCCGACTCCGCGAATGACGACTGTGCGATTCTGCCGTGCGATACCTTCCCTATTGAGGCGGTCTCCATCGCTTTGCGTCTGTACCACTATGCGTGAGTTGGGAAGAGCGAGCGCGATGCGGAGTATTGCCTTCAATCCCATACGAAGCACTCGGCCCGCTGCACCTCCGGTGGCGAAGAAATAGCCTAGACCTCCAAAGGCATTGACGACACATGGGACCTTGGCTGCGCGGGCAGCAAGCGAGCCGTAGAGAATGGGTTTCATGGCCACCTGGTGGACGATATCGGGTCGCACCTGCCGATAGAGCTGGGTCAATCTGAATACGGCGTACAAATCTCGAAATGGATTCCGGCTTCCTTTCATGAAAGGGATCGGGAGGTATGTGAATCCTTCATCCTTGATCCACTTGCCGCCGTCTTCGGCAAACGTCGAAACGAACACCTCCATGCCCGCCTTGTGCGCCTCTCTGGCCAAGTCCAGTCGATGCGAGCGGAAATACCAATCCTCGGTGATCAAGAACAGAAGACGCGGTTTCCGGCCGGAGACTTTTCTGCTCCAGACAATGCGATTCGTATCGAAGGGAGGTTCAATTTTGGGATATTCATGTGCGACTTGAGTTGCAGTACTCATGCTGACTCCTTTTGCCGGGGTTACGGACGTTGGTTGATATTCTGCTGAGCCCGGCAGGTGCGATGGTGCGATCACGAAAGGACGAAGCGAGGAGAAGTAATACGATGATTAGGATGCGATGCAGGGAGACTGCACCTGCCGGTAGACGGCGAGTGTCTCGGCGGCGATTCGTCCTTGTCCAAACTCCCGGACGGCGAGCTCCCGTCCTCGAGCTCCCATCCGAAGACGGAGTGCACGATCCTGACTCAAGGTCAACAAGGCATCGGCCAGTGCAACAGCGTTTCGCGGCGGAACCAGAAGTCCGGTCTCGCCTTCGCGGACGATTTCCTGACATCCACGGACACGGGTAGCGATGAGTGGACGTCCACAGGCCGCACCCTCCAGCAACACCTTGGGCAGTCCTTCATGATAAGAGGGAAGCACCACCATGTGAGATGAGGCATAGACCCGTTCCATGTCATCCCTGTGCCCCCAGCACTCGACCACGCCTTCCTCAATCCAGCGCAAAACCTGTCCTTGTGTTAGGCCTGATGGATTGAGGTCGTCCAGGCCGCCGACAAGCACACACGTGAGACGAACGCCTTTCTGTTTGAGCAATCGTGCCGCCTCCACGAACTCTGTCACACCTTTTTCCCTGATGATTCTGGCCGGGAGTACGGCAACCGGGTCATTGGGTGGCTCCTGAGAGGGCCTGAACTGATCGGTATCCACGCCGGCCCCACGAATGATGACGATTTGTCCGTCGGTGATCAGGCCTGCACGGATCAGGTCCTGGGCATCATCCTGGTTCTGAAGCAGAATTTGGGAACGAGGTGGAGCAATCGCCCATCGTAAAAAAGGTGTCAACGCCGCGCGCATGACTGTATTCCGGGTGGAGTCGGCATGGAATAAATGTCCGAGTCCGGTGATCGCGTGCACTTTCGCGTGTGTGCGGGTCAATCGGGCCGCAATGCCTCCGAACAGCACCATCTTCAGGGCCACGTGATGGACAATATCGGGTCGTATCCGCCGGTAGAGGCGGATCAACTCGAGAAGTGCGCTCAAATCGTCGAAGGGAGATCGGAAGCCTCGACGAAGTTTCATCGGGTATACGGTAAACCCTTCCCGTTCAATCTGTGACCGATGACGTGCCACTCGAGTCGCGACAGAAACCTCATAACCGGCTCTCCGTGCGGCGCGGCCTATATGGAGACGATGCGAGCAGAAATAGGAGTCGTCATCGACGACAAACAAGAGACGTGGCATGGGACCTCAGCAAAGGGGAGGAGCGGGCGGTATGAGACGCTTATGCCGCAGTCAGGACCACATCGAACGCCGAAACGAGCAGTTCTTCGTCTGGGAGGTCACGAAACTCGCGCCATAATGTCGCTCGAGCGACCGGGAGCCGGGACCAGCGTTGAGTGTCTGTCACCGTAGGCACGAACCCGGCCTCGCGAAAGCATGTCAGCATCTGGGTGTAGCGCAGGCGATTTGAATAGTAGCCGGCGCCGGCGACGAATCCGGACTCCCAAAAGCGGGGGGAGAATCGCAAGTGATTCAACCCCTTCCCCATCGGATCCGTGAGGTCGACCCGATGGGAGCACACCCCAGTGGGACGAAGAATACGGCGGCATTCGCGCAGATAATCAGCGAACTCTGCCCGCTTGATGAGTTGGATAACGACGTGCGACCAGATGAAATCAACCGAGTTGCTGGGAATGGCTTTCAACGACCGTAGCCCTTCCGTCAGATACTGCGCGTGGCAGAGTCCCAGGGCCTGATCTCCCGAGGACACCTGATCCAAATTCGGGCTGTGGAACCCCTGTGCGGCCAGATAGGCCGTCATTCGCCTATAGGGCTCGACAGCGGTATCGGCAATCGGCGCGACATCGACGAGGTAGTAGGCGGTTGCCCCGAAGGAGGAGGCGATGACGGCCGAAGAGAGCGAATCGCCGGGCCCAAGTTCGAGACCGACGAACTGTTTGATCGTCGCGACAGTTCGAGCCCGCTCAAAATGTTTACGGAAGACACCGAACGCGTAAGCCGGGTTGTCCATCGCCCCATGCCTGAACACTCCCCGTTGCGCCCATGTTCGGTAGTCAATGGGTAAGCGTTTCAGGGCCGACTTGAGGAGTAGCTTGCCCCACCAAGGAAGCTTGTTTGCGAGAGAGTTCATACATCAGGTGCTTTTCGTTGAGGCGGTCGTTCTCGAACCACGCTTGAAACATCAGCACATCCCACAGGTGATACTCCCAGTTGTGCCGGCTGGAGAGATGCTCAGCCCACATCTCACGAATCGGATGTGGATCGAAGAACCCCTGATCACGCAGTCGTTTCTCATCTAAGAGGGATTCGGCCCACTCACGCAGTGGCCCCCGGAGCCAAGAATCAAGCGGGATGCGAAAACCCTTCTTGGGCCGCTCAACCAACGCTTTCGGCACATAACGGTAGAGAATTTGTCGTAGCAGCCACTTTCCTTGACCGTCACGGATTTTCATGGAAAGGGGAAGTCGCCAGGCAAACTCGGCCACACGATGATCAAGAAATGGCACACGTGTCTCCAAGCTCACACCCATGCTGGCGCGGTCTATTTTAACCAGAATGTCATCGGGCAAATAGCTCATCATGTCGAAGGACATCATGCGATGAGGGAAATCCGGCACATCTGCCCACTGCGCTCGGTCTGTCAAAACAGTCGGAGGCTCAGAAGCCCCACTGACCAGCGAGGCCGGCGTTTTCCAATGCGAAACCAGGCTGAGGTACAACTCTTCCGGACATTCGGTCATCAATAACTCGGCCAGTCTGTGAACCTTGACTCCCGGGCTCCGCCGAATGACTCTCTCTGGGAGTATGGGTGCCAGGGATTGAACGATCGACTCCCATGTGTCACGTGAAAGCATCCTTAAGCCTTTGGCAGCCAGGACTCTGGACCTCCGAGGCATCCCCCTCATCTTTTGCCAAATGCGCAGGCTCCAGAAGTAGCGATCGTAGCCGGCAAACAGTTCGTCCCCTCCATCACCTGACAGACTCACCGTGACATCCCGCCGAGCCAGTTCAGAAATCAGGAAGGTCGGAATTTGTGAAGAGTCGGCGAATGGCTCATCGTACAAGGTGGGCAACCGTGGAATCACCGCCATCGCTTCTTCCGGCCGCACGTAGAGTTCGGTGTGCGCCGTTCCCAAATGACAGGCCACCGCTTTGGCGCTGTGCGCCTCGTTATAGCCGTCCTCGTTGAAACCAATCGTAAAGGTCTGCACTGGTTTCGAGCTTTGTGCCTGCATCAGCGACACGATTGTGGACGAATCGATCCCCCCGGAAAGAAACGCCCCTAGTGGTACATCAGCTTCCATCCGAAGTTTGACCGCGTCTCGAAACAATTCATCCAAGCAGGCAACCGCCTCGATTTCGGAGCCAGCAAAGGTCTCAGCCACGCCTTGTTGCGCAGAGCCTTGGACCGACCAGTAGCGGGTGAACAGAGGAGAACATCCAATAGCATTCGAGGAAATCGTGGCGATCGTACCAGGAAGCACCTTGGAGATGCCTTTATAGATCGAATACGGTGCAGGAACATAATTGTGCCGCAGAAACAGGGTCAGGCCGTCTCGATTAATCTCCGCTTCACAGTGAGGATGCGCCCGCAAGGCCTTGAGCTCCGAGCCGAATAGAAAAGTTTTGCCCATCCACCCGTAATAGAGTGGCTTTTCCCCAAAACGATCGCGAACGAGATGGAGCTGTCTTCCTCCACGGTCCCACAAGGCAAATGCGAACATACCGTTAAAGCGTTTCACCGCTGAAACAAGACCCCATTGTGAAATGCAGGCCAGCATCACCTCGGTATCCGAGCGACCACGGAATTCATATCCTAAACCGATCAATTCCCCTCGCAGTGACTTAAAGTTGTAGATCTCGCCATTAAAGGTGATCACATAGCGTCCACACACTGAGAGCATCGGCTGGTGGCCCTCTTGCGAAAGATCGAGAATCGCTAACCGCCGATGCGCCAATACGATTCCGGCTTCAGCATCCGCCCACGTACCGCTATCATCGGGCCCACGATAATGAAGGGTATTCACCATCGCCGCCGCCTGAGCCTGAAGCTCATACTTTCCCAAGCGACAGGACGCATCAAGAAACCCGCTGATCCCACACATGGAGTACCCTTTCAACAAACCGTTCAATGCTGCTTACATGATCCAATGAAGATGGTTAACAGACAGAGAGACGTACAAGTCATCACACCCCGGCTCCTTCCGCGAGTTCCTGATAAAGATTCTGGTACCGTGTCACCATGTTCGGCAGGTTGAAATGCTCTGTGACTCGGGTACGAGCTGCTGTTCCCAATCGGGTTCGTCCTTCTTGCCCGAGTTCGATAACTTCGCGCCAGGCCGATGACAACGCTGCAGGATTCTTCGGTGGAACCACCCGTCCTCCTTGTCCAACGATCAAGGCCGAATCGCCGACATCGGTGACCACGCAGGGAACTCCACAGCTCATTGCCTCCACGATCACATTCGCAAAGGACTCGCTGATCGAAGAGGAGGCCGCAATATCCAGGGTGGCCAATAAACGTGGAATATCGTCCCGGCGCCCAAGAAGCCGACAACGCCCCAATATTCCGGCTTCCTGTACCCACCCAGTAAGTTGAGGATTGTCCCAGGTGACATCGTCACCGCAGAGCAGGAAATGAATATCGGGGCGGTCACGGTGAAGCAACGCGGCAGCCTGAACAAAGTTACGAAAATCCTTCAGAGGATCAAAGCGGCCAACCAACCCGATAAGGGGTGCTTCCTCAGGGATCTTCAACTCCTTCCGGATTAACTTTCGCGCGGCTGGATCAGGTTTGAACAGAGCCAGGTCAGAACCATTGTGGATGACAAGCATCTTCTCGTTCGCGTAGCCCACCCCAGCATGCGCCTTCCGAGAGGCCTCGGAATTGCAAATAATTTTGGTCGGGAGCCAGCCAGACATTCGCGCACATGCCTTGACCGTCTGGAGCGTCAACCACTTGTTGCTTTCTCGGCTGAAACTACAATGGCGAATTCCCCACGCCACCGGGATGCCTCCCGCCAGCTTGGCCGCCAAACCTCCGAGCAAATCTGCATGGTACATCCAGGTATGAATCAGATCAGGCTGGTCTTTCCGCAGCCAATGGGTAAGCCGCAGCACCGAGAGAGGGTCCGGTCTCCCAGGATGCATTCCTAAAGACCGCAGCGGAACCCCCAGCGATCGGAATTTATCGGTGAGAGGAGCAAGACCAGTCTCTCGCATTGAAATGACTTGTGGTGCGAATCTTGAGCGGTCCATGCAACCGACGAGTCTGTACAACATCATCTCAGCGCCGCCGCAACTGAAGCTACTAATCAGAAAATGAATTGAAATTGGCACCGTTCGCTCTCGACCGAAGGGTTAGGTGTCTGAAAGGGATGACGTAGGGGGCTTGTAGATTTCTAATATTGCTTTCTTATGCCTGTGCAATCTGCCACGGACAAATTTGGTCATTCGTCATTCATAGGGCCTTCAGTAGAGTCCGAATGTTAAGAACACATGAAGTTAATGAGACGAAAGATCCGCATGTCATCAGTGTAGAGCCATACATACAATAGATCGTTGAGTTGCATGACTCTACTCCTTCCACCTTGCAGGGTTGATCTCTCTATATGAGGAATTCTGCTCTTTCCCCCCTCATCAAGAGAGTGGCATTTAAATTGCTCAAGCATTTCAGAGCAGCCAAGTTGACATGTAAAGAAAAACGGTTACTTGCCAGTGAAAGGAGTCTTATGCTGAGGGTCTCTGTCAACGTGCAATGTCAGGCGTTCTTTTTAGCCCTACTAGTGAATCAATCACTTGTTACTGCAAATCTCTTCGAGCCGGTATACCTGAGGACCCCATGGAGAAAGGCACCATGAACAACTCACGCGTGCTCATTGTGGTCCTCGTGCTGCTGGGCCTTGGTGTGGTCAGCCAGACAAGTGCGGGGGTGTTGGGGCCACAACCAGTGGCCTCGACGCCATTGGCCAGGGGGACGAAGTTTGCGTCGCCCACGGGGACCGGCACGACCTGTTCAGCGGCGTTGCCCTGTAGCTTGGCGACAGTGACAGGGCAGGCGACCGCAGGGGCGGTGGTGTTTCTCCGAGGGGGCATCTACTCCATCACTTCGAATATCTTTTTCGCGGGCACGGGCACCGCGAGCGCAATGATCACCTTTGAGAGTTATCCGGGTGAATGGGCGATCCTCGATGGCGGTACTCTGGCGGAAGGGACGCAGGTCTTTCTCCGCATCACGGGCAACTACAACGCGCTGCGTAAGCTGGAGATTCGAAACATGCCCGCGCAAGGGCTCATCGTGCGCAGCAACAATAATCTCTTGGACGGCCTCTGGATCCATCACAGTAAGTTGACCGGCATTCACGTTCATGACGGTTCCTATACCCTGCCCTACGGGGCCATGGCCTCATTCAACATTATCCGAAACACGACTGTGAGCGACAATTCCGATGCGGGCCTGGGGGACGGTGGTAATGCAGATGGCCTTTCCATTTCCAGTGGAACGGGGAATCAGGTGCTGCATTGTTTGGCCGACCACAACTCGGATGATGGGTACGATACCTGGCGGTCCCAAAACAGCCGTATAGCCTATAGCATTGCGACGAACAATGGCATCGCTAATGGGAACGGCATGGGGTTCAAGATGGGCGGAGCGATCCCCTCGTTGGGGAGTCGTGCCGATCATAATCTGGCCTATAACAATCGAGCGGCAGGCTTCGATACCAACAGTGGCGCCGAGAATCAGTTCGACTACAACACGTCCTGGAACAACGATGCTGAGGGGTATGTCCTCTGCACGGGCCGGCCGGAGTGCATCGGGAATACGGTTCTGCAACGCAGCATCGCGTTGGCCAATAGTGCGAACATGAGTGGGAGCGGGACGCAGACCAATAATAGCTGGCAGCGCGGGGGCACCGCGGCGTTTATCAGCGTCGATCCCGCCTCGCCGAATTTCTTGCGCCCCACAGTGGGAGGGGGCTTTGAAGACATTGGGGCGTATGAGGGGTTCGCCAGCAGCGACGCTACGCCGCCTTCTGCCCCATCAAACTTAAGAGTGCAATAGCAATGGTCCTATTTACAGACTCTATTGCCCCGCTCCTTTTAACCGGATCAAGGTTTGTGCAGGGCTGGACTACCAACGGGATGGCGCTATGCCGCGGCAGGTGAGAAATTGCCTGCACCATGTGCTTCCAATATCCTCAGTGCGAAAGAAGACGTAAAAGAGTGCAAGGGCCTCAGGCGCCGGCCAATCGTCTCGCGGTGACAGAACCCTTCTTCTCGATGGTAACCGTGCTGCAGCTTTCTTGATAGCGACTCATAGCCACCATAGCGGTCATCAAGGAAATAGACAGAAGGGTGGATTGTTGATTTAAGATCGTATGGCTGAAAAAGCTATGTATGACGAGAACGCAACCGAAAACGACTGCTATTCCTCTACTTTCCCCTCGAGCATTTCCTATCGCTGCCAGTATGAGCGCCGGCAGTAGCAAGGCCCCAATGAGCCCGTGATCCAGCATGAAAGACAAAAACTGATTGTGCGGTCGGATCGTTGCCTCTCGCGATGACCCTGTTCCCCTACCAAGCCACGGATCATCTGAAATCTTCTCCCAAGCTTGTTGCGCCAGATACTTTCTCTCCCAGCTTGAAGAATCCGATACACCGGATGGATCGGTGAACCATTCCAGTCGCTCGAGAACATTCGCATTGAGTACGCCGTTCCTCTCCCATGTCGTGAGGACCTGGTCCAGTTGAGGTAGAATTGTGAAGATCCCAACCGCCATACTCAGACAAACAGGGAGAACGATATCCCTTAAAGAAATTCCACGTAGTAAAATAAGACCCGCGACGGCGATCACCCATGCCAGAATGCCACCTCGGGAAAAGGTAGTGAGAATTCCTATCCCAGTCAATAAAATAAACGGACCTCGGTACAGTGGATCGAAGACTGTGACGCTCAGAATCATTCCGAGAACCAAGGCCTCACCCGTTATATTTGGATCAATGTAGAGGCCGGCTGATCGGCCGGGAATCGGGCTAAATGACATGGGAGCGAACCATTCATAAATATTGAGCGCCACGCCAAATAGTACAGCCCCCCCAACCATCTTTCTTGCCAAACGAGTCGCACCGGGTTCCCAGAATATCGTCGCATACGTGAGAATTTGAATAATTGTAAAAAACCGGTTTCGCACTTCTAGCCATGATGCATCCGACTGTGAGGATAGAAAAAACCAAAGCACCGTTACCCATGCATACCCCAAGCACCAGATCATTACAGGGGACGTAAATGCATTCAAGACGGTTATTCGTATGAATAATAGGGGAAAGGATAAGAGGCAGAACATTAATACCCAGGCCTTCGGTGCATCAAATTGGGTCACCCCCTGATTCTCATAGAGATACAAAGGCACGTTGGTGAAGAAAATGGCAACCGCGCCCAAGACGAGAAGATAGTGGTAGTAGCTAGATTTCATTGAGTCGGGCCTTCTGCCCTTCTTAGGCCGAAATGTTGATCACAAATTAGGGTAATCTCAGCGGTCCATGAGAACTTCGAGCACGCCCGATGGGGGCAATCGCGTCAGCAGCTTCAGTCGTGATGAGACCACTCGTTAGCTCGATGAATGGTCAATAAACAGGCGTTCATCATCCAATCCGAATAATTTTCGCAACTGAGGGTATATCGGTCCCGTTACGAATAAAAAGCATGTAGTGTCCGGGAGGACAACGGTGGCGATCCGTGCAGTTGTTCACATTGAGACCTCCGGTGGTTTTCGTGAAAGTCATCGGCAGCAGCCGCTGGTTTTGATCGAAGGCATGCGTGACTGCCGGCAGACGAATAATTCGAACATTGGTAATGCTTGCTGCATCGGGAGTTCCCACAAAAAATGATTGACTGTACGGGACACTGGCCGGAGCGGACGTAATGGTCGGCCGGGGTCCCTTGAAGAGATACGGTGGTGAATAAATCTCCGACTGATAGGCAAAATCACCGCCGGCACTGAGAACTCGTCCGTCAGGTAACAGGATGGCGTTCGAATGGTAGAAGCGGCCAACCGTCTGACTCGCCATCGTCTTCCAGGTTTTGGTATAGATGTTCCACATTTCTGCCGCATAAACGGGTTGCGTCTGATCGTTGAATCCATTCCCCCTGGTACCACCGACTGCCAGCACGTTGTCGTCCGGCAACAGCGTCAGGTTGAAGTGTCGTCGTGGAAACGCCATGGGGTTGGTATAGGTCCACGTGGGATTCGGCTGAGACAGATTCAGAATTTCGGCGGTGTTGGTAGGCGGCTGACTACCTCCTGCTATCAGGATATTCCAGGGGCTGTACATGACCGACGACCCGTAATCACGAACATTAGGGAAGTTAAACGAGGTGAGATTCGTCCAAGCGCCGGTCCCTGAGATATCCAGATAGCGCGTAGTTTGCCGAGGCCCGACAACGATGGCATTTCGAAATGGCGTGGTATACACCCAGGAATACGTGTAGATCTTCAGGAGCGCGTTCGTGAGATTACGCCATGACCCCGGCCCTGGCTCCCAGACCTGCGGCAAAGGATTTTCCCCTTGCGTGGGATCAATCATGCCGGTCATCACCAGCACATTGCCTAGACCCATGGTGGTGGTGGAGGGATACCAACGGGCATCATTCATATCCGGCAGACGAGTCCACACATTCGTAAAGGGATCGTACCTGCTGGCGTCCGGCAAGCCATAGAAAGGCGTCTGGAGATTCCCTCCCGGCATAAGAATGGTACCGTCCCGCATGAAAGAATGGCCATTGCAGAATATGTCATAACCGGCTTGGGACAGATTGGTCGTCGTATTGGTCCCCGGGTCCCACATGCGAGCAGCGTCCCCACTCATCGTATTTCCGGGATAAAACATCACCTTTCCGTTTGGAAGTACCAACATATTGATTGGGGCAACATCCCAGAATGGTCCGTTCGACCATTGACCAACCTGAGCAGGAGTTTGCGCCTGCACGGTCCCAGAAATGACACTCCAGCTCATGAAGAGCGCGAGCAACAACCTGAAGATGACATTCATATTGGGTTCCTCCATGTTCTGTTAATGAAGATAGAGACATCAGCTAATCATCGATCTGACCCTTGGGACCGATCCTTACATGGGCACTCATTTTCGCTTTTGCGCAACTCTAGGGGCTTCCAGGCGTCAAGAGAAAGGCACGGCTTGGCCCTTCGTGGTTGGCATGAATATTCTTCTGATCTCTGCCCAAAGCCACAATCTGCCCTCTCCGATTGATGCCCACTGCCTCCATCAGCACAAATCCGGAAGGTACAGACACCAGGGTATTCAGGTCCTGTGGCTCTCGACCGGTGCTCCAAAGAATAGCGCGAATTCCACCTGAAGAGTTTTCTGAGCTGCCGACGATGTCTCCGGAATCGTTAATTCCCGAGGCGGTGCTAAATCTCCCGCCTGCCAATGCACGGAGAACTTGCATCCCCTTACCGGTTTCCCACAGAAACGCGCGCATGCCGGCCGGTCCTCTTGAACTTCCCACGACACTTCCGGAAGCATTGATCGCGTGGGCTTCACTAAAAGTCTCTCCCGGTAACGCCCCCAGGTTTCGAATGCGACCGCCGCTCCAGAGGCTGGCCCGAGTCCCCAATGGACTTCCAGAGCTTCCTACGATCAACCCGGTGTCATTGATTCCGAATGCTTTACTAAACTCGCCGCCCGCAAGCGGGGCAAGGGCCTCCATTTGTTCTCCATCAGGGGCCCACACGAAGGCGCGAACACCGTCGAAACTATTTGAATAGCCAACGATGGCGCCAAAATTGTTAATGCCGAATGCTTCGCTGGCATTGCCCCCTGCCAATGTGCCGAGATCACGAAGCCCATTCCTTTTCGTCCAACGAACTGCCCGGACCGTGCTGATTTGACAGTCTCCTGGAGGCGGCGCGAAAAATGGTTTTTGAATTCCCGGGATATCGTCAACGAGAAGTCCGGGGATGTCATCGCGACAAGGACGCGATCCAAAACTCGTATTGGCAGAACCTACTACGTCCCCCCTGTCATTAATTCCATTCGCACTGACGTAATCATCGACGTCAAGCGTCCCGCCACGACCGACGGCTCGGCCATTGCCACCGACCACGTCCACGACTTCCGCGTCATCAACTTCATCCTTATTGATGGAATCGTCGTCGGCAAGCCTCCGGTCACGAGCAGCGGTCCCGCCGGGAGTGATACGACGCGACGTGGCGGAGACAAATCCGGACCGTACCGAGACTTGACCGCCCAGGTTTGGGCCTGCTGCCCTAATCGCGTCCGCAATGCCGAGGTCCTGTATCGTGTACGATTCGGCAGCCCCTGGCGCCTGAGGCATGAGCAATTGGAGAACGGACATACCAAGAATGAGGACACTCAAATCACGACGAATTCTCATGGTTACTCCCTTCTTCTCCTTACAAGATGATCTATTGGAACTCTCGAACGTAAAGCAGTGCGAGAAGTTCTATTTGATGGAAGCGGTGTGGTCTGGTCCTGCTAAATGACCCAGCCGAAGAGGTTAAAAAACCGATGACGGCAAAGAACAGAGTGGCCGGAAACGATCACTCGGGTAGTAGTTCCATGAACGAAACATGCGACGAATGTTCACCTGCGTTCAGCTGCCGCCTTCTCAAACACAAAATGATTATTGCCAAGCTTGCCACCGCAGGTTTTGAGATTCCTCAGCGTAAACCGTCTATCGTGGTAGAAATGCAAAATCTCTTCGGGTTTTGCGACCTCAAACGGATAGCCACCAACCCAATCGACCGTATCCCACCATGGAGACATTCCCCGGCTCTTGACGTAGTTCTTCCAGCTCCGCGACGGTCTTCCAATTAGGAGATCGCGAAGGATCTTGGGCCCCCAGAAAACTAAGAAGGTACTGGTGACCATAGCGAGTCTCACCATGCTTGGGACATGGTTATAGATTCTCTTGATTCTCGTCCAACAGACGCTACGCCATCCTTGATCGTTGTAGATCGCAATATATAAATGCCCTCTGGATGTCACCGGTAGAGATGCATTCTCCAGGGCATGCCACATGGCTCCCGTGTGGTGAAGAACGCCCCAGGAGTAGACAACATCGAATTGGCCAAGGGAATCCACATAGTCCTCGTCCAAAACAGATCCTGCTTCTACGACCCAATCGTTATCATCTGGGAAATAGCGTCGTTTGAGCTCAGCTGTGCAGGCGACTGATTGCGAGTCATAATCAAACGAATGCACACGGGCACCCAGTCGTCGCGCAGCAAGACTAAACAGACCGCTCCCTGAGCCAATGTCCAGGAAGCTCTTGTTTTTAAGAGTCTTGACGGCCAACATCTCCTTTAACGAGTGCTCAGCCTCTGAGATGCGCACACCGTCAATGGACTTGAGAAATCGGCTCCAGTTTCTGCCGAATTGAAACCTGGTGTGATCTGCTTCTGTCGCGCTCCGTGTCATTTTCATATTGTCCATATTAGTCGCGCCATTGAGTCCCACGTACTTGCATGTCCCATCTTCACAGTGTCGCGGATAATGTGAGCAGCGCACGCTCCGTATTGGCAATCAACATCCCCGTAGATAACTGCTCCAGGATGCGCCGCCGAATTTGAGCTGGGGTGCTCGGGTTTCTCTCAAGCAATCTCGTCATCGCATCGCTCAGCATGACAGGATCCTTAGGCGGGACGACCTCACCCGTCTCTCCTACCACCCATGCAGAATCGCCGACGTTTGTTACAACGCAGGGCACTCCACAAGCCATCGCTTCCCCAATGACGTTCGAAAGTCCTTCACCATAAGAACTACTGACGGCAATATCCAGTGCATTGTAAACGGCAGGCATATCGTCGCGAGTGCCGACCCATCGCACGTGCTCTTTCAACCCTAAAGTGTGTGCGAGCGTCTGCAGCGTTGCACGGTACTCACTGGGGCCGCCACCCACACACACAAAACGTGTATCCTTCCGCGTGTTGACCAGTGTGGCTGCCGCCCTCAGAAATGTGGGATGATCCTTCATGGGATCGAGCCGGCCCACCAGACCAACCAGCTTCTCTTGTTCAGTGAGGCCCCACTCTGATCGTATCCGGCTTCGTGCGATGTGGTCAGGAAGGAACCGCTCTGTATCGATCCCATTTGGAATCACTACCGTCTTTTCTGCCGGATAACCCAAGGCGAGATGATACTCGCGGCCGACATGAGAGTTCGCAATGATGGCGTGCGGGAATCTTGATAGCCAACAATTCAACTTGAAGCTCAGCTTAAAAAGCCAATCATACTGACGGAAGTCCACATGAGAAGATCGTATGCCCCACACGACTTTCGTAGTGGGAATCAAGGGCATGAGCATCAGGGTCACGAGGTTCGGATCGAAAAGGTAACTATGCAGAATATCCGGACGCTCCTCCCGCAAGACTTGAGTTAATCGTACAAAAAAGCCGAAGACATCCCAACGTCCACGTTTGTCCAATGCCCGGATTCGCACTCGAGCGTTCAATAACTCCTTCTCCAAGGGCCCTCCCGAATAAAAGAGGGCAACGACAACATCATGTCCACGTTCGCGAAGCCCTTTAGAAAGAACGACTAATTGCCTCTCCGCCCCTCCGACATAGAGTGAACGAAAGAGAAAAAGGATTTTCACGTTCGGGCCCCGTTTCTACCTATTCCAATCAGTGATCTCTGAGTGAAGATATCCTTGCGCTCACGTATTCGGCACTCGGCATGTAAGACCTAATAGGTTGTCCCACATGTTCATGATTTTCTCGATGCTAAACCGTTCGATGACCTGTACTGCGTTAGCCCCAAGACGCTGACGCTCGGCCTGATTCGCCATCAAGCGATCCATCGCTCCCGCCAAGGCGTTCACGTCGTTAGGAGGAACCAGAATTGCGCTAACCCCGTCTCGAACAATGTCCTGTGGCCCGCTGGGGTAATCAGTACTGATCACGGGGAGTTTGCATGCCATCGCCTCCACAAGGGCCATCGGGAATCCTTCGTATCGCGATGACAACACGAAGAGATCGGTTCGACGCAGGATACGAAGGGGGTCTTTGACGAGCCCTGGCAACGTCACACGATCTTTGATGCCCAGATCACTCGCCATGGCTTCCAGTCGGGGCCGCTCGTCGCCTTCTCCAAGAATCATTAAGGACCAGTCTGTATGTTTTTTGGCGCACCGGGCAAAGGCCTTCAGCAGTAGGTCAAATCCTTTCACCGGGTTCAGGCGTCCCATGGCGGCTACTGTCCGGCCTGATCCTTTCGGCTCTTGAGCACCGTTGCTCTCGAAAGCCATAGCCGGGACTTGGACTGGATTAGGAATGATATGGACAGTCTCTTTTTTGACGAAGCCCTCGGCCCAAGGGCGTAAGCCATTCGTGAGCACGACCACGGCGGCGGAGCGCGGGTACAGCAGCCGCCGCAATGCCGCCCATATATAGCCGATCGCATTCTGGCGAGGGTCTGTATGTTCAGAGACGATGACCGGCCTCCCCAGACCCAGGGTGCTCACCAAGACCAGCACGTTGGTCCGGCCCAAAAAGCTTAAGACGACGTCCGGCTGAGAGGCCCTGATTGCCTGGCGCAATCTCCTTACTCTCAGTACATTGCTCCTCACAGCAGCGAGGAAGTTTGAGGAGTCTCTCATCAGGCCCAATCCAACCCGCTGGACGTGCGGATCGAGCGCGTAAAAGTCTGTGTCTGAAGAACCTATGGTCACGAGCGTGACGTACTGGCCATGCGCGGCCCAGTAATTGGCCATGATCGACATCACTCGTTCGGCGCCGCCCGGCCCGAGTGTAGAAATAATCAGTGTGATCCGCATAGCTTCCATGTTTCTGGTGATATCTTCGCGCTCTCGCCGCAAAGTGCCGGCATTAGGACAGATTCGATTGGCGTAGTACGGAGGTCTGACTCAGGCTGTTTGTGAGATCGTGGACGGCGTGCCTGTCAGGCGGATCGCTGCACACAGTAAGTACATCGTAGAGATCACATACATGAGACTAATGGCGAACGCGATACCTGCTACTTGAAACCACTGCGCGAATAGATAATTACAGACAATACTTAGAATCAGGTTGATGATTGTCCCCCACAGCAGTAGATGGTTGGCCTTGAATGAAGAGATCAATCTTACACACAAGATGCTGAGCATGTAGAAGGGCACTTGGATAAGATAGATAGCTTGAACTTGTCCGACCAAGTAAGTATCGCCTTCGGTGAAGGCGCCTCGCTGTAAAAGCAGCCTGACCACCGGTTCCGAATAATACATGAGGATGACCGTCAGCGGGACCATCACTAGGAGAATCATCTGTGCATAGGTCTTGAGGGTTTGCCGCACTCCGATCGAATCTCCAAATGCTACCAGACGAGAGAAATGAGGCAGAACCGCTGTGCTAACCGCAACAGAGCCGATCCCCAGGAGAAGAGTTGCGGCTTTGCTGCCGTAGGCCAAGATCGACACGCTACCAGGTCCGAGCATCGCAGCCACGGACTGAGCCACCAACGTCGTACTTCCCATCAAGAACGAGGCCGCCACCGTCGGTATATATTGACGAAGAACCTGTCTGATTGCCGGGGTTGCCCCATACCACCAGGGCATCAGGGCGAAACCCCGCTTTCTGAGTTCCCATCCCAATAGCCCAGCTTCCAAGGCTAATCCCACGACCGTGGCGATCGTCAAAACGAATATCCCATCCCAATCTGTGACGCCTAATAGGAGGCACGCTGTCAGCAATGGGGTCACTATGGGACTTATCGCCCCGAGAGCGAAACGCTCACCGGCGTTCAGGATGGCTCTCCATATCGTCGCTATTCCGCAAAAGAGCAATGTGGGCAGCAACAGAAAGTAGAGCTGCTGAGTCAATGCCAGCTTCCCCTGGTTAAAACCGGAGGCCAGGAGAGGAAGGATCACAGAACTCAGAAGAGCAAGGAGAACCGATCCTGCAAGAGTCAACACAATGCTCGCGACCATGATCCCGGAGAATAGGCGTTGAGCAGCTACTTGCCCTTCGTGTTCACGGACGTAAATGTAGGTGGGAATCAAAGCCCCATTGAGCGATCCCCCGATCAACTGGATTACGAATGAAGGCAGCACAAAGGCGATAAGAAAAGCATCCAACGCGTCGCTTATGCCGAAACGATAGGCAATGACCAGTTCTTTGCCGGCCGCCACGACCTTGCACAGCATTGTCAAGGTCCCCACCGTGAGAACAGCCGAAAACACTCGGCGATGGGTGGATTGAATGCTCCATACGTCCCACAGTCTTCTCCAACTGAGTCCAATGATCATGGAGGGGATGAGCTCCCAATCTAACTGACTCGGGACTGGGGACTGGCTCTGTGTTCCCCTCGATCTTCTGCCCAGGTGTACGGCGATGGATAGAGATAATGCGGCAGATCGGTCGCTTTTGTTTTCTGGAGGACCACCCCCAAAATCTTCCCGCCGGATGCCGCCAGCCGATAGAGTGAGGTCTGGCAGTCCTCGTGACGTGTTTGCCCGGCGCCGATTACGAGTAGTACACCGTCTACCTGTGAGGCCAACACGACGGGATCCGTGACAAGAAGCGCAGGAGAGGTGTCGATCATCACATAATAGCCTTCCACTTGATACCACCGGATAAGTTCACGCATCTGTTTCGAATGCAGTAACTCGGACGGATTCGGTGGACAGAACCCGCGTGGGATGACCCACAGGTTCGGCAACTCGGTTGGATGGAGAATGTCTTCCTCATCGGCTGAACCGAGCAGGAAATGCACAAGACCGCTCGTCTCTTTGTCGACCTGAAAAATCGGATGTGTTTTCGTCGTGCGAAGGTCGGCATTGATAAGCACCACCCGTGTGTCCCTGAGCTGAGCGATGGCGATGGCTAAGTTCACGGCCAAGGTCGTCTTGCCTTCATTTTCGCGGGGGCTGGTAATCAAAAAAGACGAAGGAAGGTCACTGGCATTCGCCAGCAACACACTCGTGCGAATGGCTCGAAAGCTCTCACTTGCCAAACTCCTTGGAAGCAGGGCCGGCAGACCCATGTCGCTTTCGGAGATAGATTTCGTCACCGACGGGACAGAGCCCAGTATCGTGACATCGGGAAGGTAGCGTTCCACATCACTGACCCCTCTGACGCAGCGATGCCTCATTTCCAGAAACAATGCGGTCGCTCCTCCTGATATCACGCCCACCAATAAACCCAATAGGGTGTTCAACGATTTCCTGGGCTTGACGGGTGTAGAGTTCGGAACGGCAAGCGTCGCAAGGTGGACGTTTCCAGACCGCATTCCTGCGGAGACATCCGCCTCTTTTGTCACCTTGAGGAAGATATCGTAGAGATGCTGGCTGCTTTCTGCCTCACGCTCTAAGACACCGAGCTGAATGTCGTGCTGCTGTTCCTGAGTCATCTTTTCCACTCGGTAACGCCCGACCGTTTCGCGCATCGCTCGCTCACGAGCCGTGGCGATGTCGTACTCTCGTTTCACGGAATCGTGGACCTTCTGGACCTCCTCCTGAATCTTGCTATGGAGGAACTGCAACTCCGATTTGGCTTGCCTGAGTTCAGGTGCTGGATGGAGAGGGCCGTATGTCTCTGAGAGCTCGACCATCTTCCGGGATGCGTCTATTTCCCGCGACCGCAGGTTTTGAATCAACGGCGAAGATAAGACCTCCGTCAAGGAGTCCAAGCTTGACAAATCGATGGATCCATCGCGCGTTCGCTTTTCAAAGACGGATTGAATCTGCTGATAGCGCGTCTGCGCTTCGGCCTTTCGCACCTCGGCCTTGACAATTTCGGAGTTCAGTTCCACTAAACTGTGGGCGGTCACCGGTTGGCGTTCACGTTCCCCCAAGAGCCCGTGTTTGGATCGGTACTCGTGCAGGGCGCGCTGAGCGGTTCCCACTCGATTGCGGAGATCGTCCAGATTGGACGTAAACCATGCGGCGGTCTTTCCCTTGGACGCTGAGGCGAGCTCATCGGAATAGTCGATATAGACGGATGCTAACGTGTTGGCGGCCAGGGCTGCAAACGCCGGGTTTTTGGAGCGTGCCAGGATATAGCTGAGTCGCGTTCCACGAATCGGCCTGATTTCAATGTTTCCGGCAAATGCCTCCAAGAGCTGCTCGTCGTTCTCTGTTGTTGGTGGAGCTTGTTTTGGATCAACCTGGTGGCGAATGGCCTCGGGCAGGACACTCCTTGCGTCGAGCGTCTCATCCGCAGATTGCGACCGATATTCCGGCTGATCAGCCAAATGAAGCTTATGGGCAGCCCGTTCCAGCACGGCATGGCTTTTCATCAACTCAAAATGCGTTTGAAAATACTCCGGACTCACATCGTGATAATAATTATTCCCGCGCTCAAGAGCTCCAGGACTCTCCTGCTCTATCACGACTGTGGCCTGCGCCTGATAGATCGGATGTGTGAGGTATGACCAGCCTGCCGCGAGCAGCGCGCAGGTGAGAGCTATGCCGACGATCAGCCAAATCCTTCTTCGGCAGATGTTGAAGTAATCGATCAGACTGAGATCATCGTGATGTTGTTTTTCTCGTCTGGGATGCGTACTCCCAGGAAGAAGACGTGGTTCTGTCATATGTGTGTTACCTCTTGTCTATCTGGAGTTCGGTCATATGAGGCAGGAACAACACTCGAAGCATCGACTTCCACCGCCACGGCCCGTTGAATCAAACTAATGCTGAGGACTAGTCGATAAGGCCTCGCGTGTCTCACAAAAACACCTTTGGCACCTTGCATGGGGCCTGTCGTGACCTCTACGAGGCATCCTTCTTCTAAATAAGGATAGAGCTCATACCGTGTGCGGTTGTTCATGACCAGTCTCAAAGATTCGATCTCTAAATCAGGAATGGGCTCGGGCCGAAGAGCGCCGACAATATTCACTACGCCAGGGGATTGAAGCACGGCAAGGCGGTTATCTAACGAGAATCGCGCGAAACAGTAGCCGGGAAACAATGGGAACTCAATTTCTTTCTTTCGATCTTTCCATTGACTTTGTCGTCTGACCGTCGGGAGAAACTGCTCAATATTCCGGTCCGACAACTCGCGTCGAACAATTTTTTCATGGCGTGAGCGAGTCTGTAGCGCAAACCAACAATGGCCTCGGTTTTTCTCGCAATGGGAATGTGCTATTTCTTGCATCGCTCAGAGCTTCGCCCATTCAGTCACAGTGAATGGCTTCACGCATTGTGTGCAGGGTAAATACCAGCGCACAGGGATAACAACCAACAGAGCGTGACTATCAAGCAATACGTCACCTAGGTCTATGGGAGCATTGTGGATTTTTATAATTTTTCTTTGGCACTTTCCTCCCCACACATATGGCACTTCTGTTTTACGCAATTGACCTTAATCCATACTGTGCGGAGGTGATTTACGTATCCGAACAGAAAAGCGGAGCGAGTCAGAAGGCCATTGAAGCGCACGTTCAGAAACTAGGGGGATTCCTAGTCACGTAATTAGTGCTTCCAATTACGACGGGAGATGGGATAGAAAGAGAGGAATGAAGAGACATGGGACAAATAGATGGGGATGAAAAAACTAAGCAACAATCATGAAGTGCTGACATGACAAATGAAACTGGCCGTCTCATCAGGGCATTGATTGTCGGCGATAACCATATTACACGGTCAGGCGTACGCCGGATTCTTGAATCTCAATCCAACATGCTCGTACTTGGTGAAACAAAGATCGCAAATATGAAGGAGCTGGATGCCTTTCGAGGACAACGTCCGGACATCATCCTGGTCGACCTCGATTCGTATGGCCATGATGCCTTAGCATGGCTCAGCAAAATAAAGAAGCAGCTACTAGGCACTGTTGTCCTGGTGATCGGTGACTTAGTCGATGATAGACGAGCGCGCAAACTGTCGGATCTCGGAGCGATAGTTGTCTTAAAAATGCAGCCTCCATCGGTCCTTATCGCCACCATTGAAAGTTTATGCGATGGTCGCGGTGAACATACCGAGCTGCGAAAAGTCGAACCGGATGGGATATTGACTTTCGGGTCACGTAATACCGAGGGCCAAAAATTCTACAACACGAAGATTCAAAGCCTGACCCAACGAGAACGGGACATCATCGCTCTTATTGCCGATGGATTGACAAATAAGGAAATCGCCGAACACCTTCACATAAGTGATATTACGGTGCGGCATCACCTCACCAATATTTTCATGAAGCTCGATGTCACCAATCGCCAAAAACTCCTCATACTAGCCCATCAGCATGGGCTTGCCAGACTGGCACTCAAGCCCAAAGCGTCTTGATCCCTCTTGTCCAACTATTCCACTATTTCTGAAGCCGGCGCTGCGACATTTCAAACTTCGCGGAGTGAACGATGTGGCCCGGGACTCTCCCGGATACCGCCACGTCTTCGAAGCACAGCGCTTGATTTTTGGCAATCGTTCCTGTAGACATTGAACCCCACCGACGATACGAGCCACCATATAGATGCCGAGGTAGCTCAGTTGGTAGAGCACAGCCCTGAAAAGGCTGGTGTCGACAGTTCAATTCTGTCCCTCGGCACCACTTTTCCACTACTTACGCGATTCTGAATTAGTTCTAAGATAGGATGGTGGCACCTCTAGTGGCACCCGGAAGGCTTTTTCCTGCTTTTTGGCACCGATTTCTTCGCGTAGTTTCTGCTCGGTCAAGACGGCGAGCCGGGTGACCGCATCACGTAATCGTGAATCCCAATCATGAATGTACAAGTCACCAGTTCCGGGTAGTCAATGACCCAGAAGTTTTTCAATCACGATATAATCCACTCCGGCTTCGAGCAACCACGTTGCAAAGGTATGACGTAGGTCATGGAAGTGGAGTTCATGTACCCCTGCCCGTTCAATCGTGTCGAGCCACCGATGCTTGAAAGAATTTGCGTCCCTCCACCGCCAAAAGAACCGGCCACCGGGTCTTGGCAAATCCCCTCGCAACGCGGCGCGGGCGAGATCATTGAGTGGAATGGCCTTGGCAACACGTTTGTTGGAGCTCCGGCCAGGCGATGGGGCGAGCCACAATCCATCCCCCCGCTGCACTAACCATTCTTCATGCATGTCGATCAACTTGCTTTCTCGCATTCCGGTCTGCAGTGCGAGAAGGACCACGCGCCAAACCTCCAGGGACGCTACTTTCTGGATCTTCTGCAATTCCCAAAATTCTGCGACTCGTTCTCGTTTCACATACTGTGTGACGGGCAACCGCCGAAGTCGGTTCTTGTCCAGTACTTCGCACTCAACGGCTAGATTGAGTACTGCACTCAGCACCGCGCACTCTCGCTCAATTGTGCCTTCAGCCGCCTTTTCAGCGCGCCTTCTCTCCAGATACGCTAATCCGTCTTCCATCCGCACATCGGCGAGCCGTGTTGATCCGACCGCACGCGCACGTTATCTGGTCATCCGGGCCACATCAAGCGTGCGCGGTGAACAGACCGGAGATGTAGAGGTTGTAGAGAGTCACAAATCCCAGCGGAAGTAAAAGGAAACCGCAAAGATACGGGGTCGGCAGTGAGGCAGCCGCCGGAAAACTTCAATAAATAGGAGCGTTTTTCTGAACCTTATGAGGAGGTGCTCGTCAGTCTAGTACACCAATACAGAAGCTGGACCCTCTCTGACCTGAATAAACACTGGTCCCTCTCTGACCTGAATAAACAAACGCTAACATTACTAAGAGACAGTGCCAATCTGTCCATCTTTACAAGGAGCACCTGCGACAATGGCTTCATGTAATTCATCAGCTGTAGCCTCCTT
The DNA here is from genome assembly GCA_965232965.1 of uncultured bacterium. Taxonomy (GTDB): domain Bacteria; phylum Nitrospirota; class Nitrospiria; order Nitrospirales; family Nitrospiraceae; genus Palsa-1315. Next base: position 113,667 of record CBDDRB010000018.1, read on the forward strand.
GGAGAGGAATGCGACGGCGCCTGCTTCCATCATAGCTTGCATGATCTGTGTGGAATCATTCATAGAGAGGCCAAGGATAATGGCCTTGGCCTGCGTTGCCTTAATCTGTTTCGTTGCCTGGATCCCGTCCATTTCAGGCATGTTAACGTCCATCAGAATCACGTCTGGCATCAACTCCGCAGCCATGGCCACCGCCTCAAGACCATTCCCTGCCTCGCCAATGACCCTCATTTCCGGATAACTCTCTAAAATGGTCCGCAAACCCTGGCGGACCATCGTATGATCATCGACGAGGAGGACCCGGTGCAGAGCTGTGCCCTTCTTGACGCGTGTGACGCCTGAGCGACGGATGGTCGAAGGTGTATAGGCATGTTCAGATTCAATCGGTTGGTTCAGCGGCAATCCTAAGATAATCGTCGTCCCTCGGCCCGGAGCACTTTGCATTTCCAACCATCCGTCCATCGTGTGCATTCGCTCACGAATGCTTGCTAGTCCAAAATGTTCACCGGCGGGTTTGCTTTCCAGTGAAGCCGGGTCAAAACCTAGGCCGGCATCCTGGACCACAAGGCGCAAGCAATTCTGTTCATCCACCATCAAAGACACTATGGCGCGAGCGACCTTGGCATGCTTCACAATGTTAATCAATAATTCCCTCACCGACTGGAAAAGAAGAACCTCTTTTTCCTCGGTAATCGACACCGTTTCTTGCGAGAGATATACGTCGACGGTGAGATTATGTTTCGACATCTGCTCTGCCAACCATTTCAGTGCGATGGGTAACCCCAGTTCCTGCAGGACAGGCGGACTCAATTCAGCCATGAGCGTCCGGGTGTAGACCAGCGATCGGGCGAAGATGTCATCAATGTCCTGTATCAACTTGGTCAGAATAGGCTGGTCCGCCGTCAAATGGGGGCGTGCGATCCCGATCTTCATCCGTCCAAGGGCCAGCATTTGGGCTAGGTAGTCGTGCAACTCCCCCGCCAGGTGTGCGCGTTCCCGCTGTTCAGTCAGGGTCAGTAGGCAAACAAGGTTATGCAATTCCTGCTGTTTTTTAACCAACACCTGGTTCTGTTCCTGATAACTTTTCGACGACTCCTCGGCGCTTTGTTGTGCTTTGATGGCCGTCAGCGTGAGCTGCTCGTTCACGTCTCGGAGGCGACTATTGGGCATGGGAAGGGGTTCGCCGATGATCAGTGGTGTGTATTCGTCCGTCATAATGTCTCCTTTGACCCTTTCGTACCTTGCGCTTGGATGATGGACAATTGTTTCGGCGTGCCCGACATGAGGCCCTCAAAGCCTTTAAGTGGCGTCCCTATGACGAGGCCTGTGGTCGTAACTTCATAGAGCCGGAGTTCTTTGCTGTGTTGGCTTCCACGCAATTTTACGACGGTCATCAATCGTTTGAGTGTTCCATCCAATTCAACATAGCGCTGCATGATGATACCGTCGGTCAAGAAGGCCGTGCCGTGTGGACTGAATCGCAGATCGGTATAGGAATCGACCAACTCGACAGTCATGAGCAGGGTAATCCCCATCGAGGTGAGCATGGAGACCATCCGATGGAGCGTCTCCCGAAAGTCCTCACGGAACCCCGGGGCCAGCGCGAGTTCCAAACCGGAGAGAGAGTCAATCACGATGCGTTTGACCTGATGCCTGGCGACTGCATTGCGAACCTCTTCGAGTGTTTCGTCCAGGGAGAGGTCGAGCGGCCGCAAGTAGAGAAGATGCAGAGTCCCTTGTTGAAGCGCTCGCATCATCTCTTGCGCCAGGGGATTGTTCTTCAGATAGTCTAAGGGGCGCTTCTCAAACACGGCGAGAAGTCCCGGCTCCCCCTGCTTGATGCCCTCAAGGATGAATTGCATGGACTGGATTGTCTTTCCCGACCCCGAAGGGCCGGCCAACAGAATAGATGACCCGACTGGGATTCCCCCGCCCAGCATCAGATCCAGTTCGGGCACACCCATCGAGACACGGGCGGGTTCGGTGTGGGAGACGGGAAGATTCTCTTCTTGGCTGACGTCTTTTGGAACGGGCATTCGAGGGAAGACCTGAACTCCTTTGCCGGTGATGCGAAAGGTCTGCAACCCCGGGATCGGCGCTTGCCCGCGCATCTTCACGACCTGCAGCTTCCGGACGATGGAATTGCGCTCGATGCTCTGAGTCAGCCAAATAATGCCGTCGGCGACTGTAAAGACAGGATTATCTTCCTTCTCCGAGTCCTGATATTCCCCCACCAGGAAGGTAGTTGCCTGCCAGCTCGTGAGTTGCAACGCCAACCGTTGTACAAAGGCTTGCAAGGACAATTCTCCGCTTTGCTCTGGAACTATGGACGCGCGCATGACAGATCGGAAGGAGTCGACGATGACCAACCTTGGATTTGTCGCTTCAACCTCCGCAATAATCTCATTCAACACGGCCCCCAAACCCGCTTTCAATACATCGTACGGCATCGAAACGAACCGAATGCTCTTGGTGATCTTCCCGGTATCGAAGAAGGCGAACTGTTGCTGATAGCGAAGTAGTTTGAGGGGCGGCTCACCGAGCACGGTAATATAGAGGGCCGGCCGTTGGGGAGTCGCGAGCGCAAACGCAATTTGGTGGACAAGTGTGGTCTTTCCCGCACCGGGGCCTCCTGCCAAGAGATTGAAAGAAAACTCCGGCAGGCCTCCGCCTAAGACTTCGTCGAGCCCGGGAACCCCAGTGTTCAATTGGACGATAGAGACTTTCTCGGTCATTGTTGCCTCTCCTCTGTACCTAGCATAATGATTTCCGGCCAAGCCTCCCGCAACAGCTGCCAGGTCAACCGCTCGCCGATAAATGTTGCCAGTAATGAAATAAAGCCGTGCAGTAGCGCTGCTGAGGCCTCTCGTGCAGTTTCTGTTCGCTCCCGCAGACACATTTCAATGCCTTTCATCAGGGCTTCATCGTCAGCATTCCGCACCTCTGTGTAGCAGGGAAAGGCCTCTTCGCTCAGATGAAGGCTACGGCGAAAGAGGGCCCGGCTACCCGCATGCCCAAGAATAGGAGAAAGTTTGAACAACAGGGTTTCGAACATGTCCACGGCCGCAGAGGCCACTTCGTCCCCACTTCGTCGCGTACCAATATGGTGAAGCAACACTTGATCGATTGCGCGTACTATCATCATATGGGAGCCCACCCATTCCACTCATCTCTGTTCGGCGGTGAATGTGGTTGTTGTGAATACGGGCCGATCCTAACCCGTGATAGAGGTGGCAGACTGAGCAAATTTGCTCACTCTAACGGGGTTCGACGGATTAAAGAAAACATACTTAAAAAGTGGCTACTACGAGGAAGTCGTTGGAAGGCTAGGTAAATCTATTATGCGTCCCGCATAGATATACCGTTTTGTGCCAGCCAGTATCTCTCGCCACTAAAATAAACAAAAAGGATAGGCCGTGCAGTGATTCAAACGACATGTGCAGAAATCGGTGAGCGCCTGGATCTCTAGCCCTGACGGCACTGACCGCCCCAAAGCTGTTGAGAGTCCGAACGTCATGCGACGTGTTGCAAGTTGACCCAACTCTTTTCAAAGCACTGTTCTCGAACCGACAGTTGATCCTGTAATTGCCGACCATAAAACAAGGCCATATTGCAATCGGCTTCTGTAGCGCAGTTATTCCGAGCCAGCGCCATGAAATCTTCACAGGCATTGATCAATCCCAAACCTTCTTTTGTGAGCATCATGGAACCAACCTCCTTGTTTAATCATTCCGCGAAACTGATTTCTAAAGCGTTTCTAATTATAGCGTTAAAGGGCCACTTTTAACACCAGGATAACCCTAGTTCGTTTTTTGATATGAATCCTCATTCGCTGGACCATGCGTACTGGAGCCCCTCAATGAAGCAGGAGCAAGCGGTGATTGTTAACTGTGCAAGCGTAGGTGACCTAGGCCTTCCTCAAAGTGAGCAGAATTGACGAGATTGCTTTTTTGTAGTTGACTATACGTCTACCCAGCACGCATAAGGCAGTCAATGGACAGTAAGGGAAAAACACACACCGAATGACGACGTTTAATCCCCACATCTTTTTTACCAAGGCCGCCAGCGGCAGAACAACGCACAAATCCCCGAAGAAGCAAATCCTTTTCTCGCAAGGGGACACGATAGATGCTGTGTTCTATATCCAGGCTGGCAGAGTCAAGCTAACCGTGATTTCGCCACAGGGGAAAGAAGCTGTCATTGCGATTCTGGAGCCAGGCAGCTTTTTCGGGGAAGAGTGTCTTGCCGGGCAAGTGCTGCATTTGTCTACGGCGATTGCCATAGAAGCCTCCACTCTTATCCGCATCGACAAACAGGCGATGCTCCGATTGCTTCAAAACGATCAAAACTTCTCCGCGCTGTTCCTTACCTATATGCTCTCGCGGAACCTTCGAATCCAAGAGGACTTAATCGATCAGCTGTTCAATTCCAGCGAAAAGCGGTTGGCGAGGATCCTGCTTTTAATGGCCCATTTCGGAAAAGAGGGCAAACCGGAGATGGTCATTCCGAAGATTAGTCAAGAAGTACTCGCTGAGATGATCGGGACCACCCGTTCCCGTGTCAGTTTTTTCATGCATCGATTCAAAAAGATGGGCTTGCTTCATTACGACGGCGGGTTACATATCCACAGCTCCCTCCTAAACATCGTCCTACACGACTAGCTCCCTTCTTCCGGATGAGACTTTGCCCAAGACGCGCGCAATGCGATCTGCCAATAATATTCTCCACACTGAGCACTTGTGAGGTATGAACAGTGGCGATTTGGTCTTCACGGGCTTCAAGCCTTTGATACTCCTCAAGATTCCCGTGAAAGGAGATTGTGCCGGCGATACAATTAATGGTTAGCTTACCTACTGCGTGCGTGAAGGACGGCGTGAGCCATACTGATGCGCATACACATAAGTAAACTCGGCACCTAGAAAGAAAATCAAGGCGGAGTAATAGACCCACACCAAGATCGCCATCAGTGAAGAGGCGGCACCGTACATCGAGGTCATCGCCGGCCCTCCCAGATACATCCCGATTGCCCACTTCCCTAATGTAAACAACGCGGCAGTGGCAATCCCTCCAATCCAGACATCCTGCCAAGCGATATGTTCTTCCGGCAAGATTTTGAACATCATCATGAACAGTATGGCCATCACGACCGGAGACCCCATGATATTGATCACCGTCATAACGACCTGGGGCTCCGGCATCTCCCGGAGGACGAATTTCTCGGTTGCAACCATGAGCACGTTCAGGATTAAGGCGGCAACAAGAAGGAACCCTGTTCCGATGACCAGCATAAATGAGAAGAGTCGCGTTCTAAGCAGTCCCCAAAGAGCAGAACTCCTGGGGTGTCCTGGAATCCGCCAAATGAGATTCAGCGCATCCTGCAGTTCGCTGAACATGCCCATGGAGACAATGCAAAGCGTAATGACACTGATCAGAGTGGCGAGGGTACCGTGGACGGGGTGACCGGCACTATGCAACATAGGGGCAATGGCGTTCGTCCCTTCTTCCCCAATAAGCTCCTGCAGCTGACGAAGCAATTCTCCTTGTACCACACTTTCATCAACGACAACTGCTGCCAGGGCAACGGCAAGCGTCAAGAGAGGGGCCAAGGAGAACAGCGTGTAATACGACAGGGCAGCGCTTAATCGCCAGGGATTATCATCCCACCACTTCATGACAGTGGTCGTGAGCAGCCGGATCGTCATGCTCTACTCTAGTTGAATCTTGCCCTTTATGTCGGAGCGGCACCATGAATGTACCTAGGACTATGCCGGGTAGACGGGAATACATAATCATAGAAAATATTCAGACGGACGTGCACCATGCATCAGTCACCCTGATGTACGGACATTGCCGTTAGCAGATATCTATTAAACCCCCATCATTATGGTCTCGACCTCTCCCTATCCAGCCATTGGCAAACGCAAGAGCTATATCTCCGGCCTAAAATTTCTCCCTGCTGCTAGACCTCCTCGATGGTCACAGAGATGGATCTGTGCATAAGGGATATGCTCACCTGGACAAGTTGCCGATGACGCTGTTGAAGGAAGGTATCGAGCTGTTGAGGTACGACGAAGTGGAAGGCTCTGGCCTAAAAAGGTCGCCTGTATCCACGAATCTTCGACCACTCGTCCTTCTGAAGACGGTACGGTCCTGATGGAGCCTTCCGTACCACGAGACGCGTGGTAAGGAGGGTCAGTGCCGTGATGGACATTGCTTGAAGGAGTTTTATCATCATGGGTCTTACCTCATGAATCAGGATATCGGCTCCAGCCCTGTATTGCAACGCTTTGTTTGAAGGCACTAGATACCGTGAAGTTTCCTCTAGCTCAGGGAACTGGACGCACGATCAAATCGGGATGAAGAACCGAAGGCTAGATGGCAGGCCGGAATTGATCTTCCTTGGGCATCTGTCCGACAAACGCCATAGCTTGTTGAATGGCTTTATTCAAGTCCTCTCCAGATGTGTGATGCTTGTGAAGGCAGGCGTAGGCGCCCTGTTCCTTTGCTAAATCCCACAAGCTTCGATACTCAAGCTGAGTAAGCACAATCACTGCGACTTGCGGCTTGTTGGCGATGGGTACGAGGTCTGCCAAGACCTCAAGTCCTGTCTTGCCGGTCAAGGCCAATTCTGTTACCACGCAATCAATCCTCTTCGACCGATAGAGTGCTAGTCCGGATTCCGCGTCCGAGGCTTCAACGATCTCATAGTTCGGGGAGCACCGCTTCAGTTGATCTGCCCAGTACGCGCGCTGGTTCTTGCTCCCA
>CBDDRB010000019.1:0-86736 GCA_965232965.1 uncultured bacterium
CCGGAGAGGTTTGCTTTCGACAGGCGGAACGATTTGGTTCTGCAAGATCACAGGATCCACACGGTGGCCGCATTGCACACAACGCAGGACGATTGAAAAGTAGTTGCCGGTGTTGTCAAAATCGTTGCACCACTCGTTCACGAGCAGGCCGCTGCAACGGGCACAGGATCTCGTGTCGAACTGCTTGCTCTCGGGAATGAATTGAACGGTATGGTCACTCCCCGTATCTGCAACACTTCTGTCTCGCAGTGCTTCTTCTGATTCCATCCTGCGTGTCATGATGCCTCCCGGTTGTTGGTTTGACGTGATGAGCTCTTGTCTCGAATCCTCACAGTCTCCACAGCCCTCCGTACTATTCTAGCTACGGGACATGAGAGGTCCATGAACGGATCATGAAAAATTCTTCATGAGACTCTGAATGGCTTCGTGATCTCTGAGGTAGAATCGGAGTTCTGTGGCTTCAAAGAAAAAAGGCCCCAGGCTTATGACGAACCCCAGGTCTTTCCGTAATCGTCTCGTGCGTCGCTCTCACTCGTCGGTCATGAGAACTTGCTCGGAAACTGCTTCACCAGCGCCGTGGTCAAGGTATCCGCAATGACATAGACGTGTCGTCGCATCATCGGCCAGGTTGCTCCTACGTGCGCATATTCCTTGGCCTTGTATTGGTTGATTTGGAGCACATGGTGAGCGCCATGCGTTGCGATCAGGCCACGAACGGTGTCTTTCTGCAGGTAGGGATTCAGATGGCTTAGGAAATCGGCGATCTCGTCGGCGTTGGACGCCAAGTGGGCGAGCGCAATATCCTGTTGTCCCCTCTCACCGGCGACGGTGGCCTCAGAATATTCTCTCACCGCGGCAATGTTGAGGTCGAGCAAGCTATACAGCTTCTCTGACGCGGCTTCCCCGTAAAATGTCGTGATCGTATCTGCGATCTGCTTTGTATTGGCCTCGACTTCCTTCTCCGCGGCATCACGCTCTTCCGGATCGTTTGTTGCGATGTTCGAAACGACGTGACGAACCCAGAAGATGTGCCCGACCCAAAGATCGCGAAGCGCCTGCTTCATGTGCTCCACGCGCGCTGGGTTGGCATCCTCGACTGGTCGCGATTCGAAACCACAACCAACCAGGCTTGCGAACGTGACGATCAACACTACGATCGACCGAAATATTGTGTTCATAAACCCTCCTGCTATACAAAAGTCATACGGCGATTAGCGAGGAGGGTGAAAATCTTCGTGTCTGCTTGAACCCTTCCCTGAAAGGAAGGTAGCTCACCAACATGAATAACCGTTGAATCTACGATGAAGAATGTTTCATGACGTCACTCGTATTTTCATGACCTTGTTATTTGGGATGTGGTCCGTCGGCACTCAAGCTCCATACGATCACCCACACCATCCCTACCGTGATGAGGGGGAAGTAGATGGTTGCCAAAATTACGGTGTGGCCCATGTTGGTACCCTTCCTTTCTCTCGCCCATTCTCCAGCGAGGCTTGCTTTACATCGGTACAAACGTGAAATCCATACCAATAGCCCAGTGTAAACGTAACAGTCCCAGATGAACGGATCGTGAACGGACCATGAAGAATTCTTCATGTGATGAGTGGTCTTGAAGGCAGACACCCGCGACCTGAATGGGGGCTCCAAGCGGCCATTCAATATGAAAAAAGTGGAAATTCAGAACCCTTATGAGTGAGCTGACTCCGAAGACCGTTCGTGTTGCGCGTTTATACGCCTTCGGAGCCGACCTTCATGAATGGTGTGGACGATGCAGGAATTGTCTGCTGAGCGGAAACCGGTAAACGCAGAGTGAAGACGGAGCCCTTGTCCACTTGGCTCGTGACTGAAATCGTTCCCCCATGGGACTCCGCGATTTCCTTGACGATGGGCAACCCGAGCCCAGTACCGCCGGCATCCTTCGCTCGTGCCCAATCGGTCCGATAAAACCGTTCGAAGAGATGAGGGAGATGTTCCGGCTCGATCCCATGGCCCGTGTCCTCGACAGCCACAGCCACCCCGTTCCCGCACGCCTGCAAGCGGACGGTGACCGCCCCACCGGACGGTGTGTAGTGAAGGGCGTTGTCGAGCAGGTTGATCAAGGCTTGTTTGAGCCACTGCGCATCGCCAAGGACTGGTGGAACCGTTTGGGACTCGAATGACAATGTAATTCGGCGGTCGTCGGCGAGCAAGGTCAGTTCATCCACCATATCCTGAATCATAGGTTCCAGGGCGAGTGGGACAAGTTGAACGGGAGGCTTTCCGCTCGTGAAATTCGCGAGAGTCAACAATGAACGGGTCAGGGCGATGAGTCGTCCCACCTGTTCCAGATTGTTGAGGAGGGCTTCGCGATATTCTTCAGGGGTCCTGGCTTTCAGGAGCGCGACCTCCAGGTTGCCCTGCAGGATGGTCAAGGGGGTTTTCATTTCATGGGCGGCGATGTCGCAAAAGCTGCGCTGAATTTCAGCACTTCGCTGGAAACGATCCAGCACAGAGTTGAAGGCCTGAGTGAATCGACGGAACTCCTGATAGGTCGAATCCAAATTTAAGGGTTTCCCCAGGTCGGCTTCGGACATCGTTTCGGCGCCGGTACTCAAGACTTCGATCGGAGTCAGGACTTTCTTGGCCAGCCACCCGCTGCCGACCCAGGCTATGAGAAGGATGATCCCGGATCCAAGGGTCAGCAGGATGACAAGACCTTTGATCGTCTCTCTGTAGAGATGCATGGATACTTCAGCGTGGAGCACATACCGTACCTGCCCCTGTCTGGGGATAGGGAGGAACAGGTGGCGAACGGGTGCGCCATCGTCCGACTCAACGGTTTCAAACACAGTGTTTCCGTGTCGAACCCGTTCAAACACCGAATCATCTGGAACTGGATGCTGTGCGACTCTCCCTGGTCCTTTCCAGAGGACCCGGCCGTCCGGCGAGAAGACCAGAAGAGAATGGGCGACCTCCTGTAATTCATGCTGTTCCCTCTCGCTACGGCCCACCTCGGCAGTAAGTGAAAAGTCTTTACCGGAATTCTCGATGAGGTTGGGTTGTTCCTCCACGATCTTGGCCAGGGTCTCCGCCAATGCCAACAGTCGGCCGTCCACGAAGCGACCCAACAAGGCATCAACCCCCACATAAATCAAAACAGAAAAGACCAGGAGGAGTCCCGCCATCAGAATGAGAATCGACTGGTGGATGAGATTTCGAAGAGATTTCATGCGACCGATTCCGGTTCCTCCAACATGTATCCCGCACCGCGCACCGTGGCAATCAGCTGGGGTGAAAAATCCCGGTCGATCTTCGCGCGCAAAGCGCGAATATGGGCGTCCACGATATTGGTCATAGGGTCATAGCTGATGTCCCACACGTGTTCGATGATCGCCGTTCGTGTCAACACCCTGTTCTTGTTTCGCAAGAGGAACTCAAGCAGCGCATATTCTTTGTTGGTCAGTGAGATCTCCTGTTCCCCTCGCCAGACTCGGTGAGAAGCCGGATCCAGCTTGAGGTTCGCTGCCTTGAGATGCACCAATTGTTGCGGAGCGCCTCGACGCAGCAAAGCCCGGATTCGAGCCAGGAGTTCAGCGAATGCAAAGGGCTTCGGCAGAAATTGGTCCGCGCCGGTATCGAATCCGGACACTTTGGCCTCCACGGTGTTACGTGCTGTCAACAGCAAGACGGGCGTCGCGTTTCCTTTGCCCCGGACGCGGCGGCAAAGCGTGAGGCCATCGAGCTTGGGCAACATGATGTCGAGGATCAAGAGATCGTAAGGATTGCCCAAGGCCAATTCCAACCCTTCTTCGCCATCGGATGCAAAGTCCACCGCATATTGTTCTTCCTTCAACCCTTTGCGGATGAATTGAGCGAGGTCCAGGTCGTCTTCAACCAACAGTATTCGCATGATGTCCCTTGCTCCCAACTCGTGATCGACGCCATTATGACATCTCTCGGCTGGCCGGTCACTCCGATACGAGTCATTCGGCAGAACCCCGGCTTTCTGGAACTCGTGTTGTGCGACAGCGACTATCTTCTCCGATCCATCCATCTTATGTCCTCCCGAAATGAAAACAAGCATTCGTCCGCCCAACAGACTCGTGCCGCAAAGCATTAAGTGTAAGCATTGCGCATGAACCGACGATGAAATCACCGTGAAGAAGCTCTAATGGTCAGGCCTCTAGATTGGGCTGCCCAATGGCGGTAGAGATGCCCTGGAAATAGAAATTCTAGTTGCCCCAGCCGATACTTGAAGTGCCATTGACAAAGACGTCTAGACGTCATATTCTCTCGCTCCGTGTATAGACCCTCGATTCAGATTAAGCGTCGCCCCGGTGAAGTGCGGGATGCTATCTTTTCCGTTCTTACCACCAGGCCTGGCGGTGCTCCTCTTCAGAAGATCGAGCAGCACGTGGCCGATCTCATCGGCCCCGCGGCGCGATCCAGCGTACGTTCCTATCTACGACTGAATACACCATCGACATTCATACGAACTGCTCGTGGTTATTACGGATTGAGAATTGCCACAAAAGCGCGAGGCAACAAGGCCGCTGAATCGCGTCTCGACTATCGGCGTAGTTTCTCTTTCGGCAAATCCCTTGTCCTTGAAGCAGATTGTTTAAACTGGTTGCGCGACCAACAACCGAACACCGTTCATGCTGTTGTCACCGATCCTCCCTATGGACTATTTGAGTATTCATCCGAGCAACAGCAGAAGTTAAGGAATGGCAAGGGAGGCGTGTGGCGCATACCTCCATCTTATGACGGAGTACAACGGGCTCCGCTTCCCAGGTTCACCGTGCTATCCTCGCAAGATCTTCGCGCTCTTGAATTGTTCTTTCTTGAATGGGCGAAGGCTCTCATTCCTGCTTTGGTTCCTGGGGCAAATGTGGTCGTCGCGACAAACCCGCTCCTCTCATACGTGGTCTCAGGTGCACTTGCGAAAGCGGGGCTTGAAAGAAGGGGAGAAATCGTTCGCCTTGTCATGACTATGCGAGGGGGAGATAGGCCGAAAGCGGCTCACGAAGAATTTCCAGATATCAGTGTGATGCCGCGCTCCATGTGGGAACCTTGGCTGCTCTTCCGTAAGCCTCTACAAGGGAGAGTTCAGGATAATCTCCGAAAGTGGGGGATCGGTGGGTTTAGAAGACCATCTCCTGATAAGCCGTTTGGAGACGTTATAGCTTCTGCGCCAACTCACAAGTCTGAAAGACAACTTGCGCCCCATCCAAGTTTGAAGCCGCAGCAATTCCTCCGGACGCTAGTTAGAGGTGTGCTTCCGCTCGGACAAGGACTTGTGTTGGACCCATTTTGTGGCAGTGGATCGACTCTTGCCGCGGCCGAAGCGGTAGGCTATGCGAGCATTGGGATCGAGAAGGACGCTCATTATTTTGAAATTGCGAGAAAGGCTCTGCCAAGATTAGCGGCATATAAAAATGGCAATCTTCACTCGCTCAGCATATAAATCCAGTTTTTACGCAACTTTTCTATCCCTGTCTTGTGAAGCGTAGCAGTACGGGTGCCGAGTTCTCCCCTTGAATTCTTACGAAAATCATCCAACACGACGCTCCCCAAATAAATTTCCGTGAATGTCATCGGCCTTCGCTTCTTAGCCGGTTCGGTTGCACAATCGACTCTGTATACGAACACGCACATCCACTGATTGCGAGCGCCATGGGTATCCACGGCTCCTCCGGACTTTCTAGTTGTCTTGATTTCGACACCTTTTTCTCCTGCCTTGATTCTGTTCCCAGCATAGACCCCATTTACAACTAAATCTGGGTGTCCATTGTGATAAAGATTGACTGTAAGTGCTCTCGAATGTTTGGAAAGGCTTGCTGTCAACATGTCGGAGAGCAAGCCAGACATGATTGCAGGGCGAAGCATGTCATCCAAGCGCAATAATCCCCGTTGAATAAGGCCTCGATTGATGTCATAGAAAAAATCGTAGATATCCTGCATTGCCATTTCGAAGTCTTTAAGACGAAGCGAGTAAGGCAATTCCGCTGCTGGATTAAAGCATGACGATTTCACAATTTCGAATCATAGACACCGAGCGGGCGTTTATTGATGGTCTGAGTTAACGATGGGTCGGAAGCGTAGAAGGAAATTCATTATGAGTCAATAGTTTATAGCATTGATCCAAGAATACGTAGTCTCGCTTGACTCTGTTCTAACTAGAACTATCTAAATCCATCGATGCAATAAATGACAGCAGGCTTTTGGCGAGAGGTGGAGAAAGGGAGGCTCACAATGAGAGACACGATGCCGGTGACCAACATGGAGAAGACAGATCAGGTGAAGGTCTATCACCCGGGCTCTCAGCACGTCGTCGGGGACGGGTTTCACGTGCGGAATCTGTTTCCCAGCAACGATCTGGACCGTGCGTTGAGCCCGTTCATTATGTTGGACTATGCGGGCCCCACATTCTATCCCGCGACGGAGACGCCACGAGGAGTCGGAGAACATCCGCACAGAGGCTTTGAAACCGTCACGATCGTCTACCAAGGGATTGTGGCGCACCGGGACTCGGCCGAGAACTCAGGCGTGATCGGGCCGGGCGATGTGCAGTGGATGACCGCAGCGTCCGGAATCGTGCACGAAGAATTGCATGAAAAGGAATGGGCCAAGCATGGCGGGACATTACAAGCGATTCAACTGTGGGTGAATCTGCCCAGGTCGTCCAAAATGTCTGCCCCGGGCTATCAAACGATTGTGAACGAGCAGATTCCGGTCGTGCAGTTGGATGGGGGAGCCGGTTCGCTTCGGGTCATTGCCGGTTCGGTGGGAAGCGCGAAAGGCCCGGCGAAGACATTCACCCCGATCGAATTGTACGATCTCCGTCTGCGCGCGGGGCATTCGATGCCGCTGCAGATTCGGAAGGGGTACAACGTCGGGCTGCTGGTCCTCAGCGGTCAGGCATCTGTCGAGGGATCGCACAGATTATCGGAAGCCGATCTGGCTGTCATGGTTTCGACCGGAGAGCCAGTGACGATCGTTGCAGAGGAGGATGCCACGATTCTGGTCATGGCAGGCGAATCGATCAATGAGCCGGTGGCTCGCCATGGACCGTTCGTGATGAATACGAAAGCAGAACTGGTTCAGGCTGTGAATGATTATCAGGCAGGCAAAATGGGGCACTTGGCAGAACGCTGAAAAAGCCCGCCAGCAGAGGCGAGGGATGGCCTGGTTGGTCCCCCGTGCTCACGGAACCCCCACGATGAAGCAGTGGTCGTTCGACGTGCGCAGTTGGGGACCAAGCCAGGCCGCCCCTTGAAAGAAGGTAACGAGCAAACTCGGAGGAATATTCTAAGGAATCTAGGATGCGTATCGACATCTACTCCGACATCGTCTGTCCTTGGTGTTATGTCGGGAAGCGACGACTTGAACGAGCATTGACCTCGGTTGGCAGCGACGTACATATAATATGGCGACCATTCCAATTGAATCCAACGATGCCATCTGACGGAATGGATCGCACAACCTATTTAAAGGCCAAATTTGGGAGCTTGGAGGCCTTCGGCCGGATGGAAGAACAACTTCTCGCTGCCGGCACGGGTGAGCAGATTCCCTTTGCCTTCGAGAAGATTCAGCTGACGCCGAACACTTTTGCAGCCCATCGGCTGGTTTGGCATGCAGCACAGCAGGGGAAACAGGACGAAGTGGTGGAGAATCTCTTTCGCGCATATTTTCTGGAAGGCAACAACATCGGTGATCTGAAGATCCTTACGCATGTCGCTGCCGAAGCTGGACTGGATCGAACAGAGACAGAATCGTTTCTTGCGAGCGATAAAGGAGCGGCGGAGGTCAAGGGCGAAGAAGCAGTCGGTCGTCGGTTGGGCATTCGCGGGGTGCCCTATTTCGTCCTCAACGGCAGTATCGCGATCTCCGGTGCGCAGCCGCTCGATATCTTTGAGTCCGCCTTCCAGCAGGCAGAGAAAACAGTCGCGGAGAGTAAGGAGAAAACATAATGTCAGTCCAAGTCTACGGATGTAACCATATCGTCATTGAGGTGACCGACGCCAAAAAAGCGGTGAAATTCTATAGCGACGTCTTTGGCTTGAAGATGCTGCGCGGCGGCGAAGGCGCCGCCTGGTGCAAGCTGGGCGAGCATCAATTCATGGCCATCTTCGAAGTGAACACACTGCAACCGGATCGCACGAAGCATTTCGGTCTCATGGTTCGTGACGAGAAACAAATCAAGGAAGTGCGGAAGAAGCTCATCCGGAAGTACAAACTTAGACTGGCGCCCGGCTTTCGTTGCGATTTTCGCGATCCCTGGGGAAACCGTATTCAGGTCGGCGATCTCAGCGATGAATCGCTCGTCTGGCTGCTCCCCTACCAGGAAGTCCAGAAAGCCGGGATTACATTCACAGGCACATCTCGAAAGGAGAAGCGCTCATGAGCATAATCAATTTACAACAGCGGCTGAACGATCTGTTCGGCTACATCCGTCAAGGCAAGATCATTGAGGCGATGAATGAGTTTTACGACAAGGACACGGTGATGCAGGATAACGCCAATACACCCACAAAGGGACTGGCCGCCAACATCGAACGGGAAAAGCAGTTTATGAGCGGCGTCAAGGAGTGGAAAGGGTTTAACGTGGCAGCGTTTGGTGTGGGCGACGAGGTGACGTTCTACGAATGCACCATAGACTTCATCGCCACGAATGGGCAGCCTGTACATATGGAGCAGGTGGTGGTTGCCAAATGGAAAAACGGCAAGATCGTCCACGAACGGTTCTACTACGACACCGGCGCGAACAAGTAAGGTGTGAGGAGTCATTGCGAACAGTTTTGCCGTGCATGACTTCGCTGGTCCGCACGTGTGGCATAAGAGAACAACACTTTTGCAGGATGCTCAAAAGCCCGTCCAGCAAGGCCGCAGCGAGTGAAGGGCCGAGGCGTGCCCTCTGGGGCGCACGGTGCGACGAAGAAGGAGCACCACGTCTATGCGCGCCGCCGAGCGGTGAGGCGGCCGGGTCTCCGTTGAGGGTCTGAACGATGCGAGAACGCCGTATGGGAAAAGGCGCCTCCTTGGGCAAAGAGGCGGTCTTGGCAGACTCAGGGTGGGTGAAATATCCGCCGGGGTTGGGCGGATGAGAAGGTCTACTTTTTCAGCATCCTGCTAATCATCGAGCGAGTCTCTCATGCCCGACCCACAATGGACGGACATCGGAAGTGTCGAGGAACTGAAGAAACGACCCTTGCAAGAAGTCTCCGACGGGAAAACAACAATTGCGCTGACGTACAAAGACGGGTCGTTTGCCGCGATTTCCGGAGTTTGTAATCATGTCGGTGGCCAGTTGGGTGAAGGCACACTCGACGGCGACTATGTCGTCTGTCCCTGGCATTACTGGAAGTTTCATCACAAAACCGGTCGAGGGGAACCAGGGTACGAACAGGATCAGGTTCCGAGCTATGCCACCAAGATCGAGAACGGCCGGCTCTATCTCGATCTCTCGTCTGCGACGAAACGGAAGAAGCAATCACACAAGCCCCATCCCCTCGCGCGCCCGGTGGTGCGACAGGCCGGCCCGGTCCGCGTGGTCGGGATTTCAACGACGGCGATGACCGCGGAACATCCACGGTACAGCACCTCCGACGCGATGTTGGATGTGGCGCTCGACCACGCCCGAAGCGCCCTCAAACTGGAGACGCAGTGCATTAAGCTCCGCGAGCTGAACTTCCGCCCGTGCGAAGGTTTCTATTCCAAGTCGGCCCAGGCCTGCACCTGGCCCTGTTCGATCACCCAAATGGACCCAACCGATCAGCTCGATCGCGTGTACGAAGCCATCGTGCATTGGGCCGATGTGATTCTGATTTCAACCCCGATTCGTTGGGGCAATGCGAGCAGCCTGTATTACAAAATGGTCGAGCGGATGAACTGCATCCAAAATCAAGAAACCATCGCGAACAAACATTTGCTCAAGAACAAGGTCGCAGCGTTTATCATCATGGGCGGGCAAGACAATGTACAGGGTGTGGCCGGACAACTCATGACGTTTTTTGCCGAAGTCGGTTGCCAGTTCCCGCAATTTCCGTTCATTGCCCATTCACGGGGCTGGAGCGCGGAAGACATGGAACGGAATGTCAGCGAGGTGCAGAACAGCCGGGAATTGCGTGACGGGGCGCAGGAACTTATTGCACGAGCCGCGGACATGGCAAAGCTTATGATCGGCGGTCAGCTTCCTGAGCATCGACTCGCGCGCGGCGGACGCAAGGCGCACCAGCTCGATAGTGAGCCGACAGGGTAGAGGCCTTCCTGTCCTTGAGGACGAGTGCATCAGAGAGGAGAATGTCCATGCATCTGAACGGAAAGGTCGTGATGATTACCGGAGGGTCCGGAGCGCTTGGTCACACAGTTGTCCCGGCATTTACGCAGGCGGGCGCTCAGGTCGTCACTGTACATCGCCGTGCGGTTACGAGCGGGACCTCGAAGAGTGCCGACGTGACGGACGAAGCCGACGTGCAGCATCTCGTGACCGATGTGGTCCGAGAGGCGGGCCGCATTGATGCGCTCATCAATCTGGTCGGTGGCTTTGCCGTGGGCCGCGTGGAGGAGACCGATTCGGCACTCTGGCAGCGGATGCTGACCATGAATGTCACAGCCGCATTCCTGCTCTCGAAAGCGGTGCTTCCCCACATGGTGGCCCGTGGGACAGGTCGCATTGTGCATGTGGCAGCCTGGGCGGCTGTCGAGCCGTTCCCCGGGGCCGCTGCGTATATCGTCTCCAAGTCGAGCCTTCTCGCGCTGATCCGAGTGCTGGCACTGGAATTGAGCGGGTCAGGGGTCACCGTCAACGGGGTACTGCCTCACACCATTGATACGCCGGCCAACCGTGCAAGTATGCCCCAAACTAATCCGTCAACATGGACGAAACCAGAGTCCATTGCCGACACGCTGATCTTTCTCGCCTCAGAAGAAGCCAGTCAGATCAATGGAGCGGCCATTCCAATCGGGGTCAGGGTCAGTGGAAAATCTATTGGCACATAGGCAGGGAGGTTGGATTATGTCGGGTCAGGACCGCGGAAGCGCGCACCTGGATAACCTTTTTCGAGCGCTGCTTCAACTACACAAAGCTTTGCTGGACGACGAACGAGTGTCGTATGAGCGTGTGCATGGTCGGATCGCATCGAACGGTGAGTTTCTTCAGTTGGTGCTGGGGGATGCGTGGTTTGCCTGGCTGCGCCCATTGTCTCAACTGATGGTAAGGCTCGATGAACTGATGGAAGAAGGCGAGGCATCCGCCCAAGCGGAAATTATCGACCTGCTCACGTCTGCACGGACTCTCTTGACGCCTACGGAAGAGGGAGATGGGTTCGGCAGACAGTATCACGACGCGCTGCAACGGGGACCAGATGTGGTCTTGGCACACGCGGCCGTCACGGCGCTGCTCCGGCAGTCGTTGTCTAACAAGGAGTGATTCAGATGAAAGCCCATTACCTCGGACACGTTGTCTTCTATGTGAAGGACCTGGAACCATCGTTGGCTTTTTATCGCGACCTGCTCGGATTTCAGGAAGTTGGACGGATTTTCAATGGGGCGGCCGCCGCGCTGACCAGTGGCCGCACGCATCATGAGTTGCTATTGATCCAAGTCGGCGATGCGCCGGGCCCTCCAACCGGACGGCATCGCGGGTTGTATCACATCGGGATCAAAGTAGGAGACAGTCTGGATGAGTTGCGCACGGCCAAGAAAGATCTTGAACGAGCCGGTGTCACAATCGACGGCATGAGCGATCACACGGTGAGCCAAAGCCTCTATCTTCATGACCCTGACGGCAATGAAGTGGAACTGTACGTGGATGTGGATGAAGCTGTCTGGAAGAACAATCCCCAAGCCGTGTTGTCGCCGATCAAGCCATTACGGCTCTGAGTGAGCTTAAGGAGGTTTCAATGTATCTCTCGAAATGGTTTCCGTTCTTGCTGGTCGTTGGATGTCTATTGATTCAAAGCCAGGTGGTCTCCGCCCAACAGACTAAGCCCGATGATGAAATCACCAAGTTGGCCGATGACGTGTATGTGTTTCGCCATCAATCTCATCAGGCCATTTTCATCACAACTCCCAAGGGCGTGGTTGTCACCGATCCGATCAATGTTGAGGCGGCAGCCTGGCTGAAGACCGAGATTAAGAAGCTGACCGACCAGCCCGTCAGGTATGTCATCTATAGCCACGACCACGCAGACCACATTACCGGAGGGACGGTGTTTGCCGATACCGCCGTCTTCGTGAGCCATTGGGCTGCTCGTCGTGAAATTTTGAAAGAACCGCGGTCCCAGACTCCTGTGCCCGATCTCACCTTCACCGAGCGGATGTTCATCGATCTCGGCGGCAAACGTGTCGAACTGATTTACACCGGTAAAAATCATTCGGATAACAGTCTGGTCGTTCTGCTTCCCCAAAACAAACTGCTCTTCGCCGTCGATTTCATTCCGGTCGAAACCGTGGCCTACCGAACGATGCGGAGTGACTATCCCGATGACTGGATTGAATCCCTCAAGAAGGTCGAACAACTAGACTTTGACATTCTTGTGCCAGGTCACGGGAGGATCGGCAGGAAAGAGCATGTGCGACTGTTCCGCGGCTATCTCGAGGACCTCAGAACTGCCGTCAATGAACAAGTTCAGAAGGGTGCGAGTCTGGAAGAAGTGAAAAAGAACGTGCAACTTCCCAAGTACGAGCAATGGCAACGCTATGCCGACTGGTTTCGGGAAAATGTCGAAGGCATGTACCGTTATCTCTCCGAACACTAGAAAGAGAGCATTTGTCCTGTCTCTTTACCAGGGATGGACCTGATTGTGAGCCGACCGGAAACATGTTATGGCCACAGTTGAGGTTTCGTTTCCAAATCCCGGAATACGACGATGACGATAATCGAGGCCGTTGCCGAAGGAGGAATCAACATGAACTGGGAAACACCTTCATTGGTGGAAATAAAAATGGATGCTGAGATCAACTCGTATCAGGATGATTTTCGAGACGTTCCCGATGTCCGGGAACGACCTGCGGAAGTGCCGGTCATGACCACTCCTCAAGAATAGCGATGGGTGGACGTGATGCTCGTTCGGGTCCTAGGGTCGGCTGCCGGAGGAGGATTCCCGCAGTGGAACTGCGCCTGCGCGAATTGCCGTGGCATGCGGAACGGGCTGATCGCCGCGAGCCCTCGGACGCAGGACTCAATCTGTCTCAGCGCGGACGATAAAGACTGGTTTCTCGTCAACGCATCTCCGGACATTCATTCACAGATCGAGAGTTTCGGTCCTCTCCATCCTGGTCAGTCGCGCGCCACGCCTATTCAGGCGATCTTTTTAACCAACGGAGACCTGGATCACTGCTTGGGCCTCCTTTCACTCCGGGAGAATCACCGCCTAGTTGTGTATGCGACTGAGTCTGTGCATCGCGGATTCACCGAAGGCAACGTCTTATACCGGACGCTCCAGCGCTTCGCCGATCAGGTCACATGGCGGACACTAAGGCTCGGTGTCGAAGACCCCGTGTTGCATGCAGACGGAAGCCCGTCGGGATTGATGGTGAAAGCCGTGGCCGTCCCTGGCAAACCTCCCATTCATTTGGAAGGATTGGTCTCGTCCGGTGATTCCGACTTGAATGTAGGACTGAGATTTCGCCAACTCGCCGGCGGGCGAGTGCTGGCCTATTTTTCTGCGGTCGGCAGGATTACACCTTCAGTCGTTGAAGGGCTGGAAGGAGCCGATTGCGTCATGTTTGACGGCACGTTTTGGTCGAGCGATGAACTGTCTGCGCTGGGCTTCCTTAAGAAATCGGCAGAAGATCTCGCGCATTGGCCTGTCGGTGGATCGATGGGAAGCCTTTCGATGCTTTCGAAGATTGCCACTCCTCGTCGAGTGTTCATCCACATCAACAACACCAATCCGATGCTGCGGGAGAATTCTCCTGAGCGAAAGATTGTCGAAGCAGCAGGATGGAGCGTCGCCTGGGACGGGATGGAGATCACAGTATGAAGGACGATCGACATCGAGATCCGCTTTCGAAAGAGGCCTTTATGGAATGGCTCAGACGCGAAGGGTCCCTCCGTTACCATGACCATCATCCTTTTCACGAACTCATGCATCACGGGGATTTGACCAAGACACAGCTTCAACAGTGGGTACTGAACCGCTACTATTACCAAACGAGGATTCCCATCAAGGATGCCTTCATCATTGCCAAATCTGAGGACCCACGCTTTCGACGGATTTGGCTCCGCCGCATTCAGGACCATGACGGCCTACAGGAAGGAGAAGGCGGACTCGCCTTGTGGCTTGAGCTGGCCCGAGCTGTGGGTCTCGACGTCGACGACGTGAAGCATTGCCGGTCAGTGCTTCCGGGAGTCAGGCTCGCCTGCGACGAGTACGTTCGGTTCGTCCGCGAGTCTCCGCTTCTGGATTCCGTGGCTTCCTCACTCACGGAGTTGTTTGCTCCTACTCTCATGGCACGGCGCCTCGAAGCCTGGAAACAGCATTACCCCTGGGTACGCTCAGAATCCCTGGCCTATTTTCAGTTGCGCATCTCCCGCGCAACACTCGATTCGGAACAGGCCGTCGAATTCGTGGTTCGGCACGCTGTCACATACGCTCTTCAAGAAAGATGTGTGAAGGCCTTGATCAGGAAGGCCGAAATTTTGTGGACCCTGCTGGATCACATACAGATGACCTATGTCGAGCCAGGATCAGAACCGAAGAAGACTTTGCATGATTGTCACCACAGCCAAACCTCGGCTTAGCCCGAAAGTGCGCCTTCGGTTCGATCGGCGAACCGGTCGCGACATGCTCTTGTACCCTGAAACAGGGCTTGAGCTGAATAAAACCGCGATGGAGATTACGCGTCTGTGCACGGGCGAATGGACGATCGACGACATTGCGCATCACCTCACCCAAATCTACGTCGACGCGCCTCCCAGTGAAATCACGCGAGAAGTGCGCAACTTTCTGGATACCCTTGCCGCTCGTGGCCTGCTTCAGGTCTGCCATGAATAACGAGAATCGCCCTTATACCTTAATCGCCGAACTCACCTATCGCTGTCCGCTACGATGCCCCTATTGTTCGAATCCATTGGATTATGCAGAGCAGGGACATGAGATCGACACCGACACATGGCTTCGGGTGTTTCATGAAGCGGAAGGACTTGGCGTTGTTCAGCTCAACCTGACAGGAGGCGAGCCGGTGTTGAGGGATGACCTAGAACTGCTCATTGAGGGAGCGAGCAAACTCGAACTGTATACGAACCTCATTACGAGTGGAATTCCCCTCACGTTCGAGCGGCTCTCTCGACTTCGCGCGCTGGGACTTAATAGTGTGCAAGTGTCTATCCAAAGTTCAAAACCGTCGGTATCAGATCGGATCGCCGGAGCACCATCGTTCAACCGGAAGCTCGAAGCCATGCAGTGGGTCACATCGCTCGAACTCCCGCTGACCATGAACGTCGTCCTCCATCGAGATAACATCTCCGAGATCGAGGAACTTATCGCTCTGGCCGAGAGCGTGTCCGCCGACCGGCTCGAGTTGGCGAATGCCCAGTATCTTGGGTGGGCCTTGAAGAACCGCGTCGCGCTCCTGGCCACTCGTGAGCAGATCGAACGAGCGCGAACCGTCGCGGCTGACGCCAAAGCACGCCTTCGGGGAACAATGGAAGTGCTCTTCGTCACTCCTGACTATTACGCTCCGTATCCAAAATCCTGCATGGAGGGGTGGGGACGCCGTTTCATCGTGGTAAATCCGGAAGGGCTCGCGTTGCCCTGTCATTTGGCGCACACGATAGCAGGATTGCGTTTCGACAATGTCACGCAACGCCACCTGGCGGATATCTGGCATCATTCATCTGGATTTAATCGATTTCGTGGAGACGAATGGCTGCTCGATCCTTGTCGGACTTGTGATCGCCGCACCATGGACTTCGGAGGATGTCGCTGTCAGGCCTTTCACGTGACGGGGAACGCCGGTGCGACCGATCCCGCGTGCTCTCTCGCCCCCGATCATGACTCCATTGAGTCCGCACGGATGCAGGCAAGCTACGAAGCTGGAATGCCGGTCCTATTCGAATATCGGACCGGTCGAGGGTTTTATCCACAATGAGCCGACGTATGGACATCAGCCTGATAATCTTGCTTGTGCTGGCCGCCTCCGCCGGATTGTTCGCCTTTATAAAGGACCGCTCTTTGCCGCTAGAGGGGCTGTATGCAAGCGGCCGGCTCTTCGAGAGCGTCTGGATCGAATTGCTATTGGGCTTCCTTATTGCGGGGCTTTTCGACGTGCTCATCTCCCCCGCTCAAATCACCGCGTGGCTGGGAACGGAATCCTCGATGCGTGGAATTCTTGTAGGATGGATGGCCGGACTAGTGATTCCGGGAGGACCCTATCTCTTGTTTCCCATCGCAGTGAGTCTCTGGAAAACCGGAGTGGCTCCCGGCGCCTTGATCGCACTGATTACCGCCAAAACCTTGGTCAGCCCTATCCGAATACTGACCTATGAAGCTCCTCTGCTAGGGTGGCGGTTGACCATTGCTCGGTGTTTGCCGGCTCTCTTCGTTCCTCCGATTATGGGAATAATAAGCCAATGGCTCTTTAATCTGCTCATGAGGAAGTCATCATGAACACGGACCGCGCGAGTAAAGGCAATATATGGAGACGGGTCGTCGTGCTGGTCTGTTTTTCGATGATCCTGTTCTTCGTTGAGAACCAGACCGATGCCGGCTCCCTTCCTCTCGATACCATCACGCTTCCCCCTGGCTTTGCCATCTCAATCTACGCGGACAAGGTTCCGAATGCGCGCGGTATGACCCTCGGGCCAAACGGCACTCTGTATGTCGGTACGATGAACAAAGGCGACGTCTATGTCGTGATGGACAAGAACGGGGATCAGCGCGCTGATGAAGTGGTCACGATCGCCCGCGGTTTGCACATGCCGGTGGGCGTGGCCTATCGAAATGGATCGCTGTATGTGTCCGCCGTTGATCGCATCTTGCGGTTTGATGAAATCGAAAAAAAGCTGAACAACTTGCCTCCACCAGTGGTCATTGCGGATCGCTTTCCAAAGGAAACCAGGCATGGATGGAAGTTTATTGCCTTTGGCCCAGACGGAAAGCTCTATGTCCCTGTGGGAGCGCCCTGCAATGTCTGCGAACCTGATCCCGATCGCTATGCTCTCATCGCGAGTCTCAATCCGGATGGAAGCGGTTACGAAATCGTCGCACGGGGAGTGCGAAACTCAGTGGGTTTCGATTGGGACCCAACAACCCACGACTTGTGGTTCACGGATAATGGTCGGGATGATCTGGGGGACAATCAACCGCCGGATGAACTCAATCATGCGTCGAAACCCGGGCTGCACTTCGGCTATCCCTATTGTCATGGGGGAACGATCCCGGACCCCGAATACGGCAGCAGACGCGCCTGCCGCGAATTCACCGCCCCTGCCGTCACACTCGGCCCTCATGTCGCCTCCTTGGGCATGCGTTTTTACACCGGCGCCATGTTCCCTGAGGAATACCGGGACCAAATCTTTATTGCCGAGCATGGGTCCTGGAATCGGAGCGAGAAAATCGGCTATCGGATCACGCTCGTGTCGAGGGATGGGCAAGGACGAGCCCGATAATCGGTATTTGCGGAAGGGTGGCTTCAGGGCCAAAAGGCATGGGGTCGCCCTGCTGATGTCCTCGTCATGCCGGATGGCGCTCTGTTGGTTTCAGACGATTCGGCCGGTGTGATCTATCGAATCCACTACGGAGAGCGGTAGGCAAAAGTGTAACGTGCTCGATCTCGATAATTGTCTCGTTCAAAGTGGCAGTCTCTTCCGACTCAGCGGGCCGGTCGAACGGCACAACTTGTATCTGTCAAATTAGTCTCGAAGTTCAGCGGGAGTATGGCGAGTTGCTTGGCGAGAGCACGCCTTCGAAAGAGGCCAATCTCAGTTTCAACGGCGTGAGCGATCACGGTGAATCAAAGCCTCTATCTTCATGACCCTGACGGCAATGGAGTGGAACTCTATGTCGATGCCGACGAATCGGGCAGATCTGCATGATCGCCAACCGCATCATCGTTCATGAAGCGATGCATGAGGAGTTTGTGCGCCGGTTTGTCGAGCGGGTAAAGAAGCTCAAAGTCGGCGATCCCAAGGATCCGGATACGGTGATCGGTCCCATCATTAACAAGCAGCTGTGCCAGGGGATCATGGCTCACATCGAATCCGGCCCGCAAAGAGGGGGCCAAGGAAATGGCGGGAGGGGAACCAAAGGGATTGCTGATTCCGCCGCATGTCTTTACCGGCGTGACGATGGACATGACGATCGCGCGTGAAGAGATCTTCGGGCCGGTCGCGCCGATCATCAAGGTGAAGAATGAAGCCGAGGCGTTGCGGGTCGCCAACGACACCGATGCCGGACTGACCGGCGCGGTGATTACACGGGATGAGAACCGCGGGCTCGCATTCGCGCTCCGGATGGAGGTGGGCATGACCCATGTGAACGACCAACCGGTGAATGATCTCGCCAATAATCCGTTCGGCGGCGAGAAGAACAGCGGGCTCGGCCGGTTCGGCGGCGACTGGATCATCGACGAGTTTACGACCGCTCAATGGGTGACCGTGCAGCATCAGCCGCGGCAATTTCCGTTTTGAGTATGTGGGTCCGCCGCCTAAAGGAAAAGGAGAGGCCATGATGAAACGCACCAAGGTTCCTTCATCCGGCTTGACGAAGACTATGAGCACCAAAGTCTTCAGGGTCCGGCCGAAGGGCGCGGGAAGTCTCGGCTCTCCACGTTCGCGCTTCCCAGGCTGGATCCCCAGAGCGCTGAAGCAGGAGTCCGGCCGTACGGATGTACCGCTGGTCTCGGCTCACATCCGCGTGTTGGGAACCGATCTCAGCAAGGAGGAACGGACGTTCATCCGGCAAAAGCTAGGCGCGAAGCTCGGAAAGTTTGCACACTCTATCGAGCGAGTCAGCGTCCGTGTGAAGGATGTGAACGGTCCGCGCGGCGGTATCGATCAAGTCTGCCGGATCAAAGTGGTCCTGAGCAATCTTCCGAGCGTAGTGGTCGAGGCGCAGGACGCCTCTCTCGACGCCGCTATCAGCAAGGCCCTCGCAGGGACGGAGCGGGCCGTACGTCGGAGTCTGCAGCGCAGACGCATGAAACCGATCAAAGTCGGGGCACGGTCGAGAGCCCGCCTCCAAGAGCCCTCGTTCGCGCCGGGTCACCGCCGGGTGTTGCCGGAGAAACTCAAGTGAGAGTTGATCAAGGAGGAAGGTATGGAATCGCGCGATATCTACATTACGCAATATGACCTGACCCGACTGAAAGAACTTCTTCAAGTCGGGATCGACTTCGCGGAACGAGACCGTGAGTCACTGGAAAGTCTACAAGGTGAGCTGGACCGTGCCCATATTGTGGAGCCGACCGCGGTGCCTCATGACGTGGTCACGATGAACTCACGCGTTCGCATCAAAGATTTGGAGACGACCGCGGAGAATGTCTACACGCTCGTTTCCATCTGAGGCGAATCTTGAACAACAGAAAATTTCCATTTTGGCTCCCATCGGCACCGCCATTCTCGGATACCGGGTCGGCGATACGGTGAAATGGCGGGTGCCTGGTGGGATCAGAACGCTGCGGATTGAAGAGATTTTTTATCAACCCGAAGCCGCAGGTCAGTACAGCCTCTAGCGGCAAGCTTGGAGTGCGGATACGGACACCTACTTGACCAAAGGAATGTCACATGCGACTCGCGGTAACCCCACCCTATTTGGATCCGAACAGCCATGAAGCGCTCTACGAGGTCGATTTGACCGTGCTTGAATAGGCGGAAACTTGGACTCGACACGCCGGACAGCACATCCAGGTGTAGAAGGAGGACACCCCCATGGCGACACACGAGAACGTGACATATGACCAGCAGGCGGCGGAGCAGTCGGCCCAGCCCACCATGCGGATCGAGCCGGAGAACACCGCACTCGTCGTCACAGATCCGCAAATCGACTTTTTGAGTCCCGCCGGGGTTGTGTGGGGGCTCGTGGGCAAGAGCATCGAAGCGAATCACACCGTGGAGCACATGACCGATCACGGGTGGAAATTCGAAGGCTACCTCGAAGCGGCGATGCATCAGATGGGCATGTTCGACCGGAAAGGGTCGCTGACGCTGGAGGGATTCCTAGGTTCCGGCGCCGACTGGATGGAGCAGTATAAGCCCTACATCGAAGACGGTCAGACGGTTATCGTCAGCCCGCACAAGGTGTATGGACCGGAGACCAATGATCTGGTGCTCCAACTGCGCAAGCGGGGCATCGGTCGCGTGATTCTGGCAGGTATGGCCGCCAATGTCTGCATCGAGTCGCACATGCGCGAACTTCTCGAGCAAGGCTTCGAAGTGGCCGTGGTGCAAGATGCCACAGCCGCTCCCCAGGTTCCTGACGGTGACGGATACCAGGCGGCGTTGGTGAACTTCCGGTTCCTGGCTAACGCCGTCTGGACGACGGAGGAGGTCATGAAGGCGCTGGCCACCATGCGGAGCGTAGAACCAGCAATCGCGAGGTAGACCAGCGAGCTTCAAAACGGATCTCCACAAAGGAGGCCGCAATGAACGAAGAGTCAAAGAACATAAACCGGCGAAAGTTTCTCAAGCACAGCGCGTCTGTCATCGCGTTCGGTGCCGCCGCGGTTGCTCTGCCGGCTGCAAGAGCTGAAGAGCCGAAGTCCGTGGAGGACCCCATGCGGGTCCCCGGAATTTTGTCTCGTCCATATGGAGAGCGGTCCCCGTTTGTAAAGCACACACGACTGGGCGGGGCGGGACCCGGCGCGCCTCAAGGATGGAGCGCTAATGCCCCGGACAACTTCAACTCACTCACACCGCTTCATGACCTGCATGGGATCATCACGCCGTCCGCCCTGCACTTTGAGCGGCACCACAATGGTGTTCCCGCCATCGATCCTGCTCGTCATCGGTTGCTGATTCATGGGCTGGTTGAGCGGCCCTTGATCTTCACGCTGGACGAATTGGAACGCCTGCCGGCCGTCTCCCGTATCGCCTTCCTTGAATGTGCGGGCAACAGTTGGGATGGATGGCGAAATGAGGTTCCGGATCTTACGGTGCAGCAGACCCATGGGTTGATGAGCACCAGCGAGTGGACAGGAGTGAAGATTTCGACGCTGTTGGAGGCAGTCGGCGTTCGGCGCGAGGCGAGGTGGATGTTGGCGGAAGGCAGCGATGCGGCCGGATTGGACCGAAGCGTTCCGCTTACGGACGAGGTCCTGAATGAGGCCATGGTTTGTTACGGCCAAAACGGGGAAGCCCTTCGTCCCGAGCAGGGCTATCCGCTCCGGCTCTTCTTGCCGGGCTTCGAAGGCAACATCAACGTGAAATGGCTGCGTCGACTCAAGCTTGGATCGGCCCCGTTTATGACCCGCTGGGAAACGGCCAAATACACCGAGCTCCTGCCGGATGGAAAGGCTTATCAATTCACCCTGGTCATGGAGGCCAAATCGGTGATCACCTCTCCGTCCGGCCGTCAACAGATCCAACCGGGATTTCATGAGATCAGTGGGTTGGCGTGGAGCGGACGAGGCCGCGTTGCGAAGGTCGAAGTAAGCGTCGACGGCGGCCGGACATGGCAAGCCGCCAGTCTTCAGGAACCCATTCTCCCGAAATGTCACACTCGATTCCGGTTCCCGTGGCGATGGAATAGGCAAGAGACCATCTTGCAAAGCCGATGTGTGGATGAGACCGGGTATATCCAACCGACACGCCAAGACCTCGTGAAGGTGCGCGGAAGCAATTCGCTCTATCACTACAATGCCATTCAAGGCTGGAGGGTTGAACGCGATGGACGGGTACGCAACACCTACGCGTAAGTATGTGATGGCGGGCGTCGCCGCGATGGTCTTTGCCCTTGGCGCCGTCTCGTTCGGGAGATCGGCCGAAGACCGAGTTGAGTACGGACTGGGTCGACTGGCGACTGAGGAAGAAATCCGTACGTGGAACATCGATGTGTCCCCAGACGGGGAAGGATTGCCTCCGGGCCGAGGGACTGTGAAGCAGGGCGCGCAAGTGTATGCATCGAAATGTGTTGCATGCCATGGGCCTACCGGTTCAGAGGGACCGAAAGATAAACTGGTTGGCGGCCGGAATACGCTGACGGCCTCGAAGCCGATCAAGACCATCGGCAGTTATTGGCCCTACGCGACGACCTTGTATGACTACATTACTCGGGCCATGCCGTTTGATGCGCCCCAGTCTCTCTCCGCGGACGAAACCTACTCGGTCATCGCCTGGCTTCTGTTTCAGAATCAGATCATCGCGGAAGAAGCAGTGATCGACGCGCAGACATTGCCAAAAGTCCAGATGCCGAACCGGAACGGCTTTGTTTCGGACCCGCGACCCGATGTGCGCTAGCTTGCTGCAGATTATTCGCGTGGAGGAGAGCGATGCCACCTCAAACGCATTCAAAAAACGGCATGGTCCACGTTGCCAGCAAGCATTCAGTGGATGAGACCCGTCAACGCCTGGAGTCTCTTGCGAAATCACGCGGCCTCACGGTGTTTGCGCTCATCGACTTCAGCGGCGACGCCGCCAAGGTCGGCCTCCGCATGCGGCCGACGCAGTTGCTGATCTTTGGCAATCCCAAAGCCGGCACGCCTGTCATGATCGCTGCGCCCAGCATCGCCCTCGATCTGCCATTAAAAGCGCTGGCTTGGGAGGACGCTCAGGGGAAAGTGTGGGTCTCGTACAATGCACCGGAATATCTCAAGGAGCGACATCGGCTTCGAGACGAACTCCTCAAGAACATTTCAGGGGTGGAGGCACTGATCGAGAATGTGGCCGGATGACGCAGAAGCGTCGAGAGGCGAGTGAGACAGTGGATCCACGGGTTTTCTGACAAACGCGCCTAAGAGAGGAAGGAGCCAAACCATGAAACCGAATCTTGGCATTGCCGACAAAGATCGAGATGGCGTCGTGAAGCTGTTGACCGGCGTCCTAGCTGATGAATACCTGCTCTACACGAAGTCACGCAACTATCACTGGAATGTTGTCGGCCTTCAATTCAATGATCTCCATAAATTTTTCGAGTCCCAGTATGAGGAACTGAACGACATTGTCGACGACGTGGCGGAACGGGCCCGCACGCTTGGAGGGAAAGCCATCGGCACCCTGGAAGAATTTCTCAAGCACACCCGACTCAAGGAAGAGCCGGAATCCTATCCCGATGCGCCCGGCATGCTATCCAATCTCCTGGCGGACCATGAAAGCGTGATCAGGCAATTGCGCAAGGATCTGGAAGTTTGCGCAGAACAGTACAAGGACATGGGAACCAACGACTTTCTCACCGGACTGATGGAGAAGCATGAAAAAATGGCTTGGATGCTTAGAGCGTTCCTGAAGTGAGGCATCTGCTGTGGTCATCAGACTGGCCACACACGACAAGGACACCTGACGGCGGCGGGCACGATCGATTCGATGGGCGGGATCTCTATGGCAGCGTGGTCGTTCACGACCTCCCTCCGGCCAGCCTCGTCGTGGGCAACCCGGCTCGCATTGTGCGCACCCTTAACGGCGGTAAGCGTACAGAGGTGTGAACAAAAAACGGCGGCCATACCATCTCGCGACAGCGCCACGTGTGCCGTAGTCTGAAGGAGGACTCAACATGGAAACGCGACGAATCGGATCGCTCAGCGTGTCGGTCGTGGGACTGGGCTGCAATAACTTTGGGGGGCGCCTGGATGCCGAACGCACTGTGGCGGTGGTGCAAGCCGCGCTCGATGCAGGCATCACGTTCTTTGATACGGCCGACATCTATGGGGGAATCAGAAGCGAGGAATTTCTCGGCCGCGCGCTAGGACGGCGTCGCGAGGGCGTGGTCGTCGCCACGAAATTCGGTATGGAGGTGGACGAGCGGCGGCGCGGCGCAAGACCGGAGTATGTGCGCCAGGCGGTCGAGGACAGTTTGCGACGTCTTGGAACCGATCACATCGATCTCTATCAACTGCATCAGCCCGACCCAACGACGCCGATTGCAGACACCCTCGGCGCACTCGATGAGCTCGTGCGAGCCGGAAAGGTGCGGGAGATCGGCTGCTCCAACTTCTCGGCAAGCGAGCTTCGTACGGCACAGGAAGTCGCACGCCCCGGCGCCGCCCGGTTTGTCAGCGTCCAAAATGAATACAACCTCCTGCACCGCGAGCCGGAGGGCGCCGTCATCTCCGAGTGCCTGCGCGCCGGGTTACGCTTCATCCCCTATTTCCCGCTGGCCAGCGGTCTGCTCACCGGCAAGTATCGCCATGGCCAATCCGCTCCCCCAGGAAGCCGGCTTCAGTCTCAATTCGGCACGGAGCCTTTCACGGAGGAGAATCTTCTCCTGGTGGAAGCGCTCCTCAGGTTTGCGGCTTCGCGGGGCCGTACACTGGTAGAACTCGCCGTTTCGTGGTTGGCCTCACGGCCAACGGTCGCATCGGTCATTACCGGGGCGACATCACCCGAACAAGTACAGAGCAACGCCACCGCCGCCGGGTGGCCGTTAACCGAGGCAGAGCGGACGAGGTCGAGGCGATCTTGTCGCAGCCGGTTGAGGTTTCCGGCTCACAAAAAGGAGATGCATGATGAAGATCGCACTCATTGGAGCCACCGGATTCGTTGGGTCGGCTATTTTGAAGGAAGCGTTGGATCGCGGTCATGAGGTGACGGCCATCGTGCGGCATCCGGAGAAGACGCCGCCGCATGCCAAACTTCGTCCTCAGAAAGGCGATGTCTACAACAGCGATGAAGTGGCCCGGTTGGTCGCAGGCCATGATGCCGTCATCAGCGCCTTCAATCCCGGCTGGAAGAGTCCGAATCTGTATGAGGATCAAGTGCGCGGGACGACCGCCATCGTCGCTGCCGCGAAGAAAGCCGGCATCAAACGTGTCCTCTGGGTCGGCGGCGCCGGAAGCTTGGAAGTGAAGCCCGGCGTTCAGTCCGTCGATTTACCGGAGTTCCCGAAGGACTGGAAGCAGGGGGCACTCGCGACCCGTGAAGCGTTGAATCTGCTGCGCAAAGAACCAAGCTTGGAGTGGTCGTTTCTCTCCCCTTCCGCGGACCTCTCCCCTGGCCAACGAACCGGGAAGTTCCGGCTTGGGACGGACCAGTTGCTCAAGGATGCGAAGGGAGAAAGCCGCATCTCGGTCGAGGACTATGCGGTGGCCATGATCGATGAATTGGAGAAGCCGACGCATATCCGGCAACGGTTTACGGTGGGCTACTAAAACACTGTCGCCGAAACGCTTGCTTCCGTCGCTGACGGAACGGTGAATAGGCAGTATGAAGTCACTCGATCGAAAACATCAACAGCCTATCCGATCGCATACGGAGGGCGCGATTCGAGACTGGGATTGCCATGAGTGTCAATGAGACCCGTTGTATCGAATGCTCGCGCGAATGAAAGGCATGTGACCGCACCATGGAACCATTAGGTTCACATGACCTGCCCCTGGTCGTGTACTTCGCGCTGGTGCTCTGCGTGACCGCCATCATGCTCGCCTCATATCTACTGGGACAACGGCATCGGGATCCGGGTACCGGCACGCCGTACGAGTCCGGGATTGTCTCAGAAGGCTCAGCGCGCGTGCGGTTCTCGGCGCGCTTCTATCTTGTAGCGATGTTCTTCGTGGTGTTCGATCTGGAAGCCGTGTTTCTATTTGCGTGGGCCATAGCGGCACGCGAAGCCGGCTGGGGGGGGTATTGGGAAGTGGTGATTTTCATCGGGGTGCTTCTGGCGGCATTGATATATCTCTGGGGGGTTGGTGCGCTCGATTGGGCCGCCGAGCGGCCACATTCTCAGTAAGGGAGGAACCATATGCAATGGTCGTTGACAAAACCCGACATGACGGGGCTGGTAGCTCACCCGGACCGTGAGCCTTTCGAACAAGCTGTCCGCCGCAGCGTCATCCTCTCACGGCTGGAGGATGTGGTCGCGTGGAGTCGCAAGAACTCCTTGTGGCCTTTCAATTTCGGGCTTTCCTGCTGTTACGTGGAGATGGCCACCAGCATTACGAGCAAGTTTGATATCTCGCGATTCGGTGCGGAAGTGATTCGTGGCACACCCCGCGAGGCGGATCTCATGGTGATCGCCGGGACTGTCTTTATCAAGATGGCGCCCATCGTTCAGCGGCTGCACGAGCAGATGATGGAGCCACGTTGGGTCATTTCCATGGGATCGTGCGCCAATTCGGGCGGCATGTACGACATCTACAGCGTGGTGCAGGGCGTGGATAAGTTCCTCCCGGTCGACGTGTATGTGCCGGGCTGTCCGCCTCGTCCAGAAGCCTTCCTGGAGGGCCTTCTCCTCTTGCAGAAAGCCGTGGAGGTAGAACGGCGGCCGCTGAGCTGGGTAGTGGGGCAGCAGAGGACCACGCGGCCTGTGCTTCCCTCGATGCGCGACTTGATGCGGCCGACCCGGCAGGAGGCCACCGTGCTCCGGGAGTCGGACGAGGTATGATCGCCGCACCGGCCATCGTACAACGACTCGGATCGGCGGCTGTCCTCGAAGAAACCCGCGATGGCATCCCCACCTTTTGGGTAAAGAAGGATCACGTGCATGGGCTGCTCAACTATCTGAAGGAGGAGATTGATCAGCCGTACAAAATGCTCTACGACCTCACCGCGATCGATGAGCGCATGCGCACGCATCGGGATGGTCAGCCTCCCAGCGATTTTACCGTGGTCTATCATCTCCTGTCGTTCGATCGCAATGAGTATGTGCGTATCAAGGTGGCCCTCGGGGAAACCCAACTCTCGTTGCCGAGCATCACGGACCTCTGGCCCGCAGCCAATTGGTATGAACGTGAAGTGTGGGACATGTTCGGCATCGTCTTCGACGGTCATCCACATCTCCAGCGCATTTTGATGCCGAAGACCTGGATCGGCCATCCGTTGCGCAAGGAGCATCCTGCGCGCGCGACGGAGATGGGGCCGTATCAATTGCCTCCGGACAAGGAACTGGCCGAGCAGGAGGCGATGCGTTTCCGCCCCGAAGACTGGGGGATGAGCCGCGCGCGCGATGACGCCGATTTCGTGTTTCTCAATGTGGGGCCCCAGCATCCGGGTACGCACGGCGTGTTGCGCATCGCCTTGCAACTCGATGGTGAAGAGATCGTCGACGCAGTGCCCGACATCGGGTTCCATCATCGAGGCGCCGAAAAGATGGGGGAGCGCCAGTCCTGGCACACCTACATCCCATACACGGATCGCATCGACTATCTGGGCGGCGTGATGAACAACCTGGCCTATCTGACGGCAGTGGAAAAGCTGGCCGGAATAGAGGTCCCGCCCCGTGCCCAGGTCATTCGGGTGATGCTGGCCGAGCTGTTTCGCATCATCAGTCACCTCGTCTGGTACGGTACGTTAGCACAAGATCTGGGACAGATGTCGCCGGTCTTCTATACGTTCAACGATCGCGAGCGAGCGTTCGGGATCATCGAAGCCATCTGCGGGGCACGTATGCATCCAGGATGGTTTCGAATCGGCGGCGTGGCTGCAGATGTGCCTCAAGGCTGGGAAAAAATGGTCCGGGATTTCATCACATACCTTCCACCCCGACTGGTTGAGTACGATCGGGCAGTGATGCAGAACCGTATCTTCAAAGGGCGGACGAAAGGGATCGGTAGGTACACCGTCAATGAGGCCATCGAGTGGGGTGTGACCGGCCCGAATCTGCGCGCCTGCGGTTTCGAATGGGACTTCCGCAAGCGGCAACCCTACTCGGGCTATGAACAATTCGAGTTTGATATTCCCACTGCGCAGACCGGCGATTGCTACGGCCGTGCGCTCGTACGAGTGGAGGAAA
Source organism: uncultured bacterium (assembly GCA_965232965.1). GTDB lineage: Bacteria > Nitrospirota > Nitrospiria > Nitrospirales > Nitrospiraceae > Palsa-1315. Next base: position 27,804 of record CBDDRB010000019.1, read on the forward strand.
TGCGGCAGAGTTTGCGTATCCTCGAGCAGTGCGTCGAGAACATGCCTGAAGGACCGTACACGTCGGATCATCCCCTGGCCACGCCGCCGGCAAAAGCGCGAACGATGCACGACATCGAAACCCTTATCACCCATTTCTTGGGCGTAAGCTGGGGCCCCGTGATTCCGCCCGGGGAAGCGCTGGGCGCCATTGAGGGTACCAAAGGGAATAACGGCTACTACCTGGTGAGCGACGGCAGCACTGTCTCTTACCGTACGCGCATTCGTACGCCGTCGTTTCCTCACATGCAAATGCTGCCGCTGATCTGCCGGGGGTTGATGGTGCCGGACCTGATCGCCATTTTGGGGGCGATGGATTTTGTGCTCGCGGATATTGACCGATGAGGAGGTTGCGTGATGTTGAGTATCGATGAGATCAGCGAGATTGAGGCCGAAGCTGCGCGCTATCCAACACGTGAGGCTGTCTGCATCGATGCGATGAGAATCGTGCAGCGGCATCGAGGCTGGGTCTCCGACGAAAGCCTTCACGATATCGCCGCACATCTCGGCATGTCCCTTACTGACCTGGATAGTGTCGCGACGTTTTACAACCTGATTTTTCGCAAACCCGTCGGCCGCCATGTGATCATGATCTGCGATAGCGTGAGTTGCTGGATGATGGGCTATGACCGTATGCGCGAACACCTCGGCAAGCGCCTCGGAATCGAGCTTGGTGAAACAACCCCTGACAATCGGTTCACGCTGCTGCCGATTGTATGCCTGGGATGTTGCGATCGTGCTCCGGCCATGATGGTGGACGACGATCTGCACAGCGACATGGATCCGCAGAAAATCGACCGCGCACTGGGGAACTATATATGACGCCCGTCACCGAAAAACCGCTGACCAAGAACGTGCGACCGGACGGGTCTGCTGTGGACAGAAGGGCGTACGAGCAGACCGGCGGTTACCAAGCAATCCGCAAAGTATTACTCGGCGGTATGACTCAGAATGCCGTCAGGGACGAAGTGAAAGACGCGAATCTGCGCGGCCGGGGCGGCGCCGGTTTCCCGACGGGGCAGAAATGGTCGTTCGTCCCACGGGGAAAAGACGCGCCCAACCCGACCTATCTGATCTGCAATGCCGATGAGATGGAGCCGGGCACTTTTAAGGACCGCCTGCTCTTGGAGCGGGACCCTCACCAGCTCATCGAAGGCATGATCGTCTCGGCATTCGCCATCGAGGCTGATGTCGCCTACATCTTTCTGCGCGGTGAGTATGTACTGGCGGCCCAGCGGCTCTCCCGCGCCATTGCGGAGGCGTACGACGCCCAGTATCTCGGCAAGAACATTCTGGGCTCTGATTACAGTCTTGAGTTGTACTTGCACCTGAGTGGCGGGCGTTACATGTGCGGTGAGGAAACCGGCCTGCTCAATGCGCTGGAAGGCAAGCGCGCCAACCCGAGATCGAAGCCGCCGTTTCCCCCTATAGTCGGCCTCTTCGGCAAGCCCACGGTGGTCAACAATGTTGAGACGCTGTGCTGCGTACCCCACATCATCACCCACGGCGCGGCGTGGTTCCGTGCCTTGGGCCGCACACAAGATGCCGGCACCAAGTTGTTCGGGGCGAGCGGGAAAGTGAAGCGACCCGGACTGTGGGAGTTGCCCATGGGGACGACGATTCGCGAAATCCTTGAAGAGCATGCCGGCGGTATGCGCGACGGGGTGACGTTTCGCGGGCTGCTTCCGGGCGGTGCATCAACCGACTTTGTCACAGAAGAGCACTTGGACACGCCCATGGACTTCACTGCAATGACGAAAATCGGGAGCCGTATGGGTACCGGTACCATGATCGTGCTCGATGACCAGACCTGCCCGGTGGGCATGGCCTGGAATCTGACGCATTTTTTCGCGCAGGAATCCTGCGGGTGGTGCACGCCCTGCTGGAGCGGACTGGGATGGGCGGAGCGAATTTTGAAATCCATGGAAGACGGCCAAGGGCAACCGGGCGATCTCGACAAGCTGGCATCTCAAACCAAAATGTGGGGCCCCGGCGCCACGTTCTGCGCGCTGGCGCCCGGCGCCGCAGAGCCGCTGGAAAGCGCATTGAAGTACTTCCGTGCTGATTTCGAGCGGCATATACGCGAGAAACGATGTCCATGGAGGTAGCTGTGGCAACGGTTCATGTCGACGGACAATCCTACCAGATGAATGCGGAAGAGAATTTGCTGCATGGCTGTCTCTCGGCGGGGCTCAACCTACCCTATTTCTGCTGGCATCCCGCGCTCGGGTCCGTCGGCGCCTGCCGCCAGTGCGCCGTCAAGCAGTTCAAGGACGAGCACGACCAGCATGGAAAGATTGTGATGGCCTGCATGACGCCGGCTGCCGAAGGCACGCGCATCGCGATCCAGGATCCGGAAGCGGTCGCCTTCCGTGCCGCTATCATCGAGGGTCTGATGCTGAATCATCCGCACGACTGCCCGGTGTGCGATGAAGGCGGGGAGTGTCATCTGCAGGACATGACGGTGATGACAGGTCACGATTACCGGCGCTACGAGTTCGACAAGCGCACGTTTCGCAACCAGAATCTCGGCCCCCTGGTGAATCATGAGATGAACCGATGTATCCAGTGCTACCGGTGCGTGCGCTACTATCGCGACTATGCGGGCGGGCGAGATTTGAATGCGTTTGCGTTGCGGAATACCGTCTTCTTCGGCCGCCACGCGGACGGCGTGCTGGAAAATGAGTTCAGCGGCAATCTCGTCGAGATCTGCCCGACCGGCGTGTTCACGGACAAAACGCTGAAGCGCCACTACACGCGCAAGTGGGATCAGCAGTGTGCCCCCTCGATATGCGTGCATTGCGGGCTTGGGTGCAATACCAATGTCGGCGAGCACTACGGCACGGTGCGGCGCATCGTCAACCGTTACAATCATGACGTCAACGGCTATTTTCTGTGCGACCGCGGGCGGTTCGGCTATGAGTTCGTCAATAGTGTCCATCGCATCCGCGAGCCACTCCTGAAGGGTAAGGCGGTCAGCGCCGACACGGCCGGCCGGCAGCTCCGCGACACACTGGCCTCCGGCAAAGCCATCGGAATCGGCTCACCACGGGCGTCATTGGAATCCAACTTTGCCTTGCGTGCGCTGGTGGGCGCGGACCGTTTCTATTCCGGTATGGCGGACAGTGAAGCGACGCTGATCGCGTTCATGATCGATATTCTCCGGCGAGGCCCCATGCGGACGCCGACATTGCACGAGGTGGAGGAGTGCGATGCCGTGTTTGTGCTGGGCGAGGATGTGACCAACGTCGCACCCCGACTGGCGCTTGCACTGCGTCAGTCTGTGCGCCAGCAGCCCATCGAGATCGCGAAGAAGTTGAACATTCCGCTGTGGATGGACCATGGCGTGCGCGACGCCCTTCAGGATAGGAAGGGCCCGCTGTATATCGCGACGCCGTATGCCACGCGGCTGGACGAGATCGCCACAGCCACGTTCCATGCGGCTCCCGACGATCTCGCGCGCCTGGGCTTCGCGGTCGCGCATGCGCTCGACTCGCATGCGCCCTCGCCTGGGGACTTCCCGCTGGCGGGAGAGATCGCTCGCGCGCTCAAACAGGCCAGGAAACCATTGGTGATTTCAGGCCCGAGCTGCAACAGCGAGGCCATCATTCAAGCAGCCGCCAATGTGGCGATGTCTGCGGGGATGCGGCTCAGCTTTACGGCGCCCGAGTGCAACAGCGTGGGTGCGACCTTGATGGGCGCGAATCCTTTGAGCGCTGCGTTTCGAGCGGTCAAGGATGGCGATGCCGACACACTCATCATTCTGGAAAATGATCTGTACCGGCGCGCCCCTCGTGCGGATATCGACGCGCTTCTCAATGCGACGGCGCATGTGATCGCGCTCGATCACCTTGTCAATCCGATGATCGAGCAAGCCGAACTTGTTTTACCGTGTGGGACCTTCGCGGAATCCGACGGCACGTTTATCAGCAGCGAAGGACGCGCCCAGCGGTTTTTTCAGGCCTTCGTCCCCCCCGGCGACATTCAGGAAAGCTGGCGATGGCTTAGACAGACTTCCTGGCACAGCCTCGATGACGTACTGGCCGCGATGGCGACGGCCTTGCCGCAGCTGGCGTCCGTTCGCGATGCGGCGCCGTCGGCCCAATTCAGGATCGCCGGGGCGAAAGTGCCGCGCTCGCCGCAACGGGCGAGCGGCCGCACGGCGATGCTGGCCGACATCAACGTTTCGGAACCCAAGCCGCCGGATGATCCTGATTCGCCGCTTTCCTTTTCCATGGAAGGCGCGCCCATTCACCCGCCAGGAGCACTCATTCCATTCGTCTGGTCACCCGGCTGGAACTCCATTCAGGCGACCAACACGTACCAAAAAGAGATCGGCGGCCCACTGCGCGGAGGGGATCCAGGAGTGCGGATGTTCGAGCCCGCGTCGTCGAACGGCCGGTTCTATTTCAGCGGTATGCCTTCCGCCTTTGAACCGCGGGATGGTGAGTGGCTGCTGGTACCGATGCATTTCATCTTCGGCTCGGATGAACTGAGCCTCTCGGCGCCGGGGATTGCCGAGCTCGCCACGACACCGCACGTGGCCGTGAATGCCGGCGATCTGACGGAGGGCGAGGACGTCGAAGTGCGCTCCGCCGGCGGCACGTTCCGGCTGCCCGTCCGCATCCGGCCCGACTTGCCGCGCGGCGTTGCCGGCCTGTCGGTAGGACTGCTCCCCATCGCCGGATTCGGCTTGCCGGCATGGGGAAAGATCGTGAGGAACACATGACCAGCCCGTACCCAATGGTTTCGGTCTTCGGAATTCTTATCGTCGCGCTCACCATCGCGGCCGGGCTCGTCTGGCTCGAGCGGCGGCTGCTCGCTTTGTGGCAGGACCGGTACGGCCCGAATCGCGTCGGACCGTTCGGCCTGCTTCAGGTGGTGGCTGATGGCATCAAGATCTTCATGAAGGAAGACTGGGTTCCTCCGTTCGCGGACAAACCCGTGTTCATTCTGGCTCCGGCCATCATCATGGTGACGGTGTTGATGTCGTTCGCCGTGCTTCCCGTGGCTCCTGGCATTCTCATCAGCGACCTCAACATCGGCCTCTTGTTCATTCTCGCCATGTCTTCGCTCGCGGTGTATAGCGTGGTGCTCGCCGGATGGTCCTCCAACAACAAATTTGCTCTCCTCGGCGGCTTGCGGGCGGCGGCCCAGATGATCAGCTATGAAGTCTTCATGGGTCTGTCCCTGATGGGGGTCGTGCTGCTGGCGGGATCGTTCAGCCTGCCAGCCATCGTCGAAGCTCAACAGAAGATCTGGTTTGTCGTTCCGCAGTTCCTCGGTTTCGTCTTGTTCCTGATCGCCGGCCTGGCCGAAATGCGCCGCACCCCGTTCGACCTGCCTGAAGCGGAGAGTGAACTGGTTGCAGGCTATCACTCCGAATACTCCGGGATGAAGTTCGGCATGTTCTTTGTCGGCGAGTATCTTGGAGTGACGCTGATCTCAGCGCTGATCACGGTGCTGTTCTTCGGTGGCTGGCTCGGCCCGGTACTCCCGCCGATCGTCTGGTTTCTGCTCAAAACGTTTGTCTTCATTTCGTTTTTTATTTTGCTGCGGGCTGCCCTGCCACGCCCTCGATTCGACCAGCTCATGTCGTGGGGCTGGAAAGTCATGTTGCCGCTGGCATTGATCAACCTGATTGTGACCGGTGCGGTAGTGCTCGCATGGAGGTAGCACATGCTCAGCATACTTAAAACGATCTGGTACGTGTTCCTGCACACCTTTCAGAAGAGAATTACGGTTCAGTATCCGGATGAAAAACCGTACTTGGCCCCGCGTTATCGGGGCAGAATTATCCTCTCGCGCGATCCCGACGGCGGCGAGCGCTGCGTCGCATGCAATCTGTGCTCTGTCGCCTGCCCGGTGAGCTGCATTGCGCTCCAAGCCACGGAGGATGAGAAGGGACGCCGGTACCCGGAGTTCTTCCGCATTAACTTCTCGCGGTGCATTTTCTGCGGTTATTGTGAAGAAGCCTGCCCCACGTATGCGATTCAACTGACCCCCGATTTCGAGATGGGCGAGTTCCATCGCCACAACCTCGTGTATGAGAAGGAAGACCTGCTCATCAATGGACCAGGTAAATATCCCGGCTATAACTTCTGGCGCATAGCCGGGGTACAGATCGGCGGGAAAGACAAGGGGCAGGCCGCGCATGAGGCCGCGCCGGTTGACCTTCACAGCCTGTTACCGTGAGGTGCGCATGGAAGTGGCATTCTATATCGCGGGGGCAGTGGCCATCATCGCCACTGTTCTGATGCTGACGGGTCTGAACGTCGTCCATGCGTTGTTGTACTTGATCGTGTCGCTACTGGCGGTCGCGGTGGTGTTTTATGTGATCGGTGCTCCGTTCGTCGCCGCGCTCGAAGTCATTATTTATGCGGGAGCCATCATGGTGCTGTTCGTGTTCGTGGTCATGATGCTCAACCTCGGCGAGCACGCCGTTTCAATGGAGCACGCATGGCTGACGCCAGGTATCTGGATTGGTCCCACGGTTCTGGCCGGCCTGCTGCTTGTTGAAGTCGCCTACTTGGTTGCGCGAGGCGGCGGCGCATATATGGGAGCAGGGATGGTGGACCCTAAACAGGTCGGTATTGTTTTGTTCGGACCGTATGTGATCGGCGTGGAGCTGGCCTCCATGCTGTTGCTCGCGGGCCTGGTGGGCGCCTACCACCTGGGATATCGTTCAACGCCACGCGCGGAGATTCGACATGCTCGAGATACCCATCAGAGATGGGCTGCTCCTCGCAGGGATCCTGTTCTCCCTGGGACTGATCGGCCTGCTCGTACGCCGTAACCTGATGTTCGTGCTCATGTCGCTTGAGGTGATGCTCAACGCGGCAGGCCTGGCTTTCGTGGTCGCCGGGTCGCGGTGGCAGCAGGCTGACGGACAGATTGCCTTTCTCTTTATTCTCGCCATGGCCGCGGCGGAAGTGTCGGTTGGATTGGCCTTGGTGCTGCAACTGTACCATCGGTTCAAAACTCTGGACGCGGATGCGGTGAGTGAGATGAGGGGATAGCGCAATGGGGTTGTTGTGGTTGATCGTGGCGATACCCATGGCGAGCGCGCTCGTGCTTGCGGTGCTGGGGTCGCGCTTGTCGCGCAGGGTCGTGGCGGCTTTGGGCGTGGGATCGATCGGCGCATCGGCTGTGATCACCATTCTGGTCGCGGCCGATTTTGTCATGTTCCCTCCCGCCGGCCACTCGTATGCCGAGTTCCTATGGACATGGATCGACGTCGCAGGCTTCCAACCGAACATCGGATTCTATCTGGACGCGCTTTCCCTGGTGATGATCCTTGTGGTGACATTCGTCGGCTTTTGGATTCATCTCTACTCGGCTGAGTTCATGATGCATGACGAGGGGTACAGCCGGTTCTTTGCCTACATGAATCTGTTCGTCGCGTCGATGCTCACGCTGCTGCTCGCGGACAATCTTCTCCTGCTGTATCTCGGATGGGAGGGGGTGGGCCTGTGCAGCTATCTCCTGATTGGATTCTGGTACCGCGATCCGGTGAACGGTGCGGCGGCTCGCAAGGCATTCATCGTCACGCGTGTCGGCGATACGGCGATGTTGTTGGGCTTGTTTCTGCTGTTCACGAGTTTAGGCACGGTGCAGATTCAAGACCTGATGCACCGGGCATCGGAACAATGGGCGGTGGGGTCCGCTCTTGCCGTTGCGGCTGCGCTGCTGCTCCTGGGCGGCGCCGTAGGCAAGTCGGCTCAGCTTCCGCTTCAAGTCTGGTTACCGAATGCTATGGCCGGTCCGACGCCGACCAGCGCCTTCATCCACGCCGCCACGATGGTCACAGCCGGTGTGTATCTGGTGGCGCGCACGCATGTGCTGTTTGCGCTGGCGCCGGCAGCGCAATGGACCGTGGCAGTCGTCGGCGCAGCCACGCTGTTGCTGGCCGGATGCAGCGCACTCACGCAGCATGACATCAAACGGGTCCTCGCGTACTCAACGGTGAGCCAGATCGGATACATGTTTCTCGCGTTGGGGGTCGGTGCGTGGTCTGCGGCCATTTTTCATTTCGTGACCCATGCGTTCTTCAAAGCCCTGCTCTTTCTCGGAGCAGGCGTGATCATTGACGCGCTCCACGACGAGCACAGCATGTTCCGCATGGGGGGACTGCGCAAGGAACTGCCGGTCGCATTCTGGACATTTCTCATTGCCGGGTGTTCACTCGCGGGACTGCCCTTCATCACAGCCGGTTTCTACAGCAAAGATCTCATCATCTGGGAAGCGTGGTCGGCAGCACAAGGACATCCGGGCTTCTGGATCGTCGGCATGATAGGAGCGCTGCTGACCTCGTTGTACACGTTCCGCCTGGTCTTCCGCATCTTTTTCGGTCCCATCGAGACGCCGGTCAGCAAGCGTCCGGGATACACGATGACGGTGCCGCTCATGCTGTTGGCTTTCTTTGCGGTTGTGGGTGGAGCTGTGAAAGAACCGTTGCTCGTCTTTCTCCAATCGACGTTGCCGGCGGTGGTTGAGGCGGACGCTGCCGGGATGACGGAGACAGTCTCGGAGGTTGTCGCCGCGCTGGCGTTCTTGAGTGGCCTCTACTTCGCATACCTCTTTCATCTGCAGAGGCGGAGTCTGGCGGAGGCGGCAGTCGCGAATCCGGCCGGTCGTGTCCTGCACACATGGTGGTGTACGGGCTGGGGGTTTGATTGGCTTTACGACGCAGTATTCGTCCGACCCTTCCTATGGGCGGCCCGGATCAATAAGCACGATTTCATCGACACGTTCTATACGGGCCTCGCGCGTCTGACGGAAGCCTTGTACCGCGCTCTCCAACTGACCCAGACGGGACTGATGCGCTGGTATGCCGCCGGTATTGCCGTCGGGTCGGTGCTGTTCCTGGCGATGGTGGCGCTCTCATGATACTCGTCTGGCTCATCGTCGTTCCGCTCGTCGCTGGCATACTTGCCTGGCTCACCGCACGCTGGAGCACGCAATTGCCGCGCTGGATCTCGCTTGCCGCTGCCGCCCTCGATTTTCTGCTCGCGCTCGTCGTGTGGCTGCGCGGCGAGAATGCCGTCCATGCCGGTACCACGGCCGTCTGGTTGGCCGAGGTGGACTGGACCTGGGTGCCGCGCTTCGGCATCCACTTCCACCTCGGCGTCGATGGCCTCAGCCTGCTCATGCTCCTGCTCACGTTTTTCCTGGGTTTCATGTCTGTGCTGTGCTCGTGGACGGAGATTCGGGAACAGATCGGGTTTTTCCACTTCAATCTCATGTGGATGTTGGCGGGAATTGCAGGCGCGTTCCTTGCGCTCGACCTATTCCTGTTTTATTTCGCGTGGGAGCTGATGCTGATTCCGATGTATTTCCTGATCGCGATCTGGGGCCACGAGTGCAGGATTTACGCCGCCATCAAGTTTTTGCTGTTTACGCAGCTCAGCGCGTTGCTGATGCTGATCGCCATCCTGGCACTCTATTTCATGCATCATCAGGCGACTGGCGTATACACCTTCCAATACGGGGATCTGCTGGGCACACCAATGACTCCCGCGGCCGAGCGTTGGATCATGCTCGGATTTATGATCGCCTTCGCCGTGAAGCTGCCGGTGGTCCCCCTGCATTCGTGGCTACCGGATGCGCACTCCGAAGCGCCGACGGCCGGAAGCGTCATTCTGGCCGGTCTGCTGCTGAAGACCGGCGCCTATGGACTATTGCGTTTGGTCGTGCCGCTCTTTCCAAACGCAGCGTATGAGTTCACTCCCGTCGCACTCGTGCTCGCCGTAATCGGGATCGTGTACGGCGCGGTAATGGCCTTTGCGCAAACCGATCTCAAACGTCTGGTGGCCTATACCAGCGTGAGTCACCTCGGCTTTGTGCTCCTCGGAATCTTTTCCTGGAACTCGCTCGGCCTGCAAGGAGCGGTGATGACGATGATCTGTCACGGTCTGAGCACCGGAGCGTTGTTCATCCTGATCGGCACGTTGCAAGAACGCACCCACACTCGTGACATGGACCGGATGGGCGGGCTGTGGACCACAGTCCCACGCCTCAGCGGGGCGACGCTGTTCTTTGCCCTGGCTTCGCTGGGCCTGCCGGGGCTGGGGGATTTTGTCGGCGAGTTCCTGGTCTTGCTGGGCTCGTATCAAATCAGCGTCGGGATCACCGTCGTGGCCGCTCTCGGGATTCTGGCCTCGATGTTCTATGCCCTTCGCATGGTGCAGCGGGTGTTTCATGGGGAGAACATCCGGGGGTGGCAGCTTCCGGACCTCTCACCGCGTGAAGCACTCGTGGTCGCGCCCATGATCATAGCCCTGCTGTGGCTGGGATTGTATCCCCAGCCGGTTTTGAACACCTTCGCGCCGGCCATGCATAATCTGCAACGGGACGCCAACCTCCCGGCCGTGGTTTGGCAGAAGCGATGATCTCGTGACCTACGCGGACTGTCTCTCGCTATTACCGTTCATCTTGGTCGCCGGCACATCGATCCTTGTCATGCTGGCCATCGCTTTCAAACGCCATCATGCGCTGGCGGCGAGGCTGACCGTTGCGGGACTTCTTGCCTCGTTCATATCCGTCCTGGCGGTGACTCCATACGTGCCACGGCATGTGACCGGGCTGCTGATCATGGATCGCTATGGGTTGTTCTACATGGGCGTGATCATCGCCTCCGCGGTGGCGGTGGCGGTCCTCTCATACCCCTATTTCGAACAGCAAGAGGGCCACTGTGAAGAACTGTATGTGCTGCTGTCGATCGCCACGCTGGGAGGCATTGTGCTCGTCGCCAGCAGCCACTTGATGTCTTTTTTCTTGGGGCTGGAAATCCTGAGCGTGTCGCTCTACGCAATGATCGCCTATCTGAAAGAGCGCAAACAGTCGCTCGAGGCCGGGATCAAGTATCTGGTGTTGGGGGCGGCGTCCTCGGCCTTTCTCCTGTTCGGCATGGCGCTCGTCTATGCCGATCTTGGCACGATGGAGTTCTCACGAATCGCCGCAGGCTCGGTCGTCACGTCACACCTCGCACTTCTGCTTCCGGGGATCATCCTGATCATCACGGGTATCGGCTTCAAGCTTGCGGTCGTGCCGTTCCATTTATGGACGCCTGACGTCTACGAAGGCGCTCCGGCTCCGGTCACCGCATTCATCGCAACCGCCTCCAAGGTCTCGATCTTTGCGCTGCTATTCCGCTTCTTTTACCTCTCCGGCATGCACCAGTCTCGCCAGGTATCCGTCGTGTTCGTGGCCATCGCGGTGGCTTCGATGGTCGCCGGCAATCTGCTGGCGCTGTGGCAAACCAATGTGAAACGCATTCTTGCCTATTCATCCATCGCGCATTTCGGCTACATGCTGGTGGCATTTGTGGTAGGTGGCACTCTGGCTGTTGAGGCAGTGCCCTTTTATCTTGTGGCCTACACTGTGACCACGCTCGGAGCCTTTGGGGTGGTGACGGTGCTCTCCGGCTCCACCTGCGATGCCGACCGCCTGGACGATTACCAAGGGTTGTTCTGGCGCCGTCCGCTGATTGCCGGCATTTTCACCGTGATGCTCCTCTCGCTCGCCGGCATTCCCGCCACGATGGGTTTTCTGGCCAAGTTCTATGTGCTCGCGGCGGGAGCCTCGGCTATGCAATGGTCGCTCGTCATCATCCTAGTCACGACCAGCACCATCGGTCTGTTCTACTACTTGCGCATCATCGTGGCACTCTATTCCACCGCACCCGTGCGGCAGGTATTCATCCAACCCGTCGCCCCTGCCGGCGGCGTTGTGTTGGCTCTATTGACGGCATTGCTCATCTGGTTCGGAGTGTATCCAGGACCGTTACTGGACATGATCCAAAGAGACATTGTGCCGTCCATGGCCGGGTCACCGACACCTGAGTCGGGTACGCTACGCCGGCACATCGGTTCAGAAGAAGCGGACAGTTTTTTCCTCTCTGATTTCGGCAGGTGAGCGCATCACGTAAATCGAGAGGAGAAGTTGCCATGGCCAACAAATGTGCGCATCCCGCGTGTAGCTACATCGTTCCGGAAGGGAGAATGTATTGCACCGAGAAGTGTGCTTCCGGCAATCCCGGTAATGCTAAGTGCGGTTGCGGGCATCTTGACTGTAAAGGGCGATGATACGTCAAAGAGTCGGGGAGTCGGATATTGTTGACTAAGCCGACACCGGGAAGAGCTTGTACACCGATACACCGAGTGGAAACGAAGCTGGCCGTTAGACGCAATGGGGCATAGTCGATGCTGAGGCGCGAAATGAGGAGGATGGAGATCAGCCGGCCATTCGTTGCTCTGCCGTGCGCAATTCTATTTCTGAGTTCATCCCTCGGGTGTGGTGAAGTCACCGATCCTGTATCTGACGGTCAGACCCATGTCTTGGAGCGGGGGTTCCGCAACATTAATCCCGCGTTTGCTCCGCCCAGCTTCTGGGATCGTCTGACGTTTATTCCGTCGCGAACGTGGGTCACGACCGTTCATACACGAACTGCAAACTTGCCGCGCGTTGACAATGACGGCGGCGCCCTCAAGGACAATCGAACGACCGCCACCGTGACGTGGGTGGGACATTCCACGGTCCTCATTCAACTCGACGGAGTGAAGATTCTGACCGATCCTCAATGGTCCGATCGAGCCAGCCCCGTCACGTTTGCCGGTCGCAAGCGGCTAATGCCGCTGGGCCTGCCGTTCGAGCAACTGCCGGCGGTGGATCTCGTCCTGATCTCGCACGATCATTACGATCATCTCGATGTAGATACGGTTCAGCGGCTGGCCCGAACGCATCACCCGCTGTTTCTCGTGCCGCTGGGGTTGAAGGCCTGGTTTGCGGACATCGGCATTACGGAAGTGGAGGAAATGCTGTTGAACCGGGAAGCTTCGTCAGCTTCGAAGAGAGGACAGTGATGCATCCGGAAGCGGAACAGAAGGATAAGAATTCGCCTGGTTTTTACACGCCGGTCGGGTCCCGACGAACGTTCTTCCACTGGATGACGGGGATCGCGGCAAGCGTGATCGCCGCGGGGCTGGCCGTCCCGCTGGTCGGCTACGTGATCTCACCGGCTTTCACGCGGAGGGAGCAGCGCTGGATAGATATTGGCCGGGAGAAGGACCTGGCGGTCGGTGAGCCGAAGCAACTGGACTATGTGACGACGCTAAGGGATGGCTGGATGGAGACCAAGGTCCAGAAAGCCGTGTGGGCCGTCAAGCAGGCCGAGGGCCAGATCATCGTGTATTCACCCCTCTGCACCCATCTCGGCTGCGGCTACAGGTGGGAGAGTCCGGATCGGACATTCAAATGCCCTTGCCACCGGAGTGTGTTCGACATCACCGGGCAGGTTGTTGCCGGACCGGCTCCGCGTGCTCTCGATGTCTTGCCGACAAAGGTCGAAAATGGCCGCCTGTTCGTGATCTACAAGGAATACAAGGCAGGGTTGTCGACGGCGGTGGAGCTGTAGTCATGATCGATGATTGCTGAATGATCCCTGGAGGAATGTCGGGAGCGATGCCGATGCGAGTATATGAGTGGCTCGATAGCCGGTTAAAGCTCAAGCCGATTGAGAAGAGCGTATTGGACGAACCAATCCCCGGGGGCGCGAGCTGGATCTACGTCTTCGGCTCGGCCACGATGTTTCTGTTCGGGCTCCAGGCCATTACCGGCATGTTTCTGGCCGTATACTATGCCCCGACGCCGGACCATGCGTATGACAGTATCCAGTTCATCGAGCAGGAGGTCGCCTTCGGCGGCTTTGTCCGTGGGCTCCACCATTGGGGCGCCTCAGTCATGGTCGTGACGATCGGGCTGCACATGTTGCAGACCTTCCTGTACGGCGCATACAAGCCGCCTCGTGAAGTGATGTGGATGGTCGGTGTGGTACTGCTGCTGACCACCCTGGTCTTCGCCTTTACCGGCTACCTGCTGCCATGGGATCAGAACGCCTATTGGGCGACGCAAGTCGGCATCAATATGGTGGGAGGGCTGCCCGTCGTGGGAGACTTCCTGGTCCGCGTGCTCCGAGGGGGTGAGAGCTTGGGCGCGCTCACGCTCTCGCGGTTCTTTGCCGTACACGTGCTCTTCTTACCAACCACGCTGATCGTCGGGATCATGATCCACCTCTTCATCCTCCGCCGCGTCGGCCCGGCCGGTCCCTGGAGCGATGAACGCGCCAAGCTCGGCAGTGAGACTTTCGCTCCCCGCCAGGTCTACATGGACGCGGTGGTCATGCTGGCGCTTTTCGTGATGGTGGCGGCCCTCGCCGTAACGGTCCCTTATCCGCTCGCCGACAAGGCCAATCCTTCGGATACGACATTTGTGCCCGTACCGGAGTGGTACTTCCTGTTCTACTATCAACTGTTGAAATATGTGCATGGACCGTTGGAGCCGCTGGTCACGTGGGTCCTGCCGCTTGCGTTTATCCTCATCGTCCTATTCTGGCCCTTCATCGATCGCAACCCGGCCCGCAATCCGGCTAGGCGCCCCGTGACAATCTTCGCCGGTGTGGCGTTTCTTCTGCTCGTGTTTGGACTGCTGGGACTCTCCCTGCGCGACTTGTACGCCGTACCTCGCGTTGATCCATCCGTGGCGCACGGTAAAGCCGTCTATGCCGAATACGGCTGCGCCGGGTGTCACCTGATACACGGCGAAGGCGGCGCGGTTGGGGCGGATCTCTCGTATGTCGGGGACGCCCGTCCGGACCGGGAGTGGCACTACCGCCACTTTCAGGACCCGCAAGCGATCTCGCCCGGCTCCATCATGCCGAGGTTTCCCCTGACCGAGAAGGAGTTGCATGACCTGACCAGCTACATGCTGAGTTTGAAGCAGGGCACGTGAGGCGCCACTGGGTCGAACCAGACGAATCACTCCCAGTTAGCGCCCCGGGATCTCTATGAGTGCACAAACTGAAAAGGCAAAGATGCTGGCCGGTGAACTCTATCGCTCGGCCGACCCCGAACTGGTCGCGGACATTCGGCGGGCGCAGGGTCTGTTGGCACGGTACAACACGACTTCGGACGAGGAGACGGACGAGCGGACGGCGCTGTTACGTGAGCTCTTGGGCTCATTTGGCGACGGCACCGTCATCAAACCGGTTTTTACCTGCGACTATGGTTATAACATCCGGCTCGGGCGAAACGCCTTCATCAACTATCACTGTATCTTCCTCGATTGCGCGCCGATCGAGATCGGGAACAATCTCCAAATGGGACCGGCCGTGCAGATCTACACCGCCGAGCATCCGCTTGAGGCGGATAGACGGCGATCCAGCCTGGAATATGCTCGCCCGATCCGCATCGGCAGCGATGTGTGGATCGGAGGCGGCGCCATCATCCTTGCCGGCGTCACCATCGGCGACGGGAGCGTCGTCGGCGCAGGCAGCGTCGTGGTTCATGACGTCCCGCCGGCCAGTGTCGTTGTCGGCAACCCGGCCCGCATTGTGCGCACCCTTGACGGCGGCAGGGATACAGAGGTGTGAACGATACCTGTTGACCGGCGACCATGCAATCTCGCGACAGCGCCATGTGGACGGTGACTGCGGCTGGGAGCCGAAAGAGGACATGGGACCCATGAGCAAGAAAAGAGTGGCGGATCTCTTAGTCGAGACGCTGGCCATCGTTGGAGTCAGGCGAGTGTACGGCGTCGCCGGCGACTCGCTCAATGGGATTACGGATTCCATCCGTCAACGGGGCGATATCCAGTGGGTTCCCGTGAGACATGAAGAGACGGCTGCATTTGCGGCCGGAGCCGAAGCGCACTTGACCGGACGCCTGGCGGTCTGTGCCGGAAGCTGTGGGCCAGGGAATCTTCATTTGATCAATGGACTGTACGATGCCCACCGGAGCCGTGTCCCGGTCCTGGCCATCGCCGCGCACATTCCGAGCCGCGAGATCGGCAGCGGCTATTTCCAGGAGACCCACCCGGAACATCTGTTCCGTGAGTGCAGTCACTATTGTGAATTGGTGTCGCATCCGGAACAGATGCCTCGCCTCCTCGAGATTGCGGTGCAAACCGCGGTGTCGCGCCGCGGGGTCTCGGTGGTAGTCCTACCCGGCGATATCGCCTTGCAGCACGCCGTGGTGAGCGAGGCACGCCTGCGATGGACGGACGCCACGCCGGGTGTGCGCCCGTCCGATAAGGAGATCGACAGGCTGGCAGAGCTGTTGAACGGCGCGGGGAAGCTCACGATACTGGGGGGCGCCGGCTGCGCCGGCGCGCACGATCATGTCATGGAGATAGCCGCCAAGCTGAAGGCGCCGATCGTTCATACCATGCGCGGCAAGGAGTTCATCGAGTACGACAATCCCTTCGACGTCGGCATGACGGGACTCCTCGGTTTCGCCTCCGGCTACTATGCCATGATGGCCTGCGAGACGTTGTTGATGCTCGGTACAGACTTCCCGTATCAGCAGTTCTACCCGGAACGAGCCACGATTGTGCAAATTGATATTCGCGGCGAGCAGATCGGCCGGCGGACCAAGGTGGATCTTGGATTGATCGGTGACGTCAAGACCACGCTTGCAGCCTTGTCCCCGAGGCTCATCCAGAAGCGCGACGACAGGCACCTGAAAGACGCGCTGCAGCATTATCACACCGCGCGCACGGGGCTTGATGATCTGGCTTCGGGAGAGCCCGGGCGAAAGCCGATCCATCCGCAATATGTCGCCAAGGTGCTCGACGCGCTGGCCGCGGACGACGCCATTTTCTCCTGCGATGTCGGCACCCCCACCATCTGGGCAGCGCGGTACCTCAAGATGAACGGCAAACGGAGGTTGCTGGGATCCTTTACGCATGGATCAATGGCCAATGCGCTGCCGCAAGCGATTGGCGCACAGATCAGCCATCCCGGCCGTCAGGTGATCACGTTGTCTGGAGACGGCGGCCTGGCCATGCTGCTGGGCGACCTGCTGTCGCTTCGACAACTACAATTGCCGGTCAAGCTGGTGGTGTTTAAGAACAACGCGCTCGGCTTCGTGGAACTTGAAATGAAGGCGGCGGGATTTTTGGATTTCGCCACGGACCTGCACAATCCAAATTTTGCACAGATGGCCCAAGGGGCAGGGCTGCTGGGCCTCACAGCAGAGGCACCCGAGCAGGTCCGTCCCATGCTGGCCGAAGCGTTGAATCATGACGGTCCGGCCCTGGTCGAAGTGTTGGTGAATCGCCAGGAGCTCGCGCTGCCGCCATCGATCCAGATGGACCAAATGATCGGGTTCAGTCTCTACATGATCAAGGCGGTGCTCAACGGACGCGGCGACGAAATCATCGATCTCGCAAAAACCAACCTCTTTCGATGAGCACAATGCGGGATGCCGGTCTTGAGAGAACGCCATCATGGTCGCCGGATGACAATGGATAGCATGTCTGGTTTATCCCAGAGCATCTCGTCGATGTGCCGCTGGTTCAAGACGATGGAGCCCCGTTCGCCGCAGGCGCAGAACGCACTGGACCTATCGAGGAGGACACCATGAGCGAGGTCATCATCACGCCCACCAACAGTGGCCCCTATTACATCAAGGGAACGCTCAAATCCTGACCGATGGCGGCAGGGAGATCACGTTCGATGGAGAGGAGACCTGGCTCTGCCGGTACGGCCAGTCGGCGACCAAGCCGTTCTGCGACGGCTCTCACAAGAAGGCCAGTTTCAAGGACAACCTGGACGCGAAGTCGTGATTGCCACGGTCGATTCCACGGAGCATATGGTCCCGTGGAGAGAGGCCAAACGAATCATTGCGGCTGCCGAGAATGTGGGTCAGAATCTGAGGGTTGGTTACGCGAAGGAGGAGAAGAAAATGACCCATGAAGAACAAAACGAAAATCGCGTCCGCGCATTCTACAAAGCTACTGTTCCAGGACATCGCGAGCCACTGCGAGGACTCCAATCGCCACAGGTTGTATACGATTTGCCAGAAGGGATGCCCGTCGGAGGCGGCCATTTCGAGGGTCTCGAGGACGTGCTCGAGCGCTTTCTCACCAACTTCTATGGAGCGTTTGACGTTCGCTTCGTCGCTGAAGAGTTCATTACTGCAGGCGAGCATGTCGTCGCGATCGGTCGTATCGAAGGAAAGACCCGAAAAGCTGCCGTACCCGTCAATGTACCCTTCGTCCACGTCTGGACAGTCCGCGAGGGATATCTTCAACGACTGCGCGGCTTCACCGACACAGCACTTATAGCCCAAGCACTGGCGAAGGACTGAACTCCGGTCCGGAGGATGGGCATCGCGGCGCCCTCGACAAACACCTACTATAACGACAGAGTCCGATTCGACGTCGCGAGTGGCCGACAAAATGGCGTGACGGGCACGCCGACCTTTTTGGTGAACGGCCTGCGGCAGGATGGCCCAGATCGATCACCAACGGCGATTTGCCAAATACTGGAGAATAAGCAAGGAGCTAGCCTAGAACAG
Organism: uncultured bacterium; assembly: GCA_965232965.1. Lineage (GTDB taxonomy): Bacteria > Nitrospirota > Nitrospiria > Nitrospirales > Nitrospiraceae > Palsa-1315. The sequence goes on from CBDDRB010000019.1 coordinate 46,198, forward strand.
ATTTGGTTGTTTTTAAGATTCGCCTGATCAGGAGCGGCAACCTCATGTCGGTGGGTGGAAACGCAACTCCATCTCTCTCTTTCAAGTACCCGTTCGACCTGACCAAGACCTGGCCGCACGCAGATTATCCGCTGATCAAGGTCGGCACGATGACGCTCACCCGCAACCCCAAGTATTTCTTCGCCCAGATCGAGCAGGCGGCTTTCTCGCCGGGGAACACGGTGCCGGACATTGGCCTGTCGCCCGACAAGATGCTGCTCGGCCGTGCCTTCGCCTACGCCGATGCGCAGCGCAACCGCATCGGCGCCAACTTCCACCAGTTGCCGGTCAACCAGCCCAAGGTACCCGTGAACAGCTATCTGTTCGACGGCCATATGGCCTATCATCACAGCGGCAATGCGCCGGTCTATGCCGCCAACAGCGGCGGGCGGAGCTGGGCGGACGTGAGGGCGGCTCTGAACAAGACCGTCGAAACCTTCGGCCGGCTGGACTTCGCGTTCAACAATGCCGGTATCGAATACACCATCCAGCCCGCGGCCGAGGTCACGGAAGAGGAGTGGGACCGAATCATCGACATCGACCTGCGCGGCGTGTTTCTGTGCATGAAGCACGAAATCCCATTGATGCTTAAGCAAAGGCGGCGGCGCTATCGTCAACACCTCTTCAGGCGCTGGGGTCAAAGGCTCCAAGGGGGGCGCGGCCTACGTCGCCGCGAAGCACGGCGTAGTTGGTTTGACCAAAGCAGCTGCCCTCGACTATGCGTCATCGAACATCCGTATCAACGCTGTGTGCCCCGGCATCATCGATACCCCGATGATGGACCGTTTCAGTGGTGGGACCGCTGAGGGACGGCAGGCCGTCATCGCGCAGGAACCGGTCGGACGGATGGGGAAGCCTGAGGAAATCGCCGCGGCCGTCCTCTGGCTGTGCTCGGACGAGGCCGCCTTCGTCGTTGGCCACGCCATGGTCGTCGACGGCGGCCAGACGGTGTAGTGAGTGCCTTGAACATCACACGTGCATGTTGGAGATCAAAATGAGTAGAGACAGAATGGTTAGGGTTTCGGCGTGCATCATCGCAGGCCATCTACTAGTAGCCAGTGTTGCTGTTGTTGCTGCAACCCGGCAGGCATCGCCTTCCGTCACATCAGCCGAAGCACCGAAGCTGACTCGCACAGTCGTAATGACCGGCCTGCAGGACCCGTGGGACATTGCCTTCACGCCCGACGGTGTGATGCTATTCACCGAGAAGTGTCGCGGCGTATCGGCACGCCTCGCCGACGGAAAGACGGTGCGGCTCTTTGGCACCAGCGGATCGGCGCTGGTGGCGCCGGATCTGTTTTGCCAGGGCCAGAGTGGCGTGCACGGAATCGCAGTCGATCCGGACTTCGCGAAGGGAACACGCGACATCTATGTGTTCATGGCATCCAACCTGCGCAAGCCGGGCACCAATCGGGTCGTTCGTCTGACCGTCAACGCCGACTACACGAGGGTCGGCAACCGCACCGACATCATCGAAGACATCGCATACAAGGATGCGGCCAATGGCGCTGGCATCGCCGGCGCCCATAGCGGCGGGCGCATTCGTTTCGGACCGGATCGATTTCTATACGTGCCCACCGGCGACAATCACAACGCAACACTGCCACAGGACTTGAAACGGCTCGGCGGCAAAGTGCTGCGGGTGAATCGCGACGGCACGGCTGCGCCGGGCAACAACACTCCGGCCGGAGGCGATCCGCGTATCTTCACTTACGGCCATCGCAACGTGCAGGGCATCACCTTCAGGCCGGCGGGTCAGCCAAACGCCGGCCAACCATTTACCGCCGAGCACGGCCCGAATCACAGCGATGAGGTCACTGCGTTGGTAGCGGGTGGCAATGCAGGATGGGATCCGCAGAATCGGCCGGGGTTACGTTGCCCCGACAACTATTGCGGTTACGCGGGCGATCCAACCACGATGCCGATGACCGATATCGAACGCTTCCCCAAAGCGATGCCCCCAAGCTGGGTCTACAACGGCAGCGGCCGCGGCATGGACTCGGCTCTGTTTCTCGACGGCAAACAATGGAGAGAATGGAACGGCCGCTTGCTGGTGAGCTTGATGGCTGGCCAACGGATTGTCGTGCTTCAACTGGATGCGCGCGGCATGGCGACCAATGATGCGACCGTCGAGTTGCCTGCAGCGCGAACCCGCACTCTGGTGCAAGGCCCCGACGGCAACCTATACACCACCAACGATGATGGAGAGATCTGGCGCGTCGCTCCGAGCTGATTCCATGAACAGTCGATGAGCGCGCGCACGCGCACTGTTTACAGCGATCAAGATATATCGATACAAGACAAGGAGATATACTATGCATGCAACTGTCATGTACGACGCCGGCGATGTCTGGATCGAGAACGTTCCCGACGCCCACCTGATCGAGCCGACCGACGCCGTCGTCCGTGTTACCCGTGCCGGCATCTGTGGCAGCGACCTTCACCCGTACCACCAGAGGGAGCGCGGCGAGACCGGAACCCGCATGAGCCACGAGGCCGTCGGATCGCAGGTCACGAAGATCAACGCCATCTCGGCCTACGGCCTGCTGTTCGCGAGCCGCACCCTCTCCGGCTCGATCATCGGCGGGATCGCCCAGACCCAGGAGATGCTCGACTTCTGCGGCCATCACAACATCACCTCGGACGTGGAGGTGATCCCGATCCAGAAGGTCAACGAGGCTTACGCCCGGCTGGAGAAGTCGGACGTGAAGTACCGCTTCTCCATCGACATGGCGTCTATGAAGGCGTGAGGCTCAGGACAACATAAGGAGAACCTCAATGGATCGACCCCGTATTCCTCTTTGAGACTGCGAAAGAACCGCTCGATGATCCCCTTCTGCTCCGGTGGTATACGGCGTAATGAATTCCTGCTGGAGCCGATAGTCCCGACAGGCCGTCAACCCAATGATTGAGTAAATTGAGTAATATGCGTGTTCATTATTCGGGCTGTGGACTGAGGAAGTTCACGGCTAGCGAGGCCATGGTTCTGGCGCAGACCACCAGCGCGCTTTCGTCGACAAAAAACGCAGGGCTGTGGTTCGGCGCCGCCTGGGCGGGATCCTGATCGCGCGGAGTGATGCCCAGGAAGACAAACAGACCGGGGGTCGCTTGGGCGAAAAAGGAAAAATCTTCGGATGCCCCAACCAATGGCGCTTGGTTGACTCGGCCGTCCGCCGCTCGCATCAGCACCGGCTGCATCCGTTCAGCGAGCCCCGCGTCGTTGACCGTCGTATCGTAGATTTTGACGATCGACAGGTCGGCCTTCGCGCCGGCACTCTCCGCAATTTTCTCTGCGGCGAGCCGGCTCTCGCGATGGAGCACCTCTCGAACATGGTCGTCGTACGTCCTGATGGTGCCGGCCATATGCACTGCCTCCGGCACGATATTCCCCGCTTCTCCTCCATGGATCATCCCGATGGTGACCACAGCGGGTGAGACGGTGAGATTGGCCTTGCGACTCACCACGGTCTGGAGGCCTGCAATGACGAGAGCCGACGTCGTAATCGGATCTATGGTGTTCCATGGCATGCCACCATGCCCCTGTTTACCGGTGATGGTGATGTCCAAGGCATCACCGCTCGCCGTAGTCGCCCCGGTGCGATAGTAAATTTCCCCCGAACGTCCCGGCATCACGTGCAGCCCGAAAACGGCGTCCGGTTTCGGCTCTGCAAATGCGCCATCCTGCAGCATGAGTGTGGCTCCCCAGATCTTGCCCGACAATGGTGCAAACAGACTCGAGCCCTCCTCCGCCGGTTGGAAGATGAATAGAATCGTGCCCGGCAGATCATTCTTCAACCCGGTGAGCACCTCCGCGGCCGCCATCAGCATCGCTGTATGTGTATCGTGCCCGCAGGCATGCATGACATCGACCTCCTTCCCCCAATGTTGGGCCTTTGCGCGAGAGGCAAAAGAGAGCCCTTCCGGCTCCTTGACCGGAAGCGCGTCCATGTCGGCGCGAAGAGCCACGGTACGGCCAGGCTTGGCACCCTTCAGGACGCCCACGACCCCTGTGCGCGCGATCCCCGTGCGTACCTCCAGTCCGAGACTTCGCAAATGCTCGGCGACGAGGCGCGAGGTTCGATTCTCCTGGTCACCCCAGTTCCGGATGCTGGTGAATATCTCTTCGCCAAGCGATCAATTTGTTTTCGATCGAGGCAGCCCGTTCCCGAACCTTCGCTTCCAATGAGATGGTTTCTGCGCTCGCTTCACTCGAAAACGGCATGAATAAGGCCACCATCAAAACAACGCCAGCTGAATATCGCATGGAGCTCATCTGACTCTCCTTTTCGGTTCTTTCGGATCGAAACAGGGCGAACTTGAAACGAGCGAACGCTCTCGTTGCCGACCGTATGGCCAACCCTTACGACCGTCGTCCCTCATTCACTTGCGCGGGTGGAACGAAGGTAGGCAGACCGCGCTGTTTCTGTTCAGTCCTTCGAGGCCAGAGAATCAGGACGCCCGCGATTCCAGCCACCAACGAGGCGACAAAGACGGCGATCTTGGCGGCGGCATAGTCCTCCGCGTGGGGAAAGGCCTGGCCCGCGATAAACAGCGACATGGTAAAGCCGATTCCCGCAAGTGCGCCGGCGCCGAACAACTGGCGCCATGAGTAGGCCTCCGGCTTCACGGCAATGCCGAGACGAACGCCGAGCCAGGCAGCGGCAAAGATCCCTATGGGTTTTCCCAGTACTAGGCCCAGAATGATCCCCACCATCAAGCGCCCGTGACCTTCGAACACAGCAAGAGACCAGACGACGCCGGCGTTGGCCAGGGCGAAAACAGGCAGCACGATATAGCTGGACCACGGTTCGACCGAACGCAACAGCTTGCTTGCTGGAGACTCGATCCGATCATGGATGACATCCATGGCCTGAAGGGCCGGTTCCGACGGTCCGTGCTGCATGAGGCCTTCTCCCGCGCGTTTGGTCTCAGCCCGAATCACGGCTTCTGCCTGCGCCATCAGTGTACGCAGGTTCGCCGGAGGACGTGTCGGAGTCACGACCGCAAGGATCACTCCGGCCAGCGTCGCATGAAGGCCCGAGCCATGGAGACCGATCCAGAGCACGACCCCGAGTACCGCATACGGCAATGATCGGTACACCCCCCACTGGTTGAGCCCCGCCAGCAGGCCGGTCACAGCCACAGAAGTAATCAGATAATAGAGATCGATGTGGTCCGTGTAGAACAAGGCAATCACGAGGATCGCCGCGAGATCGTCTATGATGACCGCGGCGGTCAAGAAGACGCGCAGTTCCACTGGAGCGCGCGTTCCGAGCAAGACCATCAATGCGACCGCAAAGGCGGTATCCGTGGCCATGGTCATCCCCCAGCCAGCCTGGAGCGGTCCCGGTGGAACCACGAACAGATAGATGAGCGCTGGTGCGATCATGCCGCCGAATGCGGCGATAATGGGAAGCGCCGCCGAACGGCGCGTGGCCAACCGGCCCACCGTGAACTCGCGTTTGATCTCAAGACCTACGACCAGGAAGAAAATGGTCAGCAGCCCATCGTTCACCCAATGCAGCAAGGGCAACGCAAACGTGCTTCCGTCCAATTGAAAGGCAAGACTCTTGTCCCACCAGGACTGGAATAGGGGACCGACCTGTGAATTCGCCAGCAGGACGGCGATGACCGACATCAGCAGGAGGGAAAGGCCGGCCGACGGCGCCCATCGGACGAAATCCACCGTCGCAGCATGCAGTCGGTGCCCGAGCGAACCAAGCATCGCCTCGGCCAGCGAGCTCTCGTCCCATGGTCCCTCATAGCGGCGGTCGTTGATGAAGAAAGTCGGCGTCTCCAACACGCCGCTGCGCCGTGCGCTTTCAATGTCCTCCGCGAGACGCGTTGCGGCGGCGTGGCCTCCTTTCTCGCCCTTCTCCTCGCGAAGCGGGAGGTCGAAGGCGGATGCGATCCGCTCGAAGTCTCCGTCACTGAACGTCGTCCCTTGTTTCATGAGGGCGTCATGGACGCCCCAGAATTGGCCGGTCGTTTCCGACACGTATTCCGCAAGTTCCGCCGCTCGCTCGGCATCCTCGCTGCCTGAAATCGGTCGATGGCGGAATACGTACCGCATACGGTCCCCAAATCGGTCACGCAGGTCGGCAATGACTTCATGCATGGCACGACAGTGACGGCATGCGTAACTACCGTACTCCACCAAGGTCATCTCGGCCTCGGGATTACCCAGAAGATGGTCGCGCCGGCCATCGACCGGGCGATCCAATTTCATTGGTCTTGCATGGGCCATCATGGGAGCAAAGCGCGACTGTTCATGGTGAGTGTGATGACTGCCTTCGATTCATCTATATCAGTATCGAACAGGAAAAGTATGGTGCAGCTTAAGACGACGCCGTCCGCAGGGAGACTTAAAGATTTCTCCAGATGTAATCCTGCCAGGTGCTTTAAATGACCAGCAAACCAACAAACCGCATGTCAATGGAGGATGTTTTCTCAACACCCGGTCATGACCGATCACTAGTGGCTGAGCGATTTGTCCTTCAAGGATATGGTGTGTGCTCGATCAGAATGAACACTTGCAGGGCGTCGGCCGTGGCGGAATTGATGCGCAAGCACGATGTAAACCGGCTGCCGGTCGTGGAGAACAAGGATTCACGGCGTGTGATCGGCGTCATCCGGTCTGAGCGGATGCTCCGACACCTGGTAGCGCATATGTCGGATTAATCCCTGCGACAGTCCCAGGCCGGTTTCCATGACTCTACGCACGGAGCCTTTCGGAGATTGATCTCGGCCTCATCCTCAGTCTCGACTCAATCTCCTAGCTGCTTGGCGATCATCCGGTCCGCTGACCATTTTCCTCCGCCGGCAATCAACAATGCCGCACTCATCCCGATCACGAGCAAGTGATACTCGAACCCTTCGCCTTGTTGCTGGCCGGACCAATTCATGAAAAAGCCGAAGGGCAGGTGAGCCGTCGCAATCGCGCCCAGCATAATGACGATGAAACTGGCCGCCGTAATACGGGTCAGGAACCCGGCAATCAGTCCGAGGCGCCGAATGATTCTCCGATAATGACCAGGAACGCGACGATCCATGGCAACCCCAGCTTCTGGGTAAAGAACCCCATCGTCCCGTCAAACCCGAACCCTCCATACCATCCCAGAAGCTTTTGAGCACCGTGAGGAAACATTACCAGCCCGAGTATGAGACGGAGCACGAGGCTTGACCAGGCATCGTCGGTCTTGAACAGGCTGATCATCGAATTTTTGTTCTCCAAAAGTGAACGACATATTTTCTTAGAGTCGGCAGGACGGTCCATACGGAAGGGTCCTGCCGATTCTCACCTAAGACAATCGTCAAGACCCGCCATACCGCATTGACCCCTGATTCTGAAAAACCGCTAACGGGACTCTTTGAGATCCTTGATAACCTTGTCCCGGAGAATCGTGGACTGAGACTGGTCGGTTAAAATTACAATGACGTGATTGTCAGGAGTGACATCAGCGATAATATTATCTCCATCAGTGAACCCCACGGCGTTTTTTATCGTGGTTTTGTCCACATGTAAGCGCACCTCTTTCCCGTCCTCCCTGTTTTTGACGACATAATTCTCACCTTCGATGTGCATCAGTTTCCCTTTGATAGTCTTGCTGGATTCCATGTCGCTCACTTTATCTGCAGACGATGCGACATTCGCCAGACTAAGGCACAGCAAAAAACTGCACGACACCAAGCCGACCAATTTTGGATATGAGATCATGAAGGCTTCCTTATGGTGAAGAAATTGTTTGGATAACGTTTTGAATATGGCTTTCCTGAGGAGTTTTCAGACCTGTGAATTGCCCTAGTTTTTTGCGCTGAACCGCATCGATAAAAAAGCAATGGGTTCTGCCTCGCTTTTACGGACACCTGATTTAGGGCTCGCGATGAGAAACTGGCTCATGTCTATCGGGAGTTAGCCCGCGTCACGAGGGAACGGGATTTTTTGCACGAAGCGGCAGCGTGCTTCGCGAGCGCCGTTGTGGGCAGTCGCACATCTGGGAGGACCTGCGCGACGCCGACGAGCGGTGTGGCCGCCCCTCGGATAGCGCGCGTTTGATGCGCCGAGCGGGCCTCCAGGGCGTGCCGCCACGGAGGCGGTGGGGGACGACGCGCTCCGTCCCCGCTCACCTTTCGCGGTTGTAGCGGGAAGCCGCTTTATCATATAAGTATCAGGGTCGAAGTGACGTTCATATGGAGAAAATCTCTTTCGTTTACACTCAGTAACGATATCGTGCGCGTTGTATTTCAACAGAGACAGAAGCTTTCAACCGACACAGGGAGGAGAACATCGATGCGCAACATGATGGTACTTGGCTCAATGGTATTCAGCCTGTTCGTGATCGTGCCCTACGGGTTTGCTGACGAAGGGGCCGCGCAGGGGACAGGAACACACATGAAGGTGAAGGGAGTGGTTTCAAAGGTGCAGTCAGGTCTCACCACGTGAAGACATCCTGGGGATCGATGACGATCGCTTCGACCTTCACCCCCATGCATCTTGAAGTCGGGGAAGAAGTAGAAATGCAGGTCAATGAAAACAACGCAGTGATCGACGTCCATCGGAAAGGTGACCACACTCATGCCCATCGGTTCGTATCGGGCAATCTGACCTATACTTCCGCAGATCGCAAGGAGATCAAGCTCTGGACACCGGAGGGAGAAAAGACGTTCGACGTACAGGCGGGCCGCTCGAAGATGGCGTCTATGGAGGAGGGCACACCCGTGACCATCGAGTTGAACGAAGCGGGAAACATGATCGATATCCATCGGTTTACCATGGAAATGAGTTTCGATAAACAGCCGCGCACCAAACCCGGCTACCGTATTACGGCGCATGGTGTGGTAGAGAAAATCCAGTCCGGTGTGATCTTCGCAAAGACGCCCTTCGCCACGTATCGCCTCAGTGTGAAAACGGCGCCCTCAGGAATCCAGGTAGGAGACGAAATCACGCTATGGATAAATGAAGACAATATGGTCATCGATCATCACATGAAGGGCCGTGAGCAGGCGCACCGGCTGATCTCCGGGAAGTTGATCTACGTCGGCAGGAACAAGAAACAGATCAAGCTGTGGACACCGGAGGGCGAGAAGGTGTTTCCACTCGAACGCCTTGAGGTGAAAGCCAAGCCGATTAAGGAGGGATCGACGATCACTGTGGAACTGAATGAAAACGGAACCGTGATCGACCTCTGGAAGGCGATGTGACCAAGTCTGATGATTGAATTCTTGTCACGTCCTGTAACCATTTTATTTACCCATACGGGTGAGCATGAAAAATATGATGCTGAATTGTTCACCATGATCGAGAATGGCTGTCCGGCGATGGTGAGGTGAAGGGACTGACCGTCGCATCCGGTGATTCAGGATGGGCTGGCCTCTGTGAAGAGTTTGATACACAGATTGACGAAGCAGACGCGCCCTACAAGTAACCCAAAGGGAGGACTATCCATGGAGAAGCCACGCATTGCAGCCAAGGAACCGGCGGTGCTGTCGTTAGAAGCGGGAACCTACTATTGGTGTCGATGTGGACGCTCAAGGGACCAGCCGTTCTGTGACGGATCTCACCAAGGAACCGGCATCGAGCCGATCGAGTTTATACTCGCTGAAACGCAGGAAGTTGCCTTGTGCCAATGCAAACAGACCAAGACCCCGCCGTATTGCGATGGCACGCACGAGACGCTCTGAGATCGCTGGAAGGCTTTCGCACACGTTGCAATCTTTCTCTGCTTGGTAGTGTCGGGCGACCGATTGTGTGTGTATGATGGTTGCGTACCTATCTGTTATTTTCCTCACATGAGCGGATAGGACTTTCGTCATGAAGATCGCAGTGATCGGCGCGACAGGGTTTGTCGGGTCGGCAATTGTGAAGGAAGCATTGGATCCCGGCCACGAGGTGACCCGCCATTGTGCGAGATCCCCGACATCTCTAACCAGCAAGTCAAAGGCACACGCTCCATTATCAGGTGTGAAGAGAGCCGGCGTGGAGCGGCTGCTATTTGTCGGTGGAGGGGGGCAGGTTGGAGATCAAGCCGGGTGTTCAGTCAGCGGATCTTCCGGGGTTTCCCGCGGAACACTGGTGGCCACCAAGACCCACGGCACAATTTCAAGACTACCTAATGCCACGATCTCAACGAGCGCGACCTTGGAACAATGACGGATCGAACAGGAGGATCGTTATGGCGAACAAGCTCAAGATTCCCAGTGCTGCGAAAGCCAAAAAGTATTTCCAGGACAAGATGGCCTTCACGACCGGTCCGGTCGAACTGGAGCGCTGGTTCAAACAGGGAGAGCCGGTGAACATCGTGGATGTGCGTGCGGCCGAAGATTATGCGCAGGGGCATATTCCTGGAGCACTCAATCTGCCGAAGGACCAGTGGGACGACGCAAAGGTCGTGAAGGCGCGACTCCACAAGAACAGGATTAATGTGCTGTATTGTTATTCACACGTGTGCCACCTGGCTGCGACCGCCGCGGTCTTGTTCGCGAGCAAGGGCTACTCGGTGATGGAACTCGACGGCGGCTGGCGTTGGTGGAAGAGTGATGGATTTGAGATAGAAAAGTAAGAAGGCCGCGGCTCCGGAGGCAGTCTCCACACACTGTCTCGAGACCTCGCCCAGCGCCTCTCCCGTCTCGTCCATGTAAACGTTGCCGGACGGTCGCGGATCTCTGTTCACTCGTGCACCAGGTTTGAGAGATCGCGCCTGAGACGATCAAAAATAGCGCCTTGCGGCTTGCGTGGCAAAGTCAGATTCCCATCTCATTGACCATCCTGATTCTTTCCGCTGGAATCCACAATCGAGCCAGTAAATACTCTTTAAATGACGTCTCATATGGTTGAACAGCAATGGCGCGTTGCATGCAGAGCATCCATGCGTCTCGCTCGTCAGTTCCAATTGGGAATTGTCTATGAAAATCGGGGAGGTTGACTCCGCCATAGTGATCGAGATACAGCCGAGGGCCTCCGAGCACTCCGCACAGAAAGTACGTGAGTTTTTTCCGCGACTCGGTTAAATCCTCGGGATGCATCTTCCTAATCACACGGGCTTCAGGAAAGGTATCCATGTTTGCGTAGAAATCATCGACGAGACGCGTGATCCCCGCAAGTTCTCCCGCAGCACAATATGGGCTCATGTCATTACCGTTTTCGTTCTTGTGTATATAATCCTGAGCGAGCTTGGTGAGAAAACTTATGGTGTATTGGTGCTATGGGAGGTCGAACGCCTGCGCTAAGCGGCGGCGCGCTTGCGCGCTGTCCGGCTCGAGCGTGTAGCGATACGTCTTTGCGTCTCGACGAGACGACCCGACACAAACTTGTGGAGCACGCTCGCCATAAGAGTCTGGTAAGGAACGCCCTCTTCAGCAGCCTTGGCCTGCAACCCCTCAAGGTCTCTGGACGAGATTCTGATGTTGACCCGCTTGTCCTTGAGCAAGGTAGCTTCCGCAGCGGCCCGGAACCGCGCAATCTCGCCCTTCTGATTACGAACCGGCTTCCATTCTCCGCGCTCGAACGAAGCAAGAATTTCTTCCTCCAACAACCGATCGGTGCTCATGTCAGTTGCCTCCCGATAAAAAATCCCGAGTTGCCTTGCGACTTGGCATGATGCTCTTCAAGAAAATCTCCTGCTCATTTTCTACACAAGGAACGAGATAGGCGTAATCGCGTATCCTCACAACAAGCATTTTTTGGTGTCCATACTTCGCTCGGTTCGGATGGTCCATGACCCTGAGAAGTCCGCCCTGTGAGATCGCAGATAGAACTTCTTCGAAAGACACGCCGCGTTCTGATTTGAGCGAAAGACTCTTGTCGGCGTTCCATCGGACGGGCTTCACAGCCGCAATAATACACCTGTGTGCCTTATGTACTCAAGATGTATAGCCATAGGCTGCTCCGTATATGATGCGGGGGTCTGCTTACTGTTCGCGTAACACATCGTGGGATGTCTTACAGAAGACCGGTTAACTCCTTGCCTTCAATTGGAGAAGAACCGAGGACACTCTGAACGGTTGTGGCGGCTGCTCGACTCCCGGTCAAGAGAACCGGAAGGTCTGCCTAAGTTTCTTACGCGCGGTTATAAAATAAGATTCCTGGACTTCCCAGGCTTTTGCGGACACCTCAGTAAGCCCGATTCGAAATTGCTTCAAAGGCCTCCGGACTGACCCCGCTCAGATGGCTGTGTCGACGGGTGCGATTATAGAACATGTCGATGTAATCGGATATCTCGGTCTTGGCGATCTCACGAGTCGTGTAGATGCGCTTCTTGATCCGCTCCTTCTTCAAGCTGCTAAAAAAGGATTCGGCCACAGCGTTATCCCAGCAATTGCCACGTCGGCTCATGCTGGGCTCCAGGTGATGCGCTTGGCAGAAGCACCGCCACGCATCACTACCGAACTGTGACCCTTGATCGGAATGAATCAGGGTGTGTTTGGGCTTGCGTCGCCGCACGGCCATGAGGAGCGCGTCCAGCACGAGATTTTGAGCGAGCGTGGGCTTGGTGGACCAGCCGATAATGCGGCGGGAGTACAAGTCCATCACGACGGCCAGATAGAGCCAGCCTTCCCATGTGCGCACATACGTGATGTCTGTGACCCAGGCGGTGTTCGGTCGTGGGACGGTAAAGCCGCGTTGCAGCGTATTGGGTGTCAGGAGTGAGGTGGTGTGGCCTCTGACGTACGGGGGAGTTCGGTAGCCGTGCCGGGCTTTCAGGTTATTGGCCCGCATAATCCGAGCCACACGATGCTTGCTACAGGTCTCGCCTGCTTCGCGCAAGTCAAGAAAGATCCGCGGGGCACCGTAGACTCCATGGCTCGCCGTATAGGCTGCGCGGATCAGGCCAAGTAACCGCTGATCCTCCAACGCTCGATCGGAGAAGGGGTTCCGTAACCATTGATAGAACCCGCTGCGCGACACGCCGAGGAGACGGCACATGACGGCCGTATCGAACTCTCGGCGATGGGCTTTGATGAAGATGTACTTCAGTCGGACAGGCTGCGATCGGCGCTGATTCCCCATAGACCCTCCCAAGTTTCAACGATCACCCCAAAGGTGTCCGTTAAAGCCTGGGAAGTCCATCCCGACCCCTTTGTTTTCCCCTTTGTTTTCCGCGGACCAAGCAGCGGGTCGCGGTCGGGTGCAGCGAGTTGTTAGCACCATCTATGTCCATAGAAATTTCCTGATATCGATTAGCCGATGAAGATTGCGCTGATCTTCCTCTTCCCACTTTCGCTCAAGCTTCCAATGCTGTTCTAAAGCACGATAGTAGTTTGCATATTTCTTCCTGTCAGGTCCTACCATCCTGCGTAGATCTGAGCCGGCAATCTTCTCCAATTTGAAAGGGGGATGCTTTATCTTCTTATCATCAAGTGGGCTTTTCCGCGCTGAACGCTCTTTCCTCCACCAGCGATGGAGTGATTTGATTTCTTTCCAAGCTTTTCTGTGTAATTTATCTGCATTCCAGTCAACAATCTTGCCTGGTTTCTCTTGCTCAACAAAATCTATGAGAATCTGGAAAGCAGCATGGAGCAATACTTCGTCCTTGTCGAACCAACCATTCTCAAGTGTATGAATCTTCAGATATCGCATGATCTCTTCCTGCTCATGCTAACTAAAATAGACTGATCTGCGTAGCGAAGGTCTGGCTTTCTGTCCGTATAACACTCCGTAGAATGTCTTATAACGGAACGAGAAGATTCTGAATTGTCGTGGGCAGTGGCTTAGCTCATGTGTTAAGAGAACAAGAATATCCTCTTAAGCTTTCTTCCTTGGTTTTTGGATTCGTGGATTATTTCCCAAAAACGGCAGCGAAGTCTCTGCCAAACTGCGTAATGTTTCGAGGTGCCTTGCCCATCACACGTTGGAAGTCGTCGGTGACAAGATCACCCCAGTTCGCGCTGTAGGCGGCGGAATAATCGCCCAGCAAGTTTGCCATCCACTCGTCCATACCCATCTGTAGTATCGACTGCCGCTGGGCCTCGACGGTAACCGGCACGTACCTTACTACCTTCCCAATGGCTTCGCCGATCGCTGCCGCAACCTGGTGCATCGATATCGAAGCAGGCCCGGTGAGTGTATAGGTTTTTCCTTCGTGGCCCGCGGTAGTCAACACGTGTGCGGCGAACTCGCTGATGTCGCGTGAGTCGATGAGTCCCATTTTTCCGTCGGCAAGGGCGAAGTACATCGCACCCTGTTGGGCGACGCTCTGTGCAGCCATCAACAGGTTCTGCATGAAGTAGTGCGGCTTCAGAATGGTGAACGGAATGCCCGATCCAACCAGCTCGGCGTCAGAGAGTGCGTGAAGGCGGCTGTTGATCGTTGGTGCAGTATGCGTTGCGCCGATTGCCGACAGGCGAACGATGTGCTTGGCACCCGCCTGCCTCGCCGCCCAGAGTGCGTTCGAGCACTGCTCGGGTGCACGAGGTCCTGGTGGCGCCAGGACCCACACGATGTCCGTGCCTGCGAAGGCAGAACCGAGCGTCCACGGCTTCTCCAGATCGCCGACTCGAAGTTCGACACCCTGTCGCTTTAGCTCTTCAGCCTTTTCAGGTTTACGAACCAGCGCTACAAGGCGATGTGCAGAGCCCTTGAGCTGAGCGATGATGCCAGATGAAATATTGCCGGTCGCGCCGGTGATCAGAATGGTTTTGGTCATGGAGGATATCCTTTGATCTGTGGTTGAGGTGGAGAGTACGACCGAGCCGGGTCGCTAAGCGGTCTAACTCTCACTTAAGCCGATCCGCATACAGTGCGGAGTTCAGATTTTCTACCCGTATAACATACCGTGAGATATCTAGAAAAAGAAACGGGGACATTCTGAATGTTGCTGGCAGCGGCTCGACTCACGCGGCAAGAAATCAGAAGGCCTGAGTAAATTTCTGCGCGCACGTTTAACAAAGATTCCCCACCCCTTTGTTTCCTGCCGTAGTCGGCTGAAAGGCGATGTTAGACTACTCGACTTGGGGTTGGATTCCAGATCGTAGCCGTCTCATCGCCGTATGCTGTAACGTTTCCCGTGATGAACTTCGACCCGACCCAGGCCGACACCAATGCATCAAGGCAATCCTCATAGCGCTTGAGAAAACTCAGAGTTGTGACCTCACTCGCCGATGGAAGTGTTAAGTTCAAATCGCAGAAGACTCGGCGGAGTCCGCACTCGATCTTCTCGAATTCTTCGAGGAGGTTCACGATCCGCTCGGTGGGTTTAGTGCCCTTCCAGTATTTTGAAGATTTACTGACCTTGTATGGAACACGATGTGCGCTATCGAGAAGCACTAGAAGTGCTGAATGAGGGAACACTTCGATTGTACCGAGTCGCGACTGCCCTGCAACATGGTTTGACGTCAGTAGAGGATATCCCGCTCTGGTCAGGCCTTCCATGAACTTAGTGCCAAGTGGCCCGGGACGTATGGCGCTGGGTGAGTGCGCCGAACACCACCGTCCTCCGAACGCCTTGGAGATCGCCTGATCTGCCGGACGACGGCTTGTGAAGGGTATCTTGGCAATGGGTAGGTCAAGTGCAATGAGCGTCGGATCAACGCCGGCCATTGATTGAGCTGCTGACAGCAGGGAATCTACGTCAGGTGCACATCCGGTGAATCTGCTTGTCCTCCAATCAACAGGACTGCCAGACGCGCAAGCGACAAATGCTTCATAACTCGGCGCCACGCATAGGGTATGCCACTCGCAGCCATCGCCCACAACCAGCGCAACGCCGCTTGGCTCCGTCAATGTCCAGGCTGTGTCGATTCCTAGGATAGAAAACATTCGAGATGGTCAGACCAATCATCATCAGCGCCAGTATTAGCCGAGCAGAAAGGTTGACGGCGCTACAACTAGGCTCTCTAGTAGAGAGCCTAGTTGTCTTGGTATGCCAGAATTTCGAGCATTGTTATGCACTTTGGAACATGTGTCAATGAGGGTTTCTGAAATCTCTCTCTATTTTCGGGTTGAGGGTTGATCTATCTTCCACTGCGCGCCAAGACGTGCCACTAACCCGGGGAGAGGGGCCTTCCAATCCTCTTCATCTTTTTCTAAGGGAGCGGCCGAGGCTGCCCTTTACTGCGCGCATCGAACGAGCACATTCTGATCGTGCGCGTTCTGCGAGCAAGAAGGGCACCTGGCCGCTCCCTTCTCATCCTTCTGAGATACCGTATTACCTTCTTTTAAGGGGTGGCCTGGTTTGGTCCCCAACTGCGTACGTCGAACGACCACTGTTTCATCGTGGGGGTTCCGTGAGCACGGGGGGCCAACCAGGTTACCCCTCTCCCCCCTCTTGAGCCGTCACCGACCCTTAGTCCATACTTACCCCCCATGGACACGCATCCCACATCTCCCTGCGATACTCTCGCGGAGCGGTACGAAGCTCTGCTGGAGGTTGCGGAGGCGATTTCAGTTCACCGCGATCTTCACGAACTGTTTCGGGATTTTGCCCAGCGTCTTCCTCGCGTCGTTCATGTGAATTTTGTCGCCCTGTCTTTGCACGATCCTGTTCGTAACACGATGCGACTCCACACCATTCAGGCGAACGTGCCGGCTGATCTCGTGGGTGGCCATGAGGGACCAGTCGAAGAGACTCCCGACGGATTGGTCTGGCAAACGCAGGAACCCATCATTGTGCCGGATCTTGTCGAAGAACATCGCTGGCCGAAGGTCACTCAATGTATGAAGGAAGACGGGGTGAACTCGTTTTGCGTCGTTCCTCTGACCACCGCGATGCGGCGGCTGGGTGCAATGGGATTGTTGAGTCTGCAGAAAGAGGCCTACGATAAAGCGGACCTGGAGTTTCTCCAGCAAGTCGCCAAACAAATTGCCGTTGCGGTGGACAATGTCCTCCATCATCGAGACTTGATCCATGGACGGGACCGGTTACGTCTCCTGCTGGAGGTATCCGAATCCATCGCGTCACACCGCGACCTTGAAGAGCTGTTTCGTGATCTCGCTCAACGGCTCCCGCAGATCGTCCCGTTCGATTACATCAATGCAGTCTTGCATGAGCCCACGAGGGATGTCATGCGCCTGTGGCTCTTGGTGACCGCGACACCCAGCACGATCAGCCCCGGTCTGGAGCTCTCCATCGATGAGTCTCCCGGGGGATTGGTGTGGAAAACCCAACAACCTTTGACCGTGAACGATGTCACACAAGATCAACGCTTTCCGAAGCTGATGGCCATGCTGCGCGAAAATGGCGTCCAATCCTTCGGTGTGGTTCCGCTCACAACGGCGCAGCGTCGTCTAGGGGCGATGGGATTTGGGAGCTATCAGCGGAGAACCTATCAGAAGTCAGAGATCGACTTCATGCAGCAGGTGGCGAATCAGGTTGCGGTTGCCGTGGACAATGTCTTGCATGCGGGGAGCGCCCAATCTGCCCAACAGCAGCTGAAGTACGAACGAGATCGGCTACGTCTCGTGCTGGAGATCAACAACGCCGTCGTGTCGCATCTCGAATTGCCAAAACTTCTGAAAGCGATTTCCGGTTGCCTCGGTCGCGTGATCCCGCACGATCTCGCGTGGTTTTGTCTCTATGATCCTGTTTCTCGCCAGTTGCAGACTCACGCGCTGGATTTTCCCAGCAAGCAGGACTTTACCGAAGCGGGAGATCCGATTCCGTTGGAAGGAACGCCGGAAGGATTGGCCTTCACGACTCAACAGCCTGTGCTGATTAGAAATCTCGACCTCACCGAGTTTCCGGCGCAAATCATACAGCGAGGGGCCGCCGCCGGCCTGAAATCCGGTTGCGCCGTTCCTCTGATCTCGCACGGGCGAGCGCTCGGCACGCTGAGTGTCGTCAGTATGCAGGCGGAGGCGTTCTCCGACGACGATGCGAAATTGCTCAGTTGGATCGGCACCCAGGTTGCGCTTGCCGCCGCGAATTCAATGGCCTATCAGGAAATTTCTTCGTTGAGGGACAAGCTGGCCAAGGAAAAATTGTATCTGGAGGAAGAAATCCAGACGGCGTATAACTTCGAGGA
This sequence comes from uncultured bacterium, assembly GCA_965232965.1. Classification (GTDB taxonomy): domain Bacteria; phylum Nitrospirota; class Nitrospiria; order Nitrospirales; family Nitrospiraceae; genus Palsa-1315. The sequence goes on from CBDDRB010000019.1 coordinate 64,195, forward strand.
AATCGTCGGAGACAGCAGGGCGCTCAAACTGCTGCTCAAAGAGATCCGAACAGTGGCCGCGACCGATTCCACAGTGCTGATCTTAGGTGAAACAGGGAGCGGGAAGGAACTCGTCGCGCGGGCGCTCCACAATGGCAGCAATAGGCGGGAACGAACGTTCGTCAAGCTCAATTGCGCCGCGATTCCGACCGGGCTGTTGGAAAGCGAGCTCTTTGGACATGAAAAGGGTGCGTTCACCGGTGCGATTGCCACCAAGATCGGCCGATTTGAGTTGGCCGACCGTGGGACGATCTTTCTCGACGAAGTGGGAGAAGTGCCGTTGGAACTACAAGTGAAGTTGCTCCGTGTGCTTCAGGAGCAAGAATTTGAACGCTTGGGCAGCACCAAGACGATCCATGTGAATGTGCGTGTCCTCGCCGCGACCAATCGCGATCTTGATCGGATGGTGGAGGAACAGAGGTTTCGTAGTGACCTCTATTACCGGCTCAAGGTCTTTCCGATTACCGTCCCTCCCTTGCGCGATCGCCCTGAGGATATTCCTTTGTTAGTTCGGCACTTTGCCCAGAAATTCGCCCAACGAATGAAGAAGGGCATCGAGACGATCCCGTCTGAGGCCATGAAAGCGCTTCAAAGCTATCACTGGGCCGGTAATGTGCGGGAGCTGGAGAATTTCATAGAGCGAGCGGTGATCCTGACCCAAGGACCGGATCTATTTGTGTCGCTCGCAGAACTCAAGCGCGCGCCGAGTCACGCAACGAACTCCGGGACTGCGACCCTCGAACAAGCTGAGCGCGAACATATTCTGAAGATGCTGCGCGAAACGAACTGGACGATCGGCGGTTCTTCTGGTGCCGCTGCCAGGCTTGGCATGAAGCGGACCACCCTCCAATCCAAAATGCAGAAACTGGGAATCGCCCGTCCCTCATAAGTTTCGAATCGGTGCCTCCCCCTCGTTCATATTTCCTCACCGGTCATTCAGGGAGCTCCGAGCGAGCGCCGAATGATCGGCAACCGCCGAGATATCGGCAGCCACTTCCCGTCACAGTCACCCCCATACTTTTCCGCTCATGAGCTGGTTGAGTGGGATCTTCACAGTTTTTTCCATGCCTTGCAGTTTGTAGGTAGCAGACGGTTTGCCTGGAACGATCATTGCCATAGCAGTAGAACATCTATGATACGCGCATCTCACTTCATTCATCTAATAAGGAGACCAACCATGAATGGAATGATTCATTTCTTGATACAGTGGCTTGCCTTGAAGCTGACTATTCAGCACATCACGAAGGAAATGCCTGAGGGGAAAAAACCTGCTGTGATTGATCTCCGTCCTCAGACAACCACTCAGGAGGTATCGAGCACACCAGGCGCGCCGGCATTCTCGGTCGCATGGCGGCCTGACACGCGGTTACGTCGAAGACAGAAGATACGGTAGCGGTGAGCGCCGGATTGATCAACCGTTGAAAAGGGGAGATGGCGGTGGAGTTGAATTACCAAGTCAGGAACAGGCCTATTGGGGTTTGCGCGCCATGAAAAGCGTCGCTCTGGCGGATGGGACTCTTGATGATCCGGAGCTGCACATGATGGAAGCGGTCCAGTGGATCTTCGGCACGACCCATGAGATCGAACAGCTTGCTCCGATCACGCCGGCGGAACTGGCCCGGGCGTTTCCCGATTCTCAGCTCAGGCAGCAACTTGTGCAGGGACTCATTGTAATGTCTTTGATTGACGGGAAAGCCAATGCCCAGGAGACGGAGCTGGTCGAGCAATTCGCGAAAGCGCTGGAGGTGAGTGCTCCAGAGGTGAAGGACCTGCGGCATGTCCTGAAGGGAGAGATCTTGTAGTTGCGCGTCGATCTCGTGCGTCGATTCTGGTTGAGAGACAAAGTCAAAGAGATCTGGAACACGGCGGGAATCCGGGGACTCTACAAGTTCATGCGCGGGATGATCGGAAAGGATGAGGACGCGGCGTTAGCTGCCCGGTACAGGGCATTGGAGGACTATCCCTCCGGTTCGCTTGGCCGTGCCTATTGGGAGTACTGCCGGGATAACGGCTTTGCGCTTCCTGGGGAAAAGGGCGGAGCGGCCGAACCGATTTTGTTCCACGATTGCGCTCATGTGTTATCCGGCTACGGAACGGAACCGGAAGGGAAGTCCAAGTCGCCTGTTTCAGCGCGGGCTTCCAACGACGCGACCCGTGGCTCTTCGTCTTCTTTGTCCTGCTGCAATTCCATGTGGGCATCCGTATGACGCCTATTACCAAGGCCAGAACCGGATTCTTCGATCCCGCGAAGGCGCTGATCGCGATTCGTCGAGGGGCTGCGATGAATCTGGATCTCAACAACGGTTGGGATTACTGGCCGGTCATGGAGGAGCAGGTCGAGGAACTTCGAAAACGCTATAACATCCTTTCAGTGGAGGCATTCCTGCCCGCGAGTCGGAACGCCATCGCGACAGAGGCCTAAGGGGGCATCGCGTTCTAGGCAATGGGCATGTCATTCCAATATGCGGATATTAATAAAAGGAGAATGCCGATGACATCAGCGAATCGTTCCTTGACGGCTTGGGAGGGGTTTTGGAGTACTCTGAGCGGAACCTCAGGCGAAATCTTTTGGGATGCCGATCCCGTCAATGCCGCTCAGCAAGATTTGGCACTGTTCCAAGGCTATACCGATCCACAGCTCCCGATGATTGACCTGGGGTGTGGCAACGGAACGCAAACGCGCTTTCTCGCGGATCATTTTGCTAAGGTGATCGGCACGGAAATTTCGCCCACTGCGGTTGCAATTTCCCAAACGAACAACGCTGCCCCTAATATCTCGTACCGTATTCTTGATGTGCTCTGTCCCGCTGATGCTCAAGCCCTCCACGAGGAGATCGGTGATACGAATGTCTACATGCGGACCGTCTTGCATCAGCTGGCGCCTGCGGATCATGGGATTGCGATACAAAGTATCGAGCGGCTGCTTGGGATGAAAGGAACGTTGTATTTGATCGAACTATCCTCAGCTGCTGAACCCTACTTTGCACAACTGATCAAGCAGTATGGAACGCCACCGGGGCTCGCACGGGTCTTCCAGCATGAGATTACACCGGGCATGTTGAATGAGAATGACTTAGACGTGCTGTTTTCGCCTGATCGCTTTGTTGTGCTTCGGACCGGCGAGAGTCGTATTCACACCGTGCATGTTCTCCCGACGGGTGAAGTTGCCAAAGTGCCGGCATTCTACGCAATCCTTCGTCGCCAACAAGGCTGAACTTCGTCAGGGCTTCCTTCTTCAACTGCTCCACAAGGGCGACAGCTAAGGTTGGGATGGATCGAGGATGCAGAAACTTGGCATTGCTCCCTCTCCGAGGCCGTGTGAATTCTCCATTGATTCGTCTCGTGCTGCTCGGAAAGCCTCAGCGCTGAAGGCGAAGCCTATGCGAGGTGGGTTCAACAGTCTTGATTTTTTCGCAGGTCCCCGCTCGGAGGATGAGATTGAGACGGTTCCACGACTTACACCCGAACAGCCCGAGCCACCGCCGATCTTTCGTCATCTGCCGAAATGTCGGCAGCCGTGGTGTCGTCACAGGTTATATTTCGATCTGCCGAAATCTCTCGCATCGCTCACAGATCCCTTGGCGCACAATTACTTACGTCAGCAAAATCGCGTCGTCATACGCTGGGTACAGTCTGTGCCATATGTCGGTTGTACCCGACGTGGACACGAACAACTCGGAGCCACGTCTAAAAATGTCAAAGGAGGGAAACCATGAGATCGGAAATGAAACCATTCAGCTCAGCCTCATTCAACTTTTTGCATCGAAAGAATCCGATCGCGTGCCGGAATTGTTATGACACATTCCTTGGTGGAACTGGTCGGACCGTGCTGGACGACAGCGGGACTTTAGCGATCACGGCCTGGACTTGCGCGAAGTGCGGTGGAGTCGTCGAGGAAATCCGCATCATGGTGCAGGATGGAAAGGCGCAGCCACGTCCGATTCGATATTCAGTCGCGCCTCCGCGCTCCATCCGACGACCGGTACCGTCGGATCACCGGGCGTTCAGAAACTGATTCGGAATATTGGCGTGAGTCTACGTGAGAGTATGAATATGGCGCGCAGTCTATTGGATGAATCGACTGCACATGCAGGCGGACACGAACCGACCGGCCGGACGGTTGACACCCGACCGACCGGACGGTATCCTTCACCCATGGAACGGACTACCCCCAAGGTACAAGACACGATCCTCGACGCCACCGAAGCCGTCGTGGCGCGCCAGGGTATCGCAAACTTGACGCTCGACGCGGTCGCAGCCGAGGCGCGCATGAGCAAGGGAGGCCTGCTGCACTACTTTCCGTCGAAGGACCGGCTCGTCGAAGCGCTGGTCATCCGCACCGCCGAAGGCTGGCGATCCTGCTACACCGAAGCGTACGAACGCACACCGAAAGGGACCGGGCGCATGGCGCGTGCGCTCTTGGACCACTGCCTGTCTGATGCCAAGTGTTGGACAGAAGAACTGCGGCGTAGTTCCTCCGCAGTGTTCGCGGCGCTTGCTCAGAACCCTGCGTTGATCGAACCGATGCGTGCGGTCTACGCCGACCTCCATCGACGCATTGCGCAGGATGGTCTGCCGCCGGGCGTCGCCGAAGCTGTCGCCGCTGCCATCGATGGACTCTGGCTCGATTGGGTGCTGGGACTCGTTCCACTCGAACAAGTCCGCGTTGTTCGGGTGCGGCGCGCTCTCGAGGACATGCTTGCTCGTGCGGCACCGGCTCGCCGTTCACCCAAGGTCAGAGGTGTTTTAAGGAAACGTTCGGGGGGGCGTCGCGTATGAATCGTCGTAGCTGGATCGGATCCTTGCTCTTGCTCGTCATGGTTGTGTCAGTTGGGGTTGGTTTGGGAGCGTGGAAGTACGCCTCCATACAGGAAACCATTGCAGCCTCCGCGAACCAGCCGGAACCCATGGAGTCGGTGACTGTCGCCCTCGTGAAGGAGGTTGAGCACCGTCCAACTGCCACCTCTATTGGGACGGTGTTGGCGTTGCGGTCGATCACGTTGCGCAACGAACTCCCCGGCACTGTCCGTCATGTGAGTCTCACACCCGGACAAATCGTCGACGCGGGCATGGTCCTCGTCGCGCTCGACGTGTCGGTCGAGGAGGCTGAGCTGAAAGCGCAGGAAGCGCAGGCCGCCCTCGCGCGGGCGGTGCTGGACCGGAGGAACAACTTGAGTCATGACCGTGCCACGACCCAGGAAGAAGTGGATCGTGCGCGGGCAGACCGTGATATCGCGCTGGCTCAGATCGCGCGTACTAAGGCGATCATCGCCCGCAAGACCATTCGGGCGCCGTTCCGCGCGCGAGTGGGCATGGCGGACTTGCACCCTGGCCAGTATCTGAATGAGGGTACCGAGCTTACCACGCTGCAAGGTATCGACGACGCTGTCCACGTGGATTTCACGGTCGCGCAGCAGGTCGCCGCGAATTTGCGGGAGGGCGACCGTGTCGACATATCCGCCGCCGGCCAATCGTCCCCGATTGCAGCCAAAATCGTCGCGGTGGACGCGCGTATCGATTCCACGACACGCAATGCCATGGTGCGCGCGAGAATTGAGGGCGCTGCCAACGCACCGTCCCCAGGCGCCTCGGTGCGTGTCCGGGTTCCGATCGGCCTGCCACGCCAGGCCGTCGCGGTCCCCGTGAGCGCAATGCGAAAGGGGCCGGGAGGCGATCAGGTGTTCGTGATCGAGTCGGACCAGAATGGCAAGACTCGCGCGCATCTTCGTCAGGTCGAGAGTGGTGCGATGCTCGGCGACGAGGTCGTGATTCACGCAGGACTATCCGCCGGCGAACGAGTGGCTGTCTCGGGGTCGTTCAAACTACGAGAAGCCGTGCTCGTCGCGATTGCCGGCAGCCCCGAGGATGGGAGCCGATCGGGTCAGGTAATGGTCGGCGAACACAAAGAGAGCCCGAAATAGCAGGAGAAGGACATCCGTATGCGGTCGTTCACCGACATCTTCATCAAGCACCCGGTGCTGGCGGTGGTCGTCAACCTCGTGATCGTGCTTGCGGGGTGGCGGGCGCTGACGTCACTGCCGTTGCAGCAGTACCCGAAGATCGAGAGTTCATCCGTGGTCATCACGACGGTCTACTACGGCGCTAGCGCCGAAACCGTCCGCGGCTTTCTCAGTACGCCGATCGAGCGGGTCGTGTCCGCGATCGGCGGTGTGGACTATGTGGAGTCGACCAGCCGCGCCGGTGTCAGCACCGTCACGGTGCACTTGAAGCTGAACCACAGCAGCACGGCGGCTCTGGCCGAGGTCACAGCGAGGCTCCAACAGGTACGATCCGAGCTGCCGGCGGAAGCCGAGCCGCCTGCGATCGAAATGCAACGCGCCGATCGCCCCTACGCGTCATTCTATCTTAGCTTCACCTCCACAGAGCGCAGCGTGCCGGCTGTCACGGATTGGCTGTTGCGCACGCTGCAGCCCCAACTCTCGACGTTGCCCGGTGTCCAGCGGGTCACCTTCGAGGGCGGCCGCCAGGTCGCCATGCGAATCTGGATCGACCCTGATCGTCTCGCCGCGCTCAACCTCTCGCCCGGAGACGTGCAGGCCGCCCTCAAGCGCAACAACTTCCTGGCGGCCGTCGGTCGAACGAAGGGCAATCTGGTGCAGATCAACCTGCTGGCGAATACCGACCTGCGCTCTGCCGGGGAGTTCGAAAACCTGATCGTCGCCGACCGGGGAGGCGCGATCGTGCGGCTGAGAGACGTGGCCCAGGTCGAGCATGGGGCCGAAGAAGCCGACATGGTCGCGAAGTATAACGGGAAAGAAGGTGTCTACCTTGGGATCTGGGCGCTGATCGGTTCGAACGAGATCGAGGTCGCGCACCGGCTGCGCGATGAGATGGAGCGTATCCGGCCGACACTGCCGAAGGACATCGATATGCAGCTCGTCTGGGACGGCACGATGTTCATGCGGAATGCGTTGACAGAGATCAGCAAGACGTTATCGGAGACAATCCTGATCGTGGCGCTGGTCGTGTTTCTCTTCATGGGCTCGGTGCGCACCGCGCTGGTGCCGCTCGTTGCGATGCCGGTTTCGCTGATCGGAGCGGCGACGTTCATGTTTGCGTTCGGCTTCAGCCTCAATCTCTTGACGCTGCTCGCGATCGTGTTGTCGGTTGGTCTGGTCGTGGACGATGCGATCGTTGTCGTTGAGAATGTCGAGCGGCATGTGCGCCTGGGCAAGTCTCGGACCGAGGCGGCGCTGGCCGGTGCGCGCGAGCTGATCGGTCCGATCATCGCCATGACGATCACGCTGGCCGTGGTCTACACGCCGATCGGCTTCCAGGGCGGCTTGACCGGCTCGCTGTTCCTGGAGTTCGCGATGACACTTGCCGTGGCGGTGGTCTTATCGGGGATCGTGGCGGTGACGTTATCGCCCGTCATGAGTTCGCGATTCGTGCACGCGCAGGGCAAGGAAGGCCAGATGACCGCCTTCGTCAACAGACGGTTTGAAGAGGTGCGCCGTGTCTACGCCTGGCTGCTCGACCGTGTGCTGGAAATGCGCTGGGCGGTCGTGGTGGCCTCATTGCTTATCATGATCGCGATATGGCCATTGTACATGTTTTCTCGGCAAGAACTCGCTCCCGTTGAGGATCAAAGCCACATCAGCTTGTTTTTCGAAGCGTCGCCGGACTCCACCGTGGCCGCCACCAATCGCGAGCATTTGCAGATTGTCAAAACCATCACGTCTTTTCCCGAGACGGAATTCACGTGGTCGCTGACGGCGGCATGGGGCGGATTTGGCGGCTTGGTCGCAAAGGACTGGCACGGACGGGCACGCTCGACCGAGCAGATGTACGGTGAGGTGTTTGGCGCGGTGTCGCAGGTGCCGGGCCTGCGCGTGTTTCCGCGCTTGGACCCGCCGCTGCCCACCCCAGGCCAGTACGACGTCGAACTCGTGTTGCAGAACGACGTGCCGCCCGAACAGATGCTCGAAACGGTCGGCGCCGTGCTCGGCGCCGGTTGGCAAAGCGGCAAATTCTTGTATGTGGACACCGATCTCAAGATCGACCTCCCTGAGGCACGGGTGGTGCTTGACCGTGAGCGTCTCGCCGACTTAGGGCTCGACCTGGCCGGTGTCGGTCGCGAACTCGGAACACTCCTCGGCGGTGCGTATGTCAACCGGTTCAACTATTTCGACCGTAGCTACAAAGTCATTCCACAGATCGGCGACAAAGACCGCGCGACGGTCGATCCGCTCCTCGATCTCAAGATCAAGACCCCGGGCGGCCAGCTTGTGCCGGTCTCGACGTTCACGCACATCGAAACGAGCACGGCGCCGCGCACGCTGAATCGCTTCCAACAACGCAACGCGGTACGAATCTTCGGCGGCGTCAAGCCTGGCATCACGAAGGATGAAGCGCTGCGCGTCCTAGAAGTCGCTGCCGCTGCAGCGAGCGGATCCGGTGTCGCCATCGACTACGCGGGCGAGTCACGGCAGATCCGTCACGAGGGATCTGCGCTCATCGTCACGCTCGGGTTCGCGGTTGTGCTCATCTATCTCGTGCTTGCGGCGCAGTTCCAGAGCTTTCGGGACCCGTTGATCGTTCTTGTCGGCTCGGTGCCGCTCGCGATTTCCGGCGCGCTCATATTCACCTTCCTGGACCTGACCACGATCAACATCTACTCCCAGGTCGGGCTGATTACGCTGGTAGGACTGATCGCGAAAAATGGCATCCTCATCGTGGAATTCGCCAACACGCTGCAGGCCCGTGGTCTCTCGAAGGCCGCCGCGTTGCGCGAGGCGTCGTTGACGCGGCTGCGACCGGTGCTGATGACCTCGGCAGCCACCGTTTTCGGGCATCTCCCTCTGGTGCTGGCTTCGGGACCGGGAGCCGCTGCCCGCAACAGCATCGGCATGGTGCTGGTCACCGGCATGACCGTGGGCACGGTATTCACGCTCTTCGTCGTGCCGGTTTTCTATTCGCTGATCGCGGCACGGCACCAGCCGAGTCAGTCGCACAAGGAAAGTGAACGTGGCGAGCTGTTGACGGAAGTGAATGGTCGGTCGCTGGAGCAGACAGCATCAGTAGGTTGAATAGCCGGACGCGGTCTTCATCCTGCTTCTTCAGAGATCAGAGAAAATCAGCCTGAGATGTCTTGCTAGCTGTCAAGAACACCGGCGTTCTGCCGATGATTCGGCGTGTGCCGGAATATCGGCAGCACACGATCGTCATGTAGATATGTCTATGGTTCGGATCTCGAATTACAGTACCCAAAAACAATGATTTGCGAAGCAAGATTTACGATCGTTGTACTGGAATGCTCCTTGCCAATTGATATCGGCGAAGGAGAAATTCCATGCTGAAAATTACGACACTCACACATGCGGAATCGACCGTCCTCAGGCTTGAGGGACGTTTGGGGGGACCTTGGGTGAGGGAGCTGGAACTGTGTTGGGACTCGACCGTCGCCACGACGGACCACCCTCTGTCCGTGGACTTGTCTGCCGTGACCTATGTTGATCCAGAGGGGAAGGATCTGCTGAAGAAGCTCCATCAACAGGGGGCCATACTCGTTGCTTCCGGCTGTCTGACGAGCTGTATCGTGAATGAGATCGTGCATAATGCTTGAAAGCCGAAGGTGGGAAGTAACCGGATCATTTTAAAAGGGCGATTGATGGCAAACATGACAACTCAGAATCGAATACCGAGACTCACGTTCAGCCTGCTCGGCGTTTTCCTGGTTCTTGGCCTTACCGCATTACCCGGCTGCAAGAGAGAGGCGGCTTCTACGCCGGCTCCTCCCATCCCAGAGGTGCCGGTGGTCACGGTGTCGTCTATCACGATGCCGGATGAACCCGAGTTCATCGGTCAGACCGAAGCGTCGCGTCCGGTCGAAATCCGATCCCAGGTGACAGGTATCCTCAAAGAGTGGTTTTTTACTGAGGGGCGCGATGTCAAGCGCGGAGACCGGCTGTATCAAATCGATCCGATTCCTTTCAAAGCGGCCATGAGCAGCGCCAACGCCAGGGTGGCGCAGGCAGAAGCCAGGCTGGTGCAAGCCAACCTCAATTTTTCTCGCGTAGAACCGCTGCTATCGGAACAGGCGGTCAGCAAAAAAGATGTAGACGATGCAGTGGCGGAGGAATTGGCTGCCAAGGCGGCACTGGCGGGAGCCAGGGGCGATCAAATGAAGGCCAAGTTCGACCTCGATAACACGCTCATCACGGCGCCTATCAGCGGACGGATCGAGCGGAGCCGGTTCTACGAAGGGCGCCTCATCTCCGCGCAGACTGATCTATTGACTACGATCCATCAGTTAGACCCCATGTATGTGAATGCGAGCGCCCCGGAAACGTTTGTCCTCAAACGTTTGCGGGACCGCGCAGAGAAGCGGATCCAGGGCGCCACACTCTACGAACTGCGGGGTGTCATCACATTTACGGACGGCAGTATCTATCCTCATGAAGGCAAATTTGATGTGCTCGATGTCGGCGTGCGTTCTGCTACTGGTACCAGAGATTTTCGCGTGATCTTCCCGAATCCAAATAATGCCCTGTTCCCTGGACAGTTTGTGAAAATCCGCATTTTGGGCGCGGTGAGAACGGGCGTGGTCCTGGTCCCCCAGAGCGCCGTCCAGCAAGGACCAAAGGGACCCATCGTCTTTGTCGTGGGAACTGACAATAAAGCGGAGATCCGCCCTGTTCGGGCCACGTCCTGGCGCAGTGGCCAGTGGTCCATCGAAGACGGGTTACACGAGGGAGAACAGGTAATCGTTGCGGGATTCCACATGATCGCACCGGGCGCGCCGGTGAAAACCGTTCCGTATAATCCACCGACTCCAGCCGCTTCCGGCCAGCCGGCAGAGGCGAAGCCGGAGCAGACCAAATGATCCCGCATTTTTTTATCGATCGCCCGATCTTCGCGTCGGTCCTGTCCATCGTGATTGTCGTCGTAGGGTTGGTGGCCTTACAAGGCCTGCCGATCGCCCAGTTTCCCGAAATCACACCACCGGTCATCCAGATTGATGCGGACTATCCAGGCGCGAGTGCCGAAGTGATCGCAAATTCAGTCGCGCGCCCGATCGAAGTCCAGCTTCCCGGCATCGACAACCTACTCTATTACGATTCCACCAGCACCAATGATGGACACATGACCATCAAGCTCACGTTCGAGATCGGGACCAATGTCGACATCGCGCAGGTACAGACCCAGAACCGCCAGAAGCTGGCGGAGCCCCAGTTGCCGCCCGAGGTTGTCCGTCAAGGCATTTCGGTCAAGAAAGTGTCGCCTGATCTGCTCGCAGTGGTCGCGCTCAGTTCCAGCGATCCCACGAAAGACACCGTTTTTATCTCCAACTATGCGCTCCTCAACGTGATCGATAATCTTAAACGATTGCGTGGCGTCGGAGACGCGATAGTCTTCGGTGGACAGAATTACTCGATGCGCTTGATCTTGGACCCGACCAAGATGGCGCAACTCAGCCTCATCCCCACCGACATTGCCAACGTGGTCCGCGAGCAAAATCGTGACTTTCCAGCCGGGACTATCGGGAGGGAACCGGCGCCAAGAGGCACCGAACTGACGATTCCGGTCATTACGCAGGGCCGTCTCACGGACGTGAAGGATTTCGAGGAGATGATCGTCCGGGCGCTTCCCGACGGGTCGATGATCCGCTTAAAAGACGTCGCCAAGATCGAGCTGGGCGCTCAATCTTATAGTCTCGAGGGCCGGTGGAACGGCAAGCCCAATGTGTTTCTCTTAACCTTCCTGTCCCCGGGCGCCAATGCTCTCGACACCGTGAAGCGAGTCAAGAAGGAAATGGACGCGGTATCGAAGAGCTTCCCACAGGGGGTCTCCTACGATATTCCGTACGATACGACCAAGTTTATCGAAGTGTCCATCCAAGAAGTCGTGAAGACTCTGGCGGAAGCCATGGTGTTGGTGATCCTGGTCGTCTATCTCTTCCTTCAAAGCTGGCGTGCGACACTGATCCCAGGCGTGGCAGTACCAGTTTCTCTCATCGGGACTTTTGCCGGCATGCAGGCACTCGGCTTCTCGATCAACACCCTCACGCTGTTTGGGATGGTCCTCGCCATCGGGATGGTCGTCGACGACGCCATCGTGGTGGTGGAGAATGTCGAACGTCACATGGGAGAAGGACTCTCGCCGAAGGACGCTGCCAAGAAGGCGATGGATGAAGTGACCGGACCTGTGATCGCGATCGTGCTCGTTCTCTGCGCCGTGTTCGTGCCGGTGGGCTTCTTGGGTGGCATCACGGGCGAGTTGTACAAACAATTTGCCATTACCATCGCGATTTCCGTCATCATCTCCGGGATTGTCGCCCTCACCCTGAGCCCGGCCCTCTGTTCCCTGGTGCTGAAGCCGGTCCACGGCCAGCGTAGAGGTTTTTTCGGTGTCTTCAATCGATTCTTCGGTTGGACGCAGGCTCGTTATTCGACCGTCGTGGGAGTGATCCTCAACCGCTCGGTCTTATCCATGGTGCTCTTTGGCATCATCGGCCTTTTCGCCGTCGGACTATTCAAGACGATTCCCTCAAGTTTCTTGCCGGAGGAAGATCAAGGTTACTTCATCTCGATCGTCCAGCTGCCGGACGGTGCGTCGAAGCAACGGACCGATGCGGTGCTGAGTAAAGTTGAAAATTACTTTCTCTCAGTTCCCGCGATCCATTCGACCGATGCGTTGGCCGGCCAGAACTTTGTCTTCGGGACCAGAGGGCCGAACTCGGCGACGATGTTTCTGCCATTGCATCACTGGGACGAACGACAGGGGCCGCAGAATCACGTGAAAGCCCTGATCGGCGCCGCGTACGGGGAGTTCGCGAAGATTCCTGAGGCATTGATTTTGGCTTTTAACGCCCCGGCCATCCGAGGACTCGGTGCCACGGGAGGATTTTCCCTCCAGCTTCAAGATCCCAGCAGCGGGGATTTCAATAAGTTCGCCGGCGTGACCCAAGAGTTTCTCACCAAAGCCAGGCAGCACCCGGCGATCGGAGCGGCCGGCTCCAGTTTTCGCGTGAGCGCCCCACGCATCTTCGCCCATGTGGACCGGGAGCGAGCCAAATCATTGGGCGTACCGATCTCCGAAGTATTCGACACACTGCAGGCGTATTTTGGCAATCTCTATATCAATGACTTCCTCAAATTCGGCCGTGTGTATCGGGTGCAGACGGAAGCTGAGGCGCAATTTCGATCATCGCCCGAGGACATCGCCAAGATCTACGTGCGTGCCGTGACGGGACAGAGACCCACGATGATTCCACTCGATACAGTGGTGACGACGGAGTTTACCAGCGGACCGGATCCGGTCACCCACTTCAACGGATATAACACGGCCTTGATTTTGGGAGCAGCGGCTCCGGGATACAGTTCCGGGCAGGTGCTCGATGCGCTGGATCAAGTCGCCAAGGAGGTGTTGGTTCCCCAAGGGTACGGGATCGATTGGAGCGGGATCTCCTATCAGGAACGCATGGTCGGGCAGCAGTCGCTGTTTGTCTTCGGCTTCGGCCTGCTGATGGTGTTTCTTGTGCTGGCCGCGCAGTATGAGAGTTGGGCCGTGCCGTTGGCCGTGCTCCTTGCCGTGCCCTTTGGTGTGTTCGGAGCTTTGTCCGCCGTATGGGTGATGGGGATGTCCAACGATATCTATTTCCAAATCGGATTGGTGACACTGATCGGACTTTCCGCCAAAAACGCCATTCTGATCGTCGAGTTTGCGAACAAACGCTATGAAGCCGGACATTCGTTGGTCGACGCTGCGATGGAAGCCGCCAAGATTCGGTTCCGGCCGATTGTGATGACCTCCATGGCTTTTATTTTGGGCGTCGTGCCATTAGTCTTAGCCAGCGGCGCGGGTGCAGCCAGCCGCAATTCCATCGGCACGGGTGTGTTCGGCGGCATGCTTGCTGCCACCTTCTTGGCCATCTTCTTCGTGCCGCTCTTTTTTGTGCTGGTTCGGAAACTGAACCGACGTGGAGGTGGCCAAGTGCCCCCCCGTTCCGAGATGCGCTCGATTCCATTAGCGATAGAAGGAGGTGAGTAATATGCGTAGCCTTATCCTTGCAGTCTTTTCATTGCTCCTGCTCGCATGCGCGATGGGTCCCGATTATTCACGCCCCAACATTGCCACCTCCGATTCCTTTCGCATGGCTGAAGAACCGAAAGACTTGCCTTCCCTGGCGAATATGCCGTGGTGGGAACTCTACCGGGACGAAGAACTCCAGAGGTTGATCCATATCGCACTCGAAGAGAATAAAGATCTCAAACAAACGATCGCCAGTATCGAAGAATTCCAGGCACGCCTGTCCACAGATCGAATGGACTTTGCCCCTCAACTCAACGCCACGGGCAGTGTTCCGCTCGCTCGCCTGGGTGGCGTGAGGTTCCCTGGATTTGCGAGCCCCTTTAACTACTATGTGCAAGGCACCCTGTCGTGGGAGTTGGATATTTGGGGGAGAATCCGCAGGGCTAATGAGGCGGGGTTGGCGGATCTCTTGGCTCGGGAGGAGAACCGACGAGCCGTCACTCTGCAGATTGTGGGCGGTGTGGCGCAGGCCTATTTCGATCTTCGGCGATTCGACAGGCAGATGGAAATCGCCATGGGCACATTATCGGCGTGGGAGGAGTCGGTGAGAATCGGTCAGGCACGGCTCCGACAGGGACTGATCAACAAGCTGGATGTTGACCAATTTGAGGCGGAGCGGGAGAATGCCGCTGCGCGCATTGCGGAGCTGAAACGGCTTATGATTCAGAAAGAGAACGAACTCAGCGTGCTGTTGGGGAGGAATCCAGGTCAAATCGCCAGAGGGCGATCGTTGACCGAACAAATCATGCCGCCTGTGGTGCCAGCCGGTCTTCCCTCGGAACTGCTTCAACGCCGTCCGGATGTGGCGCAAGCGGAGCAACAATTGGTTGCAGCCACCGCCAGGATCGGAATGGCGAAAGCCGAACGGTTTCCCAAATTGTCGCTCACGGGATTCCTCGGCGTGGCGAGTCCGACTCTTTCGGATTTTCTGTCGCCAACAACCAATTTCGGAGTCCTTGCACCTATGCTGACCGGCCCCTTGTTGAACGCCCAAACGTTAGGATTTCAACAGCGTGCCGTAGAAGCTCAAGCTAAACAGGCTGTGGCCCAGTACGAACAAACGATTCTCGTCGCGTTCAGAGAGGTTGAAGACGCGTTGATAGGGGTCAGTACGGCTCGCGAACAGGCGGCCGCCCAGGAAAGGCAGGTCAATTCACTCCGTTCGGCCCTGCATCTCGCCAATCTGAGATACAAAGGCGGTTTGGCAAACTATTTGGATGTCCTCATTGCGCAGCGGAGCCTGTTTGTGACGGAATTGGCGCTTGCCGACACCCACAGGCTGCACCTGACCTCGGTGGTGCAACTCTACAAAGCGCTGGGTGGTGGATGGTCGCCGGGCGAAAAGAGTCGCGAGCGCCCCGGTTTGTCTGTGCCGACAGGAGAACGAGGATGAGGTGATGCAGGGCAGGGAGTTCCCACCGATGGTCGATTCACGACCTTCACGAAGGAGGTAGCCATGCCGAAACGTACGACGCAGAAAGAGGACGCACCGCGAATGAAGCGTATCATCTTCGGAAAAAGAGCGTCGGCTTCACGCGGGCCGTCGCAGGATGAGATTGAGCGGCGCGCCTATGAGATATTCCTCGAACGTGGCGGCATCGATGGTCATGCCGAAGAGGATTGGCTGCAGGCAGAGTATGAGCTTCGACGAGAGAAAGAACACGCATGAGAGAGGCTAATGGAAAAACCGGCTGACACGCAGCATCCCATTCATGACCTGCTCAAGCGGCGATGGAGCCCTCGCGCCTTTTCCGATCAGATGGTCGAATCGGAGAAAATTCGTATCCTCTTCGAAGCCGCCCGCTGGGCACCATCATCCAACAACGAACAGCCGTGGCGCTTTGTCGTCGGGATGAAGGACGATGAGATGGAGTGGAACCGGTTCTTCGCTTGTTTAGTGGAGGGCAATCGCATATGGGCTTCCCGCGCCCCGGTGCTGATCTTGTCTGTGGCGAGGCTCAATTTTGAGGATGGCTCCAAGCCAAATCGCCATGCGCTTCACGACACCGGTATGGCGGTCGAGAATCTCGTCCTTCAAGCAACGGTGCTCGGCCTTGCGGGACATCAGATGGCAGGGTTCGATGCGGAGAAAGCGCGCATCGATCTCAAGATCCCGTCGGGCTACGAACCGGTTGCGATGATCGCAGTGGGCTATCCGGGGGACCCCATATCCCTTCCCGACCGGCTGCGAGAACGCGAACTGAAGGCACGGAGCCGCCAGCCCATTTCTGAATGGACATATTCCGGGCAGTGGGGAATTCCCCTGCGCTAACCGTATCGTGGAGGAGAGATATCGATGGGGTCGCTAAGCGGGAAAGTAGCGATTGTGACGGGGGCATCCAACGGAATCGGTCGAGGGATCGCAGAACGATTGGCTCAAGATGGCGCCATGGTGGTGGTGAACTATAGCCGAAGCAACGAGAAGGCCAAGCAGGTCATCACGGGTATTCAAGCGAAAGGTGGCAACGCGGTTGCCGTCCAGGCCGATATGAGCCAGGTGGCCGATGCACGCCGGCTTGTGACCGAAACAGTGAAACAATTTGGCCGGCTCGATATCCTCGTCAACAATGCCGGACGGTTTATGCCGAGAGCGCTTCTCGACACGACTGAAGCTGACTTCGATCAGATCATCGCCTTGAACGCCAAGGGCCCCTACTTCGCGATGCAGGAAGCGGCCACTGTGCTCAAAGAGGGTGGCCGTATCGTGAACATTTCGACTGATGGAACCCATTTGAGTTTTCCCGGTGCGACGGCCTATCTTGGGAGCAAAGGCGCACTGGAACAGTACACGAAAGGATTGGCACAGGAACTTGCGCCGCGAGGCATTACCGTCAATACGGTCTCGCCGGGTTTTACCGAAACGGGCATGATGACCGACCAGTTCCGCCAGATTGGCATCCAGATGTCGCCGCTGAAGCGACTTGGTATCCCCAAGGACATTGCCGACGTGGTGGCGTTCGTTGTCAGTGAGGAAGCGCGGTGGTTGACGGGCCAGAATATTCATGCCGGCGGCGGCATTGTCATGTAGGAGGTGGCGGGAGCAGCCAGATGCCCTTCTTGCTCGCAGAACGCGCACGATCAGAATGTGCGCGTTCAATGCGCGCAGTAAAGGGCAGTCTTGGCCGCTCCCTTTAGGAGATGTATATGAAGTCAGATCGGCGACAACGATGGTAGAAGTGAAACGGTTAATCGATCCGAACATGCTGGTTGAGATTGAGGCCGATGCCAGCATCAGTCAAGGGTAGGAGCGCGGACTTTTCAATGAATCGATCGGCGCCGGAAACGACGTATCTGTCCAAGGCAGATCCGGTGATGCGCCGGTTGATCCGTCAGGTGGGTCCATTCACCTTGACTCCCCGCTCGAAGCGGTCGCCGTTTGAATCGTTGGTACGGGCGATTGCCTACCAACAACTGCATGACAAGGCGGCCGAGAGTATTCTGCGGCGGTTCGTCGCCTTGTTTTCGACAGGGCGGTTCCCTCAGCCGGCCGATTTGCTCGCGATGAACGACCAGGCGATTCGTGGTGCCGGATTTTCGCAAGCCAAGGTTGCGGCCCTTCGCGATCTGGCCGTCAAGACGCTCGACGGAACCGTGCCGACAAGCGCGATCGTTCGCAAGCTCGACGACGAAGCGATCATCGAGCGGCTTATTGCAGTCCGTGGGATCGGCCGCTGGACGGTCGAAATGCTCTTGATTTTCCAGCTGGGACGACCGGACATCCTGCCCGTCGACGACTTCGGTGTGCGCAACGGGTTCCGTATTGCGTATAATCGACGTTCGATGCCGATGCCAAAAGAGATGCAGCGATACGGAGAGCGCTGGAGACCCTACCGGACCGCTGCCGCCTGGTATCTCTGGCGTGCGGCCGATCGTGCGATGCAAACCAGAAAAGATTCGAACCTCAAGGCGTAAAGGATTCGCGATGGCCGATGAGAGCAAACGACTCGATTCCAATGTCGCCGGCAATTTCTTTGTCGATGCGACCTGCATCAACTGCGACACCTGCCGGCAGTTGGCGCCGATGAGCTTCGAGGAAGTCGGTAGTTTTTCCGCTGTCACCCGACAGCCGACTGATGAGAAGCGTTCCCATCAGGCCTATCAAGCGCTCCTCGCTTGCCCGGTCGGATCGATCGGCACCGAGCACAGCGACCAGTTGCGAATGAAAGAAGCCATGGCCAGCTTTCCGTTCCAACTTGAAGGCGAGGTGTCGTACTGCGGATTTAATTCGGAGAAGTCGTTTGGTGCGAATAGCTTTTTCATCGAACATCCGGACGGAAACTGGCTCGTCGATTCACCCAGGTATCTTAAACATCTCGTCGAAGCCTTTGAACGAAAGGGTGGCATTGCGTACATCTTTCTCACACACAAAGACGATGTGGCAGATGCAGAGAAGTATGCCGCACGTTTCGGTGCGAAACGGATGATCCATCGAGCGGATATCGAAGCGGCTCCCGATGCAGAATGGATCATTGAGGGGGCCGACAGCATACAAGTCATGCCGCAGTTTCAAGTCATTCCTGTGCCGGGCCATACGGCAGGCTGCATGGCTCTTCTCTACAAGAACCGGTTCCTCTTCACAGGCGATCATCTCTGGTGGGACTCTGCGCAGAAGATGCTTGGTGCACCGACCAGGCTGGTGTGGAGGAAGCATGTACTGCTGGACTCTATCAAGAAACTCCTCGATTACCCCTTCGAATGGGTGTTGGCCGGGCATGGGGATCGGACATATCTTCCGGCCCACGAGATGCGTGCTCAGTTGCAGGCCCTGGTCGAGCGCCGCATGCCTGCCAGAGTATTGCCATAGTGATGGTCACGCATGTCGTCCGGTGGATCGACCGCAACATTCTGTCTCTCAGCCGTGAGATGCGGCTCTCCTATCTGCCGCCACTCATGGTCTACATGGCCTACGGGATTTCCGGTCTCACAGGCATCGTCGGAACCTTCTTCGTCAAAGACTACCTCGGCCTCTCCGCCTCGTTCCTCGCCGCGCTAGGATTTTGGGCCGGCATTCCCTGGGCACTCAAAATGCCGATCGGGCATCTCGTCGATCTCTTGTGGCGCTGGAAAGGCTGGCTCGTAGTCTTCGGAGCCGGCCTGCTGACTGCCAGTCTCGGGATTATGGCGGCATTGATCGGAAGCCGGGAAGCGATGACCGCCATCTTGCCGGCGGAGGTCTGGTACGTGGTCAGTACCTTACTCGGGCCGATCGGGTATGTCGTCCAAGACGCGGTTGCGGATGCGATGACGGTCGATGCCGTGCCACGGGTCGATGAACGGGGGCAGCCATTCGACAAGCCGACAATCAAGCTCATGCATACCACCATGCAGACGCTCGGGCGTGTGGCGATTATCGGTGGTGGGATTCTAGTGGCGATGATCAACGTTTATGTCTTTACAGGGGGCGAAGGACTCCCACAGGCAGAGATCGTTCGGCTATACAAGCAGGTGTACCTCATGGCACTCGTGATCCCGTTTGTCTCCGTGCTTGGGGTAGGGGTTGCCTGGTTTCTGCAACAACGTCACATGAGGCAGCTTCAACAGCAGGGGTTCACGCGTGAACAGGTCAAGGAGTTGGTGCGCGATCAGGGAAGCCTGTCGGGGGCGACCAAGCCGAATTGGTGGGTTCTTGGAGGGAGCCTCGCGTTTGTCCTGTTCACACTGACGGTTGGATTCGGCGGGTTCACGTATAGTGAAGAGATTGTCTTTCTCGGTTCGATGACCATTGTTTTGTTCTTAATGGCCCGATTGGTGAAAGAGCTGGAACCTGACAAGCGATTCACCTTGGTCGGCACAGCCGTCGTCGTCTTTATCTTCCGTGCGATTCCAGGGACTGGACCAGGGACGACGTGGTGGATGATCGACCAATTGAAGTTTGATCAACAGTTTCTTTCGATCCTCTCGCTGATCGGCAGCACACTCACCCTGGTAGGCATGTTCGTCTTTCGGCGCTTCATGGCCGAACGATCGATTGCCTATGTCGTGGGATTCCTCACGGTAATCGGGACGATTCTGACCCTGCCGATCATGAGCATGTATTATGGCCTGCACGAGTGGACGGCGAGCATCACCGGAGGGGTTGTCGATGCACGATTCATCGCGCTGATCGATACAGCGTTAGAGTCGCCGCTCGGTCAGATCTCTATGATCCCGATGCTGGCCTGGATTGCGAACAGCGCGCCCGCAAATCTGAAAGCCACCTTCTTTGCCGTGATGGCGTCATTTACAAATCTTGCCCTGTCGTTGAGCCAGCTGGGGACGAAATACCTGAACGATGTCTACGTGATCAGCAGGGGGGTCCGTGACCAGGCATCCGGCGCCATTCAAATACCTGCCGACTACAGTCAACTCGGCTCGTTGCTCATCGCGCAATTGCTCCTGGGCTTGGCTCTCCCGTTCGCCGCGATTGTATTTGCGAAGGTCACCCGCTTCAAAAGCGCCTAGCCCGCATGATTCATGAAGCGTCTGCTGCAAGCGCGGATACGCGGCTACGACAAGCCTGGCCACTGCCGAGCGTGGTCAGGCCCGACGGGCTCGTCGCTTAGTCCCTCAACGTACTTCTCCAGTACGCCTCGGCCCTGCGCGCCTCCGCGCGTCGGTCTCGCGACGCGGCTTTGCGATTTCGCCACGAACTGTCTGTTGACGCGTTACGATCTTACCGCTGGGGTCCAGTGCAAACGGCGCACCGAGGAAAGGCGGTCGTCCATTATTCCCTTTAATCATCTTGACTCACTTCTCATTCAAGATGTATCTTACGTGCGCAAGATTCTTACGTTATTAGGAGGCATAAATGATAACTCCCCACACGGTAGAGCAACTACTTCATGTCTTTCGGCTATTTCATGAGAACCACAAGAGAGGCATGCCATTAAATCGTTCTTATCATGAGGCCGTTCACTCTGTGGCCAAGAGCTCCTCGGTCACTTACCAAACAATCGGGGATGGGTGTCGTAGGCGACTTGAACTGACCAGCATTAACGAGCTGTACGAAATGTTATCGGCATGGGTACGTGGCGAGCCGCGAGCCTTGCTCAATCAGCTCAAAAAGTGTTCGGATCCTGCAGCCCACGCTGAGGTTGAAAGATTCTTCTCCACGACGGAGGCGATCACTTCTCCGAAACCAAGGCCATCATTTGAATCCGTGGCGGTGTCGTTACGCCTAGAGTCTCGGGATGCAAGTTTGTTGAGAGCTCTTGCTGAACTCGAGGGGGAGGAGGTAATCGCACGTGTGGTTTCGGGTGCAGTGCGAGAGCGAATGAAAGTCGTTGCACGTGGACTCATTGATGAAGGACCAGCTCACGCCTGAATCAATGGCTTCCCATGGATCCCGGAGAACAGGAGCCCGCGGCCATGTGCTGGGACGCTCAGCCTGGTATCCTTTTGACCTGTGCGGTATCATGAGCATCTAGTAGATGTGTCGCTCGTAAAGCGTATCTCGCAAGAAGAGAAATTAATATCTCGCGCTTCACGAATAACGCTTCACGAATCACATTCGCCAAGAAAGGGGGGCGACCGGTTTCGACGGGGACACTGAAGTCAACGGTGCATGTCGAGCTCTCGGGGTCTCGTAAATCCTCCGGGAAAATGTAACTGCCAATCAAGAACTGGCACTCGCAGCTTAATACCCTGCGACGTTCCTCCACCTGAGGCCCGCGGGGGTGGTCGGAGCGCGATACAGCGGGCTGGTCCGAAGCTGGTGCTCAGCGGCTGAGGACGAGACAATACTGGGCTAGCGGCCAGTCTAAGCTAGCCGGTGGGCGTGGGTGGCTGCGAAATTAAAACGATCGGCTACACATGTAGATCCGTTGTACTGATGGTCTTCGGACCCGGGTTCAACTCCCGGCGCCTCCACCAAACCGCACTTCGTGCGTTCCGGCGGCTCATCAGGCGAAGCCTCTCTTCCTTGTGCCGCCGGATAAACGCCTCCAGTGAGCATGTAGGTCTTTGCGCGGCCCCGCACCTTGAATTTGCGAGGGGATATTTTACTTCGTGCGTGCCGCTGGCCCTTCATCGCTTTATCGTGATGATGTTGGTGGATGCAACTCTGAGAAGTCGGTCGCTCAACAGATTGTGCGGTCGGTCTCATGCCCTCGCAGCTTCGCGCGCCTATCGCGCGTGGCACCTCGACGAGCTTGTCCCGAATGCTCGTGAATCCGGCAGAGCTTCGCGGGCTGAGTTTATCGCGCCGGCTTCCCCTCGCGTTTTGCAGGGCTGCTGATCGGTGGTGCCCCGGCGAGGAAGGGATAGCCCACCCCGGCGATCGCGGCCCCGAGGATCGGCGCGACCCAGAAGAGCCAGAGTTGTTGGAGTGCCCAGGCGTCGGCGAAGACCGCGGTCCCGGCGCTGCGGGCAGGATTGATGGAGAGATTGGTGACCGGGATGCCGGCCCAGTTGATCAGCGCCACGGCCAGGCCGATCGTCAAGGGGGCGAAGCCCTGCGGCGCCCGGCTA
>CBDDRB010000020.1:0-37435 GCA_965232965.1 uncultured bacterium
TGGATCGAACGTCCCGTCGATCGTTCAACCTCGGCCCACGGTGCGCGACACAATTGCCGCGCGAGGCTGAAACACTCGCAGAGAAGAACCGGACAGATCAGGGGCTACATAAACCGGACAACTTAACTTGCTATCTACAGCGTCGGCGCGCAGTTCGTCTTGACACCTCGTTTCATCGAACGATATCCTCCTTGCGGCGTATTCTTGGCTTCGAGACCGCGTGCATTCTCACTCATCATGCCATATGCCCGTACACATGCTCCGATCTTGATTCCCCGTGCACTCCTGACCCGGTTGATGCGTTTTTACGATTATCCGCACCCTGTTCACCACGGGCGCATGATTCGCGGGTACGATCGCCCCCATGCGGTGCGGACTGCGCGTATGTGTGTGAGAGTGGCCACGGCGCTGTGCCATGGAACCGAGCGGGTCCGTCAGTATCAGATCGCCTGCCTGCTGCACGACTTGGGCCGCGCCGGCCTTGATCGCCGGCTCTTTGGGAAGATTTGGTCCTGGGCGAAGGAGCATGGGATTCCGACGAGACCACGCGAATGGAGAGCCATACACCCAGAGACGATATATGGGCGAGAAACGGAGGCCTTTATCCGCTGTTATCGACATGATCTTGAGGCCGATGGTATTACGATGACGGCCTGGGCAAAGGAACAGATCGAGATGCGGTTGGGATATTCGCGCCGGCTAGTCCGTCGGCTGCGTACGGTTCGACCTGCCATTAGAAAGATGGGAGTGACATGGGCGCCTTGGATGCAGCAGGTCATGCTGTATTATTACTATCCAGAGAAGCTGAGCTCTGCCAGGCCCTGGATCAGGCAGCTCGCAGAGATTCTCGTCGCCTGCGAGCAGTTTGAAGCCTACAGCAATCGACGCCGTGGTCGAGACTACTATGTGCGGAAGAATGAAACCTTGCTTGATGCCTTCGCGTATCTGGAGAAGCTGCAAGAGGAGGGTATTGTGAGTGGTGTGGTGGTGGCAACGCTGCGTCGATTAACGGCGCAAGGCGAGTTCAATACAATTCTAGAGGAAGCTCGCGGCAGGACCTTTACACAGGGAGAGAAGCGAGCCCTCCGGGCGATGGAGTCATAAGATGGCGGTCAAAACCGTGTCATTGCGGCTCTCTATGCAGGGGAACACGCAGATCGAAAATATTACGAAGGCCGTGGTCGACGCTCTGGCAGGCACTGGGCTGTCGGCCGGGATCGTGACGGTGTTCGTCAAACATACGACCGCGTCGGTGATGGTCATCGAAGATGAACCAGGCATCAGAGCCGATACCATAAAATTGTGGGATCGTCTCGTGCCGGCGGATCCTGTCTGGCAGCACAATACGAGGAATGCCGGTGAAGATAACGGTCACAGCCACTTGCGAGGGCAGTTGCAAGGACCGTCGATCACCATTCCCTTCCTTGACGGGACAATGTTGTTGGGGACCTGGCAACAGATTGTCCTTGTCGATTTCGATACCAGGCCTCGGACGAGAGAACTTATTTTCCAAATCATGGGAGAATGATGGCGGCGATGAAGAGACGCGTCATATCAGCAGGACTCTTGCTCATCGGCCTCTGGCCTGGGTTGGTAATAGCGGAGTGGGGGAAGCCGCTGGGCGGGACCTATGATGGGCCTGAGGGGAAACCACGAGTTGTGACTCCTTCGCCCGCCGAGTTGAGCGCGGATGAGCGAGCCACGATGGCCGTGTTCGAGCGGGGGACGAAGTCGGTCGTCTTTATCTCGAATACCGCGATTCAGCGAGACCCTTGGTCTCTCAATACTTTTGAGGTTCCGCAAGGCTCCGGGTCAGGATTCGTGTGGAACAAACAGGGTCATATTGTCACCAACTTCCATGTCGTGTATGGGGCCAATTCGGTTACCGTGACACTGGCCGATCGGACGGAACACAAAGCCACGCTTATTGGCGCCGATCCCGATCGCGATCTGGCAGTGCTGCAGATTCGTGCGCCGGAAGAGGCGCTCTCACCCATTGTCGTTGGGGTGTCGAATGATTTGCGTGTTGGACAGAAAGTATTGGCGATCGGGAATCCATTCGGCCTCGATCATACGCTGACGACCGGCGTCGTGAGTGCCTTGGGAAGGACGATCAAGTCATTATCGAATCGGACGATTGAAGGGGTCATTCAGACTGATGCCGCCATCAATCCTGGGAATTCCGGTGGACCATTACTCGATAGCGCCGGTCGATTAATTGGTGTGAATACCCAGATTGTGAGCCCGAGCGGAGCGTTCGCAGGGATCGGATTTGCCGTGCCGGTCGACACCGTCAATCGCATCGTCCCAGAGTTGGTCAAGTATGGGAAACTCATCCGCCCAGGACTCGGCGTCTCACTCGTCCCCGACCCAATGGCCAAACGGTGGAGAGTCAAAGGCGTGATCATCGGCAAAGTGTCGCGTGGCAGTGGAGCGGAGCAGGCTGGGTTAAAGGGAGCCCGCGAGACCGTCACAGGCCGGGTGGAATTGGGCGACATCATTACAGCGGTCGACGGCAAGCCGGTTGGGACTGCTGATGAACTCATGGATGTGATGGAACGGCATAAAGTGAACGATCAGGTGACGGTCGAAGTCCTGCGAGGGAATCGACGCGAACGTGTATCTGTGACTCTCCAAGCCGTCAATTGAACGGCAATTCATCAAGCGGCTATGGTAGGATCATCCATCTGTTCTGTCTGGAGGACTATTGATGAGTGACCGCAGATCCACCGACCCGCAGGACCAAGGACCTAACAAGAAATCGGAGGATGCCCAGGATCCATCGATGCGCAAGGGATCCGATCCGCTTGAGCTCATCGAGCAATGTCTCGCTTCGTTTCCCGACAATGATTCTCGACAGAAGATCCTCTATAAGTTGCGCCATGTTGTGATCGCTTGGCAAGCGGCGCAGCAGCAGCGTGAGGTTGAATTCAAGAAAGTCGCCGACGTGATCGCGAAGCTCACGGCTCCGGCCAATCGGGTCGGTACCTTACTTGAGGTACCGGGTGAAGGTCTCGCACGGATTCTCGTAGGAGGCGCTGAGTATTATGCCGCAGTCGATCCACGAGTGGAGGCCGCCGAACTAAAGATCGGCGTTCAGATTCTGGTCAATGAAGCCTACGCCGTAATCAAAATATTAGACTATGACCGTAATGGGCCAGTGTTGAAATTGGCAGAAGTCTTGGCAGATGGCCGGCTTCGTTTCGAACAAGAAATGGGGCGGCAGGTCCTGATCCTTCAACGATCGAGCGATCTTCTCGGCGTGGATTTGAAGGCCGGCGACGAGGTGCGTATCGAGCCCAGTCTTCATGTGGCAATCGAGAAATTGGAAGACCGGAAAGCCAAAGCCCACTTGCTCGAGGATGTTCCCACGATCACATGGGAGCAGATCGGCGGACAAATGGAAGCGATTGCGGCTATTAAGAAGGCAATCGAGTATCCATTGATCCATGCAGACACGTTTCAGCGTTTCAAGTTCACTCAGCCGAAGGGGTTTCTGCTCTATGGCCCTCCCGGTTGCGGAAAGACCTTGATTGGACAAGCTGCCGCCGCCAGTCTCTCGAAGCTCGTGGGGGAGTCCAACCAGGGTGATCCCGGTACGAAAGGAAACACGCTGCCGGTGATTCGAGGGGCATTTCTCCACGTTAAGGGGCCCGAGATTCTCAATATGTGGTTGGGGGAATCGGAGCGGATGGTTCGGGAGCTCTTTGCTCAAGCCCGCGCTCGTCGGAGCGAGGGGGCATTGCCCTTCATTTTCATTGATGAAGCGGAATCGATTCTCGGCACAAGACGGGCTTCCCGTTCATTCAACATTTCCAGCACCTTAGTGCCGATGTTCTGCGCCGAGATGGATGGGATCGAATCTCTGCGCGATGTGGTGATCATTCTGGCTTCGAATCGGCCTGATCTGATCGATCCAGCCGTGCTGCGGCCGGGCCGTATCGATCGCAAGATCAAAGTGAGCCGCCCGAATCGTGACTCAGCCGCAGCAATATTCAATGTGTATCTGACAGATGACCTGCCTCTGGACAGGCAATGGATCGACCAGCACGGCGGGGATCGAAAAAAGGCCTCTGCTGACCTCATCGAACACGCGCTTTCCGCAATCTTTTCTCGCATGGATGAGAATCGTCTGCTGTCGATTAGGCTCAGAAATGGACAGAACAAGGTGCTCTATCGAGGCGATCTGATTAGCGGTGCGATCTTGGCGTCAATTGTTCAACGCGCAAAAGAACAGGCGATCGATCGCATGATTGCGGCCCGCGAGCCTGAGCAAGGTGGCATGACATTGGACGATCTAGTGAGTTCTGTCCATTCAGAATTCCGAGAAGGCGAGATGTTGCCTCCCGATGATGCGGCGGAAGAATGGCTCAAGCTGCTCGATCATCATCCGGAGCAAGTTGTCGGAATCTCATCTTTCCGAAGAGGGCGTCAGTCGGAAGAGAGATTGATCAACCAAATTATTTGAGCACGTAAGGGATGAGGGGTAAGCTGTGAGGGGTAGCGGAACATGAAAAAGGCTCTGGCCGTCAGACCTTTTACTGTTACGCCTCACGTTATACGTCTAACGGCATGATACGGTTATTCGGCATTGAAACAGAGTATGGGATTACCAGGGAAGACCAGGAGACGGTCGATCCGGTCGTGGAGTCGATGGAGTTGGTGCGGGCTCATTTGACGGCCTCGTTCGAGCGGCGATGGGATTATGGCGGTGAAGATCCGCATGAGGATGCGCGGGGTTTCCGAGTCTCTGGCCTGCAGCAAGACCAAGAAGAAGATGAGTTCGCGAAGGTCGATACTCATCGGCCGTTTTCGTTTCATGAGATGAAGAGCGATCTGGTCCTTCCGAACGGCGCGCGCTTCTATAACGATCATACGCATCCTGAATATTCCACACCGGAATGCCGAATCCTGGTAGATATTCTTGCTCATGACCGGGCCGGCGAACGAATTGTCCAGCGGGCGGCTGAACGCCGTAACCATGCGATCGGCGGGTCTCCTGTGCAGCTGTATAAGAACAACACGGACTTTCACGGACACAGCTACGGCTGTCACGATAACTATCTCGTGTCTCGATCGATTCCCTTTGCGTCTTTGACGGCGGGAATGCTGCCGTTTCTTGTCAGCCGGCAGGTTATTGCTGGAGCCGGCAAAGTCGGGGTAGAAGGTCAAGAGAGCGGATTCGTGCCGGGCCACTATCAGCTGTCTCAACGAGCCGACTTTATGGAGACGGATTTGAGCGTCGACACCATGCACAACCGGCCGATTCTGAATACGAGGGACGAACCGCACGCGGTTCGGGAACAATTTCGACGGCTCCATCTCATTGTCGGCGATGCCAATATGTGTGAGTACAGCACGGCGTTAAAAGTCGGAACGACGCAGTTGGTGCTGGAGTTGATCGCGCAAGGCGCTGCCCCACCTCTTGAATTGGAACACCCTGTCACGGCAGTGAAGCAGCTGTCTCGCGATCAAAACCTCAAGGCGACAGTTCGTCGGAAGAACGGCAGCACCATCACGGGCCTTGACATTCAAGAGCAGTACTATCTCGCAGCCGAGAAGCATTTGGCGGGCGCTGATGATGAAACTGACTGGATCATTCGTGAATGGGCTTCCACGCTGCGATTGCTCACCGGCGATCGACGGCAACTCGTCGGGCGACTTGATTGGGTCACCAAACTCTGGCTGCTGGAAACCTTTATACAGGAAGAGCGGATTGGATGGGATGATCCCTGGCTGGCAAGTTTGGATTTGGAGTACCATAACGTGAATCCTGATCGCGGCCTTTTTTTGGGGCTTGAGGCCGAGGGGAAGGTTTGGCGGATGACGACGGAGCAGGACGTTGAATCGGCCTTGGTGGCCGGTCCGTCCGATACCAGAGCGGGGATTCGAGGTCTCTGCATCAGGCGGTTTCCGGATCAGATCAAGTCGATGCAGTGGGAACGTATTCAGTTCAGCGGTGGACTGCTTCCGCGAACGTTAGAAATGGGCGACCTCTTCGAGCCTCAGACCGTGAAAGTCTGCGCGCAGATCTTCGAGGATGCGGCCTCTCCGATGGATGCGCTGAACGCATGGAATCGACAAAAGGAGTCCCGATCATGAACTACATTTCGACGCCCGAACGCCGTGAAGGACCGGGCAATCCGATGCCGAAGGCGCCGGGGCCCTCCGATGAAAGCGGCGGGCCGAAGCGGCCTGAGAGAGGGTCGCCTGATAAAGATAATCTGCTCAAGCGCATGCGCAAAGTCGATCCAAAGCAGGCGGAGCGGTATCGGCAGAGAACAGGGGAGTAGAGACGTTAGGGGTAAGAGGTTAGGCTCTGAGGTCCGATCGCCTGACGCTTCACGAGGGGTTCTAAGATGGGGATGCAAGGGGATTTTCTTCAGCTGTTGAAGGAACAGGGATACACGTTCGGCGCACCGACGGCGGCGGGGACTGACCAGACGCTGACGAATGCCACCACGATTCTGGCGTTCAAGTATCGCGATGGCGTGCTGGTAGCCGGAGATCGTCGCGCGACCGCCGGCAATATGGTGATGTACGATCGCACAGACAAGGTGTTGGAGATCGATCGGCATAGTGTGATGGCGATTGCCGGCGTCCCGGCGACCGCCTATGAAATGGTACGCGTCCTGGAACATTCCTTCAAATACTACCGGAGAACGCAACTGCAAGAATTGAGTTTCGACGGCAAACTACGCGCCGTCTCCAAGCTCTTGAAGGAGAATGTACCCGCGGCGTTGGCTGGCACTGGCGCAGTAGTTCCGGTGTTTGCCGGCTACGATCTGGAGCAGGGATCGGCCAAGATCTATTTCTACGATATCCTCGGCGCGGAGTTCGAAGGCGTTGAGTATGCCGTATCCGGCTCCGGCTCTCCCACGATCCGGGGGATCTTGCATTATCTGAATAGGTGGGGCGAGCAGCCGCTCAGCGTGATGCCGGAAGAGCAGGCGGTGGTGCAGGCCCTGCGTTTCCTCACGAGCGCGGCGGAGTTCGATTCGGCGACAGGCGGTGTGAACCGAGAGGCGAGTGTGTACCCCGTGATCAAGTTGATTACTGGAGCTGGTGTACAGACGGCGCCGGATGCCACGTTGAAACCACTCTATGAATCGCAGGTGTTGCGCTATGTATGAAGAACCCTATCGTTGGGTCGAAGCCGTCGGCAATCGACGACAGTATCTCGACGATCAACTCAAACAGGGGAGTCCGGTTGTCGCCCTGACCTACGATGGGGGCATCCTCATGACGACGGTGAGCAAGGGAACCCCGAAATTGTATGAGATTTACGATCGGCTGGCGTTGGGTGGGATGGGGCACCCCACGGATTTGGAAAAACTTCGTTTCAGTTTGCTTGAAATGGCGCATGTCGAAGGGTTCAACCGTTCGCCGTCTGACGTGACAGGATCGAGACTGGTGAAATACGGCATTGCTCCGGTGATTAAGCAGGCGTTTGAGGAGGTGTATAAAGCGCCGTTCATCGTGCGGATCCTGGTGGCCGAGTTGGGGCAGAAGCCGGAGAAGGACGCACTCCTGACGATCAACTACGATGGCACGTTTGAGGAAACGACGGCTCGCGCGGTTTTGGCTGCCGGTCAGGCTGTTCAGACGAAGATGGTGGACTATCTCAAAGCCCAACAAACCGCCACGGTCTCATTAGGGCAAGCGTTGGACGTGGCGCTGCGTGCCTGGGCAATCGGTTCGTTGGCGCAGCAGGAAGATGAGGCGGCTCAACAGGGTGAGGTTACGCCATCGACGAGTGGAACCAGCTCATCGGCAGCCGTGATTCCAAGCAACGACACGTTGATCGCACATGTGCGAAGCCTTGCCGCAGACCGGACGATCGAATGCGCGGTGCTCGAACGCCAGGCTCCCGGCACCTCTAAGTATCGGGCGCTCAAGCCTGCAGATCTTTCACTCTTCCTGCCGATGGCGCTTCAATCCATCGTGGCAAATTGAGATGTTGAACCGTATTTTCGGACTCGAAACCGAATACGGACTCTTGGTGAATCAAGACCGGCCTGACCATTCCCCCACCTGGTTTGCCCACAAGATTCGCGACCATCTCTTTCACATACAGCGGCGAGGGGTGCTCGATCTACACCACCGGGGACACGACGAGCCGCCGGGCAATGGAGGATTTCTCACCAATGCCGGACGTATGTATCTCGATATGGGACATCTGGAGTGGGCCTCGCCGGAGTGTGAATCGCTCAGTGATGTGGTGGCCTCAGACCGCGCCGGCGATCAGTTGCTGCAGGATGCGATTCAAGACCTTGGTCTGGCCGACACGGTGTCGTTGATCAAGAACAATGTGGACCATGAAACCGATGCAACATTTGGATCGCATGAAAATTATCTCGTTTCGCGGCGTTTCCCCTTTACGCGGCGCGGACTCGGACCCCTTGTGACGTTCCTGGTAACCAGACAAATATTTACGGGGGCGGGACGTATCGGCGCGGCGGGTCCCCAGGATGCCTGGGTTCAAATGGACCGGCTCATTGTGCCGAGAGGAACGAACCATCGCTATGCACAGGAGTCCTTTCTTCCGTTTCAGCTCTCTCAACGCGCCGATTACATCGTCAATGACTTCTTCGAATGGGTGCAGCAGAATCGCGCCATCGTCAATACCAGAGATGAACCATTGGCCGATCCGAATCAATATCGCCGCATTCATCTCTTATTGGGCGATTCAAACATGGCAGAGGTGGCAACGGCCTTAAAGTTGGGCACGACCGGGTTGGTCCTTCAACTGATTGAAGAGGGTCTCGCACCGCTCGACCTCAACCTCAATGAACCAGTCGAAACCATGCAGGAGCTGTCACAAGATCAAGAGAGACAATGGATCGTTCGCCTCGAGTCCGGAAAGACGATCTCCGCAATCGACATTCAGGAAGCATTTCTCGCAGCGGCGCGCATGCACTATCGAGGACAGGACGAAGAAACCGATTGGGTACTCGATCAATGGGAAACAGTTTTGAGAGATCTCCGTCGTGATTATACGACGCTGGTGGGTCGGGTCGATTGGGCCTCGAAATTATGGTTGCTCGAAACCTTTCGAGAAGCGGAACAGACGACGTGGGCCGACCCGGCACTGAAGAGTCTCGATCTGGAGTATCACAATCTCCATTCCGGCAAGGGGCTCTACTATGGTCTCGTGGAAGAAGGGCGTGTTCCACGCCTTGTTACGGACAAGACGATTGCGCTGGCTATGGACCATCCGCCACGCAACACCAGAGCGTTTGGGCGAGGTGAACTTGTTCGACATTTGCTGGCCTGCGGGCCACCGGAGCCACTTGATGATCTAAGGCCAGAAGAACGATTTTCCCCCTCCTATGTGATCAATTGGTCGATCTTCCAGCTGCGTGGCCAGGCGCCATTTCCTATGCCGGACCCGTTCAAAACCTACGTGCAGGAAGTTCGGGCGCACCTTCAATCAGCCTGATCGGCTCGTCAGCCACGCATCTTTTTTTCACATTCGCGCTTGCAAGAAATCCATAATTCGATTCTCGGCCCAGTATGGATCTTCCCCGTTATGTGGCCAGTGGATGAATCCGCAATGGCCCCCATGGCTGGGCGCGATCACTCGAATCTTCGGGTGGCGCTGAATCGACGGCACTGTAAACATGGAGTAGGGAATGAAGGGATCGTCTTGTGCCGTGATGATGAGAGTAGGGACGACGATAGAGTCAAGTATGCGACAGGCGCCTGCGCGCTCGTAGTAGTCGGCGCCGCTGGTGTATCCCCCGTCCGGGGCTGTGTAGCGGTGGTCGAATTCACGCATCAGGGCAACACGATCGAGATCCTTGAGATCCCACTTGCCTGGGAGGAGCGCAGCCTTTCTGAGCAGACGTGCTTTCAAGCTCACGAGAAAATGTCGATGATAAATCCAGTTGCGCGGCTGCTCCAAGGCATCGACGCATTTGGGAGGGTCGATATTTGGACAGACCGCGATTGCACCGGCCAACGCCCGGTCCGACGAGCCGCCTTCTCCAACGGCTTTCAAGATTAGGTTTCCTCCCATCGAATAGCCGACCAACCAGATGCGATCGAGTCCATCCACGCGCGCCAATTCCTGGACGATGGCTCGGTAGTCCTGACTCAAGCCGCTGTTGTAGAGCGTCGGCGTCAGATGCTCGGTCCCTCCACAGGTTCGTTGGTTCAGCCGGATGACATTAAACCCTGCGCGATAGGCTTTCGCGGCGATGCCGCGCATATAATGAGACTCACTGCAACCTTCTAGGCCGTGCACAAGTACCACGGTCCGACAGTCTGTGCGGCGTGGCTGCCAGTGGCAGTAGCCGAGTAGTTGGGTGAGTGGTTCGGTCGTGAAGAGACGCGGCTCGGTCGGGACTCCATCGAGGAGCGCTCGACGAGGCCAATAGCCTGGAAACACGGTCATGAAATGTGGGTTGCGGAGCCAGGCTGCCGGTCTAAAGTCTTGTCCGTCTGGCGACATGGAAGCCATTATAAAAAATGTTCCATGGCTCCGCAGCATGAATCTTCCAGCACCCCGAGTCGAGAGGAGAGGGGATTTCGCGCATTTCCGGCGTGGCCGTCCGATGCGGCAACAACTGAATTAGCGTAAGGTCCTCTTGTCTCAGTAATAGAAGAAGTAAAGGGGTCCTTCACAGAGTGAAGGACCCCTTTACTTATATTGGCTCCCCGGGCAGGACTCGAACCTGCGACCAGCCGGTTAACAGCCGGCTGCTCTACCAACTGAGCTACCGGGGAACGAGACGATTCATTGTCAGGCGCTGTATTCTAGCAAAAGATGCCGGTCGGGGGCAGATCTTTTTGTGGGGATTATAGATCGCCCTGTTGCGGCGATTCCCTTAGACGTCAAAATCTTCGGTTTCATCCTCATCCGAGGTTGCGTCGGTATTGCCTGCTGCGACGGATGCGTAATGCTTTGCCCAGGTCAGATAAAGATTTCCGCTGTCACGCATGGTGTCGGCCGCCTTGACGAGTGTCTGTGCCAAATCTGGGTCTTTTCCGCTGGCGTGAATTTCGGCTGCACGCCGTTCGAGCACTTTCGGATACTCATGGATGAGGCCCGCGATCTCTTGAAGGAGCTCATCGATGACATTATCTTCAGTTTCCATCTTTTTCCTCCACAACGGACCAACAAAAAACCCCATAGCGCAGGCGCCATGGGGTCTCGCGCGGGAAACCCGCGACACATAACGGTTACCCTTGGTAGGCTTGCCCCAGCGCGGCTGACTCGCCTTTTTGGGTCATCAGCTGTCCGGTGGCACTGACGGCCTGCATGGTGATGGCATTGTGCTTAGCTGCGTCGCAGACGATCACGCAGAGTTCACAGCCCTTACAGCGGTCGATGATCACTTCGGCCACCATTTTGGTCGAATTGAGATCGAGGCAGTTGGCCTCAGGACAGTACATGATGCACAGCCGACACCCCTTCTTGGCTACGCATTTTTCGTCGATGACTTGCGCTACGTTGTACATGCGAGCTGGTTCCTTCTTTCTCGTTAAGCCGCAACGGCAGGATTGCCGACTCGCAGCTCGTACTGATTCTTCTCGGCCCACTCACTGGCGATGTCGTAGGCTGCCTTCACGGTTGCCAGGTTCTTGGCCAGCAACATTTCTTTCTTGGCGAATTTCTTCTTGATCGCTTCATCCAAGGAGGCGGTTCCGCCGGAAGCAACGAACTTCTTCCCGAACCGTTCTTGTAGGGCCCCGTCCAGGGATTCCATCGAGACGCACTTCGTAATACCTGCGACGGATCCGAGCATCGACATATTCGTCGATAACTCGGTGCCGGCAACCTCGATGGCGAGCTCAGTGCCCGCAATGTAAAATAAGGCGACGTTTAAATCCTTCAGCCGTTGAATATCTTCTTCAGAGAGAAGAGGCTGGGCGGAGTTGATGATGACGAGGCCGCCTTCCTTCACCCCGGAATAGAAGGGCATGGTATAGCTCTTTCCCATGGTGATGACCTGGGGATGAAAGACCTGGATAACATCGGGAAATACCAGTTCGCCGCGGTCGTAGATCCGTTCGATGCCGATCCGGCAATAGCTCTCCGCCGGCGCCATACGTTTCTCAGCGCCGAAGAAGGGGTTGGAGATCGAAAATTTTCCGTCGCGGTTGGCGGCCATGGCTAGAACGTGTGCGGCGGTAACGGCACCCTGTCCTCCTAATCCCGACATCCGGACATTCAGTCTTTTCTTGATCATGATCGTCTCTCCTCAGAATCGGATTAGGCTCCCTGAGAGGCGAGCTGTTTTGCAGCTGCCTTCTTTTCCTTATCCTTGGCAGCTATCTCTGCCAGAAGTTGCTTAGCTGGCTCGCTTGTGTATTCTTTGTAGGCGAATCGCTCGGTCGGTTTCTCCGAATCCCGCATTTCCTGAAGCCCTTCCATGCTGTTCTTCCCGATTTCGAGAATGCAAGGCGTATAGAGCTGGAGGTAGGTCGGACCGATTTCGCGCGAGATCATGATCGCGTTCCGCACCACTTTCTCAACAAGGGACGGTTTGCTGACGGTACATTGAACGACGTAATGGCAGCCTGACTCGCGAGCGATTTCGGGCAGACGGACCTTGTCAAAAAGCTTTCCAACGGGTGCCATCTTGGCGACGAATCCCTTTTGCATCAGACCACTCTCCTGGCCACCGGTGTTGGCATAGAGTTCGTTATCGAAGCAAATCGTGGTGAACTTCTCCTGGCGGAACCAGGCTTGCAACGTCATGTCGAGGCCGATATCGACGGTGGCTCCGTCGCCGGCGAGCACGACCACATCTTTTGTCCGGCCTGGGAAGCGGACGCTTAGGGCACGCTTTAAACCGGAAGCAATGGCGTTTTGGTTACCGAAAAGAGAGTGGATGTTGTGCACAGCCACCATGGGGAACACGAGGCTGGTACAGCCGGTGGAGCCGACCATGACAGTGTCTTCTGGGTTCGGCAAGGAGGCCAGGATATATCGAAAGGCCATGGATTCAGGGCAGCCGGCGCAGAGGGAGTGCTGTTCGATCAGCTCTTTACTGTTGCCGATATCCTTCCAGCCTCGATCTTCCTTTCCGTAGGTCGCGCTCTTGACCAGGTCTTGATAGTCGGACGGCATGATGTCGTACAGGTCTTCCGAAATCTTGATACGTTCCTTACTCATGTAGGCCTCCTCAGTAGTGCGTCTTATTCAATCAGACCGTCCTTGCTGCGTAGATGTAATCAACTGCCGCGACCGGCCAACGACATGGTGCGCATGCCGAGCAGGGTCTTAATTTCAGATACAATAATTTCCGGTGGCATTGTCATGCCCCCGCACACATGCGGGCCGGCGTGCACACGATCGCTGTTGGGGACGGAAGCCTTAATTTCCTTTGCCAACCACCCGGTCACATTGAACTCCGGAACGATAATGTGTTTGGCATTTTTCGTGGCTTCACGGATTTCCTCGCCTGGCCAAGGGCGTAAGGCTTTGATTTTTACTAGCCCGCAACGGATGCCTTCGTCGTCAAGGAGCCGGATGGCTTCACGACCCTGCGACACCGCCGTGCCGGAAGAGACAATGAGAACATCGGCATCGGCATTTTCTGTCTCGATCAATCCATTTAGCCACTTGATTGTGTGTTTGCGGGACCGTTCCACTGCAGCCCAGACTTCTTGCTGCCAGGAGGCGTGCGTGGCATAGCTGATGTAATTGCTTTTCATGACAAATGGATCGCGCATCATTCGGACCGGCGGACACTCCATATCCATGCATGGTACTGGGGAGCGGTACGGGTCATACGGCGGAAGACACATATCGGCCGGTGTGAGATTGACGACGTCCTTGGTGTGAGTCACGAAGAATCCGTCACAGCACAGCGCTAGAGGTAGATGCACGTCAGGCTCTTCTGACACCATGTAACCTTTGAGAATCCAATCGAAGAAATCCTGTGCGGTTTCTGCATGCCAGACGAGCATCCCGGTGTTCAGAAGATACGCAATCTCAAGAGTGTCTGGCTGGATCGACAACGGAGAGTTAATTCCTCTGCAGGTCACGATCATCTGGATTGGCAGCCGTGCGCCGGCCCACATCGGGAAATTCTCCATGGCACGCATGGTGCCTGGTCCTGCAGTTGTCGTGAATACCCGGGCACCCCCGAAGGCTGCCCCCGCGCATTGTGACATGACGGCGAATTCGCTTTCGCCTCGGAAATAGTCGCCGATATAACCTTCGGCAAAGAGCTCGCCGATCAAGGCGGCTGCTTCACTCTGTGGTGTGATCGGGTACGCAATCATCACGTCGCAGCTGGCCCGCCGGAGTGCTTCTTTGATGACCTCGCTACCTGTAAAGAATGACGGGGTTCGAGGTGCATTATTCATCATCTCCCAAGTTTCGGTGAAGGTCTGGCCTTTTTTATTTTTTGTGCCGATGACTGAATGTGTGTCTGCCATGGATCAGACTCCTTTCACTGTCTTCAGAGCCTCAAAACTGGGTAGCTTAGTTTGAGGCTCCGCTCTTGGCTGACGTCAGCCGTGGGTTAACCGTCCCTTTCAATCTTTTTACGGCATCGGCCAGTGTCATAATTTTTTCTACCGATGCGTCGCGGAACGAGAGCATCGCATCTTCATGACCTGCTTGAGCGCACATGGCAATCGTATAGCAGGATGTGCCACCTCGAATTATTTTAAGCGATAAATTTGCTTGATGGCAGTGGACCCCTATGAACATGCAGCAATCGATCTTATTATGCCAGATAGTCAGGTTCGGGTGGTTGGGATTGATCTCGACTTCGGGATTGATTTTGGGGTACTTGGGACGGTAGTCCGGCATGGGAATCAGCATGGGCGTTTGCCCAGGCTGCACACATTCTTTAAGCGTGTTGTATAAATGTCGGATGGCCGTGGCCTTCTTGGCTGCTTTCTCGTTCCACGCCCACAGAACCAAGGGGCCAGGAAAAAGGGTCGGCACCTTGGCCATCAGGAATTGTTTCGCGGCTTCCTCATAGGCCTTTTCTTCTGGGACGATTACGCCGTTGATGTGCGCTTCCCCTGGGTTCGGTAAACGAATGCCCATGCTGGCAGCAGATGGAGGAAGAAAAT
This sequence comes from uncultured bacterium, assembly GCA_965232965.1. Taxonomy (GTDB): domain Bacteria; phylum Nitrospirota; class Nitrospiria; order Nitrospirales; family Nitrospiraceae; genus Palsa-1315. The sequence goes on from CBDDRB010000020.1 coordinate 15,046, forward strand.
GTTCAGGGCCTGGAAGGACGCGATACTGAGTCATTACAGCTTACTCTCCGCAAGGGGTTAAGGGGTTAAAGAACCGATGACCTCAAGTCTCCTGAAAATTTGAGCCCTTATCACTCTAAGCTTTTTCCATGGGTCCCGCAACCTCGCAGAAGGCCCACGGCTGAGAAATTTGGGGCCATTGAACGAGGAAGGCTTAGGCCTTTTGTCCTCGGATCGTCCCTTTGCCCAAAGGGGCAATCGCGCCGATCCAGGCTACATTTCAAGCGTGTGCATTATAGGATTGGTTTATCCGGTCTGTCAAACTATCGGATACTCGCTTGGTCGTACTAGGCAGGCTCGCTTGCGCATGAGATGCTAGCACGAAATCAATCTGTTGCGTGGGATCATGGCAATTGCTCACAGGCTGAAACAGAACCAAGAACGCAGGCGCGCTCAAAATCATCCTTGGCGAGTCGACCCTGTGACCGTTCTTGATACAGCTTCGCTCGGGTCACCAAGGCTGCAGCGTTAGTTGGATCGACCCGAATAACCGTTGATAGATCTTCGATCGCCTGTTCTGGCTGATTCAGCTTAAGATAAACATCGCTCCGCAGTGCGTAGGCTTCTTTTTGATAGGGAATCCAACTTTCAGGCGTTTCAGCTTTCAGGAGTTTATTCAACGTGGCCAAAGCCCGATGCCAAGATTTGGCGTCCGACTGACGACGAGCTTGTGTCGTATACACACCGATCAAGGGCTGGCGAGCGATATCGGCAAACGAATCGAGTTCAAGAGCTTGCTCATAAGCAGCTGCAGCTTCATCTAATTTCTTCAGCCACGTGAGTACATCTCCTTTCCCGACCCATGCCCACACGTTCCTGGCATCGAGTGCGATGGCGTGATCGAAATCTATTCTGGCCTTGTCCAAATAGTCCGCATAATCCGATACCCGTGCCCGTTGGGAAAACGCAAGCGAGACGAGTCGTAGATGGGTTTGCCCCCGAACAATGAGTGGATCGACGTAGCGGTCGTCAAGGGTGGCGGCGTCAGTGCTGAGCTGGATCTTATCCCGGAGATTTGATGTGTGGAGTGCAGTCTCAAGCAACATGCGTGCCTGTCCGTGCGAAGAGGATTTTCCATTCGGACCGATAGCCAACATTCGGACGCCCACCGGCTGCTGTTGAAGTTCTTGCAGTTGAGAATGCAATCGGAGATTTTCCTGCTGGAGTTGGCGAAAATGTTGTGCAAGTTGCTGGTCGGATTGAATTCGGCGTATAGCCTCGGTCAGACTACTTAGATTGACTGTGGCACGGATGCGTACGAAGAAGACAGGACGGCCCAGTTCGAAGGAACGTCTGGATTCGAGGATTTTCGTCTCTGTGACAGCGGCAGCAATCGTTCTAATTTCCAACGAACTGGTTTGTGTGCTCCTTCCGCCAGATTCTTTTTCCACATCGTGAAATGTCGCTTCAAGATAGATCCCCGCTTCTTCCACTGCGTTGCGTTGGGCTCGTTGAAGGACTTTTTCTTCCGCACCGGCTAAGGTGTCGCCGTCGGCCATGACATAGTGACCATCAGCGATGACAGTTTTCGTGGAAGTGCTGAATGCGGGGGTTGCCAAAAGAAAAAGCACAAACAGCAAAAAATAGAACATCCGCCGGTACAGTTCCATCGAAATAACTATACCGCGCGATGATGGAAGCGGCAACGTAATCAGAGGGGGGTGAACGGAATGAGAGCTGGTGGAGTGATCGACCTGTGGGTTATTGTTCTTTCGGAAAGACTTGAATAAATGGGTGGACTTCGACCCGCTTAAAGACACCGTGGACGGAATAGGGGTCTTCGCGAGCGAACCGTTGTGCGTCTTCCAGCGAGTCCGCTTCGATAACGATAAGACTGCCTGTCTTATCTGTGAGTGGACCGGCGAGCACAACTCGGCCTTGTGCATCTAAGGGTTCTATATTGGCGAGATGTGCTGGGCGATAAATCTTTCGCTTGGCCTCTCCGTCGGGACCGTCGAAGCCGAGTATAACGAATTTCATAAATGTCTCGCGGGCTGATGATGTGGATTATAAGCTCAGGCCAGGTCCTCTAGCGGGCAGCGATCCTTATAGCCAGTGGTCGTTTCATGCCACCAGCGAACTTCTTGTTCTCCGAGTTTCCAGCATAGATAGACCACTCGGCCATCGCGAAGGTGAGGAAAGTCGCAGAGGCCGAGGTCTAGGTCCTTCACCAGGATGCCGAGTTCCTGAATGGCCTGAAGGTTCGCACTAACTTGTTGCAGACCCAATATATAGAGGTGACCAACGGTACTACCCCCGCTGTATTCGGCCCGAGCACTGGCTTTCTTGATATCTTCTTTCGTGCGTGACAAGACGGCCTTGGCTTGCTGAATCGATGTTAACTTGGAATTGAGCTGAGGAATGAGGCGATTAGCCTCGTCCAAAGTAAACATTCGTTCATGCTGTCCATGTTCGTCGTCGTGCGCCATGCTGTCCCTCCGCAAGCTCTCCTCCTTTAGCACACCGTTCTTTTGCGCTGCAACCGTGTGCGTCGGAGCAAAGTGACTGTGCCAAGGTTAGAAAGAGGCCTATTCAGTGGGTTGCACCACAAAGTGGAGCATGTGAGAATAAAAAAGATAAATCCCTGTTGACAAGGAATGACACTCGCGCTATGATTTGCATACTTTCTCAGCTCGAACTCTAAGTTATCTCCACACACAAGACTTCCGGGGCGCATCTCGAAACAAGTCGCAATTGCTCAAGGAATAGAGACGAGTCAGCGACGCATGAGTTCCGGCCTGCAACAATATCCGCAACCATGAGACAGAGTCGTACCCTGATAGCGACGCGCGAAAAACAAGTCAATCCCTCGCGGGTCATCCTCTTTTAGCTGATACACACGACACAATTATCAACGCAATACCATTACGCTACTAGTCAGTCCGTGGACAATTTCCTATGGTTCATCACGTGCGCGATTGCTGCCGATAACAATGCAGTCGGGGCTTGAGAGGATACATATGACACAAACGAAGGGGGAGGTTATGCATCTGGCAGAGCTAAAGCAGAAGTCCATCGCCGATCTCAATGAAGTGGCGCGCGATTTGAAGATCGATGGTGCACCCACTCTGCGGAAGCAGGAATTGATTTTTGCGATTCTGCAGGCGCAGACAGCGAACAACGGCGTAGTCTTTGGCGAAGGGGTGCTCGAAACGCTGCCTGACGGATTCGGATTTCTGCGCGCTCCCGATTCGAACTATCTCCCCGGTCCTGACGACATTTATATATCGCCCTCTCAAATAAGGCGCTTCAATCTGCGTACCGGGGACATTGTGTCCGGGCAGATCCGGCCGCCCAAGGAGAGTGAGCGGTATTTTGCGTTGCTTAAGGTGGAAAAGGTCAATTACGAAGATCCTGAAGTGTCTCGCGACAAAATCCTCTTCGATAACCTGACACCACTCTATCCAGAAGAGCGTCTGGTCCTCGAGTTCGACCGTGAAGAGTATTGTACGCGTGTGATGGATCTCACGACCCCGATCGGCAAAGGACAGCGTGGGTTGATCGTCGCGGCTCCCCGAACAGGGAAAACGATGTTGCTGCAGGCCATCGCTCGAGCCATTCTAAAGAACCACAAGGAAGTGACTCTGATTGTGCTCCTCATCGACGAGCGACCCGAAGAAGTCACCGACTGGCAGCGGCAAGTGAAGGCCGAAGTCATCAGCTCCACCTTTGACGAGCCGGCTCAGCGTCACGCTCAGGTTGCTGAGATGGTACTTGAAAAGGCCAAACGACTGGTCGAACATAAAAAGGACGTCGTTGTGCTGCTGGATAGCATTACTCGCTTGGCACGTGCGTACAATACGATTGCGCCTCCGAGTGGCAAAGTGTTATCGGGAGGATTGGATTCGAATGCCCTCCAGCGACCGAAGCGGTTCTTTGGAGCAGCTCGCAACATCGAAAACGGTGGCAGTCTGACTATCATGGCGACCGCTCTTGTCGACACAGGTAGCCGGATGGATGATGTGATCTTTGAAGAGTTTAAGGGGACCGGTAACATGGAGGTCCACCTCGATCGCCGTTTGGCGGACAAGCGGCTCTTTCCAGCCATTGATATCAGCCAATCCGGGACGAGGAAAGAAGAATTGCTGGTCGATAAAGATCGTCTCAATAAGATGTGGATATTGCGTAAGGTGTTGAGCCCGCTTGGGACAATGGAAGCCATGGAGTTCCTGATGGATAAGTTGCATGGCACCAAGACCAATCAGGAATTCCTGCAGTCGATGAATCGATAATATCCGCCTTGTATCCTGTTGCCGAGACACGGTACAGTGGCAGGCCTTCGAATGGGCGAAGGCTGATGATTGTGACGTCGGGGGAGTGTGAATTATGAAGAAGGGTATTCATCCCGTGTATCGGGAAGTCGCGGTGCATTGCGCCTGTGGCAATAAATATAAGACCAGGTCAACGGGTGGCGATATCAATGTCGATATATGTTCACACTGCCATCCATTTTTCACAGGAACGCAGAAGATTATTGATACCGAAGGGCGTGTTGAACGGTTCAAGAAGAAGTACGCGAAGAAAAGCAAGTAGCTCGAGAAGAGATCATAGAGGGACCCTGCTTCGCTGAGGGGCAGGGTCTCTTTGTTTTTGTACAGTTGGCTTAAGACCGAACAAGAGATAAACGAGGCCATGGAAATCGTCTTACTGAAGAAATGGGAAGCGTTGGTGACTCGGTATGACGAGTTGACGAATCAGCTCATGGACCTGTCTATGATGAGCCAACCTTCGCAGCTCCACAAAGTTAATAAGGAGCGGACGGATCTCGAACCGATGGCCAAGCTGCTTGCCAGCTATCGAGCCCACGCAAAGCAATTGGAAGAAGCGGCTCAAATTCTTGGAGATCCCTCGGCCGGGGATGAATTGCACAAGATGGCGATGGAGGAGAGTGCCGCACTTGAACAACAGCAACGTGAGATCGAACAGCAGGCCAAAGAACTGCTTATTCCCAAGGACCCGCGGGATGAGAAGAGCTTGCTTCTCGAAATCCGTGCCGGGACCGGCGGCGACGAGGCCGCGCTCTTTGCGGGAGAATTGTTCCGCATGTATAGCAAGTATGCGGAGATCAAAGGATTCAAGGTTGATATGGTCGAAGCCACAGAAACTGGGCCGGGAGGCTATAGAGGCTATAAGGGAGTTGTCGCGCTGATAGAAGGCAAGGGCGCGTACAGCCACTTCAAGTTCGAGGCCGGAGTCCACCGTGTGCAACGCGTCCCCGTCACTGAGGCCAGTGGCCGGATTCACACATCCACTGTCACTGTCGCGGTGATGCCTGAGGTGGACGAGGTCGATGTGCATATCGATCCCATGGACCTTCGGATCGACACCTTCTGCTCATCCGGCGCCGGCGGCCAGAGCGTCAATACGACCAAATCGGCGGTGCGGATCACCCATATTCCCACCGGTGTGGTGGTCAGTTGCCAAGACGAACGATCCCAGCTGAAGAATCGCAACAAGGCCATGCGAACCCTGCGGGCCAGAATTGTCGAGGCGGAACGGGAGAAGCAAGAAGCGGAAATCGCGCAGAATCGCAAGGCTCAGGTAGGTACGGGTGAGCGAAGCGAAAAGATTCGCACATACAATTTTCCGCAGAATCGAGTGACGGATCATCGTATTGGAGTGACATTGCATAAGTTGGAACAGGTGCTCGAGGGGGACCTCGACGAACTCGTTCAGGCGTTGAAAGCGCAGCGTCAACAAGAAGTGGGAACTGCCTAAGGTGGATACGGTCGCCCCTCTCTTACAGTCAGTAGCCCAGGCGACGCATATCGGTGAGCTGATCGCCGAGACGCGACAGACCCTGGAACAGGCCGGCATTGACAGCGCGGGTCAGGAAGCGTTGTGGATCATAGAGCACGCCCTCCGGCTTCCTGCACATCAAATTGTTGCCGATCGAGACCGAGTGCTGTCTTTTGCCGAACAGCAGGCTGCGAGAGCGCTGATCGGACGGCGGGTTGCTCGTGAGCCCTTGCAATATATCTTGGGGACTCAGGAGTTTTGCGGGCTGGAGTTTGATGTAAACCCTGCGGTGCTCATCCCGAGGCCGGAGACAGAATTGCTGGTGGCAACAGTCGTGCAACGAATTCCCGTCGAGCGACAGGCTACCATCGTCGATGTCTGCACGGGGTCTGGGTGCATTGCCGTGACGATTGCGCGGCTGCGACCTCGAGCGCGGGTGATCGCAACCGACCTTTCGAACGCGTCGCTCAATATCGCTAAGCAGAATGCCGTCCGCCACGCGGTAAGTGAGCGTATCACATGGATAGAAGGCGACTTGCTGGGACCATTGACTGACCCGAAACTGGAAGGGGGTATTGACCTCATCGTGTCGAACCCTCCGTATATTGCAGAAGCCGACTGGGCCACGCTGCAGCCTGAAGTACGGCTGTTCGAACCACGAAGCGCGCTGGTTGCTGGACCTCAGGGGACGGAGTTGCACGAACGGTTGCTGCAGGAGGCCGGTCGATACCTGGCTCCCGACGGCGCACTGATCATGGAAATTGGCGCCGGCCAGGCTCGTGCATTGCGCCGGGTTGTCAACCAGATCCTCGGGTACAGATTTCACCAACTGGTCTACGACGCGGCAGGACTTGAGCGTGCGTTGATTGTGGAGCGAGTAGGAGCATAGGGGCGGAGGCGATGGATCGTATAGTCATCACTGGCGGGATTCCGCTTCGAGGGGAAATCCAGATTAGCGGGGCAAAGAACGCCACATTGCCGATCTTAGCCTCTACCATTCTCGGCGGCGGCGAATGTGTCATTACCAACGTACCTCGCGTCGTGGATGTCCTCACCATGGGCAAGTTGTTGGGCATTTTGGGCGCGAAGGTCCATCATGAAGGGAATCGTGCGCTCATAAACGCCGATGTCATTACCTCGACCCATGCTCCATACGATCTGGTAAAAACCATGCGAGCCTCTGTGCTCGTATTGGGACCCTTACTGGCACGATGGGGAGAAGCCACGGTGTCGATGCCTGGTGGCTGCGCCATTGGGTCACGGCCCGTCAACCTCCATCTTGCAGGGCTCGCCAAAATGGGTGCGGAAGTTTCGATGGAACACGGGTATATTCACGCCAAAGCGAAACGGCTGGTGGGGGCACAAATCTACTGCGATACGCCGACGGTCACTGGAACAGAAAATCTGATGATGGCCGCGTCGCTTGCCCGGGGGACCACGGTCATTGAAAATGCCGCGAAAGAACCGGAAATCGTGGACCTCGCGAACTTTCTCGTCAAGCGAGGGGCTCGCATCGTCGGCGCCGGGTCGGATGTCATCACGATCGAAGGGGTTCGTGAATTGCACGGAAGCGATCACGACGTGATTCCAGATCGCATCGAGACAGGAACATATCTGGTGGCCGGGGCTATTACACATGGAACGGTGACGCTCAATCGATGCAGTCCGAATCATTTGGATGCCTTGCTGATGAAGCTACGTGAAGCCGGCGTCAAGATGGAGGTGGAGAAGGATCGGATTCATCTCGATGCGGCATCGCGACTCAAAGGGGTCGACATCCGGACATTGCCGTATCCAGGGTTTCCCACCGATATGCAGGCCCAGATGGTGGCCTTGATGACGGCTGCCGAGGGCACGAGTGTGATTACGGAGACAGTGTTCGAAAGCCGCTTCATGCATGTCGAGGAGCTGCGCAGGATGGGTGCCGAGATCAAGGTTGAAGGCAATCGGGCAGTGGTGACCGGAACTAACAGATTGGCCGGAGCTCCGGTCATGGCGTCCGATCTTCGTGCAAGTGCTGGATTGGTTTTGGCAGGTCTTGCCGCGGAGGGCACGACAGAGATTCTCAGGGTCTACCATCTCGATCGTGGCTATGAGCGAATGGAGGAGAAGCTGAGTAGCCTGGGTGCAACGATTACCCGTCACAAAGAAGGGGCGGCTCTGGCCGGGACTCGTTGACGCCATGCTGACGATTGCCTTGTCGAAAGGGAAAATGTTGGATCTCACGCTGGACCTCTTTCGTCGTGCGGGATATGCCTTGGGTAGGCTCTCGACCGAAAGTCGCCGGCTGGTGTTCCCCTGCCCGGAAATCGGGATGACCTTCCTCATCGTGCGGCCGACCGATGTGCCGACCTATGTTGAATATGGCGCAGCGGACATCGGGGTTGTCGGCAAAGACGTCTTGATGGAGCAACATAGCGACGTATACGAGCCATTGGATTTACAGTTCGGAGCGTGTAGAATCGCCGTCGCCGCGCTCAAGGGACAGGCTTCACGCGACCGGCTGTCCTCGAAAATTCGGGTAGCGACCAAGTATCCGAAGATCACGGAGCGGTATTTTAATCAGCGAGGCGTCCCGGTCGAAATCATTAAGTTATACGGCTCGATTGAACTGGCGCCGTTGGTTGGTCTAGCCGATCGGATCGTGGATCTGGTCGAGACCGGCAACACGCTGAAAGCACATGATCTTGTCGAAGTGGAGTGCATTGCACAGTCCACGGCTCGGTTAGTCGTCAATCGAGCAAGTTTGAAACTGAAGCATGCGGTGGTCACAGAGCTGATCAAAAAGCTCCGGGCTGTAAGCAGCACACCAGGCGGATCTCGAACATCCTCTTCGCGCAAGGTTTCACGCGGGGTACGTCGAGGGGTTAAACGGACGCGCACATGAAGATTGTGGCCTCAACCGAGCGGGCCTTTCTCCCTGCCCTCAAGAAAGTCACGTCCCGTGGCCGAGTTCAGGGGGCTGCCGTAGAAAAGACGGTCAAGGCGATTCTGCAGGCCGTGGAACGGGGAGGGGACAAGGCCGTTCTCCGCTATACGAAACAATTCGACCGCGTCTCCATGAAAGATACGGAGCTACGCGTCACCCCTGAAGAGATCAAAGAGGCCTACTTCCACATTCGGAAAGACGAAGGCGACGCACTCCGGTTTGCAGCCCGTCGGATTACCTCGTTCCACGAACGCCAGCGGATCAAGACGTGGATGTATCAGGACAACGAGGCGACGCTAGGACAGGTGGTCACACCGATCGATGCGGTCGGGGTGTACGTGCCAGGGGGGAAGGCTGTCTATCCCTCGTCGGTGTTGATGTGCGCGATCCCAGCTAAGGTTGCAGGCGTCTCCCGTGTGGTGATGTGTACGCCGCCACAAAAAGGTCCGATCAATCCCTATCTCTTGGTCGCAGCCGACATCGCCGGCGTCACGGAGATCTATCGTGTCGGAGGCGTGCAAGCCGTCGGTGCGATGGCCTATGGAACAAAGACTATCCAGCGCGTCGACAAGATCGTGGGTCCCGGCAATATTTATGTTGCGACGGCTAAGCGGCTTTTGTACGGCACAGTCGGGATCGACATGGTGGCGGGCCCGAGCGAACTGCTTGTCGTTGCAGATGGCGATGCCAAGCCGGCGCATGTTGCCGCCGATCTTCTCTGCGAAGCCGAGCATGACGAGGATGCGCAGGTCTATCTCGTCACCACATCATCCAAGCTGGCGAAGGATGTGGTCCACCTCATCGGTAGTCAGTTGAAGGGGTTGCAACGGGAAAAGATTGCGGCCAGGTCCATTGCGCGTCATTCGGTGGCGTTCGTGGTCGATACGATGGACGAAGCGATCGTGGTGGCCAACCAGATCGCCCCGGAACATTTGACCCTCTCGGTGGATGAACCATTTGACTATCTCGAGAAAATCCGTCACGCGGGGGCGCTGTTCTTGGGCCGGTACACTCCCCCGTCGGTAGCAGATTATGTTGCCGGACCGAATCACGTCCTGCCCACCGGCGGGACAGCCAGATTTTTATCGGCACTCTCCGTTCACGACTATCTCAAGGTGAGCAACATCGTGCACTATACGCGCGAGGAATTGAGCAAGGCGAAAGACCATTTGATTCGACTGGCCCACATCGAAGGGTTCGACGCGCATGCCAAGTCGGCCCAGAGCAGGTTCTCATGAAGAAGAACGGATCTGCGCCTCGGCAGTCGTCAATTCATCGTGCCACGAAAGAGACGGATATCCTGGTCGAATGGACGTTGGACGGTAGCGGCCAAGGAAAGGTCGACACCGGGATTCGTTTCTTCGACCACATGCTGGAGCTATTGTCCAAGCATGGCTTCTTCGACCTCACCGTCCAGGCCAAAGGCGACATCGATATCGACGAGCACCACACGGTCGAGGATGTCGGGATCGTCATGGGGAAGGCTTTGCATCAGGCATTGGGTGAGAAGGCAGGGATCAAGCGATTCGGGTTTGCCTCGGCCCCTCTCGATGAAACACTGGCACAAGTGACGGTGGATCTCAGTGGTAGGCCCTACCTTGTCTACAACGTGAATTTACCGGATCGGAAGATCAAAGCCTTTGATCTCGGCCTCTTCGAAGACTTTTTCCAAGCCTTTGTCACCCATGGTGGCTTGAATCTCCACGTGAATCTCATGTACGGCCGTAACCCGCACCACATCATGGAGGCGATCTTCAAAGCGCTGGCCAAAGCGTTGGATCAAGCCACGATGCTGGAGGAACGGTTGGCGGGAAAGGTGCTCTCGACGAAGGGGATGTTGTAGCCAATCGAGGTCGGTTAAACTCGAGATGATTCTGAAGCGGGGCAGGCATCTGAAAAGGCGCCTGCCCTTTGTGTTTCATCGGCAAGTCAGCGGAATGTGCGATTGAAACGTCTGGCCCTCCGATGGGTTTGCTCTATCGCTATACAGTCGGAGCCTTACCAGCTGGACTAGAAGCGTGGCTGTCCTCTGGAACGACTTGTTGGGTTACATGGCGCACGAAAAGCTGAATGCGATAATCGCCTCGGCGCGAAAGATAGGGCTGCCCAGCTTTCGAGAACCCAACTTTTGCAAGTACCATGGTCATACCATCATTATTCGTTCGTACAGTCGCGAACACCCCTCTCCCCTCTGCTAGGGAAAGTCCAGCTTGGCAGAGTTTCATCGCGAGGCCTTGGAGTCGGGCGCTTGGTAAAACAAACACATATCCAAGCTCGAAAGGAAATTCCATTTCATTCAAGGCCACCACCACCTTAGATTCGATGTTTTGACGATAGCTGCTCAACGGGATTTTTAGCGCGGCTACCCCGACCAAACATGACGCCTGTCGTCCAAAGACGAGACACTTTGCATTTCGGACATTCCGTTCGAGCACGACATTTTCGACCTCATTACCGGCGTGCACCAGCGCCATAAAATCTAGGATTTCAGGCTCTGAGAAAGCTTCCGGAGGCTTTGCGACAAGAATGCAGTCTGACATCATATGGCCTCGTTAACCAACATGTGAGAAAGGCAGTCTCATCGGATGGGTTGTGGTTAAGGCGTTTCAGGAGTACCTGACGACCGAGGTTTCAATATGGAAGGTATCTCGATCTTAGGCAGTTCTAGCGGGAGGGACGGAGGTGCTGATTGGGGTACCTGCGCTGCCGGAGTGGATGAAGGCTTTTGTTGAGGCGGAGGTGCTGAAACGAATGGACCATCCAAAATTTGTGTGATGCAGTCGTCCTTCTTTCCTTTCTTGCAGCATGTTTGACAAACATAAAAAACACCGTCAGGTCTGATGCAGGGATGTGGATCGTTGCAAAGTTCGGTACATTCTAGGAGTGGATGTGGGCACTGCCATTCGGCACAAGCATCGTTCGGGGCAAAGGTCGCTAACAGAATCAGAAGCACATAGACCATGATGACTCCGCTTGGTCCAGATCGTAGAGAGGTGGAGGCATTGAGTCAATGAGTGATTGTGGCAAGGAAAAGAAATGAAAACAGAAAATGTACCGGGAGTCTCTCCCGATTCCGATGCTGGCTGGTCAAGAAATCATGAAAAATATTCAGGGTAGGTGTTCACATAATTGAGGAGTGGCAGGGCGACTCCAGTTGGGGTATTGTTACAACGTTACGGCCAAGTATGGGGCAAGAGGCATGAGCGGAACTGGGAGTCTTCCCTCCACCTCCAGGAAGCTGCGGGAAAACAACATTTAAACGGAAGAAGACTCCCGCGGGATGCTCAAAAAGGCCGTCCAGCAAGGCCGCAGCGAGTGAAGACCGGAGCGACTGTCTTGAATGTCAAGTTACCGGCACACACATGTCTCGCCATGGAGTCCGATGTTTCAGTATGGCATTGAGCATCGTCAGCAGCTTGCGCATACAAGCCGTAAGGGCCACCTTCGGGGCTTTGCCGGCCAACCGCAACCGTTGATAGAAGGCTTTCAGGACGCGATTATGGCGCGCCGCCACCAAGGCTCCCATATAGAGCACCGCGCGCACGGTGGCACGGCCACCCCAGACGGTCCGCTTCCCCCGGAAGGTCCCGCTGTCCCGATTCAGCGGCGCCACGCCCACCAATGCGGCGATTTGTCGGCGGGTCAAGGTCCCCAGTTCCGGCAACTCCGCCAGCAAGGTACGGGTCACCACCGGTCCAATGCCGGGGACACTCTGCAACAACTCCTCGTGTTCCCGCCAGATGGGACTCGCTTGGATCGCCGCCGTCAGCTCTTGATTGAGGTGGGCCACGTGCTGTTCGAGCCAGTCGATGTGTTGTTGAATCTGGCGCCGCATCGCTCGCGGCGCACTGCTCCGCCGATTCTTCTCCGCCGTGAGCATCTCCACCAGCTGCCGCCGCCGCGTGATCAGGGCCGCCAACTGCTGGGTACTGGCGTCGGGCAACGCCCGGCGCGCCGGACGGACCACGTCCGCAAACTGCGCCAAGAGCTGCGCATCGAGGCGATCAGTTTTGGCCAAGCGCCCCGTGGCGCGGGCGAAGTCACGGACTTGGCGGGGATTCACGACCGCCACCGGCAACCCGGCCGTGGCCAGTGCGCCGCTGAGCAGCACCTCCAAGCCACCGGTCGCTTCCACGACAATCCCTGCCGGCGACAGCCCCGTCAATTGCTGCACGAGCGTGGCGATTCCCGCCTCGTCATGCGACACGGTCACGAGCGTCCCCGCCGGACGCAGCGCCACATCCAAGCGCGCTTTCGAAATGTCAATGCCGACAAAGACCGGTGTGTCTGTCATGCCACTCCTCCTCGTCGAGGCCCGTCCTTGCACCATGCGGGCTCAGTTGGCCCAGGCGACTGTGCGGACTCTCCTGTGATGGAATATGCCGACCCACGCTGCGGCACGGTCTTCATTCGACCTCAGGCGAGGCGGTCTAGCATATTCGGTTTGACACGGCACGGTATCAAGCTTCATGGTTCAAACCAAGATACAAGGCGAGTCGAAACCGGAGGCGTACCCTCAGGGGTACGTTGAGGATTTCGATGAGCCGAGAACGAAGCTGGCGGGCTTTTTCAGCATCCTGCAGGAATTGGCTATGATTGCGATCATCGACTACGGTATGGGCAATCTCCGCAGTGTCTCCAAGGCCTTTGAGGCAGTGGGACATCAGGCAGAGGTCACCCGTGATACGCAGGTGATCGGGAATGCGAGTCACGTCGTTCTACCTGGTGTCGGAGCGTTTGGTGATTGCATGGCCAATGTTGAGCGCTATGGATTGGCGGAGGCGATTCGCGCAACGATCCAATCAGGGAAACCGTTTCTGGGAATCTGTTTGGGACTTCAATTGTTGTTCACGGAGAGCGAGGAGTTCGGCGTGCACAAAGGACTCGGTATCATTCCGGGCAGGGTCAGGCGGTTTGAGATTGATCCTACGCTGAAAGTTCCCCACATGGGCTGGAATCGAGTCAATATCCAGCGGCCCTGTCCGTTATTCGAAGGGATCACGGATGGAGATCATTGGTATTTTGTGCATTCGTATTTCGTCGATCCGGTCGACCGGCGGATCGCTGCGACGACGACCACATACGGTGTCCCCTTTGTCTCGAGTATTTGGCGGGACAATGTGGTGGCCTGTCAGTTCCATCCCGAAAAGAGTCAGGCTGTCGGGTTGCAACTCATGAAGAGTTTTGGGTCGTGGCGTACATGACAGTGAGGGGGTTCGACATGAAGAGTGAGGTAGTGGAAATACGAATGCGGCGAACCGCCGCAATCGTCTCGATGCCCCGCGCGCTCACACTGATGATTCTCGTGCTGGCCGTAGTCGGCTGTAGCGGGACGAAAGTGACGACAAGATCGTCCGGGGAACTGCCGCACTATCAGATTCGTACTATCGCGTTGGTGCCTTTCACAACTCTCGCAACGCCGCAAGTGAGAGAGAGTGTTGATCAGTCAATCCCGGTGCCGCAGGGAGCTCGCCGGTCTGATATGGCGATAGCGGTGTCGCCGAGCACCGATCAATACATTGGACAAACAGTCACGGTGCCGGTTGGCGCTGGAACGACGGTCACGCAGTTGCTCTGGAGCCAGCTACGCGCGCGGCAGGGTGTGACCGTGCTTTCGCCGAGCGAGGCATCGAAAGCGCTTGCATCGCAGGCGACGTCACAACCTCCTGTCGGTCAGTCGCAGGCGGTGATTGTGGCAAAACAGCTCAAGGCGGATGCCTCACTGATCGGGCAAGTGTTGGTGTACCAGGAACGGGTGGGCGGTCGTTTTGGCGCCAGCCCCCCTGCCACGGTGGGGTTTGAAGTCAAGGTGGTCGCGGCAGACGGCCAAGTTCTGTGGGAAGGGAATTACTACGAGAAGCAGCGGCCGATGATTGAAGATGTGATGGGATTTATTGAACGGCGTGGGGTATTTGTCACGGCGGAGGAGCTGGCGAGCTATGGAGTGAAACATATGCTCCTAGAGTTCCCATTTGGAACAGAAGAGGCGCGCTAACGCCAGGCGGTTCTTTGTATGTTTGTTATTCCAGCGATTGATCTGAAAGATGGCCGGTGCGTGCGGTTGCGTCAGGGCGACATGGCGGCGGAAACGGTGTACTCCAACGACGCGGCGGCTATCGCGCGACGGTGGCAGGAAGGCGGTGCAAAACTCATTCATGTGGTTGATTTGAATGGGGCGGTGGAGGGAGAACCACGAAATTTTCCCCAGATCGAGGCGATCCTTCGCACCGTGAGTATCAATATACAGGTTGGGGGAGGAGTCCGATCGATCGAGACAGTGCGTCGATATCTGAGTGTGGGTGTACACAGGGTTGTGCTCGGCACTGCGGCATTGACCGATCGATCATTCCTTGAGCAAGCCTGCCGGGAATTTCCTCGCCGGATTCTGCTGGGCTTGGATGCAAGGGATGGGAAGGTGGCGGTAAAAGGCTGGACAGCGTTGTCGGAGACGAAGGCAACTGAACTACTGAAGGAGCTGGCAGGCTATGCCTTGGGTGCCGTGATCTACACGGACATTGCTCGCGATGGTATGTTGGGCGGACCGAATTTGGCGGCGTTGCGGGAAGTGGTTGAGTTGTCGCCTTTTCCCGTCATCGCATCCGGCGGGATTTCGCGTGTTGAGGACTTGTGTGCGGTGCAGGCACTCGGGCCAAGGGTTGAAGGGGCCATTGTGGGGAAAGCGTTATACGACGGCAAGCTAGATTATCGGGCTGCTCTGGCAGCCCTCGGTGAGGCGTCAGGCGTCAGGAGGAAGGGGTGAAACCATGACAATACGAGTGATTCACCTCACGCCTTACCCCTCACCCCTAACGGTTTAAGGTATGTTGACCAAGCGCATTATTCCCTGTCTCGATGTCAAGGACGGTCGCGTCGTCAAAGGCGTGAGCTTTAAAAACTTGCGCGACGCGGGAGATCCGGTCGAAGTGGCAACCGTCTATGACCGCGAGGGAGCTGATGAACTGTGTTTTCTTGACATCACTGCCTCTCACGAGAATCGTCAGACCATCATTGATGTGGTCGAACGGACGGCGGCACGGGTGTTTATGCCGCTGACTGTTGGCGGAGGCGTGAGAACACTTGAAGATATCCGCGCGCTATTGAGGGCGGGAGCGGACAAGGTGAGCATCAATACGGCAGCAGTTCAACGACCTGAATTTGTGAAGGAAGCAGCGGAACGATTCGGGACACAATGCATCGTTGTGGCAATTGACGCGAAGTGCCGCGTTGTGCCGGCCACAGGATGGGAAGTGTTTACCCATGGCGGCCGCAAGTCGACCGGTCTCGATGTCGTCGAATGGGCGAAAAGGATGGCGCAATATGGAGCAGGTGAAATTTTGCTCACGAGCATGGATCAGGATGGGCAACAGCAGGGCTATGATCTTGCGTTGACGGTCACCGTGTCAGAGGCCGTGTCAATTCCGGTGATCGCGTCAGGCGGCGTGGGGAATTTGGACCATCTCTATGATGGGTTCGTCAGGGGGAAGGCCGATGCGGTGCTGGCCGCGTCCATTTTCCACTTTCGGACTCACACGATTCCAGAGGCGAAAGCCTACCTTCGTCAGAAGGGAGTGGCGGTTCGATAATGGATGTGGGGAAATTGAAATTCGATGCGCAGGGGCTGATTCCGGCGGTCGTGCAGGATTGGCGGGATGGCACGGTGTTGATGCTGGCCTTCATGAACCAGGAGGCTCTCCAGAAAACCATTGACACGAAGTCTGTGCATTTCTGGAGCCGGTCGCGCCAAACGTTGTGGGAGAAGGGTGAGACCTCCGGTCACACACTGCAGCTCAAAGACCTGTTTCTCGATTGTGACGGCGATGCCCTTCTCGTGAAGGTCGAGCCGGTTGGCCCGACATGCCACACAGGGGAGCGGGCCTGCTTCTTTTCGCGTCTGGACTCGCAGGAGACGAAGACGTCCGAGTCCTGGGGTGGAATCCTCGATCGCCTCTACCAGATGATCCAAGAGCGGAAGCGTCGACCATCGAGCGAGTCCTACACCTCCACACTGCTGGAAAGCGGTGTCGATCGTATTCTGAAGAAAGTTGTCGAGGAAGCCGGCGAGGTGGCGATTGCCGGAAAGGGCGGAAAAAAAGACGAGATCGTCTACGAAACAGCGGATCTGCTGTTCCATACCTTGGTGGCATTGGGATACCACAACGTGACACCTCAAGAGATCTATCAGGAGTTGGCGGCCCGATTCGGGAAGTCGGGCTTGAGAAAAGGACCTACCTCATGAGCGAGTGCCTCTTTTGCAAAATCATCGCGAGGACCATTCCCGCCGCGCTCGTCTATGAAGACGAGCTGGTCGTCGCCTTCAACGATATCAATCCCCAGGCGCCGACGCATGTGCTCGTCATTCCCCGACAACATGTGGCCTCGATAGCCGAGCTGCAAGATTCGGATGTCGGACTACTTGGGCGTGTAGTACTGGCCGGCATCAAGATTGCCAAATTGAAGGGGATTGCAGATGCCGGGTATCGATTTGTCGTCAATACCGGCGAGCATGGCGGCCAGAGTGTGTTTCACCTTCATCTCCATGTCTTGGGCGGGCGCCATCTCGCTTGGCCTCCCGGCTAGCAGGAGGCTGAAAAAGTCCGTCAGCATCGTTCTCGCATCGTTCAGATCCTCAACGTACCGCACACGGGAGAAGAGCTGTTCCGACAGCTCGGGGTTGGGCGGGTGAGAATGCAACGCCTCGGCCCTTCACTCTCTGCGGCCTTGCTGGACGGACTTTTTGAACATCGTTCTCGACTCGAAGGGATTGTTGCCGATGGCTGGAAAGCCTGATTTCCGCAAAGAAATCTCCTTGGCAATGAAGGAGATACCGAAGCGTGCCTTACGTTACTTACGTTATTTGATACTGACGTCTAAATCAGAAGGTGCCATTGAGGATCTACTAAGTTTTCGCCTTCACAAGTCATTACAAGAATACGAGCTGACGGTGGCACGTGAATTCTCTGTTCCGAGACACAACCATACGAAAACCAACAGGAGAGGCAAGGGAAAGAGCGGTAAGAGAGTGGATATCGCGATTCTGGCATCAGAGGGAAATGTGCCCGTTGCAGCCATAGAAATAACAAGGGTTGCCAAGGCGACAGTGGCCGCATCTATCAGGGAGAGCAAAAAGTTTGGCCTTGTAAAGGTGAAAAATGATTTAGAGACCTTGGGAAGATGGCGAGAAGCAAGGGCAAATAAAAGACTGTCAATAAAATTTTTCGGTCTCTTGGTTGTTTCTCAAATCACGCGATCAGGTGTCGGAAAAGGTAATGTAGAAGCAGTAAAATCTAAAATTCTAAGTCTCAAATTGCCCGCTCTAGATCAGCAAGTCTCAGACACAGCAAGAAAACTTAAATTGATGAATCGTGGCGCGGGTTCAGCCTCTCTTGGTCGCGAGGACTGGTTCGGGGCTACTGTGAGCCTTCAATGGTGGTTGTTCTCGCTTCGATAACCTTTTCTTGAGGGATCTCAGATTCCCCCCCCCACCTTCTATTAGCCGATCTGAGGATAGTGGAGCATTTAGGCGTTTTTAGCGCAATTGACACCGATTAATTCCGTCTGTTAACCTGCACGGTCAATTATTCCCACAACTTAGCAGATGATCCGTCCGGTCTGGTGAGACGGTAGGTAGGAGCTACGACTTTCGTGGGCCGAGGTCTGATTTCTGATGAGATCATAAATCGAATCAAGGATAAGGTCGATATCAGCGATATCGTCGCGCAACATGTCTCCATGACCAAGGCGGGCCAGAACTTCAAGGGCCGGTGCCCATTTCATCAAGATAAAACCCCTTCTTTCACCATCAGCCCCTCAAAACAAATTTTCCATTGTTTTGGTTGCGGCGCGGGTGGCGACGTGTTTAATTTTTTGACTCGGATTACCGGGGCAAGTTTTCCTGAAGTGGTGCGCGATCTTGGTCGAAAAGTGGGGATTGAAGTACAGGAATCTTCCGATCGGTCTAGTCCTGTTGCCGCGCAGACCGCCCGGATTGAGTCTTTGAACCAGGCAGTGGTCGGGTGGCTCAGGCAAAATCTCAACGATCCCAAGCTTGGAGAAGAAGCCCGCGCTTATCTGGTAGGGCGAGGCATGACCGATGCGACGCTAGAGCAGTTTGCAGTCGGGTTCGCTCCAAACGAATGGGATGGGTTGAGCAAAGTCTTGATGAAACAAGGCTTCACCGCTGCTGAATTGGCGATGGCTGGCCTGACGGTGGCGCGCGAACATGCGTCTGGATCCTACGATCGTTTTCGCGCCCGCGTGATGTTTCCTATCACAGATCTGCGTAAGCGGGTTGTCGGTTTTGGAGGGCGTATCCTCGGCGAAGGGACTCCGAAGTACCTGAATTCTCCGGATACGCCCTTATTCAAGAAGGGGCAGACGCTCTACGCGTTGGATCTTGCTCGGGAAGCGGTTGCTCGGCTGAAGACTGTGATCGTGGTGGAAGGTTACTTCGACGCGGTCGCGCTTCATCAAGCCGGGCTGACCCACACGGTTGCGACGCTGGGGACGGCCCTGACGGCAGAACATATTCAGGTATTGAGGCGGTTTGCCTCGAAGGTTGTACTATTGTTCGATCCGGATCAGGCCGGAGTCCGTGCCGCACTGCGAGGGCTCGATCTGTTTGTGAATAGCGGGCTCGGCGTGAAAGTCGTCACCTTGCCGGCTGGGGAAGACCCCGATACGTATGTGCGCAAGGAAGGGCCTGAGGCTTTCGCTCGGTTGGAAGAGCGGGCTCCGAGCCTCTTGGATTTTGCCCTTGAGCATAGTGTGAGCACTGCGGAGTCCAGTACGATTGAAGGGCGTATTCGTAGCGTGGACGATGTGTTGCGGATTCTACAGAAGAGCGAGCACCCGATTGAACGAGAAGAGCGGATTCGCGTGGTGGCCGAACGACTGGGGGTCAGCCAGCAACGGTTGATCGAACGGTATCCGGCGTTGGTACAATCGGAGGGACGTCGACCAATAGCGGCTCCATCGCTCGGTTCGACGTCGGCGACGTTCAAGGGCGCGAGCGAAGAGCGAGATCTGGTGTATTTGCTGCTGCATGGACAGCTCACGTCCGCCGATGTCAAACGGCTGCAGCCCGAAGCGTTCTCCGTTCCGGCCTGTCGGTTTCTTATCGAGACGGCATTGAGTTGCCTTGATCGAGACGGTCGAGTCGGGATCAGGTCGTTGCTGGATGCTGTGGTCGATCATCCTGATTGCGGCT
This sequence comes from uncultured bacterium, assembly GCA_965232965.1. Lineage (GTDB taxonomy): Bacteria > Nitrospirota > Nitrospiria > Nitrospirales > Nitrospiraceae > Palsa-1315. The sequence goes on from CBDDRB010000020.1 coordinate 34,959, forward strand.
CGCTGGCCACGGAGCTGTCCATGCGGGAAGACCATTTTGACGACGTGAGGGCCCATGTTGCGGGGTGTTTGGAAACGTTGGATCGGAAGCGGGCCGAGGCGATGTTTCGCGATCTGATCGCGCAATTGAAGGCTGCAGAGCGGGAAGGCCGTGCGGAGGATGCGCGGAGGCTGAACGCATACGTGAATGAATTGCGAATGCAAAAGGCCGGTCGGCCTTCCACCGAGATGTTGTCCTTAGTGAAGGAGTAGTCATGGCGAAACCAGAATTGCTCGGTGAAGTGAAGAAGCTGATCTCGATGGGAAAAGAGAAGGGCTTTTTGACCTACGACGAGTTGAATAGCACGTTGCCAGCGGAAGTGGTGTCCTCCGAGCAGTTCGGCAGCATCATGACGATGTTCGGTGAAATGGACATCGAGATTGTCGATGCGCCTGAGGGGGAACGGATCAGGAAAGCCCGGGACAGTGAAGATTCAATTGAAGACGTGGAAGATGCCGAGGTCGAAGCCGGTGCCGGAACCGGGGAGGAGAATGAGAAAGAAGAAAAAGAGGAGAAAGAGATCGATCTCACTCCCGGCGCACTCAGCCGGACCGACGATCCGGTTCGACTCTATCTCAAGGAGATGGGGAGTGTGGCGCTATTGAGCCGTGAGGGGGAAATCGAGATCGCGAAGCGCATCGAAGAGGGGAAGAAGGATATCGCCTCAGTCATCTATGGAATGCCGATGACTATTGAGTTCGTCCTCGCTCTGTACGATCAGCTCAAGAACGGGACGATCGATGTGCGCGAGATCGTCCCGATCGTCGAGACTGAGGAAGAGTTCGAAGAAGAACAAATCCAGCGGGACTATGAAGAGTTGCGCGTGAAGACGCTCGAAGGGCTGAATTCCGTCAGGAAAATCTCGACCTCGCTCAAGAGCCTCTATGAAGTGGCTCGGCATGCCAATAGCGATCCTGCGAAGCAGAAGAAGATCAAAAAACAGATCGATACGATTCGCGATCAAGTCGTTGAGAAAATGGAGTCCGTCAATCTGCATGGCGTATTGAAGGATCGGATGGTGCAGCGTGTGCGGGAGTTGGCCATTCAGATTCGAACGTCGGAACGCGAGATTGTCAGTTGCCAGCGGCGGTTGGGGATCAGCGGTGAAGCCGGTGCTGAGGCGCTCAAGAGACTCTGCCGAGAACGAAAGGATTTTCTCGCCGTCAAACGCAAGACGAGCTGCTCGGAGGAGGCGCTCAACGAGATCAAAAAAGTGTATCAGGCGGCGAAGGGACGGATTCGAACGCTCGAGACCGAAGAAGCCCTCGTGTCGGCGGAGGAGATTAAAGATGCGGTCAAGCATCTGGATGTGGCAGAGGACAAGGTCAAGCGCGGGAAAGCCGAGCTGGTTGAGGCGAATCTGCGTCTCGTTGTCAGCATTGCCAAGAAGTATACAAACCGAGGTCTTCAGTTTCTCGACTTGATCCAGGAAGGTAATATCGGCTTGATGAAGGCCGTTGACAAGTTTGAGTACAAGCGCGGCTACAAATTCAGCACCTATGCGACCTGGTGGATCCGCCAGGCGATTACCCGTGCGATTGCGGATCAAGCCCGGACGATCCGTATCCCTGTGCATATGATCGAGACGATCAACAAGTTGATCCGGACATCCCGGCATCTGGTCCAGAAGCTCGGCCGCGAACCGACGCCGGAGGAAATTGCCGAGCGCATGGATCTGCCGCTGGATAAAGTGCGGAAGATTTTGAAAATCGCGCGTGAACCGATTTCTCTGGAGACTCCGATCGGCGAAGAAGAAGACAGCCATTTAGGGGACTTTATCGAGGACAAGAAGGCGGTGTCTCCTCTTGAGGCGGCGATTCGGTACGATCTCCAGCGCCAGATCAATAGCGCATTGGAAACACTCACGCCACGAGAAGAGAAAGTGTTGCGGAAACGGTTCGGCATCGGTGAAGCCACCGACCACACCCTTGAAGAAGTCGGTCAGGATTTTGAGGTGACTCGCGAACGTATTCGACAGATTGAAGCGAAGGCCTTGCGCAAGCTGCGTCATCCGAGCCGGAGCAAGAAGCTGCGCAGTTTCGTGGAAAGTTTGTAATGCGCGATGAAATATTCCCTTCGGGATTTGACTCCCCTTTCTGGGCAGCCTAAAATCGGCTGTGCGTGTCTGCGAGGCAGGTACGAGAGGGGGCACCGCCTGATCGGGCCCATAGCTCAGGTGGTTAGAGCGGCTGACTCATAATCAGCTGGTCCTAGGTTCAAGTCCTAGTGGGCCCACCAGTGCAGTCGGGACACTCATCGTCGAGGTCGTTGTTCGAAACAATAGGTAGTAGGAGTGCATTGAGCCAGAACCTTTCTCCCCTTATCGAGCTGCAGAAATTGGATCTCCGCATCGCGGAAATCAAGGAACAACGCCGGAAAATTCCCGAACGGCTTCAGGCGGTTGACGGCCCGCTTCGAGAAGCCCGGCAGCTTCATCA
>CBDDRB010000021.1:0-346052 GCA_965232965.1 uncultured bacterium
ATGCTCGATGCGATAAGCCAGAATATGATCGTCAAGGGCGATTACTTCCTTCTGATAGCAGTTTTGCGACACGGCTGTGTTCGGCTTCGGACAGCGCCACGTCGGTCAGCTTTTTCTGTCTCCTGCGTAGCGAAAACACTAATCCCGTTGCACCAGCTCCCAATAAGAGGAACGGTCCCACCCAAAGCAATGTAGTCGTAAGCTTCCAGGGCGGTCGGTATAAGACAAAATCTCCGTAGCGAGTGACGAGAAAATCGATAATCTCCTTGTCGCTCATATCTTTTGCGATCATCTCACGCACTTCTCTGCGCAAGTCTTCGGCCAACGGCGCGTTCGAATCGGCTAACGTCTGGTTCTGACAGACCAGACAACGCAGCTCGACAGCCAGAGATTTTAGTCGCGCCTCGGCCTGCGGGTTTGCCGCGAGCGGAGGAGCCTCGTACGCCGTTGCGAGGCCAGGAATGAGCAGCATGAATACCCAAAACCATCTCATTTGTTTTGCAACTCTCTGACCAAGGGTAAGATTTTCCCTTTCAAGATGTCCTCGCGCAACGGGCCGATTTGCTTATAGCGAATTACGCCCTGCTTATCTATGACGTAGGTCTCCGGCACACCATAGACCCCATAGTTGATGCCGACGCGACCCGGCTCATCCACCGCAACGATCTGATAGGGATTGCCCCATTCCTTCAACCATGCCAGGGCTTCGCCCCGTTGATCCTTATAGTCCATGCCATAAATGGGAACTTCCCCGGACTGCGCCAAATGGACGAGTACCGGATGCTCGTCCTTGCAGCCTCCGCACCACGAAGCCCAGAAATTGAGTAGCCAGACCTGGCCCTTGAGGTCGTTCGAAGAAATGACTTTCCCCGGATCATGCAGCTGTGGCAACGAAAATTCAGGTGCCGACTTTCCGACCAACGGAGACGGCAATTCGCGCGGGTTGAGCGTCAGCCCGACTGCAAGAAACCCCACCACAACGATAAAGAGCCCGAACGGGATGAGAAACCGGTTCATGAGACAGTTGGGCGTGCCATTTGGGCCGTAGCAGGCACCGCAGCCTCTTTCCGCCGCCAAGCGAGCCGGTAGCGTCGATCGCTAACGGCGAGGACGCCACCCGACGCCATGACGAGGCATCCTCCCCAGATCCAATCAATGAAGGGTTTATGGTAGAGCCGCACACTCCAGGCACCGCCCTCAAGCGGCTCGCCCAAAGACACATACAAGTCGCGCAGTAACCCGGGAGAAATCGCGGCTTCGGTCATCGTCTGGTTCTGAACGAAGTACCGGCGCTTTTCGGGATACATCACCGTCACCTCCCTGCCATCCTTCGTCACTCGAAACGTCCCCCGCGCCGCAATATAGTTCGGGCCCTTAAACTGCTCTGTGCCGTCAAACTGGAACATGTAGCCACCGAGCGTGGCGGTCTCACCGACGTTCATCCGCACGTCCTGCTCCACTTCGAAGCCCTTCACCATGGTCACCCCGACGATGAACAGAGCCACACCACAGTGCGCCAAGACCATACCCCAGTAGGCACGGGGGAGGGTCGCGACGCGCCCCCCGATACTCCCACTCCCAGCCTGGAGCAATCGCTCGCGCAGGTCGACCACGATCGTCGCCAGAATCCAGAAGGCCAGCAAGAGGCCAAGACTAACGAGAGGCGTCCATTGGCCCATGAGCCACGGCACCACCACGGCAGTCACCAGACTCACGCCAAAGGCCCAACGCAAGCGGATAGCCAAGGCCGGTAGGCTCGCCTGTTTCCATTGGGCCAGCGGCCCGATCCCCATCAAAAAAATTGCAGGAGTCATAAGAGGAAGAAAGACCGTATCGAAGTATGGTGGGCCGACAGAGATTTTCCCAAGATCTAGCGCATCCAAGAACAAGGGATACAGCGTGCCCAGGAGCACCGAGCCCAATGCCGCAACCAACAATACATTGTTGGCGAGCAGCATCCCTTCGCGCGAGATGATAGAGAAGCTCCCGCCCAGGCCGACGCGAGGCGCCCGCCAGGCATACAAGACCAAGGAGCCACCAATCACCACGGCCAGAAACACGAGGATAAACAAACCACGCTTCGGATCGGTGGCAAAGGCATGCACTGACGTCAAGACACCGGAACGGACTAAGAAGGTTCCCAGCAGACTGAGGGAGAATGCCATAATAGCAAGCAACACGCTCCAGGCTTTGAAGCCGCCTCGTTTATCGGTCACTGCCAGCGAATGCATCAATGCGGTGCCGGCCAACCATGGCATGAAGGAGGCGTTTTCAACCGGGTCCCAGAACCACCAGCCGCCCCATCCAAGCTCGTAATAGGCCCAGCCGCTCCCCATCGCAACTCCTACGGTCATAAAACACCAGGCCACAGTGGTCCACGGACGTGACCAACGCGCCCAAGCCGCATCCAATGTGCCTCCCAAAAGCGCGGCGATCGCAAAGGAAAACGCGACGGAGAATCCCACATACCCCATATAGAGCATAGGCGGGTGGATCACCATACCGGGATCTTGCAACAGAGGATTCAGATCTCGCCCATCGAGTGCAGCAGGAATCAACCGCTCGAACGGATTCGAGACCGTCAACATGAACAGCAGAAATCCCACGCTGACAAGACCCATCACACCCAAAATGCGCGCACGCATCGCCTCCGGCAGATGGGTGGAGAAGAAAGAGACCGCGACCATCCAGATGCTGAGGATGAACATCCAGAGCAGTAACGAACCTTCGTGCGCACCCCAGATCGCAGCAAGACGATAATGCAGTGGAAGCTGAGAGTTCGACGTGGCTGCCACATACAGCACGGAGAAGTCTTGCTCAGCGAAGGCGTATCCTAAGCAGCAAAACGCAAGCAGAACCAGGAGAAATTGTCCACGCGCGGCCGGTTTTGCAACGGCCATCAACGAGGAATTTCTTACAGCCGCGCCATAGATAGGCAGGACCCCCTGCACGACGGCCACGCAGAGCGCAAGAATTAAAGCGTAATGACCGATCTCTGGAATCATGTGGGCTCCTAGCAGGATGCTGGAAAGTCCGCCCGCGTCGTTCTCGCATCGCTCAGAGACTCAACGTACTGAAGCGTACGTCTCGCCTCTTCGCTCACTGCGGCCTTGCTGGACAGCCTTTTTGAACATCCTGAACCTGTTGACATCGGCGCCATATGAAAGATTCCAACGGCATTTTGTGCATAAATCCAGTTTCTCTGCACCCTGTTAGAGAGGCTTGCCGGCCAGCTGTGGCGCGGAATCGAGATCGTGACGGGAACCTGTCGAACCAGCCATGATCAGACTGGGGTCTCCTTGTTGTTGATATTGCTCCTGGTAGATCGTGAAAGTTTCCAGGACGACGGCAAGCAGTATGGGGCCGAGAAACAGACCAAGGAAACCGAAATAGGCTAACCCACCGAACGACGCAAGAAACAGCGGGAGCACCGGAAGTCGAACCTCAGTTCCGACTAAGATGGGAAGTAAGAGATTATCTATGAGCCCCACCAATCCTGCGCCGACTCCAATCATGATCACTCCCTTGACTATGGCGCCGCTCAGCAAAAGATAGAGCGCGATCGGCACCCAGACTATCGCGGTGCCGCCGACGGGCAGCATGGCGAGGAGGCCGGACAACGCCCCTAGAAAGAATGCAAACGGTATCCCCAGGGCATAATACGTGATGCCGGCTGTGGTACCCTGGGCGAGGGCGGTCAACAGGGTACCCCGAACGACAGCCTTGAGCGTGGCATTGAGTCGTACGAAGATTTTTTCCTTATGCGACTCCTCGAGCGGAATGGCCCGGAACGCGCTGTGGTACATCACAGGGCCGTCTCGAAACACAAAAAACAGCGTAAAGAGCATGACCAGAAAATCCGTGACAAGCACGAGGGCATTCTTGGCAAAGTCCGCACCCTGTGAAAGGAGAAACGCACTGACGGCTTTCCCTCCCTCCAGGAGAGAAGATTCAATTTGTCCGCTGCCGGTGACGATCAGACGTCCCATCAACTCCTGTCCCTGGGGGCCTATGGCGGGCAGACTCTCAAACACGGTGCCGAGGTCCCTCAAATGCCCTGCCTTGAGCCACTCCGATGCCCGTGCATATGCTTCCACGCCTTGTTCGCTCGCCAGTAATATGCCGTAACCTGCAGGCAGCACAGCGGCAACGAGCACTCCTGCGGTCATGATGCCGGCCGCAATGTTTTTGTGAGGACCGCATGCCTTCAACAATCTGCTATAGACAGGATAGGTCAGCACTGCGAAGATCACTGCCAAGACGATTGGTGAGTAGAATGGGCGGAGAATAAGTCCCAGTTCCCAGAGCAGCAGGACAAATACGAGCAGAAACGTGACCATAAATAACTGTTGCCTGGTCATGGATTCGCTCTGTAAACAGAAGAAAACGTACGCCTCTTCCTTGCGTTAGGGTGAGTCCCTATTAGGTCCAAATACGCTTTGCACGCGCCCACTCGACCATCCACTTCACATCATCCTTGAGGGTTCTTAGGGTTCGAAGTGGAAGGACGTGAATGGTCTTTACCGTGCTCTGGGCTATGGCCACGAAGCATCCCGCCCCAATCAATAGCACGACGCTCACTATCGCGGCACACGCCCATGCAGGCAATCCGGTATAGTCGAAGAGAATCAGTGTACCGGCCGCGGCGATCGCCAATAATCCAATGATTGCCAGTACTGCGGCAATCACGAACCACGCAGCCGCTCTGAGCGCCTTATCGATTTCGTACTGAACCTCATGCTGTGCCAAGGACACTTCCTGACGCACGAGCGTTCGAACATCGCCCACCATGCCTGCCAGCAGAGTTTTAAGCTCTATTGGTCTTGTGTCCTGCGTCTGTGCCATCGCTGTTCCTTTTGCCCCGCCGTAGAAAATATCCCAGTCCCACTCCCACGAGCATCGCCTGGAGAGGATATGTGTACACCAGGTCTTGCGCATTACCCAGCGCGGCTTTGAACCTTCCAGTCACTCGCCCTAAGCCCGAGACCAGGGGATTGGGTCGTTGTAGATGTTTTTCGGGTCGCTGTGGAGTGACAGGCGAGAGTCGAGGTCGCCGGGCCGTTTTCTTGCCTGTCCAGGGTGTCGGGCACGCTTCGTGTGTGCTTCGATCGTCGGACAGATTCGCCTAATGATGGCTCAAGGGGCATTTTTTTCACGGAGTGATCGCGACCTTTCGCCATAGCCATGCCTCCTGTCACGCAGTCGAGTCTATTCAAATCAGGGATTACTCATTGACGTGGTTTGAATCTGTAAATTGTTGTTTACCCCGGTTACACCGGAGACTTGGCGCGCCAGTTCAGTCGCGCGAGCTTTGTCTTCCGTGGTATTGACCACACCGCTGAGTGTCACGACACCTCGATCGGTATCCACATCGATGCGAGAAAAATTCGATAGTGTGTCCCCGGTTAACTTCCCTTGAACCCGGCTGCTAATCGATGCATCGTCCATTGTTTCGCCGGCTGTTTTTCCCGTCATAGATTGACAAGCGGTCAGACTGACGCAGCCTACACAAAGGACAGTGACCAGGATTGTGCGATACATCATAGAATTCTCCTCTTCTTGAAGTGTTGAATAAGCGTCCTGCACAGATGCGACGATGCTCCGGCATCGATCGTTGTCAGGAGGCGATTTCGTCCTTCACTTCGTTGACTGCGGATCGGCCTGCTTCGGCATATCCCTTGGCTTGCCGTGCGGTCTCACGCAACGATTCCTTCCCTTTCTCGACGAATTCTTGACCGCGCTGGGTCGCTTCATCCCACGCTTCAGTCCCACGGTCGATAGCTTCATCCAATTCATCAGTGGCGCGTGCCGCATAGTCGCGGAGGAGTCCGCGCATCTGCGAGCCTGCCTGTGGGGCGAAGAGCAACGCGACACCCGCACCAACGAGCGCTCCGGTAATAAATGCCGAGACTCTTCCTGAATCATGTCTGTCAAACGAGTCCATGATATCTCCCTCCGTCCGGTGTGTGTGTCATGTGGTCAACGGTTTCTATCCCTCTTCTGTACTGATCATGCGACATAGATTGCATTCCTGCCCCTCGGTGTAACCCTAGATATTTCCACACATAGCTACTGTCCGCATGTGATTCGCATCGATTCAATGTCGTTGGACATGTCCAGTTTGGAGAGGTCGGGAACGCGTTGCCCAGGAGCGAAGGCGACTTCCGTGCCTTTGAAGTCCTTATCTTTGTACGCCAGCACCATTGCGCTCGATCCGACAATGATGCTTTGGATATCATTATTCCAATCCCTGCCATTGAGATTCTTCAGGGACGCATACTCCTTCGGGCCGTCAACTTTGACATGCGGGTCATCGGCATCGTATTTACTGTCTTCGAACACTTCGATCCAACAGTTCTTATCGACCATCTTCATTTCCACGTCCGCTGCCTCGACAGACAGTGCGCCGACGGCAATCAATCCACACGCGATGAACAGTTTGAGCGACAACATAGCGCCCTCCAACGAACGAGAAAATACTTAGGGAACGCGGACAAGCCCTTTGTATCGGTTGCCGGCCCGGAGGTCTTACCTCAGACTGGTCAGTGTGCCCAGCATGTGTTCCGACGTCTGTTTATCAGGAGCAAATAGGAGAGAATAGTTGCGTTGAGACTGCGCCATAAACTTGTCCTGTTCGCGGGGAGGAACCTTCATCAACGCTGCTAAGGACGTCAGATACTCCCCATTCCCTCGAGCGATATCCTGTTCCAGATTCTCAAATGCGACGGCGGCAAATAGCCGCGCCTTTTGGCTTTCTTGTATGACGCCGTCGGAATCGATCCATTCTTCAGGAGTTGTACTCGATGTGAATTTGGCGAACGTGTCGACCGTGGCTTTGGTTGTGTTACAAGCAGACATCACGAGCCCTGTGCTTGTGAGAACCAATACGGCCACTAATCCCTTCAACGTAATGGAGCGCATGAGATCTTCCTCCTTCTGTTTGAGCCACTGTAGAGTCATAAGAGTCATATCCGGGCCTGCTACATGTGTGTTTGGTTGGCTCTCTCGCTACACCCGATAATATGCGTATACCGTGACTATGGAAGACCCAGGACTGGCTTGTGCCCTAGTTCATGAGGAATGCCACCCGAGTTTTGGTTCGATTCGAACTTCTACTGCCCATGAGAGCCGTATGGAAATTTCTGGGGTAGCTCCGGGGGGGGCGGATCGGTCTTTTCTGAGCTGGGGTTACCCACAGGTTTTTACTGATGGCCGATGTGGTAAGATTTGCCCCTTGGGCGGCTTTTCTGATATGAGTCGTGAGACGTCGCGGGCGTAGTGCGAGGAAGAGGAGTTGGGCAGATGTATCAGCCTCGAATATTCATCGCGGACGATCATTCCTTAGTGCTGGAAGGGTTCCGACAGTTACTCGCCAACGATACGGTGATCGTCGGAACTGCCCATAGCGGGGCGGAGCTTCTGGAGAAGGCCCCAAGGGCGGCCCCGGACATTGTGCTGTTGGACGTCTCATTGCCCGACGCGAACGGGTTTGATCTTATCCACTTGCTCAAAATAAAACTCCCCCGTGTAAAAATTATACTCGTGACGATGCTCAGTGAACCCTTCTATGTGAGTGAAGGGTTCAAAAAAGGGGCGAACGGGTACGTCCTCAAACAATCCGCGTCGGAGGAATTGTTGACTGCCATCCGTGCCGTCATGAGCGACCACCGCTACGTGTCTGCCGAAGTTGATGCAGACGTTCGAGAAACGATCGAGCATCCATGGATCCGTCCTGAAGGCTACAACGTTCAATTGACACCGAGGCAAGAAGAAGTGTTGCGGATGTTTGCCAATGGTCATGCGGCAAAGACGATTGCGGCGAAGATGGGCATCTCTGTAAAAACGGTGGAGTTTCACAAGGCGGGACTCGTGAAAAAACTGGGGCTCAAGACCGCTTCCGATCTTACCAAGTTTGCATTGGCGCAGGGACTGACGAAGCTCTAATTCTCCACTCGATCGAGTAGACTGGGTTCGGGAAAGAGCGCCCGGTTCGAGCCGGGTTAAGTTGATACTTGAGGTGTCTCAGGTGCGGAAATGAGTCCAAGGGTGATGGCTTGTTTGGTCAGTTCGGCCGTAGTATGGACGCCCAGTTCCTTCGATATTCTTGCCTTATGAAATTCGATTGTCTTCACTGTCACATTGATCGTCGATGCGATTTCCTTATTGGATTTACCCTCTGCCACCAGTTGTAATACTTCCCTCTGTCGTAAACTCAGTTTCACAGTCGGCGAGGGTGTCGGTCGCTTGAGAACCTCCGTCGACGATTCTAAGGCCTGACTGACGAGGCCCTGTGCGACCCCCGGCGAAATGTAGGTGCAACCCCTCAGGACTTCCTTCGTCGCAAACAGCAGTTCATCAGCCAGGGAGGTTTTTAACACATATCCTTCGGCTCCGACTCGGAACGCTTCGTTCACGAAGTGCGGTTCGGCGTGCATTGTCAGAATGATGAGCTTGACTTCGGGGCAGGACTTCTTGACGTGGCGGCAGGCGTCGAGTCCATTTAAAAGAGGGAGAGAAATATCCACCAGGGCAAGGGCTGGGCGAATCTTCTCAATAGCTTCGATGAAGGCTCGTCCATCAGTGGGGGTTGCGATGATATTATATTCTTTCTCGAGAATCTTGACGATACCCTCGGCAACAAGTCGATGGTCATCGGCCACAATCACTTGGGGTTTCATTATGCTCGACTCCTTTTTCCCAACACAGTGTCTGAATTGGGATTGAATGCCGTGAAACCTGTGATCGTGCGCACATTGCGCAAATCCAGGGGTGTACCATACCAGCCTATCAGCGCTTCTGTCACTAGGGGAACAACGTAGGAACTGTCTGATGAGGATACGATTTCTCCAGCCATTTGTTCACTGACCAGGAGCCGGGTAGACCTGCCCCGCATGGGCCAGGAACACCTTGCAGCGCCTAGCCGGCCCGCATTGTATCGATAGACTGCGTAAAACAGGGTGGACAATAGGTGTGAGTGAGCACGCGATCCGCGGGCATCGTACCATGTGTTTTTCGGTACGTTCGCCATGAAACCCAACGCTCATGATCAAGGGAATGTTCGGTGTCCTCTCTCACGCGCCCGCACACACAGCAGACAGGGAGCATCGACGGTATTCTGCTCGAAGTGGCCGGCCCCCCGTGAGTTCGTTGATCGAGCATCGTTTTACCGGTCACAATCTCTTTTCCTTTTCCATTTCATCATTTTTTCATCAAACGGATTCAAGAATAGCAACACATCACCATGCCATCCTCACGGGCTGAATTCTGCTTCCGCGCAGCCGACTATGGTACTGGGAAATCCCCTAGTTCTACGAATTAGAGTAGCGGTTGGGATGGTGTGACTTTCAGCGCTTTGGGGGGTGGCCTTGTGTACGCGGCCTACAGAACGTTTTGAAAGGTGTGAATGATGGTACGCGTGGACTAAACGTCCGACCATACGATCAGAACAGGACTACTTCGTGCTTTCTCGTTGAGAGGCAAAGGTCAATCCTGGGATGGGAGAACGCACTCGTTTCAGCGGGGTCGGCAGGCGCTGATTTGAGCGAATGATATCGTCGTGGATCGCTCCACAATTTAAGCATCGTGACCCATGAAAGCCGGATAAGGATCCCTCCCGAGTATCGAGCAGGTATTCGTGGACCATGAGACCATCGCAACGTTGGCAACTCATATTCGAAACTCCATTCGTGAAGGGGACTGGGAAAGAGCTCCATCCCTCCAGGCGTGGGTGGAAGGTGTAGTTTGGTCCAATTCCGTTACACGCGATATGTGAGTGGGGAGTATCTTGCTGAGGCGGAGAAGGGCTTGACCATCTTCGAGACCACATTGATAGCGCACGAATTCAGAACGGTGTTCTTTTCTCATGAGAACGCCCCGATCTCGATCATTCAAGGCATCGATGAGGCCGGCTTCCTCTGCCTGCCAACCTGCACGTTCATCGCTCGTGACTGAGTGGACTCGTTGTTGGATTCGACACCATTCGATACGAGAGATGATGTTCATCGGTTCATACTTCATGAGCCACTCCTGTGCACAGTATTCAAAGTGTATACACCTCATGGGCAAAGTATCGAAGTGCGAAGGAGCGCACTACTAGGAGAGTCCCTAGCCTCGACTCTCTCGTCCTTTCATTACTAGGGATCGTCCGAGGTCCAGAACATCCCATCTCGATCTATGTTGATACGATACACAAAAAAAGAGAGGAGGCATGTGGGTATGAGGGATATACGCTCTGTTGTTGACTCAATTCTCTACATCTTGGGCGGAGTCGTAGCGATCGTAATCTTGGTGACGACGTTACTTCCATAGTCAGAATTCCATACATCGAAAGCACATGATTGGGCTTGGCTGACCGCATGGCCTGCGTTCACAGCCTGCGCTATGCGCAAGCCTGGTTACCCGATGCTACAACGTATTCCCACCCATCATGAGTGTGTCAATGGACTGTCTGGAATGCGAAGCGAACGTTCTCAACGCCTTGTCGTGTAAGATGGCATTCTGGATTTGACGGACGGCATCGGACAAGGCCCGATTGAGACGAGCGCCGGGAGGCACATCGATGGTCGGGTTGAAGGTCTCCTTGAAGGTGGATTTACCGATGTACGTTCCAATGAGCTCACCGGTCGGTTTCAAGACGAAGAGGGTCAAATGAACTTCCCCGCTGCTGGTATGTGTTTTCAGTCGAAGCAGCTGTGCGATCATGTCGGCATACGGAACCATGTGTGGAATCTGAGTCCATAGTTGAGGCCGATAGTGCTCATGCAACGCCGTAATACGTCCAGTCAGCACAACATCAGGATGTGGGTGGAAACTGGTCACGCGTGAAAACATCCCAACCGCATCGAGTTCTTTTAGGAGCTCGCTCTCGACTTGGCGGGTGAGTTCACGGGGTTCGACCCATTCCGCCTTGGGCGCGACGAGGCCAAAGGCGTCCTTTCCCGACAACAAGGCGTACGTCGGATACAGACTATGGAACTCGGCTATGGCATCGATGATTGGCCCGGTCTGTGGGAGCGTGATGTCCGGAATATACTTCGGGCCCCCACAGCCTGCGGCAAGGATCACCCACATGCAGCTGATGGTGAAAACCGATCGTGTCATGTCTCGCTGCCTTCAGCCGTCTGTCATGGGGCTGGGAGCATCGACAGTGCATGGTTATTTTGATCGACCTTGACCTCGACACGATCCCCCGGCTTAATTGTCTGGGTCTTCATGGTCGTATTGTCGGCGTGTAGACTGATTTCCCTTCCATCCTGTCCCTGCACCAAATAGTTGTCGCCTTCGACACGTACCACGTTTCCCTGGATGATGTATGCTCCCTGGGTCTGCGTCATCATGTCTTTTTGCTCCACGTGCCCAGGCTGCCTTTCAGGGTGGCCGGCTTTCATATCATCGGCAGACGTCGCACCAGCAGGTTTTCCCGAGGGAGGACGATTCTGGATCTGCAAATTGTTGTTGACCTTGACGACCCCCTCCACTTGATGCGCGAGGCGTCCTGCTTGAGTCCGCTGGGCCTCTGTTTCCACGACCCCGCTTAGATTCACGACGCCACGTTCGGTATCGACATCGATGCGTGGAAAGTTCGAAAGGCGATCGCTCGTCAACTTCGTCTGGACAGCAGAGGAAATTGACGCGTCACTCATCGTCTGGCCGGCCGTTTTCCCTGTGGTGGACTGGCAACCGCTTAGCGTTACCACGAGTGCAAATATGGCACATGATACGACCACACGTACCTTTGGGATTGAAGACATACCGCTCCTCCTCGGTTAGACATATACCCTGTCAGGAAGATTGTGGGCCTACTGAGAGACACAGCGGAGCTAGGCAAGCGCCTAGTATTTGAAGCGACTAGTCTATGTAATTTTATGACCGTCAGTGTGTGGTCGATCAAAACCTTTCAGATGTTTTGGCTGTCGTCAAAGCTGGAAAGAAATTGAATTAATTGTCTGGAGGACAATTCGAAACAAGACAAGAAATGGAGGGGTACATGCTTCGTAAAATACTGTCGCTTGTCGTCATACCCGCTGCCCTGCTGATTTGTTCCCTGGATGCGCGATCTGATCAGGCGGATCCCGAAGACGTGGCTCATGTGAAAGCCGGCCATAAGAAAGTGGAGGGAGTGGTCATTGAGGTGAAATCCGGTCTCTATAAAGTCAGGACGGCTACCGGTGCGACGATGACTCTCACCGAGTCGTCGTCCGTTCGTCATGGCCATGGCACTCCAAATATCGGTGATGAAATGACGCTCTGGGTGAATGAAGGCAATATGATCATTGATGCGCGACCAAAAGGACAGCCTCGCAAAGGACCTCAATTCATCTCCGGTACGCTCGCATCGATCGATTACGGTCAGTCTCAGATGATGCTGTCGACTTCGGAAGGAGAAACAAGTTACAGGCTTAAGCCCGAGACCCGTATGTTCAGGGACATTGCTGCGGGCTCTAAAGTCACGATTGAAGTGAATGAGAGCGGAGAAGTGATTGATCTTCATAAGGACAAACAATAAGGCGTATTTCAAAGGATCCGCGAAATTAGATGGCAAATGGACGAGGTACGATATTCTCTCGCAGGCGTGCGAGGTGTTAGGGAGGTTCTCGATTTTATAATTTTATATTGGGATTCTCATACTTGATTGTCGAATCTGTAGGCAAACGGCTACACTGTTTATTCTCAGAAAACTTGTACTTACCTTTGCGATGTCTCCCATCTCCTACAGTTTGCTTGTGGTCATTATCGAGCTGTTCCTTTCCTCACCGTTAATTTCCTGATTTATATATTCCGGAATTTTCTTCTTGCAATGGCACCCACCTTGCTTCAGTTTAGAGCTTTGTGCTCCTCCCGATACTCAAGAGGCAGTTGGACGCGTGACAAGTGAGCTTCTCCGGGAGGGGGGGGGCGTTCAACAATTATGTATGCCCGTGTATTCGTGAGAGCTCGTCAGTGTGCTTGGTGGTTTTGAAACGATCCATGCCTACCCTCCTGATATTCTGCTTAGTGTTCTTCATTGGGCTCCCCCCTGGTCTTGGGTGGAGCAGCGGGGAACGATTGAATCACATCCCTCCGCAGTGGGTGAATGTGCGTGATCGTTCACGCGCTCCTGATCAGCCAGGCACACAAGCTGTTCTCGCATCGACGAGCTCGCTCAAAGGTGCCTTCATGACACAAGCTGAGATGGCGCAACATCACAGGGAAAGCAGAACTCCTGGACACAGACACGATCATTCAGAGAGCCGCATGACCCGAATCGGCCTCACCGCCTCATCTGGCCCGGCCCACTATGGCCTGACATATCGGAGGTTGGGGCAGGATTTCTACACCGACCTAGACCTGATCCCCCTTCGCGGTGTGATCCGCCAACAAGGGAATAACATGGACGATGATCTCAGCCGAGCTCGATTGGAGCAGAATAACGGTCGAATAGGCTTCTCCTGGAACCAAGCGTCTTTGCCAAGCCTCGCCATCACCTATTCGCAGAATGCTCCGAATAGCGCGCTGGATCAGGCCGGCCTCGCACTCCAGAACATGAGCCATCACACATTCGACGCTGCTCTGGGATATAGCGGCGTTGCGTGGCACGTCGGGCTGGCATCCAGTTACGTCCTCGGAGCCGATCTTCTTCACAACGGATCGGACAACCGTGTCCACATGCAGACAGTCACCACCTCGCTTCGTCCGCTCGACACGCTCACCATTGGACCCACGCTCGGCTACCGAACGGAACAACAAGACTGGTCCGGCGTCCGGATCGACTCGTCCTCAGCCGTTCTCGCGATGAATTATCAGCAGAGCCAGCGACTATTCTTCAGCGCCATGGGAAACTATTCCGGCAAACGATCGAGCGATCGGCTCATCGATCTGGAGACGATAGGCGGCAAAGGTATACTCACGGTGGAGATTCAACAATTACGAGGATGGAACACAAAGATGTCTGTGGAGGGGAGCTATAATCAACACACCAATCGGGTGATGTCCGCAACCGAAACCCAAGACATTTCCGGACTCCTACGCTTTGTACTGGCCCCTCTCTAGGCTTTCGAGATACCGATCATGGGACCGGCGTCGCCGCGTGATTCATGGTCATGAAATGGTTCTCCATTCTTCGAACGCCAATTGCAGGCCATGCACACTCGAACGAGCAGGAGCCTTGAGCAGACGTTTGAGGGCACCCACTATGCGACGGGGTACCACTTCTTTGCGGATCACCTCATTGACCCCGAGGGCATGCCCCTGCTGATTGCTTTCGGAGGTTCTATCCCCTGACAACGCGATCACCGGCTGGGGGGAATGGAACCTCCGGATCTGTCGCAAGACCGTGAGGGCCTTCATGTCAGGGATACTCAGATCCAGCATCACGACGTCCGGGGATGTGGAGCGAAGGAGTTCGAGACCTTTCCGCCCACTCTCAGCGAACATCACATCATAACCGTGCAGACTGAGAAGGGCGTCGAGGAGATGACGGCTAGAGACATCAGCAGTCATGACTAAGATTTTCGCCATCATGTTTTTCCACGTGTGGTCGGGACGGCTGGGCCCGCTGACCGTGTGGCTCAGCGCCGGCGCATCCAATGCCACCGCCACATCGTCATGGTTGTAAATCCCACGTGCATCGCCCAGAGTCGCAGGCGATCGCTGATGCGGGTACTCGCCAAGACCCTAGTTAGGTCGCCGTGTTATTTGGCTGGGTAGACTGTCGCATCATGAGGCTTGCTGAGAGCGTGAATGTGCCGCTAGGGTTTTACCTCGTGGACATTACTTCAGAAGTGAAATAGGGTAGAAATACTTCAGCATGACGTGATGAAAAAACTGTGCAAGCGCAATGGAAACGTTGTGAATGAACAGTGGAAGCATCATGAATCTGAAGCAGAAGGCTCGAATCCGAAAGGACTCGAGCCTTTGTTTTGATGGCAGCCTGCGGGACTTCATTGAGGGCTTGGATCCAATAGCGGAAACAAAGTGCTTGATGGGGATACCCACGATCCCCTAGAAGAAGCTTGCCGCGTTCGAAGGGGCGGGGTCTTGGAAGCGAAGAACGGTCCAGCAAGGAGATTGACAATGACGGATCTTCAGAAAAAGCCTGGACTGCAATCCACGAAGACTAAGGCCTTGGAGACTCAACTGCAACAGCAGGCCTATCCAGCTCTCGATAATAGCGTTCAAACGCTGCTTTCGCTTGATCCCTTCCGATGATCTTTTTGAATTCTTTGTAGGTGTGCCGGTGTGTCGCACCCCAGGAATCAATGACCTCACCCGTGATGGCCACGATACGCGCCTGGCCGTCGTCCTTTATCCACGTAATATACGGCTGCGAAGCAGGACTCAGACGGATCATTGGTGTGAATTCCTGAGTTTGCCCATGAGCGCGTGTTGCTTTTGGCATGCCTCTAGCTTAACTGCAGTACATTTCATGTTTGTGAATTGGCTGTAAAACGTGTGTTAACTGATGGTCGGGATATCACTGTTTTCCGAACCCGCATGGCGAGCGTTTCGATTGGCGTGCCAATTTTGATGTGTTCACACGCTGCCTGCACTTGAATATGGTTGGCTGAGGGAGAAGAAGATTTTGGAATCACATACAGCAGAGTCCGAGGCAGGGGGGAGTCCCCGATACAACATGATCGGATACGATAGTTTTCTGCCACAGCTGGGCCACAAGGTTTTCAAGAAGGACTCTGATGCGTGCGGACTATCTCTGCTAACGCGACGAGATACTCGTCGGTGGCCTTCTTCGCCAGCTCATAGCACTCACACACGCGCTTCGTGAGGGCATCGTGGTCTGTGATCGTGACTCTATCGTGACCCGTTTTCACTATGCCATGGCTTTGAAACTCATGTAGTACGCCGGAGACAACGTGAGGTGCTGTTCCCACTTGAGCCGAAATGAATGGGACTGACACGGGAAACGATTCGATGCCGGTGCGATGCCCATATGCCTGTAGCCATCGAGCGAGCCGCTGTGACACAGCGTGGTACGCACTGCAGCCGACAGAGATCACCGCATGACGCATGAGTAACAGCGTATGCCTGGACAAGGCTGCCCCGAGGTAGCGCAACTGCGGAAAATGTTTCACGAGCGATGAAGTTGGAAGACGGACGGCTGTGCCTGGAATCTGAACCATAGCTGAACACACGGAACGGTCGTCGCCTTGCGCCACGGATGATCCGTTACAACCTTCTCTGCCGATCAGAGTGACCTCGACCATGCGGCTTGAATTGAGGTCATGCTGATCGCCGAGTTTAGAGGAAAATGAAGGAATTGTACGGGTTTCCCCGCAGTATCAATAGGGTCTCCCACCTGAAGCTGCACCACTTCAGAGAACGGAAGAATGAGTTCCAGTTCGTGTATAGGAGCTCCCTGGAGAATGGTATTTTTTGGTAATGCCTCGGTAGACATTGTGAGAACCTTGTCCATGCGAATGACACGATTGTCTCCCTAAAAACTGCTCAGCATAGATCTGAAGTTCGCATAATTCAGACGCTGTTGCGTCAGACGGAGTCGATGAGCCTAAGCCGAAGAGGTAAGGGCGATACACATTAGCATGCAATATTTATCGACGGATCACAAAACAACGGTCCGATGACCGGCGGACGCATGTAACTGGCCGTAGGGTCCCTCGCGCCCATCGGTGACTTAATGGGTGCTCCTCGTGGCATACCCGGCAAAGCTTGACCTGATAGAGAAACACTTCCCACAAGCCTATTACTTGTTTGAGGGGTGATCATAGTGCCGGGAATCCCAACCATAGGCAGAGGGAGCTGTACCTGCTCAGGTTGAGGATGCTGTGAGAATTCGTTTGGTGAAGAATTCGGGACCGTGATCATTTGTGCAAGGCAAAGATCTGTCCAGATAAAGACGCCGATCACTCCAATGGATACAGCCATTGCGATTTGCACAGGCGGATTGTAGGCTTGTCAATCCAGAAGAGATAACTAGTCAAATCCCCAGCCTGGTGCTTCCTTGTGCTCTTCGTGTACTTCCCAAACTATTCCTGAAATAGCGCTTACCATGGCCAAGGCATCGGCTACCAAGGCGCTCTCACGTATGTTTTCTTATAGACACACGCAACGAATTCCCTGCGATCAAGAAACTAGGAGGATTCACAGGTGCGAAAATGATCCAGGGAGCGGTAGTTTGACAATATGCGTTCGCAAAACAAGGAGGCCACGTATGCTATCCATTTCAAAGATCGTCGGTATCGTGTCATGTGGTTTTGTCCTGTGTGTCGGTCTGTCTGATGCCAATGCCGCTCGCTCTGAAGACTTGAGTAAGGGAGAGATCATCAAGGGCGAAATATTGCGTGTCGAGGCCGATCACTTACTCGTCAAAGACAATGCCGGCAAGGAAGTCCGAATCCATATCGACCACACCACCAAGATGAGCGACAAAAAACTTGATCAAGGGGACGACATTGTGGCAACAGTCGACGAACAGAAACATGCGTTGTCGATTCACTCCTCTGATCGGAGGAGTGACCATACTCTCGAATCAGGTCAAGCTGTTGAGGAGCGGTAACACAACGATCGGTCGAAGAGTTGCCGGAGATAAGACTCCCGCTGGTTCAATGGAGCACATCCGCCTACGCGGCGAGAGGTTGGTCATCAGGTCCACGGTCCGAATGGGCCAATTCAATCAGGTCGTGGGCGCATGAGTCCACTTCTTCGCGCTCTTCGGCAGTCAGCCCATCAAGTCCAATGAGTGAATGACAGGCAGCTCTCAAGACTTGGATTTCTGGTCGCATGCTCCTCAGGATAACGGGCGTATCTTATAGACAGAACTAGGAATCACCCCGAGGACCTCGAACGTACCTTGCTTTCTAGTTATCCTTCTTCTCTCATTTCCAAAGAGGCAGTCGAAAAACTGCGAAACAAAGGCCCGACCCCTTTCGGAATCGAGCCTTCTACTTCAGATTCCGCCACGTCGCACTACGGTGGGTCTACATAGTGGTTCCGTGACGGTTTCCAAAGCACTGTCACTCTACTAGATTCCTGGAATCGGGCCTTCTAGGAAAAATCCTAGCACGACTGTGAACTGCCGGCGTTGATGGATACCTAGGGTACGTCGTGAGCCAAACACGGTAAGTTACCAGTCTTGCTTTCCGCTGCATTACGATATACCGAAGATAGGTCAATGCATACAGCGCGAGGTGAGCCAATGCTTAGTATGAATGAGATTGTCGTCTGTGAACTTGTTCTCGGTGCGGTATTGATGGGTCTGATATTCACATCATTTGCGGATACGGACCTCATTGCTGATTCATCGTCGAAGTCGAAACATGCGACGCAGCCCGATGGACTCAAGACTTCGACGAAACCGGGCCTTGCACAAATCGATTTCTCGCCGGATGTACAAGAGCGTTTTAGTCGCGGACTATTGGGCAAAAGCGATGGGGGTGGCTCCGGTTCTTCCGGCAAGTAAAACAACGCCCGCTTGAGGCGACGTCGGGACCAGGTGACACGGGGCCTGGATCAGGATTCGGACTTGGCAGCGGTTTGGGGAGTTTGTTCATATCAGGCCCCTTGCGCCACGTCGCCATGGTTTGCAACGACCATAAGCTACCGTTGCCCCTGGATGACTAAAGCGCCAACAGCCAGAGGTCACTCCAAATAAATCCATCCACCAGCCCTCGACCGCGCGCGGATAACGGAACCCTTTCCTTCAGAATCAGCATCAATATGTCATGCCACGCTGACGCGCAAGCCGAGTGTCATTGCTCCAGGTGGCGAATCGATATCGCCTGCCTCTGATCGTTCACCTCCGCCACAATGCGATCTCCTTGGATAAAGGATCCGCTCAGTTGAGTGTTGTTGTCGATTTGCAAGCGTATGACATCACCGTCATACTTTCTGACCAGATACTTATCGTCTTCCACTTGCAATACTTCGGCATGAATTGTATCGAGGCCCTTCCCGGTTTCTTCTTTCTCCACGTTACCCGGTTGGCCATCCGCGTTTTGTTCGCTCTTTTGTTCTTGCAATTCTTCGGAGAAATTAGTTATTGCCTTTGCACTGGACACACCTAACCATAGCGTGAAAGCGCAAAATCCGAGACCGACGATTATGTGACGATTCGATATCATCCAAACCTCCTTGGTTGAAGCGTATAAGACCTATGGTGCTCCTCCGAAGAGTTTTTGGACCTGTGAATGGCCCTAGTTTTTGACTGTTCCTCACGCAGGCCAATGCATTTCTTTGTCCCACAAACGCGACAGTGCTGAATCGCTCGATCCAGTTCCTTGTCGAAGATCATGCATGGAGCTGGACATAAGGGAAGGCCGAGTAGGATCATGGGCAATGAGTCTGCGGATCAGACGACACACACAGGTGGGGAGTTATCTTGAGTCATCATGCTGGTCGTGTGCCTTCATGCTGCTTGTTTTCCTGCCGGTTGCACTTCTCGGTGCACAGGGGGCGATACCTTGGCCTCTGACCGACGTTCCATCCATTCATACAACACCGGGAGCACGATGAGCGTTAACAGCGTGGAACTGATCAAGCCGCCAATCACGACGACCGCCAAGGGACGCTGCACCTCCGACCCGATACCGGTGGCGAATGCTAGTGGGAGGAGGGCCAACAAGGCGACCGTCGCAGTCATTAAGATCGGCCGAAGGCGCAGCATGCAACCCTCCGTGATGGCTTCTTCCAGCGATTTCCCTTGCTCTCGGAGTGAGTTGATATAGGAGATCAGCACAATTCCATTTAATACGGCAACGCCGAACAGGTTGATGAACCCGACGGACGCCGGCACGCTGAGATATTCGCCGGTGATCCACAAGGCAACAATGCCGCCGATCAGCGCAAGCGGCAAGTTGAGAAGCGTCAATCCGGCATGACGCCAAGAATTGAACGATACATAGAGCAGCAAAAAGATGACGGCGATCGTAATCGGCACGATGATTTTCAACCGGGCCATGGCCCGCTCCATATTTTCGAACGATCCCCCCCAAAGAATTCGATATCCTTTGGGTACTGTGACCTGCTCGGCGATCTTCTTCTGAGCCTCCGCGACGATGCTCTCAATGTCGCGTCCGAGAGTATTGAAGCCGATATAGATACGGCGATGCAGACCTTCCCGGCTGATCAGGGCAGGGCCCTCCACCAATTCAACCTTTCCCAAGTCGCCCAGCGGGATGAGGGCGCCGGTCGCCGTAGTCAACAGAATATTGCGGATCGTCTCCACGCTGTTTCGATATTGTTCCGGATACCGGAGCGTGAGGTCGAACCGCTTTTGTCCTTCATAAACTTGCGTGGCCGCTTCCTGTCCGATCGCCGTGGTAATGATTTCACGGATATGGGCGACGTTGATGCCGTACCGGGCAATTTTCCCTCGATCGATATCGACCGTGAGATATACCTGTCCAAACAACTGTTCGACCCTGATGTCCTGTACCCCCCGTACCTTCTGCATGATGGCTTGAATGTCTTCCGCAGTTTTTCTGAGCACGGCCAAGTCCTCCCCAAGCACTTTGACGGTCGCCTCGGCGCGGACTCCTGACACGAGTTCGTCCACGCGTTGCTGGATCGGCTGGCTCAGGAGATAATTGGCGCCGGGGACCTGCTCGATGCGCTTGCGGATGGCGTCGTCGAGCTTGGGTTTGGTCGCGGCCGTGGTCCACTCATCCATCGGCTTCAATGTCACGACCGGATCGCTGGCATTCGGCTCCTGCGGATCGTTCCCTAGTTCGGACCGGCCTATTTTGGACACCACCATGCGCACTTCTGGAAATTCCATGACCGCTCGCTGCATCTCCTTTTCGATGTCGATCGATTGTTCTAGGGAAATGCTCGGATGCCGGATGGTTTGGGGGGTGATGGCCGCCTCGTTGAGAATGGGGATAAATTCACCGCCCAGGAACGGAAACAGGGCGAGACTGGCCGCGAACATAGTGAGTGCCGTGACCACGACGATCAGCCGATGTCCCAGCGCCCAATTGAGCACCGGACGGTAGAGCCGTTTCGCCCAACGGACAGGAAACGTATCGTTGTGGTGGGCGGTCTTGAGCAGGAACAAACACAATGCGGGGGAGAGCGTGAACGACAGAATCAACGAGATGCTCAGTGCCATCATGATCGTGAGCGCGAGCGGATGGAACATCTTGCCTTCCATCCCGACCAAGCCGAGAATCGGCAGAAACGTCACCGCAATGATCAGCTCGCCGAACAGGCTCGGACCACGAACCTCTTGGACACCTTTGAGGACGATCGGCAATCGTGTGTCGGTCGAGCCCAGCGCGTTTGTATCGGCAGAGGCCAGGTGCCGCTCCACATTCTCCACCTGGATGATCGCGGCATCGGTAATCATCGCGAGAGAGATCGCCAATCCCCCAAGCGACATCAGATTCGCCGTGAGCCCGGAGAAATACATGGCGATGAACGTCACCACCGGAGCCACCACCAGCACTATGGTCACCGCCAGTGCACTCCGGATATTACCGAGAAAGAACAGCAAGATGATGACCACGAACAACACGCCTTCAGCCAGCGCTTTATAGACCGTATGCAGGGCTGCCTCGATCAATTCGAGACGATCGTAAAACGGGATAATCCTCAGTCCACCGGGGAGGATGCCCGTATGATGGATTTCGTCGATCCGGTCTTTGACGTCCTGTACGACGTCCCGTCCATTCCCGCCTCGCAGCATGAGTACGATGCCGGCGACCGCTTCGCGCTTTCCATTGATCACTGCAGCACCATGACGGACGGCCGGGCCGATCTGCACATCCGCCACATCCCTGACAAGCACGGGAATACTCTCGGCTTCCTTGACCACAATATTTTCGATGTCTTCGATCGTCTTGATGAGGCCGATCCCGCGTACGATGTATTTTTCCGATCGTTTCTCAAGGATATTGCCGCCGGCATTGGCATTGTTCTTGGCGACGGCATCGAACACGTCGTGTAACGCGATCTGATACTTGCGCAGCAATTGCGGCTCCACCATGACCTGGTACTGTTTGACGAATCCACCCATGGAATTGACATCGACGACATCCTTCAGGCCCTTCAGGATCGGCCGGATGACCCAATCAAGGAGCGTTCGCCGCTCCATGAGTTCTGCCTGCCCCACACCGTCATCATCATCGTGCGGTCCCTGTAGAACGAATTGATAGACCTCGCCGAGTCCCGTGGTGTTGGGAACCAATTGAGAGACCGCGCCATCCGGAAGCCGGTCTTGAACTTCCAGCACCCGTTCGAGAACGACCTGACGCGCCAAATACACATCGATATCGTCTCGAAAAATTACGGTGATCATCGACAGGCCCACTTTGGAGAACGACCGGATATCGGTCAAGCCGGGGGCCCCCGTCAACTGAAGCTCAAGCGGAAAGGTCACAAACCGCTCGACTTCTTCCGGTGAGAGACCCTCTACTTTCGTGACGACCTGCACCAACACGTTCGTCACGTCGGGAAAGGCATCGATCGAGATGATGCGGAAGGTATACAACCCCCCGGCGGCGAGGGCGAAGGTGAAAATGACGACGAGGATCCGTTGACGAAGTGAAAATTGAAGGAGCGCGGTCAGCATGCGGTTACATCTGCTCGGCGATCAGCTCAGACTTGAGAATAAAGCTGCCGGCAGTGACGACCTGGTCCCCCTCGCGGAGTCCCTTGACAACTTTGACGATGTCCCCGTTCGACTCACCGAGAGTGACATCCCGCGCCTCGAAAGACTGCGCGTCTTTCTTCACAAACACAAACTGCCGATCTCGGTCCCGTTGCACTGCCGCTTCAGGCACCGCAAGGACGTTGGGCTCCGGGTCAGAATAGACACGAACGGTCGCAAACATTTCCGGTTTGAGCTTTTTGTCAGGATTAGGCAACTCCAGCCGGAGACGCATCGTGCGGGTCGCGACGTCCAGAACGTCTCCCACATAGGTAATGGCGCCGTGAAAAGTCTGATCCGGATAGGTCTTGACCAACACTTCGACCGATTGAGCGATGGAAGAACCATCCGGGTGTATGTATTGAATGTCTCTCTCCGGAATATTGGCTAATACCCATACTTCGGATAGATCGGCGACGGTGAACAGTTTCTCGGTCGTCTCCACCACCTCGCCTTTGGTGAGATTGCGGGCGATCACCCGGCCGTCGAACGGCGCCACAATCGACACATGGGATCGGATCGCATCGTCTCGGCCTAGATGCTGTATTTGTTCATCGGACATTCCGTACAATTTCAACCGATCGCGCGACTCCCGTTTTTCTGCACGCAGAGTCAACATTTCTCCTCTGCGTCTTTGTGCATCGGCCAGCGCGAGCACTTTCTCTGTCAGAAGATATTTGGCCCGTTCGAATGCTTGCTCCGCGACATACAGCTTTGCATCGGCTTTCAAATAGGCCGATTGCGCCATCGCGAGGTCTTCACTGTACAACATGGCCAAGAGTTCGCCCGTCTTCACTTGGTCGCCAAAATCCGCATACACAGCCACGACCCTGCCTCGCACCAGCGTCGTCACTTCCGCCGTGGCGTGATGGTTTGGAACCACCTTGCCTGGAAAATCCCGATGGGTTTGAAACTCCCGTCGCGACACAGTCTGAATGTCCAGACCGGCGTTGGCTGCCTTTTCATCCGTGAGACGGACGATTCCCTGTTCCGATACCGGAGCACCGGATTTCTCCACGGCATTATCGGCTGTAAAGATATCGCAGCCGGCAAGGATTGCCAGCAGGGCAATGACACAGCCCCGTCGAATGCCGGCGATGCGATCAAGTCGTAACGGACTGACATTGATGGTGAGCGAGGTGTTCATGATGTCACTTTTGGACAGAGCGGATATTTGCAACGCATGATCGCAGAGATTTCGCTAGAGAATAATAACAAATCGTAAGCCTTCTTCGGGCCTCGGACAATCCCTTGTAAATATTCATTCGGTGAACCTCACACTAGCAGTCTGTGTCTCGCGAGGCTCTACATTCCGTGTCAGGCACGCGATTTATTTGACGGGGATGAAATGTCTCCTCGCAGGCAGGTTGTCCCATGAGGCAGTGCTTTTCCTGGAAGAATCGGAGGGAAGCGACTCAGCAAGTTCCCGTTTAACCTGGTAACAATTCCAGTTCACTGATGGGGCCGTGATTCGGAACTTTTATTGCATATTCATCTTTGCAAAGCGTGCGAGAGGCTTTCATCTCTAAAGTAACAAGGAAGGTGCGTTATGAGATTTTTGAGCAGAGCGATACTCGCAGTCATCCCTCTTCTTCTGCTCGTCGGTTGCAGTAACCGGCAGGAGGTGATTCCAGAGCGTTTGGAAGGCCAGGTAAATCGGGATCTTCGATATATAGAGGTGAAAGAGAACCCGGACGTCTATCGCGGCAAACTCATGCTGGCCGGAGGAAAAGTTCTGACAGCCAAGCGTTTGCAGGACGGCACCCGTATCGAAGTGCTGCAGATTCCTCTGTCCTCCGACCTGGTGCCGGAAGAAGGGCAAGAAACATCCAAGGGCCGATTCGTGGCGATGGATACGGGGAAGAACGTCGTGGACCCTGCCGTCCTCGATGACAACAAACTCATCACGGTCGTCGGCGAAGTGGTGGGAGCCACGACTATCAGAGTGGACGAAGTGGAGATGCAAGTCCCGCAACTGACCGTGAAGCATATCACTGTGTGGGAGCAACCCCGTTACCCCTACTCTGGCTACC
Source organism: uncultured bacterium (assembly GCA_965232965.1). GTDB lineage: Bacteria > Nitrospirota > Nitrospiria > Nitrospirales > Nitrospiraceae > Palsa-1315. Next base: position 24,634 of record CBDDRB010000021.1, read on the forward strand.
GGATGCCCTATGCCTGGGGCTACGGCTACGGGAGCTATTATGGTTATCCTTATTTTTGGTGAGAGTTTCTTGGAAAAGAATAATCAATGTCGGTTGAGAACGTGGTGACTGGTGCATGATGGACTGCGCGACCAATACTGTATGAAGATGTAGCCCATTAGTTTCAGAAGGAGGTCCCTAATGAAGTCTCTACAGACGAAGTCGGCCCGTCTTGTCATGACATTGGTCATGATCGGTTTTGTAGTGATTCCAGGTGTTCGGACGGAAGCACGTTCTCCTATCGACTCCTCATCGGCGAAGATTGTCACAGGCGAAGTGTTACAGGTCGAAGGGGGTTTTCTTTTAGGAAGGGATCTTCAAGGCGATACACTTGATATCGTGGACAAGTCGTATGTCATCACAGATCAATCAGGTAACGAAGTGCGTCTCGACCTTAGCGATGAAACCGAGGTCAAGGAGAGAGTAAACCCAGGGGATAAGATTGAAGCCAGGATCTCACCCGATGGCCATACCCTCTCGGTCACACGACTTGAACCATAAATGCCCCTCCCTATTTGATATTCTTCGCCCGTCTACGCAGGAAGCCACAATTGTCCGTCCTCCGCAGTAGTCTGCTACGGAGGATGGATAAAGCCGTGGGCTCACTATTCATTTGCCGCAAATGCGATTGTGCTCAATAAGGCATTAGCGGGCTGCCGCGAATCGAGCCGGGTGTGCTGCACGACAATCGGCACATCCGATTCAATAACGCTGGCATAGTCCGTATCGCGAGGAATCGGTTCCGGATCGGTCAGGTTATTGAAGCGCAGATGTTTCGTGCGACGAGCCGCGACGCTCACATGATAGGGTCCCGCCGGCTCGCGATCGGAATAAAAGATCGTGATTTGGATATGGGCATCCTGATCCGACGTATTCAACATACTGACCGTTTCATGACTTGTGAATTGTGGTTCCGGCCCATTACTATATGCTGGAATGTATCCTTCGGCGATCGCCCATCGCCGGCGTCCTATTGATCCCATGTGCCTCCTCTTCCGTTTTAGCGACGTTACCCAACAACTCTTACCGGCCGCCTCCAAGATTTCTCAATGACGATGAGAGTATTCGAGTCGGTGCCTCGACTTCTTGGACTGTGCCTTCGCATACCACATGTATCCGGCAACCACACCAAGGCCGGCCAGGCTTATCCAACTTCTGCGCATGTTGAGCCAGGACTGGAGGCTGAAGGATCGTGATCTGCCGCCGAATTCTCCGTGTGCACCGGCATCTCCCGGCAGCGACTTATGCAAGTTGTTCGGACGGTGTGGATCCACTGGTTGATCGGTCTGTTGAGCGCGATATCCGGCCCAGGCCAGATAGTGATCGGCAAATCCAGGTATGAGTTTTTGGGCGATAATCGCTTTGATCGCGGAAAACCCGATCCAGAGCTCGCGCCGCCGATGATGTGCAGCCCAATAGGCAGCCCTGGCGATGACCTCCGGCTGATAGATCGGCGGAACCGGCTGCGGATGATGAGGCATTCGGCACTTGATCCAGCTAAATTGCGGTGTGTTCACGGCCGGCAATTGCAGGGTCGTAATGTCGATGTTGCTGTCGTCGTGAATTAGTTCGGACCGGAGCGAATCGGTAAAGCCCTGAATCGCATGCTTAGCGCCACAATACGCTGATTGCAGAGGAATCGAGCGGTAGGCGAGCGCGGAGCCGACTTGGATAATCTTGCCTTTATTGCGTTCCGTCATTCGCCGGACTGCCGCAAGCGTGCCATAGACATAACCAAGATATGAGACATTGGTGACCCGCTGATAATCTTCGGGCGTCATATCGACGGCCGGCGAGAGCACCGAGACCATCGCATTGTTCACCCAGACGTCGATCGGACCCAATTCCCGCGTGACAGCATCGGCTGCTTCCTCGACCTGTTGAGGGTCCGACATATCCGTCGGGACGACGATTGCACGACACCCCGCCTCTTCGACCTCCCGCTTGGCGCCCGCTAATCCATCGCGGCTTCTGGCGAGCATACCGATGGACGCTCCATGTTTCGCGAACTCACGCACGATGGCCCGCCCGACGCCAGCCGAAGCTCCCGTCACCACGACTACTTCTACGCGTCTCTCATTCTGTCGCATCCCAAGCCTCCTCCCGTGATCCATTAGCCGACTTCTACATGACCTCCATACGACTTCTTGCACCTTGTCTTCGACTACGGTTTTAATGATCACGACACGGCTGCTGCGGCGCTGCCGCGACTTTCTACCCAGGTCACGCTTCCGCCAGAAGGATGCAGCGAACCCATCAGGACGTAGGCATGTGCCAGCCAGAATCCGCAGCCGTAGTGTTGCACTTGGAGTTAGAACTCAAGCTCCCTTATCCACTTGAACCTCCAGCTCTCCTTCCACCTTGAGGACTTCGACACGCGCGCCGTGAACGTCTCGTTGAAAGTTAAGATCCACCGTCGCCTTGCCGACGCGTAACCGTCTCACGGTCAGATGATCAAGACCGTTAGGCAACAGTGGGCGGACAATGTGAAGGCGCTTGTCGAATCCGTCAGGTTCCAGTCCCAATAGGTTCGCCAGGATGAACGGCAATGCGCCGGATGCCCACGCCTGAGGATGGCATGCCACCGGATAGCTGATGGGAATCTCGTACTCCTGCCGGCTGAACCCACAGAAGAGTTCGGGTAGTTGGTGTGACCGGAAATGAAAGGCGGTGTCGAACAAGCCGTGAAAGATACGCAGCGCCTCCTGGTCCCGTCCGTACCGGCGAAACCCTGCGGCGAGAATCGCATTGTCGTGGGGCCAAACCGTCCCAAGGTGATAGCCGATCGGATTGTAGGCCCGCTCTAGGGACGACAACGTTCGCACGCCCCAACCGGTGAACATGTCGTCCTCCATCAACCGCTGAATCGTCTGTCCCGCCTTATCATTGTCAGCGATACCGGTCCAGAGGGCGTGGCCGGGATTGGACGAGATGACGGAAGCGACACGGCCCTGCCCATGCAGAGCGAGCGCATAACAGTTCTTGTCTTCCATCCAGAAATCCCGATTGAACCGTTCGCGCAGGCGCTGCGCTTCCCCATTCAACCGATCTGCCCGTTCACGCTCGCCCGCGCGCGCAAAGAGCCTCGCCATCCCGCGCTTGGCCGCATACCCATATCCTTGGACTTCGACCAGCGCGATGGGCGGCTCGGCGAGGCTACCGGAAGCGGTGACGATCGCATCGCCCGAATCCTTCCACCCTTTATTGATGAGATTCTTGTCCTTCGCGCGACTGAGGTAGGAGAGATAGCCGTCCCCGCGATGATCGCCGTATGTATCCATCCAAGATAACGCCCGCTCGATATGAGGACGCAAGTCGTCGAACAACCTCAGCGACCCGGTCCAGGCCGCATGCTCCGCGACGAGCATGAGGAATAGCGGGGTCGCATCCACTGTCCCATAGAATGGCGTATGGGGAATTTTGTTGAGATTCGCCATCTCTCCCACGCGTAACTCGTGCAATATCTTGCCCGGCTGCTCGTCGCGCCAGTCGTCCTCCCGCGTGCCCTGATAGCGCGCGAGCAACCGTAGCGTTTGCTCCGCAATCCCATGATGATACGCGAGCATTTGCCATGCCGTGATCAGGCTGTCGCGGCCGAACAGGGTCACGAACCAGGGTACGCCGGCGGCAAAGTAAGACTCCCTCCCGAGGCGAGTGCGCAACACGCGGAGGCCTCGGAATGAACGCTCCATGAGTTGATCCAAGGCCGACCCGTTTCCGGAAATGGTCGTGACGCGAGCGATCCATTCCTGCATCTCCTCCTCCAGCTCGGATTCCAGCTTCGAGAACTTCGGCAGGGGCGGCTTCGAGACTGCGTTCGGCTCTTTGGATTCCCCGATCACCAGCGAGAGGCGGATATCATGTTGCTCCTGCGGACCGATGCGGACGTGAAATGTGGCCGTCGTGCTCCGATGCTCGTCCGGCAAGGGGTCCGCATGCACCGACAGCGCGCGTCTGACACCGTCTTGTCCATCGTAGACGAACTGCAGTACCCCATCGAGCCACGCGGGATCGCGCAGCCGGCCATACTGCTTGCTCAGCAGTCCTCGCACATTGAAGAGGTCCTCGAACGCCGAGCGAAAGGTCAGCGTGACGTCGAACCGGACAGTTCGTAACGTGAAATTACGGAACGTCAGCCTGTCGAGCAGCGCCGGTTGGTCGCTGTCGATCAAGCGGCGCCACGTCACGCCGATTTCCTCTTTATCGAGCGTGCCGCCGTCCGGGAACTCAATCTGACGATTCGTCAACGTAAAGACGCCGGCCGATCCTTGCACCGACGAAGCCGACAGCGGAGCAGGCGGTTGGCCCGCCAATCTCAGTTCGTAACCGTTCAGATAGCGGCAATCGTGATAATAGAGTCCCATGCCGTGGCCGGAACGTAATGGGACATCGCCGTCCGGTTGAGCCACGAAGAACAGGGTATCCTTTTTGATGACGATCGCGTCGGCCAGGCTCTCGACATTTGTCGGACGGCCTTTGGTGAGTGTTTCGTCGCGCTGGTCCTGTTGCTCGTCGGCCGCATGCAACAATGATTCAGATCCGACGAACTGGACCATCAACGGCGAAGAGAGGGCAGCCCGCAAAAAAGAGCGACGATTGAGCATGGCGATCACCTCCAGACTGTCCTGCCTCCTGTTCCTGATGGAGTCACGTCAAGACGGAAATATTCGCTCAGCGCAATGGCTTCATCCGGCGCGTTCGTGCGTTGTCCGTTTGGTGAACACAGTTCCCACGTCCAGGCCCTCACGATTGTGTCGATCCAGCAGCCGCCCGAAGGGGCTGTCGAGCACTCGCTTCTCCATGGGACGCGCGTCGCATCTATCATGGAGGTAGTCGTTCATATGTTGATCGTTCGTCAGAAAAACTCATTTCTCCGTAAATCAAGTATCCGTTCCATGCTCGGGCCGTTTCTCGCACCCAGCCCATGCTGAGCATGATCAACATCGCGCAGCCGGCGACCACGATGAGCAGAGTCGGATTGACGCGATCCGGATTATGTGAAAGCGGAATCCCCACTTCGGAAGAGCGGCCTCCGAACGAGCGAACGAAGATGATCCAATTGAGGAGGCCGAAGAAGACCAGCGCGCTGATTGCAAAATATTTATTTGGTTGCATCTTACCGAGTGGATTGATCGTCGCATCGGTCAGGCTCGACAAGAAGGGGACATGCTGCAGGTGATAGGGCATCATGAAGACGACTCCGGCGATCAGAAGGACGCCCAAGGATACCGGTAGGATGAGGAGGGAGGTATGGTCTTGAGAAGAATGCGATCGGATAGTGCGGAAGATATACAGCGATCCCAGAACAGCCATGATTCCGTAGAGCAATGCCACCAGGTTGAACAACCAGGAGCGCGGCCCGAGCATGACGGCATAGAAGGCCTGAGGTTCGGTGTAGCGCACTTCCAGGAGATACTGATATCCAATGGCCGGCATAATGAGCATGGCGCCGAAGCCGACCACAAAACAGACGCCGCCGGCCCAGCGATAGAAGAGGAAATCAACGTCTGTCTTGGATCGGAGAAAGGCGGCCGCACAGATCGCCGCCAAGCCAAACCCTGTCCAGGTAAGATTCCCGACGATGCGATGCTGATCGAGGTACAGCATGGTCGGATTGAAGATCGCCTGCCACATCTGGTCCGGTGGCCTAGGCGTCAGCATATAGGAGGCCACGATGTCGATCATGACCATCGCAATGAGCGCGCAGGCGGCGGCGCCCCAGCCGAACGACAGATGCCATCGCATGCGGCTCACGCTATTCTTCGACCAGTCCCAGGAGTAATACCAGGCATAGGCAAAGATCGCTTCGCCTAGAAAAAAACAGGCTTCAAGAAGCAGCGGCCAAAACATGATGCGGAACAACCTGCTCCAAAACTGCGGCCAAAAGATATTCAGGAGAAAGACGAACGTGACGCCAAGGAAGGAAATGGCGGCGGTCGTAAAGATCAATGTAAAGGCGATCAGATGCGCCAACCGCTCGAAACGTGAGTCCCGACGAACGTAGCCGATGGTTTCGGTCGCCGCGCCGATCATCGACGAGCCGACGATGAACGTCGCGAACAGCGCATGGGTGAGCGCGGCGGCCGCGATGGCGATCCGCCCGTAGAACATGGGAATGTTGAGCGGTTCTAGCAGCATGGTATTCAGAGGTTAAGGTTGCGGTTCAGGTTGAGTAGAATCCGGAAACATCTTAGCCTCAGCCTTACCTTGCCGAAAGGCCGCCGGATGTTTCGCCTCATCCTGAAGCGAGATCATATTGCGCACGGTATCGGGATGCCGAGCTGTTTCTCTGATGGTTCCCATGGTCAGATAGATCAGTACGGCGATAATCCCCAGTCCCGCCATCACCGGACGTATGCCGGCACCGTCGCCGATGTCGGCTGTCCTGCCCGTTGACCACAGACGGAGGAACCACCACAGCATGAGAGCCAGGAGCAGAAAGAGCGCCGTTCGGCGGAACGCCGGATGACCCACTGATGCAACCATGGCGATCGCGCTCGTCACGACCAGCGCATCGACCCATCGTGGATTGGTTGATGAAGCGGCTCGCAGAACGAGGTGATTACCGATGAACAACAATCCGATGAGGAGGAACTGCACATATACGAGGGGTTGATATGGTCCGCGGATCAGTTGCTCATACGCGTCGGGGACAGATGACTGAATCGCCCATGCATAGAACCATCCGCTGAAGGGCTGTAATAAGAAAGCCGCGGAACCGATCATCCAGCCGATCTGTGACAAGTATCTATAATAGGCGCGTTGCGGGTGATCGACCGGACGGCCGGTCCGCCAGGCTCCATACGCTGCAATGACATAGCCCGCGATGAGGACGTCACCGATCAGGCGGTGCAGCGCGAGCGGGAACCAAGTGGGATTGATGACAGTGCTCCAGGAGCCGGTTCCCTCGACCGGCGTGAGCATGTAGGAGCCCATGCCGTCCAGGACCAAGACCCAGACCAGCATGAACAAGGCAGCGGCAGCGCCCAATGCGAAGTGCAGTGAAGGCCTGCGTAGAATGAGACTGTCCCAATAATGGTAATAAGGATAGAGAGCCAACAGTTGCAGCACGAACGCCGCAATCCCGATGGCGATGGGCCCGCGGAATTGATTCCATATCCACATGGTCGTAACGGGAAAGAGGCCGATCATCAGCTCGACCATGATGACGGCCAGGACCGTGCTGACGCTGAAGACGATCACGGTGAAACGTGTCAGTGCGCGAGCCAAGTCGGTCGCGACAGCGTTGGTTTTCCCGTACCATTCAAACACGGGGACCAGTACCATAAAGCCCACCGACAATCCTGCCAGGGCGATATGCAGCAAACTGAAGAGGCCCACGATCAGACTGTTTCCGATCAGCGGGAATTGAATGGCAGGAAGCGTCGGCATGGTTGGTCACTCCGATGCGGACCATCTCATTCGGGGGACATGGATTTGACATAGGCGGAGACAGAACGACGCTCTTCCGCGGACAGCTCACCTTTGAACGGTGGCATGAAGCTCATGCCTTGTGTGACGATTTCATACAGGACGAGGTCCGGCAGCGCCTGCACCCCAGGCTGGCGCAGGTCGGCCGGCCTTACTTTCAAATAACGGGAGGCCGGCCCATCACCGGCGCCGGCGGAGCCGTGACAATGGGTGCAGTTGATCTGGAACAGCCGTGCCCCCGCGCTGACCCGTTCTTCCTCAGACCGGCCGGCCATGACCGCACGACTGTTTTGCGGCACACTTCCAACCGGAGCATGCAGGCGCGGCATTTCTTGCGGCTGATACGACGGCTGTTCCTGCATATCGCGCGAACAGCCCTGCGCGCCGACGAGCGCACAGACCGCGGCGACGACGATAGCAGCCGCTTGTCCGCTCGATTCCGCTCCATGTTGAGCAGACGCCGTCGCAGGGCGATGCTGGATTTCCAACGCGCCGCCCTCCTGCAAAATGGTTCTCACCATCGTCATTTTTTGCGTGTCCGGAGGCAGCAGGATTGACAGCGCCACATGTCCGTCGTCTATACGCGGTTCGTGTTCGGCAATATCCCGATGTGCACGCCTGATGCAGACGATCATCGTCACAAAGGTCGTGACGATCGCGAGCAACATCATCGTTTCGTAGGAAATGATGCCGACGACCGGCGCCGCGACGATCGGCTTGCCCCCCGTCATCAAGGGATACATGGCTGCGGTGCCACCCGCGAAGAAGAGTCCGACGACGATACCGACAATGCCGGCGATCACCGTCACGAAATACAACGGTATGAAGCCGACGTACGCCGAGGCCTGTTCTGACAGCGGTAGCGGTGTCATGACCGACACCTGCTCGTTCGAGATACCGGCTTCCCGCAGCCATTGCATCAAGGGACCCAGCTGTACGTCGTGCCGGAATAGCGCCGTCATGCTGTCCTGCTCATGTCTATTCATTCTCGAGCGCGCAAGCGTCCTTCTTTTTCTTCCCAGATGGAAATGATCGGCACAAATTTTATCGCCAACAGATAGAGGAGGATCGCGAGGGCAAATGATCCCAAGAGCATGGTCAGCTCTCCCCACGACGGAAAATAGCTGCTCCAGTTGTACGTCAATCTCGGCCGTGCCAGCGGCGGCACAATAATCAGCATCCGTTCGATATACATGCCGAGATTGATGCCGATGCAGACCAGCATCATACCGAGCGGCCACTGGCGAAAGGCCGGCATCGTCACGGTACAGAGAGGAATGACATAGATCAGCACGAGCATCGTCCAGAACGGCACAGCATAGACGCCCGCGACGATGGCATGGAGGATCGCCACGTGGTCGGGAATCTGCGCGTACCACACGGTCAATTGTTCGGCAAAGTAGAGGTAGGCCAGGCTCAGCGTCGTGACGATGAGCAGCTTCCCCATCTTGTCGAAATGCTCGGGTCCGATGTAGGCCTCTAGTCGATAGGTGCGGCGCACGAAGTACAGGCCGATCACCACCATGGCGATCCCCGAATGCACGGCGCCGATCACAAAATAGGGCGCGATGATCGTGGAGTGCCAACCTGGTACCAACGCCATGCCGAAATCCCATCCGACGATCGAATGGACGGAAATCATCACCATGACAATCAGCGGCGTGATGATGCGGATGGCGGTATTGAGCATTTCCCATTCCCTCTGAGTGCCCTTCCAGCCGAGGCAGAGAACGGCATAGAGCCGTTTGCGCCAGCCGTCGATACGGTCTCGCGCCAGCGCAAAATCAGGAATGAGTGGCAGGTACAGATAAATCGCGCTGGACGTGGAGTAGGTAAACACCGCGATCGCGTCCCACATGAGCGGAGACCGGAAGTTCGGCCAGATCTCCCGCTGATTCGGATAAGGAATCAAGTAATACCATCGCCACACACGGCCCAAATGATAGAACACGAAGAGCATGGCGATCGTGACCGAAATGATGGTCATCAATTCTGCGATACGTGTCACTGGCCTGCGCCACTGCGCTTTGGTCAACCGCAATACACCCGATATGAATGTGCCCGAATGGCTGACGCCGATCCAATACACGAAGGACGCGATGTAGGCTCCCCAAAATACCGGTGGATGCAGATTCGTCCGCCCGATGCCGGCTTCGATCTGATAAACCCATGCGCCGGCGCCGGTCGCTACGAAAACTGCTAGGACGATCACGAGCACGAGATAGCCGACACTGACACCGTGCAGCGGGGCGAGCAGATCCCGGTTGATCGCCGGCATGTCGCTCCATGTCGCTGGCCCAGATGCCATTAGGTAATCCGTTTCAAATAGGTGATGGCCGGATGTGTCCCGAGCGATTCCAGCAGATGGAAGCCCCGGTCCTGCCGCGCGAGTTTCGAAACCCGGCTGTCTGGATCATTGCGATCGCCGAAGACCAGCGCCGACGTCGGACAGGTTTGGACGCAGGCAGGCGTGATGTCACCGTCCTGCACCGGCCGTCCTTCTTTCTGCGCCTGCTCCTTTCCCTGCCGGATGCGCTGCACGCAGAACGTGCATTTTTCCATAATGCCGTTCTGTCTGATCGTCACGTCGGGATTCAATTGCTCCGCCAACGGCTCATCCCAGTGCGGATCGAACCAGTTGAACTGGCGAACGGTGTAGGGACAATTGTTGCCGCAGTAGCGGACCCCGATGCAGCGGTTGTACACCTGCGCGTTCAGTCCTTCCGGTGTATGGTACGACGCGTATACGGGACAGACCGGCTCGCAGGGCGCATCATCGCAGTGCTGGCAGAGCACCGGCATGAACCGCGCCTGCACGTTCGGGTAGTCGCCTTCCCAATACCGCTCGATTCTGATCCAGTTGATTGCCCGCCCCTGCGCAGCTTCCTCCTCGCCGGATATGCGGATGTTATTTTCAGCGTGACAGGCCACAACGCAGGCCTCGCATCCGGTGCAGCGATCGAGATCAATGACCATTTCCCACTTATGGGGCCTATTGTCTTGTGACTCTGTCATATATTGGTTCCTCTATGGTCCCTCGTTGTTCGTCTCTCGTATCTCGCGTTCTGAAGTTTCGTGTTGCGAGTTGCGCGTTTCGAAACAGAACCCGAAACTTGAAACTCGAAACTCATTGTCGTCACCGTCGTCCGATCGTGATCAGGTCGCTCTGCTCCATCGCGGGACGTTCCAGCGTGACCAGCCGGCCTCTGGTTCCGGTTCGCTCGATTCGTACCCGCGTTGAGCCGGAAGCGATTGTTCCGGTGACGGTATCCAGAGCGGGTGACAACAGCGTCAGAGGATTGACTCCACGTCCACGCGCATAGCGACCGTAACTCGAATGCCCCTGCCCCAGCGGCATGGCGACCACGTCAGGCCGGATGCCCGGGTACAGCACAGCCGGCGCTTCAATCGATCCCACAGGAGACGTGATACGCACCAGCTCGCCTTGATGAATGCCGAGCTCCTGCGCGGTTTTGGGATTCACTTCCACCCACGATCCCCAGACCACCGTGGTCATGGTATCCGGCAATTCTTGCAGCCAGGGACGGTTCGCGCCCTCTCCATGCCCGATGGTCATGGACGGGTAGGGATAGAGGATGAAGGGAAACTCTCGTTCATCGCCGGACAAGATCGCCGGTTCATAGTGATGCGAAGGCTTGAACGACAATGGATATGGCGTTCGAATGGATTCATGCCACCAGCCGCCCTGTTGCAAATGAGAGACCCAGGCCTGTTCAAACCAATCCGGTGCCTTCTCATGCGGCTTCTTGTCGAGGAAGATCTGCCATTGTTCCCGCAACAGATCGTAAAATGTGGATGAATGAATGGCTTCGAGGCCGAGCCGCCTTCCAAGATCGAGGAAGGCGTCACCGACTTGACGGGTGTCGGTATAGAGCGGCATCACCACCGGCTGCGACAGTCCGATAGTAGGGTCTCCCGAGCCGACAACGTGATCGCCCCATGATTCGAGCATGGCGCGGTCTGGGAGGACAAGATCAGCCCACTCGGTCGATTCATCGAGAAAGGAGCTGAAACTTACGCAGAACGACGCTTGCTCGAACAATCGCTTGATCGGCACCGACGGTGGCATCGTAAACAGCGGGTTGCTGTCGTACAGCAACAATGCAGCCGGCTCTTCCGTTTCCTGCCGGTGAACGAGATCGATGACAGTTCGTTCGGTGAGCCACGGGATGGCACGGTCGTCCGATGGTTCTTGGGGAAAGAATTGTACGCAGGCTTCCCGGTCGAGAGCGCCGGCGATGGCATTCAGGCCGTGAATGGCAGCGAGTGAAACCGTGCCGTTTGTATGGGCGCAAGCGGGCCCGCCGCCGATCGCGAGAGGGGCGCGCGCGGCGGCAAACTCGCGGGCCAGACGCACGGTCAAATCGTATGGGACCTCCGTCTTGTGTTCGATCTCTTCCAGATCGACCGTGCCGTAAAACGAGTGATATGGCGCCACCTCCTGCTTCGACCGCATAAGCCGATTGTCACGAAGTATCAGATGTCCGATCGCCAGCGCCAACAATCCCTCCGTACCGGGTTTGATGGGAATCCATCGGTCGGCGTTGGCCCCGGTCAATGACATGCGAGGCTCGATCTGGATGAATCTCCCGCGTGTCGTCGGACGGCCTTGCCGCATCTGTCCGAAGGCGATCCCCATCGCCACCGGCGACAGCCACTGTTCAAGGAATGGAGCGCCGAATGACAAGAGATAGTCCGCCTGCGCGAGATCGTATCGAGGGGCGACATCAGACCCTACGCTGTCACGCCATGCGGCATGAAGCGGAATCTCAGCATCCGGCGCATAGCGGTAGAGCCGGCCTCCGATCGCCTTCATGAAATCCCCCAACAACCGGCTCAGCGTCCCTGACACAGGCCGGGTGATCATGATGGGAGCCGATCTGCCCCGTAAGGCTTCGGCAACGCGGTTCAATCCTTCGTCCCATTCGATCGGTTCGAACGTCCCCTCGCCTCGCCGGTCTTTCCGCTGAAGCGGCTGTCTCAGCCGATCCGGGTTATACAAACTGTGTAATCCCGCCTGTCCTTTGGCGCAGAGCTTCCCTTGATTCAGGGGGTGACGCGGATTCCCTTCGATTTTTTTGGCGCGGCCTTCCATCACGCGGACGATTACGCCGCAGCCGGCTGCACACTCGTGACAAGTGGAGGCATACCAATTATCAACTCCAGGAATAATTTCATCATCAGGTAAGAGATATGGAATCAGCCGGTGCGCTTGGCGCTCGCAACCGGGTAGCACGCTCGCGGCAGCGGCCCAAACAGCTGTTTTGAGCACTGTGCGCCGGTTTAGATCCATGTGTGGCTCCGAAGTTTTAAATTGTGAGTGTTGAATTTTGAGTGACCGGATTGAACGCGCATTCCGAACACTCAGAACTCCGTCTCCAAACTCAACACTCAGAACTCATCACTCAACACTGGTTTCATTTGTGGCACGTTAAACAGTCCTGCGAAGCACCTTTTTGTTGGTGGCAGGACAGGCACCAGCCCATCTCGTAACTAGCGGCCTGAGGCGTCAACGGCATTTCCCTGACGTGGCCGTGGCAATTCACGCATTGCACACCGGCGTGGAGATGCATTTCATGCGTGAAATACACAAAATCCGGCAATCGATGCAGTCTGATCCATGGAATCGGTTCTTGGTTTTCCCAATAGGCCAATAGTTTTAATGTCTCCGGTGTCTCGCCGGCAAGATTGCGATGGCAGCTCAGACACAGTTGCATTGATGGCACGTTCGCAGTCGCCGACACAGCAGCCGAGCGATGGCAATAGAGGCAATCGATTCCCAATTCGCCGGCATGACGGGCATGGCTGAACGAGATCGGCTGGATGTCTTGACTGCTGGAATCAGAACTGCCTGTTGAATAGATCAGCCCGATACCCATGGCCATGAGACCGGTCAGCAAGAGGATCAGTACCGCGGTCATCATTGAGCCGTTCATTGAGAACCTATCACGAGGTTCCGTCTGACAGAGGCATACCGATTTCTAGATTGAGGGGACACATGTTCACGTGATTTCGCGATGTATCGGTATGACCGACTCGAGCCTAGGCTGCTCCGGTTTCGAGGAATGCGTCGTCCTATCTGTTTGCGCCGATCCGGCATCCCTCTCTTTGGACTCGGAATTGTTCAGTCGCGTACGAGCCCCTCTAGGCAAGAGTGGTTTGAAAGGGTTGAAGAATTCGTGGCTTTTGTCCGTGATACACGCGTGCATATTCTTCATGTCGAATAACCGTAGTGGTTTTGTGGGAAACGCCAGATGCGTACTTGACATGATATTGATCGAAAGAGGTGCAATGGAGTACTAGAGATTCGCCTAGCCTGCTAAGCATAGGGTAAATCAATGAGTACCCAGCGGGCCTATCGCATGGAGGAGATTCCCGTGCCGTGGCTGGGCCGCATGCTCGGTTCGATCTCTCGGGAATCTGAAGTCTTATGCGCGATGGATTGCAACGGGCTCTTTCGGCAACCAGATTCGACTCCGCATATTGGTTGAGATATTGCCCGTCTCCCATCTTCCTTCTTTCCGAAGAGGGCGCAATTAGCCCGGAAGGCGGAGAGGAAGAGGACGGTCCAGGCTCGATGCTTAGATAGAAGCTGGAACGACAAGGAAGCGAGGAGGAGGATCAGCCTTTCTCGGAGTTAGATTCTCGGAGAAAACGTGGGGAGGGAAGAGTAAGGGAAAAACTGCGGGGCGGGGGTGGGGTCTGCCGCTTTCCGCTCACTAGAATAATTTTGCTTCACAATCAGATTAGAACCTCTTCATGGTCTCTTCATCATCGATTCATACTCTCTGATTACAATGAATCAAAAGGAGGCAGGAGTAATCTTAACTGGTGTCCGCTTCCTCAAAAAAACAAACGAGGCAGACGATTTGCGGTTAACCCACACGAGGCAAGATGCGTTCTCTATCCAACCTCATCGGCGGATCAGCTTCGTTCAGGAGGTGCGATCATGTGTGGAGCGTGGCTGTGTGACAGTAGGATCTTCAGTCTCGGGATCGAGTTGTTGATCATCAGTCTTCTCGTGGGCTTCGGTGCAATTGTGAGGACGTTGATCTGCCGGATCTGGGGAGACGCAGAGATGAAGAGGCTGCAACCGTCGACAGGAGTATGACTGCGGAGTCCATACGATCAGGCAGGCGGCCATGCCGAGCTTATCCGATATCACTCAAGCCACATCTCTTTTGCGTCTAGGGGGAAGGTAGTATTGACGCTCTATCCAGCATTCCACATGCAGAGATTGGGCAGGCTCAGATAACTTGAAAGGGATCCCGGGTGTTCGCCGCCACCAATTCACCGCAGGCGGTACAGTGATAGTTGTCCGTCAAATAGTGGTCGTTATCGTGTTCCAATTCCAGCTGTTGATGTGGACACGGTCGCTCCGCTCTCTCTGCCCACGTTGCGCGTAGTGCGGTCGCTTGCCTCTTGGTCATGATGTTCCCCTCCCATGTTTCTAGTCGATCGCGTCGGCTACTGATTCATCATCTACCACATTTGGTACTAAGATCAACTGAGCGCGAAGGGCGTAGATTCCTGACTGCACTACTCGGTGGGGAGAATCCGGTCGGTGTCTCTAAGGGTCCGGGCCCCTTTCACCACCGGTGGCCAGCATCACAGGTTAGACCGGTGCCGATCTTCTTTGGGCAGATTCCCGACCACGGCCACCGCCCCCCTGATCTGATCGCGCTATCCAAATCATCAGCCGAGGTGTAGTGTTTATGCAAGCAGGCATACGCCCCATGTTCCTTCGCCAACTCCCACAACCCTCGATGAGTGAGCTGGGTAAGGACAATCACCGCAGCTCGTGGCTTACTTGGCATCGGCACTATATCCATTAAGAGATTGAAGCCTGTTTGCTGCCGTGTCCGCACCAGAGAGTCCCCAGTTCTCTCAGGAGGAATTAGACATGGTGACATTTTAACTTGGGTGACAATTATGCCACACCCGAATCGCGTTATCCCAACCCTGGGGGCCTACCTAGCTGCTAATTCTTCCTCTTCCTATTACGAGTATTGAACCGAACGATGTTGCTGTTTTGCCGTACCCCCTTATGGCAAAAATCTTGGTCATAGATGATTCGCCCAGCATTCGGGCAAGTCTCGACATCCTACTCCGGGAGGCGGGCTATGAAGTTCTAGTGGCAGCCAATGGTTGGACAGGCATGGCGTGCTATCTTCAGGAACACCCCGATGTCATTCTCCTCGATTTGAACATGCCGGTGCTGGATGGGATTTCGGTCTTGGCACAGATACGTGCTACTGATCTCAACCAGAAGGTGATTGTGATGACGGGAGATACGAATCCCGATACGGAGCGGAACGTCCGTGCCCTCGGAGTGAGCGAATTCATCATAAAAGGCGTGTCACTTCAAACCTTGACGGACGCGGTAAAACACCTTCTCAAAAACAACCCATCAGGTGGTAATTTAGCCGCGTAACATGCGTTCGCGCATTTCTCCCGCATCGATTCGGGCGTCAGATGCCAACTTACGTATCCACGCGCGGCTCTGACACTTGAGCTAGGGACCTGCCTACTTTCCGGACTATGCTCCGAATGATAAAATTGCCATTGTCTAAATTCCACCCAACATAGATCGCCGGACGGAAATGACGAAGGCCCAAGCGACCGACCTTCGAGTGAAGTGGACGCAACAAGAAAAGCCTCCACCATTCTGCGCACATCTCATCCAAGAATTGGCAGAGTTAGTCCGCAGTCATGATGGCTATGTGCCGGGCACGTATCACTGCCGTGAATGCGGGGAAGAAATTGTTCACAACTATAAAGCCTCGCCCCTTTCCAACACGCTTCTCATCGACTAACCCGCACAATCGTGCACATCATACAGGACAATGTAGAATTGGCCGACCTTCAGAAAGCCGGGATCGGGTTTATCGCCCATTCCCGTTATGATGGTATGAATTTGCATTCCGCAGGTTGCCGTGCGGTCGGCGCGGTGGCCTCAGCCGCCTTTCCGAAGTATCATTTTGAGACCTATGCAGAAGCGGCACGATGGTTTGATAAGAAGAATATGTGGCGTCTCTGCGACATATGCTCCCCGACGAACGACAAGCTACTCACGTAACATCTCCACCAGGCCTGCACCGTGATCGGCGCATTCCATTCCGATCGATTATTGAGCAGCATGGTCTATGCCTGTGACGGTTAAAGGAGAGGAAAGCAGGTCAGGAAACAGTATCGAATTCTCTGATGCCGTTAGAATCGATGACCTCAATTGGGTTCTCTAGGAGGCACATGAGTGCGTACAGTTCAGGGGCTATAGCTGGAACATGAGAGGGGCTATAGGCCTTACATGAAGCCCACCGGACCGACCCTTATCAAGACTAGTTGTTCTAGATAGACTCTTGGTCCTAATGGGACTAACATCAACCCTGCGGTCGAATTCACCATCAACCCAGGAGGACAATCATGGAAATCGCTCTTATCCCAGGTCTTTTCGTCGCCATCTTCGCAGGGGGAGCGGCTTTGATTTTGTGGTGGCCATATGATCGTTAGGCGAGGGAAACAGTTTCTTCCCTTCGAGTGTTCGTGCATGTATGGACGCCCCGCGGGCGCGGGGACAGCTCCGTCTCTGTTGGAACGCGTCACCATTCTGTTTCCTCCCGCTGACGGGCTGCGGATTATACTCCCTCCCGTTAATCCTTTTTTGTGCTGTATACGTGGTGGTCACAGCGGCAGCAGTAGGTGAGCAAGGTGACAGGACTGCGCCACTTTGCGCAGATCATTGTGTGAATCGTTCGATGACTTCAGGAGCTTCCAAAATTGTTGTTGCCACAGCCTGGATATCAACGCCAATTTCGTTTCTCTCTTCCTCGCAGAACCCAGCAATGAAGGGTAAATTACGCGGCGCAGGGAAGGCATTCTAAAAAGGGTTGCGAACGAAGGCGCAAGGCTGTTAATAGAACCGGAAGTCAGGAGCATTGCAATGCAGGGTTGGAGCCGGTATCCTGATTTATGAGGGTAAGATCCATGATCATGAAACTCATCCCAGCACTGATCCTACTGATCAAGCGTCTCGTGGTACGGAAGCCTCCATCACGACCGTACCGTCTTCAGAAGGACGAATGGTCCAAGATTCGCGGATACAGGCGGCCTTTTTAGATCAGCGCCTCCGCTGGACTTTAGCGCTTCCCCACGAGAAATATTCCCCTTGAGGCTTCCCTCTCATCCTCCCAGCTACATCGTCCGTGACAAGGCGCGCTGAGTTCGTTCAGGAGTGTTGCTTTGATCTGAAAGCTGCGGCCACGACACCTTTACTTGGTACCGTTCGTCTGCCGATTTCGTCACGGTAAACGTGTGGACGAGTGGACGGTCTCGCGTTTCGGTCAGTTCAAATCCTTTGAATTGGATTTCCAGGTATTCTCGAATAACTTCCAGGTTCGCTTCGATGTGGGTTGCCTCGTTGCTGCTGTCATTCAACATCCCGTTGCTCTATGTGAGCCAACAGCTGGGCCATGCCAAGCCTACGGTTATGCTGAAGTACTACGCGCGATGGATTCCAACACCTGCCACGACTTCCCTTGACGCGGCTGCTACTGTCACGATCTAACCTATTGATTGTTTTGGTGGGCCGTGTAGGGGTGGAACCTACGGCCCGCTGATTAAGAGTCCCGACGAAGCTCTACCTCAGGACACTCTGCAAGAGCACTCACCAACAAAAGGCGAGAATTCGTGATGCCCCACCCTCATGATGGGCTATGTTGATCAAATTGGTGCCCATTGCGAGCAGGCCGCGCATTCCGGTGATTGTCCTCACTCACATGGCAGTGCGTGGACTGTGGGAATTCGCCAAGACCAATGGCGCGTTTGCGAGCTTTAGCAAGAAACACACGAAAGGTGAGGATTTGAATAGAGCCATTCACCGGGCTATCGCATTTGTGGGACAGATGCCGAAGGAAGATCGGTACCGGCTCTAGTGAGTGACCCGCATCCTTGCCAGAACGACTAGCATTGCTGTCACTTCCTTTGAGTAGTAATTCAACATCTCCAGTTCATCGAGAGTGAACGGCGGAGTGTTGTTCATAACAGCGGCGGAGAGTAGATGCTCACATCCGCGAGCATATCTCTGAACTTCCTTCGAGAATGGCGACGGGGAAGAGACCGGCATGGGACACCGCCTTCTCCTTGATGCGGGGATCGTGAAGGTCTCTGTGCATGCTTCAATATACAGGGTACAGGCTCATTTTGCCCGTGCAAGCGAGGTGGTCCGGCCCTCCTCCCTTTCAGCTTTTATAATGCGCTTTACAGACGGATCGAGCCGCCCATAGGTGTGGCGGCCCATCGCCACATCCCGCACTGCAAATCCATTGATCACGGGGGGAGATGTTCATTTTTACAGCTTACGATAGGAATCTTCTATGATGGTCCCTATAGCACTCTCCGAAGAGTCCACAAGCCTATAGAAACGATGAACCAGCCAAGCGTTGCGTACCTAAGACGATCCAGGGCTCAGAAGACGTGACCCTCTATCCCTCTGGCTGCCTTTTGACTCTCATGTTTTTCCACAAAGGTTAGACTCGCCGTAATATCGCGGGAAACGCCAAAAACACTACCAATCCAGCTAATGCGGTGAATGCGGTGATTGTGAAATCGAAGGCCAAGGTCTGCCAACATATTCCTTTCCTCTTTACGGGATTGCGCTTTAGTTCTGAGAAAGTGGATTATTTTCATCCTCGGCTAGGGTTTCCCGATTTCTCACTCAGAGGAGTGAGCATCGATGGGTATCACAGCATTCTTGATGGTCCGATTACCCGTCGCGTCATTTAGTGTCCGATCGGATTGGTTCACGTTCATGTCATTTGCCGTCGACACCACGACAGAGTAGTCGGCTCTATTGCTTCGTCTGCGCCACCCATCCGTTATTCATTTTTGCTGCACTTCGCCACGCCAGGCCCCGGTCTCCTGAGTTCGTAATTCGATGAATTCCTTAAATCGTTCTAAATCTTTCTTCACCCGCAAGCTCACCGCACCCGTCTCATCTCCCACCGTTTCCATTACGCCGTCAGGCTCATACGCGATGTTCACCTGGACGCGTGACTTTTTCTGTGACAGCGGCTCAAACGTTACGCTGCCTTCATTCATGGCCCCGTCAACACTCTTCCAGGCGATGCGCTGATCCGGCTTTTGCTCCACGATTTCAGCATCCCACTCTTTTTCCTGCCCCCCAATCTCCACTTTCCAATGCAGATGGCGATCATCCAGCTGGTGCACCTCCTTGACTCCTGACATGAATTTTGGAAAATCCTCAAACTGGGTCCATTGGTTATAGGCGGTGCGTACAGGCACATTCACGTCAATGGATGTGACAACTGTCGACATAGGAGCCTCCGTGTAAATTGATGGTTAAATTTAAATGGTCCGATGTGCTTTGACTAACCCTACCTCTACCACTCCACGATAAAATAAAAAGCTGGGTAGACACCTAGTTGGCATCACGAATTGTTCAGTCAATGATGACCCTTAAGGACCGTCACCAACCGCGAACGATCGGATGGAGATCGGACCCATTCCGACCACAAGAGATGACATGTTTTTCTTTAAGACAGGCGATTCTTGGAATGGCCTCATTCTCGGGATTGTGCTTGGAAGCGTCATCTTTGCGCATGGGGCGCAGAAATTATCGGGGTAGTTTGGGCTAGGAAAGAGCTGCGCCACTGATTGAGTCGATTTTCAGTTCCGCGTTTGATGACACGACTTACACGACGAATATCGCGAGCGGGTAATGGAGCTTATTAAAAAGGAGGCGCCTGCCTATGCCAGAGTCACAACAACCACCGCAACAGCAGGATAGGCGTCCCGGTGTAGAAACGGAGATGATTCCCCGCCCGACAGCGGACGATTCCACACACCGGGGCACCGGAAAACTACGCGGGAAAGTCGCCCTCATCACTGGCGGGGATAGCGGGATCGGACGCGCCGTGGCCATCTCTTTCGCCCGAGAGGGAGCCGATGTCGTCATCCTCTATCTTGATGAGCACCAGGACGCCAAGGAAACCTCCAGACTGGTAGAAAAGGAAGGCCTACGGTGCCTCGCGATGGCAGGCGATGTCGGAACGAAGCTCTTTTGCACTGAAAGCGTGAAGAAGACCATCGACACATTCGGGCAGCTCGATATTCTGGTGAACAATGCAGCCGAGCAACATCCACAGGACTGTATAACCAAGATTTCACCGGAGCAACTCGAGCGGACGTTTCGCACGAATATCTTTTCGTTTTTCTACATGGCCCAGGCCGCGCTGCCTCACCTGAAAGCCGGAAGCGTCATTATTAATTCGGCCTCCGTGACTGCCTACAAAGGCAGCTGGCATTTGCTCGATTACTCCGCCACCAAGGGTGCCATTGTTGCGTTCACCCGGTCACTCTCCCAGGCGCTGGCCGAGAAGCACATTCGCGTCAACGCCGTGGCTCCTGGCCCCATTTGGACGCCCCTGATTCCTTCTACCTTCTCTAAAGAAGAAGTCGAAACATTTGGCTCCCACGTTCCAATGAAACGAGTAGGTCAGCCGGAAGAAGTGGCGCCGAGTTATTTATTCCTGGCATGCGACGATGCCTCTTATATGACAGGGCAAGTGCTCCATCCCAACGGAGGAACCGTGGTCAATGCCTAAGTGGCAACTCGGGAAGTTCCCAGGTCAGATTTTCACTCGCAGAGCGCAAAGATGAAGTAGGGGTGTTTACAAGGTTTAAATCTCGGTCTATCAATAATAAGGAGAGCTTATGATGAAACCTCTATTGTCAATGCTCATGCTCGTGATGTTCGGCTTGGGAGCTGGGATGGCGGGAGCTGCCGATCCCATGTCGGAGAAAGAAGCCGCGCCATCCCTAAAGGAGCGCTTCACCAATGACACAGTAGAAGGCACCCTCATGCGCACGGACGGCGAATATTACTGGGTGAAGGATACGTCTGGTAAAGAAGTCAGATTACACGCCGATTCGAGCACGAAACTAGACAAGGTAGTGCAGGGAGATAAAGTTAAAGCCTATATCACTGATCAGGGGCATATCACCACCCTTCAGCGCGATGAGTAATCTGAGGTGTTCCGAGGCGAGGGCCTATGCGCTGGAGTAATATCCACGGCTTCAGCACCATGATGCTGAAGCCGTGATGGAACTCGTGACCAGATCTTGCCCGAGGTCAGTTTGACTCTTCGCGAGTTTGCTCGAAGGGAAGGATGGCGCAAGGCCGGCATTCAACTGCGATTGAACATCGGCACGCGGTCTCTGGCTTCTTGAGCCGGTTATTATAGAGTGATCGAGTTTTTCTCATTCGCGACAATGCTGAACAGGGACAGCTGGGGCCTGTAGAAGGTCATCAAATCACTATTGACTCTATTGATATTGTAGCCATATGAAGCGGGCGGAAAAGAAACGGCGAAGAACAATCCTGCACTATTCTGCAACTTACAAACCGATCGTAAATGCATTCCCAAGCAAGATAAGGCAGGCGAATATGGAGTGGTTAATAGGTCAGAGTTATGCCAGAAAATTGAACAGGGAAATTGTTTCCTATTGTGAAAAGCATTTCCGGTATGGCGGTTAACCTACCTTAGCCTCGCACTTGGAAGGGTCCTTCATCCATGACGTCCCCCCGACGTCGCAACCTCGCTCTTCTGAGTTCAGCACTTTTCCCAAATTCTCTTTAAGTTTCCTAGCTGGCTCCCTTGCAACTCTTCCCATGGACTGTCCTAGTTCCGAATAATTGCCGCAGTGAATACAGTTGAGATCATGAAGTGCCGGTATCAGGGGGCAAGCACAAATTCCACCCATTGTATTAATGGAAGGAGGAGCGGTTATGGCACGGTATGGACAAGGTGCAAGGAAATCGATCAAGCAAGCGATGCACAAACGGAAAAAAGGGAGTTTAAAGAGCGGGAAGAGTGGCAAACGGGTCAAAAGCCGAAAGCAGGCCATCGCCATTGGTTTATCAGAAGCCAGACACAAGGGAGCCAAAGTTCCTGCCAATAAATAATATACTGAGGAGAGTAAGGGAATCCCATGAACCTAAAGCGCATCCGATATGATTAGGGCTAATACCGTTGCTGTACGTGCTATCACAGCGAGGCCTCTCGCACGATTCGACTCTGATCGCATCAGTCGCAGAAGGATCTACTGGCAACTGGGAGGGAGTGGCTCTGGACGAATACGGGTGGGAGCAGCACGCACGGGGTCCGGAATACGTGCATTGTCGTCCACCACGGAAGGTGGAAAGTCTTCATCGGGAGGTCGCAGCCAGGCGGTTTCGATAATGAAATGGTTTAAGGTGACTCGAATTCGCTTCTCTATTTGAATTAGTGGAGCCAGTAGATAGTTCGTTCCTTCTGGAGAAGATACCTTGACCGCGACACGCTCGGACAAAGGTCTGGTCGATGCGGATATTGAGAGTGTCCGGAAGGAACTCACGGGCATTCGCGAGGATCTAGTCAGCGAAGTGGCCCGGTCTCAGTCCCGTCTGCAAGCGGTGCACCTCAACTACCGAGCGAGTGCCCGAAACTTCCTGCATTACTTGGCTCTTCGACGTCGAGACCTCCGCCCGTTGCAGCGGCGATTGGCCGCGCTCGGTCTATCGTCCCTAGGGCGCGCCGAGTCGCACGTGTTAGCCACGGTCGATACGGTTCTGGACGTCCTGTACCGTCTGACAGGAGACTTATGGCAGCCGCCCCCATACGACGCACCGCTGATCGATTTTGCCAGTGGTGAGCGGCTGCTCCTTGACCATGCCGAGAGCCTGTTGGGCTCGGCTCGCCCTGGACGTGGGGTCCGGATCATGGTCACCATGCCTGGCGAAGCGGCGGATGATTACACTCTCGTTCACAACTTGCTCCAGCAAGGCATGGATGGCATGCGCATCAATTGCGCCCATGATGACACCTCGGCGTGGGGGCGAATGATCGAGCATCTGAGGCGGGCTGAGCAGGCGGTGGGGCGATCCTGCCGCATCGTCATGGACCTGGCTGGGCCGAAGCTACGCACCGGGCCGCTGCAGCCAGGCCTCTCCGTCATCCGGATTCGTCCCCGACGTGATGGGTATGGGCGGGTCATCGCCCCAGCACGGGTGTGGCTCACCTCAGAGTCGTTCCCCCACCACCCTCCCTCGCCGGCTGACGCCTCGCTCCCCGTGCCGCCAACTTGGCTGGGGCACCTGCACCTCGGCGAAGGCGTGACACTCACCGACGCCCGGAACGCCAACCGCACGTGGACCGTGGTTGACGTGACCGCGCAGGGCTGCTGGGCTGAAGCTACGAAGACGACGTATGTCGTGCCTGGCACTGTCCTCCGTCATGAGCGCGACGCCGCGCATAAGCATGCGCGTCAGGGTCCCGTCGGCGCCTTGCCGCATGGGGAGAACTCGATCCTCTTGCAGCACGGAGACCTGCTCATTCTGACTCGCGACCTCAAGCCAGGTCGCCCGGCGACCTATGACGGTGGAGGAAAGATCTTAACACCGGCGACGATCGGCTGCACGATTCCCGAGGTGTTCGATGACGTCCGATCGGGTGACGCGATTTGGTTTGACGATGGCAAGATTGGCGGCGTCATTGATCGGGTTGCGGAGCATCAGGTGTTCATCCGGATCACCCAGGCACGCCTGCGCGGTGAAAAGCTGCGCGGCGACAAAGGGATTAACCTTCCCGATAGTGACCTTCGGCTCTCGGCGCTGACGGCCAAGGATCTCGACGATCTGTCCTTCGCGGCCCAGCATGCCGATATTGTCGAATTGTCCTTCGCCAACAGCGCACGAGATGTAGAGATGCTCCAACAACATCTGGGGCGTCTGGGACAGCCGGCTGTCGTGCTCAAAATCGAAACGCAGCGGGGGTTCAGGAACCTGCCAGACATGTTACTGATGGCGATGCGGGCGCCCTGTTGCGGCGTAATGATCGCCCGTGGCGATCTCGCCGTCGAGTGTGGGTTCGAACGCCTGGCGGAAGTCCAAGAAGAAATCCTCTGGATTTGTGAGGCCGCGCACGTGCCCGTCATTTGGGCGACGCAAGTGCTGGAATCCCTTGCCAAGAAAGGGATGCCGTCGCGTGCGGAGATCACCGATGCGGCCATGGGGCACCGAGCTGAATGTGTCATGCTCAATAAAGGCCCCCATATCCTCAGCGCAGTGCGGACCTTGGACGATATCTTGCGGCGGATGCAAACCCATCAGGTCAAGAAGCGGGCCATGCTTCGGGAATTACGGTTGGCACAATCGCCAGCCGAACGAGCCAGCAGCGTAAGCGACCGTGGTCGTCGTGCTCATTAGCATAGCTGGTGACTATACGCCAGCGCGGTGGGGCATTATGGCATGAAAGTATGGACTTAAGGATGCTGCTGCACGAGGGAAAAGGAGGGAAGGCTCGCGGGGATGGTACGAAAAACTCAGATACTTAAAACCATTAGCCTTCCCCCTATCCAGAGCATTCTTCAATGATTTCCGGCCGAAGCTTGCGTACCAGCTGTTATCCAGCCCGGGTGCTCCGCCCTGTGACCAAATGGATCACGACCAACACTATTCCGATCACGAATAAAATCCAGGAAATCTGGATTGCGATCGCTGCCACTCCGGCCAGATTTAGGACACCCGCGATCAAGCCAACCACTAAGAACGCTAGTGCATAGTAGAGCATAGGCACCTCCTCTGTGTGCAACTCAAAAAAATCCTATCCTGCATAGCCCGATTAGGCCTCTAGGAATCTCCCGAGTGGTCGAAAATGGAAAGGACTCTAAGGCTTCCCTCCATTTACGGCTTGACACCTGCTCTGAGATTCTATTACAAGGTCCCCAACCGTTCGCCTTCGCTCAGCAATAGACAAAAAAGCCTCTTCGTCGTTGGCGCGGGGATAATCTCCATAGTGTGATGAACTCGTCTCCGGCACGGAGAACTGTTAATGGCGTCTTCACGTACCACACGTAAGCATTCAGCTGTGACCCGATGGTGCAGTGACCACATCCAGATGCTGTCATATGAAGGCATTCTGAGTGTGACGGTCTATCTGCCACCAATGTTATTCATGGTGGGACCGGCTTCGATTGTATCGAATACCCCCGGGATCACTCTCATTCTCAATGCCACTGTCGGCTTTGCGCTCAGTTGGGTGCTGCACTGCGTGGGGCATCGATTACTCAAAGGTCTGCCGAACGAGCCGAAGCCTGTGTACCTCTCGACCTCACTCCGTTTGCCTGGGAGACTTACGCTGACTCAATTCGTATGGATAATGGAGGTCGTCATCGCGGTGGCGGTTTTCAGCGGGGTCATGGGAAGGCGCTTCTTTCTTATCGGCGGTGTTTTTGAGGCTCTGTCTAGCGCAATCCTCTTTGCAGTGGCTCTCGGCCTGTATTTTTTTCCAGTCTATCTGGGGAAACTCTGGATCAAGAGATATTGTTCTGCTTTGCCGCTGATGCGTCCGACTGAAGATATTGTGAACAAGTCTCTCCCGGGAATCAGTCCTCATTGACGTGCGCTTAAAAGAACAGCGTAAGCTTTCCTCCATCCCGCTCTTCTGCCTCTGCTCACCGCGATTTGAAACCACGATCATTTTGGATGAAGAGCGGCGGGCGAATCAGCTGACCAAAATCAGAGACGCTACGATTTCAAGATTCTCTTTCTTTCATGGGGGCCGCCTCTTTGCGTGCCCCAACCATTGGTACCGGTTTCATAGTTAAAGCAAAGGCCCGAGTCCTTTCGGATTCGAGCCTTCTGCTTCAGACTTCGTAATGCATCACTTGCGCACTCACAATGTTTCCACTGTAGCTCACAGTGCGTTCATCACGTTTTTCTGAAGCAATTTCACTCTATGTCACTTATGAAATATTGCCTATGAGAGAAAACCCGAGTGTCTGTTTGAGGTAACGATGGCTTCTGAGGATTTGGCGAGTAGCCGCATCCGTGTTCACCTGCGACGCTGGACCATGATCGGGCGGCGGTCGTGCGACAGATCCGCAGGCTCCATTCTCACCAACCGGTCATCGCGCTGACAAGTGGTGGAACTTCCAAAGCCGAACAGGGAATCCGTTCAATCGGCGTCAAGGAGGTGATCGGCAGTGAGATTGTGCCTCATCACATACAGTGGGAATCCTTAAACGACTGCTCAGCCACTCGTCCCGGTGCGCGATTTGCGCTTGACGCATGGGGAATGGAGAAGGATCTTATAACCGTGAAGCATCGTCAACGGTGCATTTCTCTCTGAAGATTTATCGATCAACAGACTTAATAGCTTCTTGAATTTGGCGATCAGCTCAGTAATTAGGATTAATGGCTGACATGGACATCCCGACGAACGTTCGAGTAGGTCTATCAATAACTCATGTCCCGAAAAACTAGGGCATTTCCTAGGCCTCCTAACAAGAGTTTCTGTCAGGATGCCATCGCATTCCTGCACCTCACTTCAACCGGAGGCCCCACCCATGATCGCCAGGATGCGCTTAGAAGAGACGATTCGTGAAACGCTGCAGAAAACCGGCCCCTGCTGTCTCGATGATCTCGTCCACAGCCTTCCCCATTTCAGTTGGGGAGAGGTATTCCTGACTGTGGATCGGATGTCGAGGGACGGACGGTTGTTGCTTCGTCGATTGGGTAGTTCGACCTATTCAGATCGACCTCCGCTCGCAGCCTGCTTAGGTGTGTGAGAGGCCATCTTAAGACGAGATTGAGGGCAGGACCACAAAGACGCCCATCATGGCGAGATCTGAAGCGGGTATGCCCCCTCGCATTTTTTGTGTGGTGACAGGTCCATGCACGTATGAGAAGAAACTTAGGAGGCGATCATGTGGGCAGCGAAAGAACGCAGCCGGCAAGCCGAGCAGCGCAGCGGAAACGTTACCCTTTTGGGGAAAGAGGCGGACTTCAAGGGCGTCGTGACGTTGTCTGATGGAACCGTTCGGGTGGATGGGCGCGTCAAAGGCGAGATTCATACAACGGGAACGTTAATTGTCGGAGAGCACGCGGTGATTGAAGGTATTATCTGCACCGGAGTGCTCGTGAATAGCGGCAAGATCACTGGCACCATCACGGCCATTGAAAAGGTTGTCATCTTAAAGCCCGGTGTTCTGGTCGGCGATATTCGGACCCCTGTCTTTGCAATCGAGGAAGGCTCACGATTCCAAGGAATGTGTGACATGGGTGCTCATCACTGGAGCACCGAACGCATCCTTTCGGTCGATGTCTCTCCCGGTCTCCTTGCATCCGCCCATTAGCTCTTTTGCCATGGGGCACTGACTATGGGCAGTCCGTGATGAAATGACGGCTCGAAATTGCCTTGAGGGAAACTTGTCCATTGCAGCTCTCTGCGTCGGATGCAAAAAGGCTTATGCCTCGCGTTTCTGACGGGCTACCTTGGCGGCCTGTTTGCCCAATGCTGTTCGGGTCTGCTTCGGCAAGTGAGCAATCGTTCTTTTCCGCTTCGCGGCGGACACGGCTTTTTTGATGTTGCGACGCGCAACGGTTCGCTGTGTTGATGTCGTCATCATGCTCTCCATGTGGTCTTATGGCATGTAGGCAACGATCACTCAACCGGTTTGGTCGCTCCCTATTGCCGATGTCTTTTACTTAGCATTACCGCATCAGCCTTTTCCGGCTTGCCAAGATGCCCGCACGCGAACCGCCGGTTTTACCCCCCTTCCCACCCTTCCCTTCAAAACTATCCTCTGAGTCCAATGCCCCCGTCCTTGCACTCTCGAACGTCGATGCCCCTGCGTTCCCCCTGTGGCGGATTTCGTCCGGGCGTGCGAAGGGCCGCGTGGCAGAACCTCTTGCTGGCGGCCTTGCTCCTCTTGAAGAGGGAAGTGAGAAATGCCCGCCCGTCGGTCTATCGATTTGCCCAGAGGTTTGTCGACATTATGGGATTGAGTCGTTGATTGGCTGGGTGATTTGCGTGGTGGCATGCAAGTCCTTTCCATCGAAAATTCTTTTTACTATACTTGGACTGCAGAGCTTCATGGCTAGCATGATCCCTTGTCTTTTGGTCGCTCTCTCCTTTGTGCATCGGTTAGGCCCAGAAGATGGCTGAAGTTCTTCAAGACAGTGATGCCATCCATTTCGGGCGTTGCGCGTGACGAGGTGAAGGGCTCGTCTCTCGGGCGGTCCTACGGGATAATTCAAGAATAGCCGATGAGCAGCAAAGCGTATGGTCGCTCGATCAATTTGACCGCCGATACGTATGGCAAATGGCTGCCCGTCCGGAATAAAGCGGCCGTCGATCGTCTCGATGCGACCTTTTGGTGGAAAGTGGTAGCAAAATGGTAGCAACAGGGGGCTCGGAGGAGGAAGCGAAGGCACAAGTGGTTGGAAAATTTGGTGGGCCGTGTAGGAGTCGAACCTACGGCCCGCTGATTAAGAGTCCCGCCGAAGAGCAACCTCAGGACACCCAACAGAACGAATCAGCAGCAAAAGGCGAGGACTCGTGATGGTACAGATCATCATGGGTCATGGTGTGTCAGGGTGTTTTGGCACCAACTTGGCACCATCCAAGCGTGCCGATGCTCGTTTTCTGGGTCTGGCGTTTCACTTCCGCCGCAAAGTCGCATCTCTGGAACTTGAGAAGGTGTGGATAAGCAGGTGAAACATTTTTTCCAGACTAACGCTGAGTTAAGAAACTATCTCACGGCCCGCCAACACAAGCAGGATGTCCGCGCACGCTGGACATCCTGCCTCATTGAGACCGAGTCTAGAAGAACAACTTTGCACCGAACAGGAAGCCGAAGGAGGAGGCGTTCCAATCGTTCACTTGAACCCCGCCGATCGTGGCATGCCCATCATTGCGCTTGTAAGCCATTTCCGTGTTCAACGCGAGCTGGTGGGTGAGCATGTAATCGGCCCCCACGCCGAGTCGCCAGGCAAAAGTGTTGCTGGGTGAAATCGTGGCGCCGCTGATCGCACTGCTTTCTCCAAAGCTATTGACGTTCACGCCAAAGCTCATGTTCGCGTATGGAATGATCGGACCGAACTTGACCGGACGGACTTCCACAGTCGGGAGGACAGAGACGGTATCTTGATGTCCCAGGTCAACCGACGGCCGCTCCACATTCATGGAATGGCGTTCCCACTCCACCATCATGCCGGCCAAAAGCCACTTGTTGAGGCTGTACATCGCTTGGAAATTGACTAAGGAACCCACGTCGGTTGAGGTATTGGCGGTCAAGGATTGGGTGAGAGGAGCAAACCCAGCCCGCATCCCGAGCACCACTTTGCCGGGCTCGATTCCTCCCTGTTCCATCTTCCACTCTTCCGCTCTCGTCTGACTGCCCATACCAAGTGCGCTGAGCACCATGAGTCCCACCAACCCCCATCGAGCGATCACGATCCCCATAGAAATCCTCCATACTGTAATGATGTAAAATTTAGATACAGAAACCCATTCCCTGGCGTCAGGCTGTTCAGTCGATAATGTCGACTTTCTTCCCCATCGCCTTGGCGCGCTTGAGACACTCGGCGTCCGACACTGAACACCGAAGTGTGTCGATCTCACTTTCTTCTACTAGCTCGACTTTCTTGCGTTGGGCCTTCGCTTGCTTCATGCAGCCGGTATCAGTCACCAGACACTTCATGGTGTCATTGGCAGTCGGTGCTTGAACCATCTCGACCGGCTTTCCTTCTTCTTTGGCACGCCTGAGGCACTCCCTGTCCGTCGCAACACATTTGACCGTCTCTTCGGTCTTTTTGAGAGCATGGTCGATAGATTGATCGATGTTCTGATTGACGCGATCCTGCGCTTTGCGTTTGGCGCTTTCTGTGGCTCGACCCATGAGGCCATCGAGGTACCCCTGGGCCTGTACCTCCACAGTACTGAGGAGCAGCAGCGTTATAACGCAGCCAATGACACGCATCATCAGAAATGACCTCCCTTCTGGTCAAAGACATCGTTTGACAACCTAATAAGAATAGCAGATCGAGAGAGCTCCGCTAACCTCTTCAGCAGCAAGGGCGTTCGGAGAAGATGACGGGGAAGCAACAGTGTGGAAGCATCGAGTTGGACAGGGGCAAGTGAGCCAGGCGTGTCAGCCTAACAATTACAGAATTTCATTGCACCTAGATGTGCTCAACAAACCAAGCGAATCCTTCAAAATTATCATTTCTCTAATGACTCCTGTTCGGCCTGTAACGATCTGTATTTCACAGAATACTTCCACCTGTCCGCCTCCGCCCATATGCGTATCGATAGTACTCCCATAGACAGTTGTCGTCCCGGTTGTGGGCACTGGCATAAATGCCGTTCCAGAACTCCAAACAGAGACGATGTCACCACTTTTGACCTCAAATGTTCTGAGTGGTTGGCCATTTCGTGAAACGAATTGATCGACAGTTTTCCCTACCCACTTTGGGGCGCCCCGGTCAACAACACTTTGCGTGTTCACGCAAGCGATGCAGATAAAGAATAAGACGAGAACAAACGTGCCGGATGTGACTTTATGAATTAGCGGACTTTGCATTCTTCAACCTCACAGTGTGTCTTTTGCTAGCGGTGGCACGAGGGCTCACTAGAAAGAATAGCGGTAGGAGATTTTGAGTGTAAGAACCCGAAGGAAGTACCCCGAAAGAGGAGCAATTAGATGCGATACCCTCGATGATGCTTGGTGGTAAATCCCTACACATAAGCAAATCGGCCTCTAACTGGTTCAGACACCTATTCTTTCAATGCCCAATAAAACAATGAATTAGGGCGGATTCGATTGGTGTGGTGATTGCAAGGTGACGAACCACAGGCACTGCATGACACCAAAACAAATCAAACTGGAAGTCAATCTGACTCGAATAACTATTTCTGCAACTCTTCTCGCCGTAACATTTTTCCTCTGGTCCATCGCGTCCGTGCTCAGTGATGGAATTGAGCAAGGAAACCTGTTTGGCTTCATCGAAACTTGCTTTTTCGTTTTATTGGTGGGGTTTCTCATTTCCGGAAACTTCGGGTATCAATTGGCCAGACTCGCCTATTTCAGACGCCGACTCAGCCATGAACCAGCTACCGAAGGCGAATTGAGGAAATGGTTGATACGACCTGCGCCTCTTCTCACGATTCTTGTTCCCTCGTACAAAGAGGAAACAGAAGTCATCCGCCAAACGCTCTTGTCGGCTGCTCTCCAACAATACTCCAACAAACGTGTGGTACTCCTGCTCGACAACCCTCCAAATCCGGGTACGCTCGCTGATCAGGAGGCTTTGATGTCTGCTAGGTCCCTGCCGGCAGAACTGCACCGTTTGCTTGACGACGAGGCTCGCTACTTTGATGGTGTGCAGGCGCAATTCATGTTGCGTCAACAAAATGGTGTGAGCGACATGACGAAAGAATGTGTCGCGCTGGCTGAGGCGTATCGACGGGCAGCACGATGGTTCAATGAACAGGCTGATCGCTATCCGATTAAGAATCACTCTGACAGCTGGTTTATACAGAATATTCTTCGGGAGCCAGCATGTCGTTACGAGGAACGGGCGGCTCATTGGGAAGTTTGCCAAAAGAGCTCCCAGCAGGCACCGAGCCTCTATGCAGATTATTGCTCCTTGGCAGCCGTATTTCGGACAGAGATCACCGTCTTTGAACGCAAACGTTATCAGAATCTTTCGCATGAGATGAATAAAGCGATGAACCTCAACAGTTATCTCAGTGTGATGGGCAAACGTCTACACGAGGTTGGAGACGAGAGCGAACGCAGGCTTCAGGAAACCACAGATCTGTGTGGATCCTATTTCGTTCCGGACTCGCCTTATGTCATCACGCTGGACGCGGATAGTCTCATCTTGCAGGACTATGCCATCCGTCTCATTCACGTCATGGAACAGCCTGGCAACGAACGACTCGCTGTGGCGCAAACCCCCTACAGCGCCATTCCGAACGCACCGTCACTGATTGAACGAACAGCGGGGGCAACCACAGATATTCAATACCTCTTGCATCAAGGCTTTACCTATTTTGGAGCCACGTTCTGGGTGGGCGCGAACGCATTGTTGCGAAAAGCCGCTTTGGACGACATCTGTGTGGAAGAACCTTCTCAACACGGTGTGATTCGGCGGTACATTCAAGATCGTACGGTGATTGAAGATACCGAATCGACGGTTGATTTGATGGCGCGAGGTTGGCAACTGTTTAACTACCCCGAACGGCTGGCCTATAGTGCCACGCCCAGTGACTTTGGCTCGCTTATTATTCAACGCGGACGGTGGGCCAACGGAGGACTGATCATCGTCCCCAAGCTCCTGCGGTATCTCAAACATGTGTCAAAAACCCGTATCATTGCCGCGCAAAGTTTCTATCAACTGCACTATCTGACATCGCTGGCCCTGGCGCCTCTCAGCGTCCTGTTCCTGTTGGTGCTACCCTTCTCCTCGAAACTCATGACAGTCTGGCTGTCGATGACTGCAGCCCCGTACTTCCTCTTATATGTTCGCGACCTGTCACTTCTTCGTTATCGAGGAGTGATTGACTTTGTTCGCGTGTATGCCCTCAATCTTCTCCTGCTTCCTGTACATCTGGGTGGTGCGCTGAAATCGGTGCATCAACTCCTGACCACTGAGAAAATTCCTTTCCGCCGCACACCGAAAGTACTCGGGCGAACCAGCGCGCCGCCTCTGTATGTAGCCCTCGAATACGGGCTCCTGCTGCTCTGTTGCGTCACAGGCTTCCTCTATGTCTCCCAAGGCCGATGGATGTCGGCTGCATTTCTCCTGGTGAATGGTGCGATGTATGGATATGCGATTCTGTCGTTCATTGGTTTCTCCGAGAGCCTGCAGGATCTTCTGTCTATCAGAAATGACCACGCCGATTCACCGTCGACCTCTCTTGCCCAATTCAATGGCACAGCATCCAAACGCGGCAACACTCTGACTCGCTTCAGATGAAAGCACGTTCCAGCAGCCAGACCAACAGGCCAGCACAACAGAAGCCTCTGGTTGATCGCGAGAAACGACCGATCCCTTCCTCCTCTACAGAAGTGAAATCCAATATTTTATATTTTCCAGTCGATACGACACGTTCTCCGAATACACTAGCCACACTAGCGGTCGATAAACATTCCAATTCGTTTGAGGTAATCCGAGTGAGCGCCTGCCTCGCGGTTGTGCTGTTACACTTGTCCGCCACCGTAGTGATGCAACCAGATCAAACTGGGACAGTCAGTTGGCATGTGGCGAACCTCCTTGACGCCGGTACGCGCTGGTGCGTGCCCGTGTTTGTGATGTTGAGTGGAGCATTGTTACTGGATGCAAACAAATGCACCAATCCGCGCGATTTCTGGGCCAGGCGAATGAACCGTCTGTTACCGGCGTTGGTGTTCTGGCCGACGGTCTATTTGGCCTGGCGTGCATATTTTTGGAACGAGCCATTGTCGTTCACTACCATCGCGCAAGACCTGATTGCCGGCCGTCCATATATACATCTCTACTTTCTGTTTCTAATTGCGGGACTCTACCTCACCACCCCCTTTCTTGAGACACTGGCGACTAGTCTCGGATCGAAACAATTGGGTCAGGTTATCATGCTGATGGCGGGCATAAGCCTGGGAGCCAATGCCCTAGATGTGTTGGCTCCTACTGCCTTCACGCTGTTTATCCCCTACATCGCTTACTATTTAGCAGGATTCTATTGTGTTCGTGTTCTTGCCAACCGTCCCATACCCTGTGGCGTACTCTTGGTTGGTGCCGTTGTTGCAACAACCGTTTTGACTGCCCTGATGGTTTCAGCCAAGGGCCCTCACGACCGCTGGTCCTTCTATTTCTATGAGGATTTTAGTCCTACCGGAATGATAATGGCGGTCACCGTGTTTATGGTTCTCCTCCGTGCGTCCATCTCACCAATGATCCGTTCACTTGCACAACGCTTGGCTCCATGGACGTTGGGTGTGTATGTGGCCCACCCCATCATTGTTGAACTGTTACGATATTGTTACCATACGAGTTGGCCAAGCCTGTTCCGCCCACTGTACTACATTCCCTTAACCTTTCTCGTAACCATTGTCCTAACCTTTGCGCTTGTCGCGCTGATTCGAACAATTCCTTTCCTACGAAGAGTCGTCTAGATTTTTCCGATTCGTCATCCTCTCTATGGGACCTTTGGATAGACAAATCCAGCTGCAAGTTGAAGAGCCTGATCAGAAAAGACCTTGGCAGAGAACCTGGATTGGGACCTAATGATCCAATTCGTAGCGGACCGCTGCGAGCAATTGCGGGATACTAAAGGGCTTCTGGAAGGTCCGCCGTGCGCCAAGCAGCTTCGCAATATCCAAGACATTCCTCTCCCCTCCGAGACCTGAGATCGCGATCACCTTGGCATCAAGAAATTCCCGCGTCAGGGCCAACATCATGTCCAGTCCACTCAACTCCGGCATGACAATGTCGGTGATGATCAAATCCGTCGGGGCGTGACGGTATAACGCAAGTCCCTGGTGACCATTCGTCGCTTCTGTCACCTCATACCCTGCGGCCTCAAGAATGGAGCGAAGCAGGGCCCGGATGCCCTCTTCGTCATCAATGATCAGAATGGTCGTAGCCATCGTACGGCTCCTCATAGCCCTTTCTGCGGCGTTCCGCGTGTCGATGTGGAGGTCTCAGCCATACCGTCAGACATGCCTGGTTGCCTCGTGCTAGCGAGAATTGGTATAGGCTCTGACAAGCATAGCGGCGCGGGGCGTGGAGGAAAAGACTCGAAGGAAGTACTTCGGAAGAGGAGAGGTAGCAGCGTTTGGTCTACGGAACTAACGCAAAATTATGGGTTGCATTCACTGCTGACAGATCTGCATTAAACTGCTGTGGAGCGTATCCAGTGGCTGAGGCCTCGACGGCGTAGAATCCCGCCACCGCGGCCTGCGCGCTTAGCGTAATTGGCAACGGCGTAGCGTATTGGCCCAGCGATGGTGCACCAATGGGCAGCATGGAAAAGGCATATTCGAAGTCACCAAGGAGTGGAGTCGTGGTTAACAGCGTAGCTCCCTGCGAGTGAGTGGTGACGGTGGGGCCGCTGCTGAACGTTTGCTTCGCCGTGAGAAAGACGGATTCATCGTCGGTACCGGGGGTCAAGGTCACCGTCCCGCTGATGCTTCGAGTGGCAGAGGGGGGCATGGTGAACGGTGCTCCGGTCGTACTAATGCTGGTGATACTGGTGGTGGTGGGGACCGGCACGCCGTTAATGACTGCGGTTGCACGGTTGTCTGCAGAAATTACCACGTCGTACTGGATCCCCGCAGGAAGACGGGCCAGGAAAAATTTCCCCGGCACCGTCGTGGTGTTCGGCACGGTCGCCCGAACGACGTTCCCATTTACTTGGGCTGAGATCATTACGTGGTTCACCAGCAAGGTCGGGTCGACGAAGCCTTCGATCCCATTGAGCACGAATGGAATGACCGAGATCACGGGCTTGAGCTTGTACGTGCCATTCTTGTGCGTCACGATGGATTTACAGGCATCAAAGTCCAACAACAAATCGACACGTTGTCCAGAGTCTACCTTGAACTGATGGTTCAATTTGATGCCACTTTGAAGGGCACTGGGTGTGTCGAGTGCAATCTCGGTGTTGGGTTGGTCGGTCAAGACAACCGAGTTGGCCAAGGGGGATTTGTTACTGTTGAGGGTCAACACGAGGCGTAGTTGCGTGTACTGGCCTGCTTCGAGTGGGGTTTCGCCAAGGGTTTCGAGCGCGAAGTTAGGCTGCGTGGGATCGTTGAGGTTGAGAAGATTAATTTTTCGAGGTGGAATGAGGGCGATCGTCGTCCAGCCCGCTGCGTTCTCATCGACAGAACTACTTTGATGCACGCGTACCTTATCTACCGTGACATTCACTTCGTCAAACCCGCAGGCCGGGGCATCGGTCATCGAGACGCCCAACGTCCCGGGCTGCGCACTTCCACCCCTGTCGCCGCCACAACCGGCCACCGCCACCGTGAACAGAAAGCCCATGACCCATGTGAGACGTGCATGCATCATTCGCTACCCCTTAAACTGCATGATTGTT
Organism: uncultured bacterium; assembly: GCA_965232965.1. Lineage (GTDB taxonomy): Bacteria > Nitrospirota > Nitrospiria > Nitrospirales > Nitrospiraceae > Palsa-1315. The sequence continues at coordinate 61,053 of CBDDRB010000021.1, forward strand.
TCTAGTGAGCCGTCGGATCAGACCTTGCATTAAACCTAATGAAGAGAGCAATTACCGTGCTACTTCGTCAGTGTCCTAAAACAACTGTGCTGCACCCATCGTGCTGGCACGTGGCACGATCAATATTCTGTCCAAATCATAGGAGAAACAATTGCCGAGGGCATTCCTGCTCTGTGAGTCGAAATTCCCAGATTACGGTGCTGACATGCAATCACGCTTTAGTAGGTGCAGAGATGTCGGTTTTTTCATACAGACGCGACAAGGAGCATGGCTTGCGCTAGCACCTACAGTTGGCATGCGTCCAGATGTGTTCACCATCGACGATGGAACCAAACTCCCATGGAATGTCCAGTGCCGAAAGAATGAGCATGGAAGACAGTTCCCTTGTTTTGCTCCTCGTTATTGGATCTCCTGCTGGAGATCCTCTTTGACAAAGGAGACTTTGGCCAAAGCAGGATGTTCCGCCAACGCCGCCTGAAGGACTTGCAGCATCGTCACCGCAGTCGTGTCGTCGGCCCCGACTAAGCTAGTGTATTTCTCTTGAACCAGCGCGAAAAATTGCGGCTGGACTTCCTCAGGAACTCCTAGTAAGGCCGCCAAGGAGGCGAGATGCTCACCCCGCCCCTGAGCCATTTCTTGTGCCAGGCTCTCAAACGTGCGACTCGCCAGATTGATGTGTTTGTTCTTCATGATCATGCCGTCATTTGTACACCCTGACGTGCCGGAGGAAATCCCAAATGTTTGGCTCCCGAAGGTGCCGTTCGTCGTGGCCATCATCACCTGGGGTGCAATTTGTTTTTGGCTCCCATAGTCCATCCAGGCGAGCTTTCCGAGACCACATCCGGGTCCATTGTCCGGGTTCCCGGCCGCTCCTACCGCGGCAGATTGCATTATCAAGAATGAAGAAGTGATCAGGAAGAATGCCATTCGTTGAAACATGGAGCCTCCTTTGTTGTAAAAACTACTTTTAAGTCCGTGTCCTCCTCAGAATAGTGCAAATGCCTCCTCAGTCAAGATAAATTGAACCTTCTCATGAGGAAGTTCCCCATATGGGAGAGAAGAAACTTTTAATTACAAGTGTTAGCGTGAAGTCTATATTTCGGTCGCGGCTCCGGGCGCATTGATCGGGGCCAGCAACTTCTTTGAATTGGCCGTCGCCACGGCGATCGCCTTATTGAATCAGGTGCCGCATTGGTGACGCGGTCGGGGTGCTCGTCGAAGTCCCGGTGATGCTCTCCATCTGTCGGGTCTGCAACCGAACACGGCATTGGTTCCCTGCAGAGTTGGTAGGAAAGTGAGGGACAGTCTCCCCAACTCGCTCACGCTTGTGAGCCAGCTACGCTCTATAGTTCAGCGCATGTCTCCCACAATTCCATTCTTTATATTTCGTTTGTTTGGTATGAGCTTGGAACGGCTTTATGGTCAAAGAAAGAATATGGAACGTGCGCAGGACAGACTCGTGTAGCTCAATCGGATTAGAGCACCAGCCTTCTAATCTTTTTCAGTACCTCTACACAAAACCTTGTTAGCATAGATAGATGGCCTTCCTAGAGCGGCTTTGCGCCGATTTGACCATTTGGTTCTATTGAGGTGGAGTGAGGCCGATTTATGCGTTTTATGTTGTAAAAGAAACACGCCGGGAACACGTAGGGTTTCTATCAGAAAGGTCTAAGTGATGATGGGAAGCTTAGAAATCTGACCCGCGTTTTACGAATTTCCGATAACCCATCCTCAGACAACCTAACCCCACAAGAAACCACAAACCAGGATGCTCCTGAGGTGGGAGCAGATGGGGCTGGTTTGTCCTGTCCTGGTAGCAGCGTGGTAGCAGATGACTCCGAGTAAATTACTACACCGTCTTTGGAATTCTGGCGGAAAGGGCGGTTGCGAAGGCAGGTGGGTCTGCTGGTGCAATCAGCACATAGGGATACCAGGACCTGTTGGTTGTAATCAATACACGTGTACGCCGAAATTCATAGCCAACCCAATTGTATGTCCGAAAATTGTCACGCCAATTTGCTTTCCAATATGATCTCCACCATGGAACTACCTGGACGTCCTTTATTTCTTGATATGGAATCGAACTGATACAGAAAATGCCAAAGAGCTTCACTCGAAAATGTTGCTCATCCAGCGAGTACCGAATTATCAAAGCGAATAACAACATCCACAAGACCGCTGATAACAAAGCTCCGACAGTTACTATGGCAATTCCCCATGTCAGAGCCAACGTGTATTCAATGTTGGACATAATTACAGTCTCTTTTCGGAGCGAAGCGCATATACAGAAGTATAGCCGTCTTCTTTAAATTGGGCCGTACAGAGGGAATTGTGAAGATGATTGACCTGCGGTTTGTTAGTTTGCTGCGGCTGAACCTGCCATCCCCTTCTCGTGTCAAGTGTGCCAATTCGCTGTGTCTCAATCTAGGGGGTCAGTCCACGACCCTCCGGGAATGGCTTGATCATTCGCGTGCACGTAGCTCGCGTATGCCGCGGCCGATCTTACGACGAATGAGTGTGCGCAGCGTCATTCCGTTTGCGTAGCCAACCTGAGCGGCAATCTGATCAACACTGGCCGTACTCGTTTGTAGTAGATGCACCGCGCGCTCGACGCGAAGATCCTGAAAGTACGCAAGCGGGGACTTGCCCAGCACGGATTGCAGGCGACGCGCCAGGGTACGTTCACTTGTCACGGCTGCGTGAGCCGCGTCGCTGAGCGAAAAACCGTCAGCGAGTTGTCTCCGTGCCCATCGCTCGAACCGTTCGACGAGCGGGTCTGAGTGCGCAAGGTGGTCGGGAATCATGAACGCTGCCTGCGAGGGCCGTGGGTCAACCAGCAGGTAGCGAGCGGTCAGCGCCGCCAGCGCGGGACTGCGGCGACGCACCAGCCATAAGGCCAGATCGAGGTGTGCCAGCGCAGCGCCGCCAGTGACGAACCGAGATGAACTCACGATCATTCGCGAGTCGTCTAGGGCGACATGCGGGTACCGTTCACGAAAGAACGGGGCGAGCCACCAGGATGTCGTCGCACGATGGCCGTTGAGCAGCGACGTGCCAGCAAGGACAAATGTTCCCGTGCATGCAGCACCCACCAGCGCGCCGCTGCCAGACCAGCGACGAAGGAGTGCTTGCGCGTCCGTGATGTCTCGCCGTTCAAGCGCAATTCGCAAGGTGTCCGGCATCTTCGCCCCGAGCGCCGGCACAAGGGCGACATCCGGGCGCGTAAGTCGTGCCGCCGACCGTACAGGCACAGACAGCCCGTGACTGGTGTGTACGCGGGAACGGACACCCACGACCGTAACATCGAAACGTGCCGAAGGTGTTCCAGCGGATTCCGCCAAGTCGTTCGCCGTTCCGAAAGTGTCGAGCAGCGTAGTTAAGCCGGTGTCGAAGACTTCATTCAGAGCAAGCACGTAAATTCGCATGGCGAGAACTGTATCATAATTGTCACTTCTGCCACTAGTACGAATTGGCACTTATCGCTAGAATTCAACTCACGTTGTTTTACCTTCTAATAGGAGAGGCTACCATGGTACGAGTTGCTCTGTTCGTGCGATTGAAAGCCAAGCCAGGAAAAGAAGCGGATGTCGCCCGCTTTCTCGAAAGCGGGCTCGCCCTCGCGAATCAGGAGACCACAACGCCGATCTGGTTTGCCCTGCGATTGGGACCGGCGACGTTTGGCATCTTCGATGCCTTTGCTGATGATGCAGGCCGCAAGGCACATTTGGCTGGCCCAATCGCGGCAGCACTGATGGCCAAGGCGTCCGAGTTGCTTGCCGAACCGCCACAGATCGAGCAAGTCGACGTGCTCGGCGCGAAGATCCCGCACTGAGGTCTGGCAAAGAGGGGAGTTCAGTTCGGTTGGTGTGAGGAGAGTGCTTGCCGATTTGCCTTGAGCGGCAACCAGCGGTTTGCCGGAGGCTCCCCCGCTCGACTTATTGTGCCCCGGTTAAATTGTGGAAAGGCAGCTTAGCGTGCAGTCCTTCCGTGAAATTGTCCGGCAGCAGTGGAACTTCAGTCCCCCAAGCACTACGAACGAGACCGAAGATCATCATGTGGAACTCCGGGGGGGTCAGCATGCTCGAGTTGAGCATCATTCCAGACATCAGCGGCGGAAATGCATTCGCGTTGTTAGCCAGATGCCGAAGGAACAGAGAGACAGACCTCACTAGTTGCTCTGGCGGGCTGATACCTACCCTGCGTCAATTGTCCCTCCTTACATTGGCTTTCTGAGCCACGGAATCGCCGCAGACTATGCACTGATAGTCAGTAGCCCAGTAGTCAGCATCCTCTTCTAATTCGAGCCACCGATGGTAACAGGGGGGGGTACCCGCGAGAGCTTTCCATTTGGTTTGTAAGACCGTCGCTTGTGCTTTTGTCACGATCCCTCCTTCGCTCACTATGCTGTCCATGATTTTTCATAACACGACACTGGAACGAACGTCGCCGCGCATCCGTCACACACACCACGCATGAAGGTGACTGGTAGCGCCTGATGTCGGTTGTGAGGCAACAAGCTTAGCCGTTTTCGGCATCCGTTACAGAGCCATGTTCTAATCATTGAATGAATGCGTGTTTGTGCCATTCTATTCCTCTCTCGCTTAGGCCATACAGTACATAAAAAGCCTAACATGCCAAAATTAGTGGGGCATTAGGTCCAGGTTAGAATGCTGGCCCCTCTCTAGGCCTGCCGAGACCGCACTAGTCGGGCGCGTTTGTCCTGGTCAACAATCGAGCTGCGAGAATGTGACGAATGGGCCTTAGTAGAGCGATTAGCGCTAAAGAGAACACGCCGGGAACATGTAGGGTTCTTACTTGAATCCAGTGCTGAAGAGCTTAGTTGAGGCGCTCCTGCCTGGCGGTCTCGCTGAGGAAACCCTGCTCCTTCAGGTTTTGAAACCATGTTTTGGCGAAGGATTTGAGGTCCTGCTTCAGCTTAGGATTGACGGCGGTCTTCTTGCCGTCATCGTCATAGCGGTACACCTTCCTGCAGCAATCCCATGTAGTCGTTGCGGAATGACAGCGGTTCAGCGGTGGAACTGTCTGGCCATGCGTGAACCTCGAAGACCATCTCAGGGTCTCGCATCAGGTCGCCGTTCTGCTCGCCATAATGGCAGATGGAAATGAGCCGGTTGCCGTCCCCGGATTGTCCGATGTCTTCAACGGACAGGGGCATGAAGCCCGAAACGGTGAGGCGGACGGCCGTATCGGCGCCGAGAAGGCCGGTTAAGACGGTCGCGAAGTGTTGATAGGTTTTCATCGTCGTAATTCCTTTAAGGTTGTGGAAGCCCCCGGCAAAGACGCCAGAGGCTTCCGGTTGAGGGCTATTGCCGTGAATGCCCACGCACCCAGTCCTTTGCCAGTTCAGCGAGAGTGGACAGGGCATCGAGGTCGTTCAGGCCGTAGGAAGATGAAGTCTTCCAGTTGCCCTGAGCGTCCTTGTACGGGCGTGAAAACGTGACGGAGAAGAAAGCACCTTTCTCTCCGGTGTTCTCCCAGATGGCGGCATTGACGTTGCCGGACCTGAAAGCGGTTGCTGGTTTTGCGTGTGGTGTAGCCATGAAGTTCCCCCTTTGAAAAATGTTGGTTGGCTCTCTCACAGCAAAGAGAGCCAAGCGGCATTTTTATGGGGGAGCAGCCCTTGGAGCCGGCGGGCGTACCGGAGCGGGAACAAGCAGCGCACATGACAGCGGCTCTGTGCTGGCGGGGGCGTTGCGCCGCGCAGGGGAAAAGCCCGGAGGCGGGAGGGCGGTGATGGCTACAGCAAAAGGTGGGGAGTGGTGAAGGAGAATCTCGCCATAATTTCGTGGGGCAGCAACGCCAGTACTGCCGGCGACTGGTGTAAGTTGTGAAAGAATTTGGTGGGCCGTGTAGGGGTCGAACCTACGGCCCGCTGATTAAGAGTCAGCTGCTCTACCAACTGAGCTAACGGCCCACCGGGTATGTGTGTGTGGCGGATATCTGTATGCGGCGACTATCCCTTGCCTGTGTTTGGTGCGCCTGACAGGATTTGAACCTGTGGCCCTCAGCTCCGGAGGCTGATGCTCTATCCAGCTGAGCTACAGGCGCTCCTGCAACCAAGGGAAACGACAGTAACACAGGATTTTAGCCTCTGTCTAGCTTCGCGTCAGTCATGCTCGCCGCGCTAGCAGTCGGCGATGCCTGACTCCAGCGAGACGGGCGGGAAACGCGCGACACGAGATTTCGATCACGTCATCGTTCAGTCTTCAGATCGCCTCACCCATTCCGCTTTTCTCGCATGTCTCGCGGCGTATGAATCCGTAAGGTAGGAATACTTCTTCTCCTGTCAATCCGGTAGCCAGGCGAAGCGCGTTCAGGGAAGCGGCTTCCTCCTGCGCCAATCGATCCTCTTCTTCGCGAAATGCAGTGGGGAGCCGGAGGATCGGGATGAAGGTCTGGACGTCGCAGGCGCCATGGGCTAGACCGTGATCTTCTGTCGGAATGCCCATCGATCGGCAGGCCAGGGGGCGGTGATCGTATACACTGCAGCGTCCGTCTGCCTCGAGCGCTGGACAGGGATGATGGTGAAATTCTGTGACCAACCGGTCGATGTCGCGATCGGACCAATGATCGAGTCGATCGGTGCGGGTCAATTGTGGGAACGCGGTCTCCATTGCTGTGGTCTGTTCGGTAGCCCGCTGTTCGATACGGTGGCGATGATCCGGCGGGAGCGTAGTGAGTCCCTGGCGAAGGATGTGGACGTCGAGGAGTGTGATTGGAAAAGGGCCGATGCAGCAGCCGGTGCAGCCAAGCCGGCAGGGGACTTCACCGAGCAGAGTGGCGGTGGCGCGCCGGAACCAGTGGTCGGTTTTTTGATAGAGCGGGGCTGGGTTGAGCGGGGCTGGGCCTAACACGGCGGTTCACTCCACTTTGATGGAGAGATCGACAATGAGATCGCCTTTGGGGGAGTAGAAGCCTTGGTTATCGATCTGGACGATCCCGTTGCACTGGTCTTGGTAGAACTCCAAGATCCATCCGTTGAAGTCATAGCCTTCGTCAGACATATCGGTTTGGGAGAATCGGGTTGTGAGCACAAATCGCGCGCGCTCCACATATGCCCGGACGAGTTCTGCCTCGACATCGTCGTGAGCGGAAATAATCTCTAAGAACTGTTCCTTCTCTTTCTCGAAGACGTCCTGATAGGTACCTCGATCACGAACACAGCACACCTGAATCGGTTTTCTGTTGCGATCGTAGCCGAGTGTAACTTGGACCCAGGCCCATTCATCCAACATGGTGTCGTCCATGTCCGGCGGTGTAATCGGAGTCTGCGCGCGTGAGGTGAGAAATTCCAAAAGCAAACGGAGCGGAGGGGAATTTTCCTTCTGACAAAATACGCGAGCATACTGGAACGGTTCTGTCTGCGCCGTGTCGGTTGGTAGAGCGGTCGATCCCAGAATAGGTAATTCTTTTGCCATGCTAGCGACTCGGGAGACGGCAATATTGACTGACGAATACGGGAGCCGTCTGTACTGTACGCTGGCTGGTCTCGAAACTGCAAGAAGCCGATGGAGACGTTTTCCCTGCATCTGGCCCATGTTTTTCTGGTTGACAGCCTCGGAGCGCTTGGATAGACTCCCGCAGGTTTTCGCCGCTTCCAGCGACAAGATTATTCGTTGATGAATATTCATTGAGTCTGAGCGGAGTGAAGAGGGGTTTTCTGCATTTCACCATCATCGTTCTTTAAGGAGGTTGCTCGCATGGCTAAATCAATGACTAAGTCGCAGATCGCCGATCATCTGGCCCAGAAGACTGGGTTGACCAAGAAGGCGTCCGTCCAGCTCATGGACGACTTTGCCGCTCTGGCCTACAAGGAGGCGAAGAACGTCTTCGTGATCCCTGGAATCGGGAAGCTGGTATTGGCGAATCGCAAGGCCCGCATGGGACGGAATCCACAGACTGGTGAGGCCATCAAGATCCCAGCAAAACGTGTGGTCAAGTTCCGTGTGGCCAAAGCTGCCAAGGACGCAATTCTCGGGAAGAAGTAAACGGAGATCGTCCGGCACAGACCGTATTTATGCCGTATGAAGAACGAGAGGGCCGGCTCCCCGAGAGGGGCGTCGGCCCCGCGCTTTTTTAGGCATCGTTACATCGACGGACCGAGTCCGGTTCCACCCATCCCGTCGTGCCCCACTAGCCTGATTGCATCGCCGTCCTGAACCAGTGAGTCCTCACTGGCAATCTTCTTGTTGATGGTCACGAGCACTTGTTTTGCGTGAATGAGCTGAAGGAGATGGCGCAATTGAACGCCCTGGCGCTGAATCACTTGGCGGACGGACATGGGTGATGAAATTTGGCAGGCGAGGTCCCGTTCGCCGTCGGCGGTTTGAAGCTGACCCATTAACGAAATGGTGATCATGATCGGGCACTCCTCATTTTCTATCGTGACATCCCCTTCTTGACTGGCGGGATGTGTGTACCCGTTGACTCCATGCCGGTCGCCATCGATAATGCTCGGCCATGCCGTCGTTGGATATCCAGAATCCCGGGATGCCGGACTTGCAATTCGTCTTATTTGTGTCGGCTCTTTGCACGGCGGATCTCAAGACATTCAACGTACCATTGGATCTGCGAACGACCATTTTTGACCGTTGTTGGGCGCTCATCCATACCGAGGCGCCGCCGTCCGATCCCAAGGCGCGCGTGCTCGATCTTCGAGAGGGTACGGAATTGACGTTGGAAGCCTGTCTGTCGACGATCCGCTTGTTGCTAGCGGACGCCGACATTCATACCCTCACCTGGGACCACCCGGTGAGTGAGCCGACCCACGAGAGCACACCAGCCGCGAAGCCGTTGATCGATCGGCTTGGGCAATTGTACCCTGAACCTCCCGACATCGTCGATCCGAAAAACCCGGCGTCGGGTTAAGTGACAGGTCTATCTGGTCTGTCTAGTTGGTGAACCAATAAACCAGAGAGACTGAATAGACGAGATAGACCGAATAGACAAGTGGCTGGAGAGTAGCAGCGTGAAGGTCACTTTAACGGATATCCCGGGTCTTGTGCTCATTGAACCGGATGTCTATCGCGATTCACGGGGGTTCTTTCTCGAAACATTCCATGCGCGTCGATACGCGGACGTCGGTATTCCCGGCCCCTTCATTCAGGATAATTACTCACAATCTCTTCGGGGCACATTGCGCGGGCTCCACTATCAAGAACCACATGCTCAGGGGAAGCTCGTGATGGTGATGGACGGAACTGTCTATGATGTCGTAGTGGATATTCGAAAGGGGTCGCCGAGCTTTGGAAAGTGGTATGGAACAGATCTCTCGGCGGAAAATCGGCTCCAAGTCTATGTGCCACCGGGTTGTGCGCATGGATTCTGCGTCACCAGCGACCATGCCTCATTCCTGTATAAGTGCACAGACTACTATACGCCGGACGATGAGCGCGGTATCATCTGGAACGATCCGTCCCTCGCTATTTCCTGGCCGGTTGCAATACCCATCTTGTCAGCCAAGGACCGTATGCATAAATCCTTGACCGAGATGGACCCGGAGTTGCCACGGTATCGACCGGGTGGTTTCTGAGCCCATTGATTCCGCGAGGACGGCTATGTTAATCACCGAGGTCATAGTGGTAATATCGCGGTAAAGGTGCCGGCACGATTTCTTAGCATATAGGGAGGAGGACACAATGGGGAAAAGTCTAAAAGGGACCAAGAGCCACGACAATCTTAAGGGTGCATTTGCCGGCGAGTCTCAGGCCAATCGGCGTTATCTGTATTTTGCCAGACGAGCGGACATCGAGGGGTTTCCTGATATTGGAGGATTGTTCCGCGATACATCCGAGGCAGAAACGGGCCACGCATTCGGGCACCTAGATTTTTTGAAGGAAGTCGGGGACCCAGCGACGGGCGTGCCGATCGGTAATACCGAAGCCAATCTGAAGTCGGCGGTCGAAGGCGAAACCTACGAATACACGCAGATGTATCCTGGCATGGCTAAAACGGCTCGGGACGAGGGATTTGCCGAATTGGCCGAGTGGTTCGAGACGCTTGCCAAGGCGGAGCGGTCTCATGCGAATCGATTTACGAAGGGGCTCGATAGCCTGAAGCAGGGTTGAGACGAGCTGACATTTGTCGGCGTTCAGCGGTCAGTGATCAGTTCATAGTTCATCTGGTCTGTCTCGTTTGTTTGGTCTATTTGGTTTGTCCGATTCAAACCAGAGAAACCAAATAAACCAAATAAACCAGATAAACGTGACCAGGGTTGCTGACCGCTGATTGCTTTCTGATCGGAGAAACGTGAATGGTCTAAGTTTGATCAACCCCATCGATTCCACGCAGCTCCTAAAAGACACGCAGCGCATCTATGAAATCTGCGATGGCTGCCGGCGCTGCTTCAATCTTTGTCCGTCGTTCAATACACTGCTCGACGGCATCGACCGGTATGAGGGCGACGTCGCAAAACTCACACCTACCGATCACCACCGGATCGTCGATGAGTGCTATTACTGTAAGCTCTGCTATAACCACTGTCCCTATACACCTCCACATCAGTACGCGCTTGATTTCCCACGCTTGATGGTGGCCTGGAAGAAGCATTTGGCGGCGACGCGGGGCGTGAACTGGCGAGATCGGTTGCTGATCAAGACGGATGTGATCGGTGCGCTCGGAAGTCAGTTGGCATCTCTAGCCAATTGGGTGTTGAAACGTCGGTTCCTGCGTGGGTTAGTGGAATCGTGGGTGGGCGTGCATCGGGATCGGCAGGTCTTGCGATTTTCTGCGGAGACATTTATTCAATGGTGGGTGGGCCGAGGAGCTGCAAAAGTTCCTGCCTCCGCCCCGCGGAAGGTCGCGCTCTTCGGAAGTTGCCTGGTCAATTATCAAGCGACCGATGTCGGCAAAGCGTCGATTCAAGTTCTTGAAAAAAACGGTGTGCATGTCGTGATCCCTGAACAGCGTTGCTGCGGCATGCCCTCTTTCGATATCGGCGATACGGCGGCGATTCAGCAGGCCGCTTCGGCGAATGTGGCATCGTTTTTACCCTGGGTAGAAAAAGGATACGATGTTGTCGCACCGGTGCCCAGTTGCAGCTTGATGTGGAAGCGGGAATATCCCGAAATTGTCGGAGGCCATGAAGTGCAACGTGTGGCGGAACGGACGTTCGATGTATGCGAATATCTCATGAAGATGAAGCGTGAGGGGGCGCTGGCCACCGATTTTCAGCAGAAGCCCGGGCGAGTGGCCTACCAGGTGCCGTGCCATCTGCGGGATCAGAACATCGGATTTAAGTCAAAGGAACTCATGGAATGCGCTGGCGCGCAAGTGGAAATCATCGAGAAATGTTCCGGGCATGACGGCTCATGGTCTGCCAAGACGGAGTTCTTTCCCCTCTCGATGCTGATTGCGCAGAAAGCTGTTCGAGTGATTGAGCAGGCGCCAGCCGATCTCGTCGCCTCCGATTGTCCGCTGGCCGGATTACAGTTGGATCAGGCCGGCGCTACAGCCCATGCAGGCGGCCGGCTGACGCAACATCCGATTCAAATTGTGCGCGATGCCTATGGGCTACGGTCATGAACCAGCTGACTGCCGAAGACCTGTTACCCACAGCAGAGTATGAACAGCAGCGGGAACAGTTCCGTTCGCAGATTATTGTGCTCAAGCAGCGGCGCCGTATTTCCCTCGGACCGCTTATCACGCTTGTTTTCGAAAATCGTGAGACATTACGATTCCAGACCCAGGAAATGATCCGGGTCGAGCATATCCATGATTCTAAGAGGGTCCAGGAAGAACTGGATGTCTACAACGCCCTTATTCCCGAGTCCGGTGAGTTGAGCGCGACGTTGCTGATCGAGATTACGGAGCAGGAACTGATGAAAGAATGGCTCGATACGTTCATGGGACTCGATCATGGCGACACGATCGCAATTCGAGTCGGGGCTGAGCAGGCTTTCGGATTGTTCGAAGGCGGTCATAGTCATGAAACAAAAATCAGCGCAGTGCATTTCGTTCGATTTCGGCCATCTGCATTGATGGTGGCTGCGTTTGCCGATTTGCATGTGCCGGTCACACTGACGGCACACCATAATATCTACCACGCCGAGGTCACGGTTCCCGGAAGCATGCGCGAAGAGTGGCTCAAAGATCTGAGGTAGCATGGCACCTGTGTTACTGACGAAGCGTATGGAGTTCGCGGCAGCGCATCGCTATATCAAGGCTGAATGGGATGAGGCCAAGAATCTCGCCGTGTTTGGCCCCTGCTACAATCCGCCTGCCCACGGACATAACTATATGGTTGAGGTGACGGTCTCGGGCGAGGTGGATCCACAAACCGGCATGGTCGTGAATCTTTTTGATCTGAAGCAAATCTTGCTCAATGTACTCGAAGAATTCGATCATAAGAATTTAAATATGGATATGCCCTACTTTGAGGATCGGATTCCGACGTCAGAAAACCTTGCACGGGTCCTTTGGACCAAGCTGGATATGCAAAAAGGCATCGGTACGCTCCACGCGATTCGACTGTACGAGGATGAAGACCTGTATGCCGAGGTGACCGCGGCGGCCGGGCTCAACGTCGGCAGCGTCACGCGACGCTACTCGTTCACGGCGATGCAGGAGGGTAGGCCTAGCCCCGAGTGGGACTGTTTTGTAACGGTTCACGGTGCCATTGATCCCGTGACCGGTATGGTGACGGATATCGGCGCCCTCAACAGGTTAGTCCAGGAAAAAGTGTTGCAGACCCTCGGCCGTCATGAACTTCGTGACGCCATCGGAACTCAGTCCGTGACCGGCGAGCAGCTGGTCGAATATATCTGGAACCAACTGGTTTCCTCTCTCTCATCCGGAAGGCTTTCGAATGTTCGCCTCGTTCAGTCCCGGGATCTATCCTTCGAGTACGCAGGCTGACGTGTCTGCGCATGTTCATTTCCGACATTCCATGAATAGAGGTCTGATCACTCTGTTGCTGATGGTGTGCCTCCCATGGACGGGGGTGGCCTGGTCTGCCGACGAAAGGGAGTCGATCGAGAAAACTGTCAAGGAGGCTGCCATGGCAGCGGCGAGCTTTTCGGAAACTCGAGACAAACAAACCGTGTTGAAGCTGTATACCAAAGATTATGTCGGCATTCAGGATGGTGAGACCGAGACGCGTGACTCAATCGAAAAATGGCTGTCGGACTATGAATCCGAACTCAACAAGGGAAGCACACTGCGTTTTATCAGCGTCGTGTCGAACCTGCATGTTCGAATGCCGGGATCAACGGCTTGGGCGACCTACGACTATGTATTTCAGGCGGTCAGGAAAGGTGAACTCGAAGGGCAGGACTCGGGGCAATGCACGACAGTGCTGCGTAAAGAAGGCTCAATCTGGCTCATTCAGCACGAACACTGCTCCAAGACGAGATCGCTGAAATGAAGTCCAATATCAGATTTCAATGTCCAAGCGCATGACCTGTGATACTTCGTTGTGTGCCTGGCAGGAAATACACGTCGGAGTATCCCAACCGTAGACGACTGGCTGATCTGCATCAGTAGAAAGAGTGAGTGGGTAAAAACGAAATGGCCGGGCCTAGATGAATTTCATCTAGGCCCGGCCATCTAACAGCGTTCCTGCTGCTTGCTTTACCTGATGACAGGCACCGTTTGGTTTTGAGCAGAGGTTCCCCTGCGAGTTCCGCCAAGAATCGCCGAACTCATACCGTGCGCTTCATTCGTGTCCCCAGCGAGAATCGAGGAGTTCGGGCTTGTGATGCAGTGATTAGATCCAACCACTATCCCACCGTATGAGGTAAAGAGATTCCCACTTCCCGTGACAATATTGTGGGAGCCCGTGAGTACGCGGTCACATCCTGCTAGCTCGTACACAATAGGGGTGCTTTGCATTTCATTGTAGCCAACGATGAGGTTCCCAAGTCCTGACAGAGCGCCGCCGTCATTGGTGGCGTTACGTCCGCTACGCAGGTGGAGATTGACTCCAGTAAACACCACATGCGGTCCCTTTACACCATTCACTTCACCCTGCTCAACTTTCACGTATTTTGCCAACTCAGTTAGACCCTGATTTGGGCTTCCGCTTCCGCCGGTCTCGAGCTTAGTCAACCGAGTGGCCAGCACGGATATTAGGGTATTTGCATCGTTGAGTTGCTTCACCAACTCGCCTTCGTTACTAATCATCCCGTCCAAGTCCGCCCTTAAGCTGCTCACTTCTGTCTGGAGGGCTTCAAGAGAACCGGAAATGCCTTGATTATGGTGATCTCTGCGGTGCTTCGCCATCTTGTCTCGAAGATGTTCGATTTTCGCCCGTAGCTGAGCGTTTAACAAATGGTGTCTTCCATCCCCATCCCTGTTCGCCTGAGACAGAGTCGGCATGGCAAGCAACCCCATCATCAAAAGACCGACGGAAGCAACCTTTGCGTATCCTCTCATGACACACCTCTTATAGTTGTGATGTGAATCTCTGCTCATCACAGGACGACCGGAGTCGTTCTTAACCGAGGAGCATGGCCAGAATCTTATCTTTCTCTCGTGAACCTGCTTCCTCTTTCGGTTACCGGAAGAAGTCGCAAAGGCTATGCCGAAATGTAGACGGAAGACTCGGCATATTTCGCATAGTTATGGATTGCCATTTGAGGCTAGGACTAGAATCGGCGCCGATTTGTGTCGTGGGATGACAATTGTTGGACTGTACAAAAAAGAGCTGTGGCCGCACCTATCGCATGCTTTTCCTGGAGTATAAGCTTATGCGTTGGAAATAATATACTTAGGTGTAAGTATGATTATTTGGCAGGAATGTAGATTTGTACGATTGGTGTCCTCGCTCGGCGGTGTGCGACCACTGATATAGGAGGGTGGAGGAGAGCCCTCCTTTCTGCCGAAAATGGTGAGGACGCTACTTGATCAAATAATCAGAAATCAGGGCGGCGAGTTCGGCTGGCTCTACCACGCCTTCACGCGTGAGCAGTAGCTTGCCATTGGAATAGAAATGAGTCGTGGGGTAGGTTTCGAAGGTGTGGCGCTTCTTAATCTCTCGACAGCGGCCCGGGACATGCATTTTGGCCTTGCCGATTTTCACGTCAGGAAATTTGGTAGCGGCCTCTTCCAGGATGGGGTCGTAGGTCTTGCAGGGCTCACAGGTGGCTAAGCCGTATGCGATGATCGAGGCAGGCGCGTCTGTAAATTCCGCATAATTTTCGTCTCTCACGTCTTCGACAGTTCCAGCCATGTTCGTAGTTGGCACGTAGCACGTCAAAAGTCCGAAAGCCACAAGTCCCCAATTGTGAGACCCTGACTTTCGGACTTTACGACTGAGATTAGCTGAGTTTATCGAGGGCTGCGAGGATATCCTTATCTTCCCGCGCTACCTTGATGTCCTGGACCTTTGCGTAGGCAACCTTCCCACTCTTGTCGACGATGACGGTTGCACGCTTCGAGCAGTTCAACGGCTCGAAGTAAAGACCATAGCCTTTCGCTGTGGTCCGATGCACATCCGACAGGAGTCGATGTTTGAGGTCCATGGAATCAGCCCAAGCCTTGTGCGAGAAGAAGCTGTCGCAGCTAATGCCGAACAGTTCCGCGTTTGCCGATTGAAACTTCGGAAAGTCGTCGGTCAAACACTTGTTCTCGCCTTGGCAGACGGGACTCCAATCCAGAGGATAGAAGCAGAGCACCACATTCTTCTTGCCACGGTAGTCGCTGAGCTTCACGTCCTTCTGGTCCTGATCCTTCAAGTTAAAATCCGGCGCGGTATCGCCCACCTTAATCTCTGCTGCTACATCGCTCATCTGCATGCCTCCTTTCACTGGGTTTTGTCCGTCGCGTATACATCACCTGCAATTTTGTACCGTGTGGCTCAGAAGCTTGTCAACAGTCCTGAAGGCCTAGATGTGACCTGACTGAATAGTAAGTGACTGATAGAAAAGGAGAACTATGACAACGGCCGAATTTCTCGAAAACTCAGCATGCGTCCGGCTGGTGCAGCGGTACGGTGGCTGGCAATTGAGACGCTCTGACCCGACACCCCAATGTGGATTTGGGTTCCGACTTTCGGAGACTGCCCGGTCTTCATCAATTCGTCTGCCGCTTCTCTGAGGAGATCGCGCATCGGCTGGTCTGGAAGACCGGAAGGAAGAAATATCTCCAGTTCATCTATCCCGAACTTGCTGAGGCCCAGGGTATAGCACCGGCTCTGGCCGCCCTGCTCATCGTCAGCCAGTATGATGGGAATGTGGTCAGTAGCAAGGAATTGGGTGAGGGAACGATCCTGCCAATCCGAGGGGTTCACGTACTGGTTGGTGATGATGTCATGGGCTGTTCCCTGTGTGAGGAACGTAAGGCCTCGGGCAAGTCGGGCAGCAAAGAGTATGGTGTCCGGCATGTCTCGTGGGGGTACGAGGGAAGGCGCCACCGCGCCCATCACGTCGTGTTCCCAAGCCAACTGCTTCATGACATCGGCGACGTGGCTCATCGGCAGCGGCATCACGACATGGGCCGACCAGGGGCCATGAGCTGCGTACCAGGATTCTGTTGAGCCTGTTTCGTGGCGAATAATCAGCGGTCCGCCGTACTCCCGGTCGTACCAGATCTTCATTTCGTCCGTGGCCGGGGCGGGCCCTCGATAGCCGACAAAGTAGAGCGGGGGGCGGCGGGCGGATGGTTTGGGGGTTTTTTTCTTGATTCTCATCCTTGGATGAAAACTATTTGCCTGATTTGCGGGCCTTGCGGCGGTCATCGGGGTTGAGGAGGCGTTTGCGGATACGAAGACTCTTCGGAGTGACTTCAACCAGTTCATCAGGACCTATATATTCGAGGGCAAACTCCAAACCCATTTCTCGCGGTGGCGTGAGGACCAACGCTTCATCGGTGCCTGAGGCCCGCATATTGGAGAGGTGTTTCTCTTTACAGACATTGACATCCATGTCTTCATCCCGACTGTTCTCACCGACGACCATCCCGCGATAGACCTCGACGACAGGGCCGATGAACATGGTACCCCGCTCTTGAGTCATGAAGATGGCATGGCCGGTGCTGGTTCCGTCTTCGTGTGCCACGAGTGATCCGTGGGTCGCAACCACGAGGTCACGCTCCTCCACCGGTTCGTATGCAACGAAGACATGGTGCATGATGATGGTACCGCGTGTCTTGGTGACCAAGAGATTTTTGAGTCCCATGATGCCACGGGTGGGAATGTGGTACTCCAGGTGCATCTCACTCGGTCCGGCATCGGAATGGATTAGCCGCATGTGGCGTAACTCGCCGCGGCGTTTGCCGAGTTCTTCAATGACGGCGCCTTGATAGGTTTCCGGCACCTGGATCGTCAGTTCCTCGTAGGGTTCGAGGACTCTGTCTCCCTCCCGGTGGACAATCACTTCCGGTTGCGAGACTTGCAGCTCGTATCCCTCCCGTCGCATTTGTTCGATTAAGACGCCGAGGTGTAGCTCGCCTCGGCCGGCGACGAGAAACTTGTCCGCGCTATCCGTTTCTTGCACGCGCAACGACACGTTGGTTTCGAGTTCTTTGAAGAGTCGATCGCGCAAATGCCGCGAAGTCAGATACTTGCCTTCCCGTCCGGCAAACGGGCTATTGTTTACTGAGAAGGTCATTTGAACGGTCGGCTCGTCGACTGTCACTCGGGTCAGTGCGATCGGATGTTCCGCGTCCGCGATCGTATCTCCAATGCTCACCTCGTCCAGCCCTGCCACCGCAACGATTTCGCCTGCAGCAGCTTGTTCCGTATCCGTCCGTTCAAGGCCGGAGTAGACCGCAAGGTCCGACACTTTTCCAGGGATGTGTGCGCCGTCCTTTCCAAGGACGGTCACATTTTGTCTGCGGGCGATCGAACCTGACTGAATCTTTCCCACACCCATCTTGCCCTTGTAGAGGTCCTGAATCAGGGAAAGGACGAGGATCTGGAGGGGCGCGTCGGCATTGATGGCTGGTGCAGGGATCTCGTCCAGCACGGTGTCAAGGAGCGGCGTAATGTTCGTGCCGGGCTTATTCACATCGAGTGTTGCGGTACCTTTGATCGCCGCCGTGTACACGATCGGGAAATCGAGCTGCTCGTCCGTGGCGCCGAGATGAACAAATAAGTCGAAGGTTCGATTCACCACATCATCGATCACCGCGTCCGGACGGTCAATCTTGTTGATCACGACAATAGCCTTGTGGCCGAGTGCTAAGGCCTTCCGCAACACAAACGTTGTTTGCGGCATAGGACCTTCTTTTGCATCGATCAGGATGAGGACGCCGTCCACCATGCCCAGGGTTCGTTCCACTTCACCGCCGAAGTCTGCGTGGCCCGGCGTATCGACAATATTGATTTTGACACCCTTGTAGATCACGCTGGCGTTTTTGGCTCTGATCGTGATCCCGCGCTCACGTTCTTGGTCCATTGAATCCATGATCCGTTCGCCCATATCGTCGATTTTGCGATGGACATGGGTCTGCCGG
Source organism: uncultured bacterium (assembly GCA_965232965.1). Taxonomy (GTDB): domain Bacteria; phylum Nitrospirota; class Nitrospiria; order Nitrospirales; family Nitrospiraceae; genus Palsa-1315. The sequence goes on from CBDDRB010000021.1 coordinate 79,467, forward strand.
AGCACGGCGTCGACCAGGGTTGTCTTCCCATGATCGACGTGGGCGATAATTGCGATATTCCGGATATCACTCCGGCGCTCTTTGGAATCGAGTTGCACGGTGATGGGGGGTGCCGCTGTCTGATCCATGGGTATTACTGCATGCTCCAAAAAAAAGACGCCCAGAAATCCAGGCGTCGGAGGCAAGTATACCTCAAGCATGATGCCCGGCACAAGCGATCCCAGCAGAAGATGAGGAGGATCGGTACGCCCGTACTGGCTTGAATCTTGAGTTTTGAGAACCTCCACGGTATGGTGACTTGGATATTTTTTCAGGAAGTCAGCCGCCTTTAAGGAATTCTGTCCGCCATTGTCTTCGCCGCAGTAGAAAGGTCAATGTCGGACAGGCTCCTGGGTAATCTCGTATCGCTATGATCGATCGACCCGTACAACTCCAGGATCCGCTTCCCCAGTCGCCACCCCGTCGCCCATGGCGCTGGTGGCAGATCTCGCTCTTATGCCTGGGGGCTATCATCTTGATCGGGGGATTGACCGGGGGCGGATTGCTGTGGCATTTCTCGAAAGACCTTCCCGCGTTGGAGCAGTTGGGAACCTACCAACCAAGCCTGGTAACGCAGGTCTACTCGAGTGATCAACGACTCATCGGCCAATTTTTCATTGAGCGCCGTATCCTCACCCCGGTGGCTGACATTCCTGAACGGTTGCGACGTGCGGTCATTGCCGTCGAAGATGTCCGGTTCTTCGAGCACCCCGGCCTTGACTACATCGGCATGCTCCGTGCTGCTTGGACGAATGTGCGCCGAGGGGGCAAGGTCGAGGGGGCTAGCACCATTACTCAGCAGTTGGCGCGGTCGCTATTCCTCTCGTCCGAACGCACCTTCGACCGAAAAGTCCGCGAGCTGATTCTGGCGTACAAGATGGAATTGATTCTGACGAAAGAGCAAATTCTCGAACTGTATCTCAATCAAATTTACTTCGGACAGGGCGCTTATGGCGTCGCCTCGGCGGCGCAAACGTATTTTGGAAAAGACCTCTCCGCTCTCACGGTCGGAGAATCGGCATTTCTGGCGGGTCTCCCGAAGTCGCCGAACCACTATTCGCCTTTCAAGGCCTACGACCGCGCAAAGAGGAGACAGGAGCATGTCTTAGCGCGCATGGAAGAGGCAAAGTTCCTTACGGCGACAGAACGCGAACAGGCTGTAGCGGAAACACTCAATTTCCGGCGTCCCGGTGCTGAACAGGCTGCGCCCTACTTCGTGGAATATATCCGACAGTTGCTGGTTGCGAAGTATGGCGAGGCCATGGTGTACAAGGGTGGACTCAAGGTCCATACGACATTGAATATGGAGATGCAAAAGGCTGCCGAAGCGGCATTCGCAGCAGGCCTGCGTGAGTTGGATAAGCGCCAAGGATGGCGCGGTCCGCTCAGGACGGTCGATGCGACTGCATCGACCCCGCCCATTGTCGCGGCGATGACGGACCAAGCGATGAAGGTGGGAGACTATCGCGAGGGGTTCATTACCAAAGTGGCCAAGGATCATTATCTCGTACAGATCGGCGCGACGACAGTCAAGCTTGCGTTTGACGATATGGGATGGGCGAAGCGTCGGCTTACCGGGCTGGATACGACGAAGGATTTTGTGGTCAATCAAAATCTCAAGCAGGTGTTGAAACCCGGCGATGTCATCGAGGTGATGGTGAAGAAGCTGGATCGTGATGGCGCACATGTGCAACTGGAACAAACTCCCCTGGTTGAGGGAGGGTTGATCGCGCTGGAGCCAGGCAAAGGTGCTATTCGAGCTATGGTGGGAGGCTACGATTTCGGCCGCAGCGAGTACAATCGAGCTGTTCAAGCGCACCGCCAGCCCGGCTCCGCCTTCAAGCCGATCATTTATGCGACGGCGGTGAGTCAGGGCATGAGTCCCGCGTCGGTGATTCTCGATGCACCTGTCGTCTATGAGCAGGACCAAGATGAAAAAACGTGGAAGCCGGAGAACTACGGAAGGAAAATCCATGGCATGGTGAGTTTGCGGGATGCCTTGGCACACTCTCACAACCTGGCGACGGTCCGGTTGCTGGATAAGATTGGTGTGAAGAACGTCATCGATTTTGCGAAAACGGTCGGGGTTACTAGTCCGTTGGCGGCAGATTTATCCCTAGGGTTGGGTTCATCTTCCGTCGGGTTGATGGAATTGACCTCAGCCTATAGTGTATTGATCAATCAGGGGAGCCGTGCGGAGCCGTACTCGATTATGATTGTGAAGGACAACGCGGGAAAGGTGCTTGAACAGACGGAACCGCAGTCCATTCCTGTGATTTCCAAAGAAACGGCTTATTTAGTCACGAACATGATGGAAGACGTGATTCAAAAGGGTACCGGTCAGGCGGCCAAGGGGATCGGTAGGCCGATTGCCGGAAAAACCGGAACGACGGATGAGTTTATTAATGCATGGTTTATCGGGGGTGCACCGAACTTGGTCACCGGCATCTACGTCGGATTTGACGATCGGCGCTCACTCGGCGAGACGGAATCAGGAGCACATGCCGCGCTGCCAATTTGGATCGACTTCATGAAGGAAGCACTCAAGCCGCTGCCAGTCGTGGCATTTACCATTCCGGAAGGCGTCACCTTCGTCAAGGTTGACCCAATGACGGGATTGCTTGAAGATGAACAGGATGGACAGACGAGTACCGTCGAACTCTTTACCAAGGGCAGCGAGCCGACTCAATCGACTCAACGCCGACTCGATCCGATTGATTTCTATAAGCTGGATCAAATTCCCGAGGGAGCACTCTGACAAGCCCAGTCTGTCTGGTCTATCTGGTTTCTCTGGTCTATCTGATCTATCTGGTTCAATCAACAACGAGACAGGCTATACACACAAGAGAGAGCAGATGGTCCCTGCGCGATACACCGAGTATCTAGGAGGGGGCGGCATCGCCGATGGAAAAGGGGAGTCAGGAGTCATTGCTTATCTTTACCAGCTCCTTCTTTGGCTGCCCTCGTTCCTACAGCAATCACTCTTGTCTGTCAGACCCGCAGCTTCTGAATCTCCTTGAGCGACTGTTCAATGTCCTCCGATGAGTTGAGGAGACTCGGCGCCACCCGCGCATACTGTGTTGCGTAGGGCGTGGTACTCCCGATGATTTTCCTCTGTCGGAGCCGCTCGATCACATCACGTGGCGCTATCCCTGCCACTTCAAAACAAACGATGCCAGCCGACAGGTCCTGCGACATCGGAGTATGCAATGTGACATGGGGCATTTTCGCCAATCCCTGTTTCATCTGCTGGTTCAGTTCGTAGATGCGTTGCGTCACGCGAGCCTTGCCGATGGCCTGATGGAATGTGAAGGCTTCATCGAGAGCCCACCGGTGCTCGAAAGAGTGAAATCCACCTGGTGTCATGTAGATAGACCTTGGTAAATCCTTCGGCGGACTCACTTTCATCCAGATATCGTAGGCGTGAGTATTGAAAGTCGGAATGATGGGGCCTGCCACAGGCCAAGCCCGTTTCTGCCCCCATACAAGCCCAGTACCTCTTGGGCCAAACATCCACTTATGTGTTCCTGCAACCAGGAAGTCGCACCCGAGGTCGGAGAGACGAAAATCTTCGACGCCCAATGCGTGGACCCCATCGACGCAGAAGATCACTCGATCCTGCTCAGCGCGGGATTCGTTCAGCCTGTGGATCGCTTGGGCCATCTCTTGAATCGGAAGCTTCAGGCCAGTGCTCGAATGGACCCACGTAACCGCGACAATGCGGGTATAGGGTCTGATGTTCTTGATCAGATTGTCGAGTAGCTCTTGGCGCGAGACATTCTTGAGGGATTGATAGAGAGGGATCTGCCGTACAGTAGCGCCGGTGCGTTCTGCACGAAGCCGCAAGGACGTTTCAGTCGCATAGTGATCGTGCATGGTTGTGAGGATCTCCTGATCGTCGCGCAGAGTCAGACCGCCGTATAAGAGCCCCAGTCCCATGGTGGTACTATCAGTGAGAGCAATTTCCGTTGGATCGACTGCAAGATAATTTGCCGCGGCTCGTAGCACTGCAGCCTCCTGCTTTTCTTCCTGTTCGAACCAATAGCCGATAGGATCGGCGTCCAGTCCGCGCCGGTGTCGTTCGATCGCTGCTCGGACCGAAGTAGGGTGGGATGCGAGAAAGAATCCTGCCATGTGAATAAGGTCACGGGTGAGTTGAAACTGCTCGCGCACGGCCTGCCAACTATCTAGCTTCAGAGGCGGGGATCCGGCGAGGGCAGTGGAAAGCGGCGCCTCGGTAGCCAGCAATGCCGCACCGATAGCCATGCCGCTACGAACCAGAAAGTTCCGTCTGTTGATAACGCTCATAAGAATCCTTTCACGAAGAAGAGTACGCGGGAGCTTTTCTCACTCTACTGCGATGACCAATTCGCCAGCAAGTGGGTTATGCCGGTGGGATGGCTTCTTCTCGGGCTGCTCAAAAGGTTCTCGGCGCTTTCTCTTTACCCAATCAAATCGACATTTCCTCGACTTCAATGGCCAAAACAGTAGAGTAGTAAAACGAAACGCTGAGCTTATTGGTCTTCTCTCCTGAGAAAGGTTACTGCGGTAATTCGAGCAGTAATAAGAATTGTGACGCAACGGCATGTAGCGATAACAGTTTGCCTTCTGATAGCTGGCGGCACTGTAAACCTCATAGGGTACTTAATTGACATATATGTCTTCCAAGTTGTTATGGATTTAGGTCATCCTTCCCCAGACCCGTCTCTGGTTCTCGCCATGTTTTTATCTGGAATGATCGGCTTCGGGGCTTGTGCTCCATTTATTATGTTATTATGCCCAATGCCATTTCGATATTCGAACGTCGCGTTGGTTGGCCAAAGTGGGGTTCCTTTTGGGGTGTAGTTGTCGGCGTAGTGAATTCATAGGCATATGCCGTAATTCAACTCAGCGTATCGCCCTTCAACATGATACCGTGGGGAGTTGGAGTATTTAGTGCGGCCTTTGAACTTAAAGATGTGCCGTCTTTCCTATTAATTAATGCTATTGCCATAGGTATACCGGCTGCTTTGATAGGAGCAATGGTCGGAGTTGTCAGTGAACTTGTCGGGCGAAGATTTTTTAGTGAGAGAAAAAGGGGAGTAGGCTGAGCAAAGAGGGTTATACCAGAGAGCTTCTCTTCAGGGCTGCTCAAAAGGCTCTCTGGCGAGGCCGCAGGGAGCGGGACGACTGAGGCGTACCCTTGTGGTACGTCGCAGGGAGGCGCGCGACTGAGAACGAAGTCAGGGACCTTTTTCAGCAGCCCTATGAGTAGCTGTCTGTTGGGGGGCACGTGCAGACAAGATTCCGGTCTCCATACGCTTCGTCAACACGGCTCACACTGGGCCAAAATTTATGGTCGCGCACCCACCGAGCGGGGAAGGCCGCCTGCTCACGCCTGTAAGGTCGATTCCATTCGTCTGCCGATACCACCTGTGCCGTGTGGGGAGCATTCTTCAGCAGATTATTTGTCCGGGGCTGCCGACCCTCGACGATGTCTTGTATCTCTGCATGAATTGAGATCAACGCCTGGCAGTACCGGTCCAATTCAGCCCTCGACTCACTTTCCGTCGGCTCAATCATGAGCGTCCCGGCAACGGGGAACGAGACCGTCGGAGCATGAAACCCATAATCCATCAGTCGCTTCGCCACATCCATCGCTTCGATCCCCGCACTGTCCTTGAATGGACGAAGATCCAGAATAAACTCGTGCGCGACGTACCCGGATGTTCCTGTGTAGAGAACCGGATAATATTTCTCCAGCTGTTTGGCCATATAGTTGGCGCTCAAGATTGCCATCTTCGTCGCCTTGGTCAAGCCGTCACGTCCCATCAGGGCGATGTAGACCCAGGAAATTGTCACGATGCTGGGGCTGCCATAAGGGGCTGCTGATACCGCTCCAATGGAATCTTTTCCGCCGAGTTGCGTGACCGGATGGCTGGGGAGAAACGGTGCGAGGTGCCGCGCCGCCACGACTGGTCCCATCCCGGGCCCTCCCCCGCCATGGGGGATGCAGAATGTTTTGTGTAGATTCAAGTGACAGATGTCCGCACCGATGTCCCCTGGCCGACAGAGGCCCACCTGCGCATTCAAGTTGGCGCCGTCCATATAGACTTGTCCGCCGTGCGTATGGATGATCTGGCAGATGCGTCGTACCTCTGCCTCGAAGACCCCATGGGTCGAGGGGTATGTCAACATGAGCGCCGAGAGCCGATCACGATACTGCGCGGCCTTGGCTTCAAGATCGGCTATGTCTACATTGCCCTGTCGATCACAGGCGACGATCACAACCGTCATTCCCACCATAGCCGCGCTGGCTGGATTTGTGCCGTGGGCGGACAGGGGAATCAAACAGACGTCTCGATGCTCTTCGCCTTGGCTCCGATGGTATGCACGGATCACCATCAGTCCCGTATATTCGCCCTGAGAGCCTGCATTCGGCTGTAAAGATACCGAGGACAGTCCGGTGATCTCTGCCAGCCAAGACTCCAGTTGATGAAACAATTCCCGATATCCTTTGGTTTGCTCGATCGGCGCAAAGGGATGAAGTCGTGAAAACTCCGGCCAAGTCACCGGCAGCATTTCCGTCGTCGCATTCAGTTTCATGGTGCAGGATCCCAACGGGATCATCGAATGGACGAGGGACAGATCCTTGGATTCAAGACGGTGGAGATATCGCAGCATCTCGTGCTCTGAGTGGTAGCGATTGAAGACCTCGTGAGTGAGATATGTGCTGGTGCGGGTGAGATTCGCCGGGAAACCTGTCGTGATGTGCGAGCGTAAGTCTCTGACCTGAAAAGGCAGCCGGTCATGGCCAATAAAAATTTCCATCAGGCGACGAACTTCGACTTCCGTGCTCACTTCGTCTAGCGCAACGCCGATTGAGTGGTCCTCATAGCGGCGAAGATTGATGCCGGCTTCGTTAGCCCGGACCACAATGGACTCGGACTGCATTTTCGTCAGACGAACCCGAACCGTATCAAAGTAGGCTTCCGTCGCGACTTCGAACCCGAGCTCCCGCAACCCTGCTGCCAGGGTCACGGCTAAGGCATGCACGCGCTCGGCAATTCGACGCAGTCCTTCCGGCCCATGGTAGACCGCATACATGCTCGCCATAATGGCCAACAGCACCTGCGCCGTACAAATGTTGCTTGTGGCCTTCTCACGGCGTATGTGTTGTTCACGGGTTTGTAAAGAAAGCCGGTAGGCAGGCTTGCCCGTGACATCCTTGGACACTCCGACGATGCGTCCCGGCATTTGCCGTTTGAATGCCTCAGTCGTCGAAAGAAATGCGGCGTGGGGGCCACCAAATCCAATCGGGACGCCAAACCGTTGAGTGGAACCCACCGCGATATCAGCCCCAAATTCTCCTGGTGAGCGCAAGAGAGTCAAGGCCAACAGATCGGTAGCGACTCCCACAAGCACCCCGTTTGCGTGGGCTTGTGTCACGAGCGCGCTGTAGTCCCCGACATAGCCGTCGGTGGCCGGATATTGAAGCAGAATACCGGCCAGCTGAGGATTGGAGAAGTCAATAGTTTGGGTCCGGCCTACACGCAGCGTCATGCCGAGGGGTTCAGCCCGCGTCTGCATGACCGCAATGGTCTGGGGATGACAGTCTTGCGAGGCGAAGAATTCTGTCCGTTCGTGACCGGATGAACGCGACACGGCGAGACACATCGCCATCGCCTCTGCCGCCGCTGTCGCCTCATCGAGGAGCGAGGCATTGGCTAAGGGCAGGCCGGTCAGGTCGGTCACCATGGTTTGAAAATTCACGAGCGCTTCCAAGCGGCCCTGAGAAATTTCGGCTTGGTAGGGCGTGTACTGGGTATACCAGGACGGGTTCTCGAAAATATTGCGCTGAATCACGCCGGGTATGATGCAGTCGTAATAGCCCATGCCAATCAAAGAACGGTAGATCTGATTTTCCGCGGCGATGGAGCGGATCTCATCCAACACGGCTCGTTCGCCGCGGTGAAGCGGGAGATCCAATTCTTTCCGCAAGTGAATATCTGCGGGCACGGTTGCTTCGCTCAGCTCTTCCAGCGACTGCAAGCCGAGTGTTGCGAGCATGTCACGAGCATCGGCATCGGTGAGACCGAGATGGCGATGGATAAACGTATCGGTCGGGCTCAGGAAGTCCGGTGTGGCCATGGTGTTCGCCTTGTCCTTAGGATGAGTCTCGTCGATCGAAAGCTGTGATGTGATGACTGTCTCACTCGTGGTATGCAGAATACCATGCTGATCTCCTATTCTCCAAGGGTCGGGAGAAGGTTTTCAAACTGTATCGTCGATGACGGTTCTCTCGCTTCGCCTCCGCACGCGTGTGCGACGAACTTTCATGATTCATGCGGGGCGGGCTTGCCTTCAGACGGAGAGTCACGTATGAGTGCGGACAATAATCAGGAGGCGGAAAAAGTCCTCCGGCATTCCGGAAGGTTAAGGCTTAGGTCAAGGTTGAGAAAAAAATAATCTGGTCTTCGCGCAACCTTGACCTCGCCCTCAACCTAGTTCACTTGGTGCGGGTTATGAAGCTACACGACATTCTTATCATCGGAGCCGGGCTGGCGGGAATGAGGGCGGCCATTGCCGCGCCACCGGATCTTGATGTTGCCGTGATATCTAAGGTCCATCCGGTTCGCAGCCATTCGGTGGCTGCGCAAGGGGGCATCAATGCGGCGTTGGGAGAGAACGACTCCTGGGAAGCCCATGCCTTCGATACCACGAAGGGCGGACTGTATCTCGGCGATCAAGATGCCATCGAAGCGATGTGTCGAGAAGCACCTGACGACATTCTTGAATTAGAACGTCTTGGAGTCATCTTTAGCCGCAACGAACAAGGACGGATCGCCCAACGTCCGTTCGGTGGAGCGGGGTTTCCGCGAACCTGTTATGCCGCCGATCGTACCGGTCATGCCATCCTCCACGCCATGTATGAACAGCTGCTCAAACGGCGTATCGCCGTGTATGAAGAGTGGTACGTCACCGCGCTGATCGTGGAAGAGGGCGTCTGCCGGGGAGTCGTCGCTTGGGACCTGATCCGGGGAGGGTTGCATGCAATCGGAGCGAAAGCCGTCGTGTTGGCTACGGGAGGCAGCGGCCGCGTCTTTCTGACGAGCACGAACGCCGTTATCAACACCGGTGATGGAATGGCGCTCGCGTATCGCGCGGGTGCTCCGCTGGCGGACATGGAGTTTGTCCAATTTCATCCCACCACGCTCAAGGGTACGGGAATTCTCATCACCGAAGGCGCTCGTGGGGAAGGAGGCTATCTCCTGAATACGTTGGGCGAACGATTCATGAAAACCTATGCCCCGCAGCAGATGGAATTGGCGACTCGCTCTACCGTTTCATTGGCGATCGGACAAGAAATCCTCGAGGGCCGCGGGGTCGACGGATGCGTATTGCTGGACTTGCGGCATCTCGGCCGTCAACGCATTCTCGAACGGCTTCCGCAGATCAGAGAACTCGCAATTGAGTTTGCCGGACTTGATCCCATCGAGACTCCCATTCCTGTTCGACCAGGTGCGCACTATCAAATGGGCGGCGTCCGGACGAATCAATGGACCGAAACAGACATCGCCGGCCTCTACGCGGCTGGTGAGTGCGCTTGTGTCAGTGTGCACGGCGCCAATCGGCTCGGAGGCAACTCACTCCTTGAGACAATTGTGTTCGGCCGGCGGGCTGGAATTCGAGCGGGAGAGTATGCTCGAACCGTTGCGCCGAAGGCCCTCACGGCAGATCAGCTTACGACCGAACAACGTCGCGTCCAGCGTGTCTTGACAGAGGAGGGATCGGTTCGAGCCTGGCAAATTCGAGAAGAACTCGGCCAGCTCATGAGTCTCAACCTTGGCCTTGTTCGGACTCATGAATCTATGTCTGTTGCGCTCTCGGCCCTCACGGCATTGACCCATCGTGCCGCTTCCGTCACGATTCAAGACAAAGGACTGGTGTTTAATACAGACCTCATACAGACCTTCGAACTCCAGTGCCTTCTCGATGTCGCAGAGACCATCGTGGTCAGCGCCCTCGCCAGGCAGGAAAGCCGTGGCGCTCATTATCGGTCGGATTTCACCAAGCGTGACGATGTTCACTGGATCAAACATACATTGGCCAGGCGGTCACCCGTGGGCCCCGTCCTGACATACGAGCCGGTGACAATCACCCGCTTCCAACCAAAATAGTACGTTCAACCTTTTGATTTCCTTGTGATTCGACCCAACCTTCCGAGCCAGCTGGGCTGAGTTGCGCTCTGGTTATTTTGCGCTAAGGTTGAATGGCTCCTGCGCACGAGCCAATGTTCCTGGTCCGTAGGTGATTGATGCTGCGCTTCCCGGAGAAGAATTCTCGTCCATCATGACCATCGCCTGTCCCCTCTGCAAAAATCTGAACGAAGTTCTGTCTCAACCTTCCTCGATCAGGTGGAAGCAGGTTTCTTGTTCCTCTTGCGAGGCCAATCTGGTTCTGGTGAGAGACGCATCACCAAGCACAGGGCGGCGTCCGCTGAAATCAGTCGTTCGATTGAAACCCGAGTCACCCGGATTGAGACAGCGCACCGCACGCGTTCGATCACGCCTCTTCATGATCGTAGGCGCCATGGCGCTCGCGCTCGGCGTTCTCGGATATCTCTCCTTCGAAGCAGGGGTTTTTTCAAACAATCAGACGCCGATCGAATCAGGCATACGCCCATCCACCACACCACCGCCGACGGTCTCCCGATCTCCTGTGTCAACCACCGAAGGGCTCGTGGCCCGATAGGGAGCGGAAATTGTGCTGAGCTTCTTCGACCGTGTAGTGCAAAAGGACACCGCTGCGGTCCTTCGCCCGGCAAGGACATTCTCGCATAGGCGCGCGGTCGTAGAGGAAAGGAATGTTCTGTGACGACAACCATGACGACGGGGACATCCGTCAGATTGTCTTGTGCGCGCTGCTCCACATCCCATCGGGTGCGAGATGTCTATGCGCTCAAGTCCGGGATGAATGCCACGTGCACTCATTGTGGAGCGATCTTCGCCGTCGTCTCAATGCCGACTGTCCCACTAGATGAGGCAGCCACATCCCATGGACTCCCCGAGGTTCTTCGGCAAAACCCCGGATCGGGCGATCCGGAGGCGATCCGGACAGGAGGGGATCAGCGGCTTGATTCGAAGTCACGGAAGGCCGTCTTTCATGGGGCCGGCGGAACATTATTCGGCATCCATCTGGTGAACACGCTGCTGACAGTGCTCACGCTCGGCCTCTATTACTACTGGGCAAAAGTTCGGGTCAGGATATACCTCTTCGGCCAAACAGAGTTCGCCGGGGACCGATTTTCGTATCACGGAAGCGCTCGCGAGCTCTTGAGCGGCGCCCTGAAGGCCAGTCTGGTATTTGGAATTCCCTACTATCTTGTATCCCATGTGGGCTTATTTCTTGACGCAAACATGGCTGTTCAGATCCCGCTTCAAGTTGCCGGGTGGCTCTTGTTGCTCCTCTTCATCCCTGTTGCCATTGTCAGCTCAAGACGCTATCGACTGAGTCGCACTGCCTGGCGCGGTATTCGTTTCTCATTCCAAGGTAAAACGCTGGATTTCCTAAAATTGTGGCTTTCCGGCTATTTTCTCACCGGGGTGACGCTTGGGCTCTACTATCCGTACTTCTCGACCAAGAAGCAGGCATTTCTCACGGGACATAGTTACTTTGGAAGCGAGCCATTCACCTTTTCAGGGGACGGAGCGGTGCTATTTCGTCCGTTTCTCAAGATGTATCTCCTTGCGTTGACGATTGCGGTCATCGTCGTTCTGGGTTTCTCCCACTTCGTCGAGCTACCGTCACTGAGTCTTGAAGACCCAGAAACCGCCGGCCCCTTTGTCATTGGAACAATAGTCGCGCTGATCATCGGTGTGGTGACGTTTCGTCTTCTCTGGCTACCGTATTCGGTTTTCGAGCAGCGCTTCTTTTGGGAACAGACGTCGATCGCTTCCATACGTTTTCGGCTGCCGATCACCACCTGGCCCTACCTTAGGCTGAAACTCGGCAACCTGCTTTTAGTGGTGGGTAGTCTTGGATTTGCTTGGCCGTGGACCACGATTCGGAACATCAAATTTATCACGGATCAATTGGCGCTCGTCGGTATCGACAATTTCGATGAGATTGTGCAGGTGTACGACGGAGCCCCTCCGATTGGAGAAGGATTGGACGGTTTCCTCGACACTGGATTCGATCTAGGCTGATGCCATGCCGTCACACTGGCAGGGGTATTATCTCGACGGTCGAACCGCGATACGACATCCCATCACCATCCAGCTTACCACGACTGCCCTATGCATCTCGAAGTCGGATGGGAATACCATTCGCTGGCCCTATCGAGAAATTGCGCAGACACAAGGGGCCTACGAAGGTGAACAAGTTCGCCTCGAATATGGAGCACCCCTTCCGCAGACTGTGATCGTCGACGATTGTTCGATTCTCACGGCCATGCGGCAGGTTGCAACACAGAGGACGACGCACCTCCATAACCCTCAGCAGCGACCTTTACGTGTTCGATTGACGATTCTGGCCGGAGTTGGCCTTCTGGGTGTGACAGCCGGGTTCTATGTCTGGGGGATCCCAGGGTTGGCCCAATTTCTTGCACCTCACATTCCTCTTTCGTGGGAAGAACAACTCGGTACCTCCGTGCTTGAACAGCTTGCTCCCCCGGCCGACCGCTGCATTGACCAACGCCGTCTTCACGCTCTTGAGACCATCGTGACGAAACTGTCCGGTGTCATGCCCGACTCCCCCTATCACATTCATCTGACCATACTTGACCGGCCTGTCATCAATGCGTTCGCATTGCCAGGAGGGCAGGTGATCGTGTTCCGCGGTCTTCTCGAAGCCGCAGAGACACCGGAGCAACTCGCGGGTGTCCTTGCTCATGAACTCCAGCATATTTATAAACAGCATTCGACTCGTGCAATAATCGAGCAAGCGTCGACCAGCCTTCTCATCGCAGCGGTATCCGGGGACTTCACCGGAGGGTTGGCCTATGGAATTGAAGGCGCGAGAGTTTTGGGGATGTTGCGCTATAGTCGCCTGTACGAAGAGGAAGCCGACCGCGAGGGGCTACAATTGCTTCAGGCTACTGGCATCGACCCTGCTGAAATGATCGCCTTCTATCGGATTATGGAGGCGCAACATTCCCGTGACGTCGAGGTATCGTATATGTCCACCCATCCCACCACCGGCGACCGCATCGAAAAGCTAACCGCGCTGGCTGGAGCATCGCCGACACATCCCGTGAAGCTCTTTTCTCTCGAAGAGTGGAAGGATCTTCGTTCCATGTGCCAGCGTTCGGTCGCGTCATCGGCCCCATCCTCCACCGACACACTCCGGTCGAATATCTCTCTACAAGATTGATCGGCGCGGGTTTGGTATAATCCTCCATCGCCAACTATGCGCATACTAGTCATTGAAGACGAAACCAAGGTCGGCTGCTTCATCAAGCGCGCGCTCGAAGAAGAAAGTTACGCCGTCGACCTTTGTGAGGACGGCGCACAGGGCCTTCAAATGGCCCTCAACACGAACTATGATTTACTGATCGTCGACTTGATGCTGCCGTCCTTGTCAGGTTTGGACATTCTCAAAGGAGTCCGCCAGGCCCGGATTCAAACTCCTATTCTGATTCTGACCGCCCAATCCCAGGTGGATCAACGCGTCAAAGGTCTTGACGCCGGAGCGGACGACTATCTCACCAAGCCCTTTGCCATCGACGAATTGCTTGCTCGCATTCGTGCGCTGCTTCGCCGCGGCTCCACAGAGAGTCCCGGCGTGCTCCAGATCGACGACCTGGCCTTGAACCCGGCTACACGCGAAGTGAGCAGAGGCGGCCAGCGGATTGATCTCACCTTGAAAGAATATGCCTTGCTCGAATATCTGATGCGCCATACGGGACGTGTGTTGACCCGTCCAATGATTTCAGAACATGTGTGGAACCAGGACTTTGACACCTTCACGAATGTCATCGATGTCTATGTGAATTATCTCCGCAATAAGATCGACCGAGGACGCTCGAAGAAGTTGATTCATACGATTCGTGGAAGTGGATATATGTTGAAGGTCGACTGATGACGCTTCGCGTCCGGCTCACCCTCTGGTATGGCACAGCCCTCGCGCTCATTCTCATCATTTTTTCTACTGTTCTATATGTCGTGACGGCGCGAAGCCTTCGGGACGCCGTCGATCAATCGTTGGAGGAAACTGCCGAGGCGGCCGTTCGCTCGCTGGAAGAACGCGGCTTCCTCCCACTGATCGACGAAGACGAACTCATGTCGCAGTTCCCGGAACTCGCGCGCATCGATAAGTTCTTTCAGATCTTCAGCCCCTCCGGTACCATCACCATACGCTCACCGAACATGAAGCAGCATGAGATGCCGCTGAGTCGCCAGGCCTTGGAAGTCGCCTACTCAGGCCGCACGCTTCTCGAATTCGCCAAATATCCCAAGGAGCCGTCGTTACGCCTCATTTCGGTGCCGATCATCTATCGAGGCAACCTGCTCTACATCATTCAGGTCGGCACCTCAATGGACTCAGTTGAAGAGACTCTGAACCGTCTCTTGCTGGTGTTGCTGGTCAGCATGCCCATCGCGCTGGCCGTGTCGCTTGCGGGCGGCTGGTTCATGGCCGGTCGAGCGCTTCGTCCAGTCGATGCGATCACGCTGGCTGCCCAGCGTATTGCAGGAGGCGATCTCACGCAGCGACTGGCGGCCCCGGCCTCGGCCGACGAGATCGGACGTCTGACCAATACGTTTAACGACATGATCGACCGGCTTGAAACTTCTTTTCGGCAGATCCGTCAATTCAGCAGCGATGCTTCGCACGAACTGCGTACGCCATTGACAGTTATGAAAGGGGAAACCGAGCTCGCACTCAGACGTCCGCGTGAAACCGACGACTACAAAATCGTCCTCGAGAGCAATCTCGAGGAAATCGACCGAATGACGCGCATTGTGGACGAGTTACTTTTCCTCTCCCGGGCAGATATGGGCGAGGTGAAAATGGAACGTCTGCCAGTCCCGCTGGGTACGCTTGTCGAGGATCTTCACCGGCAGGCTTCGCTGTTGGGACAGGAGCGGGACATCCAGGTCGTGCTGCGAACCACCGCAAAGGCAGTGGTATTAGGAGATGAACTGCGTTTGCGCGAACTGTTCTTGAATCTCCTCGACAATGCCGTCAAATACTCCCGTCCAGGCGGCATAGTCGAGATTGCGCTGACAATCGAATCGACTCAGGCACGTGTGTCCGTGATCGATTATGGGATTGGGATCCCGATGGAGGATCAGTCTCGGATCTTCGACCGGTTCTATCGCACCGATAATGCGCGGGCTCATACCAAAAAGGGCACGGGTCTTGGGTTGGCTATCTGCGCCTGGATCGTCGAATCCCATCGCGGGCAGATCGAAGTCCAGAGTATAATCGGCGAAGGTTCAACCTTCACGGTGATGCTTCCGCTGGCCCCTCTCCAGCAAGTGCATGTTGCCAGCAAGAAGATAAAAAAGACCGTCAGCGTTGCAGATGGCGCCGCGTGAAACGCTGTGGATTCGCAGGAACTTCAGTGATCGCAAGTCTAGGACAATAGGAATAGGCTCAGCCGGATGCTCAAAAAGCTCGTCCAGCAAGGCCGCAGCGAGTGAATACGTTGAGGGTCTGAACGATGCGAGAACGAAGCTGGCGGACTTTTTCAGCATCCGGCTAGTCAAACACCACGGTTTTTCTGCCATATACCAAGACTCGCCGTTCTACATGGCGGCGCACGGCGCGGGCCAGCACAATCTCCTCCAGATCCCGTCCCTTCCTCACCAGATCATCGACCGTATCCCTGTGGCCGACACGCATGACGTCCTGTTCGATGATCGGACCTTCATCAAGATCGTCCGTAGCATAGTGTGCCGTGGCCCCGATGATTTTTACTCCCCGGTCATAGGCTTGCCGATAGGGGTTGGCACCGATGAAAGCGGGAAGGAAGGAGTGATGGATATTGATGACCGGACAGCCGACCTGTGAAAGAAAAGTGCCGCTAAGGATTTGCATGTACCGCGCCATGACAACCAGGTCAACTCGATGGTCTTTTAGCAGAGAGAGAACGTGCTGCTCCTGTTGCGGCTTGGTCTCCTTGGTTACGGGAAACACAGAGAAGGGAATCTTAAACAGCTCGGCCCAGCCGGTGCAGGTTTCATGGTTGGAAATAATCACGGGGATATCGATATGCAACTCGTCGCGCTTATGCCGTTGAAGCAGATCCGCCAGGCAGTGATCCTGTTTCGACACCAACATTGCAACCCTCGTTCTGCGATTTGAAGGACACACCTCATAGCGCATCTCGAAGGTCTTGGCGACCGGAGCGAAGGCGGTTGCGATCTCATCGGGCGGAATCTGCAAACCCTCGGCGGCAAACTCCATGCGCATGAGAAACTCGTTCGTCTCTTCATCCGTATGATGGTCCGAGTCGAGAATGTTCCCGCCGAAGTCGTGAATAAAACCCGAGACACGGGCGACAATACCTCGCCGATCCTTGCAATGGATCAAGAGGACGACTGATTCGTTTCGGTGCGCCATCGTAGATCTATCCTTCCGATGAGAATGGTCAGTTCAAGTGTAGCAGGCGAGTCACGATCACGGCAGAAATAGCGCGAGTCTCTTCATCCAAATCTTCTACGCGTAATTTTGTCGTAGTTCGAAACAGAATATCAAGCACGAGGGGTAATGAAACCTCGCTCAATAGATTCGAGCATGGCAGAGATCGTTGTGCAGAAAATCGGAATATAGAACTTATCCCTTGCCTTCTTGGTAAATGGAGAGAGTCGTTTGTACATGTTGTTATCGCACGACTTCCTCCCTGATACTGGCGTTCGTGGTTGCTACTCCAACCAATAGCTCCTTGAACAACACAAGAACATTATTGACTGATATGTCCCGTAAGTTATCTTTGGTGAGCATTCTGTATTCGACACCTATTGGCGTCCAATAATGCAATGATGACTGTAGGTAGTATGCAACCATTGGAATTCCGAGCGCGGCTCCCAGATGGACAGTTGAAGTGTCTGGGGTTAGGAGTATTTCGCACGAAGACAACAATGATGCATACTCTTCGAAGGAGTTGGTGAGTGGCGCCGGCTTGACTTTCATTGTGTTTGCTAGGCAAATGACTTCTTCTTGTTTTTTTTTATCCTTCGGGTGTGCAAAGACAAGTACTTCCTGAGTATTCGGCACCGACGAAACAAGTGCACATATTTGGCTTTGGACATGTGGTGGCACCCAACATGAGGGCTTTCCCACTGATATATTCACCGCTATTCTTCCTGCTATGCGGGGCAGGATAGGGATATTGAGCTTTGGCTGGAGTGAAATAGTATCAGGGTCTATCCCAAGCGGACGAAGCAACTCTGCTATCCGCCGACTGATATGAACAGTTTTTTGATCGAGCCGTTTTGCAAGCACATTGTATGATGAAGCATTTTCTTTTTCGATACCGATCGAGTATCTGGCTGAAACAGCGGCTGTAATGATGGACGAAGTAGCCGATGCATTGTCTTGGAGATCTATGAGTACATCAACTTGGATCTTGCGTATAGTCCAAAGCAGTGCAATGTCTGTAGCAAGATTTTTCCTATACACGAATGTCTCGCACTCTATCGGTAGTAGAGGTGCGATGCTCTTATTTTTTTCACCCAAGAGCACCATTAACCTCGCTGTAGGGTAGCGTTCTTTCAGAGCGACAAGTAATGGTGTTGTGATAATTGCATCACCGAACCTATCTTGGCGCAGAATAAGGATCGTTGGGGAATCGGTAAGCTGGAGCGGTAAAGTTGGGGAGGATTTTAGGGAGCGCCTTGAGAGAAACGTAATAAAAGCTCTGCGAATCGCAAGTTCGCCACGTTTAACAACACGTCGTGTTCGTGTTTCTTCCATTACTGTGCGGCGTGTCAGAAATGCAACGATGCTGGCGGACTTTCAGCACCTTGCTAGGAGACGATGTGGCCTACGAGGTCATACAATGCCGCATCCGTGATCTCGACCCTGACAAGTTCTCCTGCTGTGGCTGATCCATCATTGATATACACGACGCCGTCAATCTCTGGAGCCAGTCCTTCATGGCGTCCCTCAAGCAGAAGGTCTGTCTCTTCGGACACCCCTTCGACCAAGACCTCCATCACGGAACCGATACGGGCTTGGCCTCGTGCTGTTGCGATCTCTTCTTGCACGGCTAAGATGTCATTCCTTCTTTCGCTCATGACCGATCGTTCGACTTTGTCATCAAGCCCGACAGCCGGCGTGTCTTCCTCGTCCGAATACAAGAACACCGCTACCCGATCGAACTGAGCCTCTTCCACGTAGCTTCTCAGCTCGTCGAACGCCTGCTCCGTCTCTCCCGGGAATCCCACGATGAATGCCGTCCGAAACGTCACGCCGGGAATGCGTGTTCGGATCCGATCGACGAGGGATGTTATGGCAGCTCGATCACCCAGCCGGTGCATCCGCTTGAGCATCCGATCGTTGATGTGTTGCAGCGGCATATCGATGTATTTGGTAATCTTTTCCTCTCCTGCGTAGAGGTCCAACAATTCATCCGATACCTGTTGCGGGTAGAGGTAGAACGGCCTGATCCAGCGTAAGTCTTCTATCTTTACCAACTCACGAAGCAGGGTGACGAGGCCTTGGCGTACCCCAAGATCGACGCCATAATTCACCGTATCCTGAGAAATGAGATTGATCTCCTTCACACCTTCAGCGGCGAGGCGCGTCGCTTCGGCGACGATCGATTCCACTGAGCGGCTTCGCTGCTTGCCCCGCATCAAGGGGATGGCACAGAAGGCGCAATTCCGGTTGCAGCCTTCGGCGATTTTCACATAGGCGCTATGGGCCTTCCCAAGGCGGAGACGCGGCGCATCTGCATCGTACAGATAGGGAGGCTCGCTGATCCAAAGCCGTTGCTGCCGTTTCTTCGGGGCTAAGAGGTGCCGGGTGATCTCCGCGATCTTACCGAATTCACCGGTTCCTACCACGCCGTCGAGTTCCGGCAATTGTTTGAGGAGATCCCCTTGATATCGCTGCGCCAGGCAGCCTGCGGCAATCAATACCCGACAGGAACCTGTCTCTTTGAGTTTGCCGTGGGCAATGATCGTATCGATCGACTCCTGTTTGGCTTCTTCGATAAAACCACACGTATTAATGATGACCACTTCTGCCTTCCCTGGATTATCGGTTAAGGCAAACCCGTCTGCGACCAGCGTGCCTAGCATGACTTCGGAATCGACTTGGTTTTTCGAACAACCTAGGTTTACGAAACCAATGGTGGTCTTCTTGCTGTTTGGACGAGACGGGATGATCAATCGTGACGGCATAGGGAAGCAGTCTACGGGACGGCTCAAAAGCCTGTCAATCTGTCGGTGTCTCGAGGGCGCGGGTCGATTCTCGTACAGTGGATGCATGATCCACACAGTCATCGGCGAAGTCGGTTTCAGTATGCACGAAGAAATTTCCGATGAATTCATTCGACGCAATCTGAACGGATCGTTTCAAGACGTACCAACGCGTCGCACTATGATCCACCCCTCGCGCCTCCTGTAGATAGCAAGTTAACTTGTCCGGTTTATGTAGCCCGTGATCTGTCCGGTTCTTCCCATCGAATCTTTCAGCCACGCGCCGAAATTGTGTTGCGCACCGTGGGCCGAGGTTGAACGATCGGCGGGACGTTCGATCCGTGGGTCGGCCCATTACGAGCTGGGTGGGCGCGTCCGGTCTCGATCAGCAGGCCATCCGCCTGGTAGCGCGCCAGACACCGGGGGCCATGGAACACGGCCAAGGTCCCATCCGGATACTCATGCACCCGCACCGTGACCTTCACATAATGGAACCGGTGGGGGTCCTGCGGGATCTGCAGGCTGAGGCCCTGATACCGCACGGTGTTATCCTTGGCCACGCCCCGCTCGTCTTGCACACACAGAATCTCGGCGAGGGATGTGCCGACCCACGGGATGAACGCGGTGCCCGGGTCCGTCGCCCGCACCATAAACCGCTCGTTATGCTGGGGGAGGAACTGCGCGGTCAGGGACCGATTGGCCGCCGCCATCTCCGTAATCCCAGCCAGGGCCAGCTCTTTGGGCAATCGGTCCTGCAGGGTGCGGAAGACACGTTCCGAGCGGCCCCGCGCTTCCGGCGAATAGGCGGGAATCAGCGTGATCCCCAATTGCTGCAACGCGCGATGCACCTGCGTCAGTCGGGTCTTGTTCACCCGGCCCCCCGCCTCATCCGTGTACCAATAGTGCGAGCCGCGGTCGGTATAGAGGGAACTGAAGAGCCCGTGGGTCTCCATCACCTCCCGGAGGCCGCGCAAGCTGCGGAGCGTCCCTTCTTCCTCGACGAAGAAGGCGGAGTAGATTGCACTCGTCGCATCATCCAGCGTCACAATCAGATCCCACTGACACCCGGGTACCCATTCATGCGTGGAGCCATCTTGATGGAGCATCATGCCGGGCAAGGGTTTGCGGGGCCGCTTCTTCCGGTGGGCGCCACGTCGGGGAGCCCGGGTCACGTGTCCCGCGGCCTGTAACGTCTTCTTGATCCAGCTATAGGACCGTGTCCCGCCATGCTCCTGTTGCCAGCGCTCGTGGAAATGCTTGACGGTCCACCCGGTATAGCGGGTTTGATACAAGGCCAGCATCGCCACCACGTCATCCATCGGCACGGCCCGGGCCGAGGCTCGGCCGATCCGCCGGTCCAGCAACCCCTCGGTCCCCTCCGCATCATACCGGCCACTCCAGCGGCGAAACGTCCGTTCCGTCACGCCTAACATCTCGGCTGCCTCTGCCATCGTCACGTCCCGCTGCTGCCGCCGTGCATACAGTTCTTCAAACCGCATCTGTCTCACCTCCTGTAGAATCTTCGCCCGTGTCATGGTGGCCCTCCTTGAGGGCGCACCCTAAACCGGACAACTCATGTGCTACAAAAAGCGGACAGATGATGTCCTATCTACACACCCCTCGCGCCTCCTTGCCCTCCCATTCTCACTTATGGCATCATGCTCCTCTTTGGAGACTGGCATGGAGAATTTGCTCGAGTACGCTGGTTCCGTGCATATCTACCTTGGCCCCTATCGCGGAAATCCGATTGCATTGTATTTGAAGCGGACGGAGACTGGTTGCCAGATCGGTCCGAAAGTCTATCCGTGGAATGAAGTCGTCGGCAGTGGGGAAACACCGAATAAAGCGGCAGCAGATTTCGAAGAGAAATGGAAATTGAAGGGTCTCGCGGCGGATATGTATTCCGGTCCCTCGTGGGAAGGGGGTATCAAGCCCGAGAAACCTGCTCCTCCCAAGCCACCCGCAGCTCCCAAACCAGCAGTACCCACCGCTGCATCAGCACCTGACGGCCAACCATCCGGGTCCGCTAGTTCTCCCGCTACTCTTGCCGACTCCACACCGGCTCCCGCACCAGCCCTGGCGGCTCAACCTGCAGAAAAATCGAGCTAACTCATTCTATTTACAGCGAATGTTTTGGAAGGTGGCTCGCAGGGGAGGGGCTGGCCAGTTTGCTGTGTTTGAGCCCGTATCCAAAGTAGACCACAATGCCGATGGCAGTCCAGACGACGAATCGAATCCAGGTCAGCTGTGGGAGAAAACTCATTAAGCCGAGACAGGCGAGCATACCAAGAATCGGGACGACCGGCATGAACGGAAGCCGGAATGGACGGATCTGGTTGGGTTTCGTGTAACGCAGCACTACAACACCGATACAGACCAGGACAAAGGCGAAGAGAGTGCCGATGTTCGTCATGTCCGCTGCATCACCGATGGGGATCAGGGCAGCAAGCGTGGCCACGGCGATGCCGGTGAGAATGGTGGCATAATGAGGCGTCCCATAGCGCGGATGCACAGTTGACAGCCAGGGGCTCAAGAGGTGATCTCGTGACATGGCAAAGAATACACGAATCTGACCCAGCATCATCACGACGAGTACGCTGGTAATTCCGGCGACGGCGCCGACGGCCACAATTGCCGCTCCCCATTTGAAGCCCACCACACTCAACGCTTCAGCAACCGGCGCATGAATGTCAATCTGTGCAGTGGGGACCAGGCCGGTCAAGACAGCGGCCACAGCAATGTAGAGGATGGTACAGGTGCTGAGGGAGGCGATGATCCCGATCGGGAGATCCCGCTGAGGGTTCTTGGCTTCTTCGGCTGTCGTCGAGATGGCGTCGAATCCAATGTAGGCAAAGAACACGATTGCCGCGGCGGCACCGACCCCTGCGAATCCCTGTGGGAGGAAAGGTGTCCAGTTGTCCGTGTTCACGGCCGGTGTCCCTACGGCAATGAAGAAGAGGATGACCGCGAGTTTCAAACACACAATGATGCCGGTTGCACGGGCGCTTTCTTTGATCCCGATGACGAGGATGATGGTGACGAGTAAGACGATGATGGCGGCGGGAATGTTCGCCACGCCTCCATCGGGTCCTCCTGGCGGATGCGTGGCCCAGTGGGGTAATTCAATTCCGGCCAACCCGAGCAGTTTATTGAAATAGCCGGACCACCCGATGGCGACGGCGACACAGGCCACACCGTATTCGAGAATCAAGTTCCAGCCGGTAATCCAGGCCAGGAACTCTCCCAACGTGGCATATGAATACGTATAGGCAGACCCGGCCGCGGGAATCATCGTGGAAAACTCCGCGTAGCAGAGTGCTGCGAGGGCGCAGGCCAAGCCGGAAAGCACGAAGGACAGAATGATTCCCGGTCCTGCTCCTGGCCGATGGGCATCACCGACGATGGCCGTTCCGATCAGAACGAAGATGCCGGTGCCAATGATCGCGCCGATGCCAAGCGCGGTCAGATCCCAGGCTGTGAGGGTCTTCTTCAACCGATGATCGGGATGATCTGCGTCCGCGAGAATCTGTTCAATGGGCTTGGTTCGAAAGAGTCGGCCGATCACCGTACCTCCTTAGCTCGCATTGTTTATGACAGTTCGTCGCGAAATCGCTGAACTGCGTCGCGAGACCAGCGCACGGAGCCGTGAGGGCCCGATGCGTACACGTGCAGTATGGTGAGGGTCCGAGGGGCGAGCCCGCTGGCCGAAGGCTCGTCGTAGCAGCGGATCGGCGACTGTAGCAGAAGTGCTCATGAATAGTGCGGATTGGGCCACGGAGATGGCGAATGGTGCTGTTTGATCAACGAGCTGCTGTACCATATTGGGTCAAGTATAGCAGGACTTTTCCGCTGGTCGCGCACGGCGTGCATGTCACGTATCACGTGTTGCGGTCCATGGCGCGCGCCGCGCGTAAGAAGGCTTCAAACAATCGCCGGTGGAGCGGGTGCCGGTCGAAAAGAAATTCCGGATGCCATTGGATGCCGAGAAAGAAACGGTGGGCCGGGGACTCGATCGCTTCCACAATGCCGTCGGAGGCCAGAGCGCTGGCGATCAGTGACGGCGCGACCGCTTTAACCGATTGATGATGCGAGCTGTTCACGCGCATCGACATTGACCGTACGATGCGACGGAGTAGGCTGCCGGGGGTGACGGTGACCGTGTGACTCAGTTTCGTCGCCGCAATTTCTTGTCGATGCTGAAGCGGTGTCGAGATTTGGGATGAAATATCTTGAAATAGACTACCGCCGCAGGCGACGTTCATTGCCTGCATGCCTCCGCAGATACCGAGGAGTGGAACATTGGCTTGCTTTGCGAGGTGAACCATGTCCAGTTCGAAGTTCGCGCGACGTTCGCTCACAATTCCGAATGGATAGCGCTGACGTTCACCATACAGTGAGGGTGGAAGGTCCGGGCCGCTTCCGGTAAGGAGGAGTCCGTCGATTTGGCGCAGAAGGCGCCGTCTTGTTGTCCGGTCTGCCAGGAGTGGAAGGACCAGTGGAACGCCGCCGAGTTCCTCGATCGCACGGATATAGCGCGCACGCAAAAAGTAGGTTGGTTCGCGGCCACCCCATTCCTTCCGATCACCGGCGTTGAAGTCTGGGGTGACGCCGATGATCGGTTTCATCGGCTAGCGGATGGGCTCCGAAGCAGAGGCCGGTTCCGATCCATCATTCGGATCAGCGACCCCTAAGAAGCGGATGGGCCGATTGCCTTGCAGGTGATCGGGAGAAATGTAGTAGGTGCCGCGGAGACTCGTATCCCAAATGCTCTTTGCCGCCTGTTCGTTCCCACCGGAAAAGGCATAGGCCAATGCGCCCACGATTCCTCCACCTATCGCAAATGCAGCTTTGAAAGGAAAATAGAGGATCGTGGCAACGGCGGAAGCAGCCCCCATGCCTGCGCTTGACGCGGTTCCGCCTTCGGTGCTCGCGCTCGAAGGAGCAGCGGAGTTTTCTTGACTCCAGGCCGCCGACGGCATCATGGTGACAGTGCACAGAGCCAGGACCAAGAAGACGACCACCAGCTTGAAGCTGGAAACCTCACGGAAGCGATTGGATGAAGACGAAGTGTTCACAAAAAATCCTCCTTCTGCAACAAGTCGAGCTGGGCGGCACTGATTAATGTCTGCGCGCTCGCCCACGCTCTCGTGGTAATTGGGTTATAGCAAATTCAACTCGGATTGCAAACCCCCTGCCATGTCTATGTGGAGTGCCTTATGGTGCAGTCATATCTCCCATTACGAGGTCTAGCTCAGATGCAATGTATGACGTGATGAAGTTCGTCCGCTTGATGACGGCAGCTCTGACCTCAGCGAGATCAGCGTCGTCCGTGAGGGATTGGTTCTCTTGAGCAATGCCGCACTGCAATGCCAGGTCCAGTTTGCACCAACAGATCGCTTGAACAAACAATTCATGAGCCCGTTTCTGATACGAAGGACGATCTTCTTCTGAGAGATCGACGAGAGCCAGGTCTAACCAGCGGGAGAAATCAATGTTGGCGCTGAGCCGTTCTATCTGACTGTGGGTGAACATGACGGAGACTTGCACTCCACCCTTCCAACTTCGTTTCTTGACGTTGAACACGCAGGAAGAGGTGAAGGGTCTGCCATCCACCGGCTGCGGTCCGATGAACAGAGTGACACGGAACTGGGACGGTTCTGGTGCACGCTCGACTACCATGGCGCGTATTGTAGCATGATCACCGGATTGAACGTTCGTCTCATTGACGGTGTGGCAGCGCGACGATAAGATGCCTCTACGATGACTTCACCCATGTCTCAGCGCGTGACCGAGATTCAACAGGCCCTGCGTGATGCCGAGATCGACGGGTGGCTCTTCTATGATTTCCGCGGAAGCGATCCCCTCGCCTACCGTATACTCCAGCTCGATCCTACGGTCCATGTGACCCGGCGATGGTACTACTGGGTTCCGGCGCAAGGAGCTCCTGTCAAACTGGTGCATCGCATCGAGTCCCACGTGCTGGATGCCTTGCCGGGACAGGCTGACTGCTATGTCTCCTGGGAGCAGCAGCGGCAGATGCTTGCGCGCGTGCTCACTGCTGGTCTCCGTATCGCGATGCAGTATTCCCCATTGAATGCCGTTCCCTATGTGTCGCGCGTGGATGCCGGTACGATTGAGTTGATCAGAAGTTACGATGTCGAGGTGGTGAGTTCCGCGGATTTGATCCAGACGTTCGAAGCGCGTTGGACAGACCGTCAGCTTGAATCGCATCAGGTTGCAGCCGCCGCGTTGCGGCGCATCGTCGATCAGACGTTTAGTCATGTGCATGAGAAAATCGCGCAGGAGCGGAGTCTCACCGAATATGAAGTGCAGCAATTCATCTTATCTCGAATACGCGAGGCTGGGATGATCACGTCGAGTGCACCGATCGCCGCCGTCAATGCTCACAGCGCTGATCCTCATTATGGCCCGACTGAGACCGGATCGGCCGACGTCACCCGCGATGCGTTGCTCTTAATCGATCTCTGGGCCAAGCGAACGGAGCCAGGCTCGGTCTATGCCGATATTACATGGACCGGCTATGCCGGTCGAACGGTGCCGTCAAGACATCGCGAGATTTTCGATGTGGTCCGGCAGGGACGAGATGCAGCTCTGGCCTTTGTCAGAACAGAAATCAGTGCCGGCCATCGTCCATTCGGATGGGAAGTCGACGAGGCCTGCCGGCAAGTGATTCAGCGCAGTGGCTATGGCGATCGATTCGTCCATCGCACAGGCCACTCGATCGGCGAAGACGTGCACGGCAATGGGGCCAACATCGATGGTCTGGAGACACAGGACACTCGTCGTCTGATGCCCAGGACCTGCTTTTCCATTGAGCCGGGAATCTACCTCCCCGGCGAATTTGGGATCAGGAGTGAACTGGATGTCTACCTCGCTGAGCGTGAAGCGCTGGTGTTCGGTTTACCATTGCAGAGCGAGATTGTCCCGCTCTTTTAGGAGTCCGCGTACAAACTGTTGTGGCCCAGTGAATATTCAACTGTCCCCATTTCTTGGACAATAGGATAACGCCACTGGCAGGCTTTTTCAGCATCCTTTCTAGCCCTCTCTCCCTTCCTTGACAGTGCCTCACACCGGCCTATAGAGTTGATTCGGTCCTCAACAAGGCAAAACCTGCGACGATGTGTCGTGCAGGCACCTAGGAAAAAGGAATCACGCCATGTTTGGTACCATGGGGATCTCGGAACTCATCATCATTCTTGTCATTGTCCTCATTATCTTCGGGGCGGGAAAGCTTCCACAAATTGGTGAGGGAGTCGGCAAAGCCCTCAGAGGGTTCAAGAAAGAAGTGAACGATATCCCTCCGCCTGAGGCGGCAACGACTGACATGACACAACCGGCGGCCACGCAGCATCAACCACCGGCTCGGGAAGCACCGGTGCCAACACAGACTCTCGTCGGTCCGAATCCCACGGCGCCCTATTCTCCTGGGCCTGAATTGACACCTGGGACCACCGCCTCCTTGATGCACAGCATGGCTCCTTCGTCCCAGCCAGCCCGGTCAGTGACCTCCACGGAAACCCAGGGCCAACAGCCTCCCACGATGGAGGAACGGGCGGCAACTCCTACCCCGGTCATGCGGGCGCAGTACCCACCGCTTCCCTCGAGTGCTCAGGCAAAGCCAGTAGCGAAACGTCCATCCGCCATCGTCAACAAAGATGCAGTGGCCCGAGTGCAAGCGCAGCAGGCGGCGATGAAAACGGCAGCTGTGCAGCCGGCTGGAATTTCTCCCAGAGATATGCAGAGTTTGGGAGAAGGATTTGGGGATGCGCTGCGAACGTTCAAACAAGCTGTTGCCGATGTCAGAAATTCGGTGGATCCCGAGATCAGAACAATCCAAGCCGAGATGGATTCTGCGCAGAAGGAACTCCAGCAATCCATAGAAGCGGCCAAAGATTTCCCTGCCGTGCACGAAGAGCCTCCCAAGCAAGGGTGAGTCGGGCGTGGTCCCTATCACCGGTCCGGTGCGTGCCTCTGTTCTATGAAACTTTCTGTCCTATGCCTCTGATTGTGTGCGCGGTCGTCTCTTAGCCTTCTGCTGGCGTTGTGTCCCATACCCGTTGCTTCCTCAATGACCGCACAGTTTCGTTATTGCTGGAGTGGCTTCCCGATGACTCGCCAGAGGGGGGAACGGCTTCGGAGTCTCTCGCGGGATGACTTGAAGCCCACAGCTACCATTGCTGTGGTTGTCTTTGAGGGCAGAGGGCGGTTCGCTGAAGATCCTTCTCCCGTGGTGTGAGTCGAAGTGATCCATTCGCTTGGAGTCTCAACGATCCCGAAACCGGTAGCGCTCAATACGCTGATCGCGAAAGATCTGGGGGTGTGCGATGCGTCGTTGGGCAAAAACGGAGGACTTACGCCGTCACGCGGGATCGATTCAATGCATCGACGAGTTCGACGAGCTCTTTGCGGGCCTTTTCATCGATGTTGGTAAATTGGACACCCATTCCGGGAAAGAGCAGATGCCGTTCTGGTTTGGTGCGGGTCCAAGCAACCTTGGCTTTGGCCTTGTGCTTTTCCCAAGGATGATCAGGGAGCGAAAACTCGACGGATAGCTCGGTCCCAGGAGCCAGTGGGGCGCTGCTTTCGATAAACAACCCGCCCGCACCGATGCCGCCGGTTAAGCTTTCAAACTGTCTGCCTTCCGGAGTTGTATATCGCACCTTCACGGCAAGTGGGGCTCGCGGATGAGCGCGCGCATGGGCGAATCGTACATCATCGTCACCGGCAAGAATCTGTTCAATCACCGCCCCCCACGACAGGGCGCCAAGCAACGTTCCTGTAGCACTATGAAGCGTGACCACTTCCTGGTTGGCATTCATCTCCAGGATTTTACCTTCGTGCCCTTCCGTCCTACTTACATGAAACTTCATCGTCACGTCCTTGAGTCGGATAGGGAACGATTCGGGAAACGATGAATAAACTCGAACAAGTATCGAAATCGGTCATCTCATCTGCCGATCCATGCGCGTCATGATGCGCTATTGCTTTGACCTCGTTCTCGCATCGTTCAGAGGTTCACAGCATGGGGCACAGTACGATTCGCCCCTTCGCTTCATGTGGCATTTTTGAACAGCCTGGTGGTACTGCTACAGCCGATCCGGACTCAATTCACCCTGTGCGATCGAGCCTGTAGCAGTATCTCAAAGACTCTGTTAGGCTGGTTGCCCGACGGCCTGGAGAGACTTTACCAGTTCGAGCACACGGTTACGGATGTCAGGGTCAATTTCTGTGAAACGCACTCCCATGCCGGGGCTGAACGTATACTGATCTGCTTTAGGGCACACCCACGCAACGAGCCCCTTTGCCGCCAGCCATTCCGACGGCTGCTCTGGCAGCGAGAATTCAAGGGCAAGCTTAGTGCCTACCGATATAGGGCTCTGGCTTTCGATAAAGAGCCCTCCGCCGCCGATGCCGCCTGCGCGACTTTCAAATTGTTGGCCCTCCGGGGTTGTGTATTTGACCCGGAAGGTGAGTGTCACGCGCGGCTCATTTCTGGTCTCTCGGTTCGCTTGAGGTTTACGATAAGCCAGAATCTGGTCGATGACAAAGTCCCAGGACAGATTGCCCATGGGTTCACCGTTGATTCCTATGAGGGTGATCACTTCACGGTTTGCGTCAAGGTCGAGGGCTTTCCCTTTATGCCGCAGGCTTGAAGACACAGGGTATTTCACACATCCTCCATACTAAATCCGTAATGCAAGTATAGCGCAGCATTTCCTCTTGTCGAGGGAAAGCGTAGAGTCAGAACCGTTGTCGCAGGAACGTAAAGTATTCGAAGCGGGAAGAATTTGGAGGAATAAACAGGCCAGGATGGATCTGGCCTGTTTCGCTGTGGAGTGATCTTTTAAGACGCGAGAGAAAAAAGCTATAGTTATAACGGCTTAGGCTGTCTTTGCATCCTTATCCTGTTCGAAGATTCGGATGGGTGCGTGCTTGCCGAGTATCGCATCCTCAGTGATGAGGACCTCCTTAATCTGCTTCTGAGAGGGAGCATCATACATGACGTCCAGCATCACGTCTTCGAGGATGGCACGTAATCCGCGAGCGCCAGTCTTTTGGTGAAAGGCTTTCCGCGCGATCGCTCCAAGCGCCCCATCGGTGAACTTCAGCTTCACTTTCTCGAAGGAGAGCAATTTCTCGTACTGCTTCGTGAGAGCGTTTCTCGGCTCGGTCAAGATTCGAATGAGGGCGCGTTCGTCCAACTCGTCCAAGGTCGCGACGACCGGCAACCGACCGACGAATTCAGGGATCAGGCCGTACTTGAGAAAGTCTTCCGGCTGAACCTTCGCGAATAGTTCGCCCAATCGCACGTCGCTCCGTCCGCGAACTTCAGCTCCGAATCCCATCGCCTTGCGATTCAGGCGTTGCTCAATAATATGTTCGAGCCCGACGAAGGCGCCGCCGCAGATGAACAGAATGTTGCTCGTGTTGACCTGGATAAACTCTTGGTGCGGATGCTTGCGTCCACCTTGAGGCGGCACGTTGGCGACAGTCCCCTCGATGAGCTTGAGCAGTGCCTGCTGTACCCCTTCCCCCGAGACGTCGCGGGTGATGGAGGGACTGTCGCTCTTGCGGCTGATCTTATCGATTTCATCGATGTAGACAATGCCCCGCTCAGCCCGTTCCACGTCGTAGTCCGCCGCTTGGAGAAGCTTGAGGATGATATTTTCCACGTCCTCGCCGACATACCCTGCTTCTGTGAGAGTGGTCGCATCGGCCAGCGTGAAAGGGACATCCAAATACTTTGCGAGGGTCTGGGCCAACAGCGTTTTCCCAGTGCCCGTGGGGCCCAGCATGAGGATGTTGCCCTTCTGGAGTTGCACGTCGTCAACGTCTTTATCTTTGGCTGAGATTCGTTTGTAGTGATTATGAACAGCCACCGAGAGAATTTTCTTGGCGCGCTCTTGTCCCACCACGTATTGATCCAAGTGGTGTTTGATTTCCAGCGGCTTTTTGAGTTTCGACGAGATCTCTTCTTTGGCTTCTTCCCAATCTTCGGCAATGATGTCGTTACAGAGGTTGACGCATTCGTCGCAGATGTAGACGGTGGGTCCAGCGATCAATTTGCGGACTTCATCGCGGCTTTTCCCACAGAATGAACAGCGGAGATGTCGATCCATCTTGTCCGGCTTCGCCATGAGTCCTCCCCTGTTACTTGTCCTTGGTTCCGTCTTTTCCTGAATCGCTGCTGACAGTTTTGAGGAGCTTCGGCGGCCGTGTGATGACTTCGTCGATGAGACCGTACCGCTTGGCTTCCTCTGCCGACATGAAGTAGTCCCGTTCTGTATCGAGGGAGATTTTCTCCAAAGGCTGGCCGGTATGCTTCGCCATGATTTCATTGAGCCGTTCGCGGATTTTCAATATCTCTCTGGCATGAATGTCAATTTCCGTTGCTTGCCCCTGAAATCCACCCATAGGTTGGTGAATCATGATCCTCGCATTCGGCAGGGCGAATCGCTTCCCTTTGGTTCCGGCCGTCAGTAAGAAGGCTCCCATACTGGCGGCCTGGCCTAGACAGATCGTGTTGATCGGAGGTTTCACATACTGCATGGTGTCATAAATCCCCAATCCTGCCGTGACGCTTCCGCCTGGGGAATTGACGTAAAGATTGATGTCTTTTT
Source organism: uncultured bacterium (assembly GCA_965232965.1). Classification (GTDB taxonomy): domain Bacteria; phylum Nitrospirota; class Nitrospiria; order Nitrospirales; family Nitrospiraceae; genus Palsa-1315. The sequence goes on from CBDDRB010000021.1 coordinate 110,500, forward strand.
CAGGGTCCTCCGCTTCGAGGAACAAAAGTTGAGCAATAATCAAGTTGGCAAAGATGTCGTCGATCGGCGCGCCGAGGAAGATAATCCGGTCCTTCAGGAGACGGGAATAAATATCGTAGGCGCGTTCACCTCTGTTAGTCGTTTCAATAACAATGGGAACCAACATGCACGTCGTTCCTTTCCACTTAGCGGGATGCTGAAAAAACCTCCAGCTTCGTTCTCGCGTCGTTCAGATCCTCAACGTACCCCAGGGGTATGCCTCCGGTCTTCACTCGCTGCGGCCTTGCTGGACGGCCTTTTTGAGCATCCCGCGTGAGGGGCTCCTGTTATGTAAAGCAGACTGACCAATAAAACTCCGGCCAGCCCGCACCCTTCAGCGCTATCCCTGAATGACCGCGTTGCGGTAGACGAAATCCAAGGCTTTATCCACTAAAATCCTGGTGCGTAAATCGTCAATAGACTCTTGCCCGCCGGCTTTGATCATTTTAACGAGATCGGCGGCCGGCATTTTTAGCTCTGAAGCCAGCCGCAGAATTTCGGCATTGAAATCGTCCTGGGTCACTGTCAGTCCTTCCTTCTCGGCTATCTCCTCCAACACGAGGCTAACCTTCACTCGGCGCGCCGCTTCCTCCCGATGTTGCTGGCGAAGGGTTGCGAGGTCCTCTGGGCCAGGTGATTGCTGGGTAGCTCCCTTCCGCTGTTGCTGTTGCGCGTGCTGGCGGATGATGGCTTCCAGTTCACGCTCCACCAGGGTTTCCGGAAGGTCAAAGTGGTGGGTATCCATGAGTCGCTTGACGATCGTATCCTTATAGTTGTCTTCGATCTCTCGTTTCAGCGCCTGCTCCATCCCACCCCGCAGCTTATCTTTGATCTCCTGGAGGGAAGTATAGGGCCCACAATCTTTGGCGAATTCATCGTCCAGAGCGGGTAGCTTCTTTTCTTTGACAGATTTGATCGTCAAGGTGAATACGACCGTCTTGCCCGCTACGCGAGGATCGGGATGGCTGGCTGGATACAGCTGGGATATCTCGAGTACCTCGCCTTCTTTTTTCCCCCCGACATGCGAATCAATTTCCAAGCCTAAGACGGATGCGTGTGAGCCGACCTTGTGGAGTTGACCCTCCTTTTTTGTCCCTTCCAACGGTGCTCCATCGAGAAGGCCGTGCAAGTCCAGTACGATATAGTCCCCATCCACGACGGTATGGCCTGCCGGTGTGGCTTCCAATCGGGCCTGCTGTTCGCGCAAGACCTCAAGGCCTCGATCCAGCTGCTCGTCGGTCACGGTACGCTTGTCGGGTTTGAGTGAGATAGGACTCGGTGCTTTATAGTCCCGCAATTCGATTTTCGGCTTGATCTCAACGGTCGCGGTAAATGTAAAGGGCTCGTTCTTCTTGATCTTGACTCGGTCCAACGCCGGAATTTCAACGTGGACCGGTACAATTCCCGCTTGGCGGACGGCCTTGTCATAGAAATCCGGCACGAGATTCCGGATGACGTCTTCTTCCACGGTTTTCGCATAGCGCTTTTCCAGCAGGGCCAAGGGTACCTTGCCAGGGCGAAAGCCCGGAATGTTGACCTGACGGTTCAAATCACCGTAGGCGCGAACAAATCGTTGCGTGACTTCATCGCCTGGCACCTCAATCTTGAGGGCGCGTTTCAACGGACCCAGTTCGGTGACTTCCATTTTCATCACTGATGCGTACCCTTGTTCGAAGTGAGACGCATTGCGCGGACTGCCGATTTATCGCCGGATGCCCGGCTGTGGTCTGGTGCGAGAGGGGGGACTTGAACCCCCACGGTTACCCACGAGATCCTAAGTCTCGCGCGTCTGCCAGTTCCGCCACTCTCGCATGGTGGGGTATGCAGGAGTCGGGTCCAGCACAATCGAACACACAAACGAACATGTAGGTTCCTGTGGGGGTATTTTGTACCGTTGGACGTATCCCAGTGTCAACCCATACTCCAGTGGGGTAGAGGCTGGGTGGCTTGCCTGTCTCTTTGCCCATCTATTGGGACGGTATATAAGAAACATAGAATCTTACGCAAGCGCGCGAATCGAGCCGGAAAGCGCCTGTGGTCACCTGCGATGGATACTCTCCGCTTTTGGCTACTTGTCGAAGTGATCAAAGGGCATCATGCTACCTGTTGTAGCCTCTGAATTTCACGAGGGGTATAATCAGATGACGATGTGACTCATTGTCGGTATACCGTTGAAGGTGCACAGTGCGCGTTGCTCTACTACTCTCAGTTCCGGTGTTCAGTTTTGTGGTGCTTGTCTTTTCTTCTTCATGGGCCTACCGGGACTATTTCACGCCGGAGCAGAAAGCACTGCTGATTAAAGTCCAGGCCGTGCGCATCGAGACGATTGCGCTCACAGACAAGGGAACGGTCGATGCTGCGCCGATAACCGAGCTTGTCGCTGGCCGAATGGATGAATTGGGATACACGATTGTGGGCGAATCCGGTAAGCCGCATGACGTGGTGATCAAAGTCAAATGCGAACAGCGAAAAACGTGGGAAGGCACGACGACGACCGGAGGAGATGCGGATTTGCCCGATGCCCCGTCCCGACTGTGGAAAGGCCCCGCCTGTCAAATGACCTATCTCCTCGGTACTATGAAGGTCAAATGGCAAAAAGAAGTTCGAACCGAGTTTGAAGATGCAGAACACGCTGCGCTATCGGCTACAGCGGGAGACCCTGGAGTCTACGCCATGGGCAAATTGAAGGAAGCACTCGCGGCATACGAATTTCCTTTGTTGCTGGCTGCTGAATGGGGTCAGCCGGAGCGCCTGTTGAAGTTGCTCGATCGATCCGACACCCCGCAAGCTAGGAGATTTAAAATCATTTCACTCTTGGGCGAGATGCAGGCCGATGAGGCCTTGCCGAAGCTGAAAGAAGTCCTCAAAGATCGCGACTTGGCGAAACAAGCGATCGGCGCGATGGGCAATCTCGGGAAAGAGGGTATTCCGCTGCTCGTGGACATTATGAACACATCTCCGCAGCCTGAATTGCAAGCGGCAGCGGCAAAGGGCTTAGGACAATTGGGTGGGATGCACGGCGATGCGTCTGTGGTGGCACCATTACTCGGGAAACTGGGAAATCCGAAGACAGACTGGTCCGTGTTGACGGAAGTGGCCTGGGCGCTGGGCAAGATTCCGGATAAACGATCGATCCAGCCGCTCTACGATCTCGATAGGAAATTACAAGCCATGCGTGACCCGGACAATATACAACTGAAGAAACTGAAGGAAGCGGTGTTCTGGGCGATCAAACAGTGCGATACGTGGGATCAGTTCAGCTAAGAGGGGTTACCGCCCTCAGACTGAAGTCTGAGGGCGGAACTTTCCTGCGTAAAATGCACTACTTCGTGACGCGGATCTCAACACGGCGATTCTTCGCCCTGCCTGCATCGGTCTTGTTCGAGTCAACCGGCTTGGTATCTGCATATCCATGTGTCGTCGCAGCACCAAGCCCTCCTTCGGTCAGCGCCTTTGCCGCATTGGCCGCACGGGATTCGGAGAGTTCCTTGTTCGTGGGGAACCTCTTCTTCAGTGCGCCATGGATTGGCCGGTTATCGGTGTGGCCCTCCACCGCCACCTTATACTCCGGGAAATCTTTCAGGACTGCTCCGACGTGCTTTAGCGCATCGGCACCTGCTGGTTTCAGTTCGTCTTGGCCGGAACCGAACAGATAGCCGGATGCAAGATTGAGCAACAGCCGTTCATTGTTGAGATCGACCGTGATATCTCCCTTCTCGATCTCAGGGCGAAGCGCTCGGATCAATCCCCTCTGAGCTTCTTTCAGTTTCGTCATCTCGGAATCGAGTTCGCCGCGTAGTGCCGCCAGTTGGGACTCGAGTTCCGCATTCCGCTGCCTGGCCGCAGCCAGTTCAGCCTCGAGCCTACCGGTATCGCCTGCTCCGGCTTGGAGGCCGGCGGCCAGCACCATTGATGCTGCGAGCTGTTGTTGTGACTGGGTGAGGTCCCCCTGTGTTGAAACGAGCTGTCGTTCCAGATCGCTCACGCGGCTATTCAGCGCCGCATTCTCCTTCTTTGCTGCACCCAGCTCGTTCGCCAGGCGTTGACGCTCTTTTTCAAGAGCTGCGAGGCGGCCGGCTTCGTCATTCGATGTGTCGGCCACAGTACAGCGAACGTCAGACCAGGCAGTCCATCCGTGAGTTTTATGACAGATAGGACTCTTATCCCAGCTTGCACAACCCGCAAAAGCGACCAAGCTCGTGGCCAGCACAGCGGTCTTGACTGCCTGCATGATGATCACTCCCTTCTGAATCGGGGGGGGGTATCTATTTTATTATTGTGGGAGACGTCCCACTCCCGCTCAGCAGGTCGTCTCGTGACTGTGACAGCGCTTACTGGCGGCCCTTCAGCGCGTCGCGGATCTCCATCAATAATTTCTCTTCGTTGGTCGGTCCCGCCGGTGGCGCCGGAGGTACTTCTTTCTTAAACCGGTTGACCTGCTTGACCAACAGGAAGATCACGAATGCGATGATGATGAAGTCAAGCACACTTTGCAAAAACACCCCATAGTTAAGGGTCGGAGCTCCTGCAGCTTTTGCAGCAGCAAGAGAAGGCTGTGGTGTCCCTGACATATTCAGGAAGAGACTCGAGAAATCAACCTTGCCCAGCAGCAAGCCGATCGGAGGCATCAGGACGTCGCTGACCAGCGACGAGACGATCTTTCCGAATGCGCCTCCGATGATCACTCCGATCGCCATATCGAGGACATTGCCTCTCATGGCAAAATCTCTAAATTCTTTAAGCATAACTTGTCCTCCTTCTAGAGGATGTAGGTGAACCGCACTTATCGCTTCAGGGTTGTGTCGAAGTTGTATCCAAGGGTAATAAGGTACAAGTTGTCCGTAGTCCCGGTGCCCTGGGCCGGAGCGCTGTTATACCGAGTCGTCACCTGAATTCCGCTCACGAAACCCTCGTATATTTTGAAACGGACGCCGTTATCCATCGTCAGATAGTAATCGCTCGTTTTCTGCAGGGAAGGGTATATTTCCTGAAAGTGATAGAACGTCACGCTATCATCCAAGATCGGCCAGTTCAGCCTCACTGCCCATTTGCCACGCACAGAGGATTCATCGGGCGCAGTGGTAAAGTCCTCATTAAAGTAGGACAACCCGGCCTCGGCATAAAGCGTCATGTCTTTGAGCCAGCGACTCGCATAGTCGCCTTTTTCGATGAATTGATAGCCTGGACCTGAGGCAAGAGCGGTTCGCAACTTTAGATCTTGGAATGTGTCCTGCTCAAAGAAGGCAGATGCAAACCAGAAAAAGCGTTTCGTGACGAAAAAGTCCATCTTGATCGTCCCGCGCGCGTTTCGAGCAGTGAGGGTGTTGTCTTGATCGCCATAGACGTACCGACCGTTGATCGTCAGGCGGAATTGCTCACTCCGAGCTACGAAGTCTCCCAGGAGGCTGGCACTTTTCAGATGGCTGTTCCCGGTTGCTTGCGTATAGCCGCCGGTGAGTGTGCCTTTATAGATCACTGGAGGTTGGATCAGAGGATTCAGAGCGGTAATAGAATCTATCGGAATGTCTATCGTTCCCTTCAGTGGACCGGTCTGCACATTGATGATTCCGTCGGGCCCTCCGGTGGCTGTGCCGACTAGCACGGACCCTTCTTTGAGATGAAACGGGATTGGGTGGTTGATGGCTAGCTTCTCCACGTTGGCCCATTTTATCTTGACGATATTCTCCGCTGCTGCCGCCGTCTTGATATAGACCACGCCATCGGCCATTTCGACGACTTCGCCATAGATGATCCCACCGTCCTTCAACGTGATCATGTCAGGTGGCGCAGGATTGGTAGGGGCATCGACCACTGGTGTGGTATCCGCGGCTGCGACAAGTTGTGGCGCAATCAGGCCAGTTAAGAGAACTAACAACCAGAACCTCTTCTTCATCGAACCCTCCGTACCAAATGAGTAGATGCTTTTGGTTTCAAAACCTGCACTGCGAGACGTGAGAATTGCGGAATTCATCTCCCAATAAATAATGCCAAAGTTGTATAGCTTATATAATCGTGGGGTGGCAAGCATAGACACCACAAAACATACTGATATAAGCCTTGTGAATTGCCTATGAGGAAGATACCGTTCATCATTGCTCTCGCTTCTTTTAACGTTTTCAAGAGTCCTTCCAAAAATCCTGGCTGTTCACTTCCGCTTGCCGTACATCCGCCTCCGGTATTTCCCAATCAAGACTTTTAATTTTTGCCCATTGAAAGAATCAGGAAAAGGATCAGGGAACATCAATATCACGACGACAAACCCGGGCGGTCATCTTGCTGGTCGCCAGATCCCGGTGTTAAGATGCCGCCTTGCGAAAATCAGCGTGGAGAGGTGCGAGAGTGGACGAATCGACATGCTTGGAAAGCATGCGTCCCAGCAATGGGACCGTGGGTTCGAATCCCACCCTCTCCGCCACTTGGAGTTAGTGCGCAGTTATGAATGTTGTGTGGTGAGTTTACATAAATCAGGAATGGGGCGAAATATTAGCCTCACCACCTGTGATCTTCTTTGAACTCATTACTCAGCACTCATAACTCAGAACTTTGAAGAAGGGGCTGGGCCCTGTGCAACAGAACCCTGTGAACCCCGCCAGGTCCGGAAGGAAGCAACGGTAAGCGGTCAGTTTTGTGTGCCGCAGGATCACCTGGCCCCGCTCTTCCTCGAAGCGAGGAGTGTTGAGTTCTCAGTTGTGAGTGCTGAATTAAAGGAAAATTTATTTCTACTTAACTCAAAACTCAGAACTTAAAATTCAGAATTCGGAGCATAGCAACAATGGATTACCAAGTCTCTGCCCGCAAATACCGTCCAGGGACGTTCGATGATGTGATCGGACAGCCCCACGTTGTTCAGACGCTGGTCAATTCCATTATTACGAAACGGATTGCCCAGGCGTATCTCTTTTCCGGAACGCGCGGCGTGGGAAAAACAACGGTTGCAAGAATTCTCGCTAAAGCACTCAATTGCGAGCAGGGGCCGACCGGCACGCCCTGCGGCACCTGTTCCAACTGCCTCGAAATTACACAGGGGACTTCTGTCGATGTGATGGAGATCGACGGGGCGTCCAATACAAGCGTGGACGATGTGCGCGAGATCCGAGAGAACGTGAAGTTTGCTGCGTTCCGTGGGAAGTACCGAGTCTATATCATCGATGAAGTCCACATGTTGTCGAACTCGGCCTTCAACGCGTTGTTGAAGACGCTGGAGGAGCCGCCGCCGCATGTCGTATTTATTTTTGCCACCACCGAGATTCACAAGATTCCGGTAACAATTCTCTCCCGCTGCCAGCATTACAACTTCCGGCGGATTGCGCGAACCGAAATTGTCGAACGGCTTCGCCATGTGATTGATCAGGATCAGATCGTGATTGAAGAACGGAGCTTGATGGCGCTTGCCAGGGCCAGCGAGGGCAGCATGCGCGATGGTTTGAGCTTGCTTGACCAGGCGGTCGCGTTCGGCGGGAAAACGATCGTGCATACGGATCTGGAGGCTTTGCTGGGAACAGTTCCACAAGAACTTATTCGTGCGATGATTCAGGCCGTCATAGCTCAGGAGAGTGCCGCAGCACTTCGCGTGCTTGCCCAGCTATTGGACCAAGGCCACGATCTGCGGGCCTATTGTGCAGAGGTTGTCGAGTATGTGCGCAACATGCTGGTAGTATCGGTGGTAACCTCACCAGAAGAATGGCAGGGATTGATCGAGGCCTCAGCGGAAGACCTGACACAGATGGCCACCGATGCACGCGCATTCTCGCCTGAACTGCTTCAAGACTTGTTCGCCATATTCACACAAGCGGAAGATTCACTCAGGCTCAGTGCCCATCCTCGGTTCGTACTTGAAACAGCGGCCGTGCGTGCGACGCGGTTACTGCGTCGGTCGGAAGGGAAACCAACCCAACAATTGGTGCCGCCAACCCAGACGGCACGCCCACCTCAGTCGGTTCCCGCGCGTGTAGAGAAACCGACTTCAGCTGGCCGTGCAGATACTTCAATTCGCTCACCCTTACCGAGGTCTCAGCAGGCGACGGCTCCTGCGCAGCCCCCTTCGATATCGTCGAGGCCTTCTACTCCCCGGGATACGGTGCCTTCTCAAGGCTCTCTTGAGGCTACCCAGGATGTCAATCCCCCTGGCATGGTTGTCGACATGAAGGACTCGACGCCGGTGGCCTCGCTGTCGACTAACAATGAGCGAATTACGGTGATGCTCAATTGGGAGCAAGTTCAAGAAGAAGTGGGGAATGTCTCGTCCCGGATTGCCGCCTTTCTGGAAAGAGGGCGATTTGTGGGAGTAGATGGCCATGTTGTGACAATTGGATTTGCCAAGCAGGAAATGGCGGCGCGAGGGATGATCGAGAACCCGGATAATATGTCGGTCCTCACATCGATATGTGAACGAGTGAGCGGGCAAACAGTTCGGCTGCGGATCGTCGAGTTGACGGAGTCGGATTCTCCCGGTCCGACCATGGCGCAGCTCAGGACGGCGAAGGAAAAAGAGCAACGACTGATCCTTTTCGAGCAAGCGCGGGCTCATCCGGTCGTCAAACAGGCGCTGGAGACCTTTGGCGCAGAACTCGCCGAGGTGAGGCAGGTGTCGAGCCAGAAGGAGGTCCAAGCATGAAGAATCCGTTAGGTAATATGGGAAATATTCTGAAGCAAGCACAGGCGATGCAAGCGCAAATGGCGAAGGTTCAGGAACAGGCTTCGTCGAAGACTGTGACCGGGACGGCCGGTGGCGGTAGTGTGACGATCACCGCCAATGGGGCTATGCAGCTCGTCGGTATCGTCATCGATCCCGAAGTGGTAAAAAGCGGCGATGTGGAGATGATACAGGATTTGGTTATGGCCGCGTCGAACGATGCCCTCAAGAGAGCTCGCGACATGATGGCGGATGAGATGAAGGCGGTCACCGGAGGGATGAACATGCCGGGATTGTTGTAGCGGATTATTACGCATGGCGGTTGATCAACAAGGATTACTGGCCCGATTGGTGCGCGAGTTGGTCCGACTTCCCGGCATCGGTCAAAAAACGGCGCAACGACTGGCGTTTCATGTCTTGAAAACCGAACGCGAAGACGCGCTCCGCCTAGCCGAGGCCATTCTTGCCGTCAAAGACGGGCTCTCATTTTGCCGGCAATGCCGGAACATCGCAGAAGGAGAACTCTGTGAATTTTGTCTCGATCCGAAGCGGGATCAAACCATAATTCTCGTAGTGGAAGAGCCGAGTACGACCTATGCCATCGAACGGGCTAGAGCCTACCGAGGCTTATATCACGTGTTACTCGGCGCCCTGTCTCCGTTGGACGGTGTGGGTCCGTCCGATATCAGAGCCGAGGAGCTGGTTGATCGGGTCAAGCTCGGAGGAGTTGAAGAAGTGATCCTTGCAACGAGTCCGACGATCGAGGGCGAGGCCACTGCCATCTATATAACAAATCAACTGAAGCCTCTCGGTGCCCGGGTCTCGCGTATCGCCTATGGTATTCCTGTCGGGATGGATATCGAATATGCCGACGACGTCACGTTGCTCAAGTCGATCGAAGGCCGTCGTGCTCTCTAACGAAGCCGAGTGCGCGAGATTGACGAGTTCACGCTGCCCATTGACCCCTCTTCCAGGCCCCTGTTATAGTTTTGGTCGTTTCGCACAATTTTATTTCTCAGGCAGACTGTAGTATGAAGGTAGGCTCTTCCGCCAAGCGTATTTCACCCACTCCACGAGCGGTGCAGTCTGTCACTGCCAAGCGGAGTGTCAAGATATCATCCCAGGGGAAAAAGTACGCGGCGATTCGTCGTGATCTTGTGCGGCAGCGCAAGGCCCTGTTGGACGAGGTGGTCGAGGGTCTCGCCAATCCAAACGGGCAGGAGACGTTTCCGGATGTCAGCGATCAAGCCTCTGCGGAAGCCGAGCAGAATTTTACGATGCGTATTCGTGAGCGTGAGCAACGGTTGATCAAGAAGATCGATGAGGCGATTGAGCGAATGAACCAAAACACGTATGGCATCTGTGAGCGCTGCGAAGAGGAGATTCCCTATCCGCGATTAAAAGCCCGTCCGGTTACCACGCTCTGCATCAACTGCAAGACGCTCGAAGAACAGGAAGAGAAGACACGTCGTTAAGATCGTTCATAGAAAAATCCTGCTCGTCACTCCTTAAAAATGTATAGACACACCTCCGGCAAGGATATTGGTCACGACAGACCACGTTTCCTCGAATCCAGGAGGGGCAACGCCTGAGCCTGACCATGAATAGTCATGGGAGGACCAGATTCGTTTGTACTCGCCGAAAATGGCAAGATTTTTCATCACGAAGAACTTCATCCCAACAAGTAACTGCCCGGCAGGAGCATAGTCCACCTCTCGATATGGAACGAATTGAAGAGACATAACGGCTCGCTGGGCACCAAGACCAACGCCGACGTATGGTGCGATTCGTCCCTGCGGAAGATCCGAAGTTGACCAGATGGGGTAGCGAAACAGCAGATTGGCAGCCAGGGTGTTAACGCTCAAGTCACTGGTAAAACCAATACTAACTGATCTCAGTTGAAAACCGGGTGTCGTTACTGTGCCCTCAGCACCTCTTACTTGAGGATCGCGATCTGCAGTGAATCTGGTGAAGTCAAGCTCGAATCCCACCTGTGGTTGCCAGTAATACTTCTTTGGGAGATACCAGGCGGTGAGTTTGCCACCAAATGTTCCAGAATCGTTCAGTGTTACCCCCTTTACCGTTCCGTGAAACGGATCCCCGTTGTCCCCAGAATTGATCTTCAAGTCTTCGTCAGAGTGAAAGGCTTTCCCTCCGAACGCTCCTACAGAAAACTCCCAATTCCGCTCGGCCTGAGCTTGTAGCGGCAGGAGGAACAAAAGCGGTGACTGCCAATACGATTGCTCGCGCACCCACCCAGGTATGTCGTTCCATTGTCGTTCTCCTAGGTTTCCGTAGAGAATAATGGAGCGAGCCTACAATGAGATCTGGCTGATACCTAATGAAATCACATATTCGACAGCTTGTAAGGGAAACGAATAGGTCGGCGGTGGCAGGTTAGTGTTTTAGGGCTTTGACACGTTGTTGGACAAGCGCGATACGGCTGGCTTCTTCGGGGATCCCTTCGACAAGCGCGAGGTAGGTCTCGTATTCCGAGATGGCCCGTTTAGGATTCGTGGGCTCGTATGCCTCAGCCAGATTGAATCGGGCAATAGCATAGTTCGGACGGAGCGTGACGGCTTTTTCAAATGAAGCGAGCGCATTCGCCTTGTCTCCCAGCTTGCGGTATACCGTGCCGAGGTTATTAAGAACTTCCGGAGTATTAGGCCTGATGGTCAACGACCGAAGCATCTCCGTCTTGGCTTTTTCATGCTCTTCCTTTCCTTCCCATGCCAGGCCTAGTTTGTGGTGAGCTTCTGCTAGCCACACCTTATTTGTAAAACCGCTTGCGATTGCATTCTGATAGGCAACGGCTGCGATATCGTAGTTTTGAGTCCCGCAATAGGAAAGCTGTGCTGTTTGGCCGCGCGCGAATTGCTGGAGTGAGAGGAATGGCTCCTTGTCCTCTGACCCTTGGCTATCGAGTTGTTGCCCGGGTTTCCGGCCGTTTGGAAAGCGTAGTCGTTCCAAGAACTCGCGTCGATAGGGCGAAAACAGCCGTACATAGGGATCGATCGTCACAGAAACCTGGAGCAACACCGGTTTCTCGCGCGTGCCTAGAACCAAATACTGCGTCGTCGTCTTCTCGTCCCCGGTTTCATACAGGGCGCTGGAATCCATGTTCGCCTTTGAGGACAGGTTCGCCACGTTGAGATAGAACTCCAAAGTCGGTTTCAGTTGCGTTAAGGTGTGGCGGAGGACTGGGTAGGGGGCTAAGTCAAGTCCGGAGCTAAAGGTAAAGATGGTTCCGACAAGGATTCCGTCTTCATCGAAAAAGTAGGACTCGTCACCATGGGATGGGCTTCGGTCGGCAGGGAGCATCAACTCTTGTCCGGTCCCCCACTGTTGCGGCTTAAGGGTAGAGACAGAATGTGTCTTTAGGAAGGCAGGCTTCGAGGCGCAGAGGGTCGTGGATCCTAGGAGGACTAGATCGCTGTCAGACGGCGGGAGGATTGGATTTCGAGGAGGACTTTCACAGGCATTGAGTGGGAGCGTCAGTCCTAGGACGAAGACAATCCACAGTCGAAAGGGGGCAGCGCGAGGCGGTTGCGCTTGATATGAATCTTGACTCACAAAGGGAGCATACACGAAGCTTGAAAGGGTTTGTCAACCGGATGATAGCATTACGCCCGCTCTAGCAAGTAGAGCGGGCGTAATGTTGAATCTGAAACGAGACGCGTGCGGAAATTATCTCCGTTGGCTATCCAACATCGAATCCTCAGCTGTGTACCCGAATAGATACGGCTTGTGGCTGGGGAGGGTGTACATTGGTCGGTTCACCGCGTAATCCAGCCCAACTCCAACGGGGTGTAAGAGAAATCCGGCCCAACGCCAAGGGTTATCATAAGCGGCTGCACCAGCCGCCACGTCGGTATAAATTAAAGATGTGGGGTCCATCACGCTATAAATACTGGCTGGAGCGGCATAACCCTTCTCTGCATCGATCGACGTCTGTTGCTGTTGGGGACCTGCGCAACCAACCGCGGTGGCTAATAGGAGAATTCCTACTGCAAAAGTTGTCGTCCGCATAGTTGACCTCACTAGTCTTGTACAGTTCTGAGAGATGGTTTCTCGATAGACTGAAGTGTAGCCGACCTCCAGGAATCTGTCCAGGATTAGCACGGTTCACGCCGTATCATGAACTGCAACGATTGAGGTCAGAGACATTGACCAGGAAGAGGAAGGTGAACGTATGGTAGGCGATACTGGTATCGAACCAGTGGCCTCTTCCGTGTGAAGGAAGCGCTCTACCCCTGAGCTAATCGCCTACAGAAAAGAAAGTCTAGCATGGGGTCGTAAATCGGATCAACCTGGTGTCCCATCTTCATGCGTAGCGAGTCGTCTTGACTTCCCCAAAATGCGGTTCCACAATGCCACGCCTCTCATTATTTCCTCCCGGAGATTCACTCGCATGCGTGGCGACATTGTCATAATCGGGGGCGGTCTGGCCGGGTCTGAGGCGGCATGGCAGGCGGCCAATCGTGGAGCGAAAGTGACGCTCTATGAAATGCGTCCCAAAGAGATGACGCCAGCGCACAAGACCGGCGGTCTGGCCGAGCTGGTCTGCTCGAATTCGTTGGGTTCCGCGGATCTTTTGAATGCCCCCGGTATCCTGAAAGAGGAGATGCGCCGTCTCAACTCGCTCATTATTCGAGTGGCGGATGAGGTACGAGTACCGGCAGGGTCGGCTCTGGCCGTCGATCGCGAACAGTTTTCACTCAAGATTACCCAGGAGTTGGAAGGGCATCCGAACATTCGCATTCTGCATGAGGAGATCACCGAGATTCCAACGGACTGTCTCTGCATTCTGGCAACCGGTCCGCTGACGTCCGACACACTGTCTCAGGCGATTGGGCAACTGACTCACAGTAAACATTTGTATTTCTATGATGCGATCTCTCCGATCGTGGATGCTGATTCCATTGATATGAATGCCGTATTTCTCGCGTCCCGTTACGACAAGGGCGGGGACGACTATCTCAATTGTCCCATGGACGAGCCGACCTACAACGCCTTCTATGACGCGTTGCTCGCGGCAGAGAAAGTTCAACCGAAGGAATTTGAAAAGACGCCTTATTTTGAGGGGTGTATTCCCATCGAAGTGATGGCCGAACGGGGCCGCCAGACCATGCAGTTTGGTCCCTTGAAGCCGGTGGGGCTCGAGAATCCCAAGACGGGCGCGCAACCGTACGCGGTGGTACAACTTCGCACGGAAAACGTGCATCGTTCGTGTTACAACCTCGTGGGGTTCCAGACGAAGTTAACTTATGGGGAACAGAAGCGGGTGTTTCGTATGATTCCTGGTCTGGAACAGGCGGAGTTTCTTCGCTACGGCAGTTTGCATCGAAACACTTTTATCAACTCTCCCCAGCTGCTGTGCAACACTCTCCAGTTGAAGGCCCGCAGCACCCTCTTCTTTGCCGGACAGCTGGTGGGCGTCGAGGGCTATACGGATTCTGCCGCAATGGGAGGGTTGGCGGGAATCAACGCCGCTCGTAGTCTTGCAGGATTGCCGTTGGTCACGCCTCCGCTCACCACGGCGCACGGCTGTCTGGTGTCGTATATCACGACCACAGACCCACGTCATTTCCAACCGATGAATACGAATTTCGGACTCTTTCCTCCTCTTGGGACACCGATAAGAGACAAGGAGCACAAACGACGGGTTATGGGACAACGGGCGCTGGAGGACCTGATGGTATGGATGTCGCAATTCGAGCTTTCATGACGTTCCTTGAGCTGGAACGTCATGCGTCGCACGAAACAGTTCGGAACTACGCGTCGGATCTCCGACAGTTTCAGAGGTTCATCATAAAAGAATCTCCGCCTGTCCACGCGGTTGAGCTTTCCACAGTGCAAACCGAATCCATTCGAGACTACCTTCACTGGCTGAACAGCAAGCATGAGAAACCTGCGTCGATGGCCCGGAAGCTCGCCTCCCTTCGCAGTTTCTATCGCTTTCTGCAGCGAGAGGGCAGGGTTGGTTTCAATCCTGCCGAGGCTATCAGAACGCCGAAACAGCTAAAACACCTTCCTCGTGTCTTGACCAAGGACGACGCAGCGGCGTTGATGGAGTTTCCTGCCGATGAGGCGGGCGGATCGCTGCGCGATCGTGCGTTGCTCGAGACACTCTATTCGACCGGAGCTCGGGTGAGTGAACTCGTGGGAATCAATCTCGACGATTTCGGTGCGTCAGAGGGTCTGGTCCGTCTGCGAGGGAAGGGTCGTAAAGAGCGCATTGTGCCGATTGGATCAATGGCCTTACAGGCCATTCAGGCATATTTGGATCAACGACCCCTGCCGGATACTCGAGATTCGACGTCGAAGACGAAGCGTGTCCCGTCACCGGTTTTTCGAAACAGCCGAGGAGGACGGCTCACGACTCGGAGCGTCGCTCGCATTGTAGCTCGCTATTCGACCCGGCTTGCAGGCGGTTCCGTGAGTCCCCATACATTGCGCCACTCCTTTGCCACCCATCTCCTTGATGAAGGGGCCGATCTGCGCTCGATTCAAGAGATGCTTGGACATACGTCACTGAACACGACACAAAAATATACACATCTGGCTACGGACCAGCTTTTGGCTGTCTATGATAAGACGCATCCCCGGGCTGGCCGCTCGACCAATACGCGTGTGGTGAAGGACGATACGCCATGATCGTCGAATGGTTGCCGACGACCCTTTGCACGAAGCAGACGTTGCGAGGCAAGCGACAGGCAAACATGCTGGTTTCGGATTTGTTGCGTCGTATGCGTCTTTTGCCATGGGAGCCCCGATATGGACAGACTCATTAAGAAGGCAAACGTCCTTATTGAAGCCTTGCCGTATATTCGAACGTTTAAGGGCAAGACCATTGTGATCAAGTACGGCGGTCATGCGATGACCGATGGGCCGTTGAAAGAGCGGTTTGCCCAGGACGTCGTGCTTCTGAAATATGTGGGTCTTAATCCGGTTATTGTGCATGGCGGAGGACCACAGATCGATAAGATGCTCCAGCGCTTGAGCATTGAAGCCAAGTTTCGTCATGGAGTGCGAGTCACCGATGAGGCCACGATGGAAATCGTGGAAATGGTGTTGGCCGGCAAGATCAACATGGAAATTGTCGATCTTTTGAATCGCCATGGCGGCCTTGCGGTCGGATTGAGTGGAAAGGACGGTGGACTCATGCTGTCTCGACCGCTCACGGCCAAGGCGTGGGCGGCCAGCCTGGAAAAGGATCTTGATGGCACCGAGGGAGACGAGGACTTCGGTTTGGTAGGAGAGGTTCAGTCAATCGATCCCACGCTGGTGCGGAAGCTTCAGCAGGATCATTACATTCCTGTCATCGCACCGATCGGCACCAATCGCGAAGGAAATACCTACAACATCAACGCCGATCTTGTGGCAGGGGCGATGGCCGCGGCGTTGGGCGCGGAAAAACTGGTGATGATGACCGATGTGAAGGGTATACGCGATGCGAAGGGGCGTCATCTCTCGACGGTCTCACGCAAAGACGTGCAACGAATGGTCAAACGGGGCACGATCGGCGAAGGGATGCTGCCGAAGGTCCATGCCTGCTTGGATGCGCTCGGAGGTGGGGTCGGCAAAGCCCATATCATCGACGGTCGAATCCCCCATGCCATTCTCCTCGAAGTGTTTACGCGTAAAGGAATCGGGACGGAGATCGCGACATAGCCGTGACTATTTATACAAGCTGTGCCGACGCGCGTCCGAGACTCCTCCACGCAAGCCCGGTGTAGGTGTATCGGCATTCCGCCGAAGAAGCCGAACAGGCGCACCGAGTTGGACTAGACTGTCTGACCACATAGCAATGATTCATGAATAAGTCGGGCTAGTGTGGTAACCCAACGCCTACGAATTACCCGCCATCTTGAGACCCTCGCCGGCGAGCGTCATCCTGAAACGAGTCCCCGCGCGCTTCGGAAGGCGGCACACTATCTCGCGACCCAATTTGCCAAGTTCGGGTGGACCGTCAACAATCAGCTCGTGAATGCGTGGGGAAAGGTCTATCGCAACGTAGTGGCGGTAAAGAATCCGGACTGGCTCCAACGGGGAGAGGACTTGCCTCCACTCCTGATCGGGGCTCACTATGACACCGTGGCCGGATCACCTGGCGCGGATGATAACGCAAGTGGGCTCGTGGTACTCCTCGAAGTAGCTGTTCGCCTCCGTGCACAACCTCTCGCGCGGGCTGTATGGCTCGTCGCATTTTGCCTGGAAGAGCAGGATCGACTGGGAAGTCAGGCCTTCGCGTCCCGCTTGAAGGCGGAACGCCGTCAGTTGGCTGGGGCGATTATCTTGGAATGTGTCGGATACTCCAGAAACGAGGCCGACACGCAGCAAACTCCGCCCGGCATACCCATTGCGGTGCCGAATCGAGGCGACTTTCTCGCCATCGTGGGCAATGAGGCATCTCGGTCCTTGGTGCTCCAGCTAGAGCAGGATGCGAAACAGCAAGCGGCCTTGCTCAAGCCCCTGTCTTTGGTGGTGCCAGGCCGAGGAGAAGCCATGCCGCATACCCGTCGCAGCGACCATGCTTCCTTCTGGGATATAGGCTATCCAGCCGTGGTATTGACTGATACGGCGAACTTCCGGAATCCGCATTATCATCGTGAGACGGATACCATAGAGACACTTAATCTCGAATTTCTCTCCAGCGTGGCCTCCACAGTGACCGCAACCGCCATTCAGATCACCGGTGCTCAACCATGAAGGCGAGTCGTACCAAACTGAAATCCGCAACTCGGCGTCTTGTGACCGAGGTCTACGGCCGTCTCGACTACGGTGAACTGGGACCGGTCTACTGTTATGAAGGCGGCGAAGCGTTCTGGCGAGCGAAGCGGGGACTCTGCAACCGTCTCGGGAGCCGAGTCGCTGTGATGTTGAGAGGGAGACTCAAACGGGGCGGACGCAGTCTCTACGTCGGCGCCGGAGTAGCGGAACTTCCTGCGTTGATCATGGAAACGGTGGAACTCTGTCGGACGGCGGAGCCCTACAATCTTCGGAAGGCCGAAGTGGCAACGCTCAACCGTGCCTGTGGCTCGATGTCTGTCACGTTCCATGCAAATGATGCGGCCAGTGCAGAGGGCCGATTCGATCATCTCTGGATGGTCAGCGTATTGAATGATCCTGAGCGGTTCCCTCATCTGTCGCCTTTGTCGTATGGCCAGGGCAATCCACTTACCCTCGACCCCCATACATTTGATGTAGAACGCCGGATTGTGCGTGCGTTGGTTGCACGTTGTATGGGAAAGCTTGCAAAGCCGGGACTTGTCACGACTACCGTAGAGGAAGTCATATGGATTGCAGAATGGTGTCATCGGCATCGAGTGCCCTACGTGGTTGAAAAACGTTATTACCCGACGGCGCTAGTGGGCGATCCGGTCTGTTTTATTCAAATCGGTAAGAGAGATAGAAGGTCTGGGAGAAGCAGCTGAAGGCTTAAACTTCGAATCCAGGCTTTGTTCTTGATGAGTTCCCCAGGTATTGTCCCGCGTATTTCACGTAGTTCTCCGCCGACTCCTTAATCCACGCGAGTTCAACTTCCGAGACCGTGCGCCGAACACGGCCTGGTGACCCGAGGATCAGGCTCTTCGGCGGCACGATCATGCCTTCCACCACCAGCGCTCCGGCCCCGACCACCGAATCTTCTCCGATCACGGCTCCATCCATTACAATGGCTCCCATCCCGATCAACACACGATCCTTAATCGTGCATCCGTGGAGTATCGCCCCGTGACCGATGGTGACCTCGTTGCCGATGAGGAGCGGGTGGGTATCGTGGGTGACATGGAGGATACAAAGATCCTGTACGTTCGTCCGGTCGCCGATCCTGATCGAGTGCACGTCGCCGCGAACAACAGCGTGGAACCAGATGCTACAATGTTCGCCCATCACAACATCGCCGATGATGACACCGGTCTCCTCGATAAAACAGGAGGGGGGAACAGTGGGTTTGATGCCTTGGAATGTCCGGATCATGCAGTGCACTGTAGGGGAATTAACCGATAACCTGCAAGGGGATGAAGACTGAGAAGGAGGTGTAAGAGAGAGGGCGCGCGCATGGGTTGGAGGGTCGTCATCGCAGCAGATTGGTCATTGGGATACGCGATCATGAAGACTTCGGGTGAGATAACCGCATCCCAAGTTGTTCAATCGATCGCAGCAATGCCTGATGGGATCGGCATCCTGCAATGAGGATCGCGTCAGAGATCGTGACTGGTTTATAGGGTTTTACAAACCGGTGCTTAAGGCGGGTAATGCGAGTAACCGACAGATCTAACCGTTCGGGAGAAATTTTACCAGACGCTACCGCCTGTTCCACAGCTTCGAAAGCGGCGATCTCACGATCCCGCTCCTTACAAATCAGCAGGACATCGCATCCCGCCAGCACCGCACGAACTGCAGCGTCCTCGATACCGTAGTGGTCGATGATCGCATGCATTTCTAAATCATCTGTCAACACCACTCCGTCGTATTGCAGCTCCTGGCGCAAGAAATTTGTAATGATGGTCGGCGAGAGCGTGGCCGGCAATTCCGGATCAAGGGCTCGGTAGAGCACGTGAGCAGTCATCATCGACACGACTCCCTGCTCAGCGGCACGGCGAAGGGGGGGGAACTCGACGGCCTCCAATCGCTCCCGCGATGCTTCGACCACTGGAAGCTCTTTGTGAGAATCGACGCTCGTATCGCCGTGACCGGGAAAGTGCTTCCCGCAGGCCACGACTTTATTATCTTGGAGCCCCGCCGCCGTTGCTAAACCCAGCGCACTGACCACATCCGGTGTTGTGCCGAACGCTCGGTCGCCAATGACCGGATTGTCTGGATTGCTGTTCACATCGAGCACGGGCGCCATGTTCATATTCACGCCCACCGCCCGTAGCTCTTTGGCAATGGTGGCTGCAGCTGCGTAGGCCAGTTCAGTTGAGTTGGAACGCCCCAACAGGCCACAAGAGGGGAAGATCGTAAAGCCCTTAGGCAGACGGGAGACCCGACCACCTTCTTGATCGATCGAGATCAACAACGGAGAATGAGGGCTGCAGGCTTGTAGATTATTGGTCAGGTCGACCATCTGCCCGACGGATACAAGATTTCGGGAGAATAGAATGACACCGCCCGGCTTATACTTTTTAATGAACGAGGCTAGATCAGGCGTCACCGATGTCCCGAGAAACCCGACCATGAACAGTTGTCCGATTTTTTCCCGAGAGGTCAAGAAATCCTTTTCAAGGTTCAGTTTCAGGCCGAGGCTACATAGACTGCGTGTTTGTTTATCTGAGCCTCCCCCTCAGTCATTTCTTCTTATAAGCTTCGATCAATCAAATATTGCAACAACAATCTGGTGCCGATCGCGGTGGGACCCTTTGGAATGTATGCCCGTTCCCGCTCACTCCAGTCTGTGCTGGCGATATCGAGGTGTACCCACGGGCAATCTCCTACAAACTTACTGAGAAAGAGCGCCGCGGTGATCATGCCGCCGCCACGGCCACCGATGTTGCGCATGTCGGCGACATCACTCTTGAGCTGCTCGAAATATTCTTCCCACAAGGGCATTTCCCAGACTCGCTCGCCCGTCTTCTGTCCCGATTTCCGGATCTGTTCTTTGAGCGCTTGATCGGTTCCGAACATGCCGATCGCAAATTGGCCGAGTGCCACCACACAGGCTCCGGTGAGCGTGGCAACGTCGATCAAGGCCGCTGGCTTATAGCGCATGGCATACGCGAGGCCATCCGCCAAAATGAGCCGGCCTTCTGCATCGGTGTTTTGCACTTCGACAGTTTTCCCGGACAGCGTCGTCACGATATCGCCTGGTTTCATCGCGCGGCCGCCCGGCATGTTCTCCGCCACCGGCAGGATACTCACCAGACGCAGCGGGAGCTTGAGTCTGGCCGCCGCACGAATCGAAGCGAGCACTTCGGCCCCGCCCGTCATATCGGCCTTCATGTGCTCCATATTCTCTGCTGGCTTCAGGGAGATTCCACCTGTATCGAAGGTAATCGTTTTCCCGACCAGTACGACCGGGCGCGCATCCTGTTTCTTCGACCCGTTATATTCCAGAATGATGAATTTGGGCGGTTCCTGACTGCCGCGCGCCACGCCGAGCAGTGCACCCATTCCCAAACGTTCCATCTCCTTTTGCTCGAGAATCCTGAGCGTGAGTCTTTCAGCTTTGGCAATGGCCTTGGCTTCGTCGGCGACTCTGGTGGGAGTTAACACATTGGAGGGATGATTACAGAGGTCGCGGACAAAGACGGTGGCCTCTGCCGTGGCGACACCGCGTCGGATCCCTTCGGTGACTTGTCGAAACTGGCCTTTCTTCGGGATGAGAATCGTCATTCCTGCGATATCTCGCCCTGAGGCAGGCTCGCTCCGATAGACGGTGAACTGATAACTGCCAAGGATCGCCCCTTCAACCATGGCTTGTGCCACCTCAATCCATGACATCCCGACTGGCATCACGGCAGGCAGCGCGACTGAAAAGGACCTGACCTTTGCCTGCCGAACACGTTTCGCGGCCAGACCCAGCGCTTGCCGGATCGTGTCTAGCGTGACCTCGTGCTTCTTGCCCAAGCCGACCAGCACCAGTCGTTTCACAGGCACAGTGCCCTGTGTGTGGAAGAGCAACACTTCATTGGCCTTGCCTTCGAATTCTCCGGATCGCACCAACGCGCTCAGCGCACCGCCGAGAGCCTGATCGAGAGGCGCTGCATCCTGTTTGCCCAATGCCTCTCCTTCACAATGGGTAAGTACCAACACCTCTTCGGATGCGGCCTCCGTTCGCCCGACTTGGACCGTCACCTGCATGATCTTCATCCACATCTCCTTAGTTCTAGCTGTCAATCTCTGACCACGAAGCGTTCACTTCACACTGAGAGCGACCTGTTGCTACCGATGACTCACACCCCTCGCATATCCGGTGTCCAAATATATTTATGCAGTTGCAACTGAAAACGAACCGGCAGACGATCAGCCAGAATCCATTCGGCCAGGCGACGCGCATCGAGCGAGCCAAATACCGGACTAAAGAGCACAGAACAACGGCCGGCTAGACCATATTGAGCGAGAATCTCACGAGCCCAATCGTAGTCGGCTCGGTCGGCCAACACAAACTTTACCTCGTCTTTAGCGGCCAGCCGAGAAAGGTTCGGCCAGTGCATCCGATCTGTCATACCGCTTCCAGGGCACTTCACATCCAGGATGATATGAGTACGAGGATCGACCGGTGCTATATCCACGGCGCCGCTCGTCTCAAGAAGGACGCTATAGCCGTCATTGCATAGGCTCGTTATAAACGGAAGGCTTTCGGGTTGGGCAAGCGGTTCTCCTCCCGTGACCTCTACGAGACGGCATCCATAGGTGCGCACATTCGATAAGGCTTCATCGATCGAGTATTCGCGGCCTCCAAAAAAGGCGTAATCGGTATCGCACCAGACGCAGCGAAGCGGACATCCGGTCAGTCGAACAAACACACAGGGCTGTCCGGCATGGCTGGACTCACCTTGAATGCTATGGAAGATCTCGGTGATGCGCATGACTCAAGACGTGAATCGTTAATCGTGAAACGTCAATCGGAAACGTACTGTCCAGCTGAAAAGTTGGTTAATTTGGTTGACATTGAACGATTCACGTCTTTATTCCCATCTCGTGACGGGCCAGCCGAGGCATTCCGCCGTGCGTGCCATGCCCCGGATGGGGTTGACTACCAGAGGGTGCCCAACCAATTCAAGAATGTCGCGATCGCCGGGGCTGTCGCCGTAGGCATAGGAGCTCGCCAGATCAACTCCCTTGTGCCGAGAGTGGGCAAGGATGAGCTCACGCTTGCCGCGCCCATAGGGCAACGGGGGAATCAACGCGCCGGTATAGATGGAACCTTGTTGTTCCGGCTTCGCCGCGAAGACCGTTGGCACGTCCAAGTACTCCGCCAAGGGGACGATCAAGAAATCAGGGGCGCCTGTCACAAGAATTAGCTGGTGACCCGCCTGTCGATGCGCGTCTAATCTTCCCAGACCCTGTGCCGATAGCTTGCCGATCATCTCTGTCTGACAGAATTCCCGCGCATACGATTCGATGTCAGCGGGGCGCTTGCCTGTGAGATAGACTTTTCGTTCTCGAAGCGGGTGCAGGGAAAAGGGGGGCATGTGTCCCACCAGCCAGGCAGCACTTCGGCTCAGCTCGCTCCATCCCACCAGGCTGCGCCGCCATAGAAACCTGAAAAATCGTATCTCGCTGGCCTCTCCAGGAAGAAGTGTGTTGTCGACGTCGAACAACGCAGCGACGGACCCCTGTGTCCGTTGTTCAACGACATCTTTGAGCGCGGATGTAAGGCTGTGGTGACTCTGCACAACGTTGGAGAACCCGGTAAGTATATGCGGCCAGATTCTACCGGAGCGTCCGTTGATTGACAAGGATTTTGGCCCACTTCTATAATGCAGCTCCCTTGGACTGTCGCTCGTTGTTGGAGATTGCGAGCGGGACCAAAGAAGACGTGTGCGACAGGCGCGATTCGTGAAGATCAACCTTCCGAACTGTCTCGCTTGTCTCGTATGTCCCGCAAGTCCCAAACGGATAACGAGCGACGCTTCAGAGCATGAGTCGCCGAAGTGGTGAAATGGCAGACACGCACGTTTGAGGGGCGTGTGGCGCAAGCCGTGCGGGTTCAAGTCCCGCCTTCGGCACCACATTACGTATTCTGGTTTCCTTTGGTTGATCAAGCGCTCACACCATCGGATTAGTGCGTCCCTCCCCGCCCCACGATCCCCGATGCGTCCCACCCTCGACGAACGCCAGCAGCCCCATTCAGACCTAGACATCTGAGGGCCATACATAGGACACTACAGCCCTGCCGATATCACTGTTGAGACTCACCAGCGAGGGCCTGCGCACATGCGGTTCTGCCACGTGGTCTGTGCCCAACATGTAAGCCGTCTCGGCATTTCAGAGAAACCCACAGTGAGCTTGCTCGCATCATTTCCTTCGACTCCCTTCTGGTCGATCAGTCTGGGGAACCGTCGCCCCAGTGCGTCAATAGCATTCCAGAGTTTACTGTCGTCACCAGCGCTCAATCGCCTCACGTAGCCGTGACACGTGATAAGGAGTAGCAGCAATGAGTAGTACCGGTCATCTTTCGGAGATCGAATCCCTGCGAGCGCAAGTAGCAGACCTCACACATGCACTCGCTCAGCGAGATCGATCGATGCGGGATCTTCGCGAGCGGTCGCATCTGCTGTGCACCATTGTCGAAGGCACAGCGGCTGAGACTGGGGATGAATTTTTCGCCTCTCTCGTCACACATTTGACCTCGACGTTGCAGGTGCAATACGCGGTGATCGGTGAAATTCAAGAAGACCGGCAGAAGAAGGTCAGCACCCTCGCGGCCTCAGTCGGCGGCACCCTCGTGGACAACTTCGAATATGAGCTGGCCCATACGCCTTGTGCCAAAGCACTGACGCAGGCCTTCGCTTGTTTCGACCAAGATGTTCAGACAATGTTTCCTCGGTTCCAGCGTTTGGCAGATCTCGGAGCGGAGAGCTATTGCGGTGTGCCGCTCCGGACGAAAGGCGGAACTGTCATGGGTTTGCTCGCGGTGATGGATACAAAGCCGCTGCAACATGGTGACGAATTGCAATCCTTGCTGGGAGTCTTTGCTCCTCGCGTTGCAGTGGAACTCGAGCGGAGGAGAGCCGAGCTGGAGCGGACTCAGGCCCTGGCCGATTTACACAATGTGATGGAAACCGTTCCTGACGTCATGTTCACCCTGGACACACGAGGCAACTTAGTGAAGTGGAATCATCGCCTCGGAGACGTCACAGGATATAGCCAGGAGGAATTGTTGAACAAGCCCGCGTTGGCTTTCGTTCCTCCAGACGAACAGATCCGCACCGCCGCCGCAATTCAGCGGGCGTTCATGGAAGGGTATGCCGAACTTGACGGTCAGATGCTCACCAAAGACCGCCGTACCATTCCCTATCATTGGACCGGCGCGCTCCTCAAGAATGCGCAGGGCGAACCGATCGGCATTACTGGAGTGGGGCGGGACGTGTCAGAGAAGAAACAGGCGGAAGAGGAACTGACACAACAACGGCGGCACCTCGTCGAGGCGCAGGCTCTAGCACATTTGGGGAGTTGGGCTTGGGATACCGATACGGGTGAAGTCCGGTGGTCGGACGAATTATTCAGGATCTTTGGTCATGAACCCGACTCGTTCGACGTCACGTACGACACCTTCCTGGCTTCGCTGCATCCGGATGATCACAGCTCTGTCTTATCTTCCATCAATGATGCGCTTCTCGGAGTGCGCGTCTACGATATGGAATATCGCATCGTCCGTCCCAATGGCGAAGTCCGGATCATCTATGCGCGGGGAGACGTCCATCGGGATGCGACCGGGCACCCCCTCAGCATGGCTGGCATCGCTCTGGATATCACCGAACGGAAGCGGATCGAAGACGCGCTCCGCGCCAGCGAAGAACGATGGCATCTTGCGGTACGCGGAAGTAACGATGGAATCTGGGACTGGAATATCCAAACCGGCGACGTCTTCTTTTCCTCTCGTTGGAAAGCGATGCGCGGGTTCGAGGAGCATGAAGTCAAAAACGATGTCACAGAGTGGAGAAACCGCATCCATTCCGACGATCTTGGCCGCGTCCTTCAGAGACTCGAGGCTTATTTGGCGAAACAGGATCAGGAGTTTTGCGAAGAATATCGGGTGTATCGAAAGGACGGGTCCTGCATGTGGATATTGGATCGAGGCGTGGCCCTCTGGGCCGACGACGGGACGCCGCTCCGCATGGCCGGATCCGAAACGGACATTACCGAGCGCAAGCGGACAGAAGCGGCCCTGCGCGAGAGTGAAGAGCGTTTTGCATTGGCTGTCATGGGATCAACCGATATCTTCTGGGATGCCCACCGGCTGCCCGGTGAGCCGTGGTATGCGCCACACACACCGATCTGGTGGTCGCCAGGAGTTCGGGAGTTGTTGGGCTTGGAAGAATCGGAGCCCTTCGAGACCCTCGAACAATGGTCGGTAAGACTTCATCCAGAGGATAAGGAGCGTGTGTTCAGCCAATTGACAGCGCATATCGACCAGAGGGTTCCGTACGATGCTGAATACCGATTGCGTACCAATCGAGGCGACTATCGCTGGATTCGCGGGCGCGGGCAGGCGATGTGGGATGAACAGGGGGAGGTTCGTCGAATGTCCGGCTCATGCCAAGACATCACCGACTATAAACGAGCCGATGAGGCACTGCGAAAGAGCGAAGGGCGATATGCCAGAGCTACGGCGGTTGGAAGGGTCGGTGTCTGGGAATTGAACGTGGCCGCAGGCACGTATCATGGCGATGCCAATCTAAAGGCGTTGTTCGGCTACACAGGCGACGAACTGTCGACAGACCCCTCTGTATGGCTCAACCTCGTGTATTCGGACGACCAAGTGATCGCCATCGACAGTTGGCAACGAATTGTCAATGGAGAGAGTGACAATTATATCCATGAGCTGCGCATGCTCAAGAAGGACGGCACAGTCATTTGGACGGACATCCGAGGCCATGCTGTCCGCGATCACGAAGGACAGGTGACCCATCTCTTCGGTGCGACGATGGATATCAGTGAACGGAAGCGAGCCCAAGATGCCCTTGCTCAGAGTGAACGCCAGCTCCGCACGGTGTTGGACGCGCTTCCGGTTGGGGTCTGGTTTACCGATCATTCTGGCAAGCCGGTTCTTGCCAATCCCGCTGCCAGGCAGATCTGGTCCGGCGTCAGACATGTTGGAATCGAAGTAGCCGCCGACACCGCTGGATGGTGGGAGGCGATCGGACCATCCAGTGAACTCCATCGCTGGGCTCTGAGCCACGCGCTCACGACCGGTGCTCCATCACTCCATGAATCCCTTGACTTTGAATGCCTCGATGGCACGAGGAAGACTATTCGCAATTTGGCGGTTCCTGTCCGGGGCGAAGCCGGTATTGTGCTTGGCGCCATTGTGGTCAACGAAGATATCACGGCACTACGGCAAGCGCAGGAAACACTCAGGCTGACTCAGTTCTCCGTCGATCACGCGGTAGAGGGATTTTTTTGGATCAGCCCCGACGCGAAGATCTTGCGTGTCAATGACGCAGCCTGCCAGATGTTGGAGTATTCCAGGGACGAACTGATGGCCATGACGGTGGCCGACATCGACCCGACCCTTCCTCCGGAAGTCTGGTCGGCTCATTGGGAAGAAATGAAGCAGAAGGGATCGTTGACGTTCGAGTCGAAACATTGGTCGAAGTCCGGTCGCGTCCTGGACATGGAGGTCACCTTCAAATATCTGCAGTATGAAGGGAAAAAATACGGTTGCGCCATTATGCGGGATATTGGGGAACGCAAGCAGGCAGATGCGGCGCTTCGTGCAAGTGAAGAACGGTTTCGGTCGCTGTACGACGATACCCCGACGATGTACTTCACGCTATCGACGGATGGAACAGTGCTCTCCGTGAATCGTTTCGGAGCAGATCAACTTGGGTATCGCGTGGAAGAACTAGTCGGGGATTCCGTGTTCGGTATTTACCAGAAAGACGATAAAGAAGTCGCGGCAGCCTATTTCTCCGAATGTCTTACAACACCGGAGCAAACAAAGAACCGGGAGTTTCGAAAGGTACGGAAAGACGGGCGCCTTATGTGGGTGCGGGAAACAGCTCGTATGGGTCTGGCTTCTACTGGGGCGCCCATCGTGTTGGTGACGTGCGAAGACATCACCGAGCGTAAGCAGGCGGAGCAGGGGGTGATGTTCTTTCGAACTTTGCTCGACCATGTCAATGATTCGATCGAGATCATCGACCCTCAGAGCGGGCGATTCCTGGATGGCAATGCGAAAGCCGCATCGAACCTCGGCTACACGCGCGACGAATTCCTCAATCTGACCGTTCCCGACATCGATCCGCTGGTCACAGGGCCGGTCTTTGCAGAGTGCATTGAACGGTTACGGCAAGGAACTGACCCGTTGGTTCTAGACAGTATCCATCGGCGGAAAGACGGCACGACATTTCCCGTCGAAGTGAGTGCGCAACTGATTCGTCTGGACAAAGAATATCTCGTCGCAATCGTGCGCGATATCACTGAGCGCAAGCAGGCAGAAATGTCACTGCACCAGGGCGAAGAGCGC
Organism: uncultured bacterium; assembly: GCA_965232965.1. GTDB lineage: Bacteria > Nitrospirota > Nitrospiria > Nitrospirales > Nitrospiraceae > Palsa-1315. The sequence goes on from CBDDRB010000021.1 coordinate 138,312, forward strand.
TACCGATTTTTGGTGAACAATGCGCCGATCGGCATCTTCCTCAATGAGGGAGGACGCTTCACCTACGTCAACCGGGAGATGCAAAGAATTCTCAACGCGACGAGTGCCGAACAGCTGGTCGGCACGCCGGTGTTGGACCGGATTGCTCCGGAGTTCCATTCTATGGTGAAAGATCGCATCCGCACGGTGATGGATAATCAGCAGCCGGTTCCGTCGTCGGATGAGCAGTATGTGAGGCTTGACGGGTCACAGGTCGACGTGGCCGTGACCGCAATCCCAGCGTCTATCGACGACAGGCCAATGATGCAGGTGCTCGTGCTCGATATCGCGGAGCGCAAGCGCGTGGAAGAAACTCTGCGCCAACGGGAACGCGAGCTGCGCACGGCCTTGGAAGAGCGCGAACGAATCAGTCAAGATTTGCATGATGGCATTTTACAGTCGCTCTTTGCTGTGGGTCTCACTCTCGAAGCGTCTAAATCAATGATGTCTCCAAAGGCACGCAAGGTGTCAGGGGCGCCGCTCGATCAGGCAATCGCTCAATTGAACCGTGTCATGCAAGAGATCCGGAATTTCATCGCCGGGCTGGGATCGGATCTGCTCCGGGGGAAAGACTTGAAGACGGCGCTGCAGCAGATGCTTGAGTCGCTGACGCAGCACCGAGCCACGCGTGTGCGCCTCGCGGTCGAGGATCGCGCCGCGTTGGCCGTATCGGTGGAACAGTCTCTGCACCTGCTTCTCGTCATTCAAGAAGCGGTGAGCAATTGCATCCGGCATGGTCGTGCGCAAGAGGCCAGGGTCTCGCTCAAGATGTTGAAGCAAGGTATCCGGCTGAGCGTTCGTGACAACGGCTGTGGATTCAATCCGAAAGCTGCCGTGGGGGCTGGACATGGATTGGCGAATATGGCTGTTCGTGCGCGAAAGCTTGGAGGACGATTTGCCGTCATGTCGAAAGTGAATGATGGGACGCGCATCGTACTCGATTTTCCCAAAGAGGCTTCCGATGTTCTCCGCTAAAACTCACCCGATTCGCCTGCTCTTGGTTGACGATCACGAAGTGGTCCGTGTCGGCCTGCGAACCGTGTTGCACAATCACCATGGCGTTGTCGTCGTCGGTGAAGCAGGAACCAAAGCCGGCGCAGTGCGGGCGATCATGCGACTTCAGCCGGACATCGTTCTGATGGACCTTCGACTCCCGGATGGCTCCGGAGTCGAAGCCTGCCGCGATATTCTTGCCAGTTATCCCAAGACACGCATCATCTTCCTCACTTCCTATGCTGACGATGAGTCTATTCTGGCGGCCGTGCTGGCAGGTGCACAGGGATACGTGCTGAAGAATATTGACTCAAGCCTGCTGGTTCGATCGATTCGTGCTGTTTCCAATGGTCAATCGATTCTCGATCCGGCCCTGACTCAACGAGCGCTGCATTGGATCAACACCTGGCCGAGGCAGAACGATTCGGTACGTGGGCAATCCCTTTCCCCTCAGGAGGAGCGTGTGCTGGCGTTGGTGGCGAAAGGTTTGACCAACAAGGAAATTGCCGCCGCGATGGAACTCAGCGATAAGACAGTCAAGAATTATCTCGCCAATATGTTCCAAAAACTGCATATCTCACGACGCGCACAGGCAGCGTCCTTCTTTGTCAAGCGTCAGACCTGACAGCACGCGTATGCTCCAGACCGTGAAATGTTTCAGGTTAGGCCCATTTCCGACAACCTGGAACTTGATACTTGCACGAGTAATGGGAAGCTCCAAGTCCGAGACCGGGAGACCCGGACGACTCCATAAATTGGTATCGGGCTCTATACAGGTCCTTGCGTCGCTGTTGATACACCGTCGGTATGGATGATGGCACATTGTGTGTTTGCCCACTCAATGAGGAGATGGTACAGTTCGGAAATACGATCCGAAAGGCAAAACACACAGAAATTGAGGTCAGTAGTCATTTACCGAAGTTGAGGTGCAGGATGCCATCTGTTCTCGTTGTCGACGACGAAAACCAAATCCGCCGATTGGTTCGCGAAACGTTGGAGCAGGCCGGCTATTCTGTCACGGAGGCGCGTGATGGTCAGGAGGCTCTCCAGCAGTATCGGTCGGCCCCAGCCGATCTGGTCATTATGGATATTCTCATGCCCAATCAGGATGGCTTGGAGACCACTGTTTCGTTGCGCCGGGAGTTTCCCGACGTGAAAGTCATTGTGATGACCGGCGGCAGCGACATGATTGGCATTCTCAATTTTCTCGATGTCGCCAAAATGCTAGGTGCCCACAGCACGCTCCAAAAACCTTTTGAGATGAAGACTCTTCTCGAGACGGTCCAAGCCGAATTGCAAGAATAGCAAGATATCGATATCGCGTTGCCCTTCTCGCTCGAATCTCTCCGACGCTTTTTAGGTTTGAGACTCACGTCTTATGGATTGTTGGAAGAGAGTGCGCGAGCTTGACCATCGGTCAGAGAATCGCTAAGGTGGTGGCCTCGTTGAGAGCTAGAGAGCTGTGGGGAAAGGGTCTGTATATGCGTCGTCTCGACAAAGGGTCACAATCACGTTCAAGGCGGCGAGAGGTGGATCGTTCGCATCCCTTGGTCGGGGTGTTGGGCGGGAGCAAGTCCGATTTTCCGATCCTAGAAAAGGCTGCGGCGGTTTTGAAGGATCTCGGTGTCCCACACGAATTAATGGTCGTCTCCGCGCACCGGACGCCGGATCGCTTGTTCGCCTATGCAGAACAAGCGCCTGCCAGGGGCATCGAAGTCATTATCGCCGGTGCGGGCGGGGCGGCCCATCTTCCCGGCATGCTGGCTGCGAAGACATATCTGCCGGTTATTGGCGTGCCGATCCCGACGGAGAATCTTCGCGGACTCGATTCGCTCCTCTCCATCGTGCAAATGCCGAGAGGGATTCCCGTCGCGACGGTGGCGATCGGAGGAGCGGAGAATGCCGGTTTACTTGCGGCCCAAATTCTTGCGGGCCGCTATCCGATGATCGCCGCTCGCGTGAAATTATTCCGTCAGACACAGACGGACAGTGTGCTCCAGTCTCCTGAAGCGAAGGGCCTGGTGGCTGAAACGAAAGGTCACGGCCGTCCGAGTCGTCGATCGTGAAGGCAGTCGTCATTGAGCCAGGGTCAGTGCTGGGCGTCTTGGGCGGAGGGCAATTGGGCGCCATGTTCACCATGGCGGCATGCCGTCTCGGGTATCGCGTCGCCGTCTGGGATCCAGATCCTGAGGCGCCGGCTCATCGTATAGCCACGCACAGCTTTTCCGTTCCGTTCACCGACCAGCACGTTCTTGCCCGCTTTGCCGACCTGGTGAGCGCCGTGACCTACGAATGGGAAAATGTTCCAGCAGAACTCTGCCGAGTATTGGAGCAGCGGAAGCCGGTCCGTCCGTCGAGTGCCGTCCTGAGCGTAATTCAAGATCGCCTCGAACAAAAGGGGTTCTTGGCCTCCAACGGATTTCCCGTTCCTTCCTTCGTCGGCCTCTCTGCCCCCGATCAATTGGCGACGCTTGTGAGACAGGTCGGCTATCCCGCCCTCTGCAAGACGGCCACAGCCGGTTATGACGGTAAGGGGCAGTGGCGCATTCACCGTGAGGCCGATGTCCGGGAAGTGAAACAAGCAATATCGCAATCTGCTCGCCCTGGCATGCGGTGGATTGTAGAGTCCGTAGTACCGTTTGAACGGGAGCTTTCAATCTTGGTGGTTCGTGGCGTTGACGGAAAAAGTTGCACCTATCCTTTGGCGGAGAATGAACATGAAGAGGGGATTCTTAGAACCACCAAAGTGCCTGCCCAGGGATCGTCTGCAGTGTTGGAGCGAGCGGCCTCGCTCGGACGTCAAGTCGTGGATCGGCTGGAAGGGGTCGGGGTCTTCTGTCTGGAATTGTTTCAGCTCTCGAGCGGAGAGCTTCTCATTAACGAGATTGCCCCGAGGCCTCATAACTCAGGACATTACACGCTCGATGCCTGCAGTGTGTCCCAGTTTGAGCAGCAGGTTCGTGCCACCAGCGGGATGCCGCTCGGTGAAGCACGACTGCTGAGCCCAGCCGTCATGGTGAATCTCATAGGGGACGATGCCGCGATAGTGATGAGAGGCGCAGGCTGTCGAGCTCTCCTGGATATTCCCGGTGCGGTGCTCCATTTCTATGGCAAAGAGGCAATTCGTTCCCGTCGCAAGATGGGGCATATCACGTTTCTCGCGGAGTCGCTCAGTTTCGCTCTCGATCATGCCAAGCAATTTCGTGACGGCCTGGCAAACGGTCCCGTCCCATCTGCATAACCTGCTTCACTCGATAGCTCGTCCATATCCGGCATCAACCGACAGGGTGCCGGGGGTGGTCGACCGTCTCCTTTGCCGCACGGCCCTCATACATCCAATCTGTGAGCCGTTTTTTGTCCATCCCACTTCGTTCTATTTTGTGACGTATTGTATGAAGATGGATCAAACGGATCAGCTCTCAGAGGCTAGTCTACTGGAAAAACATGGGTCACTCTGATTGGGGCATCGGTATGGGACTTGCTCCATTTGTAGCGGGTTTTTGGCATATGCAATCCGGCGCAAATAGAGATCGGCATCTTGCCAGCCTCGGTCGTTCAACAGGAGATCATCCACATGAGCAGTCTTGCTATTCTTTCTGAAAATCATATCGAGCCGTCTTCGGAAGATTCATATCACGATAGTACGATTTCGCGTCCGCGATATGTTGTTCTTCAGTCGTTGGTCGGTGTGATGTTGGCCTATCAGTTGTTATCTGGCGCGGAACTGATCGCAGGTCGCCCAATGAGCGGAGTGATCGTCTGTGGGTTAGCAGCGATGGTCCTCTGCTTGTGGTATGTGCCGACCTCGATCCTACAGGCCGCGTGGTTCAGCGGGACGCTCATCGGGATCGACACGGTACTCGTGACTGCGACGATCTATCTTTCTGGTAATGCCCGGTCGGATCTCTATCTGTCATATTTCGTGCTCATGCTCATTGCCGCCTCGGTGCGTCGGCTCTCCCATGTTATCGGGCTGTCTCTGTTGCTCTGTTTGGGATACGGCATCACCCTGTATCAGGGGGTCGTGCAAACCGGTTCTTTATCACCTGGGCATCTGCTGGGAGTGCCGGTTTTGTTAGTGATGGCGACGTTCTACGGGCTCGCGTTGCAAACGATCGGAACCGAACGAAAACAAAAAACGGTACTGTTGGGAAGTATCGAGGCACTGAAAGAGACTGAGCAGGTCTTACAAGCGTCGCGGGATCAGTTGGAGGCTCGTGTGAAGGGGCTCAAAAGCGAGCTTTCACGAGCGAGCGAGCACGTCCGGCAAGAGAAGAAGGAGCGCCAAGGCCTCGAGCAGCAGTTACAGGAGGCGCAGAAGATGGAAGCGGTTGGTCGGATCGCCATGGGGGTTGCCAACGAGCTTGGCCATCTCGTTTCGGTAATTGGAAGACAGACCGGTGTCGTACTATCCCGTCTCAAGCCAGAAGACCCACTCTATGGACCGGTCGATGACATATTTCGAAGCGGGGGGCAGGCCGCAGCCGTGACCGCTCAATTGGCAGGATTGGGCCTCCACGACGGTCATGTCCGACAGGTGCTTTCGGTTAAGACAGTGCTGGAGGAACTGCGCGAAGTCATTAGAGGATTGCTGCCCGAATCCATCGATCTCAGCATCGTTATCGAAGATGCGCCGATGGATGTCGAGGTTGATCGTGAAGGACTCGAACAAGTTCTGCTTCATCTCGCGGTGAATGCGCGAGATGCCATGCCAAATGGTGGTCGTCTCCGAATAGAAGTGAAGCAAATGTTTCGTGAGCATACGAGTGGGGCCGTGACTGGAAGGGGAGGGCACCTCTCCAAGGTACTGATTCAAGTGAACGATACTGGAAGTGGCATGAGTCCAGAGACTCAGTCGCATATATTTGAACCGTTCTTCTCCACAAAGGAGATGAATGTAGGGCTCGGACTTACGGCGGTCTATGGCATTGTGAAACAGAGCGCAGGACACGTCGATGTTGTCAGTCAACCTGGCCAAGGCACGGTAGTGCGTGTGGCCCTACCTCTCGTAGGACCGGGCCGGTCGCCGGCGCCATCTAACTTGGCACGCGTTTCGGCCAAGGGCCAAGAAACGATTCTGCTGGTGGAGCCGAATGAGATCGACCGTAAGCTCGCCCTCTCGACATTGTTGCGGCATGGCTATCAAGTCTTGGAAGCGATCTCATCCGTTGAAGCCTTACTGCTCACACAGCAGCATCCCGGCGGCGTCCACGTGGCCGTGAGTGATCTGATCATGCCGGAAATCGGGGGACGGGATTTGGCCAAGCGGTTGTTGGAGCATAATCCAATGATGAAGCCGCTCTTCGTTTCCGGGTATGACGATGAGACGATGCTATCTCATCGCCTTAACCCGCGCTACCTCTTGCGCCGTCCTTATCGACAAACGGGATTGGTGGAAAAAGTGCGGGAACTATTGGATGCGTAAGCGTCAGGATGGTGGATCTGGTCTGTGACGTTCAACCAAAATTTAGACAAACCAGATAGATCAGATCGCCAGACAGCCCGGGTCAGTTTCCCCATCGGTCGTTGCGGCTTGGTGCAAAGAAGGGTACGTCCGGGCGTTTGAACAAGCCAATGAGTGCCATTCCAGCAAGAAACCCGCCGATATGGGCGAAGAAGGCTACGCCGCCTCCCTCATTACCGACGCTCATCCCTCCGCTCAATATTTGCATCAAGAACCACATACCGAGGACGAAGCCCGCTGCCACCCTCGTGGCTCCCAGGCCGGGCATGATGACCATCACACGGGCTCGTGGAAACAATAACACATAGGCGCCGAGGACACCGGAAATCGCGCCGCTTGCCCCGACCATCGGAATGGATGAGGATGGATCGGTCAAGGCATGGCTCAGTGCGGCCAGAATTCCGCATGTGAGATAGAACGCGACGTACTTCGCATGTCCCATCACGTCTTCGATGTTATTTCCGAAGATCCAGAGGTACAGCATGTTCCCTATGAGATGCATCCAGCCGCCGTGGAGGAACATACTCGTGATCAGCGTGGCATAGGCAGGAATGACGACACCCATCTCAGGAGGTTCAGCATTCCCAAACACGAGGGCAGGAATCGCTCCGTACTGAAAGACAAATGTTTCTCCTGAGCCGGATGGAAGGCTCGCCTGGTAGAGAAAGACGAGGACGCAGGTTGCGATCGTTGCGATCGTGACCATCGGCGTCAGCTGGGTTGGGATGTCGTCATGTAGTGGAATCATGGCGCTCTCATTCTCATTGGGAGGGAGAACGGCGACGGTCGACGACCGATCGAGGGAGTGCCGGGTTATCCGGCAAGGAGCCATCAGCCCCAAGAGAAACTGAAAACCCCGCGGCGTGCGTATGGCCTCCACCGCCGAAAGACGCGGCGATCGCTCCTACGTCGATCCCATCCTCTCGCGAGCGCATACTATAATAGCGGCGCCCATCACGATCATGCCAAATAATGCAAAACGGGTGTTTAGCTGAAAGGCGTTCGCCGATCTGGCTGGTCAGGACCGCGCTTTGTACCGATGGAACGATGGCGCCATGAAACTCTACTAAGATCGCTTGTGCCGCAAGTTTGCCCACCAGCTCGCTTTCGTAACGCAAGATGGCCCGGCCCTCCTGCTCCAGCTCTTTCTGCTTGAAGTGGCTCCAGAGGTGATAGTCGAATGGATAGGAGGCTATCGCGGCATTGATTTCTCGGCTGGAAGGGAGCATCCAGGTCCAGAGGTCCTTGTCTTGGATGTAGTCCAGGAGCCAGGGTGCCGGCTGATCGTGCGCCCATTCCCAGGCCAAAACCGCTCCGGACTTCTTCATGTCGAAGTAGGCATAGGGAAGACCGGCGAGGGCTTTCTCTGCAGTGATGTGATGATCGAGCACGAGGATCGCTTGAGTCTGAGTGGCCATGGTTTCCAGCGTGTCTCGGTCATAGCTGAAATCCACGATGACGACTCGTTGGTTCTGTAAGCCTTCGGGAGGAGGATTCCCGTGTTTTACCGGAACGAACCGAGCGGCTGGAAATCGTTTCCAAATCGCCCAAGCGGCGCCGAATCCGTCAGCACATTCGGCGTGGTAGAGCACGACGGTAGGAGGTTCAGCGAATGTATGTTGTGTGCGGGAACCGGCCATCGTGTCGGAGCATATCATGATGCTCCTACGAGACTAAAGCGCCATATAAGGAGGAATCAAAGGGTGTTGAGATGGTCGATCAGTTGACGCAGCCGGCTTGCACTCCGGCGGTTGGAAATAAAAGTCAACCGAGGCAAGTCCTTCAAGGCCGGCTCATCGAGTTCTTCTGGGAGCGGTCCGTGCAATTCGAAAGTGCCCTCGGATAGCAGATCGCCAAATCTGTCATGGAGGCCGGCTACCTGTTCGGGAGAAATGCTCATTTTTAGCCGCATGGCCAAAAGCCGACCGACATATCGAATGGAATGGAAGCGGCGGTAAAACTTCTTAATCTCATCGATCGCATCTTCCACAGACGATGTGATTTTGAACAAGCTCAGATCTTCAGCGTTGATCAGTTGACGGGCTAACAGTTGGCGTGTGACGAAATTGTACCAGTCGTTCCAATAATCGCATCCTGGAGCCTGGAGGCATACGATCGGCTGGGGATCGCTCTTGCCGGTTTGGGCGAGGGTCAGAATCTCAAAGCCTTCATCATGTGTCCCGAAGCCACCGGGAAATAAGGCGATAGCGTTGGCCTCTTTCTGAAAGATGAGTTTCCGGGTGAAGAAGTATTTGAACGTGACAAGTTTGGGATCATCGGCGATTGTGGTGTTCGGGCCTTGCTCGAAGGGCAGCATGATATTGACCCCGAAGCTGTTCTCGCGTCCAGCACCCTCCTGGCAGGCGCGCATGATTCCGTCGGCCCCTCCGGTAATCACCATGAACCCTTCCTCGACGATCCGGCGAGAAAATTGAAAGGCCAGTAAGTAATTGGGATCATCGGATGCGGTGCGGGCTGAACCGAAAATGCTGATCTTGCAGCGATCGCGATAGTCATGAAAGACGCGGAAGGCATGACGCAGTTCTTTGACGGCGCGGTTGACAATCTTGAGGTCGAGGAGGTCCAGATGAGAATCGTGGAGCCGAAGTGTTCCGACCAGGAGTTCCTTCATGATCGCGGCGTGCAGGTCATCATCCGGACTATCGAGCAGGAGGCGAATCTGGCTCAGCAACTCCTCGTTCGAGAGGAGGGGTCGGGAACGAGTCTGGGAGGTTTTCATCTGGTTTTCCATGTAGTGCAAAAGTTTACTCCAGGGTGGGAAAATTCTATCAGCTGATCGCTTGTTGGTCAAAGGAACAAAAAATATATGTGAGATTCGCTCGCGTTTCTCATGACGCGTATCCCGTGTGCGATGACACAGGCGCGCTCTTTCTGTCCGTGCTTCAGGTCTCAGGGGCGCGCGTTACACACAGGAGCAGTGGATCGGCGATAGTGCCGCAGATGCGTTCATGAACAATGCGGGCTAGGAGCGATGGGATGAGGGGGGCATTGTTTGAAGCGCCCAGGCCCTGATGCGTGCGAGATCGGTCGACGAGAGGTCAGTAAACTGAATATCGACATGCCACATGCGGGTCCCACTTGACGGCTCACTCGGCTCTGCACTCGGAACTCCACTGGTCAGAACTCTTCCGTGAATGGTTAAGGGTGTGTTTTGACCGGGTATGGAAAACGCCAGTACAACGTTCGTTCCTGTCAGAATCTTGGCAGCTGACTCGATCAACGCCCCGACATGGCTCAGATGAGTAATCATGGCATTATAGTTTAGCCCCTGCGTCGAAGGTCGTCCGACCACACTGACCACGACAGGGATTTTCGTGTCTCGCCTGGGCGGGCTGAGCATCAGATCTTGCGCACTGAGTACCCCGACCGGTTGGTTTTGTTTGGTGACAATCAAAAGAGAAGCACCTGTTGCCATCATGAGTGTTGAAGCTTCTGCCAGAGCCTCATCGTATTCGATGAACTGCACAGGGCGTGTCATGATCGTCCGGACTTCGATCTCGTGCGGCTCAAGGCCCTGGGCCACGACTTTCTTCACAATATCCGTCGGCGTCATGAGGCCGAACCGCGTGTCGGTATCCTTCACGAGCAGGCAAGGCGCGTGTTCTCGTTCGAGCAACAGAGCAGCTTCACTCACGGACACGTCTCCCGGAATCTGCACAACTCCTGGTGTCATCATATGGGCAACCATAGTGTATGGGTGATCTGTCGCCTTGAAGAAGTTGTCATCGTCGTTCGGCATGGGTTCGAGATTTCCCCGATTCCCATCTGCGCGATGCTTGAGGATTCCATCCCTGGCGACGTAAGCCAAGTATAGCAGACGGGGCTCTCTGGTCCGCGACCGAGGCTTCCCTTGTCAAACAAGGGGTTCAACGAATAGACTAGGCCAATTGTCTGGTCAGCACAAGGGGTGGATGATGGTTCATTGCAATGTCGATCACCAGGATTTTCACAGTCGCCTCAGGAGTATTCCCCCACAGGGGATGGGGCTGTCGGTTGATGTCTATTCCCCTGATCTTTTCGAGCTGGTGAGCACGCTTAGGGAGCGAGGACTTCAGCCAGGCTATCTGGAAGTCTTCAAGGCGCCGGCGGCCGTGCTGACGACGGTTCGACGCGCTATGCCTGACATTGCGCTCGCGTACCACGGGGAAGGTTTATGGATTACCCAACCGAATGTTCAAGAGTCTCCGTTGTTTCAGCAGGATGTGGATGAGATGGTCACACAACTCAACCGCGTGCAAAGTCTCTGGCTGAATCATGAATGTGCAACGAAGCAGATGGCGGGCTATTCGTTTGGCACGTATGTCCCTCCGTTGTATACACGTTTGAGTGCTGATGTCGTCGCGGCCAATATTGCGACAGTTCAACACGCGATGGATCGGCAGGGTCGTCGAATGGACGGAACCTCGCCACTCTTTCTTTTGGAGATGCCGCCACTCACGTATTTTTGCGCCGGCACGATACCAATCCCGCATTTTTTTCGCCGCGTTACCTTGTTGGTACCCTGCGGTCTCGTGTTGGACATCGGACATCTTTGGACCGTCTATCGTTATACCGACGCGTGCAAACGGACATCTCTTGAGCAATTCGTCCAGACATTTCTCGACGAATTTCCTCTGGACCGGGTGGTCGAAATCCACATGGCGGGTTTGGCCTGCCACGAGTCGGTTGGAGAGCCACAGAGAACAGAGATGCTTCCGGAGTGGATCGATGCCCATGCTGCTCCGATCCCGACGATTCTCTTCACCATGCTCGAACAGGTCCTGTCCCATTCGAGTCTCGTGAATCTCAGAGCGGTGGCGCTCGAAGTGGACACCAAACCGATTGAGATGATTGTGGAGGAGTATTCAGACGCTCTGAGACGGTTCTCTCCCCTCGTTCGGCAGGCGATGGCCAGAGGAACATCCGTAGATCAGTTGCAGCAGCAGACGTCTTGTCCAGCGTCTGTTCGAGTCCCGATATGCCACTCTGATCGACAGCAGCTGTGCGACGACTATACGCGATATGCGCAAATCATCACGGGGCACGTTCCCATGACAGGCACGGAGTGGGAGGAAATAACCTCCGAGGCGGCTGGTGTCATGCGTTACCGCACCTCCTATCTTCCGCATGAAATTTTGCATTGGGGAGGCGACCTTGCAGAGATGTTTCCCCAAACCTGCCGAGCGATAGCGGAGCGGGACGTCTGCCTGACAGACTTCGTGGCCTTCTGGTTCCGATCGCCACGACCGCTCACGCACTCGTATGATTTCTTTCTCCTCAAGATCGAACGGTTTCTTGAATTTGTGACGGAGCGCGCGCCCGATGTACGAGGCTGCGTACTAGAGGAGTGCGACATGTTACGCATGGCTTATGCGCAGGCGAACGAGATGAGTGAACCTGCGATGGAGTTGGAGCATACTCGATGAGTTTCTGGCAGTCACTTCCCAAGCCGATCATCGGGATGGCGCCGATGGATGGAGTCACCGATGCGACGTTTCGCCATACTGTGGCGATGCATGGGAAGCCTGACGTCTCCTTCACGGAGTTCACGCATGTGCATGATGTTTGCCGGGGGCCGGAATTCCTCTTGAACTCCCTCGTTTACCATGAGGTTGAACGGCCGATCGTCGCGCAGTTGTATGGGAAGGAGCCGGACCTGTTCTATCAGGCTGCTCATGCCGTGTGTGAGCTAGGGTTTGACGGATTGGATATCAACATGGGCTGTCCATCGCGGAGCGTGGCCTCCTCCGGGTCTGGCGCGGGACTGATCCGGACACCGGACGTGGCTCAGGCGATCATGCAGGCCACACGACAGGGAATCGCCGATTGGGCGGCCGGTCAATCGCTTGAGGCGGCAGGGATCAAGCCTGGCAGGGTGGCGGCGATCCGGCGTATGAATGAGCAGCGGCAGGACGCCCATCCGCTCGTCCGTCACACCATTCCCTTGTCCGTCAAGACACGCCTTGGCTATGACGCCGTGGTGGTCGACCGCTGGATCGAACAGCTTCTCATGGAACAACCAGCAGTGATTTCCTTGCATGGACGCACTTTGCAACAAATGTATCGTGGAGAAGCGGATTGGAACGCCATTGCCCGAGCCGCGGAGATTGTGCGGGGGACTGGGACGTTGCTGTTCGGCAATGGGGATGTACACAGTTATCACGATGTCGTCCGTCGCGTGCGGGACACCGGAGTCGATGGTGTGTTGGTCGGACGAGCCGCGCTAGGAACCCCCTGGTTCTTCCGACAGAAAGAGGAGGCACGACTCATTCTGCAGCAGCATCGGCTTGAGGTGGGCCCCGAAGGCCTGATACCGACACTCGACGATCGCTTCGACACGTTGCTCGATCATGCCCGTCGGTTCGAAGCGGCCTGTGGGGAGGGTCAATTTCGGCGGATGCGAAAACATCTCGGATGGTACTGCAAGGGATTCCCTCATGCCGCCTCGCTTCGAGCGGAGATGTTCCGGGTCTCCTCGGTCGATGATGTGGAGCAGGTGCTCGCCAATTTTCGTATCCACATCGCGAATCTCGCCGAGCTCTCCGACCGGATGCTGCTCGCCCGCCCCGTTTCTCCTGAACCCTCGCCTATTGTCTCAGACGTGCGGACAGAACAGGCTTTCGTATGCTCCGATAGTTCTCCCGCAGTGCGCTAGATGTCACTCATTCTGGCTTCAACCTCCCCGCGACGTCGCGAACTGCTGGCTCTACTGGGTATCCCGTTCAACGTCAAATATCCATTCTTTGAGGAGCGGATCATGCTGAGTCGTACCGTCATCGAGCAGGTGCAGGTCTTTGCTCATGGCAAAGCGCAATCGGTTGCGAGGCAGGAACCGGAGGCGATGGTGCTGGGGAGTGACACGGTGATAGAAGTAGACCAAGACTGGCTTGGAAAACCGGCTAATCTGTTGGAGGCCCGTGCGATGCTTCGTCGCTTGGCGGGTCGTGATCATCACGTGCATACTGCGGTCTCGCTCGCCTGTCTCGCTCGCGGGATAGATGTCGTGGCCCTGTCTACGGCTGTCGTCCGGATGAAGATGTTCAATGAACGAGTACATGAAAGGTACCTTGCAACCAGAGAAAGTCTTGGCAAGGCCGGTGCGTATTCAATTCAAGGTGAGGGCGGCAATCTGATTGATTCCATTATCGGAGATTTTCCGACAGTGGTCGGTCTGCCTCTCCGGCTGGTCGCCAAATTGCTCGCACAAGCCGGTGTGAATGTGCCGGTTGATCTCGATGAACTTTACACCAGAAAGCCCTATCCAAACTGGACCAGCTTCTCAGTCTGATTGCAAAGGGGTAGGGGGTTTGCTTACAATGCGGCCCCATCTACCAGGGAGAGTCATGAGCGTGCGAGGCCTGATATCAGTGGCGCGAGGTCGTGGTGTTGCGATCTGTGCAATCACAGGCCTGTTGACGATCGTGGGTCTCCAGCCGGTTTCGGCGATTGATGTGAATCTCTCCCTGGAGGATGCCAAAAAGATTTTGGAAGCCGGGCGGGCGCCGATGGAAAAGGCTAATACTCCAGAGGAGGTCAAGAAGGTCCTTCAGCAGGCATCCATGGTCACGCGCGTGGGAGCCGATCCGGAGAAGGATTCCTGTGGAGCCAGTGCCATCCTCAGGACGAAGCGCTACCGACTTGAAGCATTCGGCAGGCAGGAAGCGGCGGAGTCCAAGAAGCGGAAGATGGATGTGCGCATGCCTGAGGAGTTCATCAAGAAGGTCGTGGACATGCCCAACATGGAGATTGAAGTTCAGTTGTGCGGTGACGATGAATATTTTGCAGAAGGCGCCTTGATCGAGTTGCAACAGGGCTCCAAGAGGATTAAGCCCATCGACATCGGAAAAGCCGAACGTGGCCGAAAGAATGAGGGAAGCGGGCCGGTGTATCGGTCACGCTTTACCGCCGTGTTCGCCTATGAAAAGTTTGATCCCACTGCAGCCTCGGTCTTCATCGTGAATCTTCAGGATGGAAATGAGGCGAGAATCATCGCCGATTTTTCCAAGGTGAAATAGCAAAAGCTGTTGAACCTCCGCTCTTGTGCGAAGAGTCCCACTCTGATCTGACGGCAGGCACAGGAAGATAGGCATAGCTCGCGCTATCGTTCCTGTCACTCCAACACAGCCAACAAGCGGTTGACAATCCATTTAACAGAGGGTCGCACGAGAACCGGCCCGGCCTTATCCATCCAACGGCTCAGCGCCCTTGCCACCTGTTTTCGCTTTTTTCTGGCTCTGAAACTGCCAAGGGGGGCGCCGGTCTCGATGGGTGCTCCGCCCTGTTCAAGATACAGCAGATACCAGTCTAGAAAGAGGAGGCAATTGAGCCGCTGGAAACTTGAACGATACGCCCAGGCATATTTCGGAAATCGCAATCCGATCTGCCAAGGATCGAGAATCAGAAACTGTTCGGCGAGAAAACGTTGATGCCCGGTGGTCACCTCGTCGCAGAGGTCATTGTGATACCGGGGCACCTTGTAGCCCAGCCGTGCGGCGTACTGTGACGCGACATACTGTTCTACCGCCAGGCGAGACCGAAAGCGTCGATCCATGAACGTCGAATGCTCTGCGTAGGGATGGCGTTCGTAATAGGTCGCGTCACCCTCATTCATAAATGTCGCAGACCAGTAATCCTGCAGTACCGGCGTCTCGCCGAATTGAAACCAATCGCTCACGTGATAGGGCATCTGTTCAAACATCGTCGGATCGATGGTGAACAGCGAGGAGGCAACGATGCGTGCGGGCTCGCCGGCGCGGACGCGCTCGAACCAGCGAAGGAATTCTGTATGTTCCAGGAAACTATCCGTCCGCAATTTAATTGCGTACTCGGTGCGGGCGAGATCCATGCCACGCTTGGTCGAAAGCAGTTGGCGGTTGATGTTGTTCGGTTCGTTCGCGTCGTCTCGTCGCTTGATCCCGGACAGTCCACCAGGATCAACTGACAGAACAACATCATCGACGTCAATCCCGGCTAGTTCCGAGCCGGTCCATGTGCTCAGAATATAATGAGCATGAGGCAGGACCAGTTGCGTCCGGCGTATCTGTTCGGCTGTCCCACCTGATCCGTGCACAACGGGGCCCTGAAACACGACGGTGATATCCGATTCCCGCACGGGCATAGTACACTCTGATGTCTACTGCTCCGGCACAATGGAGGCGTGTTATCTCATCAGCCGGTGGGCCACCCGCTTGATGAGGAGTTTTGCATCGCGCAGCAGGCAGCCCAACGGCTCCTTACGGAACCGTTCGCGTGCTTTGTGGTGATAACGATCCACGATGCGGATCATGCTCGTATCGGCCACGTTCTCCACCATCGGCATGCCGGAGCGCTGGATCTGATAGCACCATTCCGGATGCAGCAGCGGCTTCAGCCCATGCCTGAGGCACAAATGGAGGTATAAGATCGTTTCGGGAGAAGCGGGTACCTGTCGCGCGAGATAGTCGTTGAGCACTTTGCTCAGTCCTGAAAAGCAGGACAGATCCGCGCGGGCGAGCAGAAAAATCTGATCGTTGAATGTGAGGAGATCTCCCCCTTGAACGTAATCCCCTGTTTCGACATTTTTGTAATACAGAATACGGGCATTGCCCATGTGTTTTCGTCCCCATTCGTCGAACCCTTCTCCAGAGGGGATGTGCAGCACACCCTTTTTCGCTTTGGCGCTGATAGGAGAAAAGAAGGCGATATCGGGCCGCGTGATGATGATGGTGTCGTAGGTCACGCCTTGTGTTCGTTCATGTTCCTCCAAGAGGTGAACCACTCCCTCCATGTTGAATACCATAGAGAACAGACGGGCCGGATTGAGTCCATAGATCCAGTCCTTCCGATTGACGACTGCAGCCTGACGGACGAATTCCTCTTGGTCGACACGATGAAATCCATAACTTCGCATGGCGGGGCCGTAGGCTGCGAAGAACGCACCAGGGTCGATTCCGTTCACCGGATCCACCCGGCCCTTGGGATTATCCTTGAGATTGCCGAAGAGATCGAGACGGCCGCTGAGCTCTTTCGTAGCGACATCCGATTGTGCCGGACCAAAATAAAACACATCCGCGTTATTCGGTTCCACCACATGACGATGGAAGGAGGGAGCGGTGAGCTGAAAGGTCCTCAGCATGCCGTATAACAAAACAGCAGTTTTTTGAACCGGCACGTTGGGTGGAGCGGTCGGCATCATATCCCTTAAAGGTGGTCCCTCTGGAAGTTATGAGTTCTTAGTTGTCAGTTCTGAGTTAGCACTGACTTTATTGATCCGGTCCGCCAGCCGCTTGATCGCTTCGGCGTTCGCTTGGCTGGCTTCGGAAAGAGCAAGATCGTCCGGTGTGCCGAAACTGATGAACCGGTCAACCTCCACACCTCTGATATGCTGTCCTTGGGCGATCATCCGGTTGTAGAGCGGTCCGAGATAATATTCGCCATTGACGGTTTCTATTCGGTTCATCGCCTCCTCGATCAGGTCCAGCAGCTGGACGGACGAGCGAAAGTAGTAGGTTCCTGTAGAAGCAAAGGAGGAAATGGGTTCCTTCTCTCTCACCTGACTGACTAGGCCTTCGCCGTCCATCGCGGCGTAACTCCATTTGTTTCCGCTGCCCTTGAACACACACAGTGCCCCGTCTCCGGCCGGAGGAAACTTCACGAAGCTGTTCACTTCGAAAGCGCTATCCGCGTTGTGCACCAGGATGGGACGATGAAACGCGATCTGATGTCTGGCATACAACACCGATTCGGCTTGTCCTTTCGTCAGGTGATCGATCTCCACGACACGCGGATGGAACGCGCCGAACTGTTCCTCGATATCCTGTCGCAGTAAATCTGATTGGGGGCTCTGCCGGATGATGCAGATCAGCGGCTCGGCCAGGTGTAACGGAAGCGACCGAATGGCGTGCCGGTACATCGGCTCGCCGAATGCGGGAATCAAGGGCTTCGGCAGCCTATAGCCTTTGGCAGCGAATCGAGCCCCGGCGCCGGCCATGGCGATGACAATATTCATCTTGGCGGCCCTGTTGCCGGATCGAAGGATGCTCTCTTGGGTCAGCTGATACCAATTGCCGGGGAATGCGATCGCCTTATCGTCCAAGTAGAGATCTGCATGCGGCTTGCCGAACCACAGCTCGTCGTACTCGATGCCGTGACGGTTTAGCCATTCCAGCAGCGTGTGTCCCTGCCGAGCGACGACCATCCCGACATTCGCCCCACATGTATTCATGTGCCGTGCCGTGGCGAGAATCACATAGTGACCGGCCGCCCGCAAGGAGCGTATGGCAACCGCCGCGTGAGGAATCGGTCTCACGGTCGCGTAGTTCTCGTGAGGACCTTTCAACTCGCAGAGCGTGCCGTCGACATCAAGGCAAATTCTCATCGAACGCCTCTTTCAGCAACATCAGACCGCGTAAGTAGAGAGCGGTCTGACGTTTGATGTCGTCGCAGTGAAACGGCAGCATGGTGAGAAATAAGAGCGCCTCGAGCGTGAGTAAGTCCCGGAGGTCGTAGCCGGTCATGCTGCCAAGGAGTTCCAATAATAGGCTGTCCGCTTGGCGGGCGGTATCGGACCGCAGCAGCGACATGTCGTAGCGCCTCTCACCGGCAGAAGTGAGCTGGTACATTTCATGAAGAATGAAATCGTATCCGCCGTGAAATGAATGCAGCAGCTTTGCGAGATCGTATCGGGGGTCTCCATAGCAGCCCTCGTCGAAGAATTCCCCGCGCGGATCGATGAACTTGATCAAGCTGGTGCGCGGATCGTAGAGAATATTACTGCAGCAGAGATCGCCATGGATGACCGTCGTCGTGCAGGTAGCAGCCAGGTGCTGCAACCGCGCTTGAATGGCAGAGCGGCAGGATGCCCAACCGGGATACACCGTCCCGTTGATTTCGACTTCTTCGGCATCGAGAAGAGGAAGAACGGCCGTCAAGTTCGCATATTCGCTGAGCCGCCTCTCCGTCTTGCCCCAATAAAAGTCGAACACGCTGCTCGCTTCGACATTCGCGCCCACACGCGACGTGAAGGCCTTGTGGATCGACAGAATCTTCACCAGCACCTGGCGCCAGACGTTCGCAGGAACCTCATAGAACACGAGATATTCGGAGAGTGTCTTGTACCCGTAGTACTCGATCGTGTAGGACACGTCCCTGCCGAGCCGGGATTCGAGCATTCTCGGAAAATAGACCGTCAGTTCTTTCGGCAAGAGATGGTAGTAGTTGATCTCTTGCAGCAATTTGTCCCGATGGCGTCCGCGCTTGGTGATCAGGCCGCGCATTTCATCGATATCGAGGTGATTGCACTCGCGAGTGCCCAGGAGATGCGTGCGGATTCTGGCGGAGGTGTCGAGATGACCCAAATCAATCCACGAGGCGACCGTTTGCAGTTCAACCCGACTCCCGTAGCGATGAAACATCAACCCGCCCACGGTCGAAATCGTAGGAACTGATTCGGTCAGTGTCCCATAGGCGTCAACCGCGGAAGGAAGGTAGTAGAGTCCGATATCCGTATACGCGGCAGTGGATCGCGATCCCTCCGGCAACGGCGATTTTTTTCCTGCCCAGGCCTCCTGAAATAGATAGTGACCGTGGCTCAAGTGAATGGACGAATACTTGTCGGAATCGATATAGGTGGAGGTAAAGACAACGGGACGTTCCCCGGCTTCGAACCGCTCTAACTCGTAATAAATGTCGCCGTGAGCGATGACGGCGGAATGGTCGACCGACCCGTCGCACGTGATAAGCTTCAGCGCGGCTTTCAACGATTGAAGGGGCGTCGCGCCCGGTTGATTCGGTGCTCTCACAACTGAGAGGGCGATGCGTGACTCGAACGACGCGCGCAGAAATGCTTCGACGCGTCGTTCGTCCTCAGGGAGCACGATGACCACTTCGCGGCCTCCCAGTTTCAGGAAATTCAGCACGGAGATATAAATCAACGGTCTGCCCATATAGGGCAACATCGCAGGGGACGTTACGTCCAACAGGGTGACAAAATCCTGACGGACGTGCCCTCCCGCCAGCAAGATAAGGCGGATGTCCGCCACGTCCCTATCGAGAGACTGGAGCGCGACGGCTTCCGAAGATTGGGTAAGTGAAAATCTGTCGGGTTGCATGAGAACTCCGTTATCCTGGTTGTGAGGTGTTGGAGGCGCAGGTATCCGCTAAAGTGGGATCGCCTTGCGGTTCCTCCCAGGCTGCCTGAATACGGCCATGTTCCAGTTGAATGATCCGATTGCACATGTCCTTGAGCAGTTGCTCAGAATGCGACGCCAGCACAAGAATCTTTGAGCGGGCCAGAAAGCGGGCGAGACGATCTTGCGCCCGCTTTTGAAAGTCCGCGTCTCCCACAGACAGCCATTCGTCCATGAGGACGATATCGGCGTCGACTGCGGTCGAGACGGCGAATCCTAACCGCATATGCATGCCGGACGAATAGGTCCTGACCGGCATTGAGAGAAATTCCCCAAGCTCGGTAAATTCTGCTACGTCGTCAAGCAAGCGATCCGCTTGCCGGCGCGAGAGGCCCAGAAGAATGCCCCGCATCCTGATGTTCTCGACGCCGCTGGCTTCTCCGTCCATGCCGAGATTCAAATCAATGAGCGATGCGATGCGCCCGGCCACAGTAAGTTGCCCGGAAACCGGCTGATAGATGCCGGCGATCGCGCGAAGCAAGGTTGTTTTCCCGCTCCCGTTATGGCCCCAGAGCCCCAGGCGATTTCCAGGTTCTAACCGGAAGGACACTTGGTCCAGCGCGCGAATGACCGTCAGGTCTCCCCGTCGACCGATCCGCCCGCCGGTGGCGGATTGCAAGAGTTGTTGTTTGAACGATCGATGGCCGACGCCGTACATCGGAAATTCGACCACGATGCGATCGGCATGCACGCAGGCCATAGTCGTTATATCCAGTAGGCGATCCGGTCGCGCTGGCGTCCCAGCAGCCATAATGCCATGAACGCGAAGAGGCCGATCGAACCGACTGTCCAAAGATACGAGATGGTGGCAGGAACGTGGCCGAGTAATGGCTGCCGGATGAGTTCGATCCAATGAAAGAGCGGATTCAGTTCTGCGATCCAGGCATAGGAGCGAAGAGCGCCTGGCTGCCACAGGATCGGAGTCAGAAAGAAGGCCACTTGAAGCAGACTGGCGACGACCGGGGGCAAGTCGCGATAACGGGCGCAACAAATTGCGACGACGATCGATAGGAGCACGCACACGATCGCCGCAAGACCAACTCCGACGAGCGACAGCCAGGACAATGCGTGCAGGCCGGTGCCGCATAGGAGTAATACCACGAGGACGACGACAGCATGGTGGGCGAGAATGAGGGTGTTGCGCATGAACAGTCTGAGGAGATACGTCGGATAGGGGAGCCGCGTGTGTTTAATGATGTGTTCGAACTGCGTAAAGCCCGTGCAGGCATCATTGATCTGAGCGGAAAACCAAATCCACGTCACATGTCCGACCGCATAAAACGGCAGATACTCTTTGATGTCGAGTTGGAAGATCTGTGACCAGAGGCCTCCAAGCACGCCGATGGTGACTGCCGTGCTGGCCGTCAGCCACCACGGTCCCAAGATCGATCGGCGGTACCGCAATCGGATGTCCTGCCAGCCGCAGTAGATCCAGGTATCTCTCAGCCGCATGGCCTCGAGCATTTCATGCGCGCCGCGCGCGATGTGCATCCCGAGAGACCACCGGATTAGTGTGAGGCCTTCCATGCGTCCTGCTCCATCAACACAGCGCGGTATTCTCTGGCATAGTCTGCGACCATCCTCTCGGCAATGAACTGGTCTAGATATCGTTTTCTGGCGTTTCGTCCGAATAGCTCG
Source organism: uncultured bacterium (assembly GCA_965232965.1). Classification (GTDB taxonomy): domain Bacteria; phylum Nitrospirota; class Nitrospiria; order Nitrospirales; family Nitrospiraceae; genus Palsa-1315. The sequence goes on from CBDDRB010000021.1 coordinate 159,612, forward strand.
CGTTCTCGCCGGTCTGCCAGCAGGCGGTTGACAGCGGCGCTCAGAGCATAAGGATTGCCTGGCTCCACCACTAATCCCGTCAGCTCATCCACATTCACGAACGTCGTACCGGTGCCGATTTCGCAGGACACCAGCGGCTTGCCATACATCGCGGCTTCCACGAGCGATAGGCCGAAGGCTTCCGATCGCAGGTGAGAGGGAAAGACGAAGACCGCCGACAGACGATACAGCGCATCCTTGTCCACCTGGTCTATTTCGCCGAGGAAACTCACGTTCGTGAGTCCGAGTGTGTGAGCTTGCCGTTTCAATGCCTGTTCACAAGGGCCCGTTCCGGCAATGACGATGTGACCACGAATGGAAGAGGCTGCGTCCAGCAACAGATGCAGGCCCTTATAGTAGCGAAGGACGCCGACGAACAACACGAAGTCTCCGGGGAGACGGTGACGCCAATAAGCCTGCCGCAGCGGAATGCCCGCACCTTGAGCCTGATCTTCGACTCCCAGAGGAATGACCCGCGTCCGGGCGAGTTTCCTCAGGACAGGACTCGACATCAGATATTTGTGCGAGGTGGCGATCACTCGCGAGGCCCGCCCCAAGAACCAGGATCTCAAAGGCGTATACAGCAATCTAAGAATGCGCTGGCGGGTGATGTCCAAATGATAGGTCACGAGAAACGGTTTCGTCACGCCGCTCAGTCGATGGACAAGATCGCCATAGGGCCAGGGAAAATGAAAGTGCAATACATCCGCCCAGGCAGCGAGGCGCCGATACGCGAAAAGAAATGCCAGGGACAGTCCGGTCGATGCCACCTCCAACTGCAATGGGAAACGATAGGCAGCCACACCATGATGATGCACCAGCTTCACGTGCCGGCCCGGAGCGAGATAGGCCACGCGGCTCTCGATCCCATACGCTCGTCCTCCGGCGCCCAGCATCGTGATGACCCGTTCGACGCCTCCATACGTGTCGGGGGACCAGGACTTATACATGTGGAGTACGCGGATTGGCGGCCCAGCGGCGCCGTGCGGTTCAAATCGCAGATCGGCAACTCCACTACCTCGCCTGTCCATCGTCCTGCGTAGAGTGTGTGAAGCCGTCATCAACGGACCTCTGCCCTAGAGGCGTGTGCCATACCGGTTGCCAACAGCAGCCAAAACAAGCAGGCAAGACCCCCGATAAACATCACGTCGAAGAGGTTGCGAACCGCCATGCCCACGATCATGAGGGCAAGGCCTACCAACAGCGCGACGGTTTCCGGACGATCAGCATAGGCCCGTGCGAGTCGCAGGCACTCACTCACGCCGGCGATCAGGGTCCAAAGGAGAAATGCCAATGCCGGAATGCCGCTTCCCATGGCTGTCATGAGATAGAGGCTGTGGCTTCCCGGCGCTTGAGCCGTTTCCGGACGATCACCGAACCGGCTCATGAACGTTTTCGTGCCATACCCCACTCCGACTATCGGATGGTCCTTGATCTCCTGAAGCATCAATGTCCAGACGGCGGCTCTCGTTTGTAGCGTCCGAAAGTCGAGCGTATCTTGCTGATAACGTCCTAAGCCGAGTGTCAGCAGCAGACTGATCGTCACGAAAAATCCAGTGAGGACGCCGAGAGCGAGCCACACGCGCCTGGTGAAGCCGCCAAAGGCAATACCCTGCACCAGCATGGCCATCCACCCGGCTCTGGTATAGGACAAGGCCTGCGTCGTGAGCGCCAGCGCCGCGGTACCTCCATACGCACAGACTGTTCGCAGATGTCGCCCGCGTACTGCGCCGGCGATCAGCAACGGCAAAACGATGACCAGATAGCTACTGAGCCAGTTGTAATCGGACCCGGGCGCTCTCGCTCGAACAAGACGATCGCTCCATGTGCCGCCACGATCGATGAAATCGAGCAATGCATAGAGACAGAGGGCGAATGAGCCGGCGGCGACGGCACCGAGGACTTTACCATCCATGTCATCGAACTCGGTGTTTCGAAGGACCAGCAAGGCCCAGTAGAATTCCAGCACCTTCACGACGACCTTGCGCCATTCAGCGACACTATAGGAAGGGTCGATGGCAAACGGAACAGACAGGAGGATCCACCCGAGCCAGAGGGCAATGGGTAGATTGAGCCTGGAAGCGACAATAAGCCGGCGTCTCTCTCCATAGGCTGCCGCACACGCCGTGAAGAAGAGCGAGAAAAACAGATATTCGTGCAGATGCGACCATGCGGGAAAGAAGGTGAGGACGATGACTGCAAGGAGACCAAAAGATTGAATCTGCCACACCCACTGATAGGCGCGGGGGCGGATTGCGGCGTCGTTCGTCGCGGCTTGTATCGGAATGTCGCTAGCAGACGTTCTCATGCATCATTCCCCTCCAGACGGTCTGGCAGAGTATTTTCAGGTCGAACCAAAGAGACCAATGTTCGATGTAATACAGATCGTGGGCGATCCGCGTCTGCAGGCAGGTGTTTCCGCGCCATCCGTTCACTTGAGCCCATCCGGTCATGCCCGCCTTCACCTTGAGCCGCAGCATGTAGGCCGGATAGGCCTGCCGAAACGTATCGATGAAGGTGGGACGTTCCGGCCGGGGGCCGACCAAACTCATTTCGCCTTTCAAGACGTTCCAAAACTGAGGCAATTCATCGAGGCTCGTCTTTCGCAACAACCGTCCGAATGGGGTCACCCGAGGATCGTGAGGCAGCGGGGCCCACACCGGTCCGGAATCGCGCTCCGCTTCCTGATACATCGTGCGGAATTTCAGCATCACGAATGGTTGTTCCGCCAAACCCATTCTGGTCTGCCTGTACAACGCCGGACCAGGCGAGGTGAGTTTGATGACCAGTGCGATGAAGATCAGCAAGGGAGCGGTGGCTGTCAATGCCACGACGGAGCCGACGATATCGACAGCGCGCTTCAATGCGCGATGCCACCCATGTACCCTGGCCCCCTGCAGCGTAATCGTGGGGAGGCCTTCGAACATGTATGCTTCGAGGCCCAGGGTTTCATGGCCGGTGAGAGAGGGAGTCCATTTCACGTCGACTGTACTGTTGCGCAACTCGTGCAGCAATTTTTCCGTGCAAGATTCGAGGTGAGCCGGCAGACAGCACCACACCAGATCAATGTCCGACTGGGAGAGTTTCCTCACATCGTACATCGTGCCTACGACCCGGACTCCTTCGTATACACGTCCTACCTCTCCGGGACATTCCGACATGTAACCCTTGACGATGCATCCATATTCCGGCATGGCGTGCAGCCGACGAACCAGATCTTGCGCGAGCGTGCCGGTCCCGGCGATCAATACGTGACGTCGATTGAAGAACCATCCGGCAATGGAGCGAAGTGTGGACTGTGCGATCGCACGAGAGAACGAGAGCGTGGCCAAACTGACAATCCACAAAGTAAGAAATATCGAGAGGGCGAGAGGGTCCGGGAGCAGGCTTCCCAGTCCGACTATCATTGCCACAAAGAACGAATTGGCGGCGAGGAGATCCCGTATGGCCGGTCGCCTGAGGAAAAAGGAGGGGCTGCAATGGACGCGAAACAACCAGGCGGAAAACACCCAGAGGCCCGCTACGGGAAGAAAGGTCCACCACTCGAATAACAACGTGGCCCTGCCGGTATCCCATCCGACGAGACGAATCGCGGTCCACACTAAGACAAGACAGAGCACATCCAGGCAGAGGATGAAACCGCTCAGAAAGTTGGCGTGGCGCTGGAGCATGCGACAATGCCGATCAGAATGTCGTAGGGAAGTGCGTGTGATTGGGGAACACGTACTGAGGTCTGGCGATGGCTCGGAATGTACGCCAGGTTGTCTAGCTCACGGAGGGAATCGCTTCGACGTCAGCCCTGTTGAGGTGAACCGACACCGCTTGATGAATCAATTGAATGCCGACCACGAGACGACAGGCGTTCCGTTGTTGGAGGAAGATACCATTCATCCCTTGAAGCGGGCCTTGCTTCACTCGTACCCGCATGCCTTCAGTGAGGTATGGGTGTGAATTGAGGTCCTGATGATGATAGTGCAGGAGGGTGGTAATCACCTGGATGTCCCGCTCTGCAACCGGCTCGGGAGTCGATCCTCCAACCACCTGAACGACTCCGGGAATATTCATGACGGTGAAACGGTCTCGGAGCGAGAACCTGGCGAAGCAGTAGCCTGGAAACAGAGGCATTTCGACCGGGGCCAGACGATCGTTCCATTGGCGAGATGTCACCGTGGTAGGCAGGAGGGTAAGAATCCGATGACGCTCCAATCGGACCTTCACAACTTTTTCATGACGCGATCTGGTGCGCAACGCATACCAAGAATCCGCAGACGAAGCGGAGAAAGGCTCATCTCGTATGCGATTCAGTTCCATGCGCCCACAGCTTCGCCCTCTTACTACACGAACGTGTCCCTGCTCAAGCAGCGAAGAAAGATATCCTGTGCCCCCAATGGAACGAACGGCCTGTGCGTTGACTCTATGGGGATAAAGGACAAAGGTACACTGGGGAATCCCCCAGACCTAGGCTAGGGCGAACCTACGATCATGAAGCGTGGCGTTCGGCAAGTGCTGCACGTAACTTCCATGTTCGGAGCGAGCGCACATGCGCCACTCCAGCCTCGACATACAGCCGTGTGCGTTGGCTGTCTGGAGAGGTAAGGATCACGTCGGTAATGACGGCTCGTCCGTTGTTGCCAAACACCTCAACCGACGTGCGATCAATAAACACTGTCAGTGTAATGGCGCCTGAGCTATCCGGCCGCAAGGGCGCCTCGTGACGCGCCGGCAAGGTGTTTCGAAGTAGATGGTTCCCTGAGAGTGTGCGATCGACGAACAAGACGTGACGGGAGGCGTCGTATCCCACTCGGGTGCTCTCGGTCGCACTTTGTCGTACCAGCAGGCCGACTTCACTCGCCGTACCTGGTTCGATGACAAGCTCAATTTCCAGTGCATCGCCCGTACACTCGTCCATCAACGTGGTACTCCCGGCGATAGGGCGATCTTCGATCTCGACTTGCGGAGTGCTTGCCCGTAACACTCGCAACTCCGCCGCGGGACGTTGAACAAGCACATAGGTTCCATCGTCGGTCCGCTCCAGTCCAACTTCGCGTGGAATGGTCATGGCGCCGCGCCAGGAACCGGTAGGCAAGGATGAGGCATAGGCCCAATTGTTCATCCATCCGATCCACACGCGACGGGCGTCTCCTGCCGGCATGTCCGAGAAGGACGCCGCCGCATAGAAATCGGCCCCATAATCCACCCATTGCACAGCACCAACGTGATCGAGGCGCGTAAAGCGTGTCCCGTCGAAGTTGCCGACCATATAACGAGCGCCAGAACCTCCATAGCGCCCTCCTGGATTCGTGTCGAACTTCAGCACCCACCTAGTCACGCCGGCTTCGTTGGCCACCGGGAGTTCAAAGAGATCGGGAACTTCGAGCACGCCTCCATCCATTCCCTGGTCCGGACCGTAGTCGGACAAATGACGCCACGTCGTCAGGTTATCCGATCCGTAAAACCCGATGCGATCGCCTTCTGCGAGCACCATGATCCATTGTTGAGTGCCGGCGTGAAAAAATACCTTCGGGTCGCGGAAATCTGTTCGAGCGGGGTTCGTCAAGACAGGATTCGACGGGTAGAGGCGAAACGTGCGCCCACGATCGCCACTTGCGGCCACGCTTTGGACCTGTGCAGTTCCACTGTGCGTAAAGACAAGGACCATGCATGATGAGCCATTCTCCCGGCAGAGGTCGCTCGTCCCCAGGCTGTCGACCACGGCACTGCCAGAGAAGGGCATCCCTAATATCGAATGAGGCGCCAGCGCGACGGGCAAATCGGACCAGTGTACGAGATCCGTGCTGACGGCGTGCCCCCAATGGATGAAGCCCCAGACCGGCTTTGTGGGGTTGTACTGGTAGAAGAGATGATACTCACCAGAGATCTGTACTAACCCGTTTGGGTCATTAAGCCAGTTTGAGGGAGCTGTGAAATGGTACAGCGGACGGGCGATCACTCCTACCTCGGAGGAAGAGTCGGAAGAAGATGAATCACACCCTATCGCCCAAGTGAAGCATAGGACAAGCGCAATGGTATGACGGCAAAATTTTGCTGCTATTTTCCGGTTCTTCCTCCATAACGTCGCGAAGATGACGACAATGAAGAAGATGAAACAAATCATCACCATACGATGACAGTAGCATCGGTCTCTCGTAGTGCCGTTAAATTAGGTAAAGGTTATGAGAAGTATTCGCCTGAACCACGTTAAGAAACCGTAAATTCACCTAGAGCCGGTCATGAGGATCGAAATGAGTGTCGACGGTGGAACTCGTTGCATAGAATTCGGCACCACGAAGCTGCGGAGCCCGCGTCTTGAAGTGTGCCTGAACGATACGGTAGAACCAGTTATGGACATGAGTAGGCGCGTTAGATCTGCTCGATGGCTGATCATCTGTCTGGCGTCTATTCCGATAGGCGGCCTGATACAAGCCGCAGCGGCGCTTGATTTTTCAGCAGAACGAATTGTGAAGAACGGGAAGTCCGTGGTAACCGCCCATGTCAATGCCAAGGATGATCGGTGGCGGTTCGAATTCACCCGGCCGCAAGGGGGGGCCAGTATCATCATTGTGAGAATGGACCGCCGTAGCTCTTGGCTCATTATGTCCACGCGACGGCAGTATCTCGAAGTGCCGATTGCGAGAGACCATCAGCTGGCAGTGAGCGAGACCATGGAGGGAGAACTCTCCCGGGAATTGGTTGGTGATGAGATGCTCAACGGCTATCCCACCGAGCTGTTCGAAGTGACGGTCGCAGAAAATGGAGAAACTCGCCAGTACTATCAGTGGGTGACGAAGGTGCAGCGGTTTCCGGTGAAGACGGTGAGCAAGCGGGGTCAGTGGTCGGAAGAATTTCGTCATGTGGTCTTCACGACGCAATCTCCCTTTCTATTCGAACTCCCTCGACGATTGGACTCGGCCAATCCGCCGACAGAAACACACCAGTAGTCCGTGAAATGAGAATCGTTAAACGTTAACCGTGAACCGTTGGGGAAGAGGAACTTTTTCGGCATCCTGTTAAGGCTTGTCCGGTTTGGGTACCAGAGGACTGACCGCATTCTGATCTCGCCCCGGCTGATAGGTCTCCAGGATTTTGATGATCGTGGGAGTCACTTGGTCCTCTGCCGAGAGTGGCACTTTGATTCGTATCCCGCGACCCTCGTTGCGACCGAGCGAGAAGATATGCCGTTCGATCATGTCGCCGTGCGTCGCGTCTGAATAGGTGAACGTGAGTTGTTTCGCAGGGAGTCCAGCCAGCGCCATCTCTTGATCCTGCCGCCACGTGATCGCGATCCCCTTCTTGCCGTAAAGTTCCGTAATAATGCGGCGATGCGCAACAGCGAATTCATCGAGTGTCTGCCTTCTATCCTGACTCTTGCCTTCCAACAGATTCATGTGACCGGAGAAGGCGACAAGGCTGTTGTCGATCGGAGGGTAGAGTGTGACGCCAACCCCGTCCGGCAGCGGATTTCCAAGCCGCCAGCTTTCAGGATAACGGATGGAGAAGCCGAACCGAACGTTCATATACGCTTTCCATGAGCGTTCTTCATTCCCCGACGCAGTGCTAAGGAGAACCTGGGTCGTCACATCGAGGCTCATCACCATCGCAATCAGCAGACAAGTCCTTATCATCGGCTCCCCATCCGTTAACGGCAATTCGTAGTTCGAAGTTCGAGGTTCGAAGTTGTTGCAACCTCGAACTTGGAACCTCGAACCCTCGCCCGTCTCGCCACTCTCGCGAGCTTATCGCGCGGACCGCGCGCAACGGAACCCGATAGTTGCCGCGCGTCGATCCGGTGAAGCCCCGCTTCTCGTGGCCGTGCGCAACAATACCGGCGAACTTTTCCACGATCCTCCACGCACCACTTTGTATCGGCCATTGGCAGGTCCGTGAGGGTTGCGATCCGGCATGGTGGCATAGGAGTCGATTCCAAACCAGTCTTCGACCCATTCGGCCGCATTCCCGGCCATGTGGTGCAATCCATAGGGACTGCGGCCCTCTTCTCCGCTGGCGACGGGCGCAACGATGGGAATTTCGTGAACGTGATATTGCCCGTACATCGCGAGCGCAGTGGTAGGAGGTGTCCGGCCCCAAGGGAACAGATTGCCGCTGTTCCCTCGAGCGGCTTTTTCCCACTCGGCTTCCGTCGGGAGCCGTTTGCCCTGTGCGTGACAAAATTCCGAGGCTTCAGACCAGATGACGTACAGCGCCGGCCAACGTGTCAATGTCTCGGACGGCATGGCATGGATAGTCGTAAGATGATCGATCAGTTTCCGCACCTCCTCGGGGAGAGGACGGTGCTGTTGCCGTAGCCACAGCAAGTACTCTCCCAGGCTCACTTCGTCCCGATCGATTTCGAACTCATCGACCCAGATGCGACGTTGCGGCTGCTCGGTGTCGTCATATTGAAGGTCGAAGCTGAACGGTTCGTGGCCTGTCCGAGCGGTTCCCATAAGAAAAGGGCCTTCGGCAACAGTCAGCATAGGTCCGCTGTCGGCAAGCGAAGCAATGTCCTCAATCGGGCTGTGGGCATTCGACATCGCCATTGCCGTGTTCAGAAATGAAACAGCAATGAGTGTTGCGATGAGGACATAACCAAATGTCGGCGCGTATCTGGAGGTTTGACTTGAGTGTCCAACGATATGGCAGCTGTGTGACATGAGGATCGAATGCAATGAATAAGAAAGGACCATGTTGGTCTTTGTTTCGCGGGCGGCCAAGAAAACTATCACATGAATCATCGCATAGGAATAGAATTTATGACGGGCATTTCAACGGCTCATTTCAATTCTGGAATTTGTAGCGGCGGAATTATTCGTCCACTTGTGCTATCCTCCGGGCCTGTCGATGAATGCCAGCAGCGCGTGTGAGAACTCAGGCGGATGTCATGAGCAACATATATCGCGCGATTGCCATATCGATCCTCACCCTCGTTGGCCTGTTGGGCGGTGCCTACGAATCGCGAGCAGCGGGAGATGTAAGTCCAGTTCCTGTGGCGGAGTTGCAGAAGACCTTTCGCGATCTCTGGCTCGGGCACATTTTCATGATTCAGCACGCTGTGCTGTACAACATGACGTACGATATCGCTGAGCGGGATGCCGCCGACAAGCAAGTCCTGGCCAACGTCAGAGAAATTGCAAATACGTTTACGCCGTACTACGGAGAAGCGAGGTGTGAGAAGCTCTATGCTCTACTGGCCAGCCATTATAGCGCGGTCAAAGAATATTCCGAGGCCACCAACGCGGGAAATAAGAGCCGGCAGGATGCTGCCCTTGTCAGCTTGGGGTCCAATGCCGACTTCCTCGACGTATTCTTCAATGAAGTCAATCCCCACTATTTGCCGAGAGGGACCATTCGGGGCCTGATCGCGGCACACAGCTCTCACCATGTTCTCCAAATCAACCAGTACAAGAAAAAGAAGTACGCGCAGTTAGAGGATACCTGGTCGATGATGCGGAAACACGTCCATGTCATTGCCGATACATTCACCATGGCATTGGTGAAGCAGTTTCCCGGCCGGTTCTCATGAGTGAGGAGTGACGTCGTCCTCAATCGGAGTTGAGCCCGCGGTCAGCCTTGAACCCCCGTCCCGTCACACGGTACTGTGTTGCATATGATGGGGGCGTCCCTTCTCATATGGCTCCATCTTGTTGCGGCGATCAGCTGGATCGGCGGAATGATTTTTTTGTCGGTTGTGCTGGTGCCCATACTCAAGCGCGAGCCGTTCGCGTCACAGAAGACATTGCTCTTTCTGGCCATGGCCCGTCGATTTCGGGTGGTGGTCTGGGGCATGATCGCGGTGCTCGTATGTACGGGCCCTCTGTTGTTGCATCAGCGAGGGATTCCGATCGCGGATCCATCGAGATGGCCGACAATTCTGGTCGTTAAGTTGGGTCTCGTCACCATCCTCCTCTTCCTGACCCTCACTCACGATCTCATCATCGGGCCTCGCGTCGGGCGTATCTTACAGATCCCCATAGAGAGCCGAACCGGATTCGATCACACCCTGATTGTATGGTCTCCTTGGATCGCTCGAAGCTCGCTCTTCCTGACGCTGGCGGTCTTACTTGCCGCAGTGGTGCTTGTTCGGACTTAGCCCGCATGATGGGCGAACACTGAAGCCATCGTAAAGCCGTTTCGTTGCATGAATTCAAAGATGTATTAGTTAGAAATAGGTGTGCTAGGATTCGGACGCTAAAAAGAGAATAAAGAAATCTACCGGGGCGCCGAGTAGACGACCGATTTTGCCCCCTCCGCTAGCCTGCCTGACTATGCAGGGAAGTCAGATCTGTTGGCCGACAGAAGAGGCCGATGAATAAGCTGAAATCCATTGTTGCCGCAATCGACTTTTTGGATGAGGCTCGATACGCGGTCGATCGTGCGGCCATCGTCGCGGAAGAACATCGAGCGCACCTGAGTCTAGTGCATGTCATCAGCCATCCATTGAACGATCTACAGAGGTTGTTCAGCGCGCCAACCGAGGCCACGAACATACTGGTTGATGACGCCAGGCGCAGACTGAACGACGTGGCGGCAGAAATCGGCAAGACGACGGGTGTGGTGACGAACGCATGCGTCAAGGTCGGACCGGTACTAGATGAGATACTTTCGGTGGCCGAGACGGCCGATTTACTGGTTTTGGGGGGGCGCGGATTACACCGTGTGCAAGATCTCATCCTCGGTACGACGACAGAGCGCTTGCTGGGAAAGTGCACGCGACCAGTGCTCGTGGCCAAACGCCCGTCGCAGAGCCGGTATGAGCATGTGATCGTGCCGGTCGATTTTTCTCCCTATTCTGCTCCTGCGTTGAAAATGGCGAGGCAGATCGCTCCCAACGCACGTATCACGATTGTGCATGCGTTTCACGTCCCGTCCAAAGAGAAACTCTCTCTAGCAGATGTGACGGATGAGGCAATCCGGCGATACAGCGAAGAAGAACGACAGGAAGCTGTGAAGAAGATTGAGGCCATGATCCGCGACATCACGGACAATACGAGCCTGATCTCGTCTGCCGTTGAGCCTGGCAGAGGGTCTGACGTGATTCTTGCCAAAGAGAAGGACCTCTCGGCGGACTTGATCGTGATCGGCAAGCATGGTCAATCCATGATCGAGCTGCTGTTTGGGAGCACGACGCGCTATGTCCTGGTTGGATCAAGGTGTGACGTCCTCGTCGTCCAAGAGAAAGACTAGGTTCCGCAGTGGCCCTAGACTTTTGGCGACGGCGCCCTGTTGATGCTGAGGCCATGCCACAACATTTCGGTCACCTATCGTAAGTGCTGTTCATGGCGGCAGGGTGATAATTGTGAATCTGTATCGAATACGTTACCTTGCCGGCCGGTGCATGCCCTCACTCGTTGTCATTTCACCGGTACACCTCATCGGGTCAAACTGAGTCGCATCTTGGCGGCTTTCTCAGCTTCCTTGGAAGCCGTCCTCTGGCGTAAGTGCCAATCGATGGCATGAACGTCTTACAGGCATTCTACGATCGAATGACGAACTTCTCCAGAAGATGAACGCCTATCCCCTGATCTCGATCCTAGTCGGCGGCTTCGTGGTTGCCTTTATCTTTGGCATCATCGCGAACCGCCTCCATATCGCACCTATTGTGGGGTACCTGTTTGCAGGCATTGTGGTCGGACCATTTACGCCGGGCTTTGTCGCCGACGTCTCACTGGCACATGAAGTAGCTGAGGTCGGCGTGATGCTGCTGATGTTCGGTGTCGGGTTGCACTTCTCAATTGGCGACTTATGGTCAGTACGGAAGATCGCCGTCCCCGGAGCCATCGTTCAGATCGTCGTCGCTACGGTACTCGGATGGGGGCTCGCGTATGGAGTCGGATGGTCTCTCGGCACCGGCCTGATGTTCGGCCTGACGCTGTCCACGGCCAGTACGGTCGTCCTCCTGCGTGCGCTCGAGGATCGGCGCCTGCTCGACATGGAAGAAGGTCGGATTGCGGTGGGATGGCTGATCGTCGAAGACGTCGCGATGGTGATCGCGCTCGTCGTCGTGCCGACATTGTCCAGTGCGCTCGGGGGTACAGGTGAAGTCGTTCAATCCGAGTCACTCCTGGAGACTGTAGGGGTGACGCTCGGTAAAATTGCCCTGTTTGTCGCGTTCATGTTGGTCATCGGAAAACGGCTGATCCCGTGGGCGCTCGACCAGGTGGCTAAGACGGGGTCGCGTGAGCTGTTTACACTTGCGGTATTGGCCATTGCGTTCGGTGTCGCATTTGGATCGTCCGCGCTTTTCGGCGTCTCATTTGCTCTTGGCGCATTCTTTGCCGGACTGATCCTCAATGAGTCCGAACTCAGCCACAAGGCGGCAACCGAGACGCTCCCGCTACGAGACGCCTTTGCCGTGCTGTTTTTTGTCGCGGTCGGTATGTTGTTCAACCCGGAAATTCTGATCAGCCAACCCTGGGCTCTCGTCGGGACGTTCCTGATTATTGTCATCGGGAAATCGTTGGCCGCATGGCTGATCGTCCTGATGTTCGGGTATCCACAGCGCGTGGCGCTCATCATTTCTGCGAGCTTGGCACAGATCGGGGAGTTTGCGTTCATGTTGGCGGAGTTGGGCGTCACGGTGGGACTGTTGCCGACCGAAGGACGCGACTTAATTCTCGCGGCCGCGATCCTCTCGATTCTCGTGAACCCACTCTGGTTCATGGCAGTCGATTGGATCCGGTTGCGGAGTGACCCGGGTGATCGTTCAGCACCGGCGCCCCTCTCGGCAAAAAACCACGTCATTCTCGTCGGACATGGCCGTGTTGGGAAGATCGTGAATGGGGCATTGAAAGAGGCCGATCAGCCCCTCGTCGTCATCGAATACAACCCGGAGATCGTCGAGGGGCTTCGTGGGTCAGGTGCGAGCGTCATTCTTGGAAATGCGGCGGTCCCGGGTATTTTGGAGTCAGCCAACGTGGCTGACGCTCGCCTGCTCATCAACGCAATTCCCAATGTCTTCGAATCTGGTCAGATCGTAGAACGTGCCCGCGCGTTGAATCCATCAATCGAGGTTATTGTGCGGGCCCATTCCGATGCCGAAGTGGAGCATTTGAAACATCACGGAGCCGAAGTCGTGATTATGGGCGAACGCGAAATTGCGCGAAGGATGATTGATCATGCAACAGCGCGAAAATAATTCCTTCATCTTCAATCTATTGTTGGCGATGGTATGGCCATGAATTTCCTCCATGCCTATTCGCCGTTTGCTATCGTGCCGGCAATCTGTCTCGCGTGTCATGCGCCAGAGTCTTTGGCATTGATAGACTTTTCAGCATCCTGCTAGGATTAGAGTTGTAGAGAAGGATAGGTCATCGCAATGCCGGTGAATAAAAAAATATCTTTTTCGATCTGGTACGTCGTTCTCGCAATTTTTGCAGTCATCCTCGTCCATGATTTCATCGTGGCGACGCAGAAGCTCGAAGAGCTTCCGTACAGCGAGTTCAAGACGCTCCTGGCGGCGGGGAAAGTGATGGAAGTCACGCTGACTCAACAGAGAGTGACCGGGACCCTGAGGTCTGAAGATGCAACCAAAGAGCCTAAGTTGTTTACGACCGTTCGGGTCGAAGACCCTGATTTGATCAAGGCGCTCAGCGCTGGCAACGCTAAATTTAGCGGCGTCATTGAAAGCACCTTCCTGCGCGATATTCTTTCCTGGGTCCTTCCTGCGGTGGTCTTCGTCGGTATTTGGTTATTTGCCATGCGGCGCTTCGGGCAGGGCCAAAGGGGATTCATGACGGTGGGGCAGTCGAAGGCGAAGATCTATGCCGAGAAGGACACGAAGGTCACCTTCGCGGACGTGGCTGGTGTGGACGAGGCGAAGGAAGAACTGCGCGAGGTGATTGAGTTTCTCCAGACGCCGGAAAAGTTCACACGTCTCGGAGGAAAGATTCCGAAAGGCATCTTGCTCGTCGGTCCGCCTGGAACCGGCAAGACGCTCTTGGCCCGCGCCGTGGCCGGAGAAGCCGGGGTGACCTTCTTCAGCATCAGCGGATCCGAATTCGTGGAAATGTTCGTCGGGGTCGGGGCGGCCCGCGTGCGGGATTTGTTCGAGCAGGCCAAGGCCAAAGCGCCCTGTATTATTTTCATCGACGAACTGGATGCGCTCGGAAAAGCCCGTGGGATGGGGCCCGCGTCGCATGAGGAACGCGAGCAGACTCTGAATCAGTTGCTGGTCGAGATGGACGGATTCGATCCCCGCATCGCCGTCATCCTGATGGCGGCGACTAATCGGCCTGAAATCCTGGACCCGGCACTCTTGCGGGCCGGCCGGTTCGATCGCCAGGTCTTGGTCGATCGGCCTGATAAGATCGGTCGCCTAGCCATCTTACGCGTCCATGCAAAGAAAGTGACTCTGGGGCCCGATGCGGATCTCGAGGTGATAGCCGGAATGACCCCGGGTTTCTCCGGCGCCGACCTCGCCAATATCGTCAATGAGGCAACGCTCTTGGCCGTACGTCGGGATAAGGAACAGGTGGGCCTCTCGGAATTACAGGAAGCGGTGGAACGAGTCGTCGCCGGGTTGGAGAAGAAGAATCGTGTGCTCAACAAGATGGAGAAGGAGCGAGTCGCGCACCATGAAGTAGGTCACGCGTTGGTGGCGCTGTCGTTTCCAGGGGCAGACCCGATACAGAAGATCTCGATCATTCCCCGCGGGATTGCCGCGTTGGGCTATACCCTTCAGCTTCCGACGGAGGATCGTTTCCTGATGACCAAGACGGAGTTGGAGAACAAAATTGCCGTCTTACTCGGAGGGCGGATTGCGGAAGAATTGATTTTTGGCGAGGCTTCCACGGGAGCGCAGAACGACCTGGTCAAGGCGACAGATATTGCCAAGAGCATGATCAAGTCCTATGGAATGAGCGACAAGCTGGGGACCATCACGCTCGATCGTGAACGCCAGCCCGCCATGATGCAGATCCAGGCGCCTCAGGAGAAAGGCGACTACTCGGAGGAGACCGCCCGCGAGATCGATTGCGAAGTGCGCCGCATCATCGATGAGCAATACGAGCGTGTGAAACGGCTGCTGACCGAACGCAAGGCTGCGCTCCTCGAAGGAGCGAGGAAGTTGCTCGATCTAGAGGTGATCACCGGCAGTGACCTCAAAGCCATCATGGACAAGTATTAGGCGCACGGCGAGCGCGATGCTTCACCCGTCGCGCTTTTCCCGCCAGTCTCGCCCGTCTCGCTCACCTTTGCATCTAGCGCGAACCTCTCCATCAACGTCATTCATGCTGTTGAGCATTTCAAGGGGTTTACGTTTTGCCTAATCATCGGCAGGTAGCCGCCCGCTACAAGTCCGTCTGAACGAATGATCGCCACGGTGCAAGATTCTTTACCCAGGGTTTCTCCCAGTATCACGCTCTTTGTGTAACTGGCATTCTGATGTTAGTAGTTGAGTAACAACGACATGAAGTCGGGACACACAGGCATCGATGAAGCGTCAGTGTGATGTCTGACAGCAAGTGTATGGGCTGACGGGAAATCTAAGCGGTGCATCGAATATCTGCAACGGCGGGACATCAACGATCACAACACTAAGGAGGGAATCATGCCTGTAGCCGAACTAGACAAAGCTGCCTTATCTGCCGTCGTCAATGGATTCACTCTTGCGATTATTGAAGTATGTCAGACGTTGGAGCATCAAAGGACGCTTCCATTACCACCCACAGCATTCATTGCTGAAATGGAACTGAGAGCAGCAAATCTGCCAAATGATCAAAGTGGCAACATAAAAAAGAGCATTCTCACGAATATCGCCAATGGCCTTAAGGGTGAACCGTTAGCTCCGTTTCAAATTCCATAGAGGGCTATGGGGCACGGTGGCTGAACGTAGTTCTGTGCCAATAATAACGAAGAACGGTTTATTTCCCCGCCTACTGTGCGCTTGCCATTTGTAGCAAGCGCACGTGCCGACGCTCATCCTGATCAGAGGGATCAGTAAAGAAAAATCCGTCACGCATGCATCATGTGTTGACGCCTTTGAGCGAAGCGAGAACGGAGGAGAGCGTCAACAAGTCCGTTGAAATTTTCTGAGCGACTCTCATGGGTTTTTTATGTTGTTTTCTTCGTCGGAACCGGTTGCGGCGCGTATTTGGCCTCGATGGTCGCGATGACCTTACCAATTCTGGCAAGCCGTTGACGCGCTTGAACTGCCGTTCACAGAATAGCCACACCGTCCCTAGCGGGATCCCCACAGGAGCATTTTCCCACAGGGTGATTCAACCAAGTGCCCCTATAGGCCTCAGCGAGATCAGTGGCGTGCTGGTCTACGACGACGATGGTACTGGCGATCAATAGCGGAAGCTGTTGTGAAACGTGAAGGCTTCGAAGAAAAAGGGCGAATCATGAAGCCGGTGTTAGCCAAGAAAGAATTGGAGCTGATCGATGCCTATTGGCGCGCAGCCAATTACCTGTCCGTCGGACAAATTTATCTCTACGACAATCCATTATTGAGAAAGCCGCTGACCCGCGCACATATCAAACCGCGCTTGCTCGGGCATTGGGGTACGACGCCGGGGTTGAACTTCATCTACGCACATCTGAACCGCGTCATTAAAGCCTTCGATCTGGACGTGATGTATGTCACCGGGCCTGGCCACGGTGGACCGGGACTTGTAGCCAATGCGTATCTGGAAGGGACCTACAGCGAGGTCTATCCGAACGTCTCGCAGGATGAAAAGGGTCTGAAGCGCCTATTCACGCAATTCTCCTTTCCCGGGGGCATCCCGAGTCATGTGGCGCCGGAGACACCGGGGTCCATTCACGAGGGTGGCGAGTTGGGTTACTCGCTGTCACATGCGTTCGGTGCGGCGTTCGATAATCCGAATCTGATCGTTGCCTGTGTCGTGGGCGACGGTGAAGCGGAAACAGGTCCGCTGGCGACCAGTTGGCATTCAAACAAGTTCCTGAACCCTATGCGGGATGGCGCTGTGTTGCCGATCCTGCATCTGAATGGGTATAAGATCGCAGGCCCTACGGTGTTGGCGCGTATTCCGCAGGATGAACTGAAGTCCCTGTTCATAGGATACGGCTTCAAGCCGTACGTGGTCGAGGGGGACAATCCTGCCACGATGCATCAACTGATGGCCGCCACACTCGATACCATCGTCGCTGACATCAAGAAGATCCAACGTGACGCGCGCACCAAAGGATTTAAGAAACGGCCTCGGTGGCCGATGATCGTCTTGCGATCACCGAAGGGCTGGACGGGACCGAAGGTTGTGGATGGGAAGCGGATCGAAGGAACATTTCGTTCGCACCAGGTGCCCATGGGTGATATGAGCAATCCGGGCGCCGTGAAGTTATTAGAAAAGTGGATGAAGAGCTATCGTCCCGAAAAATTGTTTGATCGGACGGGTCGATTGCTTCCTGAACTTGCCGATCTTGCGCCTGCAGGCGAGCGCCGGATGAGCGCCAATCCACATGCCAATGGAGGCCTCCTGCTGCACGACCTTCTCCTGCCGGATTTCCGCGATTATGCCATGAATGTAGAGAAGCCTGGAGCAGTGACCGGCGAGGCCACGCGAGTCCAAGGCGAGTTTATCCGCGACGTGGTCAAAAGTAACTCCGACAATTTCCGCGTGTTCAGCCCAGACGAAACGAACTCAAACCGCTGGAACGCTCTTTTCGAGGTCACGGATCGATGCTCGACTGCGGAGATCGTTCCCGGCGACGACCATGTGGCCCCGGACGGCCGTGTGATGGAGATGCTGAGTGAACATCAGTGCGAAGGCTGGCTCGAAGGCTATCTCCTGACGGGCCGCCACGGAATCTTTTCCTGCTACGAAGCCTTTATCCATATTATTGATTCGATGTTCAACCAACATGCCAAATGGCTCAAGGTGTGCGGCCACATTCCCTGGCGGAGACCGATTGCCTCGCTGAATTATCTTTTGTCGTCTCACGTATGGCGGCAGGACCACAACGGTTTCAGCCACCAGGATCCTGGATTTATTGACCATGTGGTGAACAAAAAAGCCGAGATCATCCGGATCTACCTCCCGCCGGACGCCAACACCCTGTTGTCCGTGACGGATCATTGTCTGCGCAGCCGCAATTATGTGAACGTGATCGTCGCCGGTAAGCAACCTTCCCTCCAGTGGTTGAGCATGGACGCTGCGATCGCACATTGCACCGCGGGACTGAGCATCTGGGCATGGGCCGGCAACGACCATAATGGTGAACCCGATGTCGTGTTGGCCTGCTGCGGTGATGTTCCCACGTTGGAAACTCTGGCAGCCGTCAGTTTGCTCAGAACGTTATTCCCTCAATTAAAAGTGAGGGTGATCAATGTGGTGAACTTGATGAAGCTTCAGCCGCGGCATGAGCATCCTCACGGTTTGAGCGACAAGGAGTTCGACAGCCTCTTTACGACAAACAAACCGATCATCTTTGCGTTTCACGGCTATCCCTGGTTGATTCATCGTCTGACCTATCGCCGAACGAATCATGAGAATCTGCACGTGCGCGGGTACAAAGAAGAAGGGACCACGACTACTCCGTTTGACATGGTGGTCTTGAACGATCTCGACCGGTTCCATTTGGTGATGGACGTCATCGATCGTGTCCCGGGCTTGGGGAGCGTTGCAGCCCATACCAGACAGGCGATGCAGGAAAGACGAGCGAAACATAGGTCCTATATTGCCAAGTATGGCGATGATCAGTCTGATATTCGAGATTGGAAATGGGGCACAACACGATAACAGGCTGAATAGTCGTACGCCCTTCCAACCTATGACCATCGCGGCAGCGGATCGAGTTCGAAACCGGCACATCTATTCATGATGCGGGTACAGTGGCGACCATGCTCGAACGAAGCGAGGGAGGCAGAAGCATGAAAGGGTCGGACCTACTGCTGCGTTGTTTGGAGAATGAAGGAGTGCAGTGGATTTTCGGCGTACCGGGAGAGGAAACGCTGGATGTCACGAACTCGCTCGTGGATTCGCAGATCCAATTCGTTGCCGTCCGACATGAGCAAGGCGCGGCTTTCATGGCCGATGTCCATGGGCGGCTGACCGGAAAGGCCGGGGTTTGTCTCTCTACCTTGGGGCCCGGGGCGACGAATCTGCTCACTGGCGTGGCAGACGCGTATCTGGACCGTGCTCCGCTGGTGGCGATTACGGGGCAAGCCTCGCTGGATCGTATGCACAAAGAGTCGCATCAGTTTATCGATGTCGTCTCCATGTTCAAGCCGGTCACGAAATGGAACGCGGAAATCTTTCACCCTCGAACCATTTCGGAGACGGTGCGCAAAGCGTTCAAGGTTGCGCAGACTGAAAAGCCAGGCTCGACTCATCTTGAATTGCCGGAGGATGTTGCGGCGGAAACGGTGAGTGACGGTGAAACGGATGGGCCTCTGCGCGTGCAGGCGCCGGTCTTGCCGGAGCCGTTGACGCGCCAGGTCAACCGAACGGTTGAGCTGTTGGCGAAGGCACGCCGGCCGATGCTCTTAGTCGGCAACGGGGTGATCCGGGGACAGGCCCATGATGCAGTCCGGCGATTTGTCCAACGGGCGAACATCCCGGTGGTTCACACCTTCATGAGTAAGGGGGTCATTGCGGACAGCGACCCATTGTCTCTCTACACGATTGGGTTGCAGATGCGGGATCATTCGGCTGTGGTGATGGAGCAGTGCGATACTGTCGTAGCGGTGGGGTATGATTTTGTCGAATACGCGCCGGGCCTTTGGAATCCGAACCGCGATAAGCATATCGTGCATGTGGATGTGTCGCCGGCCGAAGTCGATGCGCACTACATTATGGATGTCGGCGTATTGGGAGATATCGCCTTATCCCTCGATCAGATCGGAGAGCATCTTGCGTCGTTCGATCGCGCGTGGGCGATTGAGAGCCGCCGGCTGGTACAAACCGCCTATGAGGAGGAGTGGGCGCAACCGCCTCAATGGCCCCTGCGACCTCAGCACATTGTTCGCGATCTTCGGCAGGCGTTGGCGCCGGACGATCTGGTCATCTGCGATGTGGGGGCGCATAAATTATGGATGGCCCGCATGTTTCCCTGCGAGGCGCCGAACACGTGCATCATTTCGAACGGATTCGCCGCGATGGGTATGGGGCTGCCCGGGGCCGTCGCAGCCAAGCTCCTGTTTCCCACGCGGCGCGTCGTGGCGGTGACGGGGGACGGGGGATTCCTGATGAACGTGCAGGAGCTGGAGACCGCGGTGCGGTTGCGTCTTCCGCTCGTCGTGCTGATCTGGCGGGATGACGGCTACGGAGTCATCCGATGGAAACAGCAGATACAATTCGGGAAGACATCCGGTGTGGAGTTCGGGAATCCGGACTTCGTCGCTCTGGCGCAAAGCTTTGGAGCCATAGGCTACCGCGTCGAGGGTCCGTCTGAGTTGGGACCGGTGTTGAAAGCCGCACTCGCGTGTGGGAAGACCGCCGTCATTGATTGCCCTGTCGACTACGGCGAGAATCTTCGTCTTTCGGAACGTCTCAAAGCACTTGGAACCACCTGAGGAAGCATATCCGGGTGCTCTGATCACTCTTGTCCAGCAATACTTTCGATAATCGACGGGATATCAGAAACTTTTTTGGCGATGGCAAAATGCCAATGTCCATGAGTGCCGTCTGCATTTATCGCAGACACCCACCGATCAGCCGCTGCTCGTTTCACTTCTTCAAGGGGATCATACCCCTTCGTTTCCACAATCAGGTGGCACGCAGACTTACCATTCAGGCGAACGATGAAATCTGGCACATAATCGTGCGTCTGCCCGTTATGCAGATATGGAATGGCAAATCCGAGTCCGGAATTTTTGACAAAAGCCTCGACGTGCGGATTCTTATCGATGTAATACGCCGCCGATTGTTCCCACTGCTTTGTATCTGCGACCACATAGTTCAGATGTGACTTGTTCACCTCCCGCACATCCCGACTTGTCCAGAAGTCGACTTCCGCAGTCGACCCCGGCCCTCGCGTGGCCTCGTATCGAGGAACTTCCGGGGCTTCCCCTTGAGAGGTATCGGGGCGGATCGCTTCCAGTAAACGCTCAACTACCCATCCATAGTATGGCGCCAGAAAGAGATCCTTCTTATCAGCCGGCGGTCTTGCTTCAATCTTCTTCTCTACATAGAGCTGAATGATGGCAGTCAATTGAGGGAACAGCTTGTGAGGAGGAACCGTGCACTGTTTCTGGGCGATGTAATTTCGAGCGAGGGTAGTGGCGAGATCGAACACCAGTTCCTGCATGCGGCGCTTCGAGCGAAATTCTTCTAAGTTTACTTCATCCACACGACCAGGACCACTGAGAGTGAGTCCGCCTTTTGTGGTGGCATGAAGGCCTTTGACCTCGACTTCGGGCGGTATCCGGCCCGGCTCTAGAGCTAGAGACGGAACGCTCTTCCAATCGACTGTCACTCGGTTACGAATTGCCTGTGTGTAGCCGTCGACGCGTGGGTATGTGATTTCAAATTGTGCTTTTGCCGGGATCGCATGAACGTGATGGCGTTTCACATGTGGCTTGGGTTGGCCTTGAGGATTGGCCTTGAAGGGGATGACTTCAAAGGGTACGCCGAAGACCTTCGCCACCTCTTCGGTTAATTTGCCATCCGGTCCGACCTCATAACTTGCCCGCCTGAGTCCCCTCCCAACGACTTGTTCACACAGAAGTTGAGACATGAAGGGACGAAGGCCAATGATATGCGTCACCGTGTTGCAGTCCCACCCTTCTGTGAGCATGCCGACACTGACGATACACCGCACGTCACGGCCCGGTGGATGGTCGGGACGCTTTAATTTGTCGGCTAATTCCTTGAAGCCCTCCGGGTAGAGGGGGCGACCCACACGATCTGCCGGCCAAGAAATCTTTCCTACTGTGTCGAGCGTGAAGCGCATCCAGCGGACTTCGTCGTTCTTTGCTTCACCAGAATCCGACTCATGAACCACCTTGGAATCTACCCGGATTGTGTTCTGCCGACCATTGTTCTTGAACCCTTCGAGCTTCACGGGAGGAATCCCTGTCGGCGCCTTGTCTTCCGCCAGCCATTCATAGAGCACCTTGGCAATCTGTGTGTTTTTGCATACCAGAATGAAGACCGGTGGCCGGGGATCGTCGCGATGATTGACCCACTCCTCCCGTTCCTTCTCCCAGAGACCGCCCAGCATGGCAATAGGATGATGGGCGTACTTGAGGATGGCCTCGGGTTTCGGGCTCGCCTTTTTCCCGCCGCGTTCAGCCGGAGTCAGTTGGGGAAGAATCCAGTGCCAGATGTTGAAGTAGCCGGGAATCTCCTTCCCCGTCGTATCGCGAACTGCGAGTTGAGGAATTTTCACCAAGCCCGATTCGATCGCGTCGATCAGTCCGAAATCGCTCACCACCCAGGGAAAGGGCCTATTTGTGTCCTGCCCGACTCGACCGAGAAAATAGGGAGTTGCGGAAAGATCGAGACAGAAATTGATGCCGCGCAGTTTCTGGATACGATCCAGTCCGTCAATCCAGACTGTCGCTTCCTTGAAAAATTCTTCTGCCTCCTCATCCTCACCAAAGAGATCTTCCTCTTCTTCGTCCCGTTCCTCGCGCACAATACGATAGGCGTGATGGGCCTCATCATTCATCAGGAGAATGTTCTGTTTCCCTCCAACTTCTCGGCCAACAATGCGGTTCACCAGAGCCGTATCGCTTTCCACATAGCGCCGTGATTCAACCGTGACCTTCTTCAGCGTGCCGTCCTTCTCGAATTCCTCGTTGAGCACCGCCAGCAGACCGGCGGCTACTTGCCGCTTAAAATCCTCCAGGGTCAGATAGCGGGTGCCGCGCGCAGTCGTCGTTTTCTGGCCGATGGTGATCGTCTCTTTCGTCCGTACTTCCTGGCCCGCCTTGGTGACCCTGGCTCCGACTCCGCCGGTCTGAATACCTTGTGGTTCAAAGACGTGCCAATTCATCATCAGCACACGGCCTTGCGTCAGAAGCGGCATGAGATGAGACGGAACGAGATCGCGCGTGCGATAGAGGCTCGCTTCCCCGGCTTCAGGGTCCAGTTCGCGAAGGCGATTTTTGATAGTCACATTCGGACAGACAATCAGCACCACATCGGAAAACCGGGCATCACTTCGATCGTTGACCTTGTTCAAGATGCTCCAGGCAGCCAACATGCCCATCACTGTTGTCTTGCCCGATCCCGTCGCCATTTTGGAGGCATAGCGCCGGAAACCTTCGAACCCATCCTTTCGCTTGCCTTCGCTCACCTCCTCTTGCGGGATGTCGATGCCCTGGCGGAAATCGGCACGCGCTTCGATGAGAAAAATGATCGTCTCTGCCGCATCGAGTTGAGCAAAGAACAGCCGTTGCTGCCGACCATCCCGTCGCCACCACTGCAACAGTTCGTGTGTGGTTCTCGTCACACCGGGATAGCCCTCTAGCCTCCACTTCTTGACCTGAGCGCGAATGCGGTTGACCAGCTTCAGCTCAATGGCGGTCCCGACTACTCGGCCGGCTTCTGTACCAGGCTTCGCCTTGGGGTCACGATAGAAATACGTGGCGGGACGGCGTCCCGGACGCCGTTCAGGAGTTTCGCCTTCAATAATGTGCCAATGTTCTTGCGGTTCTTCGAAGGGAGAGTTGAGAATGGGTTCCGGGACTTCGTAGGCGCTCATCGGTCAGTGCGCTTCATAATCTCAGGCGACTCGGCTTCGTCCTACCAGTTCGGCATGCAGCGCATCCGGAGCCAGGTCTGCGCCATTCGGCCAGCAGATCGCGCCGAACTCATCCACTCGAACCTGTTTGAAGTAGGGCACATCCTTCAACGGCTCGAACACCGGGCCATACAGTTTGTCCTTCAAGCTGACGACCCCGCGAACGCCGTCCGCAAACACGACTTCCAATCGGTAATCGTCTAATGCAGAGACGATGGCGACCTTGTTCATCGGTAGCCCCAATGAAGCTTATGCAGCATACTTGACCACGCGCAGTTCCGATGCATCGTCTGCGCCATCGAGAATCTGGTCCACCGTGGCCATCACCCGATCTTCCAGCGAATACTCCGTGCAATTCTCGCACAGCAACACCGGCAGCGCTTTGATGACGACAATCGAGCGGTCGCTTAGCTTGAATGGCAAATCGGTTACTGTCGCCCGCATAGGCGCTCCGCAGACTCGGCATTTCATGACTTGGTCCTCCTGGTTTTCCAATCAGGCTTCCACTCGTCTGCGCTGGGACGATAGACCGTCACAATGCGGACGTTATCACCGGTAACATCGGTGGCGATGTGAATATGTGCCATCCCCTCCTGAGAATCGCACAAGATCAGATAGCTCGGCAAATATTTGTCTTCCGGATACGACTCGATCACCTCATAGGTGTTCACCGCCTGCAAAAGCGCCTCGCGGGACAGCGTGCGCCCCTTCAACCGCATCTGGACATGATAGGTCCAGAGAATCTTCCGTTCGCGCACACAACGTTGAATGAATGCCAGGGGATCGTCTGGAATGATACGCTCGGACGCCATTCAGAAACCAGACCTTACTGGACGCATTATGCCAGCTTCTTAACGACCAGCAATTCATTGCCACGGTCGTCGATCACTTTCACGGCAACCTGCTTATGCTCGCCTGCCTCAAACGAGGCACTCGTCGCCCCGGAAAGATGATCCCACACGCTTTCTTCGTACTCGCCCTTGAGCGCTTTTTTCAGATTGTCCCATGCGCTGGTGCGTGGGAAGAACGCTTGCGAGACATGAAAGCAGAGGTCGTTGTAGTCCGTATCGAGGAACCAGGCAGGTACATCCTCACCGCTTCGATGCGTCACATCCATCGTGATGGGATCGAACACATCCAGCCCCAACAATTCCACTTGGAACAGCGTTTCTCCACCTTTGCCTTTTTCCTTTTGCCTTTTCACTTGGACTTCCGGCTGACCACAGACGCTGAAGATCTGGCTCGAGCGCATGTTCTTGAGCAGATCGCCCATCATGAGGTCCGGCGTCGCTTGTACATATGTCGCTGAAACGCCCATCACGTCGGCACAGTTGTCCACGAGCGTTCTGGCGTTGGGTTGAATGGCAAAGCCGACCACATACAGATGGAAATAGCTTTTCGCATGTGCCTCCCTCGCCGCCTCATAGACCAGCTTCTCACTCACCGCGCCATTCTCTGGACCGAACACAAACGCGACTGGTTTGTCCTGACCATTCGCGACGAGTGCCTCGGCAGAGAGCGAGAGCGTCTTCGCTGGTGGACGAATATTTTTTAGCGTGACGGTCTTGTTGCCTTCCAATCGAAGAATCGGACTTTTGCGGAGCACTTCGAGCATACGATCGACAAACGAGCCGTAGGTTTCCGTTGAAGTGTTTCCTGAATCCTCAATGCCATCGCCTTCCCAATCCACCGGCGTTGGAATGGTCGCTTCGAAGCAGAACGGTCCGGTGACGCGGGTGATCCCGTTCTCCACTTCAGGCCGATCCACCAACACTTCTTCTCCTGGTGGCTCATTGTTGGCGATAGATTTGAGCGTGATATGTGGGACAATCCCGCCCACTTCTTCACCTTTCTTGTTCTGCTTACGTTTGTAAGTAAATCCTCCGGCCGGACCTCGGTTGTCGTCTTTCAAGTCATACCAGGGAAAGGTAGCGGTCAGGAGTCGTTGCCGAGCCAGAGCTAGCGGTACTCGACTCGTGTCAGCCGTGATCCATCGGCGGCCCCATTGCTCGGCAACATAGGCTGTGGTACCGCTGCCACAGGTCGGATCGAGCACCAGATCGCCTGGATCAGTGGTCATGAGGATGCAGCGCTGGAGAATTTTAGTCGATGTCTGGACAACGTAGAGCTTATCCGCGGCAAAACCAGCCACACCAGTGTCACCCCATGAATTGTTTAACGGGGACACAGGAAAATCGTCAAAGTAACGTACGTAGCGAAGAGTACTTCCTGCAGGTTCTAACCTATTTGCAGAGGCTAACTGCTGCAAGCCAGACATATCTGTCTTAAAGGTTCCTTTCCCGGGTGTATAGAGGGTCCCTCGGAAAGAGAACTCTCGCACATCTGACCCTTGTGCAGAGCGTTGACTTGTCAAATCGCTAAGAGCAAATAACCGCGAGCCTTCAGGTAATAGCGCTGGATTATCTGACTCATCAACCGTAAGGCGGCGACGCGGACTATCAGCAATCTCAACCAATCCATATCCTGCTTGAGCAGCGCTCGCAATGGACTTATTCAAATATACTTGTCGATACTTAACTTGCCCAATGTTTCGCGCGTACCAAAGAAGATAATCTTCAACACTGCCTAACAAATTTGTTGTGGCGCTGGTCGTCTTCGCAAATCCAATAACTGAACAAAAGTTTTCCGGCCCAAACACCTCATCCATCACTTCCCGCACGTGGTGCAGGTTCTCGTCGCTGATCTGAACGAAGATACTCCCGCTGGGAGTGAGCAGATCACGAGCCAGAAGCAGCCGGTCGCGGAGATAGGTCAGGTACGAATGCAGCCCGAGTTCCCACGTATCCCGATAGGCCTGGACCATCTCCGGCTCGCGGGTCATGTCCTCGTCGTCGTTGTGTGAGACATCGCGCTTGCGGACGAACGGTTGGAAGTTACTGCCGAACTTCACACCATATGGGGGGTCCATATAGATCATCTGCACCTGTCCGCCAAGGCCCTCGTAATGCAAGAGTGAATTCATGACGACCAGCGAATCGCCCAGGACCATCCGATTCACCCAGTTGTCCTGATACTCGTAGGCCTTCAACACCTGATCGGTAATCGAATGTTGCGGATCGCCGAACAGGGCGAACATATCCTCTTGCTTGTCGGTCTTGTGCCCGGCCAGCGTTTCGATAATGGCTTTCGTGGAAAGCCGCTCATGAATGAAGAGCGGCAAGGTCGGCACATCGAACGACAGCCGCTCAGCCTTGCCGGCCCAATTCAAGAACGGTTTGGTGAGACTCTTAAGCTTGGAGGCGGCAGTCTTAGCTTCTTCGAGACTTTTGGCGTCGAGCACTTGCTTGATCAGCCCCTCGCCCTGGTCACGAGCCGGATTCTTGCCATCCCAATCCAGCGCCGGCGAGAGTGATGAATCATAGCGGTAGGTCTTCGGCGGTTTCTTCTTCTTGAACTGCGCCTGCGTCCCGACTTCAGGCCGCATGAGGCTCTTCGCTTCAGGATGTTTGTAGGGAGCTGTCTGATTCGACTTGGCGGCAGGCTTTGTTTTCTTGGCCATTCTTTGGGTCCCAGACAACCGACGGCGGCAAGATGACTGCGCCGCAGAATACCCTTTTCATCATGAGAAATCACCCCCAGGTTTTTATGGGGAGAAGACCTGATGGAAGACGACAAGGGGTGGCACATTGGTGAACGTTCTCCGCATTCTGCTAGGATAGCTGCTTCACGGATGATGAACAGATATGAGTTCTGCCCAAATCGTTTCGGTGAATCGGCCAACCCAGGAGGATGTATGAATCGGATATTTATAGGAATTGCGTGTGTGGCGTCGGCATCCATGCTGCTTGCCGGCTGCTCGTCCTATTACACGGGCAAGCTCGAAAAACCCCGGCATGCGAAGGCGATCATCGCCGGCCCCGGCATCACGGGAGAAGCGTACCTCTACGAAAAGTATGAAGGACGCATCAAAATCAAGGTGAAGCTCGAAGGTACGCCGGACAGCAAGTTGAAGCCGGGACGCCATGCGATCCACATTCATGAGGTCGGCACCTGCGAGCCTTTCGCTGCGGCCAAGGGGCACTATGACGGGAATGTGGATGCGGCAATCAATCCGGATGCGAACGTCACCACCGGATTAGGGAACCATCCTTACCATCTCGGCGATCTCCAGAACCTCTCAGTGAATGACGAACGAAAAGGGTCACTGTACACGACGACGAGTCGGGTCACTCTGTCCGAGGGTCTGAACACCCTTTTTGATGCCGACGGAAGCGCGTTCATCATTCATGAGTTCGAAGATAAGTACCTGCCTGATCCGCCGGCAAAGGATGCGCCGGGTGGGTCGCGCATCGCCTGCGGCGTGATCGTGAAGGAATAAGACATGGCCCTGAAGTGCCTATGAAGCATGTGTGTGAAGATGTCATGAAACATTTCACTGGCCGTTTCACTTTGTGATCGAGGAGCAACAATGAATGCATCGATGATCGCTGCCGTGCTTGCCGCCATGCTGATGAGCGTACAGCCCATTTGGGCACATTCAGATGAACAACTGGATACGATGCCGTCACCCCACGGCGGGCAAGTTCGCGCGGCCGGTCCCTATCATCTGGAACTCGTTGTCAAGGACGGGGAGCTGGTAGTACATGTGACCGATCACGCAGGTCAAGAGATGAGTACCGAAGGTGGAGAGGGTAAGGCGAATATTCAACAGGGTAAGGCCGGAAGCAAGATAACCATCAAGCTGGAACCGTCACCACATCACATGTTGAAAGGGGCCGGCGAGTTTCTGATTACCCAGGACACGGTGATCGTGGCATTTATCAAATTGCCGGAGAAGGATGCGTATGCGGCCCGATTTACTCCGTTGAAGCCTAAGTCGGCCGGAAAGGTAAAGAAAGTGGGAGAACATCATGACCATGACCATGATGACCACCATCATTGAGGGGCAGGACACTATTGTTGTGCCGGAAGATTGAATCTCTCGGGAATTCCAGCCGAAACGTTACAGAGACGTTCCATGCATGAAATGGAGCCATCATGAGTGAACAGAAGACCATTCGTGAATTTTATGAGCGGGACCATGATCGGTTGGATGAGTTATTCAAGACCTTTCAGCAATTGAAGCGGTCTGACTTCCCCAAGGCCAAGGATGCGTTCGTGGAGTTCAAGTTCGGCCTGGAGCGCCATATCGTGTGGGAAGAGGATCTGCTCTTTCCATTATGGGAGAAGAAAACCGGCAGGTCTGAAGAAGGCCCGACCGTGGTGATGCGCGGGGAGCATCGCCAGATCAAACAGCAGCTTGAAGCCATCCAGGGAAAAGTGTCGCAGGACAATCCCGACAGCGATCAGGCCGAGCAAGCGCTGTTGGACATACTCGGTTCCCACAACAGGAAGGAAGAAAGAGCGCTCTATCCCGCCATCGACCAGGTGGTCAGTCCGGAAGATCGCGACACCGTCTTTCGCAATATGAAAGAGAGTCCGGAGGTGAGCTAACGCTGGTGCAGCGAACATCCTCGTCTGAACGGATGTCTTAGGAGGTTGCTGAGGAAGCAATGTGTCCGGGTATCGCCTCCCTGGCCAAGTTCAAATATTCCACGACGTCGGAATCTTCGACTTGCGTGAAATCCGCGAAGAAATTTCCTACGGCCTCGAACGGCTCCGGTGTCATGAGCACCGCCAACTCGTCGACATGCGCTCGGACTTCGTGGATTGTCGACGGTGGTCCGACCGGAATCACTCCGACCAGGCGGTGAGGCTTCAAGCTACGAATGGCAAGGGCTGAGACCATGAACGTCGAGCCTGTGGCGATGCCGTCGTCAACTAAGAGCACGGTGCGGTCTGCAAGGTGTGGAAGCTGTCGCCCCTGCCGATACAGAGTCTTACGTCTGGCAATCTCTGTCTCTTGGATGTGAATCAATCGGTCCAGCTCAGTTCGGGATACACCAAATGAGCTGACCGCTTCTTGGTTCAGATAATGCGATCCCGATTCCGCCACTGCTCCAAGGGCATACTCCGGATTGCCGGGCGCGCCGATCTTGCGCGTCAGAAACACGTCGAGCGGGAGATGGAGGGCAAGGCTGAGTTGGTAGCCCACTGCCACCCCTCCTCTGGGAAGAGCCAGAATGAGACCTCGAGGGTCGTTTCGATACTGCACCAAGGCACCGGCAAGCTGACGACCCGCTTCCTCGCGGTTCTTGAAAATCACGACAATCCTTCTTCCTCTCCCTTCCGTGGATCTCACTGCGAGAGCGGCTGAATGAGTCCGCTCGTGACGCCGACGCCGATCAGAAACATGGCGAACAGAACCAGAAGAGTGATCAGCCACCACAAGTGACAATGAGGTCCACTGGTCGCATGATGTCCATGAGTGTCCCACGGAACCTCAAGATAGTGAGGATGTCGGAACATCGCAGACCCCCTTCAGCCAGTCTCAGGAGACTTTCATCTCAATCGATTTCGGCTTCGCTTTCTCCGACTTTGACAAACTCCTTGAGTCGGGACCTTTCAACGGCCTTCCTTGGAAAGGGGCTATCGACATGTATCCTGTGTCTGGCGAGGGACGTAATAGCGCTATGTCTTGCGAAGAAACCGGGGCTTGTCCCTGACGGACACCATCTTGACCAGGTCCCGCACCGACAAGAGGCCTACAATCTTGCCGTTTTCCGTCACTGCGAGATGGCGAATCCGTTCCTCAGCCATGAGCCGGCTGGCGTCGCGAATGATTCGGTTGATGTCGATTCGGACCAGGGGGGCATTTATTACGGCCCCGACTTTGGTGCTGCTTGCAGGGAGACGGGCTGCGAGCACTTTCCTCACCAGGTCGGTCTCGGTCGTGATCCCGACCATTTCTCCAGTCTCCTGCACCAGGAGTGAGCCGATCCGCTTCTCCGCCATCGTCTTCGCCGCTTCCAACACCGTTTGCTCACGAGCAATGGTTTCTATCTTCGTGCGCATAAGTACGCTGAGCGGTCGGTACACATCGTCCAGGTCATGAATGGGGCCCTCTTCTGCATCGACAAAATGACGCGCGAGGTCTCGCATCGAAATGATCCCGATGATTTCATCCTTGTCCGAGACGCAGAGATAGCGGACATGGTTCGTTTCCATAAGATGGCTGGCATCCAGCATAGGACGATCCTGCGCGATCGTCAGCAACGAACTGGTCATGACCTGATCCACCCTGGTGAGAGAAGGCTCCATTCCTTTGGCGAGCACCTTTCGCGTCAGATCGGTTTCAGTCACGATCCCCGATCGATTGGGCACACGACCCTCGGCATCAGCCGACACCACCAACAGGGAGCCAAGGCGTTTCTCCTTCATACGCTCGGCGGCCCCCACGATAGTGGTCTCTGGCGGGACGACCTCCAGGGTTCGATGCATGAAATCCCCGACCGTGCCTCCCGACTGTAGAGTCATAAATATTCCCTTTCCTTGAAGACCGCACAACACCCAACGGCAGCGCATCGATTATTCTTTGTGAGTCTAGCAGAATGCGGAAGAATCCCGCCAGGCGTCCCTTCTGGAATACTCTCCGCTTCTTCTAGAAGGCAAGTCGCAGAAGTGCGGCTTCCCCGATGGTTTTCCCACAGCCTGCCAGGACCCTACGTCTCCAGGATTCGTCAATCCAGCACGAACGTGACTTTCAGGTCTATGCGATACAAAGAAAATTTTCCGTTGTCGATCACCACGTGTTGCTCCATCACCCAAGCCGAGGGAGTCACTCTCGCATGGGGAGTAAGGCATCATCCAAATTGCGCTTCCAACCGCCTCATACTTGGAGGCAACGAGGAAGCGAATGGGTTTTAAAGGGAAGAGAGGAGGGAGCGGCTGATGTCCGACTCCGCTACGCATCTGTTGAGCTTCGCCCCCTAATGGGGTATCGTTCCGGCAAGGCGCCAGGGATATCCTCTTGTTGGAGTGATCGGGCGGACTCATGCAGGCTGAAGGGAGAGATCAGATTACGTGCAGCCGGTATGGCAACACCGAGCGGGAGGAAGCATGAAGACCGTCGACCAGGATGAAATCCGAATGATGAACTGCTCAAGACTATTCATGACGGCAAACCGAACATGCCGCCTTGGAATGTCCGCCTTTCGGAAAAAGAGAGATCAGGGATGTGCTGGCCTATGTGCGGACCCTCGCGAAGTGAAGCTATGCGATCTGCATTATTGTCGGCAGAGACGGCTGGGAGAAACATAGGGGCCGGAGTTTTTGTTGAAGTGCGAACAGCGGGGACTGTCATCCATAGAGACGGGAGCTACGGTGTAGTGCCGTGCTCGGCAAAGCGCACCAGGTTTGAAGGTTGTATTTCACACAGAGGAGGGCATGATGTCGCGAATCACGGAATTTAGAGCGTCACTCGACAAGAAGCTGGATGCGTTGGAACACCGGGCGCTGGCGTTGGAAGCGCAACTGACCCAGACGAAAGATCAGGCCATGCAACGGCTGGAACAGCGCAAGGAACAGTTGCGGGATCTGCTCAAGCAGGTTCAGGGTGATGTACAGAAGTCGAAAGAAATGGCGGAGCAGGCAAAAATCGAGGTACAGGCCAAGCTTGAACACTTGCAAGTCCAGTTGGCCCTCGGCAAGGCAGACGCCCGGGATACGTTTGAGGAGCAGAGGGCAAAAACTCTCAAGGCCCTCAATGAGTTCGAATCCATTGCGGAACAGAAACTGAAAGGGGCTGCGTTCGAATCGGGCAAAGTCTGGGAAGATCTTGTAGACCGGACGAGCACGCTCGAAGCCGAGTTCGACGTGCTCAAGGACCGGTTCGAGACCGAGAAAACCAAGCAGCAAGGGACGCTGGAGTCGAAGAAAGAGGAGCTACTGGCTAAGCTGGAGTCGTACAAGGACCAACTCAAGGCCAAGCGCGTGGCGGCGCAAGCGAAGGCCGACGTGTTTGAAAGCGACATGCGTCAGGGGCTGGATCAGATCAAGGCGGGAGTGAAGAAGTTGTTTGAATAGGGGGAGGGGAACAGCCAGACCATCCTTCTTGCTCGCAGAACGCGCACGATGAAACGGTGCTCGTCCGATGCGCGCAGTGAAGGACAGTCCGGCTGCTCCCCTTAGGGGAAAAGGGGAAAAATCGGAAGGCCCTCGCTTGGGCTAATGGCGCGTCTCGGCATGCCAATGGGTGGGTGAGAAGGATGCGCGCAGTCAAGGGCAGCCTCGGCCACTCCCCTGGGGAGAGAGAGGAGGAATCAGAAGACCGTCTTCGACGCGCGCATTTGAGGATCGACCAGCCTGCCTCTAGAGAGAAAGGCAACGAACTCGCATCCGATCATGACGTTCGCGGTCGCGCTATGCGCTGAAGCATGCTCATGGGACCGTGAGTCCGCAGCAGAGCAAGTTGTGCAGCATTCCTCACCCGCAGTGCCCCGGCGAAGCCCAGGGCATTGATCGAGTAACCTTCTGGAAAATCTTGGGACCGGGGCACCAGCAAGAGCCACTGCCGAGTGACAAGCAGGTTGTATGGTGCAGCGGTCGCAGAAGCCCCATCGGTGGCCTCAAGGGATAAGCCCACAGCGCGACGCAGTGAGTGATAGGACGCGAGCAACGAAGACGCACCGTCCTGTTGTGGGTCGAGCCATGTCGATTCCATCCGCGCAAAGGCATGCAAGAACGGCAAGCCGGGCACCTGGCCGGTTGCACCGGCCATTTCTACGGAGCCCAATAACGATTCAATCGGCGGTCGAGAATCGATAAAGCCGAGAAGGGGGATCATCTGGAGATGTTTGTGTCGCTGACTGGACCCGGCGGCAGGGCCGGCGTTGTAGAAGCCCAGTCCATCGATTTCAGCAAGACAGATCAGCAATGCTTCGCAATCTTCGCGAGTGAGCAGTGCTTCTTGAGGCTCGAACATCCGCGTCGCGATGATGAGATGGTGATCGACCACACTAAATTTGTTCAGCAACGCGACGTGGGTCGGAGTCAGTTCTGCCACGAACAGGTCCGGATCATAGGGGAGGAAGGGGTTGGTGTTCGACTGCGCAGCTATGAGAATGCCGCTCATGGCAATGGCCGTGATGACCCGCACTTGAAAGGCGACGCCGCCCTGCTCAATCACTTCCGGTTCTGTGGGGATCGAGAGTATGGCCCCGCGCTCTCGGGCCTGGGCCATTCGCTCGAGCAGGATCGGCCACAGTGCGCCGGCTTGTAGAAGGCGATGGTTGTGATCCATACGATCTCCCCCAAAGCTGTCACTGTGAAGAGAACACATTGCGCATGTGAGTCGTGGGCGCAGTCAGCGAGAGCTGATGAGCCGGGATGTTTTACGATCAGCTGCCAGTTGCCCGAACTGCCGCTTCATCGTATTGACCTTGGTGAGATAAGCCCGCACGTCGTGATCGCCACATCGTTGGTGGGGGGCCGGCCGAAAACCGTGTACTGCAAAGGCATGGCCGGCTCCGGCTCCACAGAGGTGAATGACGGCGGCCAGATCCTGCTTTTGTTGGAGTGTGGCTATTCCGATCAATCGCGGTCCTATCGCCTGTGCCACGCGGCGGTCAAGTTCCGCCGCGGTCAATTCAATGGCATGACTCGGTATGACGCGCTGGTAGAGGCTGTTGAACCAGCATGATTGCGGGTCGTGCCAGGGGCCGTCCTCGACCACCACATGGTCGTGGATGCAATAGCGCGTGGCCTCATGGAATGTTCCATCGGTGATCTGGTACATGCCGACCGCGCTCGACGCCGGGTGGTACCACTCCAAGGGATTCCACGACATGTGCCACCGCCAATAGGTCCGCGCCACGGGGTTTCCCCCACCCTCGACCTGTGCCAATGCTGCCAGCAATTCCGGGGTGATGACCGGCGTCGCATGCTCTCGAAACAGCGATCCGTATTGCTTCCACGTCTCGGCGGGGCTCTTATTGAGTGAACGGTCCAAGGGAAAGAGGATCTCGCTCGGCTTGTTGAATGCGTGATAGGTCCAATTGAGGCCGAACCAGCTCAGAAGGATCACCGCTGAAATCACGACGGTCCGCACGGTCGGCGGCGAAGCCAGGATGGCCTTCGTGACTCTACGAAACATACGCCAACGCGCGCGTACGAAACGTCGAAGTGTGGAGAGCGTGACCCCACGCCTACGCCGCCGTCGGCGGCGAGGGGACGTTGGAGTGTGCCGGTTGAGCCGGGATGCCATGGGGCATACTATAACCGAAAAAGAGAGGCGGGGGTGTCCCGTTAGTCTCCTTTGCTCGCGCAACGCGCGCCCTCAGAAGGGCCTCGTTGGACGCGCGCAGTCGTGGACTACTCCAAGCTACCCCATAGCCGCTCGGCACACATAGATCGGCTTGTGCAACTCTGTATGGCTTTGTGCTCAGACACATTCGTTGGTCAGGACCTGGCGTAGCGGGTCTCCGGTTCCATGTTGTGATTCGGTAGTCGGATCATGTAGCGACCTTCGGGGGCGAGTGTCACCTGCACCTGTCCATCCCGGCTCAGCCGATCGACTTCCAGAAAGACCTGGCTCCATGACAGGTCGGAGAGGCTCTTTGCCAACATATCCAGAT
This sequence comes from uncultured bacterium, assembly GCA_965232965.1. Classification (GTDB taxonomy): domain Bacteria; phylum Nitrospirota; class Nitrospiria; order Nitrospirales; family Nitrospiraceae; genus Palsa-1315. The sequence goes on from CBDDRB010000021.1 coordinate 194,774, forward strand.
CGCAGCCGTGCATGCGTTGTACTTGACCAAGAATGCGATCAGTCACGAGTGTCTGAGAAGTCATGGTCAGATCCTCCTCTCAATATCCGGACATTCACTGCGATCTTTGGTGAGACTTCTTCTTGTTTGCGGCTCTCTCTCCGCTCCGCGATCGACGATGCCGAACTGCTTCGGTAGACAGGCAGTAAGCGGAAGGAGAGAGGGGGGTCTTATCAGTGTAAATAGGATCGGCAGAGGTACAGAGAAGACAGATGGCGCAGGGGACAGCACCAAGAACGAAAGGAAGATTCGATCGCTGACCGTCACCATGAGGACCCTCGTTCCGAAGGATCCGCACTCGCGAAATGACGTTCTCTGGCAATGATCCGGCGAAGTGAAAGGGACTGTGTAAGCTCCGGCGTGCAGCAGACTACGCAGCCCCCGTCATTCGAACGTCTGAACAGTAGGCTACGCCGATCGAGATGCTTGGTCAATCGTTCCTCGATGCGCGAAGGAAGCCTGGTTGCGGAGACAGGACCCTTGGCCGCCGTGAATAGATGGCTGCGTGCTAGACTTCTTCCCGGCTTCGGCTCCCTGCATAGCGGTTATGCAGTTTGAGCGGTGACCTCCGTTTTTTGCGCATGCGAATATTGAGCATCTCCACCGTAACGGAAAATGCCATAGCAAAATAAATATAGCCCTTCGGCACATGCACGTCGAACCCCTCCACTACGAGGGTGACTCCCACGAGAATCAGAAATGACAAGGCGAGAATTTTGATCGTCGGATGCGCATCAACAAAATTCCCGATGGACTTCGCCGCCATCAACATGACAACGACCGCCAGGATGATGGCGATTGCCATAATGGACACCTGCTCAACCAGACCGACCGCGGTGATCACAGAATCCAGTGAGAACACGATATCCAGCAGCGCAATTTGGATCAGGACCATACCCAGGCTTGCTGCGCCCACCGCCGGATCGTGTTCTTCGTTTCCTTCCAGACTGTGATGGATTTCAAGTGTCGCTTTGGCCAACAGAAACAACCCGCCTCCGACCAGAATGAAATCGCGCCCCGAAATCGCTTGGCTGAATACTGTCAGCCACGGTTCGGTGAGTCCCATGACCCAAGAAATCGAGAACAGCAGGGCAAGGCGCGCAATCATCGCGAGGCTGAGACCGATTCTCCTGGCAATGACACGTTGTTTCTCGGGGAGCCGACCGACCAGCACTGAGAGAAAAATGATGTTATCGATTCCCAGCACAATTTCCAGCGCAGTTAAGGTCCCCAACGCAATCCACGCGTCGGGACGGGCCAGCCACTCAAACATCGGTATCTCCAATTCTCGGAAGGTACTTGAAACCGGAGAAGATAAAACCGCAAGTCTTGCAATTTGACATTGCTGAACTAGTCTCTGCAGTGTGATCGCCTTTGTAATCGGCTCATCCTGCCGCGCCTTGCCATAGCATGTCATAACCCAGTTCTTTGGTGTCCGAACACATGGCCGCCAGTGCGGCAAACTTGCTGGTGAAAATCTTGTCCGCATGGGATCGTTCGTGCTCTTCGAATGAACGCCAATACGTCACAATGACATAGCGGTCGTCGGCGGCTCTGGATGCAGAGAGCGATCCCTCGTTTGATACGAAGCCGGAGAACTTGAACACTTGTCCGGCGAGGAATCCGCCTTTATCGCCTCCGTACGTTCCTTTGACGACGCTACAGAGTTCACCGACGGCCAATTCAACGTCCTCGAACGTGATTCCAGGCTTGAGTATGACCGTGTTGAACAGCATTTTGGCCCCGAAGGGGAGTGTAATGGGACCGAACATGGCATCCTCCTAACAGGCTATTGAGAAGGCGCTCGCAGTCAACGAGCTGTCACATCGCTTCGCCCCTTCGCTCGCTGCGGCCTTGTCTGGGCAAGGCGCGTCGCGGCTCGCCAGGGTTGGGCGGGTGAGAAGTCTGGCCTTTTTGAACATCCTGCGGGCTATCTTGATGCCGCCGCTGATCGTGTGCTCGCACGCGTATCCGGGGCGACATGGAGAACGTTGATTCAATGCAGGTCAGTTCATCATGTACGTGCGTTCATCATGAAGCCGCTTTCGATGCGACCCCCATTGCTGATGGAGCCGTGTCAAAACGGCTGCCGACAGGCAGCATGAACGCCTGGAGAAGACGATTGAGCCATCCGTGGAGCGGTTCTATTTCATAGGACCGTATCTCAAGATACCCGTCACCGGTCTGTACCAGGAGTGTTCCCGATTGTTTCGACATGATTTCACCAGGAACTCTTCCCGACGGAGCTCCCTCTTGAGGTTGTGCGTCGTAAATCTTGATGGTGGTACCATTCAGAGATGCTGCAAGAGGTTCGTACGGTTGTAATGCGCGCCACAAATTTGTAATGTGCCTCGCGGAGTCGTTCCAATCCAGTACGATGTCGGCAGCTTTCTTCTTTCCAAAATAGCTGCGTTCCGCAATGTTCTGTGGCTTGGGGGCAAGCGTCCCACGCGCCATGGCCTCGACAGCTCCTGTCAGCAGAGCCGACGCGGCATGATGTTGTCGCTGCGTCAATTGCCCTGCCGTCTCGTTCTCTCCAATACTCAGTTCTTGTTGGGCGACAATATCCCCCGCATCGATTTGTTCCGTCATGACATGCACGGTAATCCCTGCAACCGACTCGCCGTTCTTGAGCATCCAAAATGCCGGATGTGGTCCTCCGTAACGAGGGAGCAGTGAGGGGTGGCAATTGAAGACTCCCAATCGAGGAATTCGAAGCACGTCCGCCTTCAAAATCTGCGGGAAGAAGAAGACGACGATCAGGTCGACGTTCAAGCCCTTCACATAGTCAACAAATTTTGGCTCGTTCACGTTAGGACAGGCGATGCGGGGGATTTTTTCCTTGTCGAGCCAGCTCCAGGCATCGAACCGAGGTGTGATGACTCGTAACGGTTTGGCCTTACACAGGATCGCATTGACAAACGCCTTAACCGCATAACACAGCCCGCTGCACATGGGGCCTCGTTTCCATTTCGGGCGAGCCCACGCGACTATCTCATGTCCGCACGCTGTGATTTGCTGTCCGAAATCCCAGTCATCAACTTCGGAGAGGACTAGGAGACGCAGGGAGGAGACTGTGGAGGTTTCTACTGTGTGGGGGGAGGAGCTCATCACGTCTGTGTTCCGGAATATCATCCGGCAAACCCACGATGGCCGCGCTCAACAATTTCCCGCTCAATATAGCAGATTAGCTCGGTGATGACGAAGACCTTCACGCCGGACGATATCTCCATGACGATCCGGACGCGGGCGTACCATGCGCCGAGCCGTCCATTGACAGGGGCGCCCGCAGCACGTAGCTTGGCAAGAGGGTTGTCCGGCATGGTGGTATGACGTATTCGGCGAGGAATTTATCTATGACGGAGCAGACGAGCGAAATCGCAACCTATCGGGGAGCTGCGGTCTTGTCTTATGGATTCAGACCGTTTTTTCTCGGGGCTGCACTGTTTGCCGGTGTCGCGGTTCCTGTATGGATTTTGGTGCTTGCCGGAGTCGGTGATTCACCGTTTCTCTATCCAGCGCGGGATTGGCATGTGCATGAGATGGTCTTCGGCTTTCTCCCCGCAGTGATCACAGGATTTCTGCTCACGGCCATACCCAATTGGACCGATCGCCCGCCGATTCGAGGGTCTGAGTTGATGCTGCTCTTTATCCTGTGGCTGGCCGGTCGCGTGTTGATTGCTATCCCATGGTTCACGCCACTCGTGTCGGCCATTATCGACGTCGGATTTCTTGTTGCGGTGGCAGGGCTGGTCTGGCGAGAAATTGCCGCGGCGAAGAGCTGGGATCGTGCGCCGATGGGGGTGCTGGTGAGTCTGCTGGCTTGCGCCAATATCCTATTCCACGTGCTCACCTTGAGCGGCATGGCGGCGGATCGTACCGAGCGCGCGGCGATCGGCATGGTCATGATGCTGCTGACGTTGATCGGCGGGCGTCTCATCCCCACCTTTACCGACGAACTCCTGGTTGGATCCGGCAGAGCGGAACGGCCGGCATCCTTTTCCCGTTACGATGGCCTGTCGATCGTGCTCGTAGGATTTGCCGTTGTATCTTGGATTGTTCAACCGCATTCTATGGTGACAGGTTGGATGTTCGCGACGGCCGGGTTGGCCAATCTGGGTCGTCTGGCTCGCTGGTATGGCTGGCTCACATCACGTGAGCCGTTGGTGATGATCCTGCACGTTGGGTATGTTTGGTTCGCGTTGTCGCTGCTCATACTGGGAGGCTCGATACTCGGAGTCGGTCTGCCGCAAGAGGATGCGGTGCATGCGTTTACTGCCGGCGCCGTAGGTGCGATGACTCTGGCGGTGATGACCCGTGCCAGCCTGGGCCATACGGGCCGACCCCGGCACGCGGGCCCTTTGACGGTCTGTATCTATACGTTGATCAATGTGGGTGCCGTGCTGAGGGTCTTCGGGCCGATGACAGGTTTCTCAACCAACCTTGTCATGGGTGTGGCGGCAGTGAGTTGGAGTGGCGCCTACCTGCTGTTTGCCATGGTGTATGGGCCGTTCCTTCTCCGACCGAGCCTCGACGAGTGACGGGGGGCAGTGGTTATTTGGAAGGAGCCCTCGACAGACTGAGTTTGCTGTTTTTGTGCGCGTCCGAATCAATCTGTTTGAGGGCACTGAGCTGATCCGTCAATTCCGCGATGCGCTTATCACGGCTACGAATCCGTTGCCGGAGCGTATGTACCGCTTGTCCTGGATTCTTCAGCGTTTCTCCGGTCCGCAAGGTGACGGACGCATTGGCCTCACGCTGTTGCCCCAGCCATGTGCGCACCAGCCCTTTCATGACCGCTAAGGCTCCATTGGGTTCATCGACGGAATCGGGGTGAACGGTCCGGTTTTCCAGAAACCGAATCCAGTGTGTGCTTGAGTCGGCAAATGGACCTTTAGGTGCAGCCGCAATCGTCTGTTGGAAACACGCCGCTGCCGCCTCTCCATTCTGGAATAATGCCAGCATCGCCCGTGTAAAATGTACCTGGTCGCAGGACTGATGTTGTGTACAGATGCTCAACCGGGTCTCCTGTTCTCGATGAACCGCTTGCAAGATGGCCGTGTCGGATGGATCTGCGTGAAATAATGGTTCAGAACCCTGCGGCGTGGTCCCATTCAGCATGGCGCAGCCGCATAATAACATCCCCGTCAGCAGGAGCCAGGATCCATGACGAAACCACATCGCAATGCCTCTTATCGCGGCGAAGTCTCACGGCCGGTACTAGGCAAGCTTAGCAGATGGTATGGATTTTGATGGTTGCGAAGCAGAGGTACAATCAGGACATGCTGTCTTTTTGCCTACTTCGTCCATGCGCGGCACTGTTGAAATCACCCCTCGGGGAGGTTCCTCTCGTTGACACATCGAAACACCAACGGTAGCGTACCGTGTCTTTTCTTCCACACCGGGAGGTTCACATGACGACCGTTTCTGAGATCGCACCGGACGTATTTCGAATTTCCACGTTCGTGCCGGACTTCAATATACAGTTCAATCAGTTTCTGGTACGAGACTACGAACCGCTCTTGTTTCATACCGGTCCACGCGCCATGTTTGCCGAAGTGCGGGATGCTGTCGCGACGGTGCTTGATCCGAAGACAGTCAAATGGATTGGTTTCAGCCATCTTGAAGCGGATGAATGCGGGTCGCTGCGGGAGTGGCAGGAACTTGCGCCGAAGTCGTCAGCCTTGTGCAGTTTGGTGGGAAAGTTGGTGAGCATCGACGATTGCATGGCGGTGCGCCCCGCGTTGGGGATGAAAGATGGCGACGTACTCAATACGGGCAAATATCGGTTTAGTTTCTTGCACACACCACACGTGCCGCATTGTTGGGAAGCAGGACTCTTGTTCGAAGAGACCCAGCGCACGCTGTTGTGTTCGGATCTCTTTCATCAAAATGGAGATGTCGAGCCGGCTACGCATTCGGATGTGCTAGGCCGGTGTCGACAGGTGCTCGTGGAGTATCAGCAAGGGCCGCTGGCCAACTATCTGCCGTACACGCCGCTTACGGAACCGACCCTCCATCGGCTGGCCGAATTGCGGCCGAAAACTTTGGCGACCATGCATGGGTCGGTTTTCGTCGGCGATGGCGCACGGGCGCTCCGAGAGCTGGCGACCGTCTTCAAGGATGTGCTCGGGCCAAAATAGCGGGAGAATCAGAAGCGACACGATCAGCGTTTTCTCACCGAAGCCACAAGCGGATTGAACCGGGTCCTGCGGCCTGTTCAACTCTCGATACTGCCGCGCCAGGACACTGCCGAATTGATCTGGTGACGCCTCATCATCGAACCACATCACACAGTCCATGGTGCCAAACATGTGCTGAAGATATGAGGGGAGAAACTCGATGGCCTGGTTACTTGGCGATCGTGATGCTGGGGATGCCGACGCGAGGCACTTCGCTGACAGTCATCTGGAACAAGAGATAGAGCATTTGAAATGCTTCTCGGTTCCAGCGTGCCAATGGTCCGGTGGTGTTCACGGCGTAGTGCTTTCCATGGTACTGAATAGAAAGGTCCGCTCCCGAAGGCGCTCCATCCGACAGCAAGAGTTCCATGGTGTGGATGGGATTTTCTTGGACCGGTAGGGTTCTCGAATCTTTGGCGACATCGTATTCGGGGTCTTCTCCAAGCGATCGGCCGAGAAAGTTGAGTATGGCATTGAAGCTTCGTAAGCGAAAATCTCCCTTGAGGGGATATTCCCCTCCGACGTGCCCAGGGCGGATGTCGAAAGACACATTGTTGAGCTGCCCTTCCTCCGTTTCCTCGATCAACCGGGCCCGCTCGTCGGGTGAAAGTGTGTTGGGATCGTAGTTGGTGATCAGAATTTGTCCTGTAATCTGTTTACGGAGCGTGTAGCTGTTGTCTTTCCGGTTGTAGGTCACGAAATATTCTTTTTCCAATGTGTGAAACCCTTCGGCCGTGACCGAGTTGGCGGGAATGGTCCAGGTTCGGTGGTAGACGAGCGGTTCGGCATAGAGCTGATTCTGGTCCTGAATGGCCGAGAGGTGCGTCACGACCCGGCGGAACATCTCGTAACCCATCCGGTCTGCCGGCGTATTGCGATACGCGACCTCCTGGCCGTTCTCAGTGATCCGCAGCTCTTGCGCCATCAGTCGGAGCAACAGATCGATGTCGTACCGTTGCCGGAGAAGATGAAGAAACTTGGTTTCCTGAAAGGGCGTTAACAGCCGCTTGGTAAACTCTTCCCCTTCGATCGGGGCAATGGTGAAGGTAGGGTTCTCCGCCACGCTGCCGCCGAAGATCGGCATGAGCGCTTTGCTGGCATCTCCTGTGAGTGCCGGAGTGGCGCCTGCGCTGACGCGAAAATCGAACGTTGCGGCGATACTGGAGACGCCGGTGAAATGGATCGGTTGATGCTTATGGGCGCGGGCGATGTTGATGAGCAGTTGTTTAGAGATGGCATCCGTGACTGCCTCATCGTAGGCCGTGACGGCGCGATTCAGCGTGATGGGAGAGAGGCAGCCGGTCACAGTAAGGCTGCTGAAGATCGCCGCCAGGGTCAGTAGGGTGAGGGAGGTCGATCGCTGTCCCATGATCATATGAACGGCCTTCGATCGAGTCAGGCAATCATTCGGCAGGTTTGTAACATAACCGGCACGGGATGCCTAGCAGGCTGCTGGAAGCCCAAACACACCACGGTCACGCAACTCGGTGATTGAGGCAGCGTCGCGCGAAGTGCAATCGGCATTCTCGACCAGCGCCTGGGTCGCCCGTGGATTGAACATTCCCTCGCCAACATGTATTTTCTCCAGATAGGCGCAGGGCTTGCTGGAGAATCTCGAACCCATGTTCAGTCGCATCTGCGCTCAGTACCCTCGCAACCCTCGCACGGATGGCGTTCGCTAACGTTCTTGACGAGACCGTCTTTGTTTCGCCGGGTCATTGATCAGTGCAATTGAGAAAGGGAGTCTTCATACCATGAATGCTTCTCGCGCGACCGTCGGTATCCTAGTCGGAGGTGGACCGGCTCCCGGGATCAACAGTGTGATCAGTGCGGTCACGATCCGCAGTGTTCTGGGCGGCTGCACCGTGGTCGGCATCCTCGACGGGTTCAAGTGGCTTATGGAAGGCACCGTGAGCCAGGTCAAGTCTCTCACGATCGAAGAAATGAGTCGCATGCATTTTCGAGGCGGTTCCTACCTTGGGACCTCTCGCGCAAACCCGACGAAGAAGGCCGACTGTCTCGCGAATGTGCTGTCCTCCTTGGTGAGGCTGGGTATCACGCGGCTGGTGACCATCGGGGGAGACGATACGGCGTTCTCGGCGCTCAAACTGGAGGAAGAAGCGGCTGGGCGCATTCACATCGTCCATGTGCCCAAGACCATCGACAACGATCTCGATCTTCCTTATGGCGTTCCGACGTTCGGCTTTGAAACAGCCCGGCATGTTGCCGTCGAGATTGTGAAGAATCTCATGGTGGACGCCCACACCATGTCGCGCTGGTACGTGATCGTGACGATGGGCCGAAAAGCCGGCCATTTGGCGCTTGGAATCGGCAAGGCCGCCGGCGCCACGCTCACCATCATTCCCGAGGAATTCGAGGAGCGTCCGGTACGACTTCAACGGGTACTGGATCTCGTGATCGGTACCATGATTAAGCGTCTCAGCGAGGGGCGTCCCGACGGGGTGGTCGTATTGGCAGAAGGATTGATCGAGATCCTCGATCCGCGAGATTTGGGTGGATTGGATCATGTCGAGCGAGATGAGCATGGCCACCTACGATTAGCCGACGTGGATATCGGCGATGTGCTTCGGCGTGAAGTCATAAAAGGTATGAAAGCCTTGGGACTCGCTACGTCGATCGTCGCCAAGAATGTAGGGTATGAATTACGTTCCGCGGACCCGATTCCGTTCGATATGGAATACACCCGCGACCTCGGATTTTGTGCAGCGCAATTGCTTCTCGATGGAGGGACGGCAGCCATGGTGTCGATACAGAATGGCCGGTGTACGCCGATTCCGTTTACGCAGATGGTGGACCCCATCAGCGGCCGGGCAAAGGTACGGATGGTGGATATCACGTCGCAGTCGTACCAGATTGCGCGTCGCTATATGATTCGGCTGTCCAGCGAGGATTTCGAAAATCCGGCGACACTGGGCCGCTACGCGGCTATCGCGGGGCTGTCTCCGGAAGCATTTCAGAGTCGGTTTCAGATTGTGAGTCTGAACTCAAGTGAAACTCGAACACACGGAGGTGGGTCATGAATGTACTCGTGGCGTTGGATGGATCGACGTATGGGCAATGGGCGCTGAACTGGGTAGCCAAGCTGCCGTTCGTAAAACAACCCCGCGTGACCGCGCTGCATGTGCTCGATAGCGCCTGGCTCCGTGGGCCGTTTCGGACGCGGCCGGAGATTCAGCGTATCGAAGCGCGCTCGGCAAGAACCCTCAGACGGGCCAAGCAGCAGCTGGCGGCGTTGGAACTCAAGGGCGTGGCCCGCAAGGAGCAGGGGGCGGTGGCACAGACGATCTTGAAGCGCGCGCCCCAACGAGACGGGCTCCTGGTTGTGGGCAGCAAAGGCCTCGACGCCCTCGACCGATTCACGCTCGGCAGTGTATCGACGAAGCTCGTCCAATATGCGACCTGTCCGGTGCTCGTCGTCAAGGCTGAGGCCGTGCCGTTACGTCGGATTACCTTGGCAACCGATGGATCGGTGGAATCGACTAAGGCACTGGAGTTTGTACGGAACAAGTTTCAGCCGGATCGTTCTAGCGGTAAGGGCGGGCAAGCGCCGATTCATGTAAGCGTGATCTATGTGAGGATGCCCAGCCCGATGGCTCCCATTTCGATTAAATCGCCGATCCCGTGGATCAAGTATCCGGGGTTGAAAGAGGTGGGGCGCAAGTTGGTTGAACAGAGCGTACAGAAGCTGATCAAGGCGGGATTTACAGCCGAGCCTCTGCGTCCGCTGGGAAAGCCTGCTGAGGAGATCATGAAGGCAGCCTCCGAACAGGGTGCCGATTTGATCGTGATGGGGGCAAAAGGACTGGGAGCCATTGACCGGTTTCTTCTCGGAAGCGTGTCGACTCGGGTGGTGGAGTATGCGTCCAGTGCCGTGCTTGTTGTTCGATGAGGTACGAGCTGCTGAGCCTCAAGGATTTCGAACGCAAGAGAAACTGAATCGAAAGGACGCGAAGTATGAATGTGCTCGTGGCGATCGATGGCTCGAAATATGGACGATGGTCGCTGAACTGGGTGGCGAAGCTGCCATTCTCCGATCCACCGAGGGTGTTGGCGCTGCACGTGTGTGATCATGCCACGCTCCGCGCGCCGTTCATGGCGCAACCGGTGATGCCCGGCAACGAGCAGTACATCCGGGAAGAAATCCAGCGCATGGAAGTGCGCTCGGCTAAAATTCTCAAGGAGGCCACACAGCAGTTGGCGAAGCTCAACCTCACGGGCGCGGCCCGCAAGGAGCAAGGGGCAGTGGCGCCGACGATCTTGAGCCGCGCCCCAAACCAGAATGGTCTATTGGTTGTGGGCAGTCGGAGCCGCGATGACTTCGATCGCTTCATGTTCGGCAGTGTATCGACGAAGCTCATCCACCATGCGACCTGTCCGGTGTTTGTCGTCAAATGCGAGGCGGCTCCATTGCGGCGGATAACGTTGGCGACCGATGGGTCGGCCGCGTCGACCAAGGCGCTGGCATTTATTCTGAGCACGTTTCGGCCGGATAGTTTCTCCGGTAAGGGCCGGGGCGTGCCGATTCATGTGAGCGTGGTCCATGTGGTGCCGTCGGCGCAATACGCGGGACTGAAGAAGGCCGGCGCCAAGCTCATCGAACAGAATGTGCTGAAGCTGGTCGGGGCAGGATTTACGGCCGAGCCGGTTTGCCGGATCGGGAAGCCTGCCGATGAAATCATGAACCTGGCTTCCAAGCACCGCGCCGATCTGATCGTCATGGGAGCGCAAGGGCTTGGCGCCATCGCCCGGTTTCTCATCGGGAGCGTATCGACGCGGGTGGTGCAGCATGCGAATTGTGCCGTCCTTGTCGTTCGATGATAGGGCCGTATTGAGGGTGGCGGAGCTGAACATCGTGCGGTAGGATCGACCTGAACGCGTCAGAGCACATCGCTCCAGGGAGGACTTACGGCAAAGGCAGCATTGATCAAGCCGACGTGCGAGTAGGCTTGAGGGAAATTGCCGTATTGGGTATTCGTGGCGGGAATGAAATGCTCGGAGAACAGTCCGACATGATTGGCAGCGAGGAGTACTCGATCGAGGATGATTCGGGCCTCGGGAGTTCGTCCCAGCCTGGCAAGCGCCTGGGCGATCCAAAACGAGCAAATGACGAAGGCTCCATCAGGTTTTCCGAAATCGTCGTTTCGTACGTAGCGGTAAAAAAAGCCTGTATCCTCGCTCCCATGTCGAAGCGCGAGTTCCCGGGTGATGTGCAGCACGGTGGACTCACAGAGTTGCTGGTTCGGATAGCCCAAAATCGGGAGCTGAGCGAGGGCGGCGTCGTCGCTGGAATCGTTGGGACCGTTTCGGAGCGCGCCGCCATGTACGCCTCGGAGGAGGGCGTTCGCCGCATGGATCCGTGCGGCGGTCAAGTCCAAGGAGATCGAACCGAGATGACCGGCTTGTCGGATGCGCTCCAATCGTTCGAGACCGGCCCAAGACAACAAGTTCGTAAAGGAATGTTCCTGCCAGCCGTTGCGGATCTCCCAGAGACCGGCATCCGGTTGGCCGATGCTGCGAGCGCACAGTTTCGCCAGATGGGCCAGGAGCGTGTCGAGATCTTTGCTGCGCAAATCGCTATACCGTTCGTCGAAGAAGATCGGCGTAAACGTCAGAATCATTTCTCCATAGGCATCGTTCTGCACATGTTCCGCCGCCTGGTTGTGGCTGCGAACCGGGACACCGCCTTGATAGCCGGCCCAATTCGAATGTTCGGTTTCCGGTAGGGGAAGATTCTGGCTCAATGTGTAGACGGGACGTAATCGGTCGCGGGAATGTTCGTGCGTATGCGCAATGTTCAACAGAAACTTGAGAAAGGCCTCCATCTCCTCGAAGTGGCCCAGGTTATGAAACGCCGTCAATGCGAAATAGGCGTCGCGCAGCCAGCAATACCGATAGTCCCAGTTGCGCGTGCCTCCCGATTGTTCCGGAAGGCTTGTCGTCAGGGCTGCCAGTATGGCTCCGGTGTCTTCGAAACAGTGGAGCTTCAAGGCCAGAGCTGAGCGGATGACCTCCTGTTGATGCAGCAACGGCACCGAACAGTTTTTGACCCAGATGCGCCAGTAGCGTATCGTCTGTTCGAGAAAGTCGTGGGTGACTTTGACGAGGTCGTCCTCGATGCCGAGGCCCCACGTCAGGCCGAAATAAAATTTCTGGGTCAGGGCAATTGGAGTCTCTTCCGAGAGGTAGGTCAGCGGCATGTTCGTCAGCAACCGGAGCGGTTCACCGCGAATCTCATACCGCAGATGGTTACTCCCTCTCACGGGTTGCACAGGAGTCTTCTCCCAACCCGATACCGGACGGCAACTTACTCTGATGGCCGGAATGCCCTGCAACGGTTCGACCAGACGAAAGAGTGCCGCGGGACGATAGATGCGTCCATATTGTTCAAACCGTGGACAGAAGTCGGTAATCTGAAAGGCGTCCCCGTTCGGCAACGTGATGGTGGTGAGCAGGATATTGGTGTTCGCAAGATAGCGCTGTTGGGTTTTGATGTCGGTGGAAGAGGTCGCACTCGCGATCGAAAAGTGCCCTCCGTCCGGATCGAGCAACCGTCCGAAGACCGGGGGACTGTCGGGTCGCGGCGCGCACATCCATTCGACGGCGCCGTTCAGTCCGATTAACGCAGAGGTTTGACAATTGCCGATAAGGCCGTAAGGATACATGCCGTTACCATAGGCGATTTTTCGCCCGATGTAAACGAGAGGTGACCTATGCGCTTATCGCTTCGATTCTTGTTGCCGCTGGCATTGGTGTTGGCGGGGCTTGCGTATGCGGTTATTCCACTCGTCGATTCGCTGACATTGAAATGGTTTGTGCGGGATCTTGAAATGCGCTCGGCACTGATCGGACGGATGGTCGAGGGGCCACTTGTCGATCTCTTGACGGCGGATTCCAAGGCCAAACTGCTCAACTATTTTCATCGAATCCTGCAGGACGAACGGCTCTTCGCCATCGGATTCTGCGATCGAGACGGCAAGCTGACCTACAAGACCTTGACCTACCCCGATTCGATTCCGTGCGACGGCACCAGCACCATCGAAGCCGGAGAGACCGCCATGATCCGGCTGACCCAAGGAGCGGTCCACGTTGCGGCTGTGGGAATCGAGGGGAACGGCCGCGTATGGGGACGCCTCATGCTGGTTCATGACATGAGTTGGGTTGAACGTCGAAGCAGCGACACCAAATGGTACCTCTACTATCTGTTTGCGATCATCGGCGTGGTGATTTCCCTTGTGACGGTGCTGGTCGCGCATTTGAGCTGGCGAGGATGGGTTGCCGGCGTGCGGACGATGCTTCGCGGCGAGGGGCTTGCGGCGTTGCTCGGCGATAAGCAGGAGCAGGATTCAGAGCTGCACCCGGTCGCGCAGGATCTGCGCGCGATGATTCGGGAGCTTGAATCGGACAAGCGTATGCGCGATGAAAGCCAGATGAGCTGGAAGCCGGCCACCCTCAAAACGATCCTGCACGATCATCTGGCCGGGGACGAAGTGCTGATCGCGTCCAACCGTGAACCGTATCTCCACTATCGGAAAGGCCAGCAGATCGAAGTTCAAGTGCCGGCCAGCGGGGTCGTCACCGCCCTTGAACCGATCATGCGTGCCTGTTCGGGCGTGTGGATTGCGCATGGCAGCGGTCCGGCTGATCGGGAGGTTGTCGATGCGCACGACCATGTCCGCGTCCCACCGGAGAATCCTGCTTACGAGATCAGGCGGATTTGGATGTCGCCGGAGGAGGAGGGCGGCTACTACTATGGGTTTGCCAACGAAGGACTCTGGCCGCTCTGCCATCTGGCCCATGTCCGTCCCGTCTTCCGGTCCTCAGATTGGGAACAGTACAAGAAGATCAACGAGCGGTTTGCGATGGCCGTTGTTGAAGAGGCCAAGACCGATAATCCGGTTGTGCTGGTGCAGGACTATCATCTCGCGCTGGTGCCCAAAATCGTGCGCGATCATCTGCCGAACGCAACGATCGTGACGTTTTGGCACATTCCCTGGAGCGATCCGGAACGCTATGCGATCTGCCCCTGGTATCGAGAGATCCTCGAAGGGCTCTTGGGGAGCAGTATTCTCGGGTTTCACACGCGATTCCATTGCAGAAACTTCATCAATACCGTGGATCGTTCTCTCGAAACGAGGATCGATTGGGACAGCTCCGTGATTTCCTATCAGGGCATACTCACTGCGGTGAAGCATTACCCCATCTCCATTGCGTGGCCCAATCGAGCGCAGGTACAACAGCCGACCGAATCGGAGTGTAAGACCCACATCCGTGCAATCAACGGCATCGCTCACGCACATCGCGTCGGTGTCGGCGTCGAGCGTTTGGACTATACGAAGGGCATTCTTGAACGGTTTCTCGCCATTGAACGGCTGCTGGAGCTGCAGCCCGAATGGGTCGGCGAGTTCTCCTTCATCCAAATCGCTGCTCCCAGTCGCTCCAAGATTGAGGAGTATCAGCAGCTCACGCAACAGGTCATCGCCTCGGCCGAACGTATCAATCAACGATTTGGGCAGGAGGGATACCAGCCCATCTATCTGCGGATTGAACATCACGAACCGCAGGACGTCACCACCTATTACCGAGGGGCCGATCTTTGCATCGTCAGCAGCCTGCATGACGGGATGAATCTCGTGGCCAAAGAATTCGTGGCGGCCCGGGACGACGAGCAAGGGGTCCTGATTCTCAGCCAATTCACCGGTGCGGCCACGGAGTTGCCTGAAGCGCTGATCGTCAATCCGTACAACATCGATCAATGTGCGGCCGCCCTGCATCTGGCTCTGACGATGCCGCCGATCGAACAGCGGGCCAGAATGCGCAGCATGCGCGGCATCGTGCAGGAGTTTAACGTCTACCGCTGGGCCGGGCGTATGCTCATGGATGCGGCCCGCATGCGGCAGCGGGCTCGTATTGTCCGCCAAACGGGAGTGCGAGACGCCCGGATGACCACAGGGGGTCAAGCATGACCTACTTGTTTTCCAATGAAGGACGTCGAGCGCTTCGCGCATTGACGAGCCATCCCATTCTCTATGCGTTTGACTTCGATGGGACATTGGCGCGGATTTCTCCCGATCGGGACACCGTCACGCTTTCCCAGTCTACGTATGAGTGTTTGTCGGAGTTGGCGAATCGGGTTCCCTGTGCCATCGTCTCCGGGCGGGCACTCGGCGATCTGGTCTCCCGGGTCGATGGAGTGGTTCCCCACTTGATCGGGAACCATGGTTTGGAAAGCCCGCACACGGATCCTCTGACGCTGATCCGGGCTGAAGCTGTTTGTCAGGGATGGATACAGCGATTGGAAACAGACTTCGACCGGCCGATCAAGGACTATGGTGCGGAGGTTGAAAATAAACGCTTTACCCTGACCCTGCATTATAGAAGAAGTGAAGAACCAGCCAGAGTTCGCATGGCCCTGCTTCTTCTGCTCAATCAACTCACGCCGGTTCCGCGCCTGATCTTTGGGAAAGCATCGGTGAATGTGCTGCCCCCGGGACATGACGGGAAAGGCCCGGCCGCCTTGGCTCTCATGCGCCATCTCCGGCAAACAGGTTTATTTTTCATCGGTGATGACGAAACAGACGAAAATGTTTTCGAGCTTGCCGAAGGGCTCATCATGGGAGTGCGAGTGGGACTACATGAGCAGTCGCGGGCGAAATATTTCATCAACCATCAGGGAGAGATCAAGGATATTCTCCGCTTCCTGATCCGTTGTATCGATCGAATCCCGGGGTTCCCTGAAGGCGACGAGCCTGACACTTCGCAGGCGATTAGAACCGGATAGCTAGGGATGTCCGCGCGCGGAGACTTTCAATCACGGCAGACACCGTCATTTCTTTCTTTTGAGTTTGAAGGCTTTCGCTGAGCCCGTCATGTTCCGGCGGGATTTCTTGTGCACGAGGTTGGTCACGAGTACCAGGTGCTTCGCATATACCTCGGCCAGCTGATTGATGATTCGCGCCGTGTTTTGGTTACGCGGTTTGTATCGGAATGAGGCCGGAGACATTCCGTCAGAGGTGAGAATCCCCTTCTTCGTCAACTTCACAACCAAGCCCGAGGTGACGTCTTCGCTCGAGTACATCTGATCTGCCACCGATCTGCACAACCAACTCCGATCGTGATGTTCCCGAAGAAACAGCATGACTTCTAATTCGGCAATTGAGTCGATGTGGTCGACAAGGAAACGTTGGATATCTTTCGGAATCAGATAGGACATGCTGCGGCTTTCGAGAGACAGGTCAGCCTCGCGACGTTCATGACACAATTGCATGCGGCAAGGAGCAGTTTCTTGACGGAAGTGACGGGGGAATTTGTCGTAGCGATGACCTCGACGTGATCGCCGACCTTGAGCGACGGATCCACGGCGGTGTCTTTTCCGAAAGGGATTACAATGCTCGTACCTTCAGCCGATTTCACGATGATGAGTTCACTCGTCAGCATGAGTGCTTTGCCGTGAATCTGCACCGGCGGCGACACTGAACCCGACTGTGCCAGTGCCGGGGTATATACCCCAAGCATCCGCCACGAACTATTCCTGCGGACCACCATGGGCACCATCGGATATCGATTGGGATGAGGGGCTGATATGTATGAAGCAGACGCAGGGGCGCGACCGTCGGTCGTGCCCCTGGGGATCAGCTTATTTGCCGCCCATGTCTTTCTTCTCGTCTTTCTTCTCGTCGCCGAATATGACAACCTTGCCCTTATCGGTTTTCTCATCCTTCTTTTCATCGCCGAACATCACGACATGGCCGCCCTTGTCCTTTTTCTCGTCCTTCTTCTCCTCGTCTCCTGCAAATGCAAACGTGGACATTGTCCCGAAGCTGAGGAATACCACCAAGGCCAGTAACCCGTTAAACCTCTTCATGAGAACCTCCAATTTGAAAGAGTGGTGAGTGCAGGAACCTGGAGATCGTGCCCTATTGCACGACCTGACTGTACTGTGTACCAATGACACGGCGATCGTCACAACAGACAAAATCGTCAGATGAGCGGGCGCATTTGTCCAATGCATGCATGTTCCACATGGAGGTAGTATGACTCCCCTTGGATTGCAGCTTGCCGGCAATAGAGAGCAGACGATGCAAGACCGTATAGCCGCGCTGGGGCGTCTCGAGCAGGTGGTCTCGATCGCTGAGGAGTTCGATCGGGTCGTGTCTCAGGCCTTGCCGATCCTGCTCGATCGCGCGACTAACTCGACAAAGCGGTTTCTGCGGGAAACCGGTCAGTGGGTCGACGATGTGGCGCATGAGAAGTTTGCCTTGCGCTGGGGGGCTGAATATCTGGAACAATTTCTCCTAGCTGGTCGGAGCGAGGTTCCGTGCCGCCCGTTGTTTCTGTTGGACTCGATTGTTGCCAAGCAACATAGCCGACCGGAGCCGTTTTGTTACCACCCGGACCTGCTCACACCACTTGGCCGACTGATCGACGGACTTGTGAGTCGGGCAGCAACCAGCCGTGACGCATTGATCGCCTTGTATCGCCATTGCTTTGGCTTAGGAGCCGGAGAGGTTATTACGATCTTAGGCTTGACCGGGCCGGCCAACCAACGAATCTATAAGAACTTCAAGCGCTGGCGCGATACTGGATGGCAGCGGACCATGGATGAGATGGGCATTACCGACATTGAGATAGAAGACTTGTGCAGCCAACTGCAGCATAACCACCAGCATTTCAACAGTGAAGCTGAACGAATCATTCGGATCGCACAATTCCACTACCGAAAGAGCGAACCAGCCTACTATCCTTGCCTGTCCCCTCGCCAGTGGGGAGACATGTCCTTGGAAGGGTATGGCAGCGACTATCGGCTCTGGCATCTCGTGTTGTGTCTGGACTGTTTCACGGCAACGTGGGACCTTGGATTCCGAGGCGCGGCAACCATGGAGAAACCACGAGTGGAATTTCATGTGCGGCCATAGCGACTGACGCTCTGCGTCGGCGCTGACAACCGCGAGGAGGATACTATGGAGCAAGAAGGAGATATTTCTGACTATAGAGAACGTCTGCTCAACGCTGTGATGACCGGCGCCGATCGTTCTGCTTGTGGTGTATCGGACTCGATCCAAGTATTTGTGAATCAGCAGCGTGTCGGACTGCTCGATGGGAATGGGGGTGAAGCGACCTTGCTGGTTCAGACAGACGTGCACATCGACAGCGTCCAACTTCGTTCCGAAGACGGAGTGCCCCTCGGCGGCCTGCTCGCTCCCGAATACGGATTCAGAACCAGCCGCATCGCCTTCAAGAATGAGACGATCGAGCTCCGAGTGCAGAACTTCGCACAGGGCGGATCAGTCAGAGCCGTGTTTATCCTCGCTCCGAGCTTCTGGCGTCGCGCGCGGCGGGCTTGGATCGACGTGGCAAACAGCGCGACTTCTCGTCCTGTCACCTTCGCTGGGGCAGGGATGCGGCCGATTCTGTTCACGCAAGTCTTGCTCGTGGTTATGTTGGTCGTGCTGCTTGCCGACCGGACCATCGGCTGGATGACTCCGGTGCGTCCCCCACTTCCAGTCACCCAATCAGAAGCCCCGTGGGCTGCTCCGCTTGTCGAAGTCGCCAAGCTGGAGCAGCAACTTGTCGAGGTTTCACGGATGCAGGCGAAAGTTGTAGAAACCATTCAGGCGCAACAACAGGGAATGACTCAACTCCAGCGGACAATGACCAAATTATCCTCCACGCAAGAGATGGTCGCCTCCGGGGTTCTGACCGTAAAGCAGGAAATGGAGCATCAGCGCAAGGGTGTGGGGCGCGACGCCGATCGTATGACACGCGTCATCATGAGCAGGGCGCAGAGTGCGCAGGCACAGCTGGAGGCAGAAATCCACAGTCTCACCATAGCGAACGACCGACTTTCGAATGAATTGACCCAACTCGACCAGAGCAATCAGGAGCTGAAGAAGCGGCTGAAATCGGCGGGCGTGGATGTCTCGAAGGCTCCCATGCGAGATGGCGGTGCCACAGAACGACAGAATGCCATCACCGCAGGCGGCTAAAGCACGACCCACTTCTTCTCAATCGTCCATACGTGTTCTAGGTCAGCTTCAGTGACGGAATGAGTCGAGAACGCGCAATCGATAGAGGAAGGAAATAGAATGGCCGGGTTTGTCATGCGAAAGGATCAACGGCTCAAGAAAATGGTGCCGGTTCGATATCTTGGGGACGGGCTTACTGGTGAAGGAGTTATCAAAGATCTTTCGCTGAACGGAAGCTACATTACCGGGAACGCACCGGTCTCCGTCGGGATGGTGCTCGCACTGCAAATTTTTGTGCCAGGAGACTCGGAGCCCCTCCTGATCGATCGTGCCACCGTGAAATGGGTCAAGGGGGCTGAGTTCGGGGTGGACTTCGACACTCATGAGAAGGTCGCCGATCGGATCGCAAAGATTATCTCCACACTGGTACAGACACAACATGGCTCATCTCGCTCAACGTAAGAGAAGTGGGCGGGTGTTGTGCCTCACTGGCTAGGATGGCTCAGGTCCCTGGTTATTCGAACTAGATCAACTGCCCGTCCCCAAAGAGTCTTTCGCGCGCAAGTTTACAGGAATCATTCTTAAGACCAACTCTTCTCCTCTCAGAAGCCGAGTACCCTGCCAGTGTGTTTCTGCCAAGCAGTTGAATCAGATCGAATAATGTTGTGCTATCTCAAAGAAACGATGATATTGAGGTCGCAGGAATTGGGGAAAGGCCGAAAGGACCGGGTGGTGTGAGGGTGACGGGGATGGGATGTTGAGCTTGAGCTTTACAGATCAATGGACCGGCTACGTGGCATTGGCGGTGTTTCTGGCGGCCTACGTGTTGGTGATTGTCGAAGAGTCTCTTCAGCTTCGAAAATCAAAACCCGTCATGGTGGCGGCAGGCGTGATCTGGATTTTGACGGCGATTGCGTATGTCTCGCACAACCAATCCCACGCTGTCGCTGAGATCTTGCGCCACAACCTGCTCGAATATGCCGAACTGCTGCTCTTTCTTCTGTCCGCCATGACGTTCATCAATACCATGAGTGAACGCAACATCTTCGAAGCCTTACGGGCGCGTCTGGTTTCACGGGGATTGTCACTCCGTGCGGTGTTCTGGCTGACCGGCATGTTGGCATTCTTCATCTCCCCTGTCGCGGATAACTTGACGACGGCACTGGTGATGGGGGCCGTCGTCATGGCAATAGGGGCAGGCAACGGGCGGTTCATCGCCGCTGCCTGCATTAATGTAGTGGTCGCTGCCAACGCGGGTGGTGCGTTTAGCCCGTTTGGGGACATCACCACCCTCATGGTCTGGCAGAAAGGCGTCGTGCAGTTCGGCGATTTTTTCGCGCTGTTCGTTCCCTCTCTTATCAACTGGTTTGTGCCGGCGGCGCTGATCTCCGTGACGATTTCAAGCGAGAAGCCGTCAGTTAAAATGGAAACCGTGCAGGTCAAGCATGGCGGCTATGTCATTGTCGGACTGTTTCTGGTCACGATAGCCGGAACCGTTCTCCTGCATCACTTTCTTGCGCTCCCCCCGTTTCTCGGCATGATGACCGGACTGGGTGTCCTGAAATCCTACGGCTACTTTCTCCGGCGCAGGGAATTGGACGCATGGGCGGAATTCCCAGCGCTTCAAGGCGAGCAGGCCGTAGGCCGCGGCAAATTGCTCAAACCGGCGGTCAAACCGTTCGATGTATTCATCAGTATGAAACGTGTGGAATGGGATACGCTGATGTTTTTTTACGGCATCATGCTCTGCGTCGGCGGGCTCGGCGCACTGGGATATTTGGCGTCACTCTCAGATTTCCTCTATAGAGGCTTGGGCGCCACAACAGCGAATATTTTTATCGGGATTCTTTCAGCCGTCATCGACAATATTCCCGTCATGTTCGCGGTGTTGAGCATGAATCCTGACATGAGCCTCGGCCAGTGGCTCTTGGTAACGTTGACAACCGGTATCGGTGGATCGCTGTTGTCCATCGGGTCGGCCGCGGGCGTGGCTCTCATGGGACAGGCACGGGGTATCTATACGTTTTATGCTCATCTGAAATGGATATGGGCTATTGCGTTGGGCTATGCCGCCAGCATCGCAGTGCATATGGTAATGAACAGCGCCATGTTTAACCCCTGAGGGATCGGAGCGATGTCTCATTCGTCGAAAAGACAGATCGGTCTGTCGAATTTCTCGGCAGATTGCTGTGTCGTATCATGTGGGTCGAACAGTTGTTCTTGTAACCGAGGCTGCGAGAAGGGTACTATGAAGAGTTGGATGTCAGCAGATGCGTCGCCACCACCAGAATGGCCACGTAAATATTTCTACGAAGTGTTGACAATCTCTTTGTCCTCGTATTTAAAAGGTGTTGTGACAACGGTCCGCTCATTTTCCTTCGTTCTCGCCTTCTTTGCGCTGCTCCTCTGCACTCTCTTTCCGGTTGCGCAGATCGGCTGGTCTATCAATATTGCCTATGGTTCGACCGGTGATACAGGGAGCGGGGAAGCCTGTGAGTTCAGCGACGTCATGGAGACGACCGATTCAGAGGACGATTCACCTCAGGAGGCGCTGGAGGACTGCGTGGTTTCTCGAATGAGTGTGTCAGACTGCGAATCAATCCGCCCGCATGCCTGGATAAACAAAATCCCTCCATTGACCCTGCTAGTCTCCCGACTACTGCATCCTCCGACCGCAAAAGGATAGCGCAGTCTCGACGATTTGTTTTATTGTTGATTTCGGTCGAACAGCCTTATCGTGATCCGAAGGAGGCAGCCTATGCCGACTCGGTTTTTGAATTATGTCGTATTGATGACCGTGATGGCGGTAGGAATCAGTGGAACGCTGATGTTGTCGTTCGTTCAGGCGAAAGATCCGATGCCGACCTTTGAACTCGATCGCATCATCGAGTTAGCGCTGGAACGAAATCCGACGATGGCCGGTGCGGTAAGCGTGATCGAACAAGATGAAGGCAGGCGGGTTCAGGCCGGCGCCTATCCCAATCCCACGCTCGGCGGCGGTACAGGGAGCGGCGCGCTTCGAGACCCCAGCACCGGCGGCCCGCGTGTGAGCGAGTATAACTTGACGGTACATCAGACGGTGGAGTGGCCCGGCACGCGGGCAGCCCGCAAGGATGCGGCCGAAGCAGGTCTGGCCGGCGCGGTGGTCGGTCTCGATGAAGCCAAGCTCAACCTCATTGCGGAGGTCAAGCAGCTATTCTACGAACTGCTATTGGCGGAACGGACGGTGGACCTGCTCCAGCAGAATTTGGACATTGTTCAGGAAGTGTTGCGCATCGTCAAAGCCCGTGTCCGATCCGGCGAAGGCCCTCAATTCGAAGCGATCAAGGCGGAGGTCGAGGTACTCAAAGCCAAACAAGAGATCACGAAAGCCAAGAATATCGTGCGCGTGAAACTCGTCGGATTGGACACCTTAACGGCGGGAGCCCTGGGGCCTCGGTACAAGGTGCAGGGGGATTTCCGGTCGTTGCGGGATCGTCTGGACCCGGAGCAGATGGTTGTGAGGGATGTATCGCAACATCCGGTTCTCAAACGCCATGGAAAACTGATAGAGCAGGCTGAATTTAGCGTGAGCAGGGAGAGGCAGGCCCGGGTGCCGAACGTGACCCTGTTTGGCGGATATGCCAGAGATACGGGTCGCGAGGCGGTGATTGGGGGTGTGAATGTGGCGCCGCCCATCTGGTATTTGCAGCAGGGGCACATTGCGACGGCGCTCGGCACGCAACGAAAAGAAGAGGCGGAGCTGCTTCGTGCCAGAAACGAGCTCAGCCGTGCCATCAACCAACATGCTCGCGAAGCGGAAACGGCCCAAGACCTGATTCTCGTCTATGAGGAGGGGCTGTTGAAACAGGCGCAAGAGGCGCTTCGAATTGCGCAATTGAGTTTTCGCCAGGGCGCCTCCAGCCTCCTGGAGGTCCTCGATGCCCAACGTGTTCAACGACAGATCACTGTCGATTACAATCAGGCGCGCTTTGAACTTTCTCAGGCGCTTACGCGATATGAGCGCGCCGTGGGTGGGCCACTCTAAATGCGAACAGGACTCATGAGAAGCATTTCCTTCGCCCGATGTGCCAATCGAAGTGAGTGTCATCCATCCTCACAACGCCATCAGAGCGCCGCGTGCACGGTTCTCTTTGGCATGCTGCTCCTGAGCTCCATCACAGGCTGCGACCGTGAGCCGGCTCCGGCTCAGGAGAACGGAACGAAACATTCGGCGTCCGAAGTGCGGCTTGTTCGGCTCTCACCGGATGAAGTCAATCGATCCGGTGTGACGGTGGCGCCGGTCGAACGCACGTTATTTCGTACCTACCGGACCTTTCCCGGCGTCGTACGGCCGAATGAAAATGCATTGGCGAACATTACGACGCTCGTGCGTGGGCGGGTCGCGGAGGTACATGCCGATCTAGGGCAGATGGTCAAGCCCAATCAGCTGTTGGCGGTGCTCCACAGTGGTGATCTTGGACTCGCCCAATCTGCCTATCTCAAGGCCCGAGCGCGGCGGCATGTCGCGGAGCAGGCCTATCAGCGGGCGAAGTTTCTTTACCAGGAGAAAGTCATCGGCCAGGCGGAAGCGCAGCGCCGAGAAGGAGAAATGATCAGCATCCGCGCCGAGGCTCAGGAGGCGCTCGAAGGGCTTCGGTTGTTAGGCATGGACGACAAGCAGATCAAGTCCTTGGAGCGGACCCAAACGATCCGCTCGCAGGTTCCCATCGTGGCTCCCTTTGCCGGCCGGGTGATCGCGCGCGATCTCACCAAAGGTGAGTTGGTCGAGACGACACATAAACTATTTGCGGTGGCTGATCTCTCGACGGTCTGGGTGGTGGCCAATGTATCGGAAAAAGATATCTCGTATATGCAGCATGCGGCAGCCGTTCCTAATCAGCCGGTCGAGGTTCACGTTGCTGCGTATCCTGACGAAAATTTTCAGGGGATCGTCTCGTATGTCGGCGACGTTCTCGATCCCGCGACGCGGACTATGCAGGTACGCCTGACCTTGGAGAATCCCACCGGTCGTCTGAAGCCGGAAATGTTCGCAACGATTCGCGTCTCGTCCGAACCTGCTTCGGATGTCCTGGTTGTTCCCGAAACGGCCCTTCAAAATGATCAGAGTCGCAGTTTCGTGTTTGTGCAACAGGAACCCGGCGTCTTTGAAGCGCGGACGGTCAAATTTGGCGATAAGAACGGAACCTTCGTCGAGGTGTTCGAAGGAGTGCGCGAAGGGGAAGTGGTCGTCAAGGAAGGAGCCTTTATCTTGAAATCTGAGCTGATGAAGCCCAAAGACTGAACCATGGTCGACAAACTTGTTGAGATTTCCCTGCGTCGTCCATTATTGATTCTCACGTTCGCCGGCCTGCTTACTCTTCTCGGGGTCTATGCCTTCCGCACGATTCCCATCGATGCATTTCCCGATGTAACCAGCGTGCTCGTACAAGTCATCACGAAAGCGCCCGGCTTGTCCCCCGAAGAAGTTGAACGGCTCGTGACCTTTCCCATCGAGCAACAAGTGACCGGGGTTCCGCACCTGACAGAACTACGCTCGCTTACCAAAGTAGGTTTGTCGTTGATTACGATTGTATTCGACGATCAGATGGACATCAATCTTGCCCGCCAACTCGTGCTCGAACGGTTGATAGAAGTACGGGAGTTTCTCCCGCCTGGGTCTGAACCGATGATGGCGCCGAACAGTACGGGATTGGGAGAGGTGTACCAGTACTATCTGGAAGGTCCTTCGCATGCCGGTCTGGATGCCGCCGGGATGGAACGTGAATTGATCGAACAGCGCACGGTGCAGGACTGGGTCATCCGACCGTTGCTCAAGGGTGTTCCTGAAGTGATCGACGTCAACTCGCTCGGCGGATATGTTAAGCAGTACCAGGTGCTCGTCGAACCGGAACTGTTGCGCAAGTACGATCTCTCGCTGGATGAAGTGTTTGCTTCCGTGGCCAACAACAACGCGAATGCCTCAGGCAACATTCTGGAGACACATGCCGAAAAGTTCATTATCCGTGGCGTGGGACTGATTCGGAAGCTAACCGACATCGAGGACATAGTCGTCAAGGAGGCGGGCGGCACTCCCGTGCACATCCGTGATGTCGCCCGGGTCCAGATCGGTCATGCGATTCGTCATGGCGCTGCCGTCCTAAACGGTGAGCGCGAAGTAGTGGCAGGGATCGTACTCATGTTGCGCGGCGGAAACGCTCGCGAAGTCGTGGAAGGTCTCAAAGTCAAGATCGCCGAGATCCATGACAAAGGGTTGCTGCCGGCAGGATGGAAGATCGTCCCATTTTATGATCGTATCGAATTGATTTCTGCCGCCCTGGCGACCGTTTATAAGGCGCTAGGAGAGGGAATATTCCTGGTGGTGGTCGTGCTGTTTGTGTTCCTGGGCGATACCAGGAGCGCTTTGATCGTGACGGCGACCCTTACTCTAACGCCGCTCGTGACGTTCTTGGTGATGGATCAGTTCGATCTGACGGCCAACCTGATGTCCTTGGGAGGTCTGTCCATCGCCATCGGCATGATGGTCGATGCGTCTGTCGTGGTGGTGGAAAACATCCACCGGCATTTGTCGGATCCCCGTCACCGTGGCATGTCTCGAGAGGCCCTCGTCCTCAATGCCGCCCGGGAGGTCACTCGACCCGTGGTATTCGGCATTGTGATCATCATCATCGTGTTTATGCCGATCCTTTCTTTCCAAGGGATGGAAGGCAAAATGTTCAAGCCTATGGCCTATACCATCATGATTGCCCTCATGGTCTCGCTCATTCTGTCGATTACCCTCTCACCGGTCTTGTGCTCTTTGACTATGAAAGCAGGGCATGAAACCGATCCCCTTGTGCTCCGATGGGCCAAGCGCGCCTATCTTCCCATGCTCCGCTGGGCATTAGGACATCGGAGTACCGTGTTGACATCCACTGCCCTCATGTTGGCAGGCAGCCTTGCGCTCTTTCCATTTTTGGGGGGGGAATTTGTTCCAATTTTGAATGAAGGGACGATGTCCCCTCTCACGATCCGTTTACCGAGCATTTCTTTGGAGCAATCGATCAAGATCGAAAGTGAGGTGGAGAAGGCGCTGCTGGAGTTTCCCGATGTGAAGATGGTGGTGTCCAAAATCGGACGCACGGAATTGGGAAACGATCCGCAAGAGCCGAATGAAAGCGATGCTGTTGCGGTCTTGCGTCCGATTGAAGAGTGGACGACAGCCTCTACCATGGAGGAGTTCAAAGAGCGAGTACGCGAGCGTCTGGCACGGGTGCCCGGTGCCAATTATCTGATCAGCCAGCCGATCCAGCAACGGGTAGACGAATTGATTTCGGGCGTGCGCGCGGAAGTGACCGTCAAAATATTTGGGTCCGACCTGAATGCGTTGCGTCACACGGGAGATGAGATCGCAGGCATCCTGGGCACAATTCGGGGTGTCAAAGATTTAAAAGTAGAACAACTCTTCGGCCAGCCCTACATCACGATTGATATTGATCGGAGTAAGATCGCCCGGCATGGCATCAACGTCTCGGATGTGCGGGAGGTCATTGCAACCGCGATCGGAGGAGAAACCGCGACAAGGGTATATGAAGAGCATCGCCGGTTTAATCTCATTGTGCGGTTTCCGGAGCAGTATCGGAACAATATAGAAACCATCGGAAACATTCGACTGACGGCCGGCAGCGGGGCCTTTATTCCTCTCAGTGATCTCGGCATCATCCGGATGCACGAAGGACCTGGGCGTATCAACCGCGATCATCTCCAGCGGTATCTGCCGGTCAGCTTCAATACCCACGGAAGGGACATCGAGAGTATTGTGGTTGAGGCACAGCAGCGGATTGCCAGGCAAATCAGGCTTCCGGACGGGTACACGATTGTCTGGGGCGGATCGTTTGAAAATATGCAGCGGGCGATGGCCCTCATTTGGATCATTGTTCCGGTCACCATCGTTGTAATCTTCTTGCTCCTGATCTCGTCGTTTTCCTCCATCAAGCAGGCAGCACTGATCATTTGCAATCTCCCGTTTGCCCTTATCGGCGGCATTGTCGCCTTATGGGTGACGGGGGAATACTTGAGTGTGCCGGCATCGGTCGGATTCATCAATCTCTTCGGCGTCGCCGTGTTAAACGGCATCGTGCTGGTGTCCTATATGAATTCATTGCGCCAGCAAGAGGGAATGGAAGTTCAGCAGGCGGTGATAACCAGCTGCGTGCTGCGTCTACGACCCGTCTTGATGACGGCGCTGGTTGCATTACTGGGATTGGTGCCGATTGCCCTTTCCACTGGGATCGGATCGGAAGTTCAACGGCCTCTGGCCGTCGTGGTGATCGGCGGACTGGTCAGTTCGACATTCTTGACGCTGATCGTGCTGCCGGTGCTCTACAAGTGGATCGAAGAGCGATCCGTGGTCCCAGCCCCTTCAGCGGGCGTCACTCCACAGGGTCATTGATCAACGGAATAGAATGGTACGGTTTCCACGCGTTTATGAAATGCAACAGAGCTGCGTCAGAATTCATGATATCATCAGATCGACATATATCTTTCGCTTCACGCATCATGTCTATGGCCACTGACAGACCTTTCCTCCATCATGGTCACAGCCGGCTGACCATTCATACGGAGGATCCCGCTGATGTCGGAACACCAGGTTGAGCCCCATGTGTTCGTGATCATCGGTGCGACCGGTGATCTGACTCGGCGAAAGCTCCTGCCCGCGCTCTATCAATTACGGGACCAGGGAATACTGGAAACACACAACACGCTGATCATCGGCTCGGCTTTGCCTGAAATGGCTGAAGACGGGTTCCGGCATTGGGCGTTCGACAGTCTGCGGCAAGCGGGCCGGCGCAATGAAGCGGAGTTGCGTCTTTGGTGCGAAGAGTATCTCCACTACCACACGCTGCATGAAGGAAAGCCGCAAGATTACGAGTCGTTGGCCGGATATATCCGACGGTTGGAGCATACGCACAACATGCCGGAGAACCGGGTGTTCTATCTGGCCTTACCTCCGGACATCGTGCCCGACGCGGTGGAACGACTGTATGAGGCGGGGCTGCTCAAGAGTCACGGATGGGTGCGCGTCGTGTTTGAAAAGCCATTTGGTCGAGACTTCAACTCGGCCCGTCGTCTGAATACGGCCCTCCATCGTTATATCGACGAATCCCAGATCTACCGCATCGATCATTATCTCGGTAAAGAGACGGTGCAGAACCTCCTCGCGTTCCGCTTCGCGAACCCAATTTTTGAATCGCTCTGGAGCCGCGACACCATCGAGCACGTTCAGATTACCGTGGCCGAAGATCTCGGTGTCGAGCATCGCGGAGCCTACTACCAGCAGGCCGGGGCGCTTCGCGATATGGTTCAGAACCATCTGACCCAACTCATGACGGTCGTGGCGATGGAAGTGCCGGTATCGTTCAATGCCGCTGCAATTCTGAGCGAAAAACTCAAAGTGCTCCATTCCATTGCGCCGGTGACTCCTCAGGATGCTGTCTTTGGCCAGTACACGTCCTGGCAGATCGCCAGTCACACGATTCCCGGGTATCGCGAAGAGCAGGGAGTTCCGAAGGATTCGACCACAGAGACGTATGTCGCCCTGAAGGCGGAGATTCACAATTGGCGTTGGAAGGGCGTGCCCTTCTATCTCAGGACGGGCAAGCGTCTCCCGCGGAAGCTGACCCAGATTGCAGTCACGTTTCGTGAGGCCCCCACCCAAGTGTTTCGGTCCCTTGATCCCGGCAGTATTTCGCCCAATATGCTGCTGATCATGCTCCAGCCCAGCGAAGGCTTCTCGCTCTGTTTTTCGGTGAAAAGTCCGGGGAGGCCGTTCCGATTGAGCAACCATGCGCTGCAGTTCGACTATGAAGGGGCGTTTGGCCAGCTCCCCGACGCCTATGAAACCCTCCTGCGCGACGTGATGATCGGCGATCAGACTCTCTTCGTCAGCGCGGAATTTACCGAAACAGCGTGGCGCCTCTATGCTCCGCTGTTGAACGGCGAAAAATCCGTTCACCCCTATACTGCTGGGAGCTGGGGACCGAGTGAAGCGGATGCACTGCTGACGCCGAATCGACATCGGTGGGTGCTGGGGTGGTGAAGAAGGGAGCGGCGAGGTGCCCTTTTTGCTCGCAGAACGCGCACGATGAAACTGTGCTCGCGAGGGAAAAGAGCGCGTCTCGGCGCGCTCGGGGTTGGCGGGTGAGAATGTCGCGCGCAGTAAAGGGCAGCCTCGGCCACTCCCTTTAGGAGAGGGATAGAGAAGTTGGGAAGGCCTGGTTGGATCGCGCAGGAAAGGACACCTGGCCATTCCTGTTATGAGAAGAAGAGAGAGTTGAATGGCCCTCGCTCTGGCTAGTAGCACCTCTCGACGTGCCAGTGGGTGGCGGGTGGGAACGCTGTCTGCAGGGGGAGAGTAGTCAGGTTCCTTTGAGAGGAGAACATATTCGAACAAGGAAGTTCAACGAAGGCATGGCAGACAGCGCAATCGGAGGAACGCGATGGGTGTCGCAGAGAAAAAGCGGGCAGTATCGGTGCATGGGACAAAGAAGTCCAAGGCAACATCCACTGCGGTTCTGGTCCTCAGAGGCTCCACGGCGCATCGCCGAGGGAGGTCAGCAGAGACCTTGGCCGAGGCCCTACAGGTAGATTTGTTCAGAGTGGATGTGTCGGCAGTGGTGAGTCAATATATCGGCGAGACAGAGAAGAATCTGAACGACGTGTTTGATAAAGTCGAGACCAGTGGCGCGATTCTCTTCTTCGATGAAGTAGACGCGCTATTCGGAGCGCGCGGTACAGTCAAGGATGCCCATGATCGATCCGCGAACGCGGAGGCACCTCATTTTCTCCAGCGCGATGAGAGTCATCACGGAATTGTCATCCTCACGACCGATGGGAAACAACGCATCGAGCAGGCCTTCCCTTCTCAGGCGCAGGCGGTCGTCATGGTGGGGACGATGGGGGCCGGGCGGGTGAGGAAGATGTAAGTGTAGAAGATTCTGGCACGCAAACAAGAAAGACCAATCGGTTCTTGCGCGTCACGCGCCAGGGCTTCTGGCACCGGTGGAATTATTCGGTATCCGGCCGGATCGAGTTCGGCGTTTCTGATTTCCATAGGCCAGCCATGCGCCGGCCATTGCGCCGAAGATAATGCTCAGCATGTCCAGAATATGTTTATACCAGCCGTCCGGAGTGAGGCCGGAATCCCCAGTTGCGGCTTGAAACAAGACGAAGCCTAAGAGGCCCACGGCGGCGACGGATACAAGAGAGGCGGCAATGATCGCGACCTGCTTGTGATAGTTCGGCGCGAGGTAGATGATCACTCCCACGAGGGACGCCGCGGCAATCGTCCTTGTCATGAAGATAATGTATGTGCCGATGATGATTGGCACCCCATCCATATCCGGCGCTTCCCAAAAAGCGTCGACACGTTCAACCCCATGAATAATGCCGAATGCCATTCCAATAGAATGGTTCGCGGCGAACCACAACAGGAGTCCTGCCGGAACCGCGATGGCCCATCGAAGTATATGAATGGCTAAGTTGTCGCGCATAACATGCCGGAATAGGCTGCTGAATTATTCTTCGGTGTTGTTCACGGCGGCGGCTCGAGCTTGAGACCTCATATGTGGCTATCATATAGCTTGTATAAGCCGAGAACGCAATTGGAACCATGCACCTCGCAAACATACGCCGCACTATTTACGAACCCTTGCGAATAATGCGGCTTCACTGCTCTGTGAGGATGGATCTTCCTGCGAATCAAACGAAGTCGGATCTCTCACCATCATCTCCATGCTTCCCATGCGTGTGGGGATGTGCTAGGGGAACGACTGTTCCGAAGCTCCCGGTACGACGAGAGACATATCACGTGTCCCAGATTGAGGAAGACATGAGAAATCATCGCACGAATCTCAAGCATATTGCTCGTCGAGCCATGATCGAGCGCGGCCTCTTGCCTGATTTTTCCGCAGCCGCGATGGCCGAGCTTGCCCGCATAGAGGTTGACGCGACTGACCGGCGCCAGGACGTGCGTGACTTAACGGGTTTACTCTGGGCATCAATCGACAACGACGACTCTCGAGACCTGGACCAACTCACCGTGGCTGAACCACATGCCGATCGGTCCGTCACAATTCTGGTCGCGATTGCCGATGTGGATGCGTTGGTCAAGAAGGAGTCTGCGTTAGACACTCACGCCAAGCACAATACCACATCGGTCTATACGGCCGGTGACATGTTCCCTATGCTACCGGAACAATTATCGACAGATCTGACCTCCCTTGGCGAAGGACAAGATCGTCTCGCGATCGTCGTAGAAATGGTGGTTGAAGAGAACGGGGTGATTCTCAGATCGACCCTCTTTCGAGCCCTGGTCCGAAACCATGCGAAGCTCGCCTATGCCAGTGTCGCGGCCTGGCTTGCGGGAGAGGCGCCCGCGCCTGAGCGAGTCAAGGCTGTTTCCGGCCTCGATGTGCAACTCCGAATCCAGGACCAAGTCGCGCAGCGGCTCAAGACACGGCGGCACCAGCAGGGAGCGCTGAGTCTTGAGACGATCGAGCCGCGCGCGGTGTTTGACGGTGAGGTCTTGACCAATCTCAGGGTCGAGCAGAAGAATCGAGCCAAGGAACTGATCGAAGACTTTATGATCGCAGCGAATCAGGCGACCGTCTCGTATCTCACGAGAAAACGCATGCCCTCCTTCCGTCGCATCCTACGCTCTCCCGAACGCTGGCAGCGGATTGTTGAGGTGGCCGCGCGCTGGGGCGAACATTTGCCTCCTGAGGCGGACGCTAGTGCGCTTGAATCGTTTCTCGTGACACGGCGGAAGGCCGATCCGCTCAGATTTCCAGACCTGTCACTGGCCATCGTGAAGCTCATCGGCAGAGGCGAATATGTACTGGATCAATCGAAGGATGGCGCTCCCGAACATTTGGACTTGCGGTGAAGGGGTACACCCACTCCACGGCTCCCAACAGGCGTTTCCCCGATCTCATCACTCAGCGGTTGGTCAAAGCGGCGTTGGCCGGTGAGCCGACGCCATATCGTCCTGAAGAACTGAAGTATCTGGCCGATCACTGTACCGAGAAAGAGGACGATGCGGAAAAAGTCGAACGGCAGCTGCGCAAATCTGCCGCTGCGCTCTTGCTCGAATCACGAATCGGGCAGCGGTTCGACGGCATTGTGACAGGCGCGTCAGACAGGGGTAGGTGGGTCCGGCTCCTCGAGCCGCCAGTCGAAGGAAAGATGGTGACGGGCGAACGCGGCCTCGACGTAGGAGACAAGGTGCGAGTCGAACTTATCGGCACAGACATCGAACGGGGGCACATCGACTTTGTCAGAGTCGGATAGTGAGGGAGTCATCGTCCTCTGGTTTGTCTCGTTCAGAGAACGAAATAAGCCAGACAAATCTATCCACCAGATAAACTGCCCATATCGAGCTGCTCTTCTGTCCACTTATGCGGTGTCTCCAAGCTCGTGCGGCCGAGTGTGCCGTCTCGGTAGTCCGACAAGAGTATGCTCGCCGCTTTGTTTCGATCTATCCCGCAGCCGCTTCTGGTCAGCAGGCAGCCGCGCTTTCTGCCGATGGCGTCGATCACGCCGGTACTGGTTAGTCCCTCCACCGCAAAACCATAGCGGGCCGTGAGTCGTGCAGGATAGCGCGCAAGCAGAATCGCGGAGAGAAATTCTGCGACCGTTTCGTCATCGACCACCGTGTGGCCTACAGCGTTGACCGTCGCCAACAGGAGGCCCACATGAGGGTCTTTTATGGTCCCCCACAACAGTCCGGGAGAGTCGGTGATGGCCATACGGTCATTCAGGGCGTGACGCTGTTGGACTTTGGTCACCGCTGGTTCGTCGCCCACGCGCGCGACGCGGCGTTTGAGGAGCATGTTCATCAGAGTCGACTTGCCCACGTTGGGGACCCCCATGATCAGCATGCGCAAGGGCTTCGCGCTGCTGTTGCGATGTGGAGCAAGCGGCTGACAGAGCAGGGGTATCTTAGCGGCATCGCCCGCATGGCGACAGGAAAGGGCCACAGCGCTGACATCCGTTTGCCGGTGATACAGGTCAAGCCAAGCCTGAGTGACTGCGGGATCGGCGAGATCGGCCTTGTTGAGGACTTTCAGGCTAGGACGCTGGCGGGCCAGGCGCAGTTCTTCGATGAGTGGATTGCAGCTGGCGTGTGGTATGCGCGCGTCCAGGACTTCAACGATGACATCGATCACCTCCATCGTCTTGGCCGCTTCTTTACGCGCCGTATTCATATGACCGGGGAACCACTGGATGGACATAGATGATGGGTATTCCAAAAAAAAGAATGGTACTGTACCAGGGTGCTCAAAATGTCGCCAGCAGAAGCAGGCTATTATTTGAAACTAACCAGATAACCAAACAAACCAGATGAGCCGGTCTGTTCGTTATCGCAGACGTTCGCGGCCGTGGGGTGTGGTGAGGTCTTGGTCAGGGCCAAGAGGAACGATACGGGTCGGATTAATGTCGTCGTGGGTGTTGTAGTAATGCCGCTTGATGTGATCGAAGTTCACGGTGTCGGCGATACCGTCGATCTGATACAGGTCTTTGAGATAGCCGAAGAGGTTGGGGTAGTCGATGATTCGCCTGACGTTGCACTTGAAATGACCGTGGTAGACAGCGTCGAAGCGCACGAGGGTGACGAACAAGCGCCAATCGGTTTCGACAAATTGTGAGCCGAAGAGATAGCGTTGGCGTGCCAGCCTGGCATCGAGTTGATCGAGGGCCTCGAAGAGGCGTCGCACGGCTCGTTCGTAGGCCTGCTGCGATGTGGCGAATCCCGCGCGATAGACCCCGTCGTTCACATTCTCGTAGATGAACGTATTGAGGTCGTCGATCTCTTTCCTGATTCCATCCTGATACAGATCGATCGTGCTTTCGGTGAAGCGATTGAACTCGCCGTTGAACATACGCATGAGGTCGTCGTCGGAATTGGTGACGATGCGGTTGGTCACCGTATCCCACAACACGGGGACGGTGAACCGCCCCCGATAGTTTGGATCGGTGGCTTTGTAAGCCTGGCTGAGGAACTGAAACCCGTTGATGGGATCGAGCGAATGGCCAGGCCCTTCGTGGAAGGCCCAACCCTGTTCATTGCGAATCGGGTCCACGACCGTCATGCCGATGACGTTTTCGAGTTTCTTGAGTGTACGCACGATGATCGTCCGGTGTGCCCAGGGGCAGGCCCAAGAGACATAGAGATGGTAGCGGCCGCTCGCCGCTGGAAAGCCGGAACTACCATTCGCGGTGACCCAGCTTCGAAAGGCATCCGGTTGTCGAGCGAAGTCGCCGTCAATGCTCTGCTCGTCTGGAAATTGTGCCTGAATGGTCATCGCCGGGCTCCTTCGATGCACTACCGTACCATACTGAGAGGCTACAAAGGGGGGAAGATGGGAACGGCACCCGCGTTGGTCCTGTGCTCCCGGAGCGCGCGCCCTCGGAAGGGCCTCGCTCGACGGCCGCAGTAGGACCAACACGGGTACCGTCCCCGGGAGAGTGATACGAGCAAGCTTGGAGGGAACAATCAGATGGATTGTGCTCGCGCAACGTACGGCTTCAGAAGGGTGGGTGGGGAGCGGGTCTGATCACCTTTGGCTCGCCGCAGCCGCACAATCGGAATGTACTCCGTCGATGTGTGAATGTGTGGATTGACTGAGGCAATTCTGAAAAGTAATATGTCGGAATATTCTTCACCGGAGAAAGACTGCTAATCAGACAAGAGGATATCCGGCAGGGGAGGTCAATTGTACAGTGCTCGTTCAGCGGTTCAAACAAGGAGGTCGTTGTTATGCACGTGAAGAGACGTATCGGGTTTATGGGATTTGGGATCGCGTTAGTGAGCAGTCTCAGTTTGGTGCCGGCCTTCGCAGGAGATACACCGGCCAAAGCACCAGTCGAGGATGGATCGAAGGTGATGATTACCTCACCCAAGGACGGGGACAAGGTCAGCGACACCTTCGACGTGAAATACGACCTGACCAAGGGCTCCCAAGCGACGCATGTCCATGCGTATGTGGATGGAGAGTACCAGAAAGGCTTTTCGGGGCAGATTAAGAGTTTGAACAGGGGGACACATAAGCTTACGATCACCGGCGCCACAAAAGATCACGATCCTGTCACGGCCACCCATAGCATTACCGTTGACGTGCAGTAGGGTTCCCAGGACAGGCCTTCTTTAAGGACGACCAGGGCCTCTTTTGCTAGAGGTCCTGGTCGCTCGGCCTTCACAGGCAGCTTCTCATTCGCTCCTATACTTCCATACCGATTTCCCAGGCGGTTTGATCTTTTGCCCACAGGCCTATGACCGTCACAAAGTGGGAATGGCTCGATCTGGCACTCTGCCCATACGCTTGAAGAGGAGGGAGTATAAGAGAATCAGGGCATCGGTTTGGGTGGTGCATGCGGATTGAGCTGCGGGCGAGATCGAACTTCATGCGAAGGTGGGTCTCCGATTTTCAACATGCGCGTGAGCAAGGGAATCGCCGTTCCTTGCATGACGACGGACGTGAGCGCAATAAAAAATACCAGGTGGAAGATGGTATCAGCCTGCTCGAGTCCGGCCACTAAGGGAAATGTGGCCAAGATAATCGGCACGGCTCCTCGGAGTCCTGCCCAGGCCACGAGAGTCTGCTCTCGAAACGACATCGGCGCAAAAGCCAACGCCGCATGGACACTCGCAGGACGGGCGACGAAGATCAGGAACAGAGACACAAGGAGGCCCACTCCGGCAATCGGAAGGAGCCTTGCCGGAAAGACTTGCAGCCCCAGCGCCAAAAACATCGTGACCTGCATCAGCCACGCCAGCCCGTCGTGAAAACGCAAGACACTTTGCTGGTGCGTAAATGGTTTACGCTGCATGACGAGTCCCGCCAGGTACACGGCAAGAAAGCCACTTCCCTCCAGGTAGTCGGTGAGGCCGTAGGTCAGCAGCGCCAGCGCCACCGACAGCACCGGATAAATGCCTTCCAACTCCAGATCGAGCGCATTGAACGATCGCCGCATGATCTCGCCCATCGCAATGCCAATCACCGTTCCGACGCCCATTTGCATCAGAAAGAATACAACAAGCTCTACGAAAGAGGTCGATGGCTCTGTCAACAGGCGAATCAGCGCGATCGTCAGCACGACGGCCATCGGATCGTTACTGCCGGATTCAAATTCGAGCAATTGGATTAACCGCCGAGGGATTTTGGTTTTCCGCGCCCGCAGCACCATGAAGACGGCCGCCGCATCAGTGGACGAGACGATCGCGCCCAGCAAGAGGCCCTCCAAGAACGAGAACCCCTGGACCCAGGCCACAAACACCCCGATGAGCAGTGCCGTGATCAGCACCCCGATCGTCGAGAGCGACAACCCCTGCCATACGATGGGGCGCACGGCTGACCACTCCGTGTCCAGTCCACCCGAAAACAGAATCAAGACGAGCGCAGTGATCCCCAACGACCGCACCAGGGACGGATTGTCGAACGTGATGCCTCCAAGACCGTCGGACCCAGCCAACATGCCGATGGCGAGGAACAAGACCAGTGAGGGGATGCCAAACCGGTTCGAGAGCTTGATCGTCAAAATGCTCAGAATGATGAGGCTGGAGAATACGATGAAGATAATATCAATAGAAGCCGGCATTTTGCCTTTGTCTTTCGGGGTGTTCGACGGGACTCGATGCGCTCTATAGCACAGACGATCGGATCACGCTAGCTGCAAGATGGAGAATGAGGAGGGAAAGGGAGCGGCCAATCGATTTTCCTGCTCGGAGGGCCAGTGAATGGCAGATCCGAAGGCATTTATTGGGCAACTGACATCTCTCCTCAATCGATTGTGGAATGGCCGGGATACGGACAGGTCGCTGTCATACTTTCCGAACTGGTGGCCTGTCGAAATTCTCTAAATGTCTTCGAGGTTCGGAGTCGTTCTTATAGACTGCTTGAATCCATGGATGCCGGAGGTGAGGTCTCGACTGGTTTGAGTGCTTGATCCCGGCAGTTGTTCCTTGTCGCAGGGCTTTCAGGTCCATGATCATCAAGTATGGAGTGAGCGGATGCCCCCTGCACTGAAAGCGATACGTGAACTGAGCGAAGCCTTATTTCAATATACGCACGTTGACGACATGGTTCGTCAAACCCTGTACGCCGCACTTGAAGTCATCGGGACAGAGGCTGGGTCCGTGTTGCTTGCGAATACTGAAACCAAGCAATTGGTGTTTCGCTACGTTGTTGGAGAAACAGCCGATGCATTGAAAGAGACGGGTATTCCTTGGGACGAGGGGATTGCCGGCGCCGTATTTATGTCCGGCAAGCCGGAGGTGATTTCTACGGTCCAACAGGATGCGCGCCATTACTCGGCCACGGATGCGCGTACTGGCTATCAATCACGGGATATGATCGTCGTGCCGCTGAAACGGCACGGAGGCAATCCGATCGGCGTCATCGAAATCCTCAACAAGAACCAGGGCTCCGTGAACCGTGACGACCTCGATACCCTGGTCGTCATCAGTGCCATCGCCGCCGCAGCCATTGAACAGTCGAAGGCCTTCGAGGCGTTACGTGTGAAGGACATCCAGCTTCAGCAGGCTCAAAAGATGGAAGCGGTCGGCCGGCTTGCCGTAGGAGTTGCGCACGATTTCAATAACCTGCTCACGGTGATCCGCGGCTATAGCGAACTGATCGTCATGACAGTCGAGCCAGACGCGCCTGTGCGCACGCATGCCGAGGAGGTGCTGAAGGCTGCGGATCGGGCCGCGGGAGTCACGTCTCAGTTGCTGGCATTCAGCCGCAAACAGGTCCTTGAGCTCCGGATCATCAAATTGAACGAGGTCGTCGCGAACGTGGAGAAACTGTTGCGGCGGTTGATTGGGGAAGACATCCACCTCGTCACCATCGTAGAGCAGAATCCTGGATGGATCAAAGCCGATCCCGGGCAGTTGGAACAGGTTCTCATCAATCTTGCTGTGAATGGGCGAGACGCCATGCCTCAGGGAGGGACATTGAAGATCGGGGTTACTCAGAGTGAGCTGGACGAGACGTTTACCCAGCGTCACCTGGATTTCCTGCCAGGAACGTATTGCGTGCTCTCGGTCACCGACAGCGGATGCGGCATGAGCAAGGACACGCTCTCAAAACTGTTTGAGCCGTTTTTTACCACGAAAGATCCGGGTAAAGGCACGGGGCTTGGCCTCTCTATCGTTCACGGGATTGTGAAGCAAAGCCGAGGGCATATCCTTGTCTCCAGTGAGCCGGGTTTCGGTACGACCTTCAACATATATCTGCCTTGTGTAGAGGCGCCTGCGGAAGTGGGGCTACCTTCCGCTGGAGTCTCGACCGCTTCGTCAGGCACAGAGACGGTGTTGGTCGTGGAAGACGAGGGACAGGTTCGCACGCTTGAATGCGGACTTCTTGAAGCCGGTGGCTATCACGTGCTGGCGGCCCACCATGGAGGAGAAGCGATCCACATCTGCCGAGAATACCCTGGAGCGATTCACCTTCTTGTGACGGATCTCATTCTGCCTCAGATGAACGGACGAGAATTGGCTCGGCAGGCGGCCTCGATCCGGCCATCGATGAAGGTGCTCTATGTGTCCGGTTACCCTGATGAAACACTTGTCACTGCCGGGATGGAGAAGAACAAGGCTCCCTTTCTTCAGAAGCCCTTTGCATCTGAGACCCTCTTGCTCAGCGTGAGAAACGTACTCGACGGGACTGAGGGTACGTCACATCTGAAGCGCCATTCCTAGACGCAGGACGTCAACGCCATGGCACATCATTCTCTCAGACAGATCCAGGACATCAGCGCCCTGCTGAATTCGAGTCTCGATCATGCGACCATCCGTAAGCGTGCGATTGAAGCAGCCACTCTCTTGATGAATGCCGAAGCCGGTTCACTTCTCTTGTTGGAGGAAGCGACCGGAGAGTTGTATTTCGATGTGGCACATGGCGAAAAGAGCGAAGCTGTTCGCCAGGCTCGTCTCTTGCGCGGGCAAGGTATCGCGGGACACGTCGCGCGAACCGGAGAACCTCTTATCGTCAACAATGTCCAGCACGATGCCCGCTTCTTCCGCCATGTGGATCAAACCAGCGGATTCGTGACGCGCAGTATGGTCTGTGTCCCTGTCACGGCACATGGACGACTTCTGGGAGTGCTCCAAGCCATCAATCACAAGCACGGGGATGCGTTTGGTGAGGACGATCTCCAGAATTTCGTCGCGCTCGGTCATCAGGTCGGCATCGCCATCGAAAATGCCAATCTGTACGAGGAAATTCATCTCTTGTTCGAAGGATTTATTTCCGCCAGTGTGCAAGCCATTGAAAGCCGGGACCCAACTACCAGCGGGCACAGCCAACGTGTGGCCACCCTCACTTGCCGGTTGGCCGACGCTGTGTCTCAAACAGATTCCGGCCTCTACGCGGGCGTTCAATTTAACGAGGAACAACTCAAAGAACTTCGCTATGCCGCCGTACTGCACGATTTCGGCAAAGTCGGCGTTCGTGAGCCTATCCTCCTCAAAGCACGGAAGTTGTATGATCTCCAGCAGGAGGTGATCAAATCGCGATTCGATTTCATCAAGAGAACTCTGGAGGTTGACGCGTTACGCCGGAAGCTGGAGATACATGAAGCTAGGATTGGAGGAAAAAAACACACGTTGTTGACACAACTTGACCGGCAACTGGCCCAGCAGACGAAGGAAGTGGATGAGATGTTTTCGTTCGTCTTGAAATGTAACCAGCCGAGTCCTCAATCCTCTGCCGAGGTTGTGAAGTTGAAGGAGATTGCGCAGCTGGAATACCGATCTTACGATGGGCCCCGTCCTTTTTTGACGGAGGCGGAAGTTGACGCGCTCTCGGTTCTCCAAGGCACACTCACCCAGTCCGAACGAAAGGAGATTGAGCGGCACGTGGCTCACACGTTTGAATTCCTGTCAAAAATCCCCTGGTCGAGATCGCTCAAAAACGTGCCGTCGATTGCGTGGAGTCACCATGAAAAATTGGACGGAAGCGGTTATCCTCGCGGGCTGCTGCACAATCAGATCCCACTACAGGCGCGCATGATGACGATTTGCGATATCTACGACGCATTAACCGCGTCGGACCGGCCCTACAAAGCGGCTGTTACTTCTGATGCTGCGCTCGGTTATCTCGAGAACCAAAGCAAGGAAGGAAAGCTAGATTCGGAGCTCGTGAGCGTCTTTACGGAAGAAAAAGTCTACCACGTCACCCAGCCTCGTTCGAAGACCCGTAAAATAGCCTGATCGCGCCGTTCTCATCAGCCTGCGCTGGCTTCACGTTCTCCGTACCCTGCGTCCCCAGCCTGAACTTCCACTGTGTAAGCTCCTACCGGCTCTTGCCGTCCTTTGACGGTCACGATCTGAAGCTTTCTCAGCCGGATGTTGTCGATTCCACGACGTGGCACGTCCGGTGTTTCCTGGTCCAGCCATGATGCGAGTTTTGATGCCGTGAACTCCGTCAGTAGAATCGAGTGGCCCAACGTTCTGGTCAGTCCCTGGAAGCGCGCGGCCAGATTCACCTGATCGCCGATCATGGTGTAATCCATTTTCTTTCCTTCGGCGCCGATGTTCCCCACCAGGGCCACACCTGTGTTGATGCCGATCCCGTTCCTGAGTATCGGCTTTCCTTTGATTTTCCATCTGCCCTGCAAGTCTATCAGCCGAGCCTGCATTTCAAGCGCGCATTGTATGGCAAGTCTGGCATGGTCCGGCTGGTTCAGCGGCGCACCCCAGAAGACGACAATCTCGTCCCCGACGAATTTGTCCAATGTCCCGTTCCATCGGAAAATCACGTCAGTCATAGCACTGAGATATTCATTGAGCTGATCGACCACGTCTTCTGCGGGACGATGTTCACTGAATGTGGTGAATCCGACCAGGTCGGAAAACAGCATGGTCAACTCTTTGCGCTGCCCCCCTAACGT
Source organism: uncultured bacterium (assembly GCA_965232965.1). Lineage (GTDB taxonomy): Bacteria > Nitrospirota > Nitrospiria > Nitrospirales > Nitrospiraceae > Palsa-1315. Next base: position 235,911 of record CBDDRB010000021.1, read on the forward strand.
CGCCTTCGAGGGAGATTTCATGAGTTCCTGTACGATTCGAGGGCTGACGTAATTGGCAAACATGGAATGAATCTCTCGAGCCTGCCGCTCCTTGAGGACATAGTTGAGGATTGTCGTCACTAAGAAAACTGACATGATGGTCATGGTCGGCATGACAATGGGTACACAGATTCCCTTTATGACAAATACCTCCTGCGCAACACCCGCGTACCCGATCCAGGTTGTTGCCATCAGAATCGTTCCATGTAGGGGGCGCATTCGGGGTAGGATGAACGTCAACACGAATCCGAAGAGCAGGACCAGGGCCAATTCAACAGGACCGGTCCAGAGTCCGGTGGTCAGAAACCGTTGATGAAGAATGTTTTCGATCACTGTGGCATTCTTTTCGACTCCAGAAAAATTGGCGGAGAAGGGTGTACTGAGCTGATCGTATGTTCCCAACGCAGCCGTTCCAACAAGAACGGCCTTCCCCTTGAAAAGGTCCGCTGAGACTCGATGGTGAATCACATCGGTTGCGGACACCCAAGGAAACCGCAGATCCCGTCCCGCGTAGTTGATGAGCATCCGCAGCTTCTGATCCGTCGGTACGATGGTGGCGCCGGCTTGCGCTCCCTCCCCAAGCAGGAGCGCCATGCGTTCTCTGGGCAGGCCGAGGTAAACGCGCGCGACTTCCAGCGCAAAAGAGGGATAATAGGCATCCCCGTAGCGCAGGGCGAGCACCTCACGACGGGTGATGCCATCGTGATCGGGCAACCGGTAGACATGCCCAAGGCCCTTCGCCTGTTGTGCGAACGCGTCGAGCGGAGGAAGCAGGGTCGTCGCAGCATAGGGATGAGACTCTTCAGCAGACTTCGTCTGCTTGACGAGCATGAACTCACTTTTGAGAAGGTATTCAGGAACGGAACGGCTGGTCTCAGGCAATGAGTCGGCCGTTTGGCGCTCGGGCACGAAAAAGGGTATGGCCAGCACGATTTCGCCTGCTCGCGCTACACTCCTGGCAAATTGTTGATCGGTGTCTAACGCGTGGAGATGTGCCTCCAACGGTCCGAACGTGTCGTTGGCCCTTGGATCTTTCTGTCGTGCCTCGGCCAGCCATGTCTTGATGTCACGGACAGTTCCGGATTCTTCCGGTTCGGCGTAGATGATGTCGAGACCGACCACAGCAGGCTTACCCGAGTGAATCTGATCGATGAGACGCGCTTGCGTATCGCGGGGCCAGGGCCATCGTCCAATCTCTTTAAGGCTTTTCTCATCGACCAACACCAGCACGATTTCCTGTCCCGGACTTCGTTCGCCCCGCAACCGGAACTGATAATCCAAGGCGGTATTGTCCAGACGCACGACGACATTGGGAGCCAGCCACGTCAGAAATGCGAGCCCGATCGTGACGACCAGGCCTAGGCTGATTCCGAGTCGAAACCCGAGTCCTGGGTTGATGTCTGCTGAGAAGTTCACGGGACGTGATCCAGTCTTCAATGCTTCGAAGTGGCTCTCTATTTCCTGGGTACTATTGTGCCTGGTTGTGTTGGAGGGACAAGACAATTTACAGAGTGCGCATAGTTCTCTAGCGGTCACCGACCACATGAACTGCGGCCCTTGGTTGACGTGAACCAGGGGCCGCAGAAGCAAAATCGGTCGTCAATCGACCGCTATGGCGTGAGTAGACCCAAGACGCCGCTGATAACCGGAGGAGGAGTGGCGAGTATCGTCGTCACGATAGGGGCAATAGGGGCCACGACCGGCGCGATGATTGGCGCCACTGGCGCCACAACCGGTGCGATGATTGGTAGGACCGGGGCAACGACAGTGGTGATGATGGGTGCCACTGGAGTCACAACGGCGGAGATGACGGGAGCGAGAGGCGCCACAATCGTTGAGACCAGCGGAGCGACAGGTGCTACGACTGTTGAGACTAGCGAAGTCACCGGGGCGACAACCGTTGAGACTACGGGGGCTAAGGGAGCCACGACCGTGGACCCAACAGAAGCGGTCCCCACAGAAAGGGATCCAACGGAAATGGTTCCGCCAGAGGTGGTCGTCGTGCCCACAGAGACAGGGCCCACCGTCAGGGTCCCGGTCGTGAGTGTCCCAGTCGTGCCGACAGTCGTTCCGCCCCGGTTTCCGACAAGAGATGCGGTGGAACGATTGGTTAGGGTTATCAGCGCCGTGACCAAGCGCGCATCGAGGTTCAGCGCCTGGAGCATTTGTGCCGGCAATTCAACGAGAGGCGTTTCGCGCAGTGTCGTACGCTCAACGGCCACCAATGCCCGAGTGAGTCCAGCCACAGTAGATGCCGGAGTCGGCTCGGTTTTTTCGGTCAGGCGAATAAGTTTCGAGTCTTGATCGTGAATCGTCAGCTGTGTTGAGGCAATCTTTTTCTCGGCGGCCTTTACCGTCGATTCAGATTGGCCATTATCATTCGAGCCAATGTGATGCGGCAGGGGAGGCGACGGAGCTTGCCCTTCTTGGGCGATCGAGAAAAATCCTGGATCAACAGCAACGGTGATTCCGCCCGATGTAAAATCGACGCGCCCCTTCTCACCAATGTTGATTATGCCCGACTGTCCATTTTCGACCCATACGGTGAAATAGGTTCCCCGCGCTGCCGCGACAGCGGAGGGAGTATGGATCTCGAATCGAGAGCCATTCGCCTTGAACACCTTGCTTACCAGGGCACGCACTTGGCCTTGCATGAGCTTCACAATCGCCTGGCGGACATTCTTTTCCGGGTTGTAGATGTACTCGTCGATCTCCACCCGGCTGTTTTCTCCTACCGTCAGCATACTGTCATCTTGAAATAACGCCTTCGTGCGCGATTCGGCTTGGGTCTGAATCACATCTTTGAACCATACCTGGTCATGGAGCTTGACTGGAAGGACTCGATCCTCATCTAAGTGCGTGACATCGGCATGACCCATCACAGCCGTGTAGAACCCGATTTCGTTTTTACCGCTCTCGGCTCCCACGGCAAGTGATGATCCAAATGCTAAGGGGAATGCGATGAGGCTTAAGAGCAGTCGTTGAGCAGTCATTATTACCCCTCCCAGGTGAGAAGAGAGTCGTCCTCTGAGAATTCTCTCGCTTCTCGTATGGGCAGGAACTGTACCGGCATAGGAGATTCATAATCGGGATTCGCACTCTTTCCAATCTATTGATTAGACAGACTTTCCCAAAGACGTACTCTTGAGGCCCCCTTCCGAAAGTGTTAATACTTTCGCCGTGTTATCAATATGCTACGCGACAAATTTCGTCGCTTCGGATGACAATTTGCGGCATCGACAGGAAGCGGATGGGTAGGGATTAGAATCGGCTGTTGAGGGTGAGCGAAAAAATATTGCGGGCGTAGCTGAACACCGGGATATTGGATTCATCCCTCGTGTAGTTGTATTCCGCGGCAATCGAGAGCCAGTCAGTGAGGGGCCGGGCAATCGTGGCAGTGAAGAACATGACGTTATCGCGACGCACGGTTGTACCCCCGGCAGAAAAGGAATTCGGGTTGTCGTAGTTCATATGGTAGTAATCGAATGCAAAGTTCGATTTCAACGTCCAGAAGTCCGGCACGCCCAAGCCGATGGAAAAACGATGCGCTTTGTAAGCCCAATCGGCATTGGTTTGCACGCCCGGCATTGCCACCGAAGGATTTCCGCCGCCTGTGCGATCTGTGTCGAACGTATAGCCCAGCCGTACATGGCCTGTCCCATTGGCGAAGTAGGCGTACTGCGTGACGCCCGCCAACCAGTTCTTCCCGTCCCTGAAAGAATTTCCAGTAAAGCGATCATCCTGGAAGTCTTTGTCTTGATACCGGAACTGGAGCTGGGTGAACAGACTGTTGGTCTCTGCAAATGTAATGATTGGTTGCACGGCGTTGGAGAGTAGGAATGGATCCTGGCCGACACGGACATAGTCGAATGCATATTGCAGCCGTGCCGTCACTCTGCCAATTTGATGTTGCACGAATGCCGAAGGCGCATGGTCCTGGATGTCGAATGCCGAAAGTTTCTGATTAAGACTCTGATAAAAACCGTATGTGATCCCTGCCGTCCACCCGGCAGTTTGAATCGGTCGGTATTCGCCGCGTGCATAGAATGTAGTGCGGAAATCGTCCTTCTGCGAGATACCCGTCGTTCCGCCTGGAGGTTGGGTTCCGATAGGAAGCAACACCACATTGGTATCGTACTGTCCGCTGACGCTCAGGTTCAGGTCCCACGGTCTTGGGCCCTTAGGCGGCGCGGTCCGTTGCTGCAGAATTTCCCGGGCGATTCGAGCGAGCTCCGACTCCGGTTCGCCTGAGGCGATTGCGGCTTCGAGTTCTTTCTGACCTTGGTCGGTCATTCCGCGCTCATAGTAGGACATCCCCGTATAATATCGAGCGGTCGGTGTGAGATCGGGGCTGAGGGCCATGGCTCGGGAAAACAATGCAGACGACTGATTGAACGATTTCAATTCGTGCGAGACGACCCCCTGATAGAAATAGACGAGCGGATTGTTTGGATCGAGTTTCTGGGCCTGATCGAGCGCTGCCAGCGCCTCATGGTACTTCCCGAGGTGACATTGCGAAATGGCAAGTCCCAGCCAGGCTTGCGTGCGAGCAGGCTTCTTCATCGCCAGGTCGTGAAAGAGCGTTTCGGCTTCTCCATATTTTTTTAGGCGCAACAGCGTTTGGCCAAGATATTCGGTCGCCTCCGAGTCGTTCGGCAGGGCTTGATGCGCCTGTTCGAAGTGGTGGGCGGCCTGTGCATAATGTCCCCGGCCAAACTCTATGATGCCTTTTGAAATGTTGAAATCATAGGTTTCATTCGGTGCCTGCCCCCATGCCATGGAATTGAGTACAAGGCTGATGATGCACAGACAGAGCGCGCAGTACCATTTGTGTAACCTGTGTCGCTGGCGCATGGTGAGAGTCTTCTTGAATGGAGGCAATAGACGAATGTCTTAGACCACAGTGCGTATGTACCGGGCAGCGTAACAAAGCCTGCGCATCAGTCAATGAATTGCAGGAATTCCCGCAATGCGGCTGAACTGTCTCGTGCGCGCCAGCCGGACTGCACCGCCTGACTATTAGGGTGCAGGAAAGTATGTTGTGTGAGCTGGAACAGAGCCGTTGGGGTTCCAGTATCGCGACGCGCGAGCCGATAGGTCTTGAGAGGAACCAAGGAAGCGCGGTTTGGGAGTATAGGCGGATTCAGAGAAGTTCGGTGAAGGGATAGATCTTGCTGGTGTATCTCAAGAGGGGTAAGCTACATTCAAATCAGGTCGACGAGCAAGAGACGCATGACAGTAACATTGGTGTTACGGCGCGCGGTGTCTCTTCATCGACGTATTGATATCCCTCGCGCCCGTACCTGCAGATTCTTCTCTAAATCGTAAACTGTCTTTGGATCCCACTCATGGAGAAGAAACAGGTCGTTATCATCGGCGGTGGTTTCGGCGGTTTGGCAGCCGCGCAGTTATTGCGTGATGTCGAGGTCCTGCTCATCGACCGCACCAATCATCACCTGTTTCAACCCTTGCTTTACCAGGTGGCCACTTCCGCGCTGTCCCCCGGGGATATCGCGTGGCCATTACGCACGATCTTTCGACGGCATCCGCATGTTCGCGTGCTCATGGATGAAGTCATAGCCATCGATCGAGCGGCGAGACGCGTGCGGTTGCGGGAGAGCGCTCCGATCGCATTCGACGCCCTCATCGTCGCGCCTGGATCGCGGCACTCGTATTTCGGTCACGACGCATGGGAGCAGTCTGCGCCCGGGCTTAAAACTCTGGCTGATGCAGTCTATCTTCGGGAAAAGATGTTGCTGGCATTCGAGGAGGCCGAACGACGGCGAATTGACACCGGCATGCAGGATCGACTGACCTTCGTGATCGTGGGAGGGGGGCCCACCGGTGTGGAGTTGGCCGGCGCGCTGGCGGAGATCGGACGGAGAGCCATGGGGCCGGATTTTCCAAACTTACGGCTTGCTGATCTGGCCATTCTGCTCGTGGAAGGTGGCCCGCGCATTCTGCCAGGATTCGACCCCGAACTGTCAAGAAAAGCGGTGATGGCGCTCGAACGTAAGGGTGTCACGATCAAACTCAACAGCCCCGTGAGTGAGATCTGCGCCGAGGGCTTGGTAGTCGGAGACGAATTCGTTCGGGCCACGAGTATCATTTGGGCGGCGGGCAACAAGGCGTCGCCGCTTCTCGCCTCCCTCGGAGTTCCTCAGGATGGGTCCGGTCGGATCAAGGTTCAAGGGGACCTGACAATCCCGGACGACCCCTGGGTTTTTGTCATCGGCGATGCTGCGCATTGTGCCGTCGAGGGAGGAGACGCTTTGCCGGGGGTTGCTCCCGTTGCCGTGCAGCAAGGCCGCTATGTCGCCAAGCTCATTCGTGGAAGTATCGCTTCGGACCAACGTCAGCCGTTTGTCTATGCAGATCGAGGCATGCTGGCGACCATCGGGCGTGCACAAGCCGTGGCCCAGTTTGGTCTCTTGCGCCTCTCCGGCCTGACTGCGTGGTTGGTGTGGTGCGTGGTTCATATCTTCCTGCTGATTGAGTTCCGCAGTCGTCTCAGGGTGATGTCGGAATGGGTCTGGTACTATCTCACATTCAAGCCGGGCGCAAGAATCATCTATACGTTGCAGCGTCGGTCCGGCGAAGAAGAACGCGTGACCTCGTCACGTCCCGTGGAGTCTGAGTCGAATGAAAAAACCCGAGTGGAGACGAAGTAGGGGTGGCAGTAGATATACAAAACCCCGATAGCCGGTGTCTTATCACTATTGCATGGCAGCGAAGATCGGCTTCTCGTCGCACTGTGCTGTGTGCGATCTCTCGAACCTTATGTCAAAAACCGTAATCTCAGCTCATCGCGTTTGACATCCCACTTCCTTCATTTGCTCCACCCATTGCCCTACGGCTACTCTTGCCAGCTTGACTCTGGCTCGATGGGGAGCGATGCTACGAGGGAATCCCGGAGGTGTGATATGAACCCGGGGTAGTTGGCTCCACCGCCGTTCAAGCTTATTGCCTTCCCCTCGTCCAATTTTCTGGCTCCTCTCGGTCTTGCAGCTGCGAGGATATTGCTGTTTCTCCCCACTCACAAGGAGGGTGCATCATGAAGACCTCTCGCGTGCTATTTGCTGTGTTCATCTGCATGCTGTTTTCGATTTCTCTAGTCTTGGCTAACCCGACGATGCTGCCAAAGCATCCGGGATATCCCATGGACAAGGCCGTAGATCCCGTCGCTGGGCAATCGCTCGCGAACGATCCAGGTCAATCCAATGCGACGGGAGAGAATTCATTGACCAATGCATCGGCGTTTGACGATGCTCACGTCAAGCAGAGTCTGTCGATCAATCAAAACGACGAGCGATTGTTGGAAAAGCCTGGAGCAGGGGTGTTGCCAACAGTTCAAGGGCCCAACATTAAGATTGAACCGCCCGTGAAGGAAGCAACGAAAATCGGTGCTTCGCCGCAATAAGCGGTGTGGTGAAGCGATGACCTATTGACCGGACCCTAGTGTTGTCCAGGGGGTTCGGCCACAGTCGGTGTATTCATCACAGGCTGGGGTGTGTCTTTCACACGTCGAGAATGCGTCTTACGATGCTTCGGTCTTCTTTTGACAAGACGGCCATTGCTCTCCTGTGAGAAATCTCATACCCTACGGCATTTTTACGTGGACTATGAGTATGTGTGCGCGTCCGTCAAATTCGGTTGAAGGAGGGTTCCCATGGCAACTCATCATCGGGCGAGTACAGGTCTGACTCGTCTTATTCTAGCCGTCGCGGCGAGCGCGTTGATTGGAGCTGGAGTGGGAGTGGATCCTCTGGCCTCGGCCTATGAAGTGTGGCTGACGGATCAATCTGATACAGGGAAAGAAAGCGGCGGCTTTCTCTATGTCTATGATGGAGAGGCGCTTGCTGCGAATCCTTCGGCGTCGAAACCGACTGTCACCATGGATCTCTCCGGCGAGATCAACGCGTTTTGCGAAGCGGCGACCAAAAAGCCGGTCCGGCGGCCGCATATGTTGTTCTTCAACAAGAACCAGGATTATGCGATTGTCTCCTTCTTAAGCGGTCATGTGCTCTTTATGGATGCGAAGACGCGTAAGCCAGTGGCGTGCTTGTCGATGGGGAAGAATGTCCATGCAGCTTGGCCGACGCCCGATCAAAAGATGGCGATTGCGGCAAATATCGCCGAGAAGAAGTTCATCCGCATCTGGACGGACTATGCGGCACATACATTCACCTTTGATCCCGAGAAGGACGTGGTCAATCTCGCCGCATGGGAGGGTGGGGAGCGTCCCGATACGTCGCCGATTTGCCCGATCACGGGGTCATCCAGTCGCTATGCTTTTGTCACCCTGCGCGGCGGAGGGCTGTTGGTGTTCGATGTTACCACGACGCCAATGCAAGTCGTGGCCACGCTCGATAACAATCAGATTCATCCTGCCGGTTGTGGTGGAATTGAGGTCGATGGGACGATGTATATCAATTCCGGTGGAGGATGGCCGGTGGCGCCTCTTTCCTATGATGTGTATGCCCTCGATGTGACTAATCTCCCGAAATCAGTCTCAGCCAAATTGATATCTCAACGGGATGAAAAGTTTGCCGATTCCCATGGGATGATTGGTGTTGGACGTTATCTCTGGAGTGGGGACCGGGCCGGGAACAACGTTGAAATCATCGATACGCTCTCGAATCTGAGCGTGGGCGCGGTTGACCTCGAGACGGATGCAAATAAGGATCCCGCTCCCGATCTCATGGACATCGCACCAGACCGTCAATATGTCTTCGTCGGAGTGCGGGGTCCTAATCCTCTCACTGGGAACGATAAGACGATTAACAATGCCAAAGGGACGATCCCCGGTGTCGGCGTCATTCATGTGGATGGTGGAGGGAAGGTCGGTCACTATAAGGGGCAGGCGGCCATCACGAATATGAAAGATGGAAAAGAAACTGCGGATACCCATGGGATCGCCGTCCGCAAATAGCATCGCAAGGGAAATCTATCGCGTGATCGCATGCCCTTGATGACATACAATAATGTGTCGGTTCCTTCGTTCATGTATGGCACGGCTTGGAAGAAGGAAACGACGACTCGATTGGTGCAGCAAGCCGTGGAGGCCGGCTTCACGGCCATCGATACGGCCAATCAGCTGATTCATTACCAGGAAGCCTTGGTAGGGGAAGCCTTGCTGGCCCTCTCGAAGCAAGGGATCGCACGAGATCGCCTTTTTCTACAAACCAAGTTTACACCGACGAATGGCCAGGACCATCGTACCCCATATGATGCCTCGGCGAATCTCACGACGCAGGTGACACAGTCATTCGACAGCTCGTTGGCGCACTTGCACACCGACTATCTTGATTCGTATGTCTTGCACGGGCCATATCAGCGGCAGGGCTTGGGAGCGGCGGACTGGGAGGTATGGACCGCCATCGAGGGGCTCTATCAATCAGGAAAAACGAAGATGATCGGCATCAGCAATGTCACGGCCGAGCAACTCTCCCAACTCTGTGCCCGGGCGGCGACGAAACCCATGATGGTGCAAAACCGCTGTTATGCAGTATTTGGATGGGACAAAGAGGTGCGGGAGATCTGCCGGGCCCATCGCATCGTTTATCAAGGCTTTTCGTTGTTGACTGCCAATCGAGAAATCTTTGCCGACCCAGGCATTCGGGCCATCGCTCAACGGTTGGGGACCGGTCTTGCACAAGTCGTATTCCGGTTTGCCATGCAGGTTGGGATGCTTCCATTAACCGGCACCACGAACCCACAGCATATGAAGGACGATCTTCAATCTGAACAGCTCACCCTTACCAGTGACGACGTGCGGTTGATTGAAACGATCGGGGGGTAATCACGACGTCCGAACGATTTCGGCGCGTATTCTCGCCCGGGGCTGTGCAGGCCGAAAATCAGCCAAAGTCGTTGTTCTCCTGCCATTCGATGCGCAACACTCGATCGAGGTTCCGGAACCTCCGATCTTCACGCTTCACCCCTTACTCCTCACCCCTCACGTTCTTACTCCCCCGACTGTTGAATCAGCTTCGCGACCAATCCCGTCCATCCAGTTTGGTGACTTGCGCCGATGCCGCTCCCATTATCTCCATGGAAGTATTCGTGAAAGGGAATCGCGTCTCGCCAGAGGGGATCTTCTTGAAACTTGGCGGTGGTTCCAAAGGCCGGCCGTCGACCGGTTTGGTCGCGGAGGAAGATGTGGGTAAGGCGTCGTGACAATTCAGCGGCGACTTCATTCAGAGGGACGAACCGCCCGGATCTGGTCGGGTACTCGACTTTGTACTCGTCCCCAAGAAAGAAATGGAATTTCTGAAGCGATTCGATCAGCAGATAGTTGACGGGAAACCAAATCGGGCCACGCCAGTTTGAATTGCCGCCGAAGAGCTCCGTCCTCGATTCGGCCGGCTCATAGTCCACTCGATAGTCCACACCGATGGCCGACCAGACGTACGGGTGGTCCTTGTGGTAGCGCGAAAGAGCACGGATGCCATGCGGAGAGAGAAATTCCTCTTCATCCAGCATATAGCGGAGGACGGATCTTAGTCGGTCGCGATTCACCAGCGACAGGAAGCGCCGGAATCCGCCGTCCTGTGATTGGGTGTCCACATGCGCACTGAAGTCGGGTCGATTTTCAATGAACCACTGCATGCGGTGTTTAAACCGTGGAAGGCTGTCGATCAGCTCGGAGTCTAAGGTCTCGACCGCAAACAGCGGGATCAACCCGACCAGCGACCGGACCTTTAATGGAAGCTTCTGACCGTTCGGAAGATGCAGAACGTCGTAGAAAAATCCATCCTCACTGTTCCAGAGCTCGATTTTCTCACCGCCGATATTGTTCATGGCACGACAGATATAGACGAAGTGCTCGAAGAATTTGCTGGCCACGTCTTCATATGCCCTATTCTCCCGTGCCAGTTCCAATGCAATTGAGAGCATGTTGAGGCAATACATACCCATCCAACTCGTGGCATCGGATTGTTCGATATGGCCGCCAGTCGGCAAAGGTGCACTGCGGTCGAACACTCCGATGTTGTCGAGGCCGAGAAATCCCCCCTGAAAGATGTTCTTCCCCTCGGTATCTTTGCAGTTCACCCACCAGGTGAAATTCAGGAGCAGTTTGTGAAATACACGCTCCAAGAATACGCGATCGCCCGCACCCTTCCGCTTCTTCTCGATCTTGTAGACCCGCCAGGCCGCCCAGGCGTGGACCGGAGGGTTGACGTCGCCCAACGCCCATTCGTAGGCCGGCATCTGGCCGTTGGGGTGCATGTACCATTCGCGCAGCATGAGGATCAGTTGTTCCTTGGCAAAGGTTGCATCGACTAAGGCCAGCGGGATGCAGTGAAATGCCAAGTCCCAGGCCGCATACCAGGGGTATTCCCACTTATCTGGCATGGAGATGACGTCTGCGTTGTAGAGATGAGTCCAATCCGAGTTGCGTCCTCGGAGCCGTTCTCTTGGCGGTTCGGATCCAGTCGGATCGCCTTTCAGCCATCGATTGACGTCGTAGTGATAGAACTGCTTGCTCCAGAGGAGGCCGGCAAACGCCTGTCGCTGGACGAGCCGTGCGTCCTCAGAAATATCGGACGGCGCGAGAGTGTTGTAGAACTCGTCGGCTTCTTGAATCCGTTGCAGGAATACAGCGTGGAATGCCTCGTGCGTAAGATCATTGTCGCTCTCGTCGTTCGTCAAGCGAAGATGGATGGTGTCTGATTCGCCCGAAGCCAATGAGAGGGTGTAGTGAGCGGCGGCTTTCGATCCGATCTTGTCAGGGTGCACCGCATCTTTGTCACCGTGTATCACATAATCATGGAAACTGTCTTTTACGTACCGAGTCCCATCCATATCGTTGTAGAGCCGCCTGCTGTTCGTCTCGTTTTCGGTAAAGAGTAGCATCGGTTGGCGGTCGCACCAGAGGCGGCGTTGCCCATAGTATTCATGGTCCAACTCGATCACGCTCATTCCTTTGGCAGGTTTCCCTTCTCGCATCCGCGGTCGGCGCGCGTCGAGGCCCCAGGACCATGTGTTCCGAAACCAGAGGGTCGGCAGGAGCGTCAGCTTAGCAGGGTCGGGCCCATGGTTGACGACGCGGATGCGGATCAATAGATCCTCGGGGGATGCCTTGGCATATTCCACGACGACGTCGAAGTAGCGATTTTCGTCGAAGACCCCGGTATCGACCAGTTCATATTCCACTTGCCTCCGGCTTCGTCGCCGATTCTCATCGACAAGCTTTGCATAGGGAAACTCAGCCTGGGGGTACTTGTAGAGATATTTCATGTAGGAATGGGTCGGAGTTGCATCGAGGTAGAAGTAGTAATCCTTGACATCTTCGCCATGGTTCCCTTCATGGCCCGTGAGGCCGAAGACACGTTCTTTGAGAATGGGATCTCTGCCGTTCCAGAGGGCGATGGCGAAACAGATATATTGATGACGGTCGGAAATGCCGGCCAGCCCGTCTTCGTTCCAACGATAGGCGCGGGAGCGGGCCTGGTCGTGAGAAAATGATTCCCAGGCGGTTCCGTGCGGACTATAGTCTTCCCGGACCGTTCCCCAAGCCCGTTCGCTGAGATAAGGCCCCCAGCGTTTCCAATGTTCCTGTCGGCGGGCGTCTTCATCGAGACGCTGCTGCTCCTTGGTGAGCGTTGCCGAACTGGTGGGTGTTGATGGTTTGGCCCGGCGCGATGAAGATGGCATGCGGCTTCTCACGGATCAACGTAAGGGATCTGCTCTAGGTGATACGATTTTTCTTAACCCTAGCAGGAGATGACTCAGTCTGCCAGAGGCGTTCTTGTTTCGCTACAAGGAACTGAGAGAAATCAGGTGACACGTACATCTGACGATCGGCTCTTCGTTGAACGCATTCACCTGTGACGGCGTACCGACCGCTGGATTGCAAGACCGCCCGTCACAGACGCGCATTCGCGCTTGCCGAAGATCCTTCATGAATCAGGCTCCTCGGAGGAGGGCTCGATGAGCCGAAGGCTGTAGAGGTATTGGTACAGCCCCTTGCGGTCCATCAGTTCGGCATGGGTACCGGCTTCCATGAGACGTCCTTTGTTGAGTACGAGGATTCGATCAGCTCGTTGAATCGTCGTCAAGCGATGGGCGATCACAAAAGTGGTCCGGCCTTTCATGAGTGTTTCCAATGCTTCCTGAACGAGTCGTTCCGATTCGCTATCAAGGGCAGAGGTGGCTTCGTCCAACAATAAGATACGCGGGCTTTTCAAGATGGCCCTGGCGATGGCAATACGCTGGCGCTGCCCGCCCGACATGGTGATGCCTTTTTCTCCCACCGTGGTTTGATACTGATCCGGGAAGTTCATGATGAAGTCGTGAGCATGGGCTGCACGGCTCGCCGCCATCACCTCTTCTTGGGTCGCCTTCTCGTTTCCATAACGGATATTGTCGAGAATTGTTCCACCGAACAAGATCGTCTCTTGCGGAACCAGCCCGATCTGCCGATACCAACTGTCCATGGTTACGTGGCGTAGATCGTGCCCGTCGATCATGATGCATCCCTCGGTCGGGTCGTAAAAGCGGTGGAGTAAGTTCATCACGGTCGTTTTTCCGGCCCCGGTAGGACCGACGATGGCGATTAATTCGCCTGGCAAGGCTTCGAACGACATATCCATTAATACCGGTTGGCGCGGATCGTAGGCAAAGCTGAGGTGTTGTACCTGGATGTGTCCAGAGACGGGGGGCAACGGCGTGGCCGTCGAGGAATCGCTCACCTCGGAGTGTGTGTCTAAAATTTCGAACACCCGTTGAGTGGCACCCTGCGCTTCCCTGAACTGCGCGAACACACGAGCAGCGGAGCTGAAGGGGCCGACGAGAATTCCGGCAAAGAGGACGAACGCGAAGAGATCGCCGGGCGATACGCTCCCGTCGATGACCTGGCGTCCCCCATACCACAACACGGCCGCTGCGACAGAGAAGGTGAGGAAGGTGATGACGGGAGTAAAGACCGCCATGACGCCGGCCCGTTGCATGGTCACTGACAAGGTCTGTTCGACTTGCGCGGCGAATCTGTGCTCTTCGCGCTGTGTCTGGACGAAGGACTTGACGATTCGGATACCGGAAATCACCTCCTCGATCAAGGTACTCATGACGGCAGTGTGATCTTGAATTGACGTCGAGAGGGATTTCAACTTTCGTCCGAAGATCTTGGCCACGAGGACGAGCAAGGGGAGCAGCACCAGGGTCAGGAGGCAGAGCTGCCAGTTCATCGCCAATAAGAAGCCGATTCCTCCAACCAGGGTGACGAGCTGTTTGGCGCTGTCGATCGGCGTTTCGGTGACGACCGACTGAATGACGGTCACATCATTCATGAGCCGTGAGAGGAGCTCGCCCGTTCGTCGGCGGGCAAAGAAGCTCACCGATAACGTATGCAGATGCCCAAAGAGATGCCGACGAAAGTCGGCGATGATGCGCTGCGAAATCCAGGCGGTCAGATAGCTATGGCCCATCGAACAGAGCCCTTGCAGGACAACGAGTCCGAGAAACATGATGATCATGTCCGTCATCCTGGACTGGTCGTGCTGCACGGTAATGATGTCCCACAGGTTACCGGCCAGTCTCAACAGGGTCAGATTGATGGCGGCGACACCCATAACCAGCAGACCCGCCAACATCATGCGGGTCAGATAAGGCTTCAGGAACGGAAGAAATCGAGAGAAGGTGGACATGGTGACGAGCGATCTTAGAGGAGGTGGTTATGGAAAACCAAGTGAGAAAGGCGGAGGGAGGTCGAGTTGCAGGAGATACGGCAGCTACAGCTGTGCGATGGACTCAATGAGATTTTTGTTAATGGCGACAAAATCCGAGCGATCGTTCTCACCGATCACCACGTCGGTGAGGCTGATAAAGAGACGTTGCTCTTCGTTGATCGCATCCGACACACGATTCCGCATAGGAGGAATGAGGAAGTCGCCGACGTAGACGCAGTTCACAGTCCGGACGCGGATGCGAACCTTTTTGCCTTCGGGCACGGACCCCTCCTCCCCCTTCTCGGGTGAAGCTTAGCTTTTACGACGTTCAAACTTTTGACGCCGGCGCAGCTTTTTGTACTTGTGCTTGCGCATTTTTTTACGGCGTTTTTTTAGCACACTGGACATGCGATCTCTCTCCTGAAGGGGCGAAGTGTAGAAGTTTTCACGGCAAATTGCAAGCTCATCGGAATCGCGATGCGGCGAAAGCCGGGCCTTCGGCCGCTTGACCTGCCTGATACTCGTTCCTATATACTGCGCCATGATGTTCCCGTACAAATTTTCACTGATCCCCGTCTTGCTTCTGCTCGGCACAATATCCTTCATCAGCATCGGCTGCGGTGGCAAGAAAGTTCTGTATCCCGAAGATCACGAACGGTACCTCCGTATCGATCAGACCGTGGAATCGCTTCGTCAGGCGTATGTCAAGAAAGATTCGTCGGATCTGGCATCGCTCATGATGCCGATCGAACAGCTTGAGCGATTGCAGGAAGAGGCCCGGGGCGATTTCGAGACGTTTAGTACTATCGCGTTAGAGTTCGCAGTTGAGCGCATTATGATCGAAGGGGACGACATCGACGTGTTCATCCATTGGCAGGGGCTGTGGAAAAAGAATGCGGACGATCCAGGTCTCCGTCAGCGAGGCCATATGCGATTACAATGGGTCGGAACAAAGTCGATTCTATTACGCGGAGTTCAGGGCGATGTTCCCTTCGGTATGAAAGCTCGGCAGACTACGATCGATCCCATACCTTCTCCCAAGAAGAAATAATCCATGCGTTCTCGCCGATCCCAAGCCCCGGTGCAGGCCGACTTCTTGGTCATTGGGAGTGGTGTAGCCGGGCTTCGCGCTGCCCTGGAATTGAGCCGTGCCGGCCGTGTCATGGTGCTGACGAAAGGGCATCCGCTTCAGAGCAGTTCGATTCATGCACAGGGCGGGGTGGCCGTGGCGATGAGTGAAGAAGACGATGTCGCGATCCATTTGACCGACACGCTCAAAGCGGGGCATGGGCTCTGCCGGAAAGAAGCTGTGCGGGTCCTCGTGGAAGAAGGTCCGGATCGAATTCAAGAGTTGATCGAATGGGGGGCCAAGTTCGACAAGGTCGGCGGCAAGTTCGCGTTCGCTCGAGAGGCTGCTCACAGCCGAAGCCGCATTCTGCGGGCGCGGGGGGATGCGACGGGGAACGAGATGGTGCGAGTGTTGATCGGAGAAGTGAATCGTCAGGAGCGCATCCAACGATTGGATCATCACTTTACGGCGGATCTCGTCGTGGACGCAGGACGGTGTTGCGGGGCCGTTGTGTTGGATGAAGCATCTGGTCGCCATTTCATGCTGCCGACTCGCGCCATTGTGTTGACCACCGGCGGGGGAGGGCAGATCTATGCCAGGACGACCAATCCCTCGAATGCCACCGGCGATGGGATGGCCATGGCGTTGCGCGCGGGCGCGGTGCTTCAAGATATGGAGTTTGTCCAATTCCATCCCACGGCGCTGTATTTGCCGTCGAGCCCGCCGTTCTTGCTGTCGGAAGCCATGCGCGGTGAGGGTGCGCAACTGCGCAACAATAAGGGGGCCCTCTTCATGCAGCAATACCACCCCATGGGCGCTTTAGCGCCGAGAGACATCGTGTCGCGCGCGATCTTGGCCGAAATGGCGGCGACGAAGGCGCGGCATGTCTATCTTGATGTCACCCACTTGGGGGCAGAATTCGTCAAGCGACGTTTTCCGACGATCTACGCGACCTGCCTCCGTTATGACATCGATATCACAGAAGAGTGGATCCCCGTATCTCCAAGCGCACATTATATGATGGGCGGGGTCTGGACTGATCTGGATGGTGCGACGACTGTGCCAGGCCTCTTTGCCGCTGGGGAGGTGGCTTGTAGTGGTGTCCACGGAGCGAATCGACTGGCGAGCAATTCCTTGCTCGAAGGATTGGTATTTGGTGCGCGCGCGGCAGCGGCAGCCGTGGCATTTGCCGGCCGACACGAACCTCCTGCGCTGCCGTCTCATGAGACCATACCTCGAGCGGGCCAATTTGGCGCACTGGAAGATGTAGAAAAATTGCGGAGCTCACTCAGGCGGACAATGTGGGGACAGGTTGGTGTGATTCGCTCGGGCGAGTCGCTCATTCGAGCTTGCGCGCAACTGTCACGATGGGCCCAACTTGTAACCCAGCCTTTTGCAAGTCGAGCAGCGTTGGAAGTGAAAAACATGGTGCAGGTGGCGCAGTGCATTGCGGAGGCGGCACTGTGGCGAGAGAACAGTGTCGGGGCCCATTACCGGTCAGATTTTCCAGAGGCCAAGCGGGCCGGGTGGCAACAACACAGTCGCCTATCGAGCGGGGAAGTCCTTAACGGGAAGACAATTCAGAAGTCAAAGGGATTGCTGCTGTCTCTGCGGGGACGTATCGGCTGAGCGGACGCTCTCTGATCACCCCATCGCGGACAAGGAATGTCCGGTAGTATCGAAGAACCTTCCGAACGTATTGCCTGGTTTCATCGAAGGGGGGAAGCGTCTGGTAGCGATCGACCGCATTCTCTCCGGCATTATAGGCTGCCAGGGCCAACGGTAAATTTCCATGGAAGCGGTCGAGTAGCTGGCGTAAGTACTTGGTCCCTCCTCCCACATTATCATCTGGGTCATACATATCCCGCACATCCAGGCGCACGGCGGTCTGTGGCATCAATTGCATCAGGCCGATCGCACCGGCGCGAGAAACCGCCCGTGGATCAAAGCCCGATTCAGCCTTGATGACGGCTCGGATCAACGCGGGATGGAGCTGGTGTTGGGAAGAGTACCGACGAATGACCGGCTCGAGTTCTTGCTCAGACAAGGTGGAGTGGAATCGACTGGACTCGATTTCAATTTTCCGATAGCGAGGATCGGAGGGGACATTGGTGAGCGAGATTGTGCCGTTGGGACCAACAAACTGATAAATTTCTGCCGTAGCTGTCGGCACGGAGAAGGCCAGCGAGTCAATTCCCGTGATCGCCAATGTGGCGAGTCCAACGGCCGCATACCATTGGAGGGATGTCACGATGGGAGAAAATGTGTTGTGCATGGTTGCAACGATACCAGTCCGTCACTGGGTGTCAACAAAATGCAGGTCTTGTGCCTGGATGTCCGTGGTAAATAGTATAGAAAAACAATGAGGTTGGCGGGGGTGGAACGGTTAGCGTTCGAGAAAACGTAATCGGTTGGCAATAAATAGTCTGTGGAGCCGCTGGGTCAGAAGTCCCGGTGATCCATTTCCTATCTGATGTCCGTCCACCATGGTCACCGGCATCATTTCCATGCTTGTGTTGGTGAGAAAACATTCGTCCGCCTTATAGAGTGTCTCGACTCCAAAATATCCTTCGTGAATGGGAATCTGTGCTTCTTGCGCGAGGCGGAGCATAATGTTGCGCGTGATACCGTCTAACAGGCCGCATGCCAGCGCCGGAGTATGGAGCTGGCCGGCTTGGACAAAGAAGAGATTGCTGACGGTGCATTCCGTCAGATGCGATTCCCAATTGAGCAGGATACTGTCGAAAGCACCTGCTGCAATCGCTTCCCGTTTGGCCAGAATGTTGTTCAAAAAGTTCGTCGTCTTGATGTGGGGTGGCAGGGCGCTGGACAGGTTTCGTCTCGTTTGGGCGACGATGAGCTTCACACCGATGCGATAGTGTTCTGGTGTGGGAGGGCGAAGCGGTTTGGCCATGATCACCACAGTGGGGCTTCGGCACAGAGCCGGATCGAGACCGATATCGCCGGTTCCTCGGGAGATAGTAATTCTCAGATAAGCGTCTTGCTGAGCATTGCCGATGTTGTTGCGCACCATCGATTCATGGAGGAGATCCGGCCAGCTGTGTTCGGGAATCGGGATTACCAGGCCAATCCCGTCTGCAGACCGGCGGAGCCGAGCAAGATGTTGGTCTCGCATGAAAATCCGGCTGCCGTAAGAGCGGATCGTTTCATAGACACCGTCGCCATAGAGAAAGCCATGATCGAAGACAGACACAACGGCCGCCTCTTCTTCCACAAACCGATCGTTGAGATAAATCCACATCGTCAGTTTCTATTGCAGCGCGCTGAAGAATGCCTGGGCCTTCTGGAGCGTTTCCTCATATTCCCTGGCCGGATCGGAGTCGGCGACAATCCCCGCACCGACCTGCAAGTATCCCTTTCCCGCGTACCATACCAACGTTCGAATCACGATATTGAGATCGAGATCACCGTTCCAGCTGATGTATCCAAATGACCCGGTATAGGGACCACGGCGTACCGGCTCCAATTCCTCAATAATCTCCATACAGCGGATCTTGGGCACGCCAGTGATCGTGCCTCCAGGGAACAGCGCTCGAATCAAGTCGAAGGGTGTGGCGTTCGGCCTCAGAATGCCGCTGATATGGGATACGATATGGCTGACATGCGAGTACTGTTCGATGGCCATGTATTTGTCGACGTGCACAGTGCCGAATTGGCAGACGCGCCCCAAGTCGTTTCGTTCGAGGTCGACGAGCATGAGGTGTTCCGCCCGCTCCTTTTCGCTCGCGAGCAATTCGCCAATAAGGCGTTGATCGTCGCGAGCGTCGGACCCGCGCGGCCTTGTTCCGGCTATCGGGCGCGTGTCCGCTTGCCGGTCGTACAAACGGACCAGCCGTTCAGGCGAAGAGCTGATCAAGGTCACATCGTCAAAATGTATGAGGCCTGAGAAAGGCGAGGGGTTTACGGCTTGGAGACGATGATAGAGCTCCTGCTCGTAAGGCAGTCTATCCGTGACATCGTGGTAGGTGCTGGCAGGCTCCAGAATGAATCGATGTGATAGGTTGGCTTGGTAAATGTCTCCAGCCGCAATATATTCCTGGCAGCGCAACACTCGATCGAGATAGGCCTTCCGCGTTTCATTGAGATGAAAGGCCATCTGATCGAGGGAGAGGACATTCGTGAGGGGAGCGGGCTGTTCACTCAACGTGGCTTCCAATTCGGCCAGCCGGTCTAAGCCCTCGCGATAGAGGGTTTCCCGCGCCTCACCTATAAACCGTTCCATGGGTGGACAATAAATAATACGCAGACAACCGGTTTGATGATCGAGGGCGATGACGATGTCGTACAGACCGAATTGTAGATCCGGCAGCTGGAGATCGTCTTGGGCGATGGACGGAAGCGTTTCAAATTCACGCACGAGGTCATAGCTGAAATAGCCGACGGCTCCGCCCCAGAAAGGGGGCAGGCCCGGAGGAGGTTCGATCTGGGGGCGTGCGAATAGACGGCAGAGGCTACCAAAGGAATCTGATGAGCAGTCTTCTCGTCCTTCGCGGGTCCGAAGAGTGGCCTGTCCTTTTCGACCAGTCAACACCGAGAAGGGGCCGCTCCCGAGAAAAGAATACCGATTCCCGCCGTCCGTCCGTTTGCCACTGTCAAGGAGGAACGATGGCTGGGCAGGAGATGCAATGAGGCGGTACAACTCAAAGGATGTCCTTCCTTGGCCATCCATCGTGAGGACCAGGGGCTGTGGAGGCCCACCGAGGAATGATGGCTGGGAGAAACGAGTCATGGGCGAACGTGTGTCACTCTTCAGGAATGCATCTTCACTATACCTTATACCTTACTGGATCGGCTGCGTCACAGGTCACCATCAGCTTGACAAATTTATGATGATTCTGCTTGAATTGCGCGCCCGCCTTCGGCAGAGTCCTTGCGTTTTAGGCTGCATTGCACTCTCCTCCGTGGGTACGACATGCCTCCTTCACAAGACCCTTTGTACGCGGGGCTTGGCCAAGCGGTCAGGATCGCAACGGATCTGTTCGCTGCGCTAGTTGTCGGAGGAGGGTTGGGATGGGTATGTGACACATACCTCTTTGATTCTACCCCCTGGGGGATGGTTGGAGGTCTTGTGTTGGGGGTTGTGGCCGGAATTAGGAATGCGTATCGCTCGGCGCAACGGTGGCCCAAGACGTAAGACCGTTCAATAAGGAGAGCACGATTTCCATGGAAGAAAGTCCGCTTCATCCGTTCGAACTTCACGACTGGATCCCGATTTCGCTTGGCGGATTGGATATTTCCATCAATAAGGCCGTCGTGATCATGTGGGTGGTCGTTTCCCTGGCGGCAGTGCTCATGGTGATGGCGGGATCCGCACGCAAGCTGGTACCCGGCAAGTTGCAGAGCATGGGCGAGATTATGGTTGATTTCATTCGCGGCATCATCATGGATACGATGGGGAAAGAGGGGATGCGATTTTTCCCCTTCATTGCCACCCTGTTTATCTTTATTCTCTTTTGTAATCTCATCGGTTTGATCCCCGGCAGTTATACCGTGACAAGTCAGATTATCGTGACAGCCGTGTTTGCTTGTGTGGTGTATGGGCTGAGTCTCGTCATGGGATTTTTTCTACACGGGATAAAGTTTTTGGGCATTCTCGTTCCTCCCGGTACCCCCGGGTGGCTGCTGCCGCTCATGATACCGATCGAATTGATCAGTCAACTGGCGCGACCGATTTCTCTGGCTGTCCGGTTATTCGCGAATATGACGGCGGGTCACGTGATTCTCGGGGTCCTGTTCGGTTTGTCCATCAGCGGTGGATTGTTGATCGGGTGGTTGCCCTTTGCATTCACGGTGGCGATGAATGGGTTGGAGGTCGGTATCGCGTTCATTCAGGCTTATATTTTTACCGTGTTGACCTGCGTCTATTTGGGCGACGCATTCCATCTGCATGGCCATGACGAGCACGCGCACTGACAGGGTGCTGAAAACACCCTCCAGTGGCGTTCGCAGTCGCTCAGCCTTCGACCTACTCAAACAGTATGTCTTAGGGTGTTCGCTCCTTGCGGTCTTGCCGAAGAAAATTCCGAGGAGCCTGTTCGGGTTGTTGTACGTTTTCATTATAGGAGGATAGACACACAATGGATTCAGCAGCAGCAGCGTTGTTGGGTATGGGGTTAGCCGCGGCAGGGTTTGCCGGAGCCGGTGTGGGGATCGGCTATATCTTCGGGAAGATGATTGAAGCGGTGGCGCGTCAGCCGGAAGCCGAAGCCCGCGTAGGGAAGTACATGTGGATCGGGTTCGCACTGGTGGAAGCCATCGCACTGTACGGCCTGGTCATTGCCTTCATCATCATGGGACTCCGCAAATAGGAGCAGGCTTAGGTCGGAGTCAAGGCCGGAAGTGTTTCCGCCTCAATCTCAGACCTTTCTGACGTGAACTATGCCGCAATTTGAATCGCATTTCTTTTCGTCCCTGATTTTTTGGGAAATCCTGTCGTTCGCGATTCTTTTCTTCGTACTGTACAAGTATGCCTTCCCTGGCATCCTGAGTGTATTGGAAGAACGAGAAAAGAAAATTAAAGACAGCCTTGATCAGGCCGAACGCCACAGGTCAGAGGCTGAACGGAAACTCAAGGAGTATGAGGCAAAGCTGAGTGCAGCTGCAAAAGAAGCGGAAGGAATTCTGGCAGCCACAAAGGAGCGGGCGCAGCGGCTTATGGAGGAAAATGAGCAGCGGATGACAGCCGAAGCCGAGCGGATAAAGGGCGATGCCACGCGTGAAATTGATCATGAACGTCGGAAGGCGATTCAGGAAATTCGCGCCCAAACTACCGATTTAGCCCTGATGGTTGCGGAGAAGGTTGTGCAACGAAGTTTGAACGAGGCGGACCACAAGAAATTTGCAGACGACGCGCTTGAAGCGCTGTCAAAATCCTACCAACGATAGTTCGTGGACGGAGTGGCGTCAGCCCAGACTGACGCCGCCAGGTCTGTATCCTTCCAAATCGATGCAGACGAAGCGGAATCCGGCTTTGCGGAGGCGGGCGCTGATGTGGGCGCGCAAATCCGGCTGGTTCAGTCGAGAGAACTCCTCAACCCCGACCTCGATTCGTGCCAACTCTCCGTGCTCTCGCACGCGCACATGGCGAAACCCCTCAGCCTGTAGAATGTCTTCAGCCTGTTCCACGCGACGGAGACTTCCAATTGTAATTGGAGTGCCGCGAGGAATTCTTGAAGAGAGGCAGGCGGCTGCCGGCTTATTCCAATTTGAGAGGCCCAGGGTTTGGGCGAGTGCCCGCACATCGGCCTTCGAGAGAGAGGCTTCGACCAGCGGGCTCCGAACGCCCCATTCGCGCGCGGCTTTGATTCCAGGTCGATCGTCCCCAAGATCGTCGAGGTTGGTTCCGTCTGCAATCCAGAGACTCGCATGAGGTTCTCGCAGCCCGGCTAGTAATTGATAGAGATCGGTCTTGCAATGGAAGCAGCGGGCTGCATCATTCTGTACGAACTCTGGAATCTCGAGTTGATCAGTGTGAACCAGTTCATGCAGTACACCGATCTCAGCGGCGACCTTCTTCGCGCCGTCGAGTTCGATTGTCGGAAATGTCGGTGAGACAGCGGTGACAGCCAGCGCGTGTCCACCGAGTTGTTCATGGGCGATTTTCAGGACCACGGTGCTGTCGATCCCGCCGGAGAAGGCAACCAGGACGGACTGCATGTCCGAGATAACTTGACGAAGTGTACTGAGTTTACCGTTGAGGGATTCGGTCATCATAGATTCCTGCCCGTAACATTGCGCCTAGCTGGCTGTTGAAGAACAGCTGAATGCACGTGATCACGTCACTGACCTGCCTGTCTGGAACAATAGAATACAGAATACCATGCAGGATGTTCAAAAAGGTCGAACTTCTCACCTTCCCTGCCCCGGCGGGTACTTCACCCACCTGCCCTGAGTTCGCCAAGACAGACTCAGGACGCTGGGAGGCACCATATCTCAAGGAAGGCGGCAGCGAGTGAGGAGGTGAGGAGGTACGTTCCGCACTTCGTGTGGGCCGTTCGCTCCTGAAATGGATCTTGCGAACGGAAAAGCCCCTCCAGTGCTTCCGATCTCGAAGTAGCCCCTTCTCAACGTTGAGCCTCTGAGCGATGCGAGAACGACGCCGACGACATTTTTCAACATCCCGCTAGTGCTTGACCTTCGCTTTGGCGATGTTGCCTACCACCACAAGAGCGTATCGTTTAGGATCCAGGTATTGTTTGGCCACGCGCTGGACGTCTTCCTTGGTGACCCGGTCTATCCATTTTGGGTAATCAGTAAAATATTCGAGTCCCAGGCTATAGAATTCTACTTGGGCGAGTACGTGCGCGAGCTTCGCAGTGGAATCAAAGCGAAGCGGGAAGCTGCCGATTAAGAAAGATTTGGCTTCGGCCAACTCCTGATCGGACACCGAAGCTTCACGGATCGACTTGATTTCCGACAAGACTCCGGTAATCGCTTGGTTCGTCGTTTCCGTTTTAGTTTGGAGGTTGACCCAGAATGACCCGGCCATGAGCCGGGCATCGAAGTGGCTCATGATTCCATAGGCCAACCCCTGCTTGTCGCGAATCGAATCCATCAAGCGGGAAGAAAATCCACCAGCCCCAAGAATGTAATTCATCACCGTGACCGCATAGTAATCCGGATGCGCGCGCTGGATGCCCCCATGTCCCAGCACAATGGTGGATTGGGTGAGATCTTTCTCGATCAGTTGGACCGTTCTTCGTTCAATCGCCGAGGGCTTCTTCGTATTCCGCGCTGTCGTCGGGCCTTTTTTCCACGTTTCAAAATGAGTCTGTACCAGTGCGGTAGCCTGTTCAAGCGTCACGTCTCCGACGATAGCCAGAATGAGTTGGGAAGGAGTGTATTCGCGCCCATAGAAGCCCTGCACGTCTGCCAGAGTGATCTTGCTGAGCGTCTCCTCCGTTCCATTGACGGGCCAACGGTAGGGGTGCCCATGAAAGACCAGCTGATTGAACGCTTTCATAGCGATATGGCCTGGGTCGTCGTTGTCGCTTGCCATCTCGCCCAAGAGTTGCGTGCGAATCCGTTCGAATTCCTGTTTGTGAAAAGCGGGATGTTGCAGCATGTCTGCGAGAAGCGTAAAGCCGAGGTCAATATCTTTCTTGAGCACACGGGCGGAAGCCGTGGTGAAATCCTCTGAGGCTGAGGCTTCCAGGGTTCCGCCGACGAAATCGATTTGTTCCGCCAGCTGTTTTGATGTGCGCGTGGTTGTCCCTTCGTCCAGGAGGCTGGCGACGAGGTTCGCGAGTCCGGCTCTGTCGGGAGGATCTTGCGCTGAGCCGGTCTTGATCAACGCATGGATTTCAATGATGGGGAGGAAATGTTGCTCAAGGACGAGCACCGTGATGCCGTTGGTCGTCACCAATTTCGTCGGCGCGATCTCCGACGCCTCCCCCGGACTACTTGGCAGAAGCAAGGCGCAGAAACCCATTACCAGCGTGAGCATGACGTGTCGTCGAGGCGGGACCAGCGGTCGTCTCGTCGTCGGCATTATGGCCTTCCCTGTTGCGCAGCGGTGGAGGCCGCCTCTGGCTGTTTAGGAGGCACGGGAATCAGCGTGCCGACGGTCCGATTGTCTTCCGTCAGGTATTGGCGTGCAACGCGCTGAATGTCTTTGGTCGTCACGGCTCGGATTCGTTCGACAAACTGATCGATTTTCCGCCATCCGGCGCCGACGGATTCCGCCTGTCCGAGCAACATGGCCCGGCGGAAGTTGGAATCCTGTTCGAAGACATAAGTAGCTTCGACTTGATTTTTTGCCCGTTGGAGTTCCATCTCCGTCGGCGGATCGGCCTGGAGGCGTTTGATCTCTCGATGGAGAGCGTCTTCCACCATTTCCGGTTTTTGGCCCGGGCTCACGAGCGCATAGAAGTAGAAAAGGCCAGGATCGGTCTGCAGCAGGCTATATTCTGCCCCCACGGCAAGCGACGACTTTTGTTCGTATACGAGGCTCTGATACAGGCGCGAGCTTTTTCCGTGCGACAGAACCGAATCCAGAATGTCGAGTGCGTACGAATCCTCGCTCGTAAAATTTGGCACGCGATAACCCATCATGACGAACGGGACTTGTGCATCCCGCTTGAGGAGGAAACGGCGTTCACCTTTCTGTTCCGGCTCCATGGCGGTGAGAGGCTTGGGTTCAGGTCCTCGTGGAATCGGTTCGAAGAGTTGTTTGATTGTCGGGATCAAGTGATCGGCTTTGATGTCTCCCACCACGACGAGGGTTGCATTATTGGGCGAGTAATAGGTGTCGTAATGGCGTTGCAAGTCATCGAGCGTCATGGCATCCAGATCGCCGAACCAGCCGATCACGGGCCAATGATAGGGGTGGCTGAGATAGGCCTGAGCAAAGAGCGCCTCAACGAGGGCGCCTTGTGGGTCGTCCTCCGAACGAAGGCGACGTTCTTCTTTCACGACTTCTCGCTCTGTCGTCAATTCAGGCATGTCGAGTACGAGCCCTTGCATGCGATCGGCTTCAAGTTCCAAGGCCAGCTCGACTCGGTCCGCCGCGAGGTTCTCGAAGTAGGCAGTGAAGTCCTGGCTTGTGAAGGCGTTGTCCGTCCCGCCGTTCTTCCGAATAAGCCGGGAAAAGGTTCCTTTGGGATATTTGGCGGTGCCCTTGAACATCATATGTTCAAGCATATGAGAGAGTCCTGCGCGGCCCATGACTTCGTTGCGAGAGCCGACTTTGTACCAGACTTGAACAGTGGCAACGGGAGCTTTGGGCACTTCGACCAAGAGGACTTTCATCCCATTGGAGAGAACGAATTCACGAGGTTCCGTTGCGAAGGTCGGCGACGTGAGAGCGAACACAAGACTACTCGCAACAGCCAACCATGATACTCGCATCATGTACAGAGAATATGACCAGGTCATGTTTTGGCGGTGTGCACGATGCATGCTAGCAACGGGGTTCAATTTGTGTCAAGGCACGCCCCGCGTATTCGGGTGAGAGATTGCCCAATTGTCCGCAAGCGCCGAGAACGTCTCTCCCACGGCTCTTACGGACAAACACATCGAGGCCTGCCTGCCGCACGATGGTTTGAAAAACGGAAACGGTGCTTTCCGGTGGGCGATGGAAGGGACTCCCGGGAAATTCATTGAACGGGATCAAATTGATTTTACATGCGATCCCGCGGACGAGTTTAGTGAGCCGACGAGCATCATCTACGTGATCATTGACTCCGGCCAGCAGCACGTATTCAAAGGTCAGTCGTCGGGTCGGTGGCAAGGGATAACGGCGACAGGCCGCGATCAATGTTTTGAGCGAGGCGATCCTATTGACGGCCGGCATCAGTCTGGCACGCTGAGCGTCCGTCGTGGCATTTAGTGAGATCGCAAGATTGACGCCGAGTGGCGCGATATCCTTCATTCGAGCTGCCAGGCCGGCTGTCGAGACTGTCATGCGTCTCGGTGACCAACCAAGTCCCCAGGGTTTGTTGGTGAGTCGCCGGATAGCCTCAGTCAAAGCTTCCAGGTTGGCCAAGGGTTCGCCCATTCCCATAAAGACGAGGTTGGTGATCCGTTCGCGAGGATCGAGTTGATCTTGGGCACTCAGCACTTGTTCTATGATTTCATGCGATTTCAAATTGCGCTTCAATCCCATCGTGCCGGTCAGACAGAATCCGCAATCTAATGTGCAGCCCACTTGCGTTGATACACAGAGGGTAAGGCGGTTTTCATCTGGAATCAGCACCGCTTCGACGGTGAGCCCATCGCTGAGTGTGAGGACAAGTTTTCTCGTGTGATCAATCGATTCAAAGATCGTGCAGTGTCTGGCGCGTGGAATCGTTGTTTGTGAAGCCAGCGCTCTCCGCTCAGACTGGCCGAGGTCGGTCATCTGGTCGATATCTTTCGTTCGACGTTGATACAGCCAACGCAAAATTTGATGGGTTCGATAGCGGGGCCACCCCAACCGCTGCACGAGCCGACCCATTCCTTCTTCATCAAGAGCCAGAAGATTCGTGCTGACTGTGCGTGTCTGAGACGCATCTTTTTCGTGTCGCATGCGGGCAGCCTATCACAGCCGTAAAAAATGGAACAAGGCGCAGGATATTCAGGGGGCTTTGCTGGTAACAGGGAAGGTTCACTGCTATAAAGATAAAGGGAGGCGGCGGGTGTACGACTATTTTCATCAATGGGCTATAAGAACTCTGATCCTAGCTGCGGCTATTGGTCTCTATCTGTTTGCGTTATCGTTCGAGCAAGTGACTGCCGGTTCTTTTTCTGCTTCGTTGCCGATTGACAGTGGCGCGTGCGAGAGGGCTGAAGATTGTTTTCAGGCCGCCGCCATGCCGAAAGAACGGCTGGGCAAGGCGCTCAATAAAGAGCAAGTTCTGCTACTCAAGGTTGAGCGGCTGCAGCGGGTGATGGAGCGATTTCCCTCGACCCTTTGGGCTAAACGTGCGGGACTGCTCTCCGGAGTGTTGTTGATTGAGCGCGATCCGGCT
Organism: uncultured bacterium; assembly: GCA_965232965.1. GTDB lineage: Bacteria > Nitrospirota > Nitrospiria > Nitrospirales > Nitrospiraceae > Palsa-1315. The sequence goes on from CBDDRB010000021.1 coordinate 264,161, forward strand.
GTAGCTATGCAATTTCTCCGCACAGCTCAGCGAGACTTTCCGGATTTGGATGACTACATCCGGCTATGGACAGGTGAGGCCTTATTGAAACTTGGAAATGCCAAACAGGCAGCGGAGTTGTTCGAAAGCATTCCGCAGGCGTTGCCCGACTCTTATCTGTTGACTAAAGCGGCGTATCGCACAGGGGAGGCGTGGTATCAGGCGTCCAGTTGTCCTGAAGCGACGGCGTGGTTTGCAAAGGCGGTGCAATTAAATGATAAGGACCCCGGAACTCCAGGGGCATTACTTCGGAAAAGTGCTTGCCAGCTGCGAGACAACAATATGCGGGAAGGTCGTGAGACATTGGTGCAGCTCTGGCTTCGATTCCCATACAGTGCAGAGGCGAAAGAAGCGGAGATATTGTTGGCCTCCAATCTTGGCGGCGAGCCTTGGGTGGTGCAGCCAAGCGAACGGTTTGTCCGTGCTCAGATGTATCTCGGACAATCCTTCCATACCGAGGCGATCGAAGAACTCCGAAAATTTCTTGCGGCTGATCCGCAGTCGTCTCGTCGTAGCGAGGCAAAGCTGAAGCTCGGCATCGCGCAGGTACGGCTGAAACAATACGACCAAGCTCAAGAGACATTCCGCGCGCTGGTGAAAGATGGGAGCACGGAATCCCGCGAAGCGTCGGTCTGGCTCGCTCGGGTCTATCTTCGGCAAGGACAAGGGGAGAAGTTGTTGGATCTCGCCCGTACGATAGCGACATCTTCGCTTTCGTCGGAGCAGAAGGGGCAAATCACGTTGTTCGCCGGGATGTGGTTAGAAGATCAGAACCGCTTTGACGAAGCGATCATACAGTATCGACAGGTGGCAAAGGCCGGAGAGCCGGTGGCTCAACGAGCCGAAGCCCGATGGCGCGTAGGTTGGGTCAATTATCGTGTGGCACGCTATCGTGATGTCGGTGACGAGCTCCGTCAACTCGGTGATCAGCGTGACAACGATTTTGAGCCGCAGGCGCTCTATTGGATGGGACGCGCCGCTGAATTGAGCCAGCAGCCTCATGCTCGAGATGTGTATGCGCAACTTTGTCAGCAATACGTCTACACCTATTACTGCCAGCTTGCTCGCGAGCGGGTTGATATTTCGTTGCCGGAGCGCCCTGCATCCGAACCGGTTTCGACGACCGTACCGATGAATGCTGGCACGCCAACGAATGGTGAGGCCACCCGTGCGGTGTCTCCCCGGGCAGAAATCGAACAACAACCGGCATACCGTCGCGCCATTGAACTCAAGACGCTGGGATTGGAATCGGATGCTGTGCGTGAGTTGACCGGGTTGACCGAACGATATAGCCGAGACCCCGATGTTCTGATGGCCCTTGCGACGATGCTGAATGAGGTAGGTGCCTACCACCATGCACTTCGACTCGTAAGGGCCAGGTTCCGCGATAAGTTGGAGCGAACCGGTGGTATCGTCGATCCGTCGCTATGGAAGGTGGCCTATCCGACAGGTCTTGTTCCCCTGATCAAAGGTCAGGGTGCGAGTCAAGTCGATCCCTATCTTGTGGCGGCGATCATTCGAGAGGAAAGTCAGTTCGATCGGCAAGCGGTGTCCCGCGTCGGCGCTATTGGTCTGATGCAGGTGATGCCAGCAACCGCAAATAGTGTGACGCAGCGCCTCGGTCTTCCCGCAGTCGGACGAGATGATCTCTTCGATCAGGAGACTAATATTCAAATCGGTGTCCGCTACGTTGAACAGTTACTCGAACAATTTTCCGGCAATATTGTGCTGACCATTGCCTCATACAATGCAGGGCCAATAGTCGTGAGAAGCTGGATTGCGCTGCACCCTGGAAGAAGTCAGGATGAGTTTATAGAATTGATCCCCTATCAGGAGACGCGGCAGTATGTGAAGCGTGTGCTTCGGAGTTATCGGGAATACCTTCGGCTAGACAAGGCCTCCTGATGGCTATTTCTTGACAAGGTGTAGACAAGTTTCTATAGTGCGCCACAACCTGTAGGGGTTTATTAAGGAAGAGAGTAAGGGATGGCACTTGATCGATTGGACGCGTTTGAAAGTCGTATTCGAGATCTCGTGAAGCTCGTTCACGAACTGAAGAGAAAGAATGCGGCCCTTGAAGAGGAATTAAAAGTCGTTCGACAACGACTTGCGGAGAAGGATGATTCGAATCGACGATGGGAGCAGGAACGTCTTGATATCAAGTTTCGTATAGAAAAGGTCCTCGGCGATATTGAGTTGTTGGAATGTCTTGAAGAACGCAAGGAGGTGGCCCTTGACTCAGACCATTGACGTAGAAATCTATGGCCAACGCTACGCGATTCGTGGCGAAGCTGACGAAGCAGATATCCGGCGTCTCGCGAGCTTTGTTGATGGCCAGATGCGCCATCTCGCGGAAGGGATGAATACGACGACTCCATCTAAACTTGCCGTGCTGACCGCCCTTAATTTGGCCCATCAGTTGTTTGAGCTTGAACGGAAGCGTGCCCAAGGTGAGGCGGACGTCGAGCGCCGGGTGAAGTCGCTCATGGAATCGATAGAGGAACAAGTGCCGACCTCGCTCTTTCGCTAGATTCAACTTGCAAAGGAGGGGGGGCTTTGTTATCGTAGTCATGTGAGTTGGGACGTAGTGGATTCTACGATTAGGGATACGATTAGGTCATGCTCGAACCGGTTTAGTAATCCGGGGATACGATGTAATTATCGCGGAATGGATGTAGGTTCTTGATGCTGGCGAAATTGAGACAGTTAGTAGAATGTGTACAAGAGTTCATCAACCTCATGTATAACTTCTTCGAGATGTTGAGCAAGCTCATGAAGACCATGGTGCCGTCGAAGGGTGCGGTCTACGGAAACAGCCTGCAGTTGCTTCCTATTCGCACGTTCTATCCTCTCATGCGGATGAGCGCCCGCCGACGCGGATGGACTTCGAGCAATCTATCCCGCGCAAGACATACTCATCATCTCAATCCAGCAAGTCATCCATCCTCGCGAAGTCCGTACTCGGAAGTAGGTCTGTAGACCGTGTTTCCGGCCGTCCTTTTCTAATCCCTCGCTTTCCAGTGCGCCCCCGTCACATTTGAAGACCGTAGAATAACCGTGTATCAAACAAGGTCCGGGAGCAGAATGCTTCTCGTCTCGCGACTGTAAGGGGGGAGTCCACATGTCAACCTCAATTCTTGCCTATCTGTTGGCGGGACTCGTGGGGGGGCTGCTCGGAATCGGTATCTTCGAGCTCATCCGCCGCTCATCGAGCGCCACGAAGAAGGCACAAGAAGATGAACAGTCCCGCCAGGCCATACAGAATGCGCAGCGGGAGGCGGAGAACATCGTCAAAGAAGCAAAGCTGGAAGCCAAGGATCTTCTCCTGCAATCAAAGATGGAAATCGAGAAGGAGCAGAAGGCTAAGATGGCCGAGTATGCAGTCGCAGAAAAGCGTGTGATCCAACGAGATGAGGCCCTTGAAAACCGAATCAACGCGATAGATAAACGGGACAGCGAGGTCCAAAAACGAGATCTGGAGCTGTTAAAGAGAGAAGAGAAATTGATGATTAAGGAATCGGCGTGTGCCCGAGTGGAAAAGGAGCACCGAGAGGCATTAGAACGTATAGCAGGGATTACGGCCGAGGAGGCAAAGAAGCAGTTGATTCAAGAAATGGAAAGTCAAGCGCGGCTTGAAGCTGTTGGGCATGCCAAGCGAACATTAGAAGAGGCGAGGGAAAATGCGGAGCGGGAAGCACGCGAGATCATTACCAATTCAATTCAAAGAGTCGTACGTGATTATGTGTCCGAGTCCACGATTTCCGTGGTGCCGATTCCAAACGACGCGATGAAAGGGCGGATTATCGGGAGGGAAGGACGCAACATTCGTGCGATAGAAGCCGCAACCGGGATCGACCTCATTATCGATGAGACGCCTGAAGCCGTCATCGTATCTGGCTTTGATCCATTGCGTCGCGAGATCGCGAAGGTCTCGCTCGAACGGTTAATGCATGACGGACGCATCCATCCGACGCGAATCGAGGAGATTGTCGAGAAAGTCAAAGTCGATATCGATAAGCTCATGTATGACGAGGCCGAGAAAATCATCTTTGAGTTGGGACTCTCCGATTTTCACCCGGAGTTGATCAAGGTGCTGGGTCGCCTCAAGTATCGGACCAGCTACGGACAAAACAATCTCTATCATTCGCGTGAAGCAGCGTACATCTGCGGCATCATGGCTTCGGAGCTCGGTCTCGACGTGAAGCTGGCAAGGCGGGGAGCGCTACTGCATGACATTGGGAAAGCCGTCAGTCATGAAGAGGAAGGCCCGCATGCCATGCTGGGCGCCGAGATTGCCAAGAAGTACGGCGAAAGCGAGAAAATAGTCAATGCCATTGCAGGACACCACGAACAAGTCGAACCGATCTGTCCGGAGTCGGTGCTGGTTGCTGCAGCTGAAGCGTTATCTGCGGCCAGGCCTGGGGCGAGAAGAGAAGCATTGGAAACTTACGTAAAACGGCTGGAGAAACTAGAGTCGCTTGCTACGACTATCAAGGGAGTGCAGAAGGCTTACGCCATTCAGGCGGGACGAGAAATCCGTGTCATCGTGAGACAGGAAGACATCACGGATGCTGAATCGTTCCAATTATCTCGGGATTTGGCGAAGAAGATAGAGCAGGAACTGACCTATCCCGGTACGATCAGAGTGACCGTGATTCGAGAGAGCCGGTATGTGGAGTATGCCAAGTGAAGGTCCTCTATATTGGCGATATTTTTGGTGAGCCTGGACGCCGAGCTTTGGCCAGGGCTATTCCCAGGCTGGTGGCCCAGCGGCAAATTGATATCGTGATCGGAAATGGAGAGAACGCGGCCGGTGGGTTCGGTATTACGCCGGAGCTGGCAGAAGAGCTGTTCGACCTCGGCCTCGCTGTCATTACGACTGGTAATCATGCATGGGATAAGAAAGAAATTCTCGACTATTTCCCCCGGGAGCCACGACTCCTTCGACCCGCCAATTATCCGAGCGGTGTGCCGGGATATGGAAGTGTGGTGGTCGAATCGGCCGGTGGGGAAAAGCTCGGTGTGCTCCAACTCATGGGACGGGCGTACATGCCGACTTTGGACTGTCCTTTTCAGGTGGCGAAGAAAGAATTGGCTGCTCTGAAGCAGCGAACGGTTGCTGTGATTGTCGACATGCATGCGGAGGCAACCTCAGAGAAAATGGCGATGGGACACTATCTGGACGGAGAGGTTGTTGCCGTGGTCGGTACCCATACGCACGTGCAAACAGCTGACGATCAGATCCTTCCGAAGGGGACGGCATATGTAACGGATATCGGAATGACCGGTCCGCTCCATTCCGTAATCGGGGTAAAGAAAGAGTTGGCGATCGAAAAATTCTTGACCGGGATGCCACGACGCTTTGAAGTGGCCTCTGGTCCCGCTGTCTTTTGCGCGGTGCTGCTCGATCTTGATGCGCGCCTTGGCAAGGCGCTGTCGATCGAACGAATTCGCATCATTGATTAGAGGAGACTCACCACGAGCCTTCAGGAGTTCCCCGACCTCTTTTCCCCTGTCATCCATCCGAAACGAATATTATCGGTTTCGGAGTTGACGGAGCTGCTTCGTTCCTCAATCGAGGAACAATTTTCGGACATTTACTTGGAAGGTGAACTCTCCAATCTCCGTGCTCCCGGATCGGGACACGTCTACTGCACCCTCAAAGACAAGACCAGCCAAATCCGTGCGGTGCTATTCAGATCCAGCGCCGTACGACTTCGCTTTGCTTTAGAAGAGGGGATGCACGTGATCGTGCGGGGACGGCTCACGGTATACGAACCGCGTGGAGAATATCAGATTGTGCTTGATACGGTAGAGCCAAAAGGAATCGGCGCGTTACAGATCGCATTTGAGCAATTAAAAGAACGATTGACGGTGGAAGGACTCTTCGATCAGGACAAAAAAAAGCCGCTTCCCCCATTTCCTCGGACTGTGGGTGTGGTCACATCACTCACCGGCGCAGCTATTCGAGATATCTTGGCTGTTCTCCGGCGACGCTGGCCAACGATTCATATTCTCATCGCCCCGGTTCAAGTCCAGGGTGAGAGCGCAGGCCGTCAGATCGCTCAGGCACTGGCTGATTTGAACGACTGGGGTTCTGTGGATGTCATCATTGTTGGACGAGGCGGAGGATCGTTGGAAGATCTGTGGAGTTTCAACGAAGAGATCGTGGTGCGTGCTATTGCCGCTTGCCATGTGCCAGTCGTGTCGGCTGTTGGCCATGAAATCGATGTGACGCTTGCGGATTTCGCCGCCGACCTCCGGGCGCCGACACCGTCGGCGGCTGCGGAGGCTGTAGTTCCGGTGTTGGCCGAGATGGTAGAACGATTGCGAGAGCTGACGGTTCGTACGAGACAGGTCATGCTCCGGCATTGTACTTTTGAACGACTGCGGCTTGATGCCGGCATGCGAGGGGTGATGGACATACGGTTTCGCCTTCAGGAAGCGGCACAGCGGACCGATGATATGGTCGATCGATTGTGTAAAATGGTCTACCAACTGCTTAGAAGTGGGCGTGAACGGGTTCACGAAGCGCAGCACGATTTATTCGCGCTCAACCCTATTCTCACTATCAAACAAGGTCTGGCGACCGTTCCACACTTCTCGAAACGCCTTGAAAGTCAGATGGGGGTGGTGTTGGCACAGCATCGTCACCGGATACACGCGATGCTGGCGCAGCTCAATACTCTGAGCCCCTTGGCGATTCTCGGGCGGGGCTATAGTATTCTTCAAACCGTCCCGGCTGGTCGAATTCTCCGTCGAGCGAATGATGTGGAGGTCGGACAGGAGATAGAGGCACAATTGACAGGCGGGCGATTGGGCTGCACGGTCACGCGTGTGTATGATGACTCCTCAGTTTGAAATCACGATGCGGTCGAGTATAATAAACTGCTAGCTACAACATAATTATTACGAACGAGGACAGCGGTGGCAGTGGTGAAATTTGAACAGGCGATCGCGCGGTTGGAAGTCATCGTCGGTGAGCTGGAAAAAAACGATCTCCCGCTCGACGAGTCGCTCAAGATCTTTGAAGAGGGCATTCGTCTTTCAAAGAGTTGTCTCAAGATTTTAGAAGAAGCTGAACATAAGGTAGAAGTGCTTGTTCAGGATAAGAACGGCAAGAAACGAATTCACGCCTACTCTCCAGACGACGCAGCTGATGAATCGTCCTCGTAACTTCCCTACTCCAGGCTTCGGTTGTCATCCATATCCCGATGAGTGGTTTCTCTAGTCAGTATGGCCCCTCTCTCGCGTCTTCACAAAGAACGGTTGGACTGTGTGCTTGCGGCTCAGGGTCTGGTGCCCAGTCGGGAGGCTGCAGCCAGGACTATCTTAGCAGGTGGAGTATCGATTAATGGGATGGTGGTGGATAAGCCCGCAAAATTGGTGTCACTGGATGCGCGAATCGAAATCGTGCAGCCTGCGATGTTCGTCAGTCGATCGGGTGACAAATTGGCTGCAGCACTTGATGCTTTCCGAATTAACGCAAGAGGGGCAATCGGTTTGGATGTTGGATGTTCGACCGGCGGGTTTACCGACTGTTTATTGCAGCGAGGAGCTATCCGGATCTATGCGATCGATGTCGGCTATGGACAGTTTGCGTGGAAGCTCCGTAAAGATTCGCGTGTTGTCTTGCTCGAACGGACCAACATTCGGTATGTTGACCGTGCAGCGGTGCCTGAGCCGATCGATTTGGCAGTGATCGACGTTTCTTTCATTTCCCTGACCCTAATATTTCCTCCAGTCGTACGCTTGCTCAATAGCTCTGCCGTGGTCGTGGCGTTAGTCAAACCACAGTTTGAAGTCGGTAAGGGGCAAGTAGGACGAGGTGGCATCGTGCGAGATGATGCACAGCGCGACGCGGTGACCGAGAAGATCATTGCCTGTGCCGCTCGTTTGGGGCTTCAGCCAAAAGGCGTACTCGATTCTCCCGTGGTAGGACGAAAAGGGAATCGAGAGATTCTTGTTGGGTTTACACGAGGGAAGACAGCTTGATCGGGCGGCGGTCGACAGATGATGGTACGAATTCGTAGGCGATGGGGGTATGCATGAAAGTACTCGTGACCGGAGGGGCCGGTTTTATCGGATCTCATTTGGTCGATCGGCTCGTTCAGGAAGGGCATGAGGTTATTGTTGTGGACAATCTGTCCACTGGGAAGCGGCGAAATATCAATCGTGCTGCGCGTTTCTTCAAGCTCGATATCCAAAGTTGGCGGCTTGAGCGGGTATTTCGCAACGAAAGGCCTAATATTGTCATGCATCTGGCTGCACAGATGGATGTGCGAAAATCACTGGAAGATCCAATCTTCGATGCCCAAGTGAACGTTCTGGGCATGCTCAACGTGTTGCAGCAATCGATTAAGCACGGTGTGCGAAAGTTTGTGTTTTCTTCTTCCGGTGGGGCCATCTACGGCGAGCAGGAAATCTATCCTGTTCCCGAGACTCATATCATGAGGCCATTATCGCCATACGGCATCAGCAAGCTCTGTGGGGAGCAATATCTCTCCTACTATCAACGAGTGAGTGGGCTTCAAATAGTGAGCCTGCGTTATGCCAATGTCTATGGTCCGCGTCAAGATCCTGAGGGAGAGGCCGGTGTCGTCGCGATCTTTATTCAGAAGTTGCTGAACAATGAGCAAGCAATCGTCTATGGGAATGGCCGGCAAACGCGAGACTTTGTTTATGTCGATGATGTCGTTGAGGCAAATCTTGCCGTGATGAGTCAGGAAACCCAAGGGACGTATAACGTTGGAACAGGAGAGGAAACATCAATCAACGACTTGCTCAGAATATTGATCGCCCACACGAATTCGACATGCAAGGAAGTTCATGGCCCAGCCAAAAATGGCGAGCAGGTACGGAGTGTCATTGACTCCACCAAACTCCGTCAAGAGTTGTCCTGGGAGCCAAAAACCGAGATCAGAGAAGGGCTCAAGCGTACCGTCGACTATTTTCGCGAGCGAATGGGGTAAAATCGACCCCGCAATATAGGCCAGGGGGGAGAGCAGATGTATGATGACTCTTGGTGGGGGTGAACTAGTAGCGAGGAACTGATCCATCCACCAAAACGGACCAGGCGTCAATACCTCCCACCAAGTTCTTCACATTAGGGAACCCTTGCTGGAGCAAGAAGTTTGTCGCATCGGCGCTTCTCATGCCATGGTGGCAAATGGCAATAATCTCTGAGTCGCGATTCAATCGAGCGAGCGATTGAGGGATTGTGCCAAGGGGAATGAGGATTGAGCCATCCAGTTTTGCCAGTGAATATTCCCATTCCTCTCTCACATCAAGCAGAACTAATTTGTCCCCCTTATCAATACGTGCTTTCAGCTCTGTTGGCGAAATTGCATAGCCCATCAAGAGTGCCTCCTTCTTAAGTTCGTTATGATATGCGAGGTAAGAAAATCTTGTCAATGAGTCTAGAGGGTGGCTTCGGGTCCGGCATATTCTCAAATGGAGAGTTGAAGTGATCGGGGTTTTATACTTGTACTTGAAATAATTAGGAAGGACGAAAAACGTACATTTTAGGCAACTCTTGTCTTTGTGAGATTTTACAACGAACCATTTTAATTGTGAAAGAGTGTTGGCAGAGGGTAAAATAAATGAGTCGCAAGATGATAAGATATTGATTAATTGTGATAATCATGCAGTTGCCTACGTAATAGGCCCAGAAATTGCTTTTGGTATAAGTTGGTATAAGATTGTCCAAAGGGACAGGCGAGGGATCAGTAGGAAGGCGGAAAGACTCTAGAAAGGTCATGCCCTATGAAGCAATCAGCCGAACAAGTTCTTGTGGTCTTAGTTACGGCATCAAGTCAGAAAGATGCGGTGAAGATTGGCGAAGCGATAGTGAAGGCAAGGCTGGCTGCTTGTGCCAATATCATCTCGGACGTTCAATCGGTTTATCGTTGGAAGGGAAAAGTGGTCAAGGACAAAGAAGCGCTTCTGATATTGAAATCCACGAAGCCTCGATATCGTGCTCTCGAAAAAGCAATCAAGGCGATGCACGCCTATGAAATCCCTGAAATTATTGCGTTGCCGGTTAAAAAAGGTCATGATAGATACATTGGATGGGTTCATAGTGAAACCCGCAGTTAATTTCTATCGAGAAAGCCCCAAAGCGAGGGGTTGACTGAAGTGATCTGGATCGATACACTCGGCATGGATGGTTAGTGGAAGGTGAGTTGCCTGTTCAGCAAAGGGGTGAAGATCATGGGACAAGTTAATGGCGCAGAAGACAGCGATGCCTATACTGTCGTGATCTTTCGTGGTTCAACGGCTAAACCGCTACGGTTTAGTTTTCCTCGGAAACTTGTCAGTAAACTATTGATTGTTGGAGCTATTTTAGTTCTAGTCGATATTCTTGTCCTTTCACACTATGTCATTAGAACCGGAGAAGTTTGGGAACTCTCATCATTCCGTGAAGAAGCATTGAGTGCGCGGGAACAGACTGAAGCATTTTCTAGCGCCGTGGATGATTTGAAGAAACGATTGACGAGCATGAAAGAGGTCAATCAACGACTACGCGTCATGTTGGGGATTGAGAGCCCAAAGGCTGGTGATGTGGCTAATGGTCGAGGTGGTGAGGATGCCCCTCTTCCAGCAGGCAACAGTCTTTCTACTTCTGAGAAGACTCTACAAGGCGACGCTGGCATTCAACTTCTCAATTCAGGAGATTCCAGTCAGAATAGTTTGGCTGGTCAAACGAGTTCATTAGCCGGTTCAAGTGATTTTATAGAGCAGGAGAGGATTGCCTCACTGAAGGATAGTATAGATTGGTTGTCGAAGGAAGCGACGATCCAGGAACAGTCACTTCAAGAATTATCCTTGGCTGCCGAAAAAAAATCTTCTCGATGGGCAGCAACGCCATCTATCTGGCCGGTGAAAGGGTGGGTGACGTCTGGGTTCGGGCCAAGGGTTTCTCCGTTTACAGAAAAGCCAGCCTGGCATGATGGGCTGGATATTGGAGCTGCCGCTAACGCACCTGTACAGGCTCCGGCTCAAGGGCGGGTTACAGCAATCGGGTTCGACCCTAAGCTAGGAAATCTCGTGAAAATCGACCATGGATTCGGTATCGAAACGCTCTATGGGCACCTCGCCAAGGCATTAGTCAAAGAGGGGCAGCGCGTGAAGCGTGGTGAAGTTGTTGGCCTAGTCGGTAGCAGTGGACTCGCGACTGGACCTCACTTGCACTATATGGTCAAGGTTAATGGGCAAGCGTTAGATCCGGTAAAGTATATCCTCGAATAGCTCGTTAAGCCTTCCACCTTCCTTCATCAGTACGTCTTCAACCGATCCGATCTGTGACAAGGCCATTCTGATTCACAGACTCCGATTCCTCCACCAATACCTCAGAATCCGACTCAATTCATGTGCTATACTGCCGCGCCACTGACGCAGTGAGATTAAGCGCGACTCCATTTATCTATGAAGGATATTGAGATCAACCGGTCAGTAAAGGCGTGCCCAATTCAGGATGTCGCCGGTCAGCTTGGCATCCAGGCCAGCGAGCTCATTCAATATGGAAATCTGAAGGCGAAGGTTTCGCTCGACGTACTTGAACGGCTTCATGCTGCACCACTCGGCAGATATATCCTTGTGACCGCCATCAATCCAACCCCGCTCGGGGAAGGGAAAACGACCACTTCCATTGGGCTTGCCATGGGCCTTTCCCGTCTCGGCCACCGAACGGCCGTCACGCTTCGGCAGCCTTCGTTGGGGCCGGTGTTTGGAATCAAAGGCGGGGGAACAGGCGGAGGGCGAGCCCAAGTCCTTCCGATGGAAGAGATCAACCTCCACCTGACCGGCGACGCCCACGCCGTGTCCGCGAGTCACAATCTCTTGTCAGCATTTGCCGATAATCATCTCTTTCATGGGAATACGCTTCAGCTTGATCGAAATCGAATTATCTGGCCACGGACACTGGGCGTCAGCGATCGAGCCCTACGCCAGGTCTCGCTGGGAGAGGGAGCCGTGGGTCGCACGAGCCAGTTTGTGATTACGGAAGCTTCAGAAGTCATGGCGACGCTCGCCTTGGCATCGAACCAAGCCGACCTGCGACACAGGCTCGGGCAGATCGTCGTTGGTTTTAAAATCGATGGCAAGCCGGTACGGGCAGAAGAATTTGGATGCGCCGGGTCGATGGCAGTCTTGCTGAGAGACGCGTTGTTGCCGAACCTGGTTCAGACATTGGAAGGAACCCCTGCGTTCGTGCATACCGGTCCGTTCGGGAATATCGCCCACGGGAATTGCTCGATTCTGTCAGATGCCATCGCGTTACGTTGTGCAGACTACGTCGTGACTGAGGCCGGATTTGGGAGTGATCTCGGCGCAGAGAAATTTTTCAATATCAAGTGTCGACTCTCAGGATTTAAGCCGGCGGCGGCCGTGGTGGTTGCGACACTTCGGGCACTCAAACTTCACGGTGGCGGAGGGTCAGTTAAGCTTGGAGCCCCGCTTCCAGCAGGACTTACTGGGCCGAATCAGGATGCATTGGCAAAGGGATTTGCGAATTTAGAGCAGCACATTGCGAATGTGAAAGCCCATGGGGTTCCCGTAGTGGTGGCGGTCAATGGGTTCATCGATGACCCGGTGTCTGAACTGGAATGGGTTCGAGAGCGATCCCAAGAAGTTGGTGCAGTAGATGCCGCGATCTCGACCCATTGGGCTGATGGCGGCGAAGGGGCTAAGGATCTAGCGAAGGCTGTGGTCAAAGCGACAGAAAAAGCGTCTGCGTTCAGGCATTTATATGATGTTGACTGGCCGATCAAAAGGAAAATCCAGACGATCGCCACTCAGATGTATGGGGCATCTGCCGTGTCATTCGACGCACAGGCCGATCATGACATTGAGGTGGCACAGCAGGTTGGCCTTGATCGACTCCCCATTTGCATGGCCAAGACGCCGTTATCGCTGTCGCATGATCCGGCGTTGAAGGGCCGCCCGTTAGGATTCACGCTGCCGATCAAAGAAGTGCGAATGCTCGCTGGGGCAGGGTTCCTGACGGCGATTTGCTCAGGGATTCAACTTATGCCAGGGTTGCCCAAGAAGCCGGCAGGAGAACGTATTGGGATCGATCCAGGCACGGGCAAGATTGTGGGGTTGTCCTGAAGGCTAGCGCTGCTTAAGGTAGCGCAAGAATTCTGAGTCTGGACTCATCACCAAGGTAGACTTCTCTTTGAAAGTTTTCTTGTAGGCTTCCATCGAGCGAGTAAATTCAAAAAAGTGAGTGTCCTGCCTGTAGGCCTCAGCGTAGACCTTAAAAGCCTTCGCATCCCCTGCGCCGCGAAGTTCCTCCGATTCCTTATATGCCTGAGCAAGAATAATCTCGCGATCCTTTTCCGCCTCTGAACGGATCTTCTGTGCTTCCTCAGCGCCCTCCGCACGGTATTGCTTCGCTTGCCGTTCTCGCTCAGCTTGCATCCGGGCGAACACGGCCTTCTCGTTTTGTTCTGGAAGGTCAGCGCGTTTGATTCTGACGTCCTGAATCTCGATCCCATATGCGGAGGCTTTTTCATGCGATCGTTGGGTCACGATCTTCATGAGATCGGCGCGATGATCGGCGACGATTTCCAGAAGGTCATGGCGTCCGAGTTCGACTCGAAGTTCAGAATAGATGATATCGTTCAGCCGTTGCCGCGCTCCCCGCTGAGTTTGAAAATTCTGATAGACCTTGAGGGGATCGACAATCCGCCATTTGGCGTAGTTGTCAAGGAGGAGCGTCTTCTTGTCCTGTGTGATCACGTCTTGTGCTTGTGAGTCGTAGTCCAGCAGGCGCTTGTCGAAATAGGTGACTTCTTGAATGAACGGTATCTTCACATAGAGGCCCGGCTCGGTGATGTCGCGAACAGGCTTTCCGAGCTGGACGACGATCGCATTCTGGATGATGTCCACGGTGAAGAGGGGTGAGGCCCCTAGGAAAAACAAACCCACAATGACCGCCAGCACCGCAATGATGAACCCCTGTTTGGTCATTGATTCTGGCCCTCTACAGTGGTACCGGTTCTCGGTCTGAGACGCTCGAGCGGAAGGTAAGGGAGTACACGATCGGCCGTCTTGCCGTCAATGATGATCTTGTCGATACTGGGAAGAATTTCCTCCATGGTTTCGATATAGATTCGCTTGCTGATCACGTCTTTGGCTTGATTGTATTCTTTCAGGGTCGCCAGAAAACGGTTGGCTTCACCTTGAGCGCGATTCAGTCGTGCCTGAGCATACCCCTTGGACTGGTTCACCACCTGAGCCGCTTCGCCTTGGGCTTTGGGAAGGATGTCGTTGCGATAGCTCTGAGATTGGTTGATCAGTTTCTCTCGATCTTCCTTTGCATTCGTCACATCTTTGAACGCAGCCGCCACGGCCTCGGGAGGACTAACGTCCTGGAGCTGGATCGCCGCGACCTGTACGCCGCCCTGATACTGGTCAAGAAGAGATTGCAGGAGCACCTGAGTATCCTGCTGGATCTGGGCCTTACCGGTCGTCAATGCCTCGTCGATTTTTCCCTTGCCAACCACTTCTCGCATTGAAGCTTCGGCAGCTTTGCCGATGGTCTCATCGATTTCTGCCACGCTGAAAAGGTAGTTTGCCGATTCTTTTATTTTGTATTGCACAATGAATTGGATGGCCAAGATGTTCATATCGCCAGTGAGCATCAAGGCCTCTTGCGCCAGCATCTGCTGGCGGCCTTGCCGGTCTGTGCGGAAGCCTACTTCGATACGATGGAGTTTCTGGACTTTCGGCTGCAGGACGGTTTCAACGAAGGGGGCTTTCACGTGAGGGCCTGGCCCCACGGTTCGGACAGGGGCGCCGAATCGCTTGACGACGCCTTCCTCGTCCGGGGCGACGATAAACACACTGTGCCAGGCAAGAAAGACGAGCAGCCCTGCCAATGCGACGTTTCTGAAACCGCTCGAAGGCAACAGAGTATTGAATGAGGGCATCAGATTCTTGAACTGTGATTGGGCCTGCTTGAGGGCATCCTCAAGCGGGTCGCTCTTTCTACTCCAAGGATCTTTGGGGTCCCAAACCATGCAAATTATCCGGTCGATGCGAGTTGCGATGGAGCGTTGACGTGGCTCAACATAGCAGACTGCCTAGAAGCGACGCAATCACCATAATCACTATTTGATCCGTTACAGGTTCTTCGTATGAAGAGGAATGCCTAGCTACGGATGGAAAGCCGAGCCAAAAAGCTGAATTGCGTCACGCACTGCAGATCAGACACGGCTGGATATTTTCGACGAGGTCAGAAAAACTGAGCGTGGCACGTGTGAGATGAAACGGTAGCCTTCAATTCACATTCGAGGCGGGGTTTGTTCTGGATGGTGAAGACGACGCGACATCGATTCATCCAGACACTTCGATACCTTCGCCGGAGATCTTGACTCAGGCGACTGCACCTCCACAAGAGGAACCGGTGCCGGCGGTGCAGCCATAGCAATGGTTGCGGGTCGTGATCCGGCGCTGATTGAGTTGCGCCGGATCAAAGTCGCGGATATGAGCGGGAGCACCGTGACCCACGGGCAGATCGAGCATCTGGTTGAAGTCGCAGTCATACAGAGTCCCATCCCACCCCACGGAGATCGTATAGCGGCACATGACCCCGGCAGCGGCAACGGGATTGAAGGCGTTGGCCAGACGCTTCATATACGGTTCGTAGTTGCCACTCTCCAAGAGAAACTCGAGAAACCGGCTGATCGGCATATTCGTGATCGTGTAGAGATGGTTAAATTCCACACCGTGGCGTGCCAGGAGTGCTTTTCGAAACTGCGCTTCGATCGATTCCTGCTTGGCAGGGAGAAAGGCTCCGACCGGATTGCAGACGAGATTCAACGACAACCCGCTTCTAGGCCGGCCGTAGCCAAGTTGATTGAGGAGGCAGAGCGCCTGGATTGATTTTTCAAATACGCCCTCGCCTCGCTGCGCATCGGTCTGGCTTGCGCGATAGTAGGGCAGCGAAGCAACGATTTCCACTCGATGTCCGGCTAGGAATTCAGCCAAGTCCGCTTGCGAAGGAAGGAGCAAGACAGACAAGTTGCATCGATCCATCACATGGCGACCTAATGTCCGGCTCTGTTCGACCAACCAGCGAAAATTGGGGTTGAGCTCCGGCGCGCCACCCGTGATGTCAACCGTCGGAATATCGGTCTGAGCGAGAGCGCGGATGCATTGCTCTGCCGTCTCGCGTGACATGTGTTCGGTCCGGTCAGGCCCTGCATCGACATGGCAGTGACGACAAGTCTGATTGCAAAGCTTGCCGACATTGATCTGAAAGACCGTGATTCCGGTGGCGCGAAGCGGGATCAGGCCGGTTTGATCGAGTTGCGTCTCAAAGGACGGGCAGCTCGTGGTCTTCTCGAGTATCTTTAATTGTTCCGTGGAGGAGGCGAGAGGATTATGTTGTCCCAGCAGGGTCAGCGCCATATCTGTTCCTGTCGGAAAGAGAGAATACGTCTCAGGAGTCGATCACTACCAGCGCGTATGAACCGAACGCCATCAACGTCGATTCCGGGACCGCTCACAGCAGCCGAAACCCAGGACCTGTACTTGTTCGCGCATCAGCATCGTGTTGCTCTCAGGGCGCCATCAGCAGCAGCTGTCTTCGTTGGGAGAGCAGGTGACGGCATCATCCTCGATGCTGCGGCTCGCGCGGTTGATGATGGCGAAATGAGGAGCGTAGCCGCCGGCGTTCAATACTGGGAGCGTCTTGGAACAGATCTCCAGCGGTTCGCCTCGACGATAGACATGATGGTCGTCGTCGGCGGCTTCGATGAAGGGTCCGGCGAGCATGGCGAAATGCCCTTGCCAGCGGCAGGGAGCATCTGCGGGATTGATCGCAGTCCATCGATTATCGGATCGATCCAGCCAGAGCGGGTCGGAAGAGAGAACAAAATGAGAAGCCGACGGAGCCTGACTCAAGAGGGATACAGTGTCCGGTGTGATTGGCTGGGGAATCCCTCTGAGATACGTTGTGCCTAGCTCATCGACCACTCGGCTGAATGGCCCGCGAAGCGTGGCATAGCGCACCTCCGATACCAGTGCGCTTGCAGGAAGCTTATATCCCGTCAACGTCACGGAGAAGAAGTGTATGCCGTCGATCGTTTGCCAAGGTGAGAAATTGATCAGATGAATGCCCAGAAAGCCGCTTCCCGCTATTCCTGCGAGATAGTCGGTGAACGCCAGCGCTCCGGAAAGGCAGTCGCCCCATTTTTCAGCATCGTGAACCAAGTACTGTGGAACGGGCTGATCGGCTACGATATCGGAAATCGTAAATCGTCCACCAGGTTTGGCGACACGAAACATTTCCCTGAAGACTTTTTGTTTATCGGGCGCAAGGTTGATCACACAATTGGAGATGATCAGATCGATGGAGCCGTCATTCACCGGTATTGCGTCAGCCATTCCTTTCCGAAATTCGACATTGGAGGTCTGATAGCGAAGGTTGGCTGCGACAATGGGAGCATTCTTTTTGGCGATAGCCAGCATCGTGTCGGTCATATCAATCCCAATGACGTGACCTGTTTCGCCGACAAGTCGGGAGGCTTCGAAGCAATCGATTCCCCCGCCTGAACCGATATCCAATACGGTTTCACCTGGGGAGACAGTTTTTAGTCCGGCTGGTGTGCCACAACCGTATGAAATTTTGAGGACTTCTTCCGGGATGAAGGATTGAAGCTCGGCAAAATCATAGCTCGTCGGGCAACACATCTGTTCACCTGTTGACGCAGCTCGGGCATAGCGGTCGTTGACCTTTTGGATAATCTCCTCTATTGGCATAGCCGCGCCTCACGGTCAAAGAAACGATGTCCTCGTTTCCATGTATCAACTTGGATGGCGGTTCGTCAACTCTGTTTTCCTCCAGATCTCGTCACGTGTCGAACAGAGGGTAAAACGCTTGCAAGGCTCTGATCGAGCCTATTCATATTTTCCCTCAATATTCTCCCGAAGATTGCTCAACCCGTGTTCAGGAAGCGTTCTTCAGCGGTGGAGGAGGTGCGGCACAGGCCATGGGCGCCTCGACCGTGTTTTGCTCGAAGTGTGCCGAGAGGTTGCCGGTCAAGGGAACCGCTTGTTCATAGACTGTAAAGAAGTAGGGGTCCGGAGCCGTCAGTCCATACTTATCAATCAGCATTTGATGTTGCCGTTCGGTCTGGATGTGATAGCGCACCTTTGCGGTCAGCTTGAGTCCTGCAACGTCTTTCGGTACTCGATAGGAAAATGTGTAATCCCGGCTTGCGAGAGGCATGAGGCGATTATCGTGGAGTTCAATGATCGCCGGCTGCCACATGATCCATCGACCCATGGTATCTGTCTGGCTTTCCAATATCTGTTGTGTCTGATCCTCGACAGCAAACTCGACCGTAAAGTGTCGATCGGGGTCTCCCGTGGGGAGTTTATGCCCTGCTCCTGCATTGATAAGAGTTAATGTTACCTGGACCGTGTCCCCCGGTTTTGGTTCAGCCGGTTCGGCAACAACCTTGATGCCGATCGCCCGCTTGACCATTTCGGGATCATGTCCGCCTCGCCAGAGATGTTGACGGCCCTTTCGAATAGGACCGTCTGTGGCGACCGGACGTTCAATCTCAGGCATGTGGCAACTTTGACAGATAAAGCCGCGCTCCTTCATCCAGTACCCGCTCTCATACTCAGGATAGGTGCCACAAGGCCCTCCATTATAAAATTGCGCCGGCCCTGCCACGACGCTGTGGCATCGATAACAGAGCTGAGTCGTCCGAAAGCTGGGATCGAATTTTGTGGGATGTGGCGCGGCAGCGTCATCAAAGGGTCCTAGAATGACCCCATCTCGGACATGGCAGGCTGCACATGTCACCCCTTCGGTCTGAAAATCAGAGTCAAAGTGAGGATTCGGCTCCTGTAGAGCTTTTTCCACTCGCTCCCGTGGAATCTCTTTGATCAATGTGGGTTGCTGGTTTTCCAATGGGCTATGGCAGTTCAAACACACCCACGTGTGCTTATCCTTCGTCCAATAGGCGTGAAAGAATGGATCGCGATAGGCCTGCGAATGGATGCTCGTTTTCCATTCCGCATAGATCTCCTTGTGGCAAGACCCACAGGATTCCGCCCGCAAACTCGTGAGACCTTCAGGGACTTTTTGGTGCGGAATTGCATGCGCATAGTCCGACCGCAGTCCGAAGATGACGGTGGGCTTCACCTCAGTGTAGTACACATACGTGAGGCCTGCGAAAATCAGCAAGCCGATCAATATTTTTGCAAGTAATCGCATGGCAGAATGCTCATCGGTTGAGTAGGCGTGATGTCTTCGTCCACTTTCTATGCCGGAGGCGTTGAGGTTTCTGTGAATTTCCGATAGACAACCGGGACTAGAATAAGCAGTCCTAGTAAACTGAACACCAGAAGCATTCTCGGCGAGACCAGCTCTGAAAGAGCATTGATGGTACCCAATTGACGCCCGGCAAAGGCATACACAACACTACCCGGTATGATACCTATGGCGGTCGCCGCGACATACGTGCTCACCGTCACTCGCGTCAGGCCTGAAAGGAGATTGACGAGGAAGAAGGGGAAGAAGGGAATGAGCCGCAACGTCAGCAGATAGCTGAATGCATTCTTCGCAAAGCCATCTTGGATCGGGCCAAGCCGATCACCAAACTTCCGTTCCACCCACTGTCGAAAGAGATAGCGGGCCGCGAGAAAGGCCAATGTTGCCCCGGTCGTGGCTCCGATATTGACGTACAGTGGGCCCCACAGACTTCCGAAGAGGAAGCCACCCGCAAGGGTCATGATTGTCGCACCAGGCAAGGAGAAAGATGTTTGGAGGATATAGATCAGGATGAATAAGGCGACCGCCGGCACATAGTGGTTCTGTGTAAAGGCCAACAGGCTGTCGCGATTCGCCTTGAGAGCGTCCAGCGACAGATAGGTCTTGAGATCAAAGAAAAAGAAGGCCCCGATTGCCGACAGAAAGAGCAGTGCCACAACAATCTTTCCTGCCATCGAGGATGTTGCCGAGGGTTCTGCTGTAGTGGCGCTTTCTTCAGGGAGCATTGACGTCTCTTGCATGATACGTCGTTCAACAGATCCCACTGGTGGACTGACAGACCACCATGTGGTTCAGAACCTATGATGCCATGCGTCGTCTCAACAATTCATCTGCTGCGCCTATACATGAGATGGCATCGAGCGCAGAGTAGCATCATGACATTTGCTGACATCTAAAGGTGTTTTTCCGCGAATCGAAGATTGAACCCGGCTCATGGAAAGAACGTCCCCCTGTTCGAAGAGGCGACGGAGACATCTACAGAGGACGGGTTCGCTCTCGGAGCCTTGAAACTTCCCGTCTTACTTCCTACAGCAGGATTGGCACGACGTGTCAGTTTGCAGGCCGGTATCCTGCGGACCCTATCGAATGCGAGATGTTTCACGTCTCTGCATCCGCCAGAGCCAGCCATACACGATACCGTTGAGAGCGATGACGATTGTGCCAAACAGGAATTGAAGATCTCGTGTCAGGTTCCCAGGATAGAGCATGGGCAGCACGTATTGTGTGACGAAGTCGGAATTATAGGAATTATAGAGGGTCTCGCCACCATATACCCGCAGCCACTGCTCCAGTGGGGTAAGGGGACAGATCCATCCGGCGAATTCGACGACTGCGCCCCATACGGCAGCCGGTAGATGTAGCCATATGAGCCGGCGCCATCTCAGCGCAAGCAGCCCGCCACACAGGACGAAGACCACGAATGCCAAGTGGATTACGACAACCAGATCGGCTAGGAATACATACATGACTCAGTCGGCTAGAAGAGCGACGGGTTATCGGTTACTTTCGGATACGTCAGTCTCCCCTTTTCATACTGGGCAAATGATGTGAGGGCGTGTGAGGCGGCTTGTGCCGGAGACGTGATATGCCGGACGTTCCAGCCACGACATGTCAGCGCATCGGCGATCAACGACCGGTGGCAGCGCCAAGGAACAGCTTCTGCGCACATGATGGCTGTTGGCCGCAATCGGCCGTCAATGATCAATTCGTCTAACGCGTTCGCGAATTCCGTTGTCTGCATATAGTCGGCGTATCCGCGAAAGCTGGCATTGCGCCATCCGTCGTTCACGGAATCCTTCTTCGGCTTTCGTAAGCCGCCCAGCTCCGGAAGGTGGCGATACTGAAGCCCGGCTTCGCGCAACGAATGAGCCAGCGTATCCGTATTGAACTGTGGATTATGGCGAGACCGTGGAATGGTGCGGACATCAACAAGCAGATCGATGTCATGTGCGAACAGGAGATTGGTAAACTCGCTGATCGGTCTGGTCGAATGGCCGATGGTCCAGATAGTCGGTGGTTGATGCATGGAGCAGTGTGCCACAGCCAGCAGGGTATCGTCACGACCTGAAGGGACGTCAGTCTGGCGGCATTTTTTCTGGGTCGATTTCAAGGAGCCGCAGCCGGCCGTTGATGATGTGCTCGGTCTTATAGAGGCGATCGTCCAGCTGTATGGTTCCGATGAGAAGATTGACGTTGACGACAAAAGTAAAGTCGCCCTTCGAAGGCGGTTTGAATGTACCCCGGATCGTTGCACTGTCGTTGCTTCGGGAGATCGTCGACACGATATCGAGCTCGTGGTTGGCGCCATCAAAAAGCTCAACGGTTGTCCTCGGATGGGGTCTGGCTCCGGCATCCTTCAAAATTTGAAGCAGTGGGAGATCGAGAACAATTTCCCGGTCGCGTAGCACCCATGGTCTCTTCGGCATCGCCGGTTGAACGGCGGCGGGAGGAGTCGTGACCATCTGCCACAGGCTCTTCGGTGCCGGCCGTTCACCGGCCCACACCGAGCACGAACACAGGCAACTGAGTAGTCCGATAAGAAGCAGCGATTGGTATGAGACGCGGTTGAGTCTACCCCGTATGAAAGCCATCAGAGGTTGCCGGCTTGCTGAGCCCATATCGTCAGTTCCCCCGCATCTTCCAGAACATCCACGGGGACCTCGTAATAGTTGATGAGGGTTTGTTTCGCGTTGGGTCTGAAGGGTTTCATCTTACGCTCGCGATAGTGTGGCGCAGTGATCGCATTCGTTTTGAAATAGAGCCGGCCCTTCTGAATAATGCCGAAGAACACCCTATCACAGTACAGTCCATATCCGCCGAACATGGCGCGGCACGTCACGCCATGCAGATCCCGGAGCTGATCCAGTACGAAGTCCTTGAATCCGTTGTGCTTCGGCACCACGGTGGTCTCACAGAGGTTTGCGTGCCGCCACCATTCGGACGGCGATGGGAAAGGTGACCCTGTTGCCTCGCTGGTATGGTGTCGCAGCCTGAGTGATGTGCCGCCGTATCTCTTGCACCTGTGGCGCCGAGAGTGTCGCCATCAGATTTTGTATTGGCGCCGCGATTTCCAGGAGGCTTGTGTAATACTCATCGGCTGACGCATATGACCATTCTGCGAGAAACTCATGATCTGTTACATCGACCAATCCGGCCTGTTGCAACATCCCGGAGAGATCGCCAGGCGTGGCGAGCCGAAAGATGCCCGGGGCAGTGGGGTCTGGTAGCGGCAGTTCGACTACTTTCTTAATCGCTTCCATCGCGAGGCCGATCGAGGGATTCTTCTCACGTGCAGACCAGACGGCAGTGGAGACCCAGCTTCCGGGTTTCAGCACACGAGCGATTTCAGCGGCGGCCTTCGGAATCTCCGGCAAAAACATCAGGCAGAAGCGGCTCGTGACGGCGTCGAACGAGTTCGCATCAAATGAAAGCGCGGTCACGTCACCTGTGCGGAACGTGACGTTCCCAAGACCCAATGTCGTCGCTTTGCGTCGTGCCACGGCGAGCATCTGTTCGGCGAGATCCAATCCGATCACGCCTCCACTTGTCCCAACGGTTTGGGCGCCGAGCAGCGCGGGATAGCCGGTGCCCGAACCGAGATCGAGGACGCGCTGGCCGGATCGAATCCGTGCATCGGCCACGAGCCGATGATTCAGAAACACCATCTGCTCGTCGAAGAATCGATCCCACTTCTCCCAGCCCCCTGCGACGCGGTTCCAGTCCTGCCGCTGCCCCTCGACGATTTGTTCGGGAGTTTGCGAAGCCATCGATGTGACTCTCCTTGTCTGGCCTATGGCCGGTCGAATCAAGCAGCAGCATGCCGCGTGTCGAAGACGCAATGCGAAGGCCATTGGCCCGCTTCGTTGTGATGCGCTACTGGATTGTCCGGAGCGTCTCGCGCAGTTCCTTCAATTCGATAGTCAAGAGATCAAGATGCAAATCGCGCTGCGGTTGATCGTTCTTGAATTTCCACAGCCGCTTGAAGATGGCCGTCAATTCCTTCTTGTGCGTTACGGCCACGTCATAGGCCGGTGTCTTGGCTTGCGCGTCCGTTACACCGCAGAAGGCATCACGGAGCGCATGGAACTGATTGTGCAAATCGTCAAACGCGGGATCGACTCCTTTCCCGCCTTTGGCCTTGCCCGCCGTGGCCTCCATCATCGTCGTGAGATTGATCACCGTCTCGACCCCGCTCGCGCCTTTCGCTTGCATAGCATAGTCGCTTGCGCGGGGATAGAAGAGATAACTGCAGCCGCTCAGTCCGATCAGGAGCATCGAGAGAGTCAAGAGTCCAATAGCGCGTGGCATAACGTTCTCCTTGGTGGATCTGCCGAGTATGTAGTCAAGCATGTTGACCTGGCGAGGTCAACTCATCGGTCACGAACCTTTACACATCGTTCCCTATTCATGGACAGGAAGAGGAGGCTGATAAGCTGATCACTCCATCGCGTAGAAGAACTCCTCCTTGACAATTTTTCCGTTTTGAACCGTATAGAGGCCTGTCTCGTCCATGGTCATGCGTGTTCCCCCGTGTTTAGGCGTGACGTCATATTTGAATCGCACGATGAAGCGGTCGCCATGTGGGAACGGTCCTTCGGCCACGCTTCCATGGATTTCATGATTCTCTGTCCACCATTGATTCTTGCCTTTGATTTTTGCGGTCCCATGCTGAGTTTGTTCCATACCCGGCATGGCGATTGGTTCGACGCTCTCGATATTCGGTGAGTAAAAGCGATCGATTGCCTCCTGATTCTTGCCCTGCTTGCACAGGGCAACAAGTTCCTTGCCTATCTCCATGGTCGTCATGATGAGGTTCTCCTTGGTTGATTGAGTGATGGCCCATCCGTTCTATGGCCGACACATCTTTATGCGCGCGATCTCGATCGCTGTTTTGACGTGCTGTGCGATGTCGAGACTTTTCCGCCAATCAGCTGATCAGTCACACCGGATCAGCTCCGAACGGGTGGTCGATAACGAATTTCCAGCTGCCGTCAGGCTGGCGTCGCGCCACATCGGTGGCTTCATGCGCCATTTGGAGAGGGGAGCCGTCTGGATCAGTACCGGTCAGCCGCCATGCCGAGCGTAAGAGCGCGATGTCACCTGCGTGCACGATCGTAGTGCGCTGGATATCGATCTTTGGTTGCAACGCTAGAAAGAGGTGGAGCGCCTGGCGAATGGCTGCCTTCCCGTGAACTGGTTGCGCGTGCGGTTGCGGAACCATGCACGCATCGTCCTCATAGAGGGCAAGGAGGGAATCGAGATCACCCCGATTCATCGCCTCACAGAATAATGTAATCGTGGTTTCAGGCGTGCGTGCGACGTTCGTCACGGTCGTCATGGAATTCTCCTTCTGCCAAGTATGAACGTGTGCATGTTTAGTTTGACGGGATTCTCTCTCGCTTCACTGTTCTGCCGAACACTCACGCTGCCATCACTCCCCCGTCGATAGGAAGAATGCTCCCGGTGGTCCAGCGTGACTCATCGGACGCAAAATAGATCGCAACCTCCGCTACTTCTTCGGGCTGTCCCAAGCGACCCATCGGATGGATGCCTTCGAATAACGCCTTGGCCTTCGGGTCCTTTAACATCTCCCGGACCGGCGGTGTCAGTACGCCAGCCGGACAGATCGAGTTGCAACGGATCCCTTGCTTCGCATACTCGACCGCCACTGATTTGGTCAGCATATTCACCCCTGCCTTCGCTGCCTGATATGCATGGGCCTGAAAGAATGGGATGGCTTTCATCCCCGCGACCGTTGACACGTTCAGAATCGAGCCCCCGCCCTGCTTCAACATCAGCGGGATCGCGGCGCGAATGAATCGGAATGTCCCTTTCAAGAACAGGTCGAGTGTATCGTCCCAAATCTGGTCGCTGGTTTCATGCAGTGGCCCAGCGTGGAACAGGTTGCCGGCGTTGTTCACAAGCACGTCGATCCTGCCGAATGTTTTCACGGTTGTGGAGACTGCTTCCTGGACGTCGGCTTCGCTGGTCACGCTGCCGGGTAAGGCCAATGCTTTGCCGCCGTTGCGTTCAATGTCCTTCACGACCCGCTCTAACTCATCTTTCCGGCGGCCCGTGATCGCGACTTTCGCGCCCTCCCGCTCAAATGCTCTGGCAATCGCTTCTCCAATCCCGGTTCCGCCTCCCGTGACCATCGCGACTTTATTTTCGAGTCTCATGGGTGCGTCCTCCTTGAATGAATGGTGTTGAGTATGTTTCGCGACCAATCCTCGTGCCGCAGTGCGTGGCGAGAAGCCTCTTATGTCGTCATCGCCAATTTCTTCCGTTGCCGGCGCAACAGATCCGGCTCGGTCTTGTGCATGGCTGGATGATGAGACGCGATCACCGCATCGACGATCGCGCCGCAGTTGAGACAGCGCCAGGCGGAGACCTCATATCCCGCGGAGCCCAATTCCAGATCGTCATACCTCTCCAGCACCATCAGCCCCTCACAACGTTGGCAAGTCATACGTCACCTCTTTCCCCGGAAGATCTCAGTACCTTCAGTATGGAACGACCGTTCCACAATAGGTCAAAAAAAGAGAACGGCTCACTTCAAGATTGAGAGCGCCGTCCCCGCTGTCTGTTTCACCACATCAGCCGGCGTCCCGGCCTTAATCATCACGATGGTGCCTTGCATCATCGTGATCAGGAACCGCGCCAGTGCTCGTGGGTCTTGACCCTTTTGGAGTTCACCTTGTTGTTCTGCTCGGCTCAAGACTTCGAAGAACATGTTTTCGGCCCATTTCAGGGCCTGGCGCAGTCTGGCTGCGATCTCTTGCTCGTGCGGCGACAATTCCATCACCGTGTTAGAGATGAGGCAACCGCGACGCTGTGGATCGGCCAGGGTGCCCTCGATCATGCCAACGATGAACCGGCGCAATGTCGGAAGTGCCGGGCCTGGTTGGTTCAGGAGGGAATATTTCGAACTTGCAAAGGTGGCGCAGTACCGGTCTATCACGGTCAAGAACAGTTGCCGCTTATCGCCGAAGGTGTCATAGAGCGAGCCGCGACTGAGATCCATGGCGCTCAGCAAATCTTCCATCGACGTGGCTTCATAACCCTTGTGCCAGAAGACTTGCACAGCTTTCTCGATCGCGTCGTCTGGGTTGAATTCCTTTGGGCGGGGCATTCGGGCCTTTCTGCATGTCTGGCTCGGTAGCTAAGGTAACAGATTCTGGAACGGTCGGTCAAGAATGAGCGCGAAGATCCGATCTACGTATATCTACCGCCACCTTTTGGCTGCTATACACGAGCGCCGGCGGTGTATTACAACAAATCATCTTCCGGGGCGGTGTCAATTTGGAGTTGAGGCGATCGGTTTCGTGCTGGTGAAGAGGCTTCAGTGAAGAAGATTGTTGAATCCATACAGTCATACAGCCGCAGACTCCAGCATAAATCGGGCAGGCAGTCTGCGCAGCCCACTCATCATGAACGCCGGCGGGAAACACGAAGTCCAAGGATGAGCCCCTGCACCTATGGTTTGATGCGCTCGATAGATCGCGATGGTGTAACTCTCGAAGAGGGGTGTGGCACGGCGGTGAACGACAGTCCAGGCGGCATGCGGTTGCTGCTCGGCATCGCTCCATCCAAAGGTCAGTGTTTGGAAATTCAAGCCGACGATCGGACCCTCAAGCATGCGATCTACCTCGTAGAAGTCTGCTGGACGAAATTGCTGAGAGAAGAAGCGCAAGAGGCACTATACCTCGTCGGTTGCCGTGTGAACTTCGACGCAGTGCAAGCGAAGGCCGGTTAGCCGGCATGGTTCATAAGCGTTTCGATCCGCGCCCCAGCTGTCGTGAATGATTCGAACTGGCCACGACGCGCATTTCCCGCTATATTCCCCTCTAGTCAGACGTCTTACCTGCTTGATCACTGTATGCTTGTCGTTCCACGGTATGCCGGAGAAATAGTGCGACAGCAGACCTCCGTGAATCATGTGAGCTAGTCCGCGCCTCGGGGAACAATGCAAGATACGCAGCGGGTCATCGAGCAGATTCGGCAGGCCTTTTCCGACACCGAGCGCCCCGGTGACGCCTTCCTGCAGGGAAGTCACGAAGGTTGCGAGCCGGGTGAGGCGATCGCGCCGTTCCTCGGCGTCACCGATTGGTCGCAGCTTGATCCCAAGGTGCTCGACGCCAACTACAACGCACTGAGCTTCTTCTCCGAAGGAGGCTTTCGGTATTTCCTGCCTGCCTACTTGATCGCCGACCTCCAAGACTTGCTGAAAACTGCCGATCCGGTGTTCCACCTCACGAACGGCTTTTCCGACAAAGTTGTGAAGATTCCCGCCGGGCAACGGATCTATGAGAAGACGATCGGCAAATCGGCGTTCGTCAATCCACGCCGATACGGGGCCATGACCTGGCACGATCATGCGCGCTTCCAGCTTTCCGTCTTCACCAGAGAAGAAGCCGGTGCCATCGTGGCCTATCTGGAACATAAACGGGATGCGGACCCTCACGGACTCAACGCTGAAGAAATCAATGCGGCCCTCGACAGCTTCTGGCGAGACCGAGCTGCGAACGGACCAACGCATCAGACAATGCGACAGTACCTCGCAGAGGAAGCGGAATACCTGAAAGATATTGGAAGCGGAAAGAACGGATAAGAGAGAGGAAAGGGGTGACCTAATGGCCAAAAGTCGATTGACTCCTGCGAAGATCATGCAACTCGGTACGGGATTTTGGGGATCGAAGACCCTGCTCAGTGCCATCGAACTCGGGTTGTTTACCGAGTTAGCAAAAGGCCCGCTCGATGCGGCGGCCTTGACCAAGCGGCTCCAGCTCCATCCCCGTAGCGCGCGCGACTTCTTCGACGCGCTGGTTGCGCTCGGCATGCTCAAGCGAACAGACTCGCGCTACGCCAATACGACCGAGACGGCGCTGTTTCTCAACCGCGCGAAACCTTCGTATGTCGGCGGCATACTTGAAATGTGTAATGCGCGGCTCTATCGATTCTGGGGTTCGCTGACTGATGGTCTCCGCACCGGTCAACCTCAGAACGAGGTGAAAACCGGCGGGGATTTCTTCGGCACGTTGTATGCCGATCCGCAACGGCTGGAAGGATTTCTCAAGGCCATGACCGGTCTCAGCGTAGGCTCTGCTCAGATCATCGCCAAGAAGTTTCCCTGGAAGAAATACCGCACATTCGTGGACGTCGGCTGCGCCCAAGGCGGAGTAGCGGTCGAGATCGCGCTGGCGCACAAGCATCTCGTCGGCGGCGGCATGGATCTGCCCGTGGTACAGCCGGTATTCGAAGCCTATGCAAAGTCGCGAGGCGTTGCACAACGTGCGCGGTTTCACGCAGGAGATTTCTTCAAAGATCCGCTGCCGAAATGCGAAGTGATCATCATGGGGCATATCCTCCACGACTGGGACCTGGACGAAAAGATGATGCTCCTTCGCAAGGCTTACAATGTCCTGCCGTCCGGCGGTGCGGTGATCATCCATGAAGCCCTGATCGACGACGCCCGCAAGCAGAATGCCTTCGGGCTTCTCATGAGCCTCAACATGCTCATCGAGACTCATGGCGGATTCGATTTCACCGGTGCAGACTGCCGCAAATGGATGAAAGACGTCGGGTTCAAGCGCACGCAAGTCACGAGACTGGTCGGACCGGATGGTATGGTGGTGGGCTACAAGTAACGTCTTCGTAAATGAATCCAACGGGCTTTTTGCTACGCATCAAAGAGACGAGACAAGAGGACAAGAATGGGAAACAGGAGGCAATCGCGGTCAGACGGGAGCGCCTCCACGACGGAAAAAGCAGGCGATGACTCGAACATTGTATTGAGTGATCTCACGCACCGTCTGCTTGAACAGGAGTCGGTTGTCCAGGCCTTTCTGCGCAAGCGGCTTTCCGACGACGCAGTGACCGAAGATCTGCTGTAGCAGAGTTTGATGAAGGCCGTCGAACGGGGCCACAAACTGAAGAAAAGTGACAGTGCCGTCAGCTGGTTCTACCGTATCCTACGCGGTGACGGACGTGGAGCAGGCCATCGTTGTGAGAAAGGACCGTAGCCTATTCAATCTGCGTCAGGACGTTGCGCCTCTGTCGAGATTGCAGAGCACGAAATTTCCGCTTGACATATAACATACCTACTAGTAGGATGTCGCCCATTATGAAAGGCGGCACCAAGACGGCGATTCTCGATGCGGCACAGGCGCTGATTCAGCGCGGTGGTGCCAACGCGATGAGTTACCAGCACATCAGCCAGACCATCGGCATCAGGAAGGCCAGTATCCATCATCACTTTGCTACCAAGGAAGCATTGTTGGAGGCGGTCATCCAACGGTATGCCGTGTATTTTCTCGGCGTGGTCGATGCGATTGTCCAATCCAAGAAAAATCCCGTCGAAAAACTTCGCGCATATGCCGGACTGTTCGAGAGTACGATACGTGAAGGCAAGCAAGATAAGGCCTGCCTCTGTGGGATGCTCGGGGCAGAACTCTCGACCTTAGGCAGCCCTTCAGTGGCGGGCGTGCGGCGGTTCTATCGGGACAACGAAGCTCGGCTGGTCCAAATCCTCGAAGAGGGACGGGATCAGGGGGTATTTCATTTCAAAGGTGACGCCAAGCTCATCGCAGCCATGATCTTTTCGCTGTTGGAAGGCGGTGCATTGGTTGCGCGAGCGGAAGGAGGACACAAGCGGCTACATTCAATGGCCGAGCAAATGCTGAATCTGTTGCAAGGGTAAATTTTTTTAACATACACGACTACCTACTAATAGGTAGTCGCATCGCATGACCAACAAAGGAGGGCACCATGAAGACGGTAGGAATTTTAGGGACAGGGAGGATGGGCGTGCGGTTGGCGGAGGCGTTCGCAAAGGCAGGTAGTCGGGTGATATTAGGCTCGCGCGACCCGCGGCGAGCCGAACGGATTGTCCGAGGCCTTTCAGTCTCTGGCATCACGTCCGGCACCTACGATCAAGCGATCATGGCCGAGTTCGTTGTGCCTGCAATGTTCTTGCGGGATGGGATGGTTGCGACTCTGCGGCCCTATCACGAACAGTTGTCCGGAAAAATCTTCATCGACATTACGAATCCCTTCAACGACGACTATTCGGATTTCATTTTGCCCTGGGAAACCAGCGGAGCGGAGGAACTCCAGAGGAACTTTCCTGAGAGCAGAATCGTGGGGGCGTTTAAGAATGTGTGGTGGGAAGTATTCGATGCGCCGACGTTCGACGGGGCCGTAAGCGACGTCTTTGTCGTCGGCGACGATCAGGTTGCCAAGCAAGCCTTCATCGACATCGCCAAGCCGATGCCCTTTCGCTTCGTCGACGCGGGCCGTCTGGCCAACGCGCGCGTCGTCGAACGAATGACACTGTTGAGCGGGGAACTCGGCCAGCGATACGGTTACTTCCCGCGCATGAACTATCGGTTCGTGGGCGAACCTTGGATGCCGGGCAGCGCTGATCGTCATGCCCATCTTATTGCCTCGACGACAGAAGGAGAGACACGATGAACCTGGAGGCTAGGTTGCAGGAACTGAATCTGACGCTGCCGGAACCACCCAAGCCGCTCGGCGCCTACGTGCCGGCGACAGAGGCCGGCGGATTGCTATTCGTCAGTGGCATGTTGCCCGTGAAAGAGGGGCGACCGGCATTCATCGGACAGGTTGGGAAGGAGTTATCGCTCGAAGAGGGGAGCCAAGCCGCAAGGCTGGCGGCCCTCAACGGGCTGGCCGTGGCACGGTCGGCGCTGGGATCGCTGGATCGAATCGCACGGCTGGTCAGGCTCACAGTGCATATTGCCAGCGCTCCCGATTTCGGCGATCACGCCGTCGTGGCCGATGGAGCGTCGGGGTTGCTTGCTTCGGTTTTCGATGGGCGTGGCGGCCACGCCAGATTGGCGATCGGGGCCACGTCGTTGCCCACGCATATGCCGATCGAATTGGAAATGATCTTCGAACTTGCTTGAACAGTTCTGATGGAAGGAGGGATGCATGGATATCCTGGCACATCGAGGATTTCGGACTATGTTTGCCGAGGGGCGTCTGACACTCGGTGTATTCGTTCCCATAGAAGCCTATCGGGGCAGTATTCCGACGATGCACAACCATCTCGCGCTTGCACGACGGGCGGAGGAACTGGGTTTCGCGGCACTCTGGGTGCGCGACGTACCGCTGCACGATCCGTCCTTCGGCGATGCGGGACAGATCTTCGATCCATGGGTTTATCTGGGAGTACTGGCGGCCCACACGCGCACCATTGCCTTGGCCACAGGGAGCATCGTGCTTCCACTGCGGCATCCGTTGCATGTCGCGAAAGCTGCGGCGTCCGTCGATCAGCTCACAGGCGGCCGTCTTGTGCTCGGCGTCGCGTCCGGCGATCGCCCAGTGGAGTTCCCCGCCTTCGGGCTCGATGCGGAGGCGCGCAGCGAACGGTTTCGGGAATCGTTCGCGCTGCTTCGACGGGTAAATGAAGAACGATTTCCCGATATCGATAGCCAGTTGGGATCGATGCACGACGTGGATATCCTTCCCAAACCGGTCTCGGGAAAGCTCCCAATGCTTGTCACGGGCAGCAGCCGCCAGTCGACGGAATGGATCGCGGCGCAGAGTGACGGATGGATCACCTATCCTCGTCCTCTCGCAGCCCAGTCCGAGGCGATCGCAAAGTGGAGGCAAGCGACTGTGAAAATCACACCGGGCCGATTCAAACCCTTTGCGCAATCGCTGTATATCGATCTGGCGGACGATCCGCACACCGCTCCCACTCCCATCCATCTCGGCTTTCGATTGGGACAGACCCTCCTTATCGATTTCTTGAGAAGGTTGGAAGCGCGCGGCGTGAATCACGTGATCCTGAATCTGAAGTACGGCCAACGTCCGGCTGGCGACATGTTGGAAGAACTCGGTGCAAACGTGGTCCCATTGTTTCCAAAACAGGAACAAGTTGCGCCTGCGCCTAGCTCCACAGAAGCCGCGGCGATCTCCAGTCTTTTGTCGGTTGAAGAGATCAGGTAGCGAGATAGACGAACGAGCGTCTGTATTCTCGGTATCTCTGTACGGTACACTCACTGCCGGGTTCATGGGCACCTGAGTGGGAGTAGCCAGATAGGAACTAGTACTGCGAGAGATTGTCATGCCGATTGAAACGTTTACCGCACAAGTTGAGTCGATCGAAAATCTCACCCATGACGTGCGCCAGCTCGATTTGCGGTTGATCGAACCGAAGACGATTGCGTTCAAGCCCGGCCAGTTCATCTCGTTTGAGATGCCACATCCGTACACCGGCCGTCTCGTGACGAGGGCCTATTCTATCGCCTCACAGCCCGCCAGCTCGGAGGTGGTCACTCTGTTATTCAACCAGGTTCCTGGCGGCCCCGGTTCCGGCTTTTTGTTTCATCTCAAGGTGGGAGAGAAGACGCATTTCAAAGGACCAGCGGGACATTTCTATCTGCGAGATGACCCGGAGCGTGACCTGTTGTTCATTGCCAGTGGTACAGGCATCGCGCCGATCCGGTCCATGCTGCTCGCAAATGCGGAACGTCCCGATCCGAAACCAGCGACCTTGTTCTGGGGACTTCGTCACCAGCGGGATTTGTATTATCAGGATGAGCTGGCCGAATTGATCAGGCGGACGCCGGCGCTCACCGCTGTGACGACGCTCTCCCGCCCCGATCCCGACTGGTCTGGTTCATCCGGCCGCGTTCTGCAACTGATTGAGGAGCGAATCACATCGGTCAAGAATCTCGCCGTGTATCTCTGCGGGAACAGCGCCATGATTGCAGACGCCACATCGTTGCTCCAGAAAAAGGGCCTCTGTCCCATCTACCGCGAAAAATACTACGACGATACAGGCTCGCCGGAAGATTGAGATCGGGAGCGGCCAGGTGCCCTTCTTGCTCGCAGAACGCGCACGATGAAGCTGTGCTCGTTCGATGCGCGCAGTAAAGGGCAGCCTGGCCACTCCCTTAAAGGGAGGTGAAGAGGATTGGAAGGCCGCCTGGTCGTCCTCCTGCTCGCGGAACGCGCACGATAGGAATGTGCTCGTTCGACGCGCGCAGTCGAGGATCAACCAGGCTGGCCCTTGAAAGTGAAATGGGCGCATGGGACAACGCGCGCAGTAGAAGTTCAATCAACCCCCATCCCTGAAGCAATCACGAGCAAGCTTGGAAGGGTAGGCGGGGAACAGCCAGACCATCCTTCTTGCTCGCTGAGGCCGCACGATCAGAATGTGCTCCCTCAATGCGCGCAGTGAAGGACGCGGGATAACGCCGGCAACGTGCGGCCGCTTGTAGAACGCAGTTTCAACTCCCTCTCGCAGGCGGAGGAAGAAAACGGACAGAGCCGAATCTATCTCGGCATCCACTGGGCTTTCGATAAAACCGAAGGTATTGCGCAGGGCCGTCGTGTGGCAGACTATGTATTCAAGCACATGTTGCAACCGCGCAATGGGAAGTAAATCTGGTCTATCTTGTTGATCTGATCTGTCTGGTTTGTCTGGTTGGGTGAACGGACCAGACCAACCAGCACGCAGCCTTCAGCACGTCTTTTTCTGTTTGGCCTCCTCCCACCATGTCTCGCGCCTGCGTGATCAGTCATGAGCGCCTGTCCCTAAACGACAAAGAGTGCAGCAGGTTTGGCGGGCAGGTCACATGGGGACTGAGACACGCGCAATGTTGAGACGCTTTACCTTTCCATGATAAGGTAAAGCACATTGGGAGGACCCTCATGGCCATTCAAAAACTCAGCAGCAAAAACCAAATTGTCATTCCAAAAGAAGCACGCCAGGCGATGCGAGTGAAGGGCGGTGACGAGTTGCTGGTTGTTGTGAAAGATGGCCTGACCCTCGTCATGCCCAAACCCAAACGCTATGCACGCACGTTACAGGGCCTTGCCAAGGGCACGTACCCGTCAGGTTATCTCAAGCGAGAACGCCGTTCATGGTAGAGCGCTCCTCTGTGCGTGGCCTTCCAGACGCATGCGAGCGAATCGGGATCGACACCAACGTCTTCATCTATTTCCTCGAAAACCATTCTCGGTACGGGGCGTGGTGCGTTTCCTTGTTTGACCGAATCGAGCGAGGTGACAATCCTGCCGTCACATCGACCGTCACTCTCCTGGAATTGCTGGTCCAGCCTTATCGTGAGCAGAAAGAAGAACTTGCACAGAAAATATTCGCCCTCACCAGTACGTATCCGAAGATCGAGTGGATTCCCGTGACGATGAACCTGGCCGACCGAGCAGCCGAACTGCGTGCTCGTTATCGTCTCAGCACGCCGGATGCCATTCAGTTGGCCACGGCCATGAGCCATGGAGCCATCCGCTTCTACGGGAATGATCGAAGTTTGCGGCGGGTGAAGGAGATTGAATGCGTCATCGTGGATGATATGGTCTAATCACCCCTCTGATCTGTACTTGGCGAAGCAGATCAAATCCAAATGGTCGTAATGGTCAGGGAGAATCGATTCCGCCTTATAGCCGAGGCTCATGAACAGGTGGACGTTCCGGGCGGTCCGCAGCATGGTACAGGCAAAGTATTTATGGGCATCGATCGCGACCTGCTCGACTTCGCGTATCAGCGCTTTTCCGACTCCACGGCCCTGGTGGCCGGGACTCACAGATAACAGCCGGATGACGCACACACCGGCCACGGTCCAAAAGCGTACCGATCCCACCACCACTCCCTCCTGCTCAGCCACGAGGATGTGCTTCTCCCTGGCGTCTTCCCTGAGGCTCTCGAGCGTTTCCGTGGTCCATCCGCTGACCTTGTAGACAGCGGCATATTCCCCGAATGCGGCCTGCTGAACGTGAAGCAGGGCATCGAAATCGGATTCGGTCGCTGGTCTGATGTGAATCATGATCGGGACTTCACATATCCACCCCTGGCGATTGCGAGGATAACAGAGCCTATCATCCAGTTCCAACCGAGGCGCCGGGGACAATCAATCAAGGGTCGCCACTAGGGAGTAAGACCGGTGACCCGGATGTCCATCGATGTTACGATGGCGCATGGATGCCGCGACGGGGTCTCCCATCACCACCAATATTCCGCAACGGATGGACCGGCTGCCCTGGTCGCGATGGCACCGGCTTGTGGTGACGGCGCTCGGGGTCACATGGGTATTGGATGGGCTTGAAGTCTCCATCGTCGCAGCCCTCGGTCCCGTCCTCACCCATACCACCACATTGCATCTGACGGAATCCGAAGTCGGGCTTGCCGCGTCGGCGTACCTGGCCGGTTCAGTGTTCGGGGCGATTGTGTTCTCCTACCTCACCGACCGGCAGGGTCGGAAAAAATGGTTCATGATCACGCTCCTGCTCTATTTGATTGCCACGGTGTTGACGGCATTGTCTTGGGACCTCTGGAGTTTCATGTTCTTCCGCTTCCTCACCGGCGCAGGCATCGGCGGAGAATACGCGGCCATCAATTCCGCGATCGACGAATTGATTCCTGCGCGTTGGCGCGGACAGACCAACCTGGCGATCAATGGCAGTTGGTGGCTGGGGACGGCAGCCGGTGCGTTGCTCACCATTGTCCTGTTGAACCCGCTTCTCATTCCGGAGCATCTGGGATGGCGTCTCTGTTTCGGGTTGGGGGCCGTACTCGGGATCGGCATCGTTCTGATCCGCCGGCTGATTCCGGAAAGTCCCCGCTGGCTCATGACCCATCGGCGCGCGAAGGAAGCCGAAGCCGTTGTCTCCAAGATCGAAGACCAGATCTCACGCGAGGAAGGACTGGCCTCGCTGCCAACGCCTATAGGCTCGATAACTGTTCATTCCCGATCACATGCGATCGTGGGCACTGTAATCCGCCAACTCGTGCATGTGTATCCTCGGCGCACGGTGCTGGGCATCGTGCTGTTGACCACCCAGTCGTTCACGTACAACGCGATTTCATTTACCTATCCCTTCGTCCTCACGAAGTTCTACAACGTCGAGGCCGCCGACATCGGCCTCTACATTCTTCCATTTGCGCTCGGGAACTTTCTTGGTCCGCTGGCACTCGGCCGCTATTTCGATACCGTCGGTCGCAAGCCCATGATCAGCTTCACGTATGCGCTAGCCGGTTGCCTGCTGGCTGTGACGGGCTATCTGTTCTGGCAAGGCGCGTTCACGTCCCTTACCCAAACGCTGGCCTGGTCGGCTATCTTCTTCTTCGCCTCGGCAGGCGCCAGCGCAGCCTATCTCACCGTCAGCGAAATCTTTCCCTTGGAGATTCGTGCGATGGCCATCGCATGCTTCTTCGTTGTGGCGCAGGGGGCGGGAACCGTCGCGCCTTGGCTATACGGCAAACTCATTGAAACGTCCGCTGAGAGTGTGTTCTACGGCTATCTCTTGGGAGCGGGGATGATGCTCACCGGAGCGGTGGTGGAACTGTGGTTCGGTGTCAAAGCCGAAGGGCGGTCGCTCGAATCCATTGCGAGACCACTCTCGGCGGAGAATGGGGGAGGGGATGGAGCCTGATGATCTTCTGTGCTCGCGCAACGCGCTTGGGCTTGTCTGTCTGGTTGGTCGGTCTTTCTGGTCTGTCTGGTTCTTCTGAATGAATTTCCAGTCCGATCAATCAAACAAACCAGATAGAAGAGATAGACCAGTAGACCAGATGAACCAGCATTCGACGTGACGGTGCAGAAAATTTTGAGTTGATCTTCAGTTCGACAGAAGTCCAGGATAGCCAGGGCGGAGCGCATGCGAGGAGGTTTCCCGCACCGCGCGACGGATTGAACGGTTGAGGTGCTCACAATGGCGTACCAACCCATCGAGAATTACGGCATCATCGGCAACATGCGGACGGCGGCGCTCGTCGGCATTAATGGGTCCATCGATTGGTTCTGTGCCCCGTCGTTCGATTCACCGAGCGTGTTTGCCGCCATCTTGGACGATAAGAAGGGAGGCCGGTTCGAGATCGCGCCCAGCGGGGACGACATCCGGACGAAACAGTTGTATTGGCCGGAAACCAATGTATTGGTGACCCGATTTCTTTCGCCGGACGGTGTCGGTGAACTGATAGATTTCATGCCGGTAGGCTTGCCTCGCGAGTCGCCCTGGCAGGGTCAACTGATTCGGCGCGTCAAAGTCACGCGAGGAACGCTGACCTTTCGCATGAGATGCCAACCGGCTTTCGATTATGCCCGTGCGCCCCATCGCGTATCGATCGGAAAACATGGCGCCACGTTTGAGTCTGCAGTCCTGAACCTGGGATTGGCCAGTGCCATCCCACTCTCCTGCGATGGCGAGAGTGTCCAAGCGACATTTACGCTTCAGGAGGGTGAGGAAGCGATTTTTGTCTTACGCCCCTCCAAGGCTGGAGAAGAGTGCCGCCGATCCCCCTCAATCGCCGAAACACAGGAGGTCTTCGAACGCACGGTCGATTACTGGCATCGATGGCTGGCCAAATGCACCTATACCGGACGCTGGCGCGAAATCGTCTATCGATCGGCACTGACGTTGAAATTGATGACCTTCGAACCGACCGGAGCGATCATCGCTTCGCCGACGTGCAGCCTGCCGGAGTCGATCGGTGGCGGGCGGAATTGGGACTATCGCTACACCTGGATACGCGACGCGGCCTTTACCTTGTACGGCATGTTGAGAATCGGCTTCACCGAGGAAGCTCATGCGTTCGTGCAATGGCTGGAAGCGCGCACCGGGGAAGTCGAGGCCGACGGCACATTGCAGATCGTGTACGGAATCGATGGCCGCCACGACCTCAAGGAACAGACCCTCGACCATCTGGACGGCTATCGAGGTTCCCGGCCCGTCAGGATCGGCAACGGCGCTTATAAGCAATTGCAGCTCGATATTTTTGGGGAACTGCTCGATTCACTCTATCTGTACAACAAATATGTCATGCCCATTGGATATGACGCTTGGATGCGCATCCGGAGTCGCCTGGATTGGCTCTGTGACCATTGGCAGCAACCGGACGAAGGCATTTGGGAAGTGCGCGGAGGCCGGCGCCATTTCGTCTATTCGAAACTGATGTGTTGGGTGGCGATGGATCGGGGAATTCGCCTGGCGGATAAACGGTCGTTTCCAGTCGATCGCGACCGGTGGCAGCGGGTCCGTGATCAAATCTATGAAGAAATCATGTCCAAGGGGTGGAGTCAGAAACGCCGGGCCTTCGTGCAGCATTATGACAGCGACTCGCTGGACGCGTCGAATCTCATCATGCCGATGGTATTTTTTATGGCCCCCAACGATCCGCGCATGCTGAGTACGCTCCAGGCCATCAATCGCTCGCCGAAGGAAGGAGGATTGGTCTCCGATGGCCTCGTGTATCGTTACGACAGCGAGACCGGAGAAGACGGGCTCACAGGGCCAGAAGGCACGTTTACTATGTGTTCGTTTTGGCTGGTGGAAGCGCTCATCCGGGCAGGGCGAGTCGATCCCGCGAGACTGACGGAAGCCCGGTTGTTGTTTGAACGGATGCTGGGACACGCCAATCATCTGGGACTGTATGCCGAGGAGATAGGCGGCAGCGGTGAGGCGCTCGGCAACTTTCCCCAGGCCTTCACCCATATCGCCTTGATCAGCGCCGCGTTCAATTTGGATCGAGCCTTGGACGGCAAGTCTCGCAACTGACCGGTTGCACAAGCCTGCCGGTGGTCCCATACTGACCCGAGGCTCTAACCACAAGGAGGGACCATGCAACGCAAAGGATCGGCGATCTGGCAAGGCGATTTGAAGACCGGAAAAGGCACTGTCTCCACCGACAGCGGTGTCTTGTCTCAGACGCAATATTCGTTTTCAACCAGATTCGAAAGCGGGAAAGGCACCAACCCGGAGGAATTGATCGCAGCCGCGCATGCCGGCTGCTTCACTATGGCGCTGTCGGCTCAATTGGGAAGCGCCGGTCTGACTCCGGAAAAACTGGAGACGACGGCGACGGTCACATTCGACAAGCTCGAAGCCGGATGGACCGTGACGAATATCCTGCTGGACGTCAAAGGCAAGGTCCCCAAGGCGGATCAGACCGCATGGGACAAGGCAACACAGGAGGCCAAAACCGGTTGCCCGATCTCGCGCCTTCTGAACACGACGATCAACATGCAAGCGAAGTTGGAACACTAAGATCGCAATGACGAAAAGCCGGAGTTCCGATTCGCTGGCCTTTCTCTTCGATCTGGACGGCACCTTGATCGACAGCGTTTACCAGCATGTGCTGGCCTGGCGCGAGGCGACACAAGCGGCCGGCATCGAGCTGCCGGTCTGGCGCATTCACCGCCAGATCGGCATGAGCG
Organism: uncultured bacterium; assembly: GCA_965232965.1. Lineage (GTDB taxonomy): Bacteria > Nitrospirota > Nitrospiria > Nitrospirales > Nitrospiraceae > Palsa-1315. The sequence continues at coordinate 303,698 of CBDDRB010000021.1, forward strand.
GGGGCCTGATGCTCAACGCCTTGTCCCGAGAGACCGGACGGAAGGTCTCCCGGAAGGATGCCGACCGCATTCAACACGTACACACCGAAGCCTTTGCCAATCAGGCTTCCTCTCTGCGTGTGCTTCCCGGTGCGCAAGCACTGCTGGATACGTTGGCGGCCCATCGCGTGCCTCATGCCATCGCGACGAGCGGACGAAAGCACAACGCACGACATGCACTCAAGCTGCTCACACTCCATCGGAACGTGCCGGTCGTCACGCGCGACGACGTCCGGTTCGCGAAGCCCGATCCCGATCTGTTTGTCGAGGCAGGGAAGCGACTGAAAGTTCCCATGAGCCGTTGCGTCATCGTCGGAGACAGTGTGTGGGATTTGTTGGCAGCACGCCGCGCGTTCGCGCTTTCAGTAGGACTGCTTTCGGGCGGCTATGGCCGGGAAGAATTGGAGCGGGCAGGAGCCTATCGGGTCTATCAAGACCCGGCCGATTTGCTCCGACACTTGGATGAAGTCGGCGTCAGACTCTAGCAGGATGCTGAAAAAGTCACCTTCTCACCCGCCCGACCCTGGCGCGCCAATACGCGCCTTTTCCCATGCGTCGTTCTCAGTCGCTCGTCTCCTTGCAACGTACCCACTGGTGACAGAGCTGTCTTGGCAGCTCGGGGTGGGTGGGTGAGAAAAATACGCTTCAGTCGCCGATCTCCCTGCGGCCTTGCTTGGGACAAAGCGCGTCTCGGCGCGCTGGGGTTGGGTGGGTGAGAAGGAGGCCTTTTTGAGCATCCTGCGGTAGCGACCACGCGATCTCTCTTGCGCGATCTCTTCGCGTCCCATACAATCGGCATCCGTGAGAGCCATCCATTCTCTTTACATGCGCAGCAGATTCTTTCGCAGCCATCATCTCCTCACCATCACAGGGGTTATGTGCCTGCTCGTTGTACTCGGCGGGTGTTCTATTCTGCCGGGTCACTGGCGACCGGGATGGAATCAGCCGTGGCCTGTCGGCGAGCCGGTGCCCGACACCGCCGGCTCATGGAAGTTGACCGAACTCGAATCCAAAGACGACCGGTTAGTCGCACTGGCGATCTCGGGTGGGGGAAGCCGAGCCGCCAATTTCGGCGCTGCCGTCATGCTGGAACTCCAGCAGAGAGGCCTGCTGGAGCAAGTGGATGTGATTTCAGGCGTGTCCGGCGGAACACTTCCGGCTGTCTACTTCGGACTCGGCGCCAAAGCTGGAGCATTCACAGAGCCGGCGGTGCGCGAAGCGTTGGGCTACGATTTCCAGAGCAGCTGGATTCGCCGATGGTTTCTCCCGCAGAACATCTTTCGTTACTGGCTGTCCGATTTCACTCGTTCCGATATTATGGTCCAAGTCTTCAACAACCGCCTCTATCACGACGCCACCTTCGCCGATCTTCAGATGCATCCCAAGATCCTGCTCAATTCAACCGTCCATAACGACAACACCCGGTTCACGTTTACCGATGAACGCTTCGCCGCGATCCATTCCGTGCTCGCCCCCTATCGCGTCGCCAATGCCGTGAATGCGTCATCCGCGTTTCCCGGCGCGTTTCAGGACGTGACCCTGCAGTGGTATATGGAACCGCCGCAGTTCTTGCACCTCTACGACGGCGGTCCCATCGATAATCTTGGCGTGCAGGCGATTACCCAATACCTCAATCTGAATGTGTTAGGCACAACCCTCGATCGGCTCTTTCCCAAAGGATGTGTCATTTTCGTCATCGATGCGACGCCATCGAGCGATCATGCCGAGCTGAATGCGAAGCAATCCAGTCGCTCCTTCATCGATTATTTGATCGACACCAATGCGCTCGATGCCACGGATGCCATGTTGATCGAATCCCGCCGCTCCCTGCTCGATAGAATGGGTATTCCGGTCGAGAAACAAGATCGGCAGACCAGGGGCCGGCTTCCGGTCAATGACCTCCGTCAATGCGGCTGCGAAGTCCGCCATATCTCGCTTCGGCATTTGCTCTATGCCGGCGAAACCGATGAGGATTTGGATTTGGCCGAGCGCGTGACGCAGATCAAGACGAAGTTTTGGATCGCCGAGGAGGAGCAGCAGGACCTCTTTCATGCTGCCAAACTCATTATGAAACTGCTGGACGACAAAAAATTGCTCACGGACTCCTCATTCAAAGTTCCTTGTGCCAATAAGTCGTCAGAGTAACCACCAGCTTAACGGGGGGCTTTTCGTCGATCAAAAATTGGCGGAAGGGTTTCTCTCAAATATGACATTCATGGCAAGTCTCCTGCTCGGAGGACTATTGACCTTCCTGCACGTGTCTCCTGCGCTGGCCGGTACGGAGTTCTCGCCGTCGTCGATCAAGAAAGGCGTGCTCTTAGTCGCAAGCCCATCGCTGCAAGATCCAAATTTCCGTCAGGCCGTCGTGCTCGTCGTGGAGCATGGGCCTCAGGGAACACTCGGGCTCATTCTGAATCGTTCCACGAAACTCCTTCTATCCGACGCGTTGCCGAAGCTAACTGTGCTCAAGGGGACCAGCTATCGATTGTTTGTGGGTGGACCGGTCGAACCGGATCGCCTGCTCCTGTTGTTCCGACTGAAGGAGCCTTCAGTAGACGCACGATTGATCTTCGACGGGGTCTATGTGGGGGGAGCAACGACTGTGATGGAGCGCATCATTACACAAGCCAAGCCGACCGAAACCTTTCGGGCGTTTGCCGGATCTGCCGGATGGGGTCCGAGGCAGCTGGAAGCGGAGATGGTTGTGGGGGCATGGGGCGTCTTGCCGCCGGATCCGATCGGTATGTTTGACAAAGATCCGGCCGTACTTTGGGAAGATTATATCAGCAGACTGCAGGCGCCGAGGGGGGAGAGGGTAGCCTGGTCAGTCCCTATGCTCGTGGAACGCGCGCCCTGAGAAGGGCCTCGTTCGACGCGCGCACGTTGGAACTGATCCAGGCCACCCTTTGAAGAGTGTAGCGAGCAAGATTGGAAGGAGAGAGGGGTGGTCTGGTCCATCCCTTTTGCTCGCTGCCCGCGCACAGAAGACCAATTAGATTGTCAGATCAAGGGCGGTGCTCGGTCAATGCGCGCAGTAAGGAATAGATCCAGACCACCCCCTTGAAAGGAGTAAAAAGCAAGCTGGGATTGGAAGTGTATTCGCCCGATGCACTCGTTGACAGTCCTTGGCGGTCAGCTGTACGGTTACGGGCACAGGGAGATGCATGGGGCGTAATAAGAAGTTAAGAATCCGTCTGGATAGTTTGAAAAGACGGATCACCGATCATCGAATCAAGATTGCACTTGAGCAGCAGGGCGTCAATCCCGATCGCAAGCTCATTCGGCATTGGGAGGTCGAGATCAAGGCTTGGGAAGATACTATAAAAAATCTCGAGCGACGGCTGAAGAAAGGAAAGCGCCATGATTAAGAAAACACGCCAGTCGGCGGTAGCGGACAGAGATTCGTTTCTGATGCCGTCGAGTTCGCTGCTGAACAATCACTTTGTTGAAATAATGGAGACTGCTGAGGAAGTGCTTGGGCTCGTGGCGATCTTGAAAACACTGTCCCCCACTGATTCCAAGCGGGACGAGTACGAAGGGCGTCTCTATGGAGCCCTCACGCATCTCGATCATCATGTGAAACCCGCGATCAAGGAATGGGATCGGGTGGTGGACAAGATGCCAGAGAGCTAAGGTTCTTTTTCCGGTTCCGCGTGCTCACCGTTTCGGTTCGACCCATAAACTTTCAAACCCGTTCAGCCTCAGCTTTGGCATGTGGTCTCTTGACAGAAATATACTAAAACTTGAATATTGATCCCGTACCTGAAAAACTATCTTGTGGCTCGGGTCCTCGCGAAGTGATTTGCAGACATTCCCACGAGATGCTAGGCGACTCGCGGGTTTTCAGCTTCGGTTGATTCAGCAAGGGTTGGAACCGTTGGATTGGAAACCGATGCCGACGATTGGTCCCGACGTCCGTGAGATCAGAATTCATACTGCGGTGGAACATCGAGTATGCTATGTCGCCAAGTTTGCGGAGGCGATGTATGTGCTCCATGCCTTTGAGAAGCGCACTAGAAAAACATCGCAGCACGATGTGGAACTTGCCAGACAACGATATCGGGCACTTGTTGCGCAGCGCTGAGTGGTAAGTGCATCAAAAGGGGAGGGTCATGAAGCTCAAGATCACACCTTCCAGCGGAAATGTATTCCGCGACCTGGGGTTTCGCCAGGACGAGGCTGAGCATCTGCTGGTGAGAGCGGACCTCATGATCCAGGTGCAGAAACTCATTGCTTCACGTCGCCTCAAGCAGAGAACAGCTGCGAAGATACTGGGGGTGACTCAGCCTCGTGTCAGCGATCTTCTCCGCGGGCGCATCGACTTATTCAGTACCGACGCGCTGATTGACATGCTGGCCAGGCTCGGTGCCCGTGTACGTTTCACGGTCAAGGTTCGTCCGGCTGCCTGAAGGTCGCACAACCGTCAAATTTGACTAGCTCTTCCCTTCTCTCGCTGAAAGATGAGCTACCCGCGGAACGCGCGCCCTCAGAAGGGCGGAAGGGGAACAGCCAGACCATCCTTCTTGCTCGCTGAGGCCGCACGATCAGAATGTGCTCCCTCAATGCGCGCAGTGAAGGACAGTCTGGCTGCTCCCCTAAAGAGAAGTATAGGGAATCGGAAGGGCCTCGCCCGGGCTAATGGCACGTCTCGGCGTGCCAGTGGGTGGGAGGGTGAGAAAGTTGCGCGCAGTATGAGATCAATCAGCCCCATCCCTGAGAGAGAACGAGCGAGTTTGGAAGGGAAGAGAAGGGTAGCCTGGTCGTCCTCCTGCTCGCGGAACGCGCACGAAAAAAGGGAGGAATGACACCCACGCTGGTCTCGTGCTCCCGGGAACGCGCGCCCTAAGAAGGGCCTCGTCCGACGGGCGCAATCAGACCAGCATCGGCGCCATTCCTGTAAGAGGACATAGTAAGCTCGGAAGGATTAATTATATCGATGCTGATCGTTCGACGTGCGCAGTTGGGGACCAATCCAGGCCAGCCCTTGAAAGAAAAGGAGAATGAGCAGGCTTGGAGAAGGCGGGGAACAGCCAGACCATCCTTCTTGCTCGCTGAAGCCGCACGATCAGAATGTGCTCCCTCGATGCGCGCAGTGAAGGACAGCCTGGCTGCTTCCCTTTCCCTGGACGGTTGAGAATCAGTGGGGTCTAACTCCCCTAAATACCGGTATAGTTTCTGAAGATGTTGACACGCTCGTTAGCAAAAAGTAGCCTGTCCCCCGCTTCACTTGCTGCGTTATTGGATGATATCGCCTAGACTATGACAAAACTTACTTTTACCGTTGATAGCGCTCTCTTATCTGAATTAGGCGAGAGGCTTGTCGCAACGGCTCACATTGCTCTTGTTGAATTGGTGAAGAATGCCTACGACGCAGATGCTACGTTGGTCTCCATTAAGATCGTTCCTGATCCATCACGCGGTCCTCAGGTACACATCATCGATAACGGCTCTGGCATGGCATTTCGTGACGTCCAAAACTACTGGATGCGCATCGCGACGCCACACAAGCAAACTCATCAAGTTTCGCAGCGCTATGGTCGTCCGAGAACTGGCTCGAAAGGCATCGGTCGTTTCAGTTGTCGTCGACTTGGCACACAACTGAATCTTCTTACAACTGCAAGTGTGGAAGATGGTTCTTATGAGCAGACAGAAGTCTTATTTGATTGGCTAAAGTTTGAGCCAGGCCAAGAAATCACTGAGATAGAGTGTGATGGAGCTCATAAACGTTTGTCGGGAGTAACTCCCGGAACAACCCTAATCATAAGCGGAAGCCCTATTGATGAGTGGAGTAAGCGAGGCTATGACTTTCTCAAGCGCCAGCTCGCTGTGCTAGCAGCGAGCCGTGGCAGGAAACGTGTCGGGTTTGAGGAGGATCCTGGTTTCAATGTCAGCCTAGAAGCGCCTGGTTTCAATGAGAAAATTAGCAACCTCCGGGACAAGTTGCTATCAGCAGGGTGGGGAGAATTAAAGCTAAAAGTGAATAGTGAGGGGGAAGTGGCCTGCACTCTGAATGCGTTGAGAATCGGTGAAAAGACGATCATGTACCCTAAAAAGATACCAAGCTTGGCAAGCGTATCGGCAGTAATCGGCATCATGCCATCTGGTCGAGATGAAATGCGAAATCGAGAGGTCATTTCACAGGGTAGCTTGGGAGAAATTCTCGATAACTGGGGAGGCGTTTATGTACGTCATAAAGGCTTTCGAGTTTACCCATACGGTGAGCCAGGAGATGACTGGCTCAACATTGATCGCGATCGTGGTATACGGCGAACCTCATTATCAGAGATCCTCCAGCCATTTGCAGCGAAGTTGAGAGGTGTGAATCCGCAAAGAGCGTTGCTATCGCTGCTCTCAGCAAAAAGCTATATAGGCGATGTCGAAATTGGAGAGCGAGCTTCTGGCTTTGAGCTGAAGGCTAGCAGGGAAGGGTTCGTTGGAGAGGCTGGGATTGCCCCTTTGCGCGAAGTAATCCGATTTGTTATCGATTGGTCAACGATGTATCGCGAGTATGCCCGCGCAATCGCCGCGAAGGAAGAGGCTTCGCATGCAAGGGAGGACCTGGAAACCCAACTCGAACATCCTGTTGAGTCCAAGGAAGTTGTGTCCGCAGCTCTTCGTGTGGTGCAGAGCGAAGTTAGGAGTTTAGCAACGCAATTACCAACTTCAGAGCGTCAACAGGTCCTACGGTCCCTCCGGACAGCCACTCATGCGATCGAAAAGCATGAAGCCTCCAATCGTGAGGAATTACGACACCTCCAGCTGGTCGCTTCTACCTCGACGCTACTGCTGATTTTTTCCCATGAGGTAAAGTCGCTCCTGAGTTGGTTCGAGCAGATTAGTATTTCTCTCGACAGTGTTAGGCGTAAGGTCAATCCTACCGAAGCAAGAAAGCTTGCTGAAATTCGTGACGAATTCGCGTCGACGAAACAGAGATTCCTAGACCTGCTGTCGATGACCTCACTCATTTCGGTAAATAGTCGAAAATCCGAGGCGGTGCGGCTAACACTTCGGCCGCGTCTCGAAACGGCGACGCGGTCGTTTAATCTGATCACCAAGAGTTACGGGATCGATGTCAACATTGATGGCGTTCCAGGGTCTCTACAAGTTGGTCCCATGTTGGAGGCAGAGCTATACGCGGTCCTTCTAAACGTCCTTTCAAACGCTATTAAATCGGTAATAGCGGCAGGCGGCCCCAAAAAGCTCAGCGTGACTGCAGAACGACAGGATTCTCTTGTCGTCATGAGCGTCCGCGATACGGGGGTAGGTCTTGCCGAAAAGCACTATGAGGAGGTTTTTGCACCGTTCGCTTCAGACCCCGATAAGCGTCTGTATCGCGGGCTAGATGCGAAGCTGAATCCGGAAGATCAATACATCGTTGGGACAGGAAGCGGACTTGGGCTAAGCATTGCGAGGGAAATTCTGTCATATCGAGGTGGCACAATTCGGTTCGTCAAACCGGTGGATAGGTGGAAGGCAAATATTGAAATTAGAATGCCATGATTTCAGCGAAAAAGATCATTTGGATCGACGACAATCCTGATCGCTCATCAACTGCTGAGGGTCTTGGAGCGGTCTTCATCAACGTAAGAAAAAAAGACCTCGCACCAATAGTTGAGAAACTGTTGAAAGGTCCTCGGCCAAGACTTGTCATATTGGACCACATCTTGGACAAGACCACTACCACTAATCCTTTGTTCCAAAGAGGATCGACCATTGCGGAAGCGATCAAGGAACAGTGGCCCTCCTGTCCCGTTATCGGTGTTACAAACCAGGATAAGATTCAAGATATCGATCGGAGAACCAAAGAGACATACGATGATCTCTTCCCCTTTCATGACTTTGGAAAGTATATCCCCAGAATTTATAAGACGCGAAAAGATTTTGCGTTCATCGCGAAAACAGACCTAAGGACTGTGCACAGGTTGGTGCAGACTTTAAGACCTCCGAAACAAGAGGCAGAAAGATTGGCAGCCGCGCTTCCTGATGATCTTAAGGAAGCCTTTCGCGATCCGAGGAGCGTGGTAGCTTCACGACTGTATCGTTGGGTTGACCGTCTGATAGATAGGCCAGGATTTCTTTACAACAGTTTATGGGCTAGCACCCTACTCGGCATCACCGAAGTAGGATTTCAGAAGGTCGCAGGACGGTTCGAAAAGGGAAAGTATGATGGCGTTTTTGTGAGGGACGACGATGCCCGTTGGTGGGTGAGCCGACTTTCCTACCTCTTATATAAGCAATGTAAGCCCCAGTCGGGGGAAATGTCGTGGCATGTAGGCAGACGATTGCCCAGCATCAAGAAAGAACATTTCAGCCATTGTTACGCTTGCAACGAAGAGTTCCCTGACACGGTTGCGTATCTCGACAAAGTAAGCGACCAGCAGCGAGCGATGCACTTGAAATGCACAATACTTCATCCCCGTTACCAACGAGAATTGTACTTCGAGGACATTCGAATGATGCAAGGGAATTGATGAAGTTATCCGATTTTTATCCCAAGCCCAGTGATCTCATTGACAGCGAACTAAAGATTCTTGGTTATCTGAGAAACGATCCATTTATCAAGGAGAGACATAGCCATTTTTCTCGAGACGCCAGTATGTACTATAGGCGGTATTCTGAGGATCGTTCGGGCTTCGAGTTCTTCTCACACATCGACATATCGCATGCTGCCAAGCATGCGCAAAGAGAGACAGTAGGTAATCGCAGGAGGATCAAGCCAAATTTTCGGTTGATGTTAGCAGCGGACATTGTATTGAAGAGCGGCTGTTACAGCAATGTTACCTATTGTCTCTCCGTATGCCGATATAAATCTCTGACTATCCTGCGGAAGTTTCATTTTGATGTGACCGTTGATGACGATGCAAAGCCAGGCCGCTTGCAGCAACACCCCCAATGTCATCTTCAGTACTGCGGGAAAATGCTTCCACACATGGCTAAGATGGGCTGCCGAGAATCGCAGTTGGATCAAATGAATCCGTGGCTCTCGGAGCCACGGATTTTTTTCTGGCCAATGTCGTTGGCACTTCTGATAGACATGGCTTTACACGAGTTTCCGGATGAGGGTTCGAAGAAATTTCGAGACCGCCCCGAATGGCGTGGTTTAGTTCACGGGCAGGAAGATCTCATCCTGCGCCCATTTTATGAAAGATGTGTTGAGGTGATCGTTGATGCGGGAGAAAAGAAAAAGACTTTGGCCGAAGAGTTCTACGTAAATTAAGTGTTCAGAAATGTGTCTATCGTTCGTATGAGACTTGCCCTTCCTCCTATTTCTTGCAAAGTGTACACGCCGCCAGATCTGGCCGATGCAATAGTGCGCGCACTTGGCGATAATCCACGCGCATCATGGCTAGAGCCTTCGCATGGTACCGGTGTATTTATTGACGCCATTGCACGATTAGGTGCTCAAAAGGAAAGGGTTGTTGCTATTGATCTTGACCGCACAAGTTCCAGCGCGGACCGTTTGGCAACCACATTTCGTGGAATTGATTTCTTACGGTGGGCCAACCACACAGAATGGCGGTTTGATCGAATTGTTGGAAATCCTCCCTTCATTGCCATCAACCGGTTGCCACAATCTCTACAGAAATCAGCTGCCTCCGTCCTGGATTCCAACGATCGCCCAATAGGTCACGGTGCCAACGTTTGGTATGCGTTTGTCCTTGCCTCCATCCGCTTGCTCAAACCAGGGGGGCACCTTGCATTTGTACTGCCTTCTGCTGCGGAATTCGCAAACTATTCAGCGTCTATACGACAGACGGTAAGAGACACCTTCAGTAGCTTAGAGGTATACCGTTGCAAGCGGCCTCTTTTTGATAATGTGCAGGAAGGGACCCTAGTGGCTGTTGCGCGAGGGTATAAGGCCCCTCCGTGCAAGGTAACTCGGAAGTATTTTGAAACGCGAGAAGGCCTAATCCACGGGCTATCGAAAAGCGGTAGACAAAATGGCCATAGGTGTCCATCTGGCAAAGTAGAGTCATCTGGTTTGACGGTCACATTACATCAAGTGGCGGAGATTCGGCTTGGAGGGGTGACAGGCGATGCTTCCTATTTCCTCATGAATGAAGAGAGGCGTCGGACTCTTAAACTTCCCAAATCTGCACTTATACCTGTTGTCTCCAAGGCAAGACACCTTCAGTATCCTTCGTTGAGCATAAAGGAGTGGGACAAGCTGAAATCATCGGGCCAACGCATCTGGCTTTTTAACCCTCCTGTCCGAGCTGCAAAGCATCCAAAGGTTAAGCATTACTTCGAACTAGCCGACGATGCGGGAGGGTGCAATCGCAATGCATACAAGGTGACAATTCGAGAGCCTTGGTACCGCACACCGATGCCCCAAGCTCCCGATGCCTTCATGAGTGGAATGAGCCAATATGGGCCGTGGCTGAGTATTAATGAAATGGACGGCTTGAACGCAACCAATACTCTTTATGTTGTCACCTTTAGAAACCGCAATCGAAAGGCTTGGTACAGGTGGGCTCTCGCGCTACTCTCCTCAACAGCTCAGCGACAGATTCGCCGCATTGGCCGTCGGTATGCCGACGGCTTAATTAAGTATGAGCCGGGCGCGCTCGGCAAGATTCAATTACCCGTGTTCAGAGAAGAGTTGGATCATAAGTTGCTCTATGTGCGAGCAGTCGAGGCTCTTCTTGCGGAAGATCTGAAAATGGCCAAAGATATCGCTGATTCTGCTATCGCATGATCCATCATAGGTAGATGAGACGGAGAGTTATAGGGGGCGGGAGTCTTTGTTGATCGGCTCGTTCGCCTCGGGCGCATCACTCTCACCGAGAATAAAACGGTGCCAGGAACAGTTTCGTCTCGTCCGCACGCGATCTATGACGTCATTGACCCACCTGCCCTTGGCAATTGGTCACGTGGTCCGCTAAGGTAGCAGCATGAAGGTACCGTTCACCATTGGCACTGTCGGTCACTTCGGAGTAGCCGTCCGTGATCCGCGGCGGAGCGCGAAATGGTTTGTGCGCGTGCTGGGATTGCGCAAGGAGTTTGAGTTCGAAGAGGGGGTTGCAGTTGGCAACGACAACGTGACAATCGTCTTGTCGAAAGGTAAACCGTCACCGAAAACGATTGGTCACATGTCGTTTCATCTGCCGAACATGACCGCGTTGCGAAAGGCGCTCGAGCACCTGAAGAAGCACAAGGTCAAAATGGAAGATCCTGGCAACGAAATCGGCCCGGAGTCACCCGGCTCACCTCACATGGGCCTATGGTTCCACGATCCTGATGGCTACCGCTGGGAACTTTCCGTCCAAGGCGGAAAGTAGAGGCCGAAGGCTAACAAAGAAAAATGGTCGGGAGTCTTTGTTGATCGCCTCGGGCGCACATCTCCCTTACTGAAGCGGCGCTGGTAGAATGATGGCACGACTCATGAGATTCATGGCAATGCGAACGCGGTGGTATTTCCGTGGCTAACGCCATTCATGTCATCGTGCCTTACCGGGGCATACAACTTCCCACAGAGCTTGATTGATACTCTCCGGTTCAACCGAGAGCCAATTTTCGCTGTCTACGTATCCACGAGCTGGCGTACCGGCTCCCATATGTTCGGAAAATTCCGTGAATGCGAGCAACCGAACGCGCTGAGTGGCGCAATCGAATTGCTTGAGGGTCTGTGTTGAGAAATAGCGGTGGGGCCCGAACCCGAGGGGTCCTAGTCCCTGATTCCCTTGCATCCACTTGAAATCGATTAATTGCGACACCGTCACCAGACTTCCTTCCCGGCGAATGGTGTCTGAATCGACGTACACGGTCTGTCGTCCCGGCGACAGATAGTCTCTCTCAACCGCCACCCACTCGGCAGATGCTGGAACAGGATTCATCAACAGGAGGAAGATCAGTAACCAGGAATTCGAAAGACAGAATTGAACCCGCGCAAGGGAAGATTTCATAATGGGCCTCGCGAGAAATTCATTGTACCTCATACCTAGAGAGGCAATTTACCCTGTTGCATTCCAGCCTGTTCGTCGCCTAGGCTATGTCTACGTAACTTCCATTCCATCACTCATTACGCAAAAGGTGGTCCTCGTGATCACTATTCCATCACAGATTGTTTTGGCGCGACGGACTTTCCTGTCGGATTGATACCCGCTATTCGTGCGGGGAGAGGAGGGTATGATGGCCGATCTGATTCGAACAGCTCAATATTACAAGGTGCAGATCGCAGATAAGCCGGGGACATTGACGGGTGTGCTGGCTCCACTGCATGAGGCGGGAGTGAATCTCTTGGCCGTGCATGCCTTTCCTCGGGGTCGCCGCACTCAGGTGGATGTGGTGCCGGAAGATCCCACCGAATTCAAGAGTGTCGCGAAGGCGCGCAAGTTGAAAATCCAAGGACCGAAAATGTGCTTGTTGGTGGACGGTGATGATCGCCCTGGAGCGTTAGGCGATCTGACCGATCAACTTAGCTCAGCCAGGATCAACATGACCGCTGTGACTGGTCTTGCCGCCGGACAGGGACGCTTCGGCGCCATTCTATGGGTCAAGCCGAAAGATGTGAAGAAAGCTGCGAAAGTGTTCGGCGTCGGACTGAGTTAGTTGGGCACACGACTCGGACGGTGCTCGTCATCGTGGCTTTCGTGATCTCGGCGGGGTGCCAGTTTTTTGATCGTACTCCGACTCCAATCGGCTACTCCAAAGACGAGAACAGACACCCATCATTGTGCTAGCACTCGAATGTAAGGACCTTAGGAGGCATCTATGGCGCAGGTTCTTGTTCGGCAACTCGATAACAAAGTGGTCGTTCGGTTAAAAAGGCGAGCGAAGGAGCATGGTCGCTCTCTCCAATCGGAGATGAAGACGATTCTGGAAGCCGCGGTGCCAGATTATGAGGCCGCCTGGAAACGAATTGATGTGTTTCGCAAGCGACTGAGAAAGTCCGGCCGAACATTCAGTGACAGCGCAGGTCTCATCCGTAAGGATCGCGATCGGTGAGTGGCTATGTGGTGGATGCCAGCCTTGGCGGAGGCTGTCGACGGACGAATGATCACTGCCGACCGTAAATTCTACAACGCGCTGACTGGTGGACCTTATCATCAGCGATTGGTGTGGGTTGAGGATATCGGCGGTTGATACAATGACCGACCGCGCATGGGTTGGAATACCTAGCTGTGGCGAGTAGCACTTGTTACCTCTCTCAATAAGCCGCCCTGAAAAGAACCCACAGAACCTTAGCTAGACAGGGTGGCCCTTCGGTTCACTCACTCGGTCTTGGCTTTCAGTTGTTTTGCGTTGCCTTTGAGTCGTTCTCCGGCCGCTTTTGTTTTTCCTTTCGCGCGCTCCAGTGCGGCTTGCATCTTATTTCCTTTCGCCTCTTCCGCTAAGGCTTTGGCTTCTCCTTTGGCTTCCTCAGCCTGCGCGTTTGCTTCTCCCTTCACTTCCTCATACTTGGCCTTCACCTCACCGGCATGAGTCAATCCCTCCAATCCAACGAACCCAACGAGCAACGCGATCGAGAGAATTATGGATGTCCTCATGGGGAACCTTTCTCTTGAGAGTAAAAGGAAATCTGATCTCAGATGATTCCGTTGAGACCTCATCCGTAGGGGCGAGATTATACCTTCTATAATCGACCGCAGCCTCGTCAATAGTATTCGTTTTTCGACAAGGACCTTGAGGAGTTCATTCACGTTCAGTGGTTCGGCCACAACGTCCCGTTGTCAATGATCTGCAGGAAGAACTGAGAGCCCAGATCTTTCCGTCAACGAATGACCGCGCCGATTGGTTTACTGTGCGGAACTCAGGCGCAGGTTCGATGGGGCGGGTGGAGGCGCAGGTGGAGGGGGGCCAGGTGCCGCTGCTGCTGTGACGACGACTGATCGACGCGCGACTTCGGTTCCATTGCTCAGAACACGAACCTCCACCATGTAGGTTCCCGACGGCCTCTGATTCCTGATGCAGGCTCCATTGTTCTCACCGAATAGACAAAAGGGGTGTTGTCGTTCGGTGTGGTCCAGTGAACCGTTGAGGCGAATTTCCACCGAAAGGGTTCCAGACGCATCCGTTGTTGCCTGCACTGTCCAGGGTTCTCCCTGATCCGGCGATCCGAGGACGGACAGTGTCAACGTTGCAGGCGGTGGCGATGGTGGTGGTGTCGACGGCGGTGGCGTTGAAGGTGGAGGTGTCGGTGGGGGCGGGGTCGAAGGTGGCGGCGGTGGTGGTGTTGACGGTGGCGGCGGGGTCGATGGTGGTGGAATGCCGGCTGGGGTAAAGGCGGCGACCCCGCTCTCGTTCGATTCGTTATTCCCGAAGTCGTAGGCCGTGATGACATAGTACTGAACGACGGCGGGTGTTCCGATATTAAAACTGGTCACCTTTCCCACGGTCGCGAGCAGTGTCGTCGTGCCGGAGGATTCCCCGCAAGGTTGCCGATCGCATTTGTAGATGCGGTATCCGGCAAGATCGGGCTCGCTGTTCGCCGTCCAGGTTAACGTCGCTCCCCATGCCGTCGAGCCCCAGAGCATCAGACCCACGGTGATGGTGATGGCTCGGCTCATCCAAAAATTCGCACTACACAACGTGTTTCCCGCTCTCACCGTACGGTTCTCGCTTCGCATACACGAACACGCCCTTTGGAAAAGCAGCCTCTATCTCTCATGCAGGAGTCCGTTTCAGGATGGTTGACTGATGCGGTTGTCTGAGAGGAGATCGTTGTGAGTTACATCACCGATGTGGGGGAGACAGCAAGGTATGTGCCATACGTTGCGAGGAAGATTCAGGCGAGGCCCTGCGTATTTTGACGTATTGGTCGGATCGGTCGATGAGAGCGGTGTAGGGGCTGTAGTAACTGGCATACACAACGTCGAGATGATCTTTCCCGGAGATTAGCCACCTCAGTCAACCCAAGGCGGGTTACAATTGTCCTGCACCATGGCCTGGTGCACAGCTTCGGAGGGATTTCATATATGACAACGCCGACAATGCGCTTCAACGCTCACGGTACAGTGCGGTGCTTGCGGATAACTGGCTTCGTGCTCAGTGTGCTGCTTTCGCCTCTATGCTCCGGGTGTCTCCCGTTGGTTGTTGGCGCAGCCGGGGGAGTTGCCGGAACGGTTTATGTGATGGGCAAATTGAAAGACGAGATGAACCATGAGCTGTCAGCCGTCCACAAGGCTGTCATTGCCGCGTTAGGTGAACTGAACTTAAAGATTGTGGAAGACAAGGTCGATCAATTGTCCGCGCATGTAGAGTCAGAGTTTTCCGATTCGGAGCACGTCTGGATCGATATGGAATCTCTCTCGAATTCGCGAACCAGTTTGACGATTCGGGTTGGTGTCATGGGAAACGAACTCCGAGCGAGAAAGATCTACGATGCGATCAAGCGGCATCTTTCGTGACCTGTTCATACTCACCAGGGCCTGCTCCTCTCAACTGACTACTGGGGGGGAGATGTTTCAGCAGTTGCGTGGCCTGCCGAGCCGCTATGCAATTGCTCTAACCGGTCACTGACCTCAGCTTGGGCAGTCGGCCGTTCCATCTGGCCGCGTCGTAGCCGCTCTTCGAGTGCCCGTTCCCGCTCGGTTGGCACTGAAGTGTGTCCAGGTATATCAGCGGGCAGCCTGTTTCGCATGGTCCCATCGGGATAGGAACCTCGCGGCTTTGCCGGCATAGGAATACCCTGGTTCTTTCCGGCATTCGAACCGACCGATCCTGATCCGGCTGTAGACTGTGAAAGCACTGGTGTGATGTCTGCGACAGTGGCGAACATGCTGATAAGGCTGATCGTGATGATCCATCTGTATTGGAATGAAGTTGTGGCTATCATCGGATCCCTCCAATGTTCGAGGGTGGTCTTACGATGTGCTAGATCCGAGAATTCACCTCCCTCTCATCAATCCCATTTTTTCGCTTGATCAGATGGCTCGGCGGCACGCGTAGTGGCTGTCATCATAATAATTGGATCGTCATATCGGATTATCCACTCGTAAGATCATCATCTTCATCACGACATCCTTTCCTGCCAGGGGGTGGTTGTAATCCACCACTGCAGACCTGTCTGACAGCTGAGCCACAGTCACCCGCTGACCTGCGTCACTTTCAAGGACATCGCCCTCCCTTGTTCCAGCAGGCAGGTCGCTCTTCGGAACGGTCTTCCTCTTTCCTGCGTCATAAGGGCCGAAGCCTTCCCCAGCGGTCAGTTCGACTTTTATCTTATCGCCGGTCTTCATACCTGTGACCGCCCGCTCCAGAGCCGGCGGCAGCTGGTGTCGTCCCTGGACGAATTGACCGAGCATTCGCACTTCGAACCCGCCTTCACCGGGAACGATAATTTGATACAGGACCGTCACATTTGAGCCGTGAACGATTCGCGGTGACTCTGCACCGGCATCGTGTATCCAGAGAGGCCCCACGCACATGAAGAAGATCGCCACCGCAGTGATGGCCGCTATACTTCCGGGAGAGACACCCGTGATTCTCTCCTTCTCTCTCTCGGTGTATAACTCCGGGCGGCCGTTCATTTTCGTTAGAAGCTCCCGAACGTTCATTCTCTCTTCTGTCAGGTCATGGCTTGCCGTTTGGTTTGGACGGAGGCTGATCAGAGATTTTGGTAATCTTGGTGATTCTCTTGGTCATGTCGCTATCGTTCAATTCGACCTCGACCCGGACCTGATCGCCCTTGGCGATCCGCTCCTGCTTCAAGATGTTGGAATCGGCCACCGGTAACGTCCAAGTTCGGCCATCCTCAGTCTGATATGTGATTGTCCGCTGGGTTTGATCAATCCCTATGATCGCACCGGCAATGACGGTAGCGGCTTCACTCGTGTGGACCGCTGCCGTCCAGAGCAGACAGATTGTCGCGACTGCGATCATCGTATTCTTCATGGTGCCCTCCGAGCGTAAGGTAATAGGGGTAATAAGAATGGTTGTGCTGGTCGATGGTATGTCACGTTCTGTTGTTTTTGGGCATCTCTGAGAGGACTCTTTTGGGTTTTTATGCGCAAATGATCTGCCAGGCCAACGGAAAGCAACCAAAGGCAAGTATTTCAATTGGTTTGAAGACTTGGACAAGACAGAGCGAGAGAAAATCATGAAGCCGTTGGGAGCATGTTGTCCCTCGTCTCTCTAAAAGAGTTGCATTCCTGCGGGGTTTCGATTCTGACATTCTGTCTCGCAGGGATAACTCTTCCCATTGTTGAGAGGGGACATGGTACTGATGTGTGGGATAGGTCGATGTGAAGTGAGGCGCACGGGTGATGCGAAAAGAGCCGGTGGCTCGAGATTTATCGACGAAGCGTGAGCGTGACCGCGAGGGAAACAGTCGCGCACAGACTCAAGTACAAGGCGGGCGCCAGGCTGTTTCCGCTCCACTCGATGAACAGCGCGGCGACCAGCGGGGCGGTGCCGCCGAACAAGGCGGCTCCGATGTTGTAGCCGACTGAGAGACCGGTGTAGCGGTATGCAGTCGGGAAGAGGTCGGCGATCGCGGCAAAAAACGGTCCCATATAGCAGGCGACCAACACCGTCAATAGGCCTTGCGCTACGATCATACGAGGCAGATCGTTGCTCGTGAGCCAGAGAAAGCACGGATACGACAACAGCGCGAGTCCCGCAGCCCCGACGATCAATAACGGCCGCTGTCCGATGCGATCAGACCAGGAGCCCATCACAGGAATCAACAGCGCTAAGAGTGTCATGCAGCCTGTATTGAGCCAAAGGACGGTGGCAAGTGGAACTGGCGTCACTGTGACCAGATAGGTCGTCATGTACACATAGAGGAGATAGAACGATACGCCGTGCAGCCACATCAGGCCGGTGACGGTTGCCACGGCTCGATATTGCATGGTGAACACGTCACGGATAGGGGAGGATGCAAGGGTTCCTGTCCGGCGGATCGTTTCGAACGCCGGCGACTCGGCAACTCTGGTTCGCAGGTACCACCCCGCCACGGCAATGACGCTGCCCATGACGAAGGGGATCCGCCAGCCCCACTGATGGAGGGTTTCGTCTGTGAGGCTCGACGCAATCAACGCTCCTACACCGGATCCTAACAGCGCGCCGATTTGAGCACTGAAGCCGGCCCAACTCCCGATATAGCCGCGTTGCGAAGCCGCCGCATGTTCGACGAGAAAGGTGGCGGATCCGGTGAATTCTCCGCCGACCGATAGTCCTTGTAGAAAGCGGCACAGAATGAGAGCGATCGGTGCGATCACTCCGATCGCTTCATATGTGGGCAAGAGCCCGACCGCGCCAGTCGGGATGGCCATACACAACACCGACCAAGCCAACGCGTTGCGCCGTCCCAGCGTGTCGCCCCAATAGCCGAACAACAGGGCTCCGAGTGGTCGCGCAAGAAATCCGACGGCGAAGACGCCGAAGGCGGAGATCAACGACACTGAGGGGGAGTTGGAGGGAAAAAACAAGGCCGCAAACACGGGAGCGAAATACCCATAGAGCGCAAAGTCATACCATTCAAGCACATTGCCGATCGCTCCAGCGAGGAGCGTCTTCTTCATCACTGGCGCCGTAGACATGCCCATGCGACGCTCGAGATTCATCTATCAAAACCTTGCGGCACGTAGCGTGCGATAAAGTTCATCGCCGATACAAGTTCTTTTTCGGTGACTGCCGCCGGTTCTGCGCTGCGATGAAATTGCTTTCTCTTGTTTGCCGGAATAGAATCTCACCCACTCGATTTGTGATGGCTACGACGACACCATCCCCCAGCATCTCCACCCCCTCTATTTTGAGCAGAACACCATTTTTATCGGAGCGCGGATACCCTGTGCAGACGTTCGTCGAACAATTGGAGGGAAGCCGACGATTTGGAGGCAACGGATGAAACCACGAGAGAACGAACAAGCCAGACCTGTGACAGATTTTCTTGTGGAAGACCACCGGCGGCTTGAAACGCTGCTTCAACAGGCAGTGGCTCATGCCGGCCGGGTTGATCAGGAGGCGTATGCTCCATTTCGAGCCGGGCTTCTTCGCCACATTGGTATGGAAGAAAAAATCCTCCTGCCCTTCGCCCAGCGTCGTCGGGGAGGGGAGCCGCTTCCCATCGCGTCCAAGCTTCGGCTCGATCATGGAGCCCTCGCCACCTTACTCATCCCGACTCCCACGGCCGCCGTTATTGCGACGATCCGCGGCATTCTCAAGGAGCACAATGTGTTGGAGGAAGGTCCGGGGGGCTTGTATGAAACCTGCGATGAGCTTGCCGGTGCAGGAGGTATGCAGTTATTAGCTACGCTCCAGACTGCGCCCGAGGTGGCTGTGTTGCCACATTCCGACACGCCTACGGTCATGAGCACCTTACATCGGGTGCTGGCGCGAGCCGGGTATACCTTGCACAACGATCACATCTGAGAAACGTCAAGTCGATATGGTCTTGTACCCACGCGTTCTGGTGATGGGATTGGTAGGGATCCTGAGCCTGTTGGCTGGGCCGGGATCGCTCTCTTGGCTATGGGCACAGCAACCGACTATGAAGCAGAGTGAAGGTGTGCCTGCCCAGTCTGGTGATCTCGGGCCGAGCGTGACGGAATCAGAACCTGATGGGGAACCGCAGTCAGAGAAACGGGAACCCCGGTTTCTTCCTCCTCGGCTCAGACCCAACGTGTTGACGCCGGAGCAATTGGAGGAAGCGGAACGCTTCAAGAAACTGGCAGCTAAATTCGGAACTGATCCCACGGCGATCGTGGGTCGGGCTCAAATGTCCAGTCAATACATAGATCTGCCTCACGGTAACAGACTGGTCAGTACCGTGGCTCGTGTCGATCTTCCCTTCAGAGGAAACTGGTTGCTCCGGTTTGATGTCCCGTTTCTGCGATGGAACAACCCTGATCGTTCCGGCGCCAGCAGCGAGCGGGGATTGGGCGATTTCGCAATGACAGCCGGGTGGCGTGCGTATAACACGCCTGAGTATGCGTTCTTTCTCGGTCTCTCATCGACGTTTCCTACCGAAAGCGAGAATGGATTGGGCACTGGTAAATATACCACCGGTCCGCTCATCGCCACGGCACGGTTTCTACCCCGATGGGAGTCGTTTCTCTTCGGGATATTCCAACAAGTTGTTTCCGTCGGGGGAGATCCTTCGCGCAGGGATATTCAACTCTCGCGCTTGACCACACAAGTGAATACGATCTGGGCGGACCAATGGTGGACGATCGTCCAGGGGGTGTGGCAGGTCGATTGGGAACTCAACGCAAAAAGCAGCATGACTCTCGAATTTGAGGGCGGACGGAGTCTGATGGGACGCTGGGGCATCTATGCCCGTCCCGGTGTTGGGATATGGGGCCGCGATGTCCCTGGCGCCTATGAATGGAATATCGAGATCGGGATTCGTCGTATGTTCGGATCATTTTGAGTTCCTCCCGTGTGCGATGAAGTTGTGCAACTCCTTGGATTCTGATAGATAGCGAAGCCGGTGCGTCGCTCGCATTCAGGGGGAAGAGGAGAGGGCGCGAGGAAAGTGAGATTGGGGAGTATGTATGAGCGACACCCAAGCAAATGCTGACGAGCTAACCTTCTCCCTGGTCCGCCATGATCCCTGGTTTCGCCTGCAGCGGGCGATCGGGCTCATTCCTGCCCACGGACTGGGAGTCGTCCGGCGGTGCTTGATCTTCGCACTGATGACGTGGCTTCCCATCGCGATCTGGGCATTTTACTGGAAGCGGGCTCTTCCCGGAGAAATCGCCGAGCCTCTACTCCAACACTTTGGAGTCCATGTGCGGTGTCTCGTGGCCATCCCGATGCTGGTGATTGCGGAGAAAGCGGGCGATCTGATTCCGAGTCATTTTGT
The DNA here is from genome assembly GCA_965232965.1 of uncultured bacterium. Classification (GTDB taxonomy): domain Bacteria; phylum Nitrospirota; class Nitrospiria; order Nitrospirales; family Nitrospiraceae; genus Palsa-1315. The sequence goes on from CBDDRB010000021.1 coordinate 324,489, forward strand.
GCCCTATTTCGTGAAATCGGGACTCATCCAAGACGACATGAAATCGCAGTTCATCCATATCCTGCGGTCCGCCGAGCGATTGCGGGACGGATGGTATGCTTGGCTATCGATGCTGGGCATCATGCTGTTGATAGTGTTGATCGGCGACAAAGATGCCGTGCATTTGCACGAACTGAAATGGGCAGACGAGGGGGAAGCGGGCAATCTGCACTTGGGCTTTGGCGGCTGGTGGTTTCTGTACGTCATGCGTCCGTTGTTCACTTGGCTCCTCCTTGCCTGGCTGTGGCGTCTTGTAGTCTGTTTCGTTCTGTTGTGGCGGATCTCGAGACTGTCTCTTCACCTTGTCCCCACTCATCCGGACCGCGCGGGCGGTCTGGGCTTTCTGGAAGATATCCCGCTCATCTTTAGTCCGGTCATCTTCGCCTCGTCGGCGGTCCTCGCGTCTCGTTGGGGCCATGAGGTCTTTTATCATGATGTCGATGTGTATTCGTTTGCGATTCCACTCGGGGTCTATGTGGCTACGATGGTGATTCTGTTTCTGGGTCCCCTTGTGGTATTCACGCCGATACTTCACCGCTTCAAGCGACGGAGCCTCCTGGAATATGGCGCGCTCGTAGGACAACATGGCCGGTTGGTGAAACGTCGATGGATTTCTCAAGAGCCGATTCCGGAGGCGCCGTTGCTCCAGGCAGCCGAGTTGGGGCCGGTCATCGATACGGTGTCCATGTATGAAGTGATTGATCAAATCCGACCGGTGCCGATCGGAAAAGCAGCGCTCCTTGCCGTCGTACTTCCGACTCTGATTCCGATGCTTCCGGTGGCGGCGATCCAGATTCCTTTGAAAGACTTGCTGTTGGGGCTGCTGAAAACGCTAGTGTGAGAAGTCGGTTAAGGAAGGCACAGATGTTGAGGCGCCATGAATAGTCGGTTCCTGTGTCGAGAGACCTTGTACTGGACCTGCGCCGCTGCGGTCCTGTCGATCGCGTTGACGGGTTGCGAATATGTTCGGCCCACGCTGAACGTTCCATTGAAACAGTGGGATCCCGCATCCGGGTATCGATTCAAAAACCTGGCACCGCCGGAGGAAGGGAATTCGGACAGCCTGTTTATAGTCGCGGCCTTCTCAGGAGGAGGGGCGAGAGCGTCCGCGCTGGCATTCGGGGCCCTGCGTGAGCTCGCACAACAGCGCATCACATGGGAGGGCAAGGAGAAGCGATTACTAGATGAACTCGACGTGATTTATGCGTTGTCCGGAGGCACCTTCACCGGCGCCTATTACACCCTATTCGGAGAGAGGATCTTTCACGACTTTGAGCACCGCTTCTTGAGGAAAGATTGGGAAAGCGAACTCAAGGCACGGATTCTCAAGTCACCCAGTAACTGGTTTCGACTCTGGTCGCCCTATTACGGCCGAGTTCATATCATGGCTGATATGCTGGATGAAGCTCTGTTTGACGGCAAGACGTTCGGCGATCTTGTGCAACAGCGAAGCAGGCCGGGGATAGTGATCCATGCATCCGATATGGCTGCCCTCTCGCGATTCGAATTTTTCCAGAACCAATTCGATTTACTCTGTTCGGACCTGAGTCAATTGCCGATTGCCTATGCATCAGCCGCTTCAGCGGCGCTTCCGTTGGCTCTGAGCCCGATTACGTTGAAGAATTATGCCGGCCAATGCGACTTCCAGCCTCCCGCCTGGTTGACGACAGCGAGCAAGTCGACAAATGTATTCCGGAAACAGCGGGCCAGGGAACTCCTGTCCTATCTCGAGAAAGAGAAGCGTCCGTATGTCCATCTGCTCGACGGGGGGCTCTCGGACAATGTGGCTCTCCGGGGAGTATTGGAAGGTGTGGGCGTTACTGGAGGGCTCGAAGACGTTTTTAAGAATGCCGGCGTCAAGCATGTGAAGAAACTCGTCATTCTCTCGGTCAATGCCGAGACCATTCCGGACCTGAAGGCCTATCGGAGCGATGAAATTCCGGTGTTCTCACGCGCGTTCAGTTCGCTGGTGGACATTCCCATCAATCGATATTCCGCAGACACCCTGCTGCTACTTCGTTATGCGGTCAAGCAGTGGAGCCAAGACATTCGCAGTCGGCCTCCTGGCATGAAGGGCGTGCTGGCGGAGGACGCAGAGATCTATTTTATCAATGCGACCTTCAGTGCAGTGGAAGATCCGGTTGAGCAAGAGTATCTCATGAAGATCCCGACGACGCTCTATTTGACAGACGAACAGATTGATCATCTCTTCATGGCTGCATCGCGATTGATACACAAAGATCCGGATTTCCAACGGCTGATACACGATCTGCAGCGGAAGCCATGAGGCGGGGGGGCAGTGCCCGCGTGCCGCCGAGTCTTGCCTAATCCCACCAATTTGGCTAGAATCCCGCCCCCGCCATGTGTATAACGGCCTAGGGGGTCTTGCAGATGGAATCTGCTCGCAGCCCTTTGTTCGAAGTGCTTGTTCTCACTACGCCGGAATTTCTATATCCAGCGAAATTGTGTCTGGGAGAGTGGGGGGCAACCCTCATCTAGAGGTAACATTTCGAAGAAGTAGAGTTGTCCAATGGAAAAAGAAGAGGTGAGCCATGAGTGACATTCCAGAGCGGAAACGCCTTGAGGAAGCACGGGAACAAGATCTTCCCTGGAAGAAATGGGGCCCCTACCTGAGTGAACGGCAATGGGGAACGGTGCGTGAGGATTACAGCGAATCGGGAAACGCCTGGGACTATTTTACCCATGACCACGCTCGCTCCCGCGCCTATCGCTGGGGCGAAGACGGGCTGGCCGGGTTCTCCGACGAGAAGCAGCGGCTGTGTTTCGCGCTGGCATTGTGGAACGGCAAGGACCCTATCCTCAAGGAGCGCCTCTTTGGCCTGACCAACAGCGAAGGGAATCACGGCGAAGACGTGAAAGAATACTATTTCTACCTTGATAGCACGCCGACGCATTCCTACATGAAATATCTCTATAAATATCCGCATGCGGCGTACCCCTATGACGATCTCGTTCGAACGAACCGGAGCCGCACCCGAGAAGAACTTGAATATGAGTTGCTGGATACGGGCGTGTTCAACCAGAACCGCTACTTCGATGTCTTCGTGGAGTATGCGAAGGACGCACCGGAAGACATCCTGATCAAACTCACCATCTGCAACCGGGGAGAAGAAGTCGCCGCTCTGCATGTGTTGCCGACAGCATGGTTTCGAAACACCTGGTCTTGGGCGCAAGGGATGCCCAAGCCAGGTCTCGAAGAAGTCGACGGCCCGGCGAATGTCAGCGTGGTGCAGGCCTCACATCCTGAACTGGGGAAACGGTACTTGGTATGCGAAGGAGAGGTGCCATTGTTGTTCACGGAGAACGAGACGAACACACAGCGGCTTTTTAACAAGCCGAACCCAAGTCCGTATGTCAAGGACGGCATCAATAATTTCGTGGTCAACGGGCAGCAGGACGCCGTGAATCCGTATCGGACCGGAACCAAGGCGTCGGCTCATTACCAGCTTCATTTCGCCGGCGGTGAGACGAAGATCATCCGCTTGCGGCTAGGGACGGTGATGCCGTCCGAGGAGCCTGCCGGCAAGTCGTCCGCGTCATTCGGCAAGGGTTTCGATCAAGTCATGACCGATCGCTTGCGCGAAGCCGACTCGTTCTACGCGGCGATCACCCCGCCATCGATCGGAAAAGACGAAGCCCACGTGATGCGCCAGTCCATGGCCGGCATGCTGTGGACGAAGCAGTACTACTACTTCGACTTGGACAAGTGGCTCGAGGAGCATGGCGCCGATCCTTTGATTCCGACCAAAGCCCACAACCTGCGCAATCGGCAGTGGTATCACATGGTGAACGACGATGTGATCTCGATGCCCGATAAGTGGGAGTACCCCTGGTATGCCGCCTGGGACTTGGCATTCCACTGCGTGGCCCTCACAGCCGTGGATCCGGACTTTGCCAAACAGCAGCTCGGGTTGATGCTGCACGACATGTATCTTCACCCCAACGGGCAGATCCCTGCCTACGAGTGGAACTTCGGAGACGTGAATCCGCCGGTGCATGCCTGGGCAACGTGGCTTGTCTATCAAAGCGACAAAGAGTTGCACGGGACGGGAGATATCGCGTTTTTGAAGCTCGCCTTTAGCAAGTTGGTCTTGAATTTCACCTGGTGGGTCAATCGCAAGGATCCGGGAGGACGGAACGTGTTTGAGGGAGGTTTTCTCGGTCTCGACAACATCGGCGTCTTCGACCGGAGCGCTACGCTGCCGACAGGCGGCTACTTGGAACAGGCTGACGGCACGGCCTGGATGGCGCTCTTCAGTCAGAACATGTTGGACATTGCGTTGGAACTGGCTGTGCACGATCCGGTCTATGAAGACATGGCCCTGAAGTTCCTTCAGCATTTTCTCTGGATCGGCGCCGCCATGGATAGAGTCGGCGAACACCAAGACGAGATGTGGGATGAGGAGGATGGATTCTTTTACGATCTGCTTCGTCTCCCCGACGGGACGGCCACACGCCTGAAAGTTCGTTCGATGGTCGGCCTGCTCCCTCTCTGCGCTTCCACCGTCTTCGACAAGGAAGTCGCGGAGCGCTTCCCCGGGTTCCTCGAGCGGGCTCGTAGATTTCTCAGGCAACATCCGGATCTGGGAGCGAAGATCAATCCGCCTGGGAAGCTCGGAGTCAAGGAACGACGGCTGCTCTCAATTTTCGACGAAACCAAGTTGCGGCGGGTATTGTCGAAACTACTGGATGAGAACGAATTCCTGAGTCCCTACGGTCTCCGTTCTCTCTCCAAATACCATCTCGACCACCCCTATACCTTCAACGTCCACGGAGAGGAGTACCGTGTGGGTTATCTGCCGGCTGAGTCGAACACCGGAATGTTCGGAGGTAATTCGAACTGGCGGGGTCCCATTTGGATGCCGGTCAATATATTGATCGTTCGCTCCCTCCTCAATCTCTATGCCTACTATGGGAACGAGTTTACGGTCGAGTGTCCCACGGGATCGGGGAAACAGATGAATCTCTTCGAGGTGAGCCGGGAGATCTCAAAACGGCTCGGCGCGATTTTCCTCAGAAATCCGCAGGGCTCGCGCCCGGTTTACGGTGGCACAGCCACCTTCCAGTCGGATCCGCATTGGCGCGATCACGTGCTGTTCTATGAGTATTTCCATGGCGACTCCGGTGCAGGTCTCGGCGCTAGTCACCAGACAGGCTGGACTGGTGTGGTCGGACGCCTCATTCAGATCTTCGGAGCGATTGATGAGAACGTCTTGCTCGAAGCAGGACGATCCGGAGTGACCGCTCAGGTGTTGAAGCTAGCTCGTGCCAAGCAAAAGCCCGAAGAGAAACCATGACGCATTGTCTGAAACGGAAGGGACACGCTTCTCGATGCTGAGTTGGCCTCGACGCCCGATTATATATGAGATCAATACCGTGGTGTGGCTTCAGGAGTTGAGCCGCAGAGAACGGAAGCCCGTTACATTGGAAACCGTGCCGGCGCGCGACTGGGATGCACTCGCGTCATATGGGTTCGATGCCATCTGGATGATGGGCGTCTGGGAGCGGAGTTCCGCCGGCATCAGAATCGCGAGGGGGAATCCGGATCTTCAGGCAGTGTTTGGACATGCTCTACCAGACTTTCAACGGGAGGACATCGCCGGGTCTGCCTACTGCGTCCGTCGCTACGTCGTGGACGATCAACTCGGAGGACAGGCCGGGTTGGCAACAGCCAGAAACATGTTGGCGAACCGCGGTATGCGATTGCTTCTGGATTTTGTGCCGAATCATGTCGCACCAGACCATCCGTGGATCGCGGATCATCCGCAGTATTTTATTCAAGGTACGGCCGACGATCTGACTGCGAGACCGGGGGAATTCTTTAGAGCAGGTAGCGCGGTGATTGCGTACGGCCGGGATCCCTATTTCCCTCCATGGCCGGATGTGGCGCAACTGAACGCGTTCAGTCCCGCGCTACGTCAGGCTGCCTTCAACACCGTGCTCGACATTGCCGAGCAGTGTGACGGAATGCGATGTGATATGGCGATGCTCATGACGAACCCCATTTTCGAGCGGACGTGGGGAGCACACGCCGGCCAGAAACCAGGGAAGGAGTATTGGACCGAGCTCATCGGGGCCGTGCGTGAGCGATATCCGCAGGTCCTCTTCGTCGCCGAGGCCTACTGGGATCTCGAATGGGAACTTCAGCAACAGGGATTCCAGTACTGCTACGACAAGCGTCTCTACGATCGGCTGGAGCACGGACCCGCGGAGCAGGCACGACTTCATCTCTGCGCCGATCTGGCCTACCAGGAAAAATTGGTCCGATTTATTGAGAACCACGACGAACCGCGAGCCGCTGCCACGTTTGGGTATCAGAAGGCGCGAGCCGTTGCCGTCACGTTCGCCACTGTTCCAGGCGCCAAGCTGTTTCATGAAGGGCAATTCGAAGGATGGCGCGTGCGGCTTCCAGTGTTTCTTCGCCGCCGTCCCGAGGAGGTACCGGACCGTAGTCTACAAGTTTTTTACAAAAGCCTGCTCCATACCATTCGCAGCGCCGACTTCAGAGACGGAATATGGACGCTGTGCGAACGGATCGGCTTGCCCGACAATGGGACCCATATGAATATTGTCGCATGGTGTTGGGAAAAGGCAGCCGATCGTCACCTCATCGTGGTGAATCTCTCGGATCTCCGTTCTCAGGGCCGGATCACATTACCTTGGACCGATCTCGCCGGCGGTTCATGGCGCTTGACCGATCCGCTGCAGGCGATGGTCTTTGACCGGGCCGGCGGCGAACTACAAGAAACGGGTCTTTACGTGGATCTGGAGCCGTGGGGCTACCACGTGCTCAGCGTCGAGAGTCACTAATACGGCGTAGCAAGCGTTGCCTGCTTCAGCACAGGGGTGGCTTCGATGTCATTGGAGGAGATTATCGGTTTCGTGGCTGGATTTGGAACCACCTTTGCCGCGATGCCGGACTTGATTGCAATGTTCAGACGCCAGTCCAGCAAAGGGATGAATCCAACTATGGCCAGCATCATGGGCACATTTCAGATCGTCTGGATCTACTATGGTGTCTTGATCGCTTCGAGGCCGGTCATTGTGTGGAACACCATCGCCGTCGCGATCAATTTTCTCACGGTCGGCGCCTATTTCTACTTTGCTCAACGTGAAAAAAAGCCTGGATGAAACGCAGGAGGAGTCTTCCGTTCTACGGAAGCATCAAGAGTGTGGAGAGTGTGTTCGGTTACTGAAGGAAAGGGAAACCGTATGATGGTTCGAAAAACAAGCCGTGCGAGGAGGACGACGGTAGTGACGGTCATCATGGCCATGATGACTGCAGGTTGCGCCGGCGGTCTTGTGGGAAGCAAAGAGGAAAAACTTGCATACTTCGACGGTATGGAAAAGGAAACATTAGCGCGACTCGTTAAGGAACAACCCAACACTGAGCAAGAACTGGCGCAGTCGGTGGGCTATGTGGTGGGGGAGAAAAAGGTGGTAAAGGTTCCTATGGTCGGCGGTGGCGGCGGGGCAGGCGTTGTCGTTGACAAGGGCGTAGGAAAGCGGACCTATGTAAGGATACCGGAACTTCAGTTCGGAATGGGCTGGGGTGGGAGAAGTGAAAAAATTGTGCTCATCTTTCAAGATGTAGAGAAGCTCCGAGACCTTGCTGCCGGCAAGTGGAATGCAGGGATTGAGGCAGAAGCCGCGGCCAAGGCAGGAGACGTTGGCGCAGCCGGTGGCGGTGGCACGGGAGACCTGGCGAAGGGATTTTCCACCTATGTGCTGACCGATGCGGGAGTCTCCGCGACCGCTACCATTAGTGTGATGCGGGTGCAGCCCTATTCGATTGACTGAAGACAATGATCGAGTCGATGCAGCGAGTGTTCACTTCACAACATACACATATAAGGAGACCGACAGATGAAATCCCTCACACCATTCGTATTAGCCGGAGCCCTCTTGTTCGCCATGCCGGTGCTTGCCCAGGATGCGGCAAGCTCCAGTGCCGACACCAATCGAGACATCCTGATTCAGAAAATCAAAGCGGACAAAAAATTGCTGGTTGCCGGCAACATGGATCTGACCGATGCCGAGGGAAAAACCTTCTGGCCGTTGTATGACGCGTACCAGAAAGATTTGGAGCAGTTGAATCAGCGTCTCGGCAAGACGATCGGCGAGTATGCTGAGGCGTTCAACAAGGGATCGATCCCGAACGACACGGCGAAGAAGTTGCTCGACGAAGCGCTGTCTGTTGAAGAATCAGACGTCAAGCTCAAGCGGACCTATGCAGACAAGGTTGGTAAAGTGCTTCCGGCGGCAAAGACCGCACGCTATATCCAAATCGAAAATAAGATTCGGGCTATGCTGAAGGCGGAACTCGCGGCGAATATCCCGCTGGTCTACTAATCGCAGCGTCACGTGTGACAGACAGCATCGCCCCTCATTCCCGAGGGGCGATGTCTGTCTTAGACACAGGAGGTGCGTATGAATGCAAAAGGATTTCGATATCGACGCTCTCACATGGTGATGGGTCTTGCGATGGCGATTCTGGCGGGGATGGTCTTTTCCAACCCGGTGCATGCCGCCAAAGACAAACCCAACATTCTCGTCATCTGGGGCGATGACATCGGCATCAGCAACATCAGCGCCTACAGTGATGGCCTGATGGGCTACGAAACGCCCAATATCGACCGTATCGCAAAAGAGGGTGTACGGTTCCTCCACTACTATGGTGAGCAGTCGTGCACCGCCGGTCGCGCGGCGTTCTTGACCGGCCAGCATGGCATTCGCACGGGTCTTACGAAGGTAGGATTTCCGGGAGCGCCGATGGGTATGAGTCAACTCGACCCCTCCATCGGCGGGTTGCTCAAGAGCCTCGGGTATGCCACGGGGCAATTCGGCAAGAACCACGTCGGCGACCGCAACGAGGCGCTGCCCACCGTCAACGGGTTCGATGAGTTCTTCGGCAACCTCTATCACCTCAATGCTGAAGAGGAGCCGGAACTTCCCGATTACCCGAAAGAGCCGACATTCAAGGCGAAGTGGGGTCCTCGCGGAGTGCTCCTTACTAAGGCCATCGACAAGGATGATTCGACTGTCGATCCGCGCTTCGGCAAGATCGGCAAGCAGACCATCAAGGATACCGGCGCGCTTACGAAGAAACGGATGGAGACCATTGACGATGAGACCTCCGCTGCGGCCATCGACTACATGACGCGACAGCACGCTGCGGGCAAGCCATTCTTTGTGTGGTGGAACGGCACGCGCATGCACCTGCGCACACACGTGCGCTCTGAGCATCGTGGACGGTACCAGCACGGCGACAGCGAGTACATCGACGGCATGATTGAGCACGATGCTACAGTGGGCACGCTGCTCAAGGCCCTGGATGACATGGGTATCGCCAACGACACGCTTGTCGTCTTCAGCAGCGACAATGGCCCGCACATGAACACCTGGCCGGACGGTGCGATGACGCACTTCCGCTCTGAAAAGAACACCAACTGGGAGGGTGCGTTCCGCGTACCCTGCCTGGTCCGTTGGCCTGGGCACATCAAGTCTGGAACGGTGACCAACGAACTCATGAGCCACAACGATTGGATTCCTACGCTCGCATCGATTGCCGGAGAACCGGATATCGTCAATAAGTTAATAAAGGGTTATACCGTCAACGGAATTAAGTACAAGGTTCACCTTGACGGCTACGACCAGTCTAAATTCCTGACGTCCGTGGAGGGGACCGCAACGAATAACAATGGCGTGAAGAGCGCCCGAAATAAATTCTTCTACTCCGACGATGACGGCCTACTCGTGGCCATGCGGCTTGGTGACTACAAGCTTAGCTTTGCGGAGCAGCGCATGCCAGGCACGATGGCGGTCTGGGGCGAACCGTTCACCACGCTACGCCTTACGAAGATCTACAACCTCATGCAGGATCCCTTCGAACGGGCGGACGTCACCTCGAACACATACTGGGACTGGATTATGAATCACGTTTCTCAAGTATACCAAGGGATGGAAGAAGTACCGAAGTTCGTCGCATCGTTTAAAGAGTTCCCACCGCGTTCAAACCCGCCGAGTTTCAACCCGGCGAATATCTTGGAAGAGACGCTCCGCGAAATCAAAGCGGAGAGAAAATTGCGCAATGCATTCCCGATGCTGAACGCGCCGGAGACCTTACCGAAGTAGACGAGGTGTCCGGATGGGGCGAACGTCCTGGGGGTTCACCAGCGATCGCAAAGGAGAGCCAATCAGGGTGGTCTGACGCGAGTGTTGGTGACGCCCGGACACAGAAAGGATACGCACGATGAAAGGCTATGTCGTTCAACTTGAAGAGGCTACGCGTAAGAATGAACACTTTCGCCAGGTGCTCTTTACTGCTGCGCATTGCCAGCTGGTGGTGATGAACCTGAAACCGGGCGAAGAAATCGGAGAAGAGATGCACGATCTCGACCAGTTCATCCGTTTCGAGGCGGGAAAAGGATCTGTCGTGATGGATGGTCGCTCCCATGCTGTCGGAGATGGCGTGGCTGTCGTGATTCCATCAGGAACCAGACACAATGTCCTCAACGTCTCCAAGACCGAAGATCTCAAACTCTATAGCCTGTATAGTCCTCCGGAGCATAAGGACGGAACGTTACATAGAACAAAAAAGGAAGCCGATGCCGATGAGCACCATCACTTCGATGGCAAGACCTCCGCATAGTCATCATGTGAAAGGAGATGCGATGAAGCCGATGCCATTTTGGGAAATGTACCGTTTGCAAGGTAGAGTTTGAGGTATCAGGGCAACCGGCTAGCTTAGCGGAACCGGCACCCCTCGACCGTATCGCAACCATAGGCATCGATTCCCGTTCATTGCTATCCATTGTAAGAGGACACAATGCGAACTACATTTCTCATCACCATTTATATATATAGCGACGGGGGGTTCATGGTCATGACGGGCGACGTTGGTCGGGATGGATGTCTTTGTCTATCCTAGCAAAGGCCAGACGAAGGACCAGCAGGAGCAGGACGAGTTCGCCGAGTCGCTTCGTTCGGCAGGCAGTAGAACCGGTCTACCTTCCACGCCCCCATTCCGTTCCGAGCCGCTGCCATATGGAAGAGAACGATGACAAATGGATGTAGAGGAGGCATGACGATGGGAACTCGGTCCACTCTTACCACTACGGTCATCTCCGGGATTGCCATCCTGCTTGGCTGCCTAGCGATTCCTGCATCTGCGCAGGATCAGAACGTGGAGCCAGGTTCTGAGCCGCGTCCCATCTTCACGTCGACAGAACTTTCGAGGCGTACAGTGGAGCGGCGCGCCGTCGAGGCGGCAATCTGGGGCATGCCACTGGTCAACGTCGACGCGATGAGGCAGGAATATTTCCGGGTCGGGGCCAAATACAATGACGTCATCTTCTGGTCGAACCCCAATACGTGGATGAATCAGACGACCACGCCCAATCATTCGACCAGCTATGTCATCTTCTTCGTCAACCTGAAGAACGGGCCTGTTGTCGTGAACATCCCGGCGGCAAAAGAGCAGGCACTCTACGGTACCCTGATCAATTCATGGAACGAGCCACAACTGAACGTGGGAAACACGGGCTATGACAAGGGCAAGGGGGCGAAATACGTGATGTTGCCGCCCGGCTATAAGGGCAAGCGCCCTGCCGGCTATGTGCCTGTCCACTTCTCTACTTACAACGCCTATTGCCTGCTGCGAATCATCGTCAAAACACATAGTGCGGAGGACATGAAGGCCGGCATCGACTACCTGCATACGCTGAAGGTCTATCCGCTGGCCAAGGCGTCGTTGCCCGCTGCAATCCAGTTCATCGATGTGTCGAGCAAACTGTTCGACGCGGCTCCGGTCTTCGACGCAAGTTTCTATACGTCGCTCGCCCGGATGGTGAATGAAGAAACACTCCAGGAGCGTGACCTCGCGATTATGGGTCAGCTACGTTCGCTCGGTATCGGCAAGAAACTCACGTTCAAGCCCGATGCGGCGCTTCAATTGATGCTCGCCCGCGCGGCCGAAGAGGCACACCAGTGGTTGATGGAAGGGTTTGTCACAAATGGAGATCTGATCTGGCCGCAGTCCAGCCGGACCTGGCATTTCATCCTCGACCTCACGCTGGCCCGGGGAAGCAAGCTGACGTTCATCGAACCAGGCCAGGACCTGCGCATCGACGAGCGGGGTTTCGCCTGGTTCGCCATGTATGGCCCGCCGGTGCCGCCGCCGCCGCAGCTCTACATCAAGGCCGTCGAGACGAAGGATGGTGAGCGGTTGAACGGCAGCCACATGTATCGACTGCGTATTCCAGCGAACGTTCCAGCCAAAAAATTCTGGGCGGTGGACGTGTACGATGCGACGACCGGGACGTTCATTCGCGAGTCGCCGGTCGTCGGCATCGATTCCTACGATCAGGTACTGAAGAGGAATGCCGACGGGACGGTGGATGTGTATTTTGCGTCGACCCCGCCCGAAGGACAGGAATCGAACTGGATTATGACAAAAGAAGGCCGGCCGTTCTTCCTCATGTTTCGCTTCTACGGGCCGGAGACGCGAGCGATCGACGGGAGCTGGTCGCTCAACGACATCGAGAAGGTGAGCTGAGCGGGAGAAATCCGCATGATCGAGATGATGGCCCTTCGACGCAGTTGGACAATGAGACGGACAAGATCTTCGGCAGGCGTCGTGTTACTTCTACTGTCCTGCTTTGCAACGGGCTGCGCCAGTTCGCTGTATGGATGGCAAGTCCGAACCAGTTCGACCTCTCTGCCACCCTCGTTTCAGCACGCCGTGTTTGAGCAGCACTCGGTAGCTCTATTTGGGGGAATTGCACCTCCCGCTCTCCGGGGTAATGAGGTGGCGGTATCGTATGCGCTCGACCAAATTCTTCGCAAGGTTTCGCCGAACTGGAACGTGATGTCTCCGCAGGAATTAGCCAAGCGCATCAACCGGCATGGATTGGCCGGAGAATATGCCAAAATGAGGACTGATTTCGAAGTGAGTCATATTCTCGACGGCGGGACCCTGCGAAAAATCTCCGCTGCCCTTGGTGTACGTTACGTGTTTCAGCCGCATCTCGCGGCCTTCTCGCAAACGATGACCGATCGTTGGTCATTTCCTCCAATCGATTTGCGCATGATGCAGACTCGGTCGAGTATTATGCGGATTTCGCTCCAGTTGTGGGATGCGGAGACGGGAGAAATCGTGTGGGCTTCCATCGCCGAAACGACGATGCAGAATGAAGCCGTCTCGCAAGACCCGGTGTACTTTGAGGATGTCGCCCGAGCGACATTAGGCAGTATGGTGGCGGATTTCAAGAATCGAAAAACGGCCTCTACCTATACACCGGTGAACAAGTTTCTGAATGATCTGATCGAGGAGTCCGTCCCGCGCGAGAAGCCTGATTCGCAGAGCATCGGTGATCCGGCCAAGAAAACAGAGGAGTGACCGGTGGGAAACCTGCCAAGAAACTTCTGGCCTCCGTGTTGAGGTAGCGATTCGAGATAGGTGAACATATGCGAATCGTTTCATTACATCGAACAATGATCGTCCGCCTGTCCTTTCTCTCCTTGGTGTGTCTCCTCTGCCTTCCCCTCATTGAAGGATGCTCCGGTACGAGCCCCAAAGTTCATGTTCCAGAGCAGAATGCGAACCGTATGAGTCGGTTCAGCGTGCTGACGTACAACACGTTGCATGGCTTGGAAGTGGGGCGGTTTTCCGTCCGGCCTGGTGAATCCGAAGAAGCGCATACAGCGCGATTATCGCTCCAAATACACAATATGGCTGCGGCGGCGCCTGATCTGGTGCTTCTGCAGGAAGTCAATCCGTTGCCGGAGAGGGCACGGACGTATGTGGACGGCCTGAAAAAGATCGGTCTGGATTATGACGAAGTCCACCAGGTTGACGCATGCGGGGTCCGTCTAGTCGGAAATGTGGCGATCCTTCCCGGGTTGAATAACGGATTGGTTGTCCTTGCAAAGGCGCCATTGCAAATTCGCAAACTGGAGGGGGTCAAGCTCAGTGGCGGGATCGGGGGATGTCAGGATTCCACGGGTGTGCAATTCGGCGAACTGCGGTACGCCTTGATTGCGGAAGTCGAAAACCCCGTCACCCGGAGGAAGTTGCTGGCCGTCAGTCTGCATCTGCATTCTGGAATCGAGCGGGACGAATATTTCACAGAGCGCATCATTGTGGCGCAGCTTCAGGGACGGATGCCAAAGGAGGGAGAGGCCCACCACATTCTCGCCGCTCTGGCCAAGGATCGAGACCGCAGAATCGAAGAATTAGGCATTTTGGTGCAGAAATTGCGGACACTCCAGGCAGAGGGGAACCATTTGGGGGTGATTATCGGAGGAGATTTTAACTTCGAGCCGGGCTCACCGGAATATCGAACGTTGTACGATGCCGGATTGAAGGACACCTTTCTGCTCGCTCGTCACACAGGTGAGCTGTATTCCTACGATCCAAAAGATAATCCGGTCGCACAGCATGAGGAAGTGGCGTTGCCCCCTGCGCTTAGCTCGATCGTACAGGCCATGCCTGAAGGGGAACAGCAGAAGATCATTGATGGGTACCGGAGAGGGCTCAGCATGGCCAGACGTATCGATTTCCTCTTTGCGATGCGTTATGGTCCGGCTGATCCGAATGCCTGCCTCAAGCAGGAGCTTTTCGGAAAGCCCAATCCGGTCACGCTCGATGTCGGATCGGATCACTATGGCGTGCTGGACATCTATACGACAGATGGCAGTCATTGCTGAGACTCTTGCTGCCGTTCATGGTGGACTTGTTCATCGCAGATCGATGAGACGAGGGTATGCTTATGTCCTCACGTATGCGATGTCGATGCTTGAAACGATGGTTCAGTGATTTAACTCTAAGGAGGTCACGATGCGGATTTGGCGTACTACTCTCTGTTTGCTCATGGTTTTGTTCTGTGCGCAGGCCTGTAGCAGTATCGATGTGAAAACGGACTTCGATCCTTCGGCCGACTTTACCCGTTTTCACACGTTTGCGCTTGCGGGTCTGACGGACATCACGAAAACCGGCCTCCTCAATAATTCCTTGACCCGTAAACGTATTGAAACAGCCGTCTCAAGAGAACTCACCACGAAGGGACTCCAGGAAGTCACACCGGACGAAAATCCGGACCTTCTGGTCCACTATTGGCTCGGCACACAAGATAAGCAGCGAGTGCAGGGGAGCGGCCCAAGCGGTCCCGGATACTACGGCGGAGGATATTACGGTGGGGGATACGGATGGGGAGCCAGTTACAGCACGGTCACCACCTATGAGTATAAGGAAGGGACACTCGTCGTGGATCTGGTCGAGCCGGTCAAGAAGGAATTGCAGTGGCGTGCAACGATGGTCGCAATCTTAGAGGATACGACTCAAGAAAACATCGAATTGGGCAACGAGGCAATCAGGAAGGCGTTCGAGAACTATCCGCCCAAGAAGAATGCGCCATGATGTCTGGCCGATCGGTTACGCGATTTCTCTCCGGCGTTAATGTTGCACTCGGTGTGAACAGAGATTGGACGACGGTTGTCCTTGGAGTTCTTTGAGGCGCGTACGGGATTGCTCGACTATGACCGGTACACGCAGGTCGGTATTTGGTATGTATTCTGACGGCGACGGTTTGATGGAATGACCAAGATGTCGATGTATCTCTGTGGTTTGCGGTGTGTTATCGTCATGAGCAGACTCCATGGCCTACCTGCGCTATTCCAAAGACTGTGAGTGGCATGTCTTTGAGGAGACTAAGACAGACGAGGCCGAGAATCGTCTGGCCGTGTGGCATAGGGATCACGAGGCTGAAGGCGCGTCGTATACGGTGAGCATGATTCAGAAAATGCTGGAGTTGGAAGATTACTCGAGTATTCCCGGATATCAACCGCGCCACAAACGTATACTCCGTCAAGCATTCGAAGCCTGGCTGATCGAGCAATCCAGTGCAGAGATCTAGTGCCTACTTCTGCTTATCAACTCACCCTTCCGTATTCTGCATTGGTTGTCTCCTTAAGACTCAGCGTTAGGATTGGCCTGATAGCACGCGCGTCGGGAAGATCTCAAAGCGGAATGATTGCTCCGTCTGTGTGAGGTTCCGATATGGAGGGGTCGGGAGGATTTTCTGACCACTCAGATTCATGAATCCTCCCGACCCATTGTCTCGCTGGTTAGTCCAGCGGTGGAACCACTCCGGCAAATGTTAAGAGGTCGGTGATGCGAAAGTCGCCTGGTGTTGCGGAGGGCAACACGGGTGTCCACCTCGGCCGCGAGGCCAGATAGGACGTTTCATCGGCCTTCAGCAGGCCGATGAATACTTCACCGACAATTCGGCCTCCCACCGGACCTAGTCGGAGACCATTCTCCATGAGTTCCGCTTCCTTCAATATGTAATACCAAAGCGGCGTATTCTTCTCCATATCATAGGGCTTCAGCATATCCAGCTGTGTGGGCGTCAATGCTGGAACGCCCATCCTCCTGGCGATCGCCTGGCCGGACGGTATCCCGAAATTGACGTGTCGCATCAAGTTGCGCGAGGCCAACGATTGTACTCCGTCGGACGGCAGACCTGGCGCAGGTCCGCGCGATCCTGGAAGCAACATCATCACGGTAGAGAGTTTGCTGTCAATCTGCTTGTTGGGACGGAAATTGGTGGTGTCGAACTTGAAGAAGGTTTGCCAGTCGACGAACCGACGCGGCGCACGTTTTCCGCCCCGCAGATCGTTTGGATCAGGATTATTGGGATCCTGGGTATCGTCGAAGATAAATGCGAAGAATGCGTCCCCGCCAGTGGGACCAAAATTCAGGCGATAGCTTGGACGAATTTGCGAATGTCCGAAGCGGTAGGCTGCCACGGAAAATTCAATCGGGAGCTTCGGGTCTTTTGTGCGTCGATCCCGCCGAATGTCTGAATCATCGTCGAGCCGATAGTAGCGGAGTCCCTTTTTGAGAATGTCATCGACACGCTCTTGTCCAATCGTCATAGGCAGAAATTCGTGAAGGATGATCCACTGATAGTGCCAGCGGACCTGGCGCTGGGCCAGCTTGAACATCCGCTCGGCCGACTCGTCGACGTATGCGGGATCTTTGCGCAGGTGGTCGATCACGGCATTGTGAAATCGCAACATTGCCATATGGAGTTGAGCGAGGATCACATGTTCGTCGTTCCGGCTATCTCCGAGAATCGCAACATTATTTGGATCGCGCGGCAAGTCATAGCGGACCGCTCCTTTGCGGGAGACCTTCTCTGAACCAGGTATCTGTTCCACGCGCAGCTTGATCTCACCGGAACTCACGTCATACAACTCCGGTGATCCCTCCGGTCCCTCGCCGTACATGCTATCCAGGTCGAACGCTGCCGTGCGAAAGTTTATTGTCTTCGCGGGGTTGCTGCGTTCGAGCAACTGGGATTTCGGATCGAGCGTGATATCGTGATCCAGGAATTGACCAAAGAAGGTCACGCCGGCAGGCATACTTGGATTGTCGGGATTATTCGGGCTAAATACCGTGGGGTTCGTGATCGACTGGATGGGATCGGTCAGGTTATCTAACGCATCAATGAGGCCACCCTTTTCCCCCAGCTTCTTGGCCTGATTACGTGCGGCGTCGGTTGGTGAGGTGTAGGGCGGTAAATCAGGAAACATGCGAGTAAAAGAGTTGTCCGGCGATTGCTGTCGGTCCTGCATACCCGGAAGGTGCAGGTTATTTTTTCCGTCAGCGTAAGCCGGAGTGAGGCCGAGTATTGCTGTGGAACACAGCACTCCTGCTATTCCTGCTGTCAGGAATTTCTTGCGACGATGAGACACGGTGCCCTCCTTTTGGTGTTAATCAGGTGTTCGAGTTCCAGGACTCAGCAGATGTTTCCCGGTCAAGAACGCAATGCATGCCGGCTGGAGCAAGAACCGAACCATGGAAGACAGTATGTTCCAGTGAATTCTTATCCAAGCGAAACGAATGAAAAATATTTCTCGCGCCTGCTCTCGAAAGCAGACTGTATGTGAAAGCGGACGTATGCGAGAGAGTTCAAGAACGTGGAGATGCGGCGAATCCCACTGACGCACATGTTCTCAGAACGTCGTTGTGCAATTGTCGATGGTTAGAGACGGGGCATGGGCCCGAGGAAATGTTTGATCTCTTCGTACGGTGTGGTTGATTTGTGTTGTCTTTGCGCCGATAGGAACTGTGCAGAGATCACGAACGTGTCTCTGTTATCCATGGAATCATCATCAGTCGCGTGTAGGAATTTCCTTATCCACAGTATCCGATAGGCTATAGCACTAAGACCATTGTGAAATCATTACAATAGAGGGATTCCGGTCTTGAAGGCGAACTCGTTTCCCTTCGCAGGGATGAGCCCATTGGATCAGGGGTGAGGGACATTCAAATTTCCAATAGTAGCGTTGTTGAGTCTCTCTCCTTGGCTAAAGAAAGGATTAGGATGAAGGTTTGGCATGGCGACGCACATTCTTGTAGAAACACGCTCCTGCTCCGCGACTATCAGGCAGAGGGGATGGAATGGAGGACAAGATGTCGTTGACCAGTTTCCCGTCGTGATGCCGACTGCAGCCATCTCTCCGGAATGCCGGAGCGAGGCGCGCAATAATTATCGGCGTATGTGTTTGTATGAGGTACTCGACGTCATCGAAGAGAAGTCGATCGTCATTGGGCAAGGAGGGGCTTTCGCTGTGAATCGGAGTTCGGAGGGAGTGCTTCTCCTCATGGCCATGACTCCTCATGTAAAGCAGTTGATCGAAATGCACACTTGCCTGCCACATTCTCCCGCTTGCCCTTGGTGATTCAGAAGGGTAAAATTGGCTCCCAAGCCATCCATCAACATCGATAGGAGGTGCTATGGCCGTCCGCACCACTCCATCAAAACCACGGGTGTCTCTTGATCGAAGTATCGAACGGATGCGGAAACAGCTCGCTGAGTTCGCCCCATTCCTGGGCAAGGGCAAACCGACGCGCAGTCTGGAAGAGTTCGACCTGGAGACCGAACGGTTAATTGAAGATCTCCTCGGGCAGACCTCTAACTTGCTGCACGCGTATGAGTATGCCGAACTAGGCGAAGCGGCAGGACTTGTCAACATGACTGATGAGGCGCCGGAAGGCACCGGCATGGACAGCGATAGGCAAAGTCTGTTGCAGCGTGGCCGAGTGTTAGAGAGCTGCGTGTCGGAGTTGGAAGCGCGTCGTTCCGCACAACCGAAGAAAGCCAAAATCGGACGCACGCTCATCGGCCCGCAGATCGCCGAGCATATGTCCAGCGAGGTACGAAGCGTGTCACAAGACGACAATCTGCGAAAGGCCGGTCAGCTCATGCAGCAGTGGAAACTGGGGTCGTTGCTTGTGACAGATAGTCAGTCATACGTTGGTGTTATTACCGACTCGGCTTTGGCCCGCGAAGTGGCGGCCAAAGGGCTAGATCCCAATACCACCGTTGTCAAAAACTGCATGCGGACGCCGGTGGTGGCTATTGAAGGTGGTCGGCCCATCATTGACGCCGTGCGCATGATGAAAGATCAAGCCACCCGGCATCTGGCGGTGACGCAAGACGGCCAGATTATTGGTGTGATATCCGTTTCCAATATTCTGCGGTATTACTCGGGCATCGCCTAGCAATATGTCGGCGCTATTCATGACCCCGGGTTTGCAGTGCCCATATCGTAGTATGGTCAACAACTGGAAAGAGCAGAGGTCGCATTGCTAGTGGCATAAGGGGCACGGGTTCAACTCTCGTCGCCATTGGCTGTATGTCATTCGCTCCTCCAGAGATGGGAGGTGAGAGATGGGACCAACCAAGGCGATCGTGAAAGAGAATGGGCTCTATGAAGTGGTAGGAGGAAAGCTGATTAAGGACGGCTTCGCCAGCCGGCAGGAACTCGAAAACTACGTGAACCATCATTATTTGGCGTTGCCGGTGCTGGATAAAGCGGGAAACCCATGGCTGCTCGACGGGAAGCCAGTGTATTGTTTCCGTGGCACGCAATACGAAACGGTGGATGATCAGAGGGTGCACCTTGCGCGCTGTCCAGACTGCGGTGGGATGGGAATTCGATCAGACGAATTTACGGTCGAGTCCGATTGCATCCGTTGCACGGCCTGCGGACATGAATTCGATGCTCGATTGGAAATGATGGAAACGTGAGGGGCGATCTGGTCTATCCCCCCTGCTCGCAGACCGCGCACGATCAGAATGTGCTCGGTCGATGCGCGCAATAGGGGACACATCCAGACCACCCCTTGAGGAGAAAGTAGAGCGAGCTTGGAAGGAGCATTTGTATTTTGCCGAATGGGCACACTGGACCACATCAATTGCCCGCTGAATTGAGGTGAGAAAGCTGTCTCCGCAAAACACGTTTTTAAGGTTGACTCTCTCCTGGCATAACAGTAGCCTCTCCCGCATCTATCTTCACTGCCAATTACATGAGATTTCATGACAGGGATTGTGTATGTTGGCAAGTACTGATCCTACGTTACGAATCTTCGAACATATTTCAATAGTCGTTTCTCTCGATGCCGCGCATTCGATGATCGCATTGCCTGTCGCACCGGCATTGTATGCCGGCGGTGAACAAGGTGATGCTGGAACGGAGACTGTAGCAAGAGAGCCGCCCGTCTATGAGGAATGGGGCTATGCTGAGCGCGCGTGGTTTTTGGAAAAGCGTCAAGGTTTTACGGGGGCGCTCCGAGCGCTCTTATGGCCGACGGAGGGGGTCGTCGAAGTCGGGATTCATCAATCGATCTGGGCCGAACGGACACAGAAGCCTCCGGCCGAGGCCTTCAGGTTTCAGATCAGTAAAGTTGGGTATCAGAACTTGCGGTCCTATCTCCGAGCCACTATCGCATCGGAAGAACCGGTGGGCATTGTCGGTAACAGCCGATTTTGTATCGCGCGCTCGTCGTATCATCTGTTCCACCATTGCCACCACTATACCGCGAAGGGTTTGCGCGAAGCAGGGCTGCCAATTTTAATGTCGCGAACCTTGACTCGTAATGGTTTTGCGAGACAACTCCGGCGTATCATGTCGAATTCTTGAGCCATACAGTATGGCTTTTCCTCTCTTTGTGTCTCTGCCGGAATATAGATCATGTAGAAACTGGATAGCGAGGTTCGTGAATCCGTCCAGAACGAGCCCCTTCATTAAATGGAGAGTCCCTCGAATGGTCGGTGTGTAACTCTTGGAATTAACGCGATTCTATAGATGATATGAATCTCTTGAAAGCTTCATTCTTCGTCGATCAGTACTCTCCGGTGGACGAGGTATGTTTATATAAATCTAGGGAGATTTTGGCGGAGGATTATATTGACACATAGGCTAGAGAGAGTTAAGATTTCACCGGTACGCCTAACGACTGCATGTGGTTATATAAACATAGAGGGGTGCTTCTCAATTCCTTAATTTACTAAGGAGGTCAGTGTATGGCGAGTACATCAACATGGGGGGGTGCCGACCGGGGCTATGACATGTCGCTCTGGTACGATTCCCGGCCTCTCAAGATCGGGTGGTTTGCAATGTTGGCGGCGGTGGGGGCGGAGGTCGTGTTTC
>CBDDRB010000022.1:0-10224 GCA_965232965.1 uncultured bacterium
CACCAGCCGCTACGGAAGGGGGTACCCAGGGTCGGGCGTCTCGGCGATCGGAGCTCCTGAGCCAAATGCGTGCGTCGCGGGTTCGTGACATGGACTAAAAAATCTCCCTCACCCCCTTGACTGTCAAGACAGTCGCTTACACCCAGTTTTACCTCGGTGCCTGCTTCCCCTCGCACCATCTGTACCACTTGCGCATACGTCTTGCCGATGACAGCTGATCCATTAATCGTTACCACCTCATCTCCATGCCTGAGACCGGCTAACTGTGCTGGACCCTGTGGATGCACACGGGCCACATACAGCGAAGCCGGATCACCGACATGTTCCGCTCCGACCCGCAGCGCCACACCGATCACACCTTTCGGCAGATCGGCATCGACTCCGTTCGGTAGTTGAGTCTCACTCTGAGGCTTGTCCTGCTCCCCGGCCGCCTTGACCTCACTTGCCTTCCCTGAGATTTGAAACAGCACGAGAGTCAGGAGGCTCAGCAAGATGGTCGTCGTTATAGTGGTTGCTTTCCTCATTATATGTATACCTCCTTGTGATGAGAATCGATGGGCAAATCCGAGTTCTCAGAGTCTCGCGGCTGTCGAATGAGTGGATGCAGAAAAACCGATCATTGAGTCATGCTACACCTTCATTCATCGCTTCGTCACGATGGCCTGTAGGCCCGGTTCCAGCGTCGGGTAGCGAAAGACGTATCCCCCTGAAAGCGCCTTCGCCGGATTGACCCGTTGGCCCGTAGTCATGAGGGTCCCCAGTTCACCTAGTGCCAAAGACAACGCGAAACCCGGAACGGGAAGCCAAGACGGCCGGTGGAGGACTCTTCCGAGCGCCTCGCAGAACCGGTTCATGGTTACAGCCTCGGGAGACACCGCATTCACAGGGCCGGAGACACCGGGCGTCTTGAGGATCCACTTGGTGAGGCCGATATGATCATCCCGGTGGATCCAAGACACCCACTGAGATCCCGGCATGATCGGGCCGCCTATGAAGAGTTGGAAGGGTAATAGCATCTTTGGTAATGCACCGCCGTCTCGCTCGAGGACCATTCCAGTGCGTAACGTCACGACTCGTACGCCGCACCCTGCAGCCCGAAGCGCCTCCGCTTCCCACGCGAGACAGAGATCAGGCAGAAAGCCTTGGCCCCGCGCGGCGCTCTCGTCCAGCACACGATCGTCGCTGGCTCCGTAGTATCCGATACCGGAGGCGCTGACCAGCGTCCGGGGTTTCGAGGAGCTGCGGGACAGGGCCTCTACGAGTAGACGTGTGGAAAGGACCCGGCTTTCCAAGAGGTGCTGCTTGCGGGCTTCGGTCCAGCGTCCATCGGCGATTGGCGCACCAGCGAGATTGATGACGGCATCCGTGCCTTCGAGACAGTGCTCCCATGTCCCCGCCTCTCTGCCGTTCCATTCGACCGTTGTGACAGTTGATCCACACAACCGTTGCGCCTCTTCTCTTTTTCTCGAAAGAAGGATTACTCGATGTCCCTCTTGGCGGAGTGAAGCACACAACGACCGACCGATGAATCCTGTTCCACCGGTCATAACAATTTGCATGGTCTCATCTCGCTGGCAGGATTTCACGCGAGCCCGACAATGAGTGAGTTGTCGGGCTTCGTGTCGTTCTCCTGGCCGTTCTGACCTTGGCTATCTGCCTCATCTCGCTCTACATTTTGAGCATAATTTCTCAGGATTACGATGTGCAAGAGGTTGGAGACTTCTTTCGTGATACGAAGATCGAGCTGCTCGATGATCACACCACACTTCACAGCCGCCTCATGATTCTTTTCTCAACCCGCTGCTCGTTACACGTTCCTAATAACAAAACTTGTGCAACCGTATGTTACGCACGATCTGTGCAGTGATAGGATGCAGACGGCAAACGGTATGAGCACCATTCCCATCCGCGGAATCGTTTATGTTTAGAGATCTGAAATGGGAATGAAGAGTGCCGAAAGTGGAGCTGCCTCATACTTCTGGCTTCGTGCACCGCAATTATGTGAGGCTCGATCATTCCTTACCGCATGCCACTTTCCACACCGTGTGACCTGTCGTACCCGGAATGACCGATACCCACTTACTGACTTGTGAATTGGTATACACCATCGTTCCACTTGCCATATTGCCCGAAAATTCCTTGAGACCAAGCACGCGGCCTCGCTCTTCTGCGCAGTCGAATTCCCATTGTTCCTCGGCGGTTAAAAACCTAATACCTCCCACGGTTTGTACGGTTCTATAATCGTAGAGTTGCCACAGCTTCACCAGATTGCTGTTGCGGCGTATGGTGGCTGGATCCACGTAGACAGTTTTCCCTGCTTCGTCGCTGTCGCTCACCTTTACCCACGCCGCGAATACAGGTCCACTACTCAGCA
The DNA here is from genome assembly GCA_965232965.1 of uncultured bacterium. GTDB lineage: Bacteria > Nitrospirota > Nitrospiria > Nitrospirales > Nitrospiraceae > Palsa-1315. Next base: position 2,375 of record CBDDRB010000022.1, read on the forward strand.
GTAGGAGTATGATCAGCAAGAGGCGTGTCATTTCAATCCTTCGTAATTCGTCGCCACTCATTTCCCTTTCGGCTTCCACTCTTGTGCTCGCTTGCGTCCTTCGGCAATCTGCGCAGGCGTCATCTGTCTGGTTAGATCATCTCGATATCCAGGAGCATGCATGTTTCCGTTACCCGCTGCGAGGCTGTACCACATATAGGCCTGGACTAAATCCACCTGGCCACCCTGACCGAAGGCAGACTGCATGCCGAGGTAAAATTGTGCCTTCACTTCCCCCTGGGCCGCAGCCTTCTCATACCATTCCCGTGCTTTGGAGTAATCCCGCGGGACGCCGTCTCCGTTTTCATATAGCAACCCGAGAGAGAACTGCGCACTTGCGTCTCCCCCCTCGGCGAGTGGTTGCCATTCGCGCAAGGCCTTAGCGAAATCTCCACGGTTGTAGGCATCCATGCCTGCTTGATAATCTGCCCATCCGGACGCAATAGGCACAACAAGACAAACAATCGACAACAAGGGGACGATGGCATATCGAAACGGTACGGGGACATGGGGACTCATTGAACGAGCTCCGCGGGTTCTCGTTCCAGTCGATCGAGGTCATACTTAAACCGACCACGAGAGTCCGGCTTGATCGCAAAATTTCTCTCACACACTCCTGTGTTCGTGAAGGACAAGACTAAGCTTTCCGGGAGTTCGATATGTTGTTCATTTGGGATTATGATGATCATATGTTGTTCATTTGGGATTATGATGATCAGAGGGAGTGTCTTTTCTGATCGCGAAGATCGAGTGCCAGTAAGCTGCCAGCTTGTACAGGGGGGAGATAAAGTGAAGGGCATCGAGGTTCTATTTGATAGAGAAGGCGGGATGTGAGTCCGCGCACCTCCGCGAGCGCCAGCCCGTAAATGGCTCGCGGTGAGCGGCGTTCTGTATTTCAGTTTGTCCTGTCGTTGCATATCCCCCTGTATGTATTTGCGCCTATGATACGGTGCGATACGAAAGGAATCAACGAGACAGCGCAGTCATTTGAAAAGAACTGAACAGTACATCCTTGCCAAACCAGCTCTCGAATGAACATGTCTTAATCAGGAGGGGGCACAGTAGCCGACGGTAGTTGTTCAATGTTAGGATCCGCCGGCGAACGGCGGATCCTCATCACCATCGATTAATAACAGCGGGATAGAAATAAGGAAGGACCGGCACCAAAAGGGGACTGTATGAAAATGTTTCAAGTGCGACAAAGCATTCATTATGAACTGACGATAGCCGCCGGCACGGAACAGGAAGCGATTCTGAAGGTCGGGGGGATTCCATTGACTCAGTGGGAAACCGAGAGCTCCGAGATTACGGCCGAGTTGATCGATGAAACAGAAGAATTGGACGAATACTGATACCCTCAGCCTTTCTGTCACCCACGATACTGCTGTGCGATTCGTGCAAACACGTTTATTATCAGGACCACTACCACCATTTTTTTCGTGGTTTCATTCGTCTAGTTCATTGCGGGGGCTCCAGCGGTCCAGCCCATTCGTGTTTCGCATAGCTGTCATGACGTAATGAGAAGGAAAACGGATCGTCGGCGTCGACCAGATCAGGCCCTGGCCACCGCTCCTCCAGATGCATGACATTGTAGGAATACAGAAATGGATTCCCTTCAATCTTCCACCTCGTCCAATACCATCCAGGCTTCGTCGGGATCTCTCTGGTCCAGGTCGCCATGCCTCCCTCACCCTCGCAGTTCCTCCCGAGGATTATACTATATGGTTGGTTTCCATTCGGGCAGAGACCGGTACACCGTCCCAGTTTAATCAGGCCTCGCTTCTCCCTCCATCAAAGTATGAATCACCTGCCCCAAGCGCTGCTGTTCCGTATCCGTGATCCGAAAGAAGGCTAACCCGAACGTCTGGCCGCTTACCCACTGCACGCTGGCCGCCTCAATCATGAGCGGCCATTCGATGTCCGGTGCATAGATCCGCAGTTCTAACGAGACGCCTGGTTCCACGGTCACCGGACTCTCGATGCGGCACCCTCCTGAAGACAGATCCAACATGATGCCCGTTCCTTCCAATGTTGAGGAAGCCGAGAATGTGGTCCTAAATTGTACACGGAGTCGCGGTGTCGCTCGACGATCCGTTGTCTTCATGTCATTGACGGATCGGCCTTCCACCTTCCCGTCTATGAGGCGCTGTCCAAAGGTAATCCCGTGAATATCAGCTTCCTGCTCAGTCGTATACAGGACATCGGAGGAGAATTCGCGAGTTCGGACACCCCGATTATCTTCTACAGAAATGAACACGCGAAGCCGCCATTTCTCATCCTCCATTAGATGAGACGGGGCAGATTGAATGGTGTATCCCTGGTACTCGACAGTCTTTGCCATAAGTCTATTTCTTCCCTTTCCATGGCTTCATCGTCACACCTATTTCACTCTCGTTCAATCGAGTGCGGCGCAACCGTGAGGGGAACACTCGACTTCGAATGCTATCAGTTGTAAGTGCTAGAGCCGGATGTCGTCCGAAGAGGAAAGTCCTGTGAGACGGTCAACCAATACCTGAGCATCTTGTGGCGCATTGGGCTCCACGGCCACGATGATGAGCTGCGTCTCGTTTATCTCTTTCGATTAGCATAGGCGCAATGTAGCAAAGGTCTACGCATGCTTCAACACCCTCAGCACATTCGGCATGCATGTGTGAAAGAATGAAATCTATGCGATGGAATTTCAATCGTGGCTTGATTAGTTTTGTAGTGTGTGCCGTCTGGACAGGAGAGATTTTGTCTTTGCAGATGGTGCTCTCATTCTCGCTCTCTAACAATTTCCCCTCTAACATGTTGCGCGCCTGCCCTCGTCTCGCTTTCCTGTAGGCCCATGGTGGAATGGGAGCAGGATCAGCCCACAATCCTTTCTTCGCCTTTCGAGCTTCCATCTCTAGCTTCTCTAGTTCTGTATCTAGCGGTGCGTATTTCCGATACCACCAACACCATCCAGCCTTGACGAGTGCGTGGTTGACGTGTGTGCCATCGAGCAAGAACACGTCAGCCAACGTCCGCTCGTACTTGTCCTGGCCATGGGTCTGTAGGATGACATCTCTCCCGAAGACTAACGCTGACACAGCCTGCTTCGCTCGGTCGCCAAAGGGTTGGCCTTTCTCAGGGCAGTCTATTCCACTGAGGCTGACACGTTCAGGATGGGTGTTGTGCAGGACTTCGATGATGTCGCCGTCCAGGACGGAGACGACGGGGCCGGAAAAACTCGCGGTGGCAAGCGATGGGACCAACAGAATCAGAACCGAACCAATAGTGCAGACGACGAACGAGACATTCACGGCGTTTTTCTAGGCGGCATGATTCAGCGAATAGATGGGACTTTTGATGTTACGGGACTTGAGAACCGATGCTCCATCTCAATGATATCCTCGTGTCATCTCTACTTGGCAAAAATCTTGTATTTGATATTTTCGTAGGTCGCTCGCGGTAGGATTTGTCTTTGCACCAACTCATCCTTCTGCTGATACGGGCGGCCCTTGATAATTTTCTCCGAGTAGGCATCGCCAATTCCTAGTAACGCGTTCAGTTGCTCAGCGGTCGCCGTATTGATGTCGAGGAGGTCAGGAACGTCCGTTGGCGGGCGGGGTGGGCCTGCTGAAGAAGCCGATGCCGTTATGGGAGCCGATAGGGGCATCAGAAGCAGGAATGCAAGAACAGGCACACATAGATTGGTCATGATTGGTTTTCCATCGTTTCATAAGGCGGAGGTTTTCGCATGGTTACCCCTATAGGTGAACAAGCAGCCGCACCCAGGGTGGGGTGTAGCATGACGTTACGGTAGTGCGTCACATTCGTAGATGTCAATCCGGTCTCTGCGCGACTATGTGATGGTGATTAATCGAGCTGAAGGGAATGCGTCGTTGACGGTGAAGAGGCTTGTGGGGGAGGCTGGGCTTCACTCAAGACGCAAGGGTTTCAATCACAGTCGAGCAGCCCATCGCCAGGGTGGAAGTCTTGAGAAGGGACTTGATTGTGTCCACCACGAGATTCAACGAGGAGCCTTTAACGATGAACTCGCTCACCCCAAGCGCACGGACCTGTTGTTCTACCGAAGGAGTCGTGTCTCCCGTCAAAATGATCACCGGCTGTTTGAGATCGACACGGCGTATCTCTTTCAACACCGTGACCCCGTCGAGTTCCGGCATTCTCAAATCAAGCACAATCACATCGGGGTGTTCTTGGCGATACAGCTGTAGGCCCTTCGTTCCGTTGTCAGCGAAGAGAACATCATATCCCTGATAACGGAGTCTCATATCGAGGAGAGCTCGAACACTTGATTCATCATCAATCACCAGAATCTTAGCCATGATACTCCAGCTCCGATCAGAACTGTTGTTGACGGAATTATACACAGCCCTACTCCGAGCATGATCTCGGGACTACCCTAGCGACACCAGCGCCGTTGACGGTGGAGGGACGTCGGGGGGGTGTACGCCGTTAAGGCATGGGACTGATTTGTTCTTACAATGTCCGGACGAAGTTGGACAGGTTTCACGCTCTAAGGCAGTGAGACCATTGTGTCCCTGCGCGAATTCCGTAATGGCTCGGCAGGCTCGAATGAAATCATGGACCTGATCTCGAATTGGTCCGGATTTATGGCCGCATGCTCTCACGAGCGAAACGAGACTAAAACTAGGAAGGCCGCCAGAGAAAACGATTTTCAGAGAGGTCACCAGATAGGTATGCAGGGCTCATTCTGAGATTGGGGAGGATCCGACTTTCAACGGCTTTGACTCGACAACGGTGGCTCCACCGGTCCGGCCCATTCGCCGTCTAAGTCAGTCAGTGAAATATCATCTGAGGTCGCGAGGTAGGGTCCATCTCCGTCGTCATCGATGAAATGGATGACTTTCACGGTGTTTCCATCGCACTCACCGCGATACCAATACCACCCCGACTTCGTCGGCTTCTTGGTCGTCCAGTTCAAGTTACTCATCGCAGACTCTAAAATGATACTTCAACATTTCTCGTCTCGCCAGATCGAACCAGTTTTTCGGCCCCCGTTTTTCCGCACAGCGATTACTGTGCGTTGCAGCCACATCGAACCCAAACGAACCATGGCCTGAAACGTCCTCTAAGCCACTACCTCACTTGAGTAGGCGTTTTGAGCAGGCGTCCCAGAGCTTCCTCCAACCGATCCAAAGACAATTCCTTATGAACAAGCTCAGTGACGCCAAGGGCACGCATCTGTTGCTCTCTCTCCTGAGTCCAGGACCCTGAGAATATGATCACCGGTTGATCGAGGTTGAGGTCGCGAATATCGCGTAAGACGGTCAGTCCATCCATTACCGGCATGTTGAGGTCCAACACAATGACATCGGGCTGTTCTTGGCGGAAGAGCTCGAGGCCTCTTTGCCCGTTTTCCGCCAGAACTACGTCATGGCCCTTCCGGCGGAAGAGGGTATCGAGGAGATGTCGGATGCTCCGCTCATCATCGATCACGAGAACTTTGGCCATGATGCCTCCCAGAATAACATTGGAGAGGTCCAATGACACATGCAGACCGCCATTCCGACTTAGGGGAGGGAGCGCATCGCCAGCACGTTATCCTTGTCGTCCACCTTCGCCTCAATACGGTCACCCGTCCTGAGTTGTCCCATAATCTGGGTCTTCTTCGTCATATGCACACGAACTTCCTTGCCATCCTGATCCTTGAGGATATAGTCGCCATAATCGACGCGCACCAGATCCCCCTTGATCACCTTGGCTTCTGCGAGGCGTTTCGCGCCTTCCCCATCAAGGGCGTGCGCTGTTTGCGACAGCCCGACACATAACACCACTCCACACGTCATGACACTGACGACTTTGGGAATCGAGAACATGAGCGCCTCCTCGGTTAGCGGTGATCATCCAACTGTATGCTGTTCCAGAGCGTCAACACTGCCAGGAGGGTAGAACAATATGCATCGAAAGTCTATGTCGCGTGTGTCGTGCTGAGTTGTGCATTGTGTATGGGATCGATAGTCACACAGAATCCTCCTATCGTCCCGCCTTGTCTGGTTGAGGTGGATCTCCTGACTTGGAAGTCAGCTGTTCAGCCGGGATAAACACTTCGTGCAGATCGCTAAGGGAACCGCCGGGAGTCGGACCTCCACTGATGACGTGGATCCGTCCATCAACCACAGCCGATCCGAGGCCGTGGCGCCCAGTCGGCATCGGTAACATCGTCTGCCAAGTACCATGTGCTGGATCATATGCCTCATTCTCACGGAACGTGCCGTCACCACCTTCGCCACCAAACACATATAACCGACCACCGACCTCTGATGCTGAAATTCCGCTACGGGCAGTGGGGAGATCCGCAGCGCGGGCCCAGAGGTTGGTGACGGGATCGTACATTTCCGTGACAGACAGATTCCGTCGATAGTCACCATTCAGACGCCCGCCAATCGCATACACCTTTCCGGACACGGCCCCGGTTGTGAGATGATCGCGAGGGGTCGGCAGTGGCGCCAGAACGGCCCAAGTATTGCGCTCCGGATCATACACTTCAACCGCGGCACTATTAGCCTTCCGGTCGTAGCCTCCGATGGCATAGAACTTTCCTTCGTGTTCCGTGACCGACAAAGCACCGCGAGGGGTTGGCATGGGCGCTCGCTCGGCCCAGGTGTCAGTCACTGGATCGTATACATACACAGTTGCGACGGGATGCCAGAGAGTAAGTCCCAACCGCGTGTACCCGCCAATAACATACAGCCGCTCGCCGGCCACACCAATGCCCGCATGATGCAGGCCGACCGGCATGTGGGCTTTGGTTGTCCAATGGTCCGTGGAGGGATCGTATTCTGCGACAGATGCGGTAATCGAATCATTCATCAGATCGCCAACTCTGGGCTGCTCGAACCCGCCTACGACGTAAACCTTGCCACGCAGCGTCGCGGTTGCCACTTCCGTCCGTTTTGTTGGTAAGGGTGCGGCCGTGAGCCAGATGCCTCGATCAGGCCCCGGCTCTCCCGATTGCGTGGGTATGGGCAACACGACGAGACAGAGACCAGCGAGGAGCATACCTGTGCATCCAGAGGTGACGGAACAGAGCAGAGGGAAATGCCAGAAGGGACGAATCGAGTAAAACATGCGGGCCTCGCAGGGAGCCGTATTGTATGAGGGATACAAAACGACAGTACAAGAGACTACGAGAAATGCTGTTCGAGGATCGCAGGATTGACGACACGTTACGAATACTGAAGTCCCTCTGAGGGTGTGTCGATGGTTCGCGGCGTAGGCCGGTTACACCGTCTTCCGGGGCTCTAACCGCGATAGTCGCCCGTCAAAAAATACCCGCGCTCGCTCTGTCCATCTTATGGTTACCACGTTGTTAGCATCGGAAAGAGGGTCTCCTAGTTCTTTCCACTTCGCTTGTCTTTGTCATGCTGGAGCAACCAACTGGAAACAGCGCAGACTCAAAAACTTCTCCGCACACATGGCCTGTTGGGTTACAACAACGCCGTCTGGAATTTGTGATTCACGGCGACGGCGTAGCGGTGGGTCTTGAACACGCGACGGTGCTTGATCATGCTTCCAATATAACGAAATCCGAGCTTTTCAATGACATGACAGGAAATGCGATTGTCGGCATACGCGGCCATACACGCTTGCCGCGCCTGAGTGATCTCCCGTGCATCATGCAGCATTTGGCACAGCGCTCGATGATAGATGCCTTTACATCGATCGGCTGGATGCGTAAAACAATCGAAGATGATGGAGGCATCCGTCGGCGGAAAGAACACTTGCCCGAGCACCGGATCTTCACTCCGCGCCTGTCGATCGACCAGCCACGCATAAAAGACCAGCCGACCATCTTGAAC
>CBDDRB010000023.1:0-9458 GCA_965232965.1 uncultured bacterium
GGAATGACACCCATGCAGGTCTCACTGCGGCCGTCGAGCGAGCACATTCTTATCGTGCGCGCTCCGGGAGCAAGAGCACCTGCATGGGTGTCGTTCCCTCCCTTCATCGTGCGCGTTCTGCGAGCAAGGAGGGCACCTGGCCGCTCCCTCCCCACTCGTTTTCAACATCCGTTACACCGTGAGTATGATTTTACCGAAGAACCTGCGGCTGATCATCAGCTCTTGTGCCGCGCGAGCCTCCTCAAGTGGAAACGTTCGATCGATCACAGAAATCAATCTGCCCTGTCCCATAAGTTCCGCAGCCTTCACCAATTCTGCACGCGTACCCAAATAGGAACCCTTGATCGTCAATTGCCGAGCAAAGACATACCGGAGATTCAACTTCACTTCACCTCCGGTCGTCGCACCACACGTAATCAAACGTCCCCCTCTGCCCAATGAATCAAGACAGGTATCCCACACCTCCGGGCCGATATGCTCGATCACCACATCGACGCCACGTCCTTCGGTCAGCAGCTTTGCGCGCTCCGAGACCTTCTCAGTCGTGTGATTGATAACGGCGTCGGCCCCGAGGATGACGGCTTTGGGAATCTTCTCGTCGGATCCAACGGTCGCCATCACGCGGGCTCCGGCCAGCTTCGCCAGTTGAACCGCCATGCTCCCGACTCCGCTCCCCGCTCCCATGATGAGCACCGTCTCTCCATGCTGGAGGCCGGCGAGGGTAAAGAGCATATGCGATGCCGTCACCGATACAAGCGGAAACGCCGCCGCCTGTTCAAACGAAAGGTTCTCTGGAATCGGCAGCACATTGCGAAACGGGACTCTCAAAAGTTCCGCATAACCGCCGTGCATCTTGGCACCGACCAGTCCATACGAAAGACACATATTGTCTCGCCCCGCCAGACACTGCTCACACTTCCAGCAACTGATCCCGGGGGACACAAAGACGCGTTGCCCGACTGTGACGCTATCAACCTGGCCGCCGACTTGCTGCACGATCCCGGCCGCATCCGATCCCGGCACATGAGGAAGCGGAATGGGATAGGCCGGATTGCCCTGTCGTATCCAGATATCGAGGTGATTCAGCGCACAAGCTTTGACGCGAACCAACACATCCTCCGGACCGATCATCGGCTCGGGCAGATCCTCATACGATAATTTGTCCGGTCCACCATGCTCGCGAAACAGTACCGCCTTCATCACCCCACCCTCCATTCACCAAATGCAATTTTGAAAGGGCGGGTGGCAGCGAGGTGGGCGCCCGACCGCCCGCAGCGGGGTCCCTACACCGGGCGGGGTGCGAGGACGGTCGGGCTCCTCGCTGACAGGACCCGCCATTTCAAAAACTCAACGTCCCCTCCACCACCATGACAACCTGCCCCCCTACCCTTATCGTCTGGATCGCATCGTCATCCGATTCCACCTGGACCAGAATGCGCGATGGACGCCCGATCTCATAGCCCTGCTCGACGATAACTTCCGTCAAAGGTCCCACTTCGACGAGCCCATTGTGGACAAGATAGGCGCCCATTGCCCCGCTGGCACTCCCGGTGGCGGGATCTTCGAGAATTCCGATCGCAGGCGCAAACATCCTCGCGTGCACTGTGGCAGTGTCCTCCACCGTCATGGTCGTAAAGACCATAATCCCATTGGTCCCGAACCGTTCGCACATCTCGACGATCGCGGCCCCGTCCGGCTCAATCGACCGTACCGCCGTGAGAGTCCGCACCGGCACAATCACCACCGGCAACCCGGTCGATACCACCATGATCGGCGCCTTAGTGTCGACAATCTGGTATTTGGGGAGGCCTAGAGCTTTTGCAATGTGATACAGATCCTCCGTCTCATCCACCGAACCGAGGATGAGCGGTTTTGGCTGCGTCATGACGACACGAGTGACCTCCCCATCTTGTGCATGGATTTCGACAGGAAAAAGGCCGATGTTACATTCTTGCATGAGGCGGGTCGTGCCATCCGTCACGCCAATCAACCCGAGCTGAGCCAGCACGTAAAAGGTCCCCAGCACCGGATGTCCGGCAAATGGAATCTCCTGCGTCGGAGTAAATATCCTGAGGCGGACGACTGCCGCCTCATTTGTTGGAGGCAACACAAACACCGTCTCGGAGAGATTCATCTCCCGGGCAATCTGCTGCAGTTCAAAGTCGTTAAGACCTTGGGCGTTGGGGAATACGGCGACCGGGTTGCCGCCGAACGGCATCCCAGTGAACACATCGGCCTGATAAAATTTAAGCGTGCGGAGATCCGGCATGAAATCTCTCTATCGGGTGAGCGAGACAAGCATGTCGTGCGCGACAGGCACGACTCTCGAAGAGCATACTCCCGACGCGTCACGCTTTTCGCGCGAGTCTCGCAAGTCCCGCTGCGTTGTGTTTGGTGTTTGACAGGCGTGCATCCGCTTTGCCAGACTCGCCCCGTGACAGATGTGACGCAAGAAGACGTGAACCACGCTCTGGAGGTTTTGGGACTGACCCTCCCTGTCACCCCCGAAACCCTTGCTCGAACCAGGCGGGCATTGCTCTACACCTGGAATCCTGCCCGCTACTCAAACCTGACCAACAACCCCAAGCAATACATGCAGGCCTACAAGAAGGCCGAAGAAATGACCAAACTCATCGAAGCCGCCTACACCTTATTGTCCGCTGTCCTGGTCCAGGATCATACGCCTGACGAAAATCCTCTTTCCTAAAGCCTGTTTCGAGTCTCGGGTTTCGGGTTTCGAGTTTCTTAATCTCGGATTCGAGTTTTGGTTTTGTGGTTTCGAACGCGCAACTCGAAACGCGAAACACGGAACTCAATGCTAGAAACTCGCAACCCCAAACCAGAAACTGATCATCCCATTCCGTGGCTGACCACCCGACTCATCCCCTCACTCCCATCCTCGCTTCCGTTCTTTGCAACCGGCCAGGTGATCAATCCCGATACGCCTTCCGGCGAGCCGACGGGCTGCGTCTGCTGCGCATAGATCTGCGGCAATTGGTTCGTCCCGAACTTCGAAATATAGAGGAACACATGCTCCCGCGAGTTCACGCGCACGGCCCAGGGGTGAAAATCGTTCTTGTAGAACTCCTCGCAAAGTTGCATCGCGTCCAGACAGGAGAGGGTACTCGGATCATTCAATGTGTAGTAATAATCCAGGGGGAGATCGTACTCCTCTTGTTTGTGGATCGTAATGCCGAACTTCTCCGGATTGCGCACCATCGGCGTATGGCGATAGGCCACGAAGTAGAACAGCTCCATCGAGTGAATCACCGGCTGGTTCTCGAGGACGAATTGACGGGTTTCCAACGCTTCATCGAGCGTTTCGCCGGGGAATCCATAGAAGGCCATCACATGGTTCCAAATCCCCGACTTCGCCGCCATATGGAGGTTGCGCTGGATCACGCTCTTCTTGGCATGCTTGTCCATGAGGTTCAACACACGCTCACTCGCCGACTCCATCCCATAATAGAGGGTGCAGCAGCCGGCCTTCGCTGCGAGATCCCAGGTCTCCTGGTCTTGGAGCGTTTCTTCAAACCGGATCAACGTCGTCCACTTGATTCCGACATTTTGATCAACCAGAAGCTGCGAGACTTTCTTGAACAGCGCCGGCGGATAGGATTCGTCGGAGAAGAGGAAATGGCGGCACTGATACTTGTCCCGCAACGCTTTAATCTGTTCGACGACTTGTTGCACCGGCACACCCCGATACTGATCGAAGTAGCCCTGGCCATGGTCGCAGAACGTGCAGCGGCCCCAATAGCAGCCGCGCGTCGCCAGGTAGGGAATGATCAGCTCCGGCACGAAGTAGCGGTCCAGCGGCATTCCATCGAAGTCCGGCAAAGGCAGCGCGGTCGTCTTTTCGGTGTAGACTTCGGGATTCCGGTGAATGCCTGAGGCATCTCGATAGATCAAGTTGGGCACGGAGGCGATGGCCCGTTCGCCATTCAATGCCTCGATGAGCCAGAGCAGCGCATGCTCGCCCTCGTAAAGGATCGCCGAGTCAAACACGTCCGTGAAGAACTGCTCCTGCTTTGCGAGATCTTCTTGAAGGCGCGTGATGACGTTACCGCCCACCACCACATGAATATGCGGGAAGGACTCTTTGATCATTTTGCAGAATGTCATACCCGCGAGCAGCTGCATCTGCGTGCCGATCGAGAGCCCGACGATGTCCGGTTGTTCTTTCGCTACCGCCGGCATGACCAGCTGATTGCAGAGGTCCCGATAGACGTTCACCTGCGCATCGTCCAAACAGGCCAGCACTTCTTTCGATACGCCTGGCCGATAGCCCAGATTGCTTTCCATCGGATAGAAGACGAGCGACGCGGGATAATAGGCCGCGGAAATGTAGGTCATCGTTTCACGGAAGGTGTTCAACGCGCCTTCGAGTATCTCGGCCTGGTAGAAGCGCTCGCCACGCACGATCAGCTTCGCATCTTCAGCCCGATCGGCCAGATCGAACACATCGACCGCATAGGCCTGCTCCACCACTGCCTTATGATCCGCTTCCTGCTCCGTCAGCGTCCCCGCCTTCTCCTTATCTTGGAGCGGCTTGAGCTGCATCCCCAGCCGGGCCTTCACCCAGATCAGGAACTCCATGCTGAAGAAGTGATCCCACATCCCGATATTGATATCGCGCTGGATGACGGTATGGCCCGCCTCCCGCAGCACGGCAGTCAAGGAGGGCAAGGCGAGATAGGGCGCAGTCGGCACCCACTCAGGCGGAAAGAGCAGCATCACCTTGGACTGCTTCCGTGCCTCTTTTGCCAGCGGAGCCAAAGGACCTATTTGGACAAGTTCAGTCATAGTGCGATTGTTTCGCGTTTCGAGTTACGTGTTTCGAAAATTCAACTGAGCATTTCGCGTTTAACACGGACCCAGGAACCCGTAACTCGAAACCGATTTCAAACCGAAACTCGAAACCCGAAACCATTCGTTTCACATCTTCCCTGCCAGCGTCGGCGCCGCGCCTATTATCTTCGCCGCCTGATATTGCAGGTCCGGCAGCTTCTGCAGCCCGAACCGTGCGATATAGAGAAAGATGTATTCCCTGATGAACAGGCGCAGATCCCAGCCAGGGTTGTGATTCCGTTCAAACTCTTGGAATACCCGCTCCGCCTCTTCGATGCTCATCCCGTCCTTCACCGTGTAATAGTAGTCGAGCGCCAAATCCCACTCGGGATTCTTGTAGGCCGTCACCCCCCATTTCTCAGGGTTCTTCGCCACCGGGTTATGCCGGCCGAGGTCGAACGTGCCGAAGCCGAGTGAATGGACATGCTCTTTGTTCGCTTCGAGAAATTCCACCGAGGACCAGGCATCCTCTCTCGTTTCGCCAGGAAAGCCGAAGAAGCCCATGCAGTGGTTCCAGATTCCCGCATTGGCCGAGAGCTGCAAATGCTTCGTGATCACGTCGGTCGTCGTGGCCTTGTCCATCAGCTTGAGCACCCGCTCGTTCCCCGACTCGTAGCCGAAGTGGAGATAGCGGCAGCCCGAGTCCTTCGCATCCTGCCAGACTTGATCGTCCAGCAGGCTCTTCTCGAACCGCATGTGTGTCGTCCAGACGATGCCCATCTGACTGTCGATCAGCCCACGCGACAGCTTGCGAAAGAGCGCAGGCGGATACGACTCATCGGTGAAATGAAAATGCCTGGCGCCGTATTTATCACGGAGATAGGTGATGTCGGTCAGAATGTCCTGAATCTTCTTTGTCCGGTAGCCGGCCGTATAGCCCTCGCCATGGTCGCAGAACTCGCAACGACCCCAATAGCATCCCCGCGTCGCCAAGTAGGGCAGGATCTTCGTCGGCACGAAGTATTTATGGAGCGGCAGCCCATCGAAATCCGGCGGCGGCAACGTCGCCATATCTTCTGCAAAGCTGGTCGGCGACACATGAACCCCGGTCGCGTCCTTATAGATGGTGTTCGGCACATCGGCGAGACTCCGCTTCGCCCCCACCGCCGACACCAGTTGCACAAACGCCGTCTCCCCTTCATAGACCACCGCGCTGTCGAAATATTGGAACAGCGGCGACTCAGGCAGGACATCGCGCAATCGCGTGACCGTGTTGCCGCCGATCGTCACATGGATATGCGGGAAGTATTGTTTGATCAGGGCACAGAAGGTCATGGAGGAGAACATCTGCTGCTGGAGCACAATCGAGATGCCGACCATATCCGGCTGCTCTTGCTCGATCACCGGCTTCACCAAATGCTCGAACACGTCGCGGTAGACGTTCACCTGCGTGTCGTTCACCGCATCCATCACTTCGGACGAAACAAAGACCTTGTACGACAGATCCGTCTCCATCGGCGGCATACAGATTCGCGCCGGAGCATAGACCATCGAGATCACCGAGGTGACTTCACGGAATACATGAAGCGCCCACTCTAACTGATCGATTTCGTAGAACACTTCTCCGCGAATAATCGCTTTCGCCTTCTCCGCCTTCTTGATCAATTCGTCGATCCGCTGCCTAGTCAGATCGCAGAGAGAGAGCTGCAAATCCATCTCTTCGGCATTCAGATCGCGCTTCTTCGACAGTTTGCGGAGCCGGTCGAGCTGCTGCGGTACCCGGCGCAGGACTTTCTTGAGAAAGTCCTCGCTGAAGTACCAGTCGTACATTTCAAGGTTGATGTCTTTTTGGATAACGGTATGACCAGCCTGACGGAGGACGGCGGTGAGGGAGGGAAGGCTCAAATAGGGTTCGGAAGGGAACCAGTCCGGCGGGTAGATGAGCAACACCTTCATCTTCCGACCGCTGGTGGCTTCGGAAGCTTCACGATGGAGCATGATGAGCTCCTTCGAGGCCCGTTCGCCTTTCGAATACTCGACCTTCATACTGGCCTAGATCCTTCCCGCAAACTGGCCCAAAGTGACAAGAAAGCCAATGAGTTAGGTTCGAAGATGGGTATTGTACGGGGGGCAGAGTTTCAGAAGCAAGAGAGGGAAGGGAGCGGCCAGGTGCCCTCCTTGCTCGCAGAACGCGCGGCCTAGGAAGGCCCTCGTTCGATGCGCGCAGTCGAGGGCATCCTTGGCCACTCCCTCCAATATTCCGGAGGAGTAGAGGGAAAGGAAGGGAGGCCTGGCGATTCCCAGTGCTCGCGCAACGCGCGGTCGCAGACTCCCCTCGTTGGACGCGCGCACGTCGGGAAACCGCCAGGCCGGCCCTCCAACAGCAAGAGGAGAGATAAACCACGTACTAGGCTTCTGTGTTTACGCGCATTGGCCCCCATTCTATCTTGGTGATTTTCTGTGGCAACAAAGGTATTCTCTCGCACACCGCTGACCTTTTAAGACACAGGGAAATCAGGGAGCCGTCGCATGGCATACGAACGCTTGCCAATCCCGTTAGTCCATCTTCGCCTGAATAAGGAAAATGACAGACATGGACCTATTCCTTCAGAACCCGATTGCATACTCTGGATGCTTGAGAACCTCGGCAAAGAGATTCTCAACCTAGCCAAGGACATCGCGGAGCGAGGTCTAAGCCCTATCGATGGAGTCTTGGTCTTGCCGAATCCTGAATCAACTAGCGAGTATGTTGTCTGGGAAGGAAACCGGCGAATCACCGCACTCAAGCTAATTGACGACCCCAATCGTTGTCCGGATCCTATCTTACGTCGAAAGTTTGCTGATATTGCGTGCAAGGCAAAAATTCCGGTCCCAAATGAAATTGAATGCACCATAGCTCCTTCAGTAGAAGAGGCTGATCGATTAATTGAATTAAGACATCAGGGCCCCCAAGATGGAATTGGTACCTTGCCGTGGGACGGACAACAAAAGAGCCGCCACCTTCAACGACTTGGGAAGAAAGGACGTTACGCATTTTCTCACCAGATAATCGATGCGTTTGCTGACAAGCTAGACCAGGAACTCCGAGAAAAAGTCACCGGCACTGGATTCGCCATTTCAACGCTCGACCGGTTGATCAAAAATCCTGAGGTCAGAGACTTTCTCGGAATTACAAACGAAGACGGTATCCCCAGACGATCTCTCCACGAAAAGGAAACTAAACGGCGTGAATGCGCACCTGCTCTATCAATACCTCAAATCGGAGAAGCCTGGGATTCTCGGCATCGAGGCGATCAAATGGAACTTTACGAAACTCCTCGTGGGCTCCGACGGTATGGTATTGAGGCGCTACGCGCCGAGCGACAAGCCAGAGACGATCGAAGCTGACCTGGCAGCGAGGCTCTAAACGCCAAACGGAGCACTACGGGAGAAGAAAAAGGAACAGCAACTGTCTTGAGTTCGTCCAGGAAGCCTGTCGAGGGCGCACATCATGCGCATCCTGAACTTGTCGAATTGCTGCGGCCGTCGTTTCCTCACCTATCGAGTCTTCCAATAGCCCGGCCTGCGTCGGCCATGTGCAATGGCCACAACCTCAATCCGATAGTTGGCAACTCGATACACGATCTGGAACGGAAGGCGGCGGAAGAGGTAGCGACGAGTACCGTGCACGAACAGTGGCCAGCGTTCTGGCGCTTTAGAGATGGCTTCGATCCCGTGATCGATCTCGGCAAGGAAGGAATCCGCAGCGGACTGACTTCTTTCGAGATACCACTGCCAAGCAGCTTGGGCCTCTTCAACTGCGTCAGGATGGAGAAGAAGGGGCGGGCCCGGCATCAGCGGCCGAGGATCTTTCGGCGAGCATCACTCCACGAAACAACACGATTCGGAGATGTATCGAGGTCTTGTATGCGGCGAGCAATCTCCTGTTCCCATTGCCCTTCAGCGTCAGTATCAACCGTCACATCAAGGCTATCGAGCAGCGATCCCGCCATGGCAGCTCGCGCTTCTGGAGGAAGCTTCAATGCCTCTTCGAGCAACTTTGTTGCTTGAGAACCCATGGGCTCATTCTAGCAGAATCAACTTATTCAGGAAAGCCAAGGGGACTTCGAGGCAGATGGGAAGAAGAATAAAGTGCCAGGAAACCATTTCCCAGAGAGTGCGTTTGGGTCTTGACAGCACCCTGGTTACTGAGGGAAACGAGGAATAGAATCCTTGCGATGCGCATCATACACCCTCCCTCTGGTCTGGCTGTCTCAGTGCGTTGCCTTCTCTCCGTCGTGCTTCGATGCAAGGATGCTCTTCCAACGCTCCGCCGTGCGGCGTTCGATTTCCGATCACAAGCGGTTCCCATACCATCTTGCCCACTGCCCAACAGCGAATCCTGATCTGGGGGGGATCCTCCCCTCGCCGAGGTGGCCGTGAATTGGCTGCGGTCCCATCATTATTCGAGTATCCTGATGCCCGAGAAGGGCCCATTCCACACCCCGCACGAGGAAAACAAAGGAGGAAAACAAAGGGGTCGGGAGCACTGCTGTCCAAAATAATCTGTCCTTCAGTATCCTCCCTGCGTCAATGCTGCGTGTGAGACGGCTGTGGATTCGATTTTCCGATGAGGTTGCCTCGGCTGCTGTCCAAGATCATGTGGCGAAGAGCGTCGCTTGCATGGG